>NZ_CDBJ01000027.1:0-216425 GCF_000820045.1 Aeromonas rivuli | reverse complement strand
AATCACTGCCTGGGTGCGATTCTTGACGTCGAGCTTGCGGAAGATGGCGGTGATATGTGCCTTGATGGTGGCTTCCGAGACATTGAGCTCCCAGGCAATCTGCTTGTTGAGGCTGCCATCGCGCAGCATCACCAACACCTTGTACTGCTGGGGGGTCAAACTGGCCAGCTTGCTGGTCAGGCTCGATTCATCTTCGCACTCTGGCCTGAGCGAGATGCCCTCTGGCAGCCAGGTATCACCGGCGATGACCGCATTGAGCGCCGTCACCAACTGCTTCATGGAGGAGGATTTGGGGATGAACCCCAGGGCGCCGAGCCGCAGCACCTGCTGCACGACAGAGGCCTCTTCCGAGGCTGATACGACAACAATCGGCAGATCCGGGTATTGGCCGCGAAGATGCACCAGCCCCTCGAAGCCATTGGCGCCCGGCATTTTAAGGTCGAGCAGCAGCAGGTCGACTTCGGGGTGATCCTTAAGCAGATGGGCCAGGCTGTCGATGGAGTCAGCCTCCAGCAACTGCGCATCGCTGACGGCCATGTGCACGGCTTGATAGAGTGCGCCCCGAAACAGGGGGTGGTCATCCGCGATGACGATGGTAAATTGGCTGTCCATGGCTCGATGTTAACTATTTGTTTTGGAACATCAAACTAGCATCGCCCCCCATGGTGGTCAAACACGCAGACCGACAAATGTGACGGTCAGCCAGGATGAATTGCTATGTCTATCAATAGGCAATAACAAGTAGCCAGCAACTCGCCGCCTGTGATGGGGTGGCCCGGGACCCTGGCGATGCAGGAGAGCAAGATGGATGAGATGGTATTGACGGTCGGCACGGGCTCGACCTGGGCGATGCGGGCGGCCCTGGTACTCGGTCTGACCAGGGGCAAGTGGCGCGAGCAGGCGTTCGAGCTCAAGGATGCCGCGGCCCTGCACAGGCTCAAACAGCAGGCCCCGGCAGGCTTGGTGCCCTGGCTGGTGCATGATGACGTGCGGGTGCACGACTCCCTGGCCATCGCCGAATATTTGCATGAGCAGTATCCGAGTCGGGGACTCTATCCGGCGGGCCGAGCCGAGCGTGCCCTGGCGCGCAGCCTGTGCGCCGAGCTGCACGCCGGTTTTGGCCAGATCCGCAGCCGTTTACCCTATTTTCTGGGGGCCCCCCGCAAGCAGGAGCCCCCCCTGGAGACCTTGCCCGAGCTGGCCAGGTTGCAGGTGATCTGGGCCCAGGCCGGCGCCGGCTTCTACTTTGGCGCTCCCGGTATACTGGACGCGTTCTACGTCGTCATGGCCCAGCGTCTGTTCAACTACGGTATCGCCTTGCCGGGGGCGGCGGGGGCTTATCAGCAGCATTTGCTGGCCTGGCCCCTGTGGCAGGAGACCCTTGAGCGGGCTGGCAAGGAGTGGCCCGCGCTGGCCGCCAGGCCGCAGGGTTAACATCGGGTGGTGGCGTCAGGCACCGGCCAGGCATGTACAGTCTGGCGGTGGTATGAACGAGGGGAGCCCAGGCTCCCCTCGTTCAGTTTTGCCACCGACCTCTCCCCTTGGCCGCTCGAGTCAGTGATGCCCAGTGTCGATGCGTGCCGGCGCTTAGGGTTGCTCACGCCCGGCGAACACCACCACCACCTTGTCGTCCCCTTTTTCTCGCACGAAGCTGTAGGGGGCATCGGAGAGCTGACGGTGGCTGCCGGCGGCGATGGCCGGGTGGCTGGCGCGGAACTGGCCGAGTCGCTGCCAATGTTTGACCAGCTCGGCCTTGTCACCGCTGGCCAGCTCCTGCCAGTTCATGTCGGATCGCACCCCCTGATCGAAGACGCCGCCATCCTTGGCCAGTCCCCGGCCCGACTCGTCACCGTAGTAGATCTGGACCGCGCCGGGCAGCAGCAGGAAGCTGCTGGCCACTCGCCGTTGCAGCGCCACATCCTGATAGTCCCCGAAGAACAGCTTGGTGTCGTGGGAGCTGATGTAGCTCAGCACGTTGAACTCGGGATCCTGGTTGAGGCGGCTGGCATAGCTGGCGTAAGTCGGCTCGGCGCTGGCCAGGCATTGGGCCTGGGGCAGCGCGGCCTCGCGCTGGTAATCGAAATTGATCAGCGCATCGAAGCCGTTCTGGTACCAGAAGTCCTTGGTGACCCCCTGATCCCACACCTCGCCCACCATGTAGAAGGGCAGATCATCGAGCTTCTTGGTCGGGTTGTTCGCCTTCCACTCCTTGAGGGCCGCATTGCCCGCCTGCTTGAGTTTCAGCCACACCTCGGGTTCCAGGTGCTTGACGGTGTCGGCCCGAAAACCGTCGATACCAAAGCGGCGCACCCAGTCGGTGTGCCAGGCGATGAGGTAGTCGCTTACCGTGGCATTGGGGAGCGCCTTGGCCCGGGTATCCTGCTTGGCGGCGAGCAGAGGAGGCAGGCCGACCGGCTGGTCGGACTCGGTCAGGAAGTCCGGCAGCCCCGCCACCGAACCGGTGACGTCATCGGTGCCGGGCTGGGGATAGCCTGGCAGACCCGCCCGCACCCAGTCTGGCCCCCACCACTTGTTCCACGCTGGTGACTGATAGTCGATGAACGGGTTGTAGTCGTGCCAGCTCTGCGCGCTACTGGGGCGCCACTCATTCCAGCGGGCCGGCAATTTTTCGCTGTTTCGGGTCAGCGCCGTCAGTCCCAGATCCTGCAAGTCGGCGAGGGTGGCGTAACCGGCATGGTTCATCACCACATCCAGGATGATGCGCATGCCCCGCTGATGGACCTGGTCCACTAGGGTCTTGAGGCTCTCTTCATCGCCGTAGTTGGGGTCGATTTTAGTGAAGTCGAGCGCCCAATAACCGTGATAGCCATAGAAGGGGAACTTGCCCTGCTCACCGCCGCCGATGAAGCCGTGCACCTGCTCCACCATGGGGGTTATCCAGATGGCATTGATGCCGAGGGCCTTGATGTAGTCGAGCTTGGCGGTCAATCCCTTGAAGTCGCCGCCGTGCCAGGTGGCGACCTCGTCCTGGCCATCCTTCTGGCGGCCGAAGCTGTGATCGTTGCCGGGATCGCCGTTGGCAAAGCGATCGGTCAGCAGGAAATAGACGCTCGCCTGATCCCAGCTGAAGGGCTCGGATCTTGGCGCCACCACGGGTTCGAGCAGCAGCAGGCCGCCGCTCTCCTTGGTCGGGGTCAGGGTCAGCTTGCCCTGTGTGACCACGGCCTCCTGCCTGGAGTAGGCATCCCGCAGCCGGGTGCCGTCGGGCCAGACGCCCTTCAGCGACACCGTCACCGGGCCGCCATCCCAGGCAAGGCAGGCTTGCTCGGGGGGCTGGCGTTTGAAGGTGCTCTTTTTGGTGGCCCGCAGCACCTTCAGGCTGGGGGTCTGCGGGTCGAAGCTGAACTCGTACTCTCCTGCCAGCATCACCTTGAGGGTGAAGCTGCTCTCTGGCGCACAGTTGTCCATGGGCAGATCCGTGCCAAAGGGCAGCGGCATGTTTTCGCGCGGGCCAAAGCTGGTGCCGCAACTGTTGCCTGCATCGCTGATACGAATGCGGTAACTGCCCTTGGCCAGGGGGTGGGTCAGCTGCTGCATCCCCCCGGTCAGGCTGAGATTGACGGGCAGCGCCTCGCCATCCACATAGAGGTGCAAGTCGGGGGCTGCCCAGGCGGGCAGGGCCAGCAGGGCGAGCAACAGAGGGGAGAGACGCATGAACCATTCCTTTGCCAAGCAGCGGGATGGTTCATTCTAAGGGGCCCCAGAGGGCGAGTGGGAAACGGCAACCGGGATCTGTGAACTCGGTTCAAATGGCAACGCTTTCAAGGGCAAGGCGGTTGGTTTGCACAGCAAGATAAGCAAAATGCCGACCCTGAGGTCGGCATTTTATGGTCGTGATGGGGGATCAGACGGTAAAGAACTTGAAGTTGACGAAGGCCACCGCGATGAAGGAGGCCACCATGCCGGACAGGCAGAGCACTGCCGGTCGGATGGCGGGCCAGCGGTGAGTCAGCAAGATGATGGCCAGGAGGGTCGGATAGAGGCCAAACATGTAGCGCGGCATGGCGTTGAGCCCTGTCATCAGCGGTATGGTGCAGCAGATGAACATCAGGGTCGCCTCGGCCCAGCGCTTCTTGTAGAACAGATAGCCGTTCAGGGCCCAGCCGAACATCACCATGATGGAGAGGTAGGCCTTGCGCCCGCCGAGTTCGAAGCCGCTCATCCACCAGTCCAGCGGACTGTCCATGTGACGACCCCATGCAACCTGTATGTGTTTGAATGCCAGGGCATCCCCCATCAGGTGGTAGAGGTAGACCATGTAAGCGAACAGGCCGAAGGGGATGAGCCAGAGGGTGAGCACCACCTTGAGGGTCCGCTCGCTGAAACGCAGGAACTCGCGGATGCCATAGGCCTGCAGCGCCAGGATCAGCACGGGGAACACCATCATGACCCCCAGGTTGCGGGTGCTGGAGATGAGGATCCCCAAGACGGCCACCATCATCCACTGTTCCCGGTAAGCGAACAGGAACATGCCCAGCATGAGCGCCATGAACATGGGCTCGGTATAGCCGGACACGAAATAGGCCGAGAAGGGGGAGAAGGCGAGCAGCCAGACTCCGAAGCGTGCCGTTTCATCTCCCAACTTGAGCTGACGCAGCACCAGCAGCATCAGCGGCAGGCTGGCGAAGAAGGCGAGGTTGGCGACCAGCATCAGTCCAAACAGGCTCTCTACCTCGAGCAGGCTGGAGATGCCGCCGGCCAGCATGGGGTAGAGGGGCATGAAGGCCCAGTTGGCCGCATTGCCCTTGCTGAGCCAGCGTGGATAGAGATCGTAGCCGTTTTCAATGATGCGCTGGAACCAGACGCAGTCGAATTGGCAGTAAGCCTGGAAGGGGCCAATGGGGCTGCCGTACAGCTGGGTCCCGAAGTAACCCATGCCATACAAGGCGATGCGACTCAGGGCAAAGGCTGCAAAGATCAGCAGCCAGTCATTGCCGCTGATACGCAGGGAGGGACGATAGGGCGCCACGGCGCCCGGCACATTGAGATTGGTCACATCATTCATCAAGCGAATACCCAGATACGGGAGAGGACATAGGTCAGTATGGTGACCGTCAAGGTGGCGATGACCACCGGCAGCAGGCCGGAGAGCCCGGCAAACAGCAGGCCGCTCAGGATCAGGTTACGCACCGCTAACGAGAAGAGTGCAACCAGCAAGAACTTGCCAACGGCCCCCTGCTTCTGGAAGGTGATGTACCTGTGGCCGAAGAAGGAGAACCAGAAAGCCACCGAGAACGCGAGTGTGGTGACCAGGTGCTCGTTGATGCCGGGCCAGCTGTGGAACAGGGCAAAGGCGCTGCCCAGATCCACCAGGGTGGCGCCACCACCGACGAAACCGAAGCGCACCAACCGCCAGAATTCATCGCGGGAGATCATGCAGGATCTTGCTCCTGGCCATCTCTTGCTGCGTCAGCTTGCTCAGGCTTGCTCGCCTTGGCGCGGCTCTTGGCCTTGGGGGCAGAGGGTTTGCTCGCCTCATCGGCGGCATATTGGCCGTAAACCCCTTCAATCAGGTAAATAGGACGCTGCTTCACTTCCACGAACATGCGACCAATGTACTCGCCTATGATGCCAAGGGAGAGCAACTGGATGCCGCCGAGGAAGAGCACCACCGACATCAGCGAGGCGTAACCGGGGACATCTACGCCGAAGAAGAGCACCTGGGTCACTATCTTGAGGATGTAGAGGAAGGCAACGAAGGAAACGCCGACCCCGACATAGCTCCATACCCGCAGCGGCCAGCTGGAGAAACTCATCACCCCATCGAGGGCGAAGTTCCACAGCTTCCAGTAATTGAACTTGGTCTCGCCGGCATGGCGGGCGGGACGCTCGTAAGGCACGCCGACGGCGCGGAAACCGGCCCAGGCGAACAGACCCTTCATGAAACGGGTGCGCTCTGGCAGCTGCTTGATGGCCTCGACGACCCGGCGATCGATCAGGCGGAAGTCACCGGCGTTTTCCGGCAGCTTGGTACCGCTGGAGAGGGCATTGAAGAAGCGGTAGAAGCCGCCGGCGGTGATGCGCTTCATCGGGGTGTCGGCGCTGCGATCGACCCGAATGCCGTAGACGGTGTCATAGTCACCGGTTTGCCACAGCTTGACGAATTCCAGGATGAGAGCGGGGGGATCTTGCAAGTCCACATCCATGGGGACCATGGCATCGCCACGGGCGTGGTGCAGGCCTGCGGTCATGGCGGCTTCTTTGCCGAAGTTGCGCGCCAGATTGACCAGGGTCACCCGGGGGTCACGGGCGATGGCCTGCTCGACGACGTCACGGGTACGATCGCGACTGCCGTCGTTGACGAAGACGATCTCCAGGTGCTCCTTGATGGAGTGCAGTTCTGAGTCTATCGCGGCAATAAAGGCATCAATGCTCTCTTCCTCGTTATAAACGGGCACGACCAGAGAGAGTCGGAAATTGGCTTGCGACATGGGGCTGTCCTTATAGGAAAGGGGGCATGAAAAGAGGAGGCGGTTATTCGGTGCTCAGTTGTACTGATTCGACGTTGAGCGGGGTCGCCGTCGAGAGGGCCAGGAAGTTGAGCTGTTTGGGATCCTGGCTCAGGGCCTCACCGGGCAGCTGGAAGTTGATTTCGTTCAGACCCGCCTTGGCCAGCTTGATGGTGGTGACGAAGTCATGACCCATGGCGACCTTGAGCAGGGCTCCGGCCTCTGGGCTGTTGATGCGCGCTCGCACAGTGAGGTCATTCTGATCGGCTGACGACTCACCCTGCTTGGGCAGCAAGAAATAGAGACCCCCCTGACCAGTTAGCTGGGTGCCTTGCTCGCTCGGCTTCTTGGACCAGCCTTCGCTGGAGAGGAAGCGGCTCGGTTTGGTCAGATTGAGCTCGTTGCCTACCCGGTACGTCATGCTGGAGTTGTGCTCCCAGAAGCGGGTCTTGCCTTCCAGATAATAGAGGCGATAGGCCAGGCTCACATTGGGGTGGGCAGCCAGGTAGAGGGTATAGAGATAGAAGCCGCTCAAGGCGAGGATGGCTGCGATAAAACCGAACTTTTTGTATGTCATATTACTCTCTACGCCCAAGGGGGAGGCTAACTCGCGCATATGCTAATCCAATTGCAAAAAAAGCATAGTGGATCACAAAAAAATATTTGGTCATATATTAACCCCTGTCATCCGTCATCACCACCCCCGCCCGGTCCCGATGCCGTGACGTCATTTTGCACACTCCCTCGCCAAGACACAGGGCGCGGCAATGGATGGCCCGCTCAGGTCAAGGCGAGGGATAATTCAGTGCGTCATCAATTGACACCAAATTTCGGCTCATATGGTCGCCTTGGCCTGGTTATCCCCTTATGATGGCGCGACTCTGCGTGCAAGGATTGCCCATGACCCGTTTGCTGCTCCCCTTGATTGCCTGTTTGCTCTCGCCAGCCCTGTGGGCGGCGAGCCCCTGCCCGCACCCGTTGCGGGTCGGCTACGACGAGTGGCCGCCCTATCACAGCCGTGATGATGGTGGTCAGATGCGGGGCTTTACCATCGAAGTGCTGGAAGCCGTGATGGCACAGATCCCCTGCCAGCTGACCTATGTCGAGCGACCATGGAAGCGGGTGCTGCAGGGGGTGGAGCTTGGGGAAATAGACATCGCCATGGAAGCCTTCATCAATGAAGAGCGTGCCACCTATGGGCTCTTCTCCGATGCCTATAACCCCGGGGAAACCGGGCTCTGGCTAGTGAGGGGAGGCGGGGCCACGGGGCAGGGTAACAGCCTTGCCAGCTGGCTGGGACAGGGCCAGCGATTGGGGGTGACCCGGGGCTATTTCTATGGGGATGAGCTGATAGCCCTGCTTGCCCGTCACCCACATCAGGTGAGTGCCGTGCCCAGAGAGAGCCAGAATTATCATAAGCTGCTGCTGGGGCGCATCGATGGCTTTCTCGGGGACAGGCTGGCGACCCATCAGGGGCTCATGGATGCCGGACTTGGGCAACAGGTGGTGATGGCAGAGCAGCCTGCCGCTCGCCTGCCCACCTTCTTCATGTTCAGCAAGCAGAGTGTCTCTCCCACGCTGGTGACGCGCGTCAATCTTGCCTTGGTACAGTTGCGCCAGTCCGGCCAGTATGCGCGGATTTGGCAACGCTACACACAGACACCCTAGTCAGCTTGTACTTATTGTCGCATCATGGGCCGGTGAGAGGGTCGCTGTGACTTGGATGGCAATGTTCGGATCTAATTGAGGTTCACATGGGAAAGAAGTATTGGCTGGCATTGGCAAACCTGATGTGGCTGGGCTGTTTGCCGCTGGGGCAGGCACAGGCCAGCGAGACCCCCGTGGTGGTGAGTACTGCGATCGGCACCCATGAATGGTACAGGGACAGTAGATCAGAGCAGGCAAGAAAAGAGCTGGAGCTGCAGTTGCAAGAGGCTGCGTTGGCCCAGTTGCACCCTGAATTCCAAGCTGTGTGGCGGCGGCTCAAGGCGATGCCCGAGCAGGGGCGGGGGCCGCTCTATGACGAGGCGTTCAGCAAGTTGGCCCGTTTTCAGCAACAGTGGCGCGCCATGGATCTGGTCTCTCGCGAGCAGCTGAAGACCCAGAAGCTGGATCTCTCCTTGTCGCCGGAGCCGGCGACAGAGAGCGGCGATCTGCTCGATCAGGTGCGGGATCTGCGCCCCCAGGTCGCCGAATATGAGGCGGTGCGTGCCAAGGTGCACAAGCTGCTGGCGCTGCCCATGGCCACCACCTGGCCCACCCTGGCCATGCCAACTCTGCGCAGCGGCGAACCATCCCCCGAGCTTGGCCAGATCCGCGCCATGCTCAATGAACTTGGCGATGTGGCCCCCGCCCATCAGGATGAAATCTATGACGCCGAGACTGAAGAGGCCATCAAGCTGTTCCAGCGTCGTCATGGTCTGACTGCCGACGGCATCATAGGCCGCCGCACCCTGGCCTGGCTCAATACCGGGCCTGTGGTACGCGCCAGTTTACTGCTGCGTAATCTCTGGCGCCGGGATCTGGTGGATCATCTGGTCGGCAGCCGTTATGTGCTGGTCAATATTCCCGACTATCGCCTGAGCGTGGTGCAGGGGGGCGGTGAGGTCTTTACCAGTCGGGTCATCGTCGGCAAGGAGGAGCGGGAGACCCCGATCCTCGCCAGCGAGATCCGCTCCGTGGTGCTCAATCCGGCTTGGCATGTGCCCAGATCCATCCTGAGCAAGGACATACTACCCAAACTGAGTCGCGATCCGGGCTATTTGGCCCGCGAGCAGTTCGAGGTGACCGACAGTGCCGGCAATCCGCAGCACCTCACCGAGGAGCAGTGGCATCAGGCCCTGGCCGAGGGGTTCCCTTATCGACTGCGGCAAAAGCCGGGGGATCACAATGCCCTGGGCCGTTACAAATTCTATCTGCCCAACAACGATGCCATCTATCTGCATTCAACCCCGAGCAAGGGGCTGTTTGAACAGGGGGCGCGGGCCTTCAGCTCTGGTTGTATCCGGGTCGAACATGCAGACGATCTGGCCGAATTGCTGCTCGCCGACTCCCGCTATCAACCCGACAAGGTGGCCAGTCTGCTCAAAGAAGACAAGACCAAGTGGCTGCCGCTCAGCACGCCAACGCCGGTATTCACCGTCTACTGGAGCAGTTGGCTCGATGAGCAGGGTCGTCAGCAACTGCGCAGCGACATCTATGGATTTGATCGGGTCAGCTATCAGAGTCGTGCCCTGTGATCCCGAGCACAGTCTGATAAGTCCGGCTTCGGCCGGGCTTTTTGTTGGCGGATTAGGGTTTGACAGAAAAGGAAGGCGGCGGTTAAGTTCGAGCGGTTGCCTTGCTTTTATTCACATTCAGACGGAGCCGACATGCTCGACAAAGAGATAAGCCGACGCCGCCTGCTACTGGGGGCTGGTTGTGTGATGGGAGCCAGTTTGCTCTCTTTTCCCGCCCAGGCGAGCCGCAGCACCAACAGTCGCGACTTGAGTGTTTTCAACCTCAACACCGGCGAGCGGGTCAAGGCCAGTTACTGGGAGAAGGGGCGCTATCTGCCGGACGGCCTGGCCGAACTCAATCATCTGCTGCGTGACTACAGGCGCGATGAGGTGTTCAACATAGACCGCAAGCTGTTTGATCAGCTCTATTTGCTGCAACAGCGCCTCGGCCATCATGGTGAAATCCAGCTTATCTCGGGTTACCGCTCCCCGGCCACCAATAATGCCAAACACAGGCGCAGCAAGGGCGTGGCGAAACACAGCTACCATGTACTCGGCCAGGCGGTCGATGTGCGCCTGCAGGGGGTGCAGCTTGCCCATTTGCGCAAAGCGGCGCTGCAGCTCAAGGTGGGTGGCGTGGGTTATTACCCCAGCGACAATTTTGTTCACCTGGATACGGGGCCGGTGCGCAGTTGGTAGACCCATTCGGTCTCATTGGCTGACAGGGGCAAGGGGGAGCTGCTAGGCTTGGTGCCTCATACAGAGGAGAAAAAGATGAAGCAGATCCTGATAGGTGCCATGGTGGCCCTGGTATTGACAGGTTGCGGCAAGATAAACCGTGATAACTACGACAAGCTCAAGATGGGGATCAGCTACAGCGAGGCGAGTGCGATCCTCGGCAAGGCGGACAGTTGCGATGATGCCCTGGGCACGACCAGCTGCATCTGGGGTGACAAGCAACAGAACATCAAGATCCGTTTTATTGCCGACAAGGCGACCTTCTTCAGTTCC
The DNA here is from genome assembly GCF_000820045.1 of Aeromonas rivuli. Classification (GTDB taxonomy): domain Bacteria; phylum Pseudomonadota; class Gammaproteobacteria; order Enterobacterales; family Aeromonadaceae; genus Aeromonas; species Aeromonas rivuli. The sequence continues at coordinate 205,726 of NZ_CDBJ01000027.1, read as the reverse complement.
GAAGGGATCAAATAGCTTCCCTCAACAAAAAAGCGCCAAACGGCGCTTTTTTGTTACCCGCTTTTCAGCAGATCAGCCAGGCATGTGTCGCTTAGTGGGAAGCATATTGGTAGTTGAAGGTGGGCAGTCCCCACTTGAAGCGTATCGCGAGCAGCCGCAGCACGAAGCCAATACCAATGGCGCCGAATGCCGCCCAATCACTGGGCAGCCCCTGATCGAGCGCCAGGCAATAGAGCCCGGCTGTGATGAGGGAGACACCGGCGTAGAGCTCGCGGCGAAACACCAGCGGGATACGCTGGCACAGCAGATCGCGCAGCACACCGCCAAATACCCCGGTCACCACGGCCATGATGCAGGCAATGCCGGCGCCATGGCCCATCTCCAGGGCGCGGGATGCGCCGAAGATGGAGAAGACCACCAAGCCCAGGGCATCGAGGGCCATGAACAGCTTGCCAAGGTAGCGCATCAGGGGCGCGCAGATGACAGTGACCAGGGCGGCGCCAGCGACCAGCACCACGTAGAGGGGATGCTCGACCCAGAGCAGGGGATAGTGTCCCAGCAGCACGTCTCTGATGGTACCGCCGCCGATGGCCGTCGCCGACGCGATGATAACGACGCCAAACAAGTCCATTCGCCGCCGGCCCGCCGCCAGCGCGCCCGTCATCCCTTCGGCGACCAGGCCGAGCAAGAAGAGTGCATGTAACATGAGAAATACCCGGGTTCGAGAAAGGCCCGCATCCTAACAAGCCTGCATTGGCCCTACAAGTACTCTCATATTCACATTAGATTAAGTAATGAAAGGGGGCTGTTTCCCCCTCTTTTTCTTATGAAACAATCTCGTTACTTTTTGATCTGCTCATCCCGGTACTGATCTACCCACATGGCGGTGGCACCACAGATGGCCACCGGCATCACGAACAGGTTCACCACGGGAATGGCGGAGAAGAGGGTCACCAGGGCGCCGAAACTCAGGCACTTGCCCCGACGCTGTTTGAGGGCGTCGCGCATGGTGACGAAGTCGATCTTGTGGTTGTCAAACGGGTAGTCCACATACTGGATGGCCATCATCCAGGCACTGAACAGGAACCAGATCAGGGGAGCCAGGGTTTGGCCCACCACGGGGATCAGGAACAGGATCAGGCAGCCAATCGCCTTGGGCAGATAGTATTTCAGCTTGGTCCATTCGCGCCCGAATATCCGAGGCACATCCCGGACTATGTCGAGCATGCCGGTTTCGGCGCTGGGTTGGCCGGTGAGGTGTTGTTCCACCTTCTCGGCCAGCAGGCCATTGAAGGGGGCCGCCACCCAGTTTGCCAGGGAGCTGAACAGGAAGGAGAAGACCACCAGTATGGTCAGCAGTGCGATGGGCCAGAGCAGGTAGTCGAGCCAGGATAGCCAGGAGGGGATCTGCTGGTGCAGCCAGGCGAACAGGCCATCGAGTTGCAGCAACAGGGCGTAGAAGGCGCCGGAGAACAGCAGGAAGTTGACCAGCAGCGGGATCAGCACGAAGGTGCGGATACCCGGTTGGCGGATCAGTGAGAAACCGCGCAGGAAGTAGTCTGCACCGCTGATAGAGTCTTTGACTAAGGGGCGTGATTGGCTCATCTGAGCTCCATCCATGACAGGGAACAGCCTGCATATTACAAACAAGCCATTGATTTGGTAAAGTCATCGACCCGCCGCCCCACTATTTAGCCCGGATATAGGCCTACATGCGTCTGAAATTGATCAAGCTCGCCGGTTTCAAGTCGTTCGTCGAGCCGACCAAGATAGTGCTCAGTGCCGACATGACCGCCATAGTGGGTCCGAACGGTTGCGGCAAATCCAATGTCATCGATGCGGTGCGCTGGGTGCTGGGGGAGAGTTCGGCCCGCCACCTGCGCGGCGAAAACATGACAGACGTCATCTTCAATGGCTCCCTCAATCGCAGTGCCCATGGCCGCGCCTCGGTCGAACTGGTATTCGACAATCCCCACAATCGCGTGCCCGGCGAGTTTGGCCGTTTCAGCGAGATCTCGGTGCGCCGCGAGGTGCTGCGAGATGGCAGCAACCATTACGAAATCAATGGCCAGAAGTGCCGGCGCAAGGATGTCACCGATCTCTTCCTCGGCACGGGGCTGGGCCCGCGCAGCTACGCCATCATAGAGCAGGGCACCGTCAGCCGCCTGGTGGAGTCGCGCCCGGCGGATCTCAAGCTGTTCATGGAGGAGGCTGCGGGGGTCTCTCGCTACAAGGAGCGCCGTCGGGAGACGGAGCTGCGCATTCGTCACACCCAGGAGAACCTGGAGCGGCTCGGCGACATTCGCAGTGAGCTCGGCTCCCGGCTCGATCATTTACGAACCCAGGCTCAGACCGCCGAACGTTACAGCCAGCTCAAGGGGCGCAGCCGTGCCGCCCGTGCCGAGTTGATTGGCTCCGAGCTGTGGGCGCTGGAGACTCGCTTGGCCCAGGCCAAGGAGGAGCTGGCCAAGGTGGACTTGGCTATTGCCGCCCTCGATGCCAAGCGCAGTCAGGATGACAGTCACCATATCCGCCTGTCGGTGGCACGTCAGGAGGCCCAGGCCGAGCAGACGGCGCGCCAGCAGCAGCTCTTCCTCGGCGGGCAGGCCATCGCTCGCCTCGAGCAGCAACAGCTCCATCACGATGAGCTGGGCCGCGACTGGCAGACGCGCAGCATTGCGCTGACCGAGCGCATCGAGGGGCTCAAGGGGCAGTTGGCCGCACTCTTGACCGAGCAGGCCAGCCAGGCGCTGACCGCCGAGCAGGAGGAGGCCCGCCTCGAGCAATGTGAGCAGTTGCTTGAGGATCAACAAGGGCGACGCGTGGCGGCAAGCGAGGCTCTGGAAGGGGCGAGATCGCGGCAACAACAGTGGCAGCAGCAGCTGGCTCAGTTGCAATCAAACCTCAACCAGACGCGCACCCAGCAACATGGTCTGCAGGAGCTGCAGGCCAAGACCCGGCTCGCTCGCCTCAAGCTCGAAGAGGAGCAAGGGGATCCCCTGGCCGGCCAGCCGGACTTGCAACCGGCACTGGAGGCTCTGAGCCGCGAGCTCGAGCTGATGTGTGCCAAGAACGGGGAGCTGGCCGAATTAGCCCGTGGGGGCGCGGCTCATCATCAGGGGCTCAATGAACGACTGCATCAGCAGACCAGTCTGCTGCGCGAGTTCGATGCCCGGCTCACCACCCTGGATCAGATCCTGGGCCCGCAACTGGGTGGCGACAAACTGGCCGATGGTTTGCAAGTGTCGCCCGTCTGGGCCCAGGCCCTGGACAAGGTGCTGGGTCGCTGGATCACGGCCAACGCCGCCGACATCTGCCCCGAGGGCCATGCAGGGCTCTGGATAGGCCCGGCGGAACCCGCTCTGCCCGGCACGCTCGGGGCCGAAGTGACGGGGCCGCATATCCCGGCTTTTCTCAATGGCATCTGGCTGGCGGCGGATTTGACGGCGGCCCGTCAACAACAGACACAGCTGGCGGCGGCGGAGTCTGTGCTCACCCCCGCGGGCGACTGGCTCGGGCGCAACTGGGCCGATTTGGGTCAGGATGGCGCCCTGGGTCCCCTGGCCCTGCAAGGGGAGCGTGAGCGGTTGCGTCAGGAACGCAGCCAGGCCGACGGCGAGCGGCAGCAGTTAGTCAGCGCCCTGCAAGAGGCCGATCGGCTATGGGTAGAGCAAAAAGAGTCCTATGAGGCACATGGCCGGGCGCTCGGCGAGCAGGAGCTGAGATGGCAGCGGCAGCGTGAGGCCTGGAGTCAGCAACAGGGTCAGCGCCAGGAGCGGTTGTTGCGGTTGGGCCAGCTGGGTGAGGATCTGCGCCGCCTCGACGCCGAGCAGGCCTCCGAGTCCAGCCGCAGCGAGGCGCTTGCCCAGGAGTGTGAGCTGATTGATGCCCAGTTGCAGGAACATCTGGCGCAAGGAGAGGCTGAGCGTGAGGCGCTGCAACTGGCACAGGAGCAGGGGCGGCGAGCCGAGCAAGAGCTGGAGGCGGCACGGGTGCGCCGCGAGCAGCAACTGGCGAGCAGCCAGCGCTTGCAGTTGGCGCAACAGAACCGGGATCAGATCATCGCCTTGCGAGAACAAGAGCTGGCCCGGCTCGGGTTGGAGCTGGCGCAGCTCAAGGCGCCTGAGCTCGCATCGGGTCAGGATCTGTCGCCCCTGCTCCATGAGCAGCGCACCCTGGAGACGGCGCAACTGGCCTGCCATCAACGTATCGCCGAGCTTGATAAGGGGCTGGCCGAGCTGGAGCTGACCCGGGCATCGGATCGCAACGTGCTGGTGACACTGCAAGAGCAGCTGGCCCAGCTGCGCCTCGAGCGTGAGCGCAACCTGACCCGTCGTCAGGGGCTGCATGAGCAGTTCGAGGAGTTGGGGGTACGGCTGATCGATCTCGATCAGGCGGTGCTGATCGCCGCCAATCGCACCGCCCTGCGCCAGGAGATCCAGACCCTAGAGAGCCAGGTGGAGGCGCTTGGCGCCATCAACCTGGCGGCGCTGGCGGAATACGAGGAGGCGCAAACCCGGGCCAGCTACCTGGAAAATCAGTGCCAGGATCTCGAGCAAGCCTTGGAAACCCTGGGCCAAGCCATTAAAAGAATTGATAAAGAGACACAAATACGCTTCCGTGACACTTTCGATAAGGTCAATGAAGATTTAAAATCCCTGTTCCCCAAGGTGTTTGGGGGCGGGAGCGCCTGGCTGGAGCTCACCTCCGACGATCTTTTAGAGGCCGGGGTGAGTATCATGGCAAGACCTCCGGGTAAGAAGAATGCTACCATTGCCCTGCTTTCCGGGGGGGAGAAGGCCTTGACCGCACTTGCGCTGGTTTTTGCCATCTTCAGACTCAATCCAGCGCCTTTCTGTTTGCTGGATGAGGTGGATGCACCGCTCGATGAAGTGAACGTCGGTCGCTTCTGTTCTCTTGTCAAAGAGATGTCGAGCACAGTACAGTTCGTTTACATCAGTCATAACAAGGTCTCCATGGAGATGGCTGAACAACTGATCGGCGTAACGATGCAAGAGCCTGGTGTCTCGCGCATTGTCTCGGTCGACATCGGTGAAGCCGTCGCTTTGGCTGAGCAAAACTAGAAAGAGAAGCAGCTAATGCAGGAATTGCGTTACATCTTGGTCGCCTTGGGCGGGATTGCCATAGCGGCATTGCTCATTCACGGGTTGTGGAGCAACAGGAAGAATCGTCAGTCCCCGATCAAGGAGAAACCCTTGAACCGGATGGACACCAAAGCACGGGGTCGTGACAGCGATGCCTTCGATAGCGACGGCATCGGCCAGGTGCGCGTGGTCAGTGCTGGCCGCCGTGCCGAGCCCAAGCTGCAGCCTGAGGCTGCACCTGTCCACGACTACCTCGATGATGAGGATGAAGACGAACTGCCGCCGCCAGCCCCGCGCAAACCGGTTGCCCGTCCCGTCGCCCCAGCCCCTGTCTATGAGGACGAGGAGGAGGAGATCTACGAGGAGCCGGTTGCCGCCGAGCCGGTGCGCAAGCCCGCTCAGGTGAATCGCCGCACCCCAGTCTATCGCTCTCGCCCCCAGCACGAACCCGCGTTGCAGCCGTTTGACGACGAGCCTCAGCCCGAGCCTGCCTACACCAGCGGCCTCAGCTTCGGTGAACAAACCGCGCGCGCCGAACCCCGTCAGGCGCCAGTGCATGCCGAGCCGCAGTTTGACGAGCCCCAGTTTGCACCCAGGGCGGAGGCGAGAGTGCAACCCCGTGCCGAGCCCAGGGTCGAGCGTGCTGCCCCCGTGCAGGCCCCGGTTTATGCCCCTGTGTATGACGAGCCGGAGCCCGATCGCGCTCCCGTCGAAAAGATTTGGCAGGATGTCTATGTCATCAACCTGATGGCTCGCCCCGGTCAGGCGCTGCAAGGAGCTGCCTTGTTGGCCTCCCTGCAATCCCTGGCATTCAAGTTCGGCGAGATGGATATCTTCCACCGTCACGAAGGGCTCGATGGCCACGGGGAAGTGCTGTTCTCCATGATCAACATGGTCAAACCGGGCACCTTCAATCCGTACCGGATGGAGCAGTTCAATACCCCTGGGGTCTCCTTGTTCATGCAACTGCCCCTGCGCAGCAACGTGGCCTTTGCCTTCGAGCACCTGCTGCAAGCCGCCGATCAGTTGGCCAGTGACCTGGATGCCATGCTGACCGACATGGAGCGCAGCCCGCTCAGCGATGAGACCATCGACAGGTATCGCCGCGAATTGGCTGCCTTCGAGGCCAGTCGCGACTAAGCGACCGGCGCTGTCGAGTGAATAAAAAGTGCGGTACCTGGGTGCCGCATTTTTATTTGTCCGCCTAACTTATCATTTCCACCACAGTCGAGATTTTTTCATGAGCGAATCCCTCACCCGCCACCGTCAACTGTGTGAACTGCTTATCGAATATGGCCATCAGTACTACGGGTTGAAAAAACCGACAGTACCGGATGCCGAATATGATCGATTGAAGGAGGAGCTACTTGCCCTTGAATTGGCTCATCCTGAGCTTCGTCATAGCCAGCTGTGTGAACTGCTTACGGAGTACGGCCATCAGTACTATGTGCTGGATAACCCCACCGTACCCGATGCCGAATATGATCGCCTGATGCGCGAGCTGATCGCGCTGGAAAGCGATCATCCCGAGCTGAAAACTGCCCGCTCCCCCAGTGTGCGGGTCGGTGGTGCGCCACTGACGGCCTTCAATCAGGTGCGCCACGAGATCCCCATGCTCAGTCTGGACAATGTGTTCAGCAGCGAAGAGCTGGTGGCGTTCGAGCAGCGCATGAGGGATCGCCTGAAACGTGAGCTGAGTTTCACCTTCTGCTGCGAGCCCAAGCTCGATGGCCTGGCGGTGAGCCTGCTTTATGTGGAGGGTCAGCTGATGCAGGCGGCAACCCGGGGGGACGGCAGCACGGGGGAGGAGATCACCGAGAACGTGCGCACCATCAAGGCGATCCCCCTCGTCTTGCGTGGTGAAGGCTGGCCCGCCCGGCTGGAAGTGCGCGGTGAGGTGTTCATGCCCAAGGCTGGTTTCGAGGCGATGAACGAGCGAGCCCTGGCCGCGGGGGAGAAGGTGTTCGTCAACCCGCGCAATGCCGCCGCTGGCAGCCTGCGTCAACTCGATTCCCGGATCACGGCGAGTCGCCCCTTGAGTTTCTACGCCTACGGGGTCGGCATTGGCGGCGAGCTGCTGGGGGACTCCCACTTCGCGCGGCTGTGCCGTCTCAAGGAGTGGGGCCTGCCCATGAGTCCCGAGGTCAGGATGATGGAGGGGGCGGCGGGTTGCCAGGCGTTCCACGATGACATTCTGGCGCGCCGTGACGCCCTGAAGTATGAGATTGATGGGGTCGTCTACAAGGTCGACAGCATTCCGCTTCAGCAAGAACTCGGCTTCGTGGCCCGCGCCCCGCGCTGGGCCACGGCTCACAAGTTCCCGGCCCAGGAGGAGATGACCCTGCTGGAAAACGTCGAGTTCCAGGTCGGTCGTACCGGCGCCATCACCCCGGTGGCAAAGCTCAAACCCGTGTTCGTCGGCGGCGTCACCGTCTCCAACGCCACCTTGCACAATGCCGACGAAATCGAGCGCCTCGGCGTCATGATCGGCGATACCGTGATAGTGCGCCGGGCCGGGGATGTGATCCCCCAGGTGGTGGCCGTGGTGGCCGCCCAGCGCCCCGCGGATGCCCGGGAGATCCTGTTCCCGAGCGCCTGCCCCGTGTGCGGCTCGGCGGTGGAACGACACGAGGGCGAGGCGGTGGCCCGCTGCGCCGGTGGTCTGTTCTGCGAGGCGCAGCGCGCCGCCGCCATCAAGCACTTCGCCGCTCGCCGTGCCATGGATGTGGATGGTCTGGGGGACAAGATAGTGGATCAGTTGGTGGACAAGGGTCTGGTCAAGACACCGGCGGATCTGTTCAGCCTCACCGCCATCCAGCTCGCCGGGCTGGAGCGAATGGGGCCGAAATCCGCACTCAACCTGGTGGCCGCCATCGATGCGGCGCGCAGCACCACCTTGCCGCGCTTCCTGTTTGCCCTTGGCATTCGCGAAGTGGGCGAGGCGACGGCCCTGAACCTGGCCAATCATTTCCTGACTCTGGATGCCCTGCGCGCCGCCAGCGTCGAGCAGTTGCTCGCGGTGCCGGATGTGGGGGAGGTGGTGGCCAAACATGTCTACTACTTCCTGCGCCAGCCCCATAACATCGAGGTGCTCGACGCCTTGCTGGCCGCCGGTATCCACTGGCCGGAGATTGAGCAAAAAGAGGCGGCCGAGCAACCCTTCGCCGGCAAGACCTTCGTGCTGACCGGCACCCTCACCACCCTGTCACGCAACGATGCCAAGGCGGCCCTGCAGGCCCTTGGCGCCAAGGTGGCCGGTTCGGTGTCGGCCAAGACGGACGTGCTGGTGGCCGGTGAGGCGGCAGGCTCCAAGCTCATCAAGGCCCAGGAGCTCGGCATCACCATCTGGACCGAAGAGCAGTTGCAAGCCGCTATCCAGCCCTGAGCCGGATCCCTGACCTGAGACGCTACAGACCCGGCCCTGACCGGGTCTGTTTTTTCATGGGTTATTCCCTCTGCCGACCCGTTCAGATGAGCGGTTGCCCACGGCCTGCTCGAACGCTCCCATCCCTCTTCTCATCTCTTGCAACAGATCATCGCTGCCGGTGCATGGTCTCCCTGACCGGCTCTGCTGGGTTGCCCGGCTGACCGCTGGACAGAGGCGGCCCTGGTCGGCAGCAAGGACCACACATATTTGCAAATCAGGGATCCGCCCCTAGGCCAGAGTGGCTCTGGCCTAGGGGTAAAAAGTGCTCTTTTGACGCTGTTTCCTAACTGAGCAGCTGGCGAAAAACCTGTCTTGGATCAAGAAAGCGCCTTCGGCTTTGGGGCCTAATGGCCACCACATATAGGGAATTAAAGAGATAAATATCCCATATGTTGTGTTTGTAAGCTGTGGATAACCTCAGCACTCCCAGATGCCAGCCAGGGGCTCAAGACCCGGCTGGTCTCGTCTCGCCCTGGCGAGCCGGGGCAGGCCGGGAGCGCTTATCGGGTCGACGAAGTGCGGCCATTTTGCGGGGATGAGAAATGAAACCGGTTGTGATCAAACGTGATGGATGCCATGCACCTTTTGATGTTGAACTGATTGCGGCCGCCGTCGGGCGAGCGGCCCAGGCGGTCGGTCAGGGGGATCTGGGGTTGGCCAATAGCGTCGCCATGGCCGTGGCGAGTGAGCTTGAGGGCCGTGCCGAGGTCGATATTCACGAGATCCAGAACCGGGTCGAGAACCACCTGATGGCCTCCGACGACAAGACCATCGCCCGTGCCTACATCGAATACCGTCACGACAGGGATCAGGCCCGCGAGGCTCGTGGCCGTCTGGCCCAGGAGATCCGTGGCCTGGTGGAGCAGACCAATGCGGCGCTGCTCAACGAGAATGCCAACAAGGATGCCAAGGTGATCCCGACCCAGCGGGATCTGCTGGCCGGTATCGTCGCCAAGCACTACGCCATCACTCACATGTTGCCCAAGGCCGTGGTACAGGCCCATGAGCGTGGCGATCTGCACTTCCACGACCTCGATTACTCCCCCTTCTTCCCCATGTTCAACTGCATGCTGATCGATCTCAAGGGCATGCTGACCCACGGCTTCAAGATGGGCAACGCCGAGATTGATACCCCCAAATCCATCAGCACGGCGACCGCCGTCACGGCCCAGATCATCGCCCAGGTAGCGAGCCACATCTATGGCGGCACCACCATCAACCGCATCGACGAGGTGCTGGCCCCCTATGTGACCATCAGCTGGCAGAAACACCGGGAAGTGGCCGAGGAGTGGGGCATCGCGGATGCCGAGGCCTATGCCATGGCGCGCACCGAGAAGGAGTGCTTCGATGCCTTCCAGTCCCTGGAGTACGAGGTCAACACCCTGCACACCGCCAACGGTCAGACCCCCTTCGTCACCTTCGGCTTCGGCCTCGGCGACAGCTGGCAGTCGCGCCTGATCCAGCGCGCCATCCTCAGCAACCGCATCGCGGGTCTGGGCAAGAACAGGAAGACGGCGGTGTTCCCGAAACTGGTGTTCGCCATCAAGGATGGCCTCAACCACAAGCCCGGGGATCCCAACTACGACATCAAGCAGCTGGCCCTGGAGTGCGCCACCAAGCGGATGTACCCGGATATCCTCAATTACGACCAGGTAGTGAAAGTGACCGGCTCCTTCAAGACCCCCATGGGCTGTCGCTCCTTCCTCGGTGCTTATGAGGAGAATGGCGAGCTCATCCACGAGGGGCGCAACAACATCGGGGTGGTGAGCCTCAATCTGCCGCGCATCGCGCTCAAGTCCCGGGATGAGAGGGATTTCTGGTCACGGCTCGATGAGGCGCTCGAGGTGGCAAGAGAAGCCCTGATGTATCGCATCGAGCGCTTGGAGGGAGTCAAGGCGCGGGTCGCTCCCATCCTCTACATGGAGGGAGCCTGCGGGGTGCGCCTCAAGGCCGACGACAACGTCAGCGAGATCTTCAAACATGGCCGCGCCTCCATCTCGCTGGGTTACATCGGGGTGCACGAGACCATCAACGCCCTGTTTGGCACCGACCGTCACCTGTTTGACAGTGCCCAGTTGCAACAGAAGGCCATCGCCATCATCGCCCGCCTCAAGGCCGCGACCGAGCAGTGGAAGGAGCAGACCGGTTATGGCTTCAGCCTTTACTCCACTCCGAGCGAGAACCTCTGTTCGCGTTTTTGCCGCATGGATGCCAAGGAGTTCGGCCTGGTTCCCGGGGTGACCGACAAGGGTTACTACACCAACAGCTTCCACCTCGATGTGGAGAAGCAGGTGAACCCCTATGACAAGCTGGATTTCGAGGCGCCCTATCCGCCCATCGCCAGCGGTGGCTTCATCTGCTACGGCGAGTATCCCAACTTGCAGCACAATCTGGAGGCGCTCGAAAACGTCTGGGATTACAGCTATGACAGGGTGCCCTACTACGGCACCAACACTCCCATCGACGAGTGCTACGAGTGCAACTTCACCGGTGAGTTCGAGTGCACCTCCAAGGGCTTCACCTGCCCGCGCTGCGGCAACCACGATCCGGCCAAGGTGTCGGTGACCCGGCGGGTATGCGGCTACCTCGGCAGCCCGGATGCGCGCCCCTTCAACGCGGGCAAGCAGGAAGAGGTGAAACGCCGGGTCAAACACCTGTGATCGAGGCTGACGGGCCTGCTGGCTGCTGATGGAAATGAAAGGGCTCTTTTTGAACCCTTGTCGATTGCGGTAAGCATCGATGATGCAAGGGCCGCAGCTGCCGGTATTGGAAACGAGAAGAGGGCGAGATGCATTACCACAAGTATTACCCTGTCGATGTGGTCAATGGCCCCGGTACCCGGGCCAGCCTGTTCGTCTCCGGCTGCGAGCACCAGTGCCCGGGCTGCTACAACCAGAGCACCTGGCGCCTCGATGGCGGCAAAGCGTTCGATTCGGCCATGAGCGATCGCATCATCGCGGATCTCAATGATGGCCGGATCAAGCGGCGTGGCCTGACGCTCTCGGGGGGGGATCCGCTCCATCCCGCCAATGTGCCCCAGGTGCTGGCACTGGTGAGGCGAGTGCGCGCCGAGTGTCCGGGTAAGGACATCTGGTGCTGGACCGGTTATCGGCTCGAGGAGCTTGATGAGGCGCAGTGGCAGCTGGCGGCCCTGCTGGACGTACTGGTGGATGGTCGCTTCGAGCAGACCCTGGCCGATCCTGGTTTGCTGTGGCGGGGTAGCAGCAATCAGCAGGTGCATCAGATCGCGGCGCTGATCCGCTCTGCGCCACTGCGCAATCTGCTCTGATGGGGATGCGGGGCTGGGGCTGCTGTCATTTGGCCCCGACTTAGCCTTTGCCAATTGCTGGCTGTGGGCTTACTGTTAGGCATCAAACTCACAGGAGAATGTGATGAACAACGTGCTCAAAATCTTGCTTGCCATCTTTTTACCCCCGGTCTGTGCCTTTATCCAGGTGGGCTTTAGCCTGCATTTTCTGATCAACATAGTGTTGACCCTGCTCGGCGGTCTGCCAGGCATGGTGCATGCTCTCTGGTTGGTGGTCAGCGACAAGCGTGCCTGACCCGCATTTTGTGAACAAAAAGGCCAACCTGCGGGTTGGCCTTTTTGTTAGCATTTTTTGTTCGCAGCAGTAGGGGCTATGCCACTGGTTACTGTTGTTTGCACTCGGCGTAGAGGCTCTGCCACTTGCCATCTTCGGCCCGCTGTTCGACGAAGCCTTCCTTGCCTTTGTTCCACCAGACAACCTCATGGTCATCGGTGTAGCGGACACCCGAGGCCGAGACGACCTGGGGCAGGGTGTAATCCTTGCCGTTTGGCAAGGCCAGCTTGACGAAGTTGAGGCTGTCATCGGAGAGGCCGAAGTAGCTCACCTGGACCTTCTGATCGTTGGCACACTGATAGGCGATCGGCTCGCCTCCTGTGACTGTGAGGGTATGGGGTGCCGGGGCACAGCCAGCGAGACCGAGCAGCAGGGCACCCGGCAGAGAAAAGCGCAGAAATATCACAATGAAGACTCCATCAGTGAGGTACGGGTTCGACTGAACCCATAGCCTGACCATAAAGCCTAACAGAGCAGGGCATTCAGGCAAGGATTAAGGGGCCCGGGTCGGTCGTGCCGTGAGATATGGGACCCGGTTGCGACATTTTGCGCCGATACGGTTCCATCAGCGGGCTCTATTCATCACCTCTGGTGAACATATTTCCCAAAAAAAAGCCCCGACACCAGGTCGGGGCAAACAAAGCTCATCCATGGGCTCATTACAGTAGTCGTATCAGTAACCGAAACGGGTCGCCTCGAAACGGTTGAGCAGACGGTGGATCAGGTAGCAGGCCAGCAGGGTGGCGACGATGGCAAACAGGATGCTGCTCACCCGGTACAGGGCGCTGAACACCAGATCGTTGCCCGGGGTCAGGTACTGGCCAAACAGGATGCCGAGGGTGGTGAGGGCACCGAAGCCGACCCCGGAGCCGCTCGCCTCCTTCACATGGGCATGGCTGAACAGCATGGCCCCGAGCCAGAGCAGGGGGGTGACCAGCAGCAGCAAACCAGACCAGTCATAGAGCACCAACTGGCTCAGGATGCCGAAACTCACCCCCAGCAGGGTGCCCATGGCGCGCTTGCGGGCATAGCTCAGGGCCCCGTCCCAGTGCATGGGGAAGAGCACCAGCAGTGTGGTCGCCTGGGCGGACATGGAGTCGCGCAGATCGAACAGCTGGAACACCAAAAATGAGAGGGTGGCGATGCTGGCACCGAGCAGGGCCTCGTGACGCATCCGGTGCGGCGCCTTGGGAGAGGGGGTGGGGGCGGGCCGCGCCTCCACATCCGGGATCAGGGCCGTCATCAGGTAGGCGATGAGCACCGACAGGACGCTGGCCCAGAGGTTGCTGAAGATGAGATCGTTCAGATCGGTTCCGGGGTAGCTGGCAAAGTGCAGCATGATGCTGAGGCTGAGCACGCCGTTGGCGCCAAACAGGAACAGGCTGCCCCGGGACATGGCGGCGAAGCGGTAGAGGAACAGCAAAAAGACCAAGGGGGTCATCAGCCCTGGATGACCGCCGAACAGGCCGCCCAGCAGGCCGACCTCCAGCCCGCACATGGCGGCTGAGACGATGAGCTGGCGGGCGGCGTGGCCGTTCATCACCGGGATCATGCCGAGCAGCAGCACAGGGGTGACGGTGAAAAAGACCCCGTTGCTCCAGCCGAAGATCTTGCACAGTACAAACCCCAGGGTGCAGCCGAAGGCGATGCGCAGGCATTGTCGCAGCTCGTTGGCGGTGAGGGGTCTGTGCCACAGGTTCATGGTCGTCATCTCAGTAGATGTAGTGCAGCAGGCTGAGCAGGCGGATCTGGCCGCGGGCAAAGAGCGCGCTCAGGGCGTTGTCCGGCAGCAGCTGGACAGTGGCGCGGGCCCCGGCCGGCAGATGGGCGGGCAACTGATCCAGGGTCAGGTGCAGGCGCAGCCGCTGGGCATCCCGCACCCAGCGATCGGACTCGATGGGATTGGCCAAGAGGCCGTTGGCGTCGAACTGGCCGGCGCTGACCCCGGCGTCCAGGCTGGCGACCCGGGCCGGATAGAGGCGGCCTGGCTCGCCGTCGAAGGCGACCAGCGCACGGCTCTGCGGGGTGATGTTACGCAGGCTCTTCTCGCGAAAATCGGCGATCACGTCCACCTGCTCCGAGACCAGGGCCAGCAGGGGAGCGCCCGCCGTGGCCACGCTGCCGGGCTTGAGCTGCAGGTTGGTGATGATGCCATCCTGGCTCGCATGGACCTGGCTGTAGGTGAGGTTGAGCTCGGCCTGGGCGAGGCGGTTGCGCGCCTGGCGCAGCAGCAGGTTGTCATCACCGGCCAGGCCACGGTTGACGCGAGCCTGCTCCATGCGGGCCTGGCTGGCCAGCAGGTTGGCACGGGCGGTGCGGGCGGCGCTGTCCGCGTCATCTTTCTGCTGCTCGGACACCATGTGGCGGCGATAGAGGGTATCGATGCGCTCGGCCTCCCGCTGTTTCTGGGCGGTCTGGGTCTGCAGCGAGCTGAAGTCGGCGGCGGCGGCGTTCAGGGTCGCATCCAGCTGGCGATTCTGTTGCTCGGCCTGATCCAGGGCGAGTCTGGCCTGCTCGACCGCGAGCTCGAAGGGGGCTGGATCCAGCATGAACAGCAGATCCCCCTGTTTGACGTGCTGGTTGTTCACCACCGCGACCTCGACCACCTTGCCGCTGACCTGGGGCGCCATCTTGGTGACGACCCGGGTGGCCATGGCCTGGGGGGTGAGGGGCATCTTGATGTCGGCCAGCAGGAAGTAGCCGAACACCAGGATGAAGCAGGCCATGGCCCACTTGATCCAGCGTTTGAATTGTTGATCCGGGGTCATCTTATTCTCTCTCTTCATGCTGGGCACCGATCTTGCCGAGGGCATTGGCGGAGATGCGGTGCACTATCTCTTCAAACTGGGCCAGCTCCTGCTGGCTGATGCCCGCCAGCAGATCCCGGCGGACCTCCATGATGCGATCCTCGATCTTGTCGAGCAGCGCCTTGCCAGCCGGGGTCAGGGTGACGATGCGGGCGCGCTTGTCCTGGCTGCAGCAGTGGCGCTCGATCAGCGCCAGCTCTTCCAGCTGACCCAGGGTGCGCATCAGGGAGGGCAGCTCTATCTCCAGCGCCTCGGCCAGGGTCTTCTGGCTAAGGTGGCCGCCGAGGCGGCTCAGCTTCCAGAGCGCGGTCCAGCGCGGATGGGTCAAACCCAAGGGGGCCAGCTCGATATCGGCCACGGTGCGCCACAGCCGGTGCAGTCGCCCCAGCTGTTCGGCGAGGGAGAGCTCGCGCAACATCTCAAGATCCTTTTTCATGGCAGACACCTCATATACTTAGCCTGCTAAGCATTATATTTATTTCGCAGGCTAAGTAAAGCGTGATTCAGCTCACATTCAGTTTCGGGGGCAGGGGGGCGGGGAGGGCAATGGTGCTGAAGGTTTCAATGTTTTTATATGGCTTTGCAGGCCCGAAAACCGACAGCGCAGAAAGGGATACCTAGTGTGGCGCCACACCACATGCTGGCGCATAACAATGAACAGCTTCTCTACCCCGAAAGCCGCCCCCTGGGGCAATCCACCCATCGCCGGCATGCCGATGATGATCTTCCTCGGGCTCGCCACCTGCGTCCTCTACGCCGGCTGGAACGGCTCCCTGCCGCTCGGCATGGTCGGCCGCTGTTTGAGTACAACCTCCTTCTGCACCGATACGGTGGCGCTGCGTCTCTCCTTGAGCCGCACCACGGCGCGCCGTTATCTGGAGTCTGGCTTCAGGGGCGAGGTACGACCAGCGTGGCCGGCCGGAGCGGCGTTACGCACTGGCGCCGGGGCAACCGAGCTGGCGGGTGTTAGCGTGGATATGCAAGAAGGGAGCCTCGGCTCCCTTCTTGCTTTGTGCTGCTGCGGTTTGTCTCGCCGGCTTATGCCTCTTTCACAAGGGCAGGGCGTACCCTGGGCTTGCACTGGGAGAGCATGACGCCGCCCAGGATCAGGCCGCCACCGAGCAGGTGATAGCCGTGAATGGGCTCTCCCAGGGTGATCACGGCGATCAGCGCCGTGCACAAGGGCATCAGGTTCATGAACACCGAGGTGCGCTCCGCGCCCATGCTTGCCAGGCCGCGCATCCAGCAGTAGGCCGCCAGCAGGGAGGAGGCAACACCGGCGAAGATCACCAGCGGCCAGGCCTGGACGGAGACGGCCAGGGTATCGGCGCTGGCGGCGACCGGAACAAGCAATACCACCGCCAGCAGCACCTGCAGGTAGAGGTTGAGCCAGGGGCCGAACGGCAACTGCCAACGACGGATCAGCAGGCCGTAGAGGGCATAGCTGGCCGAACCGAGCAGCATCATGGCATCCCCGGGATTGATCCCCTGGCGCAGCAGGCTCAGGGGATCCCCCTGACCGAGCAGCCAGAGTACGCCCAGCAGGGAGAGGCTCATGCCGATGAAGGCCTGGCGCCCGGGGCGCTGGCGAAACAGCAGTGTCCCTAACAGCAGGGTCAGCATGGGGATCAGGGAGCCAATGACCCCCATATTGGTGGCCGAGGTGGTGTGGGCGGCGTAATAGGCAAGGCACTGGTAGAGCACCATGCCAAGGGCCGCCAGCACCAGCAGCTTGCCGAGCCAGGGGCGTATTTCATGGCGACGGCGCCACAGTTGCGGCAGGCAGAAGGGGGTCAGCACCAGGGCGGCGATCAGCCAGCGATAGAAGGAGATGGCGGCGGGATCGACCAGGGTGGCTGCGGCCTTGGAGACCACGGTATTGGTGGCCCAGATCAAGACAGCCATGACTGGGAACAGCAGGGGGGAAAACAGGGGCATGACAGACTCCTCATGATAATGGCGCCAGTCTACTCTTGTCTTTATCATCACAAGTAACGTAAAACTGACAGTTCATCCCTCGAAAAGGACAAGCCGTGCCGTCGATCCCCTACATGGCGCTGGACCGCGCCCTGGCGCCCCCCAATCCGCTCTATTTTCGCTATAGCCAGATCCAGGCGGGCAATGCCTGTCTCGCCCACAGCCACCCCTGGGGGCAGCTCAGCCTGATAAGCCTGGGGGTGATGGAGATTGTGGTAGGCGAACAGCGGCTGGTGGCCCCGGCGGATTACCTCATCTGGGTGCCTGCCGGGCTGGAGCACGCCTCCTACAACCAGCAGGCCCTCGACTACACCTCCATCTATGTCAGCGACACCCTGGCCCGGCGCCTGCCCGACGAGCCGAGATTGCTGGAGCTGACCCCGCTGCTCAAGGCGCTGCTGGCGGACTTTTGCGATCGCCGCATCGGCCACATGGGAGATGACTGGGATGTGCGTCAGGCCGAGCTGCTGGTGGAGAAGCTGACCCATACCCGTCGCCAGGACAGTTACCTGCCCATGAGCCAGGACAAGCTGCTGGCCCCCATGCTGGCTGCTCTGCACAGTGATCCTGCCGATCCCCGCACCTTGGCGCAGTGGGCCGGGCAGTTGCACAGCACCGAACGCACCCTGGCCCGGCGCTGCGTGCGCGAGCTGGGCATGAATTTTGGCCAATGGCGGGCGCGGCTGCGGCTACTCAAGGCGCTGGCCTGGCTCAAGGGGGAGTTGCCCATTCAGGAGATTGGCTGGCGGCTCGGTTATGGCTCGACCTCGGCCTTTATCGCCATGTTCAATCGCGAGCTGGGTTGCTCGCCCCAACGTTATCGCCAGCAGCTGGCCCTGCCCGGGAGCTGAACAGGCCGTCTGGCAAAGCCTGCCAGGGGGATCCCCGGATATAAAGAGAGGGCGCCCGCGGGCGCCCTCTGCGTCGATATTCATTCCGGCTCGGGTTAGAAGAAGCCGAGGGGATTGATGTCGTAGCTCACCAGCAGATTCTTGGTGTTCTGGTAGTGATCCAGCATCATCTTGTGAGTCTCGCGGCCGATCCCGGACTTCTTGTAACCGCCAAAGGCCGCGTGAGCCGGGTAGGCGTGATAGCAGTTGACCCAGACCCGACCGGCCTGGATGCCGCGGCCCATGCGCCAGGCCAGGTTGCTGTCCCGGGTCCACAGGCCCGCTCCCAGCCCATATTGAGTGTCGTTGGCAATGGCCAGGGCTTCTGCCTCGTTCTTGAAGGTGGTCACGCCGAGGGCCGGGCCGAAGATCTCCTCCTGGAAGACCCGCATCTTGTTCTGACCGTGGAAGATGGTGGGTTCGATATAGAACCCGCCCTCCAGCCCGCTCACCCTGGCGGCATTGCCGCCGATCAGCATGTTGGCGCCTTCGGCCCGGCCGACGGCCATGTAGCTCAGGATCTTGTCGTATTGCTCGCGGGAGACCTGGGCCCCCACCTGAGTATTGGTGTCGAGGGGGTTGCCCTGCACGATGGCCCGGGCGCGCACCAGCACCCTCTCCATGAAGTCGTCATAGATCTTCTCGTGCACCAGGGCGCGGGAGGGGCAGGTGCACACCTCGCCCTGGTTGAAGAAGGTCATCAACATGCCTTCCACCGCCTTGTCGATGTATTGACTCTCATAGTCCATCACGTCGGCAAAATAGATGTTGGGGGACTTGCCGCCCAGTTCGACGGTGGAGGGGATCAGCTTGTCGGCGGCACAGCGCAGTATGTGGGTACCAATCTCGGTGGAGCCGGTGAAGGCGAGCTTCTGGATGCGCGAGCTGGTGGCCAGCGCCTGGCCCGCCTCGGCGCCGAAGCCGTTGACCACGTTGACCACGCCGGGGGGCAGTATGTCCTTGATGAGATCCATCAGCAGCATGATGGTGACCGGGGTCTGCTCGGCGGGCTTGAGTATGCTGCAACAACCCGCCGCGAGCACGGGCGCCAGCTTCCAGGCCGCCATCAGCAGCGGGAAATTCCAGGGGATGATCTGGCCGACCACGCCGATGGGCTCCTTGAAGTGATAACTGGCGGTGTGTTGATCCAGTTCGGCGGCCGAGCCCTCCTGGGCACGGATGCAGCCGGCGAAGTAGCGGAAGTGATCCACCACCAGCGGCAGGTCGGCGGCCAAGGTCTCACGCACCGCCTTGCCGTTTTCCCAGGTCTCGGCGATGGCCAGCACCTCGATATTCTGTTCGATGCGATCGGCGATGCGCAGCAGCAGGTTGCTGCGCTCGGTGACGCTGGTCTTGCTCCAGCTGGCAAAGGCCTTGTGGGCGGCATCTAGCGCCAGCTCGATGTCGGCGGCATCGGAGCGGGCCACCTCGCAGAACACACGGCCATCGACCGGCGAGATGTTTTCAAAGTAACGGCCGCCACGGGGGGCAACCCAGTCGCCCCCGATAAAGTTGTCATAGCGGGATTTGAAGCTGACCAGGGCGCCTGCCTGGCCGGGTGCGGTATAGATCATGGCATCTTCCTTGTGCTTGTGTGTGTGACCTGTTGTTGCCCGGTCAGCGCCGGGGATAGTCTGTGCTTGCCTGCATAGTGGTCATTCACGACATCGCAAGGGCCGTGCCAAGGGTCAGGCCACACCATCAAAAGTTACAAAAACGTTATCAAATCTCGGTTGGCGGCGTATCTTGTTTAACCAGTGATCCTGGCGAGCCGACGCCTGCTGTTCCAAAACGGGACACAGGTTGTCGCGACTGTCACGATTTTGAACAGGAGGCATCATGCGCGAACTACCCGTGTCCGACCCCATTCACCGCTCCTGGCAGCGTTGCCTGCATCAGGGGCTCAGTCGTCAACAGAGCGCCGAGCTGGATTTGTTGCCCCAGGGGGAGCTGTCGGCCCGGTTGGAGGGGAGCCGGGAGCTGGTGCTCTGCTTCGAGCAGTTCGTGCTGCCCCTGTTTATCCAGCTGCTGGCAGGAAGACCCTGCCGGTTGCTGCTCTGCGATGGCGAGGGGGCCATACTCGCCGCCAGCGGCGATGACAGCTTTGCCCGCCATGCGGAGCGCATCTTCTTGCGCAGCGGTGCCCGCTGGGGAGAGGGCAGCAAGGGCACCAATGCCATCGGCACAGCCCTGGCCGAGGGGAGTGAAGTGCAGGTGCTTGGCAGTCAGCACTTCTTCGCCCAGCACAGCTTCCTCAGTTGCAGTGCCTGCCCGCTGCTGGCGCCGGACGGCAGCCTGCTCGGTGTACTGGATATCTCCTCGGATGCCCGGCATCACGGTGGCGACATGCTGGGCACGGTGCGACTGCTCGCCATGACCCTGGAGAATGCCCTGTTGGCCCGTCGTCCCGGCCGGCTGGTGGATCTCGATCCCCAGACGCTCTGGTCACCGCGGCTGCTGCTGGGTGAGGAGGGGGAGCTGCTCGGTGCCAACCGGGCCGGTCGACTCTGGCTGGGCCTGCATGCTTTCGATGGTCGTCAATTGCTGCGCGAGCGCCAGATCTGCCGGATCCTTCCCTCTCGGGCGCCCGTGGAAGGCAAGCCAAATGTACCCCTCAAGATGCTGGAGCGCGGCATCACGCTGCTGCTGGAGGGGGAAACCGGCAGTGGCAAGGAGCACATGGCCAGGAGCCTGCATCAAGCCTCGAGTCGGGCCGACGCCCCTTTGGTGTGCGTCAATTGCGGCGCCCTGCCCGCCGACCTGGTGGAGGCCGAACTGTTTGGCTATGTGGGCGGGGCCTTTAGCGGCGCCCGCAACCAGGGGAGTCAGGGCTATCTGCGCGCCGCCCATGGCGGCATGCTGATGCTGGATGAAATTGGCGAGCTGCCATTGCTGGCCCAGACCCGCTTGCTGCGGGTATTGCAGGAGCGCGCCGTGACCCCCCTTGGCAGCCACAGGCCCGAGCCGGTGGATTTCTGGTTGATCTGCGCCAGCCACCGGGATCTTGGCGCCATGGTCAACGCCGGTACCTTTCGTGAGGATCTCTACTACCGGCTGTGCGGCTGGCGTCAGCGGCTCGTCCCCTGGCGGGAGTGGCCGCAACTGGAGAGGCGCCAATTGCTGAGCCGCTTGCTGGTCGAGATGGATCCCGCATTGCAGCTGACGGAGGAGGCCGAACAGCGGCTGCTGGCGCATCCGCTGCCGGGCAATGTCCGTCAGCTCAAGCAGGCGTTGGAGGTAGCCTGCGTGCTGGCCGAGGGGCTGGGCTGGATCCGGCCAGAGCATTTGCAGCTGCCAGACGGGCGGGGGGAGGAGACGTCGCCTCGCAGTCTGCGTGAGGCGGGACACAGGCAAATCGCCAGCACCCTGGCCGAGTGTGACGGCAATGTGAGTGAGGCGGCGCGGCGGCTTGGTATCAGCCGCACAACCCTATACCGGCGCCTCGAGCGCAGTCGCGATTAATTAACGTATTGATTTTGTGAGCTGGCTCAACTTATCTGGCTATATGGCGAAGTAGGCTTCGGGCAGAATCGGGGGCTATTAACCTATTTGTGGAGAGAGTTAATCTGGATCAGGGTGCCGCTCACCAAGTTGATTTAGAGTAAGCATCTCGTCGCCTCGGAGTTGTCATGCCCTCATTTGGTCCCTTGCTGATTGATCGCCTGTTTTGGCCCTTGTTGCTGTTGACCCTGCTGGGGATCGCACTGTTCGAGTATGGGCCAGAGCGGGAGCTGAACGTGCTGACCAGGGATCGGCTGGTCATCAGCGCCATGGACGATGGTATCCACAAGGGAAGTTCCAGAGCCAGGCTGCTGCCCGGTGAACAGGCGGGGATAGATTGCGATCTGCGCGACAGCTACCGTTACCCCTTCTGCGAGATCATGTTTACCCTGAGCGAGCCTGAGCAGGGGCTGGACTTGTCCGGTTTCAGCCGCATGACGCTGACCATCAGCGTCGATGGCCCCACGCCTCAGGAGTGGCGCATTTATCTGCGCAACTACGATCCCAGCTACTCCAGGCCAGACGATCCCGTCTCCCACAAGGTCAATGAGGTACTGTTTCGCAACCACAAGCCCGAGTTGCACCTGGAGATCCCGCTCAAGGTATTCAGCCCCGCCACCTGGTGGATCCAGGACTATCGCATCCCTCTGCTGCAGCAGGGCCCCGACCTGAGCCGGATATTTGCTGTCGAATTGGCCAGCGGCGCCGAGATGCCCATGGGGGAGTACAGACTCAGGGTCGAGAAACTCAGTTTCTATGGCCCCTGGCTGGCGGCGGGCCTCTTCTATCGTGGTCTGCTCGCTTTCTGGCTGGGTTACGGCTTGCTGGTTTTCCTGATGCAGCACCTGTTGCTGCGCGACAAGCTGCGGCGGGCCCGTGCGGCCTGGCTGCAGGCCGAGCAGCGCAACCAGACCCTGTCTGAACAGAGCCGCCGTTCCGAGATGGAGGCGCGTTATGATCCCCTGACCGGCGCCCTCAACCGCCTCGGTGGTCAGACCCTGCTCAGTGAGTTGGGCGACATGCCGCTGAGTGTCATCTATCTGGATCTCGATCACTTTAAACGCGTCAACGACAACCATGGCCACGCCATCGGCGATGAGGTGCTCAAGCATCTGGTCAGCGAGGTACTGGTCTGTTGCGATAGTCTGTGTCGGTTGATCCGCTGGGGCGGGGAGGAGTTCATCCTGATCTGCCTGCACTACGAAGAGGCGCGGGCACACATGTTGGCCGAGCGGATCCGCCTCGCCCTGGCAGCATATGATAACTGGCCTGCATCCTTGAGCATCACCGCCTCTTTCGGGGTAGCTGAGCGTCGGGGCGACCCCTTGGAGCAGGCGCTGGTGAGAGCCGATGATGCGCTTTATCGGGCCAAGGAGAGGGGGCGCAACCGCGTGGAGGTGGGTTAGCCTGCAAAACAGCGTGCGATGATGGACGTCCCCGACACCGCCTCTTGAGGTGGCTTGCCTGCCATGGGGATCCGTATTGCGCGCAAGGCGCGAGCCAAGGGGGAGCGACTTTGTGCTATCTTGGCGCCCATCATCTGCCTTCGGAATAACAGCTGTCATGAGTATCATTTTGGGGATAGATCCCGGCTCGCGGATCACGGGCTACGGTGTGCTTCGTATCGTCGCCGGCAAGGCAGAATATCTGGGCTCGGGCTGCATTCGCACCGACTGTGGCGAGTTGCCAGAGCGTCTCAAACAAGTCTATGACGGCGTCTGCGAGATCATCACCCAGTTCAAGCCGGACGAATTTGCCATAGAGCGGGTCTTCATGGCGCGCAACCCTGACTCCGCCCTCAAGCTGGGCCAGGCTCGTGGCAGCGCCATTGTCGCAGCGGTCAATGCCTATCTGCCGGTGAGCGAGTATTCGGCCACCCAGATCAAGCAGGCCGTGGTGGGTACCGGGGGCGCCGCCAAGGAGCAGGTGCAGCATATGGTGACTCATCTGCTCAAGCTCTCCGCCACCCCACAGGCCGATGCGGCCGATGCCCTGGGCGTTGCCCTCTGCCACTTCCATACCCGCCAGAGCCTGATCAAGATGGCCGGCCGGGTATCGGGCGCCGCCCGTGGCCGCTATCGCTGATAAAAATTGCCGGATGCAGGGCGACACGACCAGGAGCCCTCCTGATCCCGTCTCTGATGTATTTTTGTTGCGCAATGATGCCAAAATTTGTCGTATCCCTTTGGCGCCATCTGTTAAGCCCTTCTTCTATATAGGGATATCTTGCTGAAAGAACAATAACTTGTGATGGTTGTCACGTTTTTGCCGGAAAAGTTGCCCCTCGTCATCCGCCTTCATATCCCGATAATACACTTGCTGTGATGGCAGGCTCTTGTGAGGCTTCTGTCATAGAAGACATTGATCAATCAGGAGAATTATCGTGAGACCTTATGCAGCAGAGTTTTTGGGCACCTTTTGGCTGGTGCTGGGCGGTTGTGGCAGTGCCGTGTTGGCGGCGGCCTTTCCGGATGTGGGCATCGGTCTGCTCGGGGTTTCCCTGGCATTTGGTCTGACCGTGTTGACCATGGCCTTTGCCATTGGCCACATCTCGGGTTGCCATCTCAACCCGGCCGTGACCATGGGCCTGTGGGCCGGTGGTCGCTTCCCGGCGAGCGGTGTGTTGCCTTACATAGTGGCGCAGGTGCTGGGGGGGATAGCCGCGGGTGCCGTGCTGTTCGTCATCGCCAGCGGTCAAACCGGTTTCGATGTGAGTGCCGGTTTTGCTTCCAACGGTTTTGGCGAGCACTCCCCCGGTGGTTACTCCATGCTGGCGGCCCTGGTATGTGAAGTGGTGATGACCGCTTTCTTCCTGTTCGTCATCATGGGGGCGACCGACAGCCGCGCGCCAGCGGGCTTTGCCCCCATCGCCATCGGCCTCTGTCTGACCCTCATCCACCTGATCAGCATCCCGGTGACCAATACCTCGGTCAACCCGGCACGCAGTACCGGTGTGGCGCTGTTTGTGGGTGACTGGGCGGTGAGCCAGCTGTGGCTCTTCTGGGTTGCCCCCATAGTGGGCGGTATCCTGGGCGCTCTGGCCTACCGCATGGTGGCGACTGAGCAGAAATAATCTGCTCCTGTGTATCGAAAAAAAACACGCCGTCTGGCGTGTTTTTTGTTTCAGGAACAGGCTCGCAGGCGTGTCAGAGCCCCTTTGCCTTCAGCATGGTGAGATAGCGCTGATGGAGTAGTTGGACCCGGTTGACATAGGCCCGGGTCTCGGCATAAGGGGGGATGCCACCATATTTCTGCACGGCGCCGGCACCGGCGTTGTAGGCGGCACTGGCCAGGGCCACATCCCCCTTGTATTGCTTGAGCAGGCCCGAGAGATACTTGACCCCGCCAAAGATGTTTTGTTCCGCCAGCAGGGGATCTCCGACCCCCAGTTCCCGCGCGGTGGCAGGCATCAGCTGGGTGAGGCCCATGGCCCCCTTGCGCGAGACGGCGACTGGGTTGAAGGCCGACTCTGCGTGGATCAGGGCCCGGATCAGGGCGGGATCGACCTCATAGGTGTGTGCCGCGGCCTGTATGGTGCTGGCATAGTCGTAGAGGAAGAGACCGGTGGTATTCCAGTTGACCCTGGATTTGGGATCACAGGCGAAACAGTCGTTGAACAGCAGCACCTCAAAGTGCCCCTGTTCCGGCTTGATGTCCGAGTAACGGATCACGCCATTGCTCTGCTGGGATTTGTAGACCTGGAACTGTTTGCTGGCAGGGGGTTTCTGAGGGGAGACGCTCAACATCACCACCTCGGCCGGGGGCGGGGACTGAGCCCAGGCGGGCAGACTGGTGCCGAGTAAAATCGTGAGCAACATCCTTGTGTTCACTGTGGTACTCCTTGCATTGATGCCCGTTGAGTAAAGCATTCAGCCCCCGGAAGGACAAGAGCTATCCAGGAAGAGGCGCCTTGTAAAAGGGATTGGCCACAACAAAAAAGTGTCTGAATGACCTTGCCGGTGCTTATTCACAAAGCGCGCAGTGCTCGCTGTTTTGTCGTCTTGCCCCGTGTTATCTTCTCCGGCTGGCTGGTCTAATCAGATCGGCCGAGTGGGCGCCGAAGGCGACAAGCGGATAGGGGAGCGTGTTTTGATGGATGGCCGAGCCATGGAGCTCACTTTCGAAGAGTATTGTGATGCGGATCTTTCCCTGATCAGGGACTATTACGAAACCACATTCTCCTATTACGTGCCGGACTTGAGCGAGCGGGTCTTCGTGGTACGCGATGCTCACTGGCTGGTCGGCGCCGTGCGGCTGCGTGAAGACGAAGAGTATTACCATCTGTGCGGTTTTCGCCTGCTCCCCCATTATCAGTCTCTGGGGCTGGGTTCCCGGCTGTTGCAGCTGGCTTGCCAGGACCTGATCAGCAAGCCCATCATCTGCCAGGCCCTGCCATTCGAGCAGCCCTTCTATCACAAGGTGGGCTTCGTCGACCTGGCATTGGAGGAGCTCAAGGGGCCCCTCCATAGCCATTTCATCAAGCAGCACCAGCAGGGCTACCAGATAGAACTGCTGATCCGCTATCCCGGTGAGTATGCCGTGGCGTTATGAGCCCTTGGTCAGCAGATGTATGGTGCCCGGGGTCAGCTCCAGGCCGATGAGATTCTCCTTGAGCCAGAGCTGCTGCGGATCCTTGTCGTCGAGTCGATAGACGGGTTGGGTCTCGAGCCGCTTCTCCATGCTCTTGAGCAGCATGTTGAGCATGAACCCGAACTTCTGCTCCGCCTCAAGGGGCTCCAGCTTGTACTCGATCAGCTTCATGTTATCCAGAAACAGGGCGCCCTGTGTCTTGTCATAGCGGGGTCTGGCCTCATAGGTCATGGAGACACGGGCATCGTAGTGGGTGCTGTCAGGCAGGGTGATGTTGAGCTTTCCCTTGCCAAAGACCCTTGCGGTGTCCGGGCTCTGGCGCCCTATCTGGACGTCGCTCTGTTCCAGCTGGACATGCGCCTTGATGATACCGGGCAATTCCAGCTGCTTGTCGACCTGAACCTGGGATTGCAGATATTGATTGATCTGCTGTTCATTGATGTCATATGAGCCTTGCCCTAACATGGCCAGGCTGAGCAACATAGTGTGCAGGATCATGCTTGTGTCCTGATTGAATGGGATTGGCCCGACAGCATATCATCCCAGCTCGGCGGGATCTCCTGGCCGCCCTCATCCCATGTCCAAAGGAGTTCCCGTGTTCAACACTCTGGAATATGACATTCATCTGCTGTTCTCCCGCTTCCTGGGCCTGCTGCTGCTGCTGTTTCACACCGTCATCGTCGCCGGTGTCTCCCTGCGTGTGGTGATGAAGCGCCGCCCAATCGGCGTCTCCCTCGCCTGGCTCTCTCTCATCTATGCCATCCCCTTCGCCGGCGTCGGCTTCTATGTGCTGTTTGGCGAGGTGCGCCTCGGCAAGCGCCGTGCCGAGCGGGCTCAGGCCATGTATCGCCCTTACGCCAAGTGGATCCGCCAACTGGCCCGGCTCTTCCCGCAGCACCACTGCGAGGTGAGCGAGAAGGCCCAGCCCTTGCACGATCTTATCCAGGGGCGACTCGCCATGCCCATGCTCTCCGGCAACCGCATGGTGCTGCTCCACAAGCCGGACTGGATCTTGCGCGAGATCACCAAGGATATCCGTCAGTCCAGCCAATCTTGCTATCTGGAGTTCTACATCTGGCACCCTGGCGGCTGGGCGGACGAGGTGTGCGAGGCACTGTGCGAGGTGGCGCAGCGCGGCGTGGATTGTCGTCTGCTGCTCGATTCCGTGGGAAGCAAGGCGTTCTTCCGCTCCCACTGGCCCAAGATGCTGCGTCAGGCCGGGGTCAAGCTGGTCGAGGTGCTGCCGGTCGGTGCCTGGCGCATCCCCTTCCAGCGCCAGGACTTGCGCATGCATCGCAAGCTGGTGGTGATCGATGACAGGGTGGGTTACACGGGCTCCATGAACCTGGTGGATCCGCGTTTCTTCAAGCAGGATGCCGGCATAGGCCAGTGGGTCGACATCATGATCCGGGTGCAGGGGCCCATAGTGCCGCTGATGTGGTCCATCTTCGTCTGGGATTGGGAGGTGGAGACCGGGGAGCGGCTGCTCGACAGCCTGCAGCACGAACCCGAATCCTGGCCGCAAAACAACTATCGTGCCCAGCTGATCCCGTCCGGCCCCTTCGTCGGCGGCGACTGCATCCAGCAGAGCCTGCTGCTTGCCATCTACCAGGCCCGCAGCCATCTGGTGCTGACCACCCCCTATTTCGTACCCGACGATCCCCTTGCGGCCGCGCTCTCCTCGGCAGCGGCACGGGGCGTGCAGGTACAGCTGATCCTGCCCGATCGTAACGACTCCCTGATGGCGAACCATGCCTGCAATGCCTTCATGGA
This sequence comes from Aeromonas rivuli, assembly GCF_000820045.1. GTDB lineage: Bacteria > Pseudomonadota > Gammaproteobacteria > Enterobacterales > Aeromonadaceae > Aeromonas > Aeromonas rivuli. The sequence continues at coordinate 178,054 of NZ_CDBJ01000027.1, read as the reverse complement.
GGAGCTGCTGGAGGCCGGGGTGGAAGTGTATCGCTACGATGCCGGTCTGCTGCATACCAAGAGCGTGCTGGTCGATGATGACTTCGCCCTGGTGGGTACGGTAAATCTCGACAGACGCAGCCTCTGGCTCAACTTCGAGGTCACCCTGCTGGTCGATAATGCCGAGTTTGTCGGCCAGCTGAGCAAGCTGGTCGAGGGCTACATGAAGGAGGCGACCCCCATGGTGCTGGCCGATTGGCGTGCCCGCCCCTGGTACAAGCGGGTCATGGAGAACATTTTCTACCTGTTCAGCCCCTTGTTGTGAGCGTGAGAGGGCCTTGCCGCCGTGCAGCCAGCCCCGTAAAGTGCCTGCAAGCATGATTAAAATGGATGGTTTGATGAAAAAGTGGATCTGGGGCGTCGCAGGTGCGGCTCTGATTGGGGCTGGTCTTGGGGCCTGCTGGTATACGGGCAGTGAATTCGATCGCCAGTTGGCGCAGCAGATTATCAAGCTGCGCGAGCAGAGCGGGATCGAGCTGCAGTGGCAGCCGAGTCGCAGCAATCTGCTGCACCGCGACGGTGAGATGCGTCTGATCATCGGCCCCGAAGCACTGGCCCAGCTGGATGACGAGCTGAGCCATGGGGAGCCCATCATGCTGGCGTTCAAGGTTGAGGGGCTGATCCTGCCGCTCTATGTGAAGAGTCATTTGCTGCTCGATACCGAGCAGGGCTCCCTGGCTCCCCTGTTGGCGTCCCAGGGGCTCAAGGAGTGGCGAATGGAGCTCTCCAGCCTGACCAACCTGCTGACCCAGGGGAGTCAGAGCAAGCTCAACATCGCCGCTCTTAGCCTCAAGCATGAGCAGGGAAAGATGACGTTTCAGCCGTTGCAGGCCGATTACAGCGGTGATCTGGTCGGCAATGGCCACATGACCCTCAATTGGGCTGGTATGAGTCTCCATGAAACCCAAAGCGGGGCGGATATGGTGCTGGCAGACCTGAAGGGGAGTGCCGAGCTGAGGGATGTCGATGGCAGTTGGCTCTCGCCCCAGAGTGACATGACCCTGGCCAGCTTCTCCTTGCAGCAGCCACAGGACGGGCTCCGCGTCTCGTTGCAACGGCTCACCAGTCACAGCAGACTGGAGGGAGAGGATGCACAGACCCTCTCCAATCGTTACCAGATCCAGTTGGCCGCCCTGGACATGGCCAACGACACGGACAGCCTAGCGCTGACCGATGCCAAACTCGATCTTGAGGTCAAGGGGCTGGATCTGGCGGGCTACCAGGCGCTGCAAGCGCTGAGTGCCGAGGGCAACCTGGATCAGCAAGCCCTGTTGGCCGCCCTGGATCAGGTGCTGGGCCGTGGTTTGACCCTGACCCTGACCGACCTCAGCTCGCGGCTCAATGGCGAGCCCGCCTCGCTCACGGGGGAGCTGACCCTGGCGTCGACCACCCTGGCCAACCTGGCAGGTGAGGAAGATGGCATGAAGGCGCTCTCTGGCCTGTTCCAGCTCAATCTGAGCGAAGGGATGGGGGAGGCTGTGCCCCAGCTGGCACCCATGCTGTTGCAGCTCCAACAACTGGGTTATCTCAAGGTGCAGCAGAGCAACCTCAAGGCAGAATTGAAGCTGCAAGAGGGCAAGCTCACGGTCAATGAGCTGCCGCTCTGAGAGGGGTAACCCCGCCGAGGTGACTTGACCCATGGTGGCGTCGCCACGGCCATTCAGCTATGCAGTCTATCGATGGTTTAGCATAGAGATATGCAGCATTGCGATGGTTGGCCATCATGGCGCCGGGTAAACGAAAGGTGTGATGGGGGAAGGGTGAGCAAAATAGGGTTGGGCGGCAGTTGTCACTGGTGTACCGAGGCGGTATTTCGCTCGCTGCGCGGCGTGGAGGATGTGGAGCAGGGCTGGCTGGCCGCGCAGGATGCTGACGCCGTGCAAGGGATCGAGACGGATGCCCTCGCTAGCAGTACAGTCAATGGCGCCCTGGTTGCCGCCGGATTCAGCGAGGGGGTGATAGTCCACTTCGATGAGTCCCGCCTGCCGCTGGCGCTGCTGGTCGAGATCCATCTCCACAGTCACAGCGCCACCAACCCACATGCCCTGCGCCATCGCTACCGCTCCGCCCTCTATTGCTTCGATGAGGAGCAACGCCACCGGGTGGCCGAGATGCTCACGGGCCTGCAGTCGCACTTTAGCGAACCCCTGCTGACCGAGGCGCTGCGCTATCGTGACTTCTCGCCATCCCGTCCCGGGATCCGCGATTACTACTATCGTCAGCCGGACAAGCCTTTTTGCCAGATCAGCATCCAGCCCAAGTTGCGGGCCCTGCTCGCCGATTATGGTGACTGGGTCGATGCGGCCCAGCGGCGCACCATCCTGGAGGCTGAAGCGGAACTGGCCCCACAGTCGAGCGAAGGGGGTATCCGTGCTGACCATAGGTGATGACGGCGTGACATCAGGAGAGCAGAGCGCTGAGTGGGTTCCCACTCGCCTGTCGATAACAAGAAAGGCCCCGCGGGGCCTTTTTGCATGGTGCTGTTACTTGAACACCACCGTCTTGTTGCCATAGACGAAGACCCGCTCGTTGAGCACCAGCTCCAGGGCGCGGCTCAGCACGGATTTTTCCACGTCCCGGCCCGCCTTGGCCATGCCCTCGGCACTGAAGGTGTGGCCCACGTGGATCACATCCTGCTCGACGATGGGGCCTTCATCCAGATCGTCGGTGACGAAGTGGGCGGTGGCGCCGATGAGCTTCACGCCGCGATCGAATGCCTGGCGGTAGGGGCGCGCCCCGATGAAGGCGGGCAGGAAGGAGTGGTGGATGTTGAGGATCTTGCGCGGATAGGCCTCGACGAAGCTGGGGGTCAGCACCCGCATGTACTTGGCTAGGATCACGTAGTCCGGCTGATAGCCGTCTATGATGGCGCGCACCTGCTCTTCGTGCTCGGTGCGGCTCAGATCTTCATGGCTGACGGTATGGAAGGGGATATCGAATTTACCCGTCAATTCAGCCAGGGTGTCGTAGTTGCCGATCACCGCCACTATGTCCATGTCCAGGGCGCCCGCATAGTTCTTCATCAGGATGTCCCCGAGGCAGTGGGTCTCCTTGGTCACCAATATGACGATCCGCTTCTTGCCCGCCTTGACCAGGCGACGCAGGGCGCCAGCGGGCAGAGCATCATCGAGATCCGCCAGCAGGGTCTCGTCATTGAAACGCCCCTCCAGCTCGGTGCGCATGAAGAAGCGGCCGTTCTCGTGATCGACGAACTCGTCGTTCTTGTTGATGTTGAGCTGGTGCTTGTAGCAGATGTTGGTGATCTTGGCGATGAGGCCCTTGGCGTCCTGGCAATCCGTGAGCAGTATTTTCTTTTCCATGTCTGTCATCATTTCCGTAGTGTGGTGGCCATCCGGGCGGAGCAGTGTATCCGCCGGGCTTGCTGGTTAGGCACTGCCTTTGCGGCACAGTTTTTGAGGCACTATGCCATAAAGGAAAAGCCCAAGCACAGCCCGGGCGTCAAATCTCGACAGCTTGCGGTTTTTAGGCCCGCATGCTGGCATCGCGGGACAAATTTCTTTAGTCTGTCTGCGCTTATTCTCAGGGCGGGGCGAAATTCCCCACCGGCGGTATCCCGATTGACTCGGGGAGCCCGCGAGCGCCCGACTCGTCGTCGGGGTCAGCAGATCCGGTGAGATGCCGGAGCCGACGGTCATAGTCCGGATGAAAGAGGATAAGACAGCGTGTTCCACGCGTGGCCCTTTCGGGTGGCCGCCGCATGCCTCTCTCTGTCTGCTCCATGCCCTGATTCTGGTACTTGTGAAGTTAACGGAGTCTTACCATGAATCAGTCTTTACTCAGTGAATTTGGTCATCCCATCGAAAGAGTCGAAGCGGCTCTGGCATCCCTGCGCGCCGGTCGCGGCGTACTGGTTGCCGACGATGAGGACAGGGAAAACGAAGGGGATCTCATCTTCGCGGCGCAGTCCATGACCAACGCCCAAATGGCCATGATGATCCGCGAGTGCTCCGGCATCGTCTGCCTCTGTCTGCCGGAGGATAGAGTGCGCCAGCTCGAGCTGCCCATGATGGTGGAGGCCAACTCCAGTCAATACCAGACCGCCTTCACCGTCACCATAGAGGCGGCCCAGGGGGTCACCACCGGGGTCTCCGCCGCCGATCGCATCACCACTATCAGAGCCGCCATCGCCGATGGCGCCAAGCCGTCCGATCTCAACCACCCAGGTCACGTCTTCCCGCTGCGGGCTCGCAATGGTGGTGTCATGAGCCGTCGGGGTCATACCGAGGCGACCGTGGATCTGATGCAGCTGGCAGGACTCAAACCGTTCGGAGTGTTGTGCGAAGTGACCAACGAAGATGGCACCATGGCGCGTCTGCCGGATCTGGTGGCTTTTGGTCGCCAGCATCAGTTGCCGGTGCTGACCATAGAAGATCTGGTGCTGTATCGTCAGATGTTGACAGAGCGTTCGGCCTAAGTTCCATACGAAATTGTAATAAGGACATTTTTTGGTTACGCTTTGTCCGAACCTCATCACTGAGGCCCCGTTTTGTTTGAAATTTGCGCAAATCGTGCAAATGGAAAAAAAAATGAGGGTTTTAGTGCATTTATCTGTGATGAGGCCTATCCAAAGTAAGAATTTTTTGTGCCATAATCACGCCGCTTGCTAAACGTCTGGCGAGCTCAAGGGAGCTTTAAAAATGAAAAAATTGTTGTTGGTAGGTGTTGTTGGTCTGTCTGCCCTGCTGGGCGGTTGTGCTAACACCAGCGAACTGGAAACCTCCGTACAGAACCTGTCTAACAAAGTTGACCAACTGGCTCAAGATGTTAGCGCTGTTCGTGCTGATCAATCCAAAATGGCCGCTGATGTTGCTCAAGCCAACCAAGAAGCCATGCGCGCTAACCAGCGTCTGGACAACATGGCTACTTCCTACAAGAAGTAATTCATGCGAAAAAATGGCGCAGTCTCTGCGCCATTTTTTTTGCCCAAAATTTGCCTTTTCCTTGCCAGGTCCCGCCAGTTATCCCCTCTTTTCTTGTTTTCCCGACAGTGTCTGTTTCTCTGATCTCATTGATAAAAAAGAGCCATGCCCTTCGGCATAGCCCTCTCCTCTCATCGCACCAGTAAGACTCAATAGAGTATGCTGTAGAGCTTGCGTCTGAAACCGGCCACCGCCGGGTGAGCCCCCATGGTCGCCAGGATATCGAGATAGGTCTTTCTCGCGTCACCGAAGCCGAGATCCCGCTGCAACACGGTCAGCAATAGGGTGAGGGCCTCCTCCTGACGTCCCGCCTGGTGGTAGAGCACGGCCAGCTCCTGAGCCAGGGCGAAATCGTCAGGGGCCTGCTGATAACGGGCCTCCAGAGCACGCAGCTCCGGGCTGTCAGCGGCTTGTTGAGCCAGTGCCAGACGCGAGCAGAGGGTGTGATAGTGATCATCCTGGGCTGCCATGGGAACTTGAGCGAGCCGCTGCGCCGCTTCGTCGAGGCGATTGAGATCGAGGGCTGCCTGGATGAGCCAGAGATGGATATCGTGGCGATCCCCTGCCAGCTGATGGGCTTTGGCGAGATCGGCATAGCCCTCATCGGCCTGCCCTTCGGCGAGGGCTTGCTGTCCTCGCTTGAGCAGCTCTTCCTCTTCCTTGGGAGAGAAGGCGGCGAAATAGGTGCGCAGGGTCTGTTCATCTTGCGGACCCTCCAGCATGGCTTGCTCATCCGGTTGTCCCTGGTGGAAGAGCACCAGCGCGGGCAGGGCACGCAGGCCAAGCTGACCGGCCAGCGGTTGCAGCTGGGGATCGTTCATGTCCACCTTGGCCAGGGTGACCTGCGGGTTGTTCTCACCTACAAGCTGTTCGATGAGGGGGGTCATCCCTTGGCATTCCGGCATCTGCGGCGCATAGAAATAGATGACGACCGGTTTTTGCATGGAGGCATCGAGCAACTCGATCTGGAAATTCTGGGGATGGATGTCAACGATCATGAGACTGGCTCTTGGCTAGGGGTTTTTATCAAGATGGGGTTGTCCTGTCATGATTTCAAGACATTCATCGAGCTGATGCAGGTGCACGTCACTCGTCCTGCCCGCGAGACTGAGCCAGCCCCCCTGCCAGGGCCAGTCATGGACCCGGTAGTCGACCCCGTCGAGGTGGTTGAGCAGGCGCCACTTCTGCTGCGGTACAAATTCCACCTTATCCAGTCCGGCGGCTATACCGCCCCCATGAGCCTTGAGCACGGCCTCCTTGCGTGACCAGAGTCGATAAAAAGCCGAGTTCTGCTCGGCCTGTGGCAGGTCGGCCAGGTACTGATATTCGGCTGCAGCGAAGAAGCGCTGGGCGAGGGGCAGGGGGGAGCGAGCGCGGCGACCGAGTTCGAGATCGACCCCAAGAGGCCCCTGGTCACCAATGGCAATCACCAGCCAGTCGCCGCTGTGACTCAGGTTGAAATGGCAATGATCCTGCCCGGGGCCGGTGAGGGCGGGCTTGCCATGGGGGCCTGTGTAAAAGTGCAGGTTTTGCGGGTCCTGGCCAAGATGGGAGGTCAATAACCGGTTAAGCACAGCTCGGCTGACGAGAAATTCCTGGCGGCGCCTGGGCTGCTTTATCTGTTGCCATTGCTGGCGCTGCAACGCATTGAGCCATGGCTCCAGGCCAGACAACTGGGTTTGGGCCACGTTGGTAGCATTTAACAAAAACAGATCCGTAGTTGTCATCATTATTCACTTAAAAAAATCGATAAAGCAGGGATAAATAGCACACAGTAACTGGTCTGCAGCGGCTTGTCGGCAGGGTATCTTGTTTGGCTATCCTCACATTAATGATGAAAAATAACGCATTTTTTTGCAAAAGTGTGAGCTTGATAGGGATTTTCACTTGCCTCGATAGGATTCTTGGATATAGTCGAGGACTGTTGCATTTCATAATTTGCCTGCCAAAGGCCGTATTTTAACAAGTTTTAACAACTTTGCGGGGATAAAGGATTGCGTTACCTGATGCTACTGCTGGTCTCACTCGGCATGGTGGGTTGTGCCTCGGCACCCCAACCTGATGTCGCTAGTAAGATCGAGGTCTCCATGATGGAGCCCGTGGTTGAACCGGAAGTCAACCAAACACCTGACGTAAACGAAATTCTGACTGTATTCAAAGAGTGGCGTGGTACTCCCTACCGTTTCGGTGGTACCAGTGAACGCGGCATAGATTGTTCCGCCTTCGCCCGTGAAGTGTATCGCAACGCAGTGGGTATTGAGTTGCCACGTGATACCCGCTCTCAGGTGCACGAGGGCACCAGAGTCTCCAAGCAGGAACTGGTTGAAGGGGACCTGGTATTTTTCAAGATCAGCTCCCGACTCAATCATGTGGGCATCTATGTGGGCAATGGCGAGTTCATTCACGCCTCGACCCGAGCCGGTGTAACCCGCTCCCGGTTGGACAATCAGTACTGGCGCAATAAGTTCTGGCAAGCGCGCCGCATCGAGATCTAAGAGCCAGGCTGGACAAACCGTTCGCAGTACGGACAGTTTCTCCAACCTCACTCAAACCGGGCCCTGGCGGCCCGGTTTTTTATGGCCATCATTTAGACTTTTGCGGGCCGACTCTCTATAGTGTGGGCCCGCTTTTCGCCAGGATTGACCAGGCTCCAGATGACTAGGCCCCCAATGACCAGAGAGACAACCACCAAAGCCGGATTGCATCCCCGCAATCGCCATCATGCTCCCTATGATCTGGCGGCTCTCTGCCTGCGCACTCCCGAACTGACCCCCTTCGTGTTTACCAACGACCATGGTACTCGCACCCTGGATTTTGCCGACCCCGCCGCCGTCAAGGCGCTCAACAAGGGGCTGCTGGCGTTGCATTACGGCATACGCCACTGGGATCTGCCCGCGGGTTACCTCTGCCCGCCGATCCCGGGACGGGTCGACTACCTGCACCATGTGGCCGACCTCATCAGCGAGGGGGAAGCGGCGCCGCGGACCGGCAAGGGGGTGAGGGTGCTCGATATCGGTGTTGGCGCCAACTGCATTTATCCACTGCTGGGTTGTCGTGAGTATGGCTGGCGCTTCGTTGGGGCCGACATCGATCCCGTGTCGGTCAAGGCGGCCAACTTGCTGGCGCTCAGCAATGGTCTGGGCAAGCAGATCGAGTGCCGATTGCAGACGGATGCTCGCCGGATGTTTCACGGCATCATAGGGTCCGGGGAGCGCTTCACCCTGACCCTGTGCAACCCGCCGTTTCACGGCTCCCTGGCAGAGGCCAGTGAGGGTACCCGCCGCAAACTGCGTAACCTGGGCAAGGCCGAGGTTGGCAGCGAGGCTCCTGTGCTCAATTTCGGCGGTCAGAAGGCCGAGCTTTGGTGTGATGGGGGCGAAGCGGCCTTCCTCGCGTCCCTGATCCGGGAGAGCCGGGACTTTGCCGGTCAATGTCTCTGGTTCAGCTCGCTGGTCTCGAAAAAAGAGAACCTGGCGGCGGCCAAGCAGGCAATCACCCAGGCAGGCGCCAAGCGGCAGCAAGTGATCGAGATGAGCCTGGGTAACAAACAGAGCCGGATCCTGGCCTGGAGCTTCCAGAGCGACAATCGCTGGTCCGACTGAGCTGAGTGCGCAGGAGAGCCCCTGTGGCGCGTCGTGCTGCATGGCGACGCTGAAGCCGACAACCTCTGGCCGGGAGGCTGATACTCCTCCCTGGCCCGCTCCCAGAGCCTCAGCGCCCCGGCTCTGGGGCAGAGGCGGATTGACCACTTTCCTCCTCGCCCCTTGCCCCCTTGTCGAGTAATGACCTTGACCTCATGCCCAGGGCGTGATCGGGCCGATCCCCGCGCAATGACAAACCCCTGACGCTCCCCGGCAGGGGTGTTGGTCGTCATGTTTTTCGTCAGATGAGGCGAAGCTATTGCCTTGATGAGGCACTTTGGCCATTTCAGGCTGCGCTATCTGGGCAAGGGACCCGAAAGCAGATAATCGTTTTTCCACAGGACTGGCGCGGCCTGGGAAGCTCATGTGAGTGGTCACTCTCGCCGCCGGTACAGTTGTACGCCGAGATTTTTTTGCACTTGCAGCTGAAACTTTCATAAAATAGGACTGGTTAGACCTGTTCGTTGGTTAATTAGAGATAGGGATTGGTTAATGAAAGTGGTCGATTTTCTGAAGCGAAAGCGCGAAATCTTGGCGCAACACCCCTTTGAGCTCAAGGATTGGCTCTCGCCGGCTATCCGTGACTACTGGCGTGAGTTTCAGCAGAAGGCGCACCTTCACCCCTTGCTGGGGCGGGTGCTCGACGCCCATGGCCAACCCGTTGTCGAGGTGGAACAACAGTCCCAGCAACGTCAGGTCGTGAACGGTCAGGGCATGGCACAGCCCGCGCCGGCGATTGCCCTCGAAGGGGAAGCGGCCTTGGTCTTCGACCGCTTGCAGGCCCAGCTCGGCGAGGAGACCCATGTCGGTGACTGGCTCCACATCAGCCAAGATATGGTGAATCAGTTTGCCGCCGTCACTGGCGATCACCAGTGGATACACACGGACCCGGATCGCGCCGCCGCCGAATCGCCATTCAAGAGCACCATAGCCCACGGTTTTCTGACCCTGGCGCTCTTGCCTCGACTGACAGGGTCGGTGGATGAGGAGAACCCCGAGTTCCCCACGGCGCGCATGGTGGTCAACTTTGGTCTGGATCAGGTGCGTTTTCCCTATCCCATCAAGGTGGGCAGCAATGTGCGCGCCCGCACCAAGCTCATTCGAGTGACTCCCATCAAGGGCGGACTGGAACTGCTCAAGGAGATCAAGGTGGAGATAGAGGGCGTGCGTCGCCCCGGCTGCGTCATCGAATCTGTCGCCCGCCTCTATTTCTGACCTCCGCTGTCAGGGCCAAGGATTGATAACGCACTATTAATGCCTGGGTAGCGACAGGCATAATGACAGGGCCGCCCGGCCCTGTTTTGCTATCTGGCCGCCGGGCCTCCCACACTCATTGAGCCTCATGCTCACAAGGAATTCCCCATGGCCTCTCACCTTGGCGCTCTCACCCTGCTGGTCGCTGACTATGATGCCGCCATCGCTTTTTTCACCCAGAGCCTAGGCTTCACCCTGCTCGAAGACACGCTGCTCGACGAGCCTGGCAAACCGGGCAAGCGCTGGGTCATGGTCGCCCCGTCCACCCAGCCTGGCTGCGCCCTGCTGCTGGCACGGGCCGCCAATGCCGAGCAGGCGTCCCATATCGGCAAACAAGGGGGCGGGCGGGTCTTTTTGTTCCTGGAGACCCAGGATTTCTGGGGTGACTATGAGCGGATGCGCGCAGCCGGTGTCCACTTTTGTGAACAGCCGCGGCAGGAGAGTTACGGCACTGTGGTGGTGTTTGAGGATATCAGTGGCAACCGTTGGGACCTGTTGGCGCGCCATGCTGACAGTCGCGACTGAAAACGTTTATTCTCCTCGCTGTCATAAAGTCATAAAAGTGTCATACAAAATTCTAATAATTGGCGCACCAATCTTCATGAGGAGAGAGAAGGGATATGGCAAAGCGAATACTGGTGGTCGAGGATGAGGCACCGATCCGCGAAATGCTCTGTTTTGTACTGGAACAGAAAGGATACGAAGCGATAGAGGCGGCGGACTTCGCCGAGGGGCTGGCCAAGGTGTGCGAACCTTACCCTGAACTGATCCTGCTGGATTGGATGATGCCGGGGGGTAGCGGTATCCAGTTCCTCAAACAACTCAAGCAAGATGAGATGACCCGCCAGATCCCGGTGGTCATGCTCACTGCCCGGGGTGAGGAAGAGGACAAGGTGCGCGGCCTGGAGGCCGGTGCCGATGACTACATCACCAAACCCTTCTCTCCCAAGGAGCTGACCGCTCGCCTCCATGCCGTGATGCGTCGTGTGTCGCCCACCTCGGTGGACGAGGTGATCGAGGTGCAGGGGCTCAAGCTGGATCCCGTCTCCCACCGGGTCAGTGCCGAAGACAGGGCGCTGGACATGGGACCGACCGAATTCAAGCTGCTCCACTTCTTCATGACCCACCCTGAGCGGGTCTACAGCCGCGAGCAACTGCTCAACAACGTCTGGGGCACCAACGTCTATGTGGAAGACAGGACGGTGGATGTGCACATTCGCCGGCTGCGCAAGGCAGTCGAAGGCTCTGGCCACGACAGATTGATCCAGACGGTGCGCGGGGCAGGGTATCGCTTCTCCACCCGTCTCTAGAGGCAGCTATGTTGCAACCCTACGCCTGGCGGCGACAGTTGTGGCGAATGGCATTTTTCTACCTGCCCTTCGCCTTGTTTGGATGGTTGATGGAGTGCCTGGCCCTGAGTCTGCTGGCAGCCACCTGCCTGCATCTGGCGTGGCATTACCGTTTCCAGAAGCGGCTCTCTGACTGGCTGTGGCACGAACGCAGCCTGGTGCCGCCCAGCGGTAGCGGCAGCTGGGAGTACATTTTCAACGGTATCTACAAGCTGCAACAGCGTCATAGAGCACGGCGTCGGGAGCTGGCGGGGCTGATCCGCCGTTTCCGGGAGGGGGCCGAAGCACTGCCCGATGCCGCCGTGGTGTTTCGTACCGATGGCAGCATCCTCTGGTGCAACCGGCTGGCCGAGCAGTTGCTCGGCTTTCGCTGGCCGGAGGATGCGGGCCAGCATATCGGCAACCTCATTCGCCAGCCCAGCTTCGTCAGCTACCTCAACAAGGGTGACTATGATGAGCCCTTCGAGATGCACTCCCCCATCAACGAGGAGAAGTTTCTCGAATTTCGCATCATGCCCTATGCCGAGGATCAGGCCATGTTGGTGGTGCGGGACGTGACCCGACTGCGCAGCCTGGAGAAGACCCGCAAACACTTCGTGGCCAACGTCTCCCATGAGTTGCGCACCCCGCTGACCGTGCTCAAGGGCTATCTGGAGATGACCGAAGAGCCGCCCCCTCCGGCCATGTGGGCCAAGGCGCACAAGGTCATGATGGAGCAGACGGTGCGCATGGATAATCTGGTGAACCAGCTGCTCACCCTGTCGCGCATCGAGGCGGCGCCGGACATCGATCTCTCCCACAGGGTCGACATGCCGGCCATGCTGTTCCTGCTTGAACAAGAGGCGCGGGCGCTCTCCGGCGAGCGATCCCATGTCATCGAGTTTCTGGTTCAGCCGGATCTCTGGCTGCTTGGTGATGAACATCAGTTGCGTAGCGCCGTCTCCAACCTGGTTTACAACGCGATCCACTACACGCCGCCCGGTCGCAAGATAGTGGTGGAGTGGCGCAGGCAGGGCTCCCAGGCACTGTTTGCGGTGAGCGATGAGGGGGAGGGGATCACTCCTGATCATCTGACGCGGTTGACCGAGCGTTTCTATCGGGTCGACAAGGCGCGCTCGCGGCACACCGGCGGTTCCGGGCTTGGCCTTGCCATCGTCAAGCATGCCCTGAGTCATCACGACACTCACCTGGATATCGACAGCCGGGTCGGCATGGGCAGCCGATTCAGTTTCCTGATCCCGGCGCGCCTGGTGGTGGCAAAGCCTGCGATCGCAACGGCAAAATAGAACCCATTGATTGTCTTTCTGAGGTTCATGAAGGGTCGCAGCCGCGGCCCTTCATGTTTTCTGCTTATCTGGTGGTTTGTCATCAAAGCGTCATGAACAAGACATAAATTTGTCACTGCCAGGTCAGATACTGGCGCCGTCTTAAAGAACGGACCTTCTGTAATTTTGGAGAGATTGGATGAAACTCAACAAATTGGCTGCTGTTATCGGTGTGACTGCTGCAGTGGTGTTCTCTGCCAGCACAATGGCTTACGGCGTCGACAAAAATCTGCCTGAATACGCGCCGGTTAGCGGCATCTCCGGCAACTTGTCGTCCGTGGGTTCCGATACCCTGGCCAACATGATGACCCTGTGGGCCGAAGAATTTAAACGCGTCTATCCGAACGTCAACGTTCAGATCCAGGCCGCGGGTTCCTCCACAGCGCCCCCCGCCCTGACCGAAGGCACTTCCCAGTTCGGCCCCATGAGCCGCGCCATGAAGTCGGGTGAAGAGGAAGCATTCGAGAAGCGTTATGGCTACAAGCCGACCGCCATTCGCGTCGCTGTCGATGCCCTGGCCGTGTTCGTCAACAAGGACAACCCCATCAAGGGGCTGACCATGCAGCAGGTCGATGCCGTCTTCTCCAGCACCCTCAAGTGTGGCGAGAGCAAGGCCGCTACCCAATGGGCTGATCTGGGTCTGGATGGCAACTGGTCAGGCAAGGATTTGCAACTGTTCGGTCGCAACTCGGTATCCGGTACCTACGGTTACTTCAAGGAGCACGCCCTCTGTGATGGCGACTTCAAGAGCGGCGTGAACGAGCAGCCCGGTTCTGCCTCTGTGGTGCAGTCTGTGTCAGCGTCCCTCAACGGGATAGGTTATTCCGGTATCGGTTATGTCACCTCTGGTGTGCGTGCCGTGCCGCTGTCCAAGGATGGCAAGACCTTCGTCGAGGCCAGCGCCGACAACGCCATCACCGGCAAGTATCCGCTGTCACGTTTCCTGTATCTGTACGTGAACAAGCACCCGAACAAGCCGTTGGCCCCGATGGAGCAGGAGTTTGTCAAACTCATCCTCTCCAAAGCCGGTCAGACCATCGTCGCCAAAGACGGCTATGTGCCTGTCCCGGCCAAGGTGGTCGAAGCGGACATGAAGAAGCTGGGCCTGATGTAATCCCACTTCCCGATAAAAAATGTCAAAAACGAGCCCAATCGGGCTCGTTTTTTTATGGGGGCAAAACAGGGCGGCCAAGCATAGTCACTTGCGCGCGGCGCCGCCTTTCCCGAAAATAGGACATTCCCAGCCACAAGGATCCTGTTGATGATCTCTGCCCTCTCCAAAGTGACACTGCTGGCCGCCAGCACCCTGCTGCTCGGCGCCTGCGCCCAATCCCCCACAGGCCGCAGCCAGATGTTGCTGTTTTCCCCCCAGCAGATGAACCAACTCGGGGCCGACTCCTTTAACCAGATGAAGCAGCAGGAGAAGGTGAGCAAGGATGCCAAGCTCAATGCCTATGTCTCCTGCGTCGCCAAGGCAGTGACTGCCCAGGTGCCGAGCAGCTATGGCATCACCAGTTGGGAAGTGGTGGTGTTTGACTCCAAGCAGGTCAACGCCTTCGCCCTGCCTGGTGGCAAGATTGGCGTCTATAGCGGCCTGCTCAATGTGGCCAAGAACCAGGATCAGCTCGCCACCGTCATCGGTCACGAGTTGACCCATGTGCTGGCTCAGCACTCCAACGAGCGTCTCTCCCGCGATCAGCTAACGGGTCTTGGCATGGCGGTCGCCGATGCGGCCCTGGGTAGCAGCCAGGGCAGTGGCGCGGCCATGGCGGCGCTCGGGCTGGGCGTTCAGGTCGGCGTGAGCCTGCCTTATGGCCGGGAGCAGGAGAGTGAGGCGGATCGACTGGGGCTGGATCTGATGGCTCGCGCCGGTTTTAACCCGGCCGAGGCTATCCCGCTCTGGCAGAACATGGCGCAGGCCGCCGGGGGCAAGGCGCCTCCCGCGCTGCTCTCTACCCACCCGAGCAATGAGAGCCGCATCAGTGAGCTGAGCGCCGAACTTGCGACGGCAACTCCCCTCTACCAGCAGGCCCGCGCCGCCGGTCTGACTCCCCAGTGCAAGAGGTAATGCCAGAGGTGACCCTGCGCATGGCCCGCCAGCAGGATGCCGCCGCCATGACGGTGTTGCAGCGAGCCAGTTGGCTGGCCGCCTATGGTGAGGTGCTGGGCGCCGACTTGCTCGACAACCTGTCCCCGAGCGTGCATTTGCAGCTGTGGCGCAAGCGGCTCGGGGGTCATGACCCAAGGCCCATGCTGGTCTGTGTCCAGGACGTGGTGGTGGGTCTGCTCTATTGGCAGCATCAGGAGGGCGACATCGGTCCCGAGGCGCATATCCGTGCCCTCTATCTGCATCCGGCTCATTGGCGCCGTGGTCATGGCAAACGGCTCTGGCAGGCGGTCGCCATGCAGATGCGGCGCGCCGGGTATGAGCGGGTCAGCCTCTGGCTGCTGGCGGGCAACCAAGTGGGGCAAGGCTTCTACCTGCGCCGCGGTTTTCGGTTCGATGGCACCGAGCGCACCCTGAGCCAGCAGGGCCGACCCTGCCTGCAGCAAAAAATGTCCCGCGATTTGTGACGAGGCGCCGTTTTTTCGGGGTGGGTCACTTTATTTTTCTTGCGAATTAATACAATGGCGAGCTCAGGAACAGAGTCGTTTTCTCAGCTGCAAGGGAGTGTGGGCATGTATTACGGTTTCGATATAGGTGGTACCAAGGTGGCGTTTGCCGTCTATGACGGTGCCTTGACCCTGTGTCATGAGGAGCGTCTGGCGACCCCGGGAGACGATTACGAGGCGCTGCAGCAGATCATCCTCGATCGGGTGCTGGCGGCGGATACACGTTATGGGGTGCGCGGCACCGTCGGTATCGGCTTTCCTGGCATCCTCAACCGCGCCGACAAGAGCATAGTGGCCGCCAATCTGCCCTGTATCAACGGCCGCCACCTGGGGGCTGACCTGGGGGCCCGGCTCGATCGCGAGGTGCGGGTCGATAACGATGCCAACTGCTTCCTCTGGTCCGAAGTGCATCAAGGGGCAGCCGACGGTGCCGAGGCGGCATTGGCAGTCACGATTGGTACCGGCATCGGCGGCGCCGTCTATGTCAATGGCGGCCTGGTACAGGGCCGCAACTGGCTGGCGGGGGAGATAGGTCACTATCCGCTGCCCGGCACCATCTTGATGAAGTACCCCGACCTGCCTCGTCCACGCTGTGGTTGTGGCCGACTCGCGTGCTTCGAAACCTATGCATCGGGCACGGGGTTGGAGCGTCTCTACCTGCACCTGAGCGGCGAGCGTGCCTCCGGCCAGCAGATCGTATCGCGTTTCGAGGCCAGAGAGCCCCATGCGGTCGCGACCCTGGATTGCTGGCTCGAGATCATGGCTGCGGGGTTGGCCACGGCGCTCTCGGTGCTGGATCCGGACGTGGTGGTACTCGGCGGTGGCCTCTGTGGCCTGCCCGCCCTCTATGAACAATTGCCGCTGCGCCTGCCGGGACATCTGCTGCCCGGTGTGGCTTTGCCCGAGATACGCCAGGCCCGCTTCGGCGGTGCAGGCGGCGTGCGTGGCGCAGCGCTGCTCCATCTGTGAGACCCGATGACGGGTCTCACCTCATCCATCACGAGGAGTCATGATGACCCATCTCGAAGTCTGCATCGATAACCTTGAGTCCCTGTTTACCGCTCAGGATGCGGGGGCCGATCGTATCGAGCTCTGCTCGGCCCTCGGGCTTGGGGGACTTACCCCCTCCTATGGCTTCATGCAGCAGGCGGCGCGCCATGGGCGCATTCCCGTCTACGCCATGATCCGCCCCCGTGCCGGGGATTTCTGTTTTAGCGAACTCGAGTTCGAGTTGATGCTGCAAGACATAGCCGCGGCCCGTGCCGCGGGTCTGCAAGGGGTGGTGGTTGGCCTGCTCGACGAGCAGGGGCGGGTGCCCGCAGCCCAGCTCAAGCAGTTGGTGGCGGCCGCAGGCCCGTTGGGGGTAACCTTCCACCGCGCCATCGATCTCAGCTCCAACTGGCGCGCCGATCTGGAGACCATAGTCGCGGCGGGTTGTGAGCGGATCTTGAGCTCAGGCCATGCAGCGAGCGCCCTGGCGGGTCTGGAAACCCTGCAAGCCATGGCGCAGACCCTGGCGGGACGCGCCAGCTTGATGCCGGGGGCCGGGGTCAATGCCGACAACGTGCGCACCATACTTGAATTTACCGGGGTGACTGAGGTGCATATGTCCGGCATGGGTTGGCGCGGTGGTATGGTGCCCCATGGGGTGAACATGGGTACCGCGGACGACGGCCGGGTCAATATCACCGACGGCGCTAAAGTTGCCGCAGTGCGGGCCCTGCTGGATCTCGCTTGAGGTCATGGCGAGACGGCATGGTGCCTCTCTTTGTCACAGGGCCAACATGGGCAGCTCGGACGACGGCCGGGTCAATATCACCGACGGCGCCAAGGTTGCCGCAGTGCGGGCTCTGCTTGATCAATAAGCCAGTCGCTTTGCCAGAGTAGAACGGTCAGCCTTGCTGGCCGTTTTCGTTGTTGCGGATCCTCTGTGTCATCAGGACCTGTGGCGCCGCACCACATCAAGTCAAGGCTGATGGGGACTGGCCCTGTTTGCCGCCTGATGCCACTCAAGGTCATCAGAGCAGATTGGCACTCTGCCTTGGCGGCAGCATCCGGGTAAAAATTCTGTTATCATTCCCGCTCTTTTGACACATGGACCCGGAGCAGAATCTCAATGTCTCAATACGACTCTATCGAACAGAAAGCCAGCTATGGCATAGGCCGCAATATGGGCGATCAACTGGCTCAGCAATCCTTCGCCGGTCTGGATATTCCTGCCCTGCAGCAGGGTCTGGCAGATGCCCTCAATGGTCTGGAGTTCGCGGTCAGCCGTGATGATATCAATGATGCCTTCCAGGCGATCACCAGCCGCATGCAAGCCGAACAGGAAGTGGCCGCCAAGGCTGCTGCCGCTGACGGTGAACTCTTCCTGGCCGACAACGCCAAGCGTGATGGTGTTCAGGTGACCGATTCCGGTCTGCAGTACGAAGTCATGGTGGAAGGTAATGGTGCTGTGCCAGTTGCCGGTCAGTCCGTGCGCGTGCACTACCACGGTACCTTCACCCATGGTGGCGTGTTTGACAGCTCAGTGGCTCGCGGTGAGCCGGCAGAGTTCCCGGTCACTGGCGTGATCGCCGGTTGGGTTGAAGCCCTGCAGATGATGCCGGTTGGCTCCAAGTGGAAGCTGTTCATCCCCCACGATCTGGCTTACGGCGCCCGTGGTGCCGGTTCCATCGCGCCCTATTCCGCGCTGGTATTCGAAGTGGAGCTGCTGGACATCCTGTGATCCAGTCTGCTCGATGCAAACGGCGGCCCTCGGGCCGCCGTTTGTTTTTGGCCCGATGGCGACGAAGATGGGAGGGATCCACGGATTTCGTTATAGTCGAATGAGTCAAGGGGGAGGGAACCCATGTCGGCCATCATTGAAGTAGTCGATCTCGTCAAACATTTCGCTGGCGTCAAGGCGGTGGATGGGCTGAGCTTTGCCATCCCGAATGGCAGCTGTTTCGGTCTGCTCGGCCCCAATGGGGCGGGCAAGACCACCAGCATAGAGCTGCTTGAGGGCATATTGACCCCCGATAGCGGCCAGATCCTGTTTCATGGCAAACCGCCAGGCCCCGACTATCGTTCGCGCATCGGCATCCAGTTCCAGCACACGGCGCTGCAGGACTTTTTGACGGTGCGCGATACCCTGCGCCTCTTCTCTCGCCTCTATCCCAAGCCTCTGCCTCTGGAACTGTTAATCAACCTCTGTGCCCTGGAAGACTTCGTCGACCGAGACAGCCGCCGTCTCTCCGGGGGGCAACGCCAGCGACTGCTGCTGGCCCTGGCCCTGCTTGGCGACCCGGAACTGCTGTTTCTCGATGAGCCCACGACGGGTCTGGATCCCCAGGCGCGCCACCACTTTTGGGACAGGGTCAAGGCCATCAAGGCCCAGGGCAAGAGCATAGTGCTGACCACCCACTACATGGATGAGGCGCAGCAACTGTGCAGTCACATCGCCATCGTCGACAGGGGCCACTTATTGAGTCTGGATACGCCACAAGCGCTGCTCGCTCAGCATTTCGACGGGGTGCTGGTGCGCCTGTCGGCTCACCCGGCCCTGATGCAGCTGGCGCTGCCGCTCACTCAACAGGGAGAGTTGATGGAGCTGACTTGTCCCGATGTCGCGACCCTGATGCCGCGCCTGCTCGAGCTGCAGATCCCCCTGACCGGCATGCAGATCCGCTCCCCCAATCTGGAGGATCTCTTTCTCAAGTTGACCGGCCATAGCCTGAGGAGCGGGGCATGAGCCGCAGCAACGTGGCCCTGGTAAGGGAAATGACAAGGAGTCCGCGATGAGAGACAGCCTGAGGCGCATCGCCGCCCTCTTCTATGCCCGCAACCTGGAGTTTGTCCGCGATCGCGCCGCCCTGGTCTGGAACATGGCAGTGCCCCTGTTGCTGGTGCTGGGTTTCTCAATCATCTTCTCCGGCAATCAGAAGCCCCTGCTCCAGCTCGGTGTCGTGGGGACGCTGCCTCCTGCCTACCAGACCCTCGACACCATCCCCCAGCTCAAGGTGATCGAATATGGTGACCTGGCCTCCGCCCAGCTCAAGGTGCGTCACCACCAACTGGATTTGCTGCTCAATCCGGCAGGGGGTAATTACTGGGTCAATCCGGATTCGCAGAGTGGGGGCCTGGCGGAATACCTGCTCAAGCAGGCCAGCCTGACCCCTTTGGTACGAGATACTCTGCCGGGCAAGGCCATTCGCTATGGCGACTGGTTGCTGCCGGGGGTGATCGGCATGAATCTGATGTTCTCCGGTCTGTTCGGGGTTGGCTATGTCATTGTGCGGTATCGCAAAAATGGCGTGCTCAAGCGGCTGAGGGCGACCCCGCTCACCGCGACCGAGTTTCTCTGTGCCCAGCTACTGTCGCGGGTAGCCATCACGCTAGTGGTGAGCCTGTTGGTATTCCTGGTCGCCCACTGGCTGCTCGGCACTCCTCTGCTCGGCTCCGGCTGGTTGTTGCTGCTCATCACGCTGCTGGGCGGGGCTGCCATGGCCTCCCTTGGTCTTCTGGTGGCGGCCCGCATCCAGAATGAAGAGTTGGCCAGTGGTTTGCTCAATCTCATCAGCCTGCCCATGATGTTCTTATCCGGTGTCTGGTTTTCGCTGGAAGGTTCACCCGCCTGGCTGCAAGAGGTCGCGGCACTGTTGCCACTGACCCAGATAGTGACGGCGGCGCGGGCCGTGATGCTGGAGGGCGCTGGCTGGCAAGAGGTGGCGGGCCCACTGTCCCAGATCAGCCTGTTTACCCTGTGTTGCGTCGCCCTGGGGGCCGCTCTGTTCAGATGGAACGCCAAATGAGATATCCGCTTTCGCTGCTCTTGCTCTGTGTCCTGGCGCTTCCCGTGACGGCCGGGACCTTACGCTGCAAACGTGACCTGCTGACCGAGGGGGACAGTACGGCCATTCTGCTGGTGCGTTGTGGCCAACCCATGCTCAGGGAGGATTTGACCCGCTATGAGGAGAATGGCTTCGGTGCTCGCATGACGGTCAAGTACGCAGAGCGTTGGACTTATAACTTCGGCAGCAATCAGTTCATGCAGTTTGTCACCGTCGAGAACGGTGTCATCACGGAAATAGAAGACGGCCCGCGCGGTCAATGACCGGCGGGCCGAAAAAAGAATATGGAAGCAAAGGACCAATAAGACTCGCGGAAGTTATCCCAACAGCGGGTTGCCCTGACGCAGACCACGAAGCACACGGTTAACCCGGGTTGCCAGACCCAGGGTCTTGTTGCAATTCAGGTTCTCCAGAATGATCTCGCCCCGAGTAAATTCAAATTTCCCCATCTCCTCGACCATGAAACTGCCACGGTGAAAACTCTTCACGTAACGCGCCATCTGGCGGGGAGACAAGCCTTTGAACACCTTCATCAGAGCATACCTTCTTGTTTGGACAGGGCTCACTATGAGGGGGCGTCATGACAGAAATATGAACCATATGAGTCAGTTGTAATATGAAAGGCTGCCCTCTTCTGGGGCATGACAAAATAGCTGCAAAAAAGATCTGCACGGTCGGCGCTGGCATTGTCAGTATGCTATTTGGTCGATATGGGTCTATTTTTTATTCATAAGGTGTATATCGGGACATATAGGTGCTTTGTGCTGCTGCACCAATTTCGCGCCGGTTTGCACCGATTGACAGGCTTTTTTGGCGCTGGATAAGCTGCAAAAAAAGTGAAGGCAGGGAGATCGTCATCGGCAGGCTGCGGTGATGTACATTCGAGTTGAACCACAGGGAAGAGTGATATGAAACAGCTACATAAGATGGGTGTGCTGGTTGTGTTGTCGTTGACAGCCGCCAATGTCTGGGCCGAAGGCACCCTGGATGCCGTCAAGAAGAAGGGTTTTGTGCAATGTGGGGTTGGCGATGGCCTGCCCGGTTTCTCCAACCCGGATGCCAAGGGCACCTGGACCGGATTGGATGTCGATGTCTGCCGCGCCGTCGCCGCTGCCGTGCTGGGGGATGCAACCAAGGTCAAATATGTCTCCCTGACCGCCAAGGAGCGCTTCACCGCACTGCAATCGGGGGAGGTTGATATCTTGTCGCGCAATACCACCTGGACCATGACGCGGGATGCCTCCCTTGGTCTCACCTTCGCCGGGGTCAACTATTACGATGGCCAGGGCTTCATGGTCTCCAAAGCCCTGGGGGTAAAAAGTGCCAAGGAGCTTGATGGCGCCGCCGTCTGTATCCAGTCCGGTACGACCACGGAACTCAACCTGGCCGATTACTTCCGTGCCAACGGCGGCATGAAATATACCCCTGTGGTGTTTGACACCTCGGATCAGACCGTGAAGGGCTTCGAGGCCGGTCGCTGCGATGTGTTGACCTCGGATCAATCTCAGCTCTACTCCCTCAAGATCAAACTCTCTAAGCCGGAAAACGCCATAGTGTTGCCGGAGGTTATCTCCAAGGAGCCGCTGGGGCCAGTGGTGCGTCAGGGTGATGAACCCTGGTTCAAGGTGGTGCGCTGGAGCATGTTTGCCCTGCTCAATGCCGAAGAGGCCGGGGTCACCAGTAGCAACGTGGACGAGATGCTCAAGTCGACCAACCCGGATGTGCGTCGCCTGCTTGGCCTCGAAGATCCCAAGGGTGGCATTCTTGGCCTCGATGACAAGTGGGCCTACAACATCATCAAGCAGGTCGGCAACTACGGCGAGATGTTCGATCGCAACGTCGGCGCCGGTTCTCCCCTCAAGATCGATCGCGGCATCAATGCCTTGTGGAACCAGGGTGGCCTGATGTACGCCCCCCCCATTCGCTAGATATGTTGGTTAGGGGGGCGCAAGCCCCCCGCTTTCCCTCTTGCTTTGGCTTTGTCGGAGTAAATCCCTATGGCGTCACAACCGCACGACCAGAGGAAAGAACAGGGCCGCTGGTGGTATGACGCGAAGGTGAGGGCGCTGATCTTCCAGTGCCTAGCCATCGCGGCAGTCCTCGGTTTTCTGTTCTACATCATCAACAATGCCCTGACCAACCTGGAGGCTCGTGGCATTACCACCGGCTTCGGGTTTCTCGGCAATACCGCCGGCTTTGGCATATTGCAGAGCCTGATCCCCTACGATGAGACCTATAGTTTCGGCCGAACCTTCGTGGTGGGTCTGCTCAATACCTTGCTGGTCTCTGTACTGGGTATCATCTTGGCGACCCTGCTCGGCTTTGTGATCGGCGTGGCGCGGCTGTCAAAGAACTGGCTGGTATCGCGCATTGCCACCGTCTATATCGAGACCTTTCGCAACATCCCCCTGCTGCTGCAGATTTTCTTCTGGTATTTCTCGGTGCTGCGCACCCTGCCATCACCCCGCGAGAGTGTGAATCTGGGGGAGCTGGCCTTTTTGAATGTGCGGGGCTTCTATCTGCCCAAGCCTCTGTTTGAGGAGGGGTTCGGCTATGTGATCGGTGCCCTGCTGCTGGCCCTTGTCCTGAGCTGGGGAGTGCGGCGCTGGGCCAAGCGCCGCCAGGAGTTGACCGGCAAGATATTCCCGGTGTGGCTCAGCACCCTTGGCCTCATCATCTTGCTGCCACTGGCGACCTTCTGGCTGGTGGGCAGTCCGCTTGCCTGGAGCCTGCCGACGTTGCAAGGCTTCAATTTCCGCGGTGGCCTGACCGTCTTGCCCGAGCTGGTGGCCCTGCTGCTGGCGCTGACCATCTATACGGCGGCCTTCATCGCCGAGATAGTGCGCTCCGGCATACTGGCGGTCAGCCATGGTCAGACGGAAGCCGCCTCTGCCCTGGGGCTCTCCACGCCCCGCACCCTGCAACTGGTCATCGTTCCCCAGGCGATGCGGGTCATCATACCGCCGCTGACCAGCCAGTATCTCAACTTGACCAAGAACTCCTCCCTGGCGACGGCCATCGGTTATCCGGATCTGGTCTCCGTGTTCATGGGGACCACCCTCAATCAGACGGGCCAGGCCATCGAGGTGATTGCCATGACCATGGGGGTCTATCTCGTCATCAGTATCAGTACCTCTGTCCTGATGAATATTTATAACCGCAAGATGGCGCTGGTGGAGCGATGAGGAGATCAGATGGCAGTCAATGCCCAGCGGGTCTTCGGTGCCGCCTCTGCGGTGAAAGCATCATGATAAGGGGGAGCTATGTTCGTCACTGACATGCAAGAGGCGCAGCCTGCGCCTGACAACAGGCGTGGCGTACCCGCCTGGCTCAGGGCCAATCTGTTTCCCAATTGGTGGAACAGCCTGGTGACCCTGGCGCTGGCCTATTTTCTGCTGCCGGCGCTCTGGCACCTGATTGACTGGGCTTTTATCTCCGCGACCTGGACGGGCAGTAGCCGAGCGGATTGTAGTCAGGAAGGGGCCTGCTGGTTGTTTATCGAGAGCCGTTTTGGTCAATACATCTATGGCTTTTACCCAGGGGATCAGCGCTGGCGGGTCAATATCGTCTTCGCCGGGCTGGCGGCGTTGCTGGCGCTGCTGATCTGGCCCAAGACGCCCTATAAGGGGTGGCTGGCACTCTTCACCCTGCTGGTGTTTCCCTGTATCGCCTATGGGTTGCTGCACGGCGGCTTTGGGCTGAGGACTGTGGATACCAATCTCTGGGGCGGCCTGATGTTGACCCTGGTACTGGCGGTGGTGGGCATCGCAGTGGCCCTGCCGTTTGGCATCTTGCTGGCCCTCGGGCGTCGCTCCCACATGCCGATCATCAGCAGCCTTTCCACCGTCTATATCGAGTTCTGGCGCGCTGTTCCGCTTATCACAGTGCTGTTCATGGCCTCGGTCATGCTGCCCCTGTTCGTGGCGGGGGAGGTGGAGTTCGACAAGCTGCTGCGGGCGCTCATCGGCATCATCATGTTCCAGTCGGCCTATGTGGCCGAAGTGGTGCGCGGTGGTTTGCAGGCGATCCCCAAGGGGCAGTATGAGGCGGGGGATGCGCTGGGGCTCTCCTACTGGAAGGTGATGGGGCTCATCATCATGCCCCAGGCGCTCAAGATAACCATCCCCTCACTGGTGAACACCTTTATCTCCCTGTTCAAGGACACCAGTCTGGTGTTGATCATCGGGCTGTTCGATCTGCTGGCCATCTCCAAGGTGGCCTTGGCGGATCCCGACTGGCTCGGGTATTCCACCGAAGCCTATGTGTTTATCGCACTGATCTTCTGGATGTTCTGTTTTGGCATGTCCCGTTATTCCATCTATCTGGAGCGCAAGCTGCACACGGGCCACAAGCGTTAGGAGCTGTTGATTATGGAAAGTAACTATGTGGTCGAACTCAAGGACGTCAACAAGTGGTATGGCGACTTTCATGTGCTGCGCAACATCAATCTGAGTGTCGGCAAGGGGGAGAAGATCGTCATCTGCGGGCCATCGGGCTCCGGCAAGTCCACCATGATCCGCTGCATCAATCGGCTGGAGGAGCATCAACGCGGCGACATCCTGGTCAAGGGGATGGCGCTCACCTCGGATCTCAAGAACATAGAGACGGTGCGCCGTGAAGTGGGCATGGTATTCCAGCACTTCAACCTGTTCCCGCATTTGACGGTGCTGGAAAATTGCAGCCTGGCACCCATCTGGGTCAAGCAGTTGCCGAGGCGGGAGGCGGAGCAGATCGCCATGGGCTTTCTCGAACGGGTGCGGATCCCCGAGCAGGCGCTCAAGTATCCGGGTCAGCTCTCCGGTGGTCAGCAGCAGCGTGTCGCCATCGCCAGAAGTCTTTGCATGAATCCTCAGGTGATGCTGTTCGATGAACCGACCTCGGCACTGGACCCCGAGATGGTACGGGAGGTGCTCGATGTCATGGTGGAGTTGGCGAATGAAGGCATGACCATGCTCTGCGTCACCCACGAGATGGGCTTTGCCAAGCAGGTGGCGGACAGGGTCATCTTCATGGACAGAGGCCAGATCATCGAGGAGAACGAGCCTGGGCAGTTCTTCGACAACCCCCAGTCCGAACGCACCAAGTTGTTTCTCTCCCAGATCCTGCATAACTGAGCGAGCGCGGACCGCTCATCGAGAGGGCACCTGTGGGTGCCCTCTCTTTTACCCGACAAACGACGGGGAAGGCTGGCCGAGAAAATCCCCTAGTGGCTGATCCGGCAAGGTTTTTCTCCATGTATACTGCGGCGTCAGCAACAGAACGGCTCAGGAGAGCAGCATGGAATGGGTCGAGGTGGTCGATGACCAGGATAATGTCATTGAGGTGGCCGATCGGGCACGGGTGCGCCGTGAAAACCTCCGTCATCGCGCCAGCTACATACTGGTGCTGGGGGAGGAGGGTCAGGTGCTGGTGCAGCGTCGAACCCTCGGCAAGGATTTTTGCCCCGGCATGCTGGACGCCTGCGCCGGTGGCGTGATGACGGTGGGCGAGGTGCCCCTTGCCAGCGCCCTGCGCGAGCTGGGAGAAGAGCTTGGCATCATGGATATACCGCTGAGTGAACATGGCAGCTTCCTGGCCGAGGGCAGCAACTACAAGGTGTGGGGTTATCTCTACAGTTGCCGCTATCAGGGGCCATTGCAGTTGCAGGCCGAGGAGGTGAGCGCCGTCCACTGGATGAGTCTGGCGGAGATCGCCAACCGGGCCGCCGAGTTTACCCCGGATTCCCTGATAGCCCTCGCCCATTGGCAGGCCAGAGGCGGCGCATAACGGACCCCTGCACGGGGCCTTCATCTGGGGTAAACTGCTCCTCATCATTTACCGTCAGGAAGACTCTTCATGATCTCAGTTGGCCAATCCCTGCCCGCGGGTGAGTTCACCCTCCTTACCACCGAAGGCAAACAGACGCTGAATACCCAGGCGCTGTTCGCCGGCAAGAAGGTGGTGCTGTTCGCCGTGCCCGGCGCCTTCACACCGACCTGTTCCAATGCGCATCTGCCCGGTTATGTGGTCAAGGCGGATGAGTTCAGCGCCAAGGGGGTCGATGCCATCTATTGCCTCTCGGTCAACGATGCCTTCGTGATGAAGGCCTGGGGCGAGGCACAGAACGCGCAGGCCATCACCATGTTGGCCGATGGCGATGCCAGTTGGACCCGGGCCCTGGGGCTGGAGAAAGAGACGGGAGCCTTCGGTGGTGTGCGTGCTCAGCGTTTTGCCCTGATAGCCGAAGATGGCCTGGTCACTGCGCTGAACATAGAGGCACCCGGCAAGTTCGAAGTCTCCGATGCCGACTCCTTGCTCGCACTGCTGGGATAGTTAATCAGGGCTGAGTTAGCCCTTGAAAAGCGATATCCCTCGGTTACACTGGCGCCGACGGGCCTCTTGGGCCCGTGTCCCTGTTTATGCCGTGACCGTCATGGCGCCCTGAAGCTCAACTTCGATTGGAAAGAATACGTATGACCCTGGCTTTTGTTGCCCTGATTGCCGGACTGGCCCTGCTGGTCTGGAGTGCGGATAAATTTGTCGATGGTGCCGCCGCCACCGCCCGTTATGCGGGCATGCCACCCCTGCTCATCGGTATGGTTATCATCGGTTTTGGTACCTCGGCTCCCGAGATGGTGGTCTCGGCCCTGGCATCCATGCAGGGCAACCCGGCGCTGGCGCTGGGTAATGCCTATGGCTCCAACATTACCAACATCGCTTTGATCCTGGGTCTGACCGCGCTTATCAGCCCCATCGCCGTCTCCTCCCAGGTGGTGCGCAAGGAGATACCCATCCTGCTTGGCATCACCCTGCTGACTGGCGCCCTGCTGTTTGACGGCCATCTCGGCCGTGGCGATGCGCTCATTCTTGGCGTGGTCTTTGTCGTGTTGCTGGGCTGGTCCATCTGGACCGGGATCAAGAGCAAGGGCGATGCCCTGGACGCCGATGTCAATGTGGAGATAGACAGCGAGGCCATGCCCCTCAAGAAAGCCATCTTCTGGCTGATCGTGGGTCTGGTTCTGCTGGTCGGCGCTTCCCGCCTGCTGGTGTGGGGCGCCGTCACCATCGCCCAGGCCTTTGGCATCAGCGATCTCGTCATCGGCCTGACCATAGTGGCCATCGGCACCTCCCTGCCCGAGCTGGCTTCCTCCTTGATGGCCATCAAGAAGAAGGAGCATGACTTGGCCCTCGGCAACGTGCTGGGTTCCAACCTGTTCAACACCTTGGCCGTGGTGGGGATCGCCGCTGGCATAGCGCCCCTGGACGTGGATCCGGCCGTGTTGACCCGTGACTGGAGCCTGATGATGGGGCTGACCCTGCTGCTGCTGGTGATGTGTCTGGGCCGCAAGGGCCAGGGCCGCATCAACCGGGTGGAAGGGGGGATCTTGCTCTGCATCTTCTTCGGTTATACCGGTTGGCTGCTGACCAGCCAGTTCTGATGACGCTGGCGTGACAATGCAAACAAGAGGGGGAGCCAATGGCTCCCCCTCTCTATGTCGG
The DNA here is from genome assembly GCF_000820045.1 of Aeromonas rivuli. Taxonomy (GTDB): domain Bacteria; phylum Pseudomonadota; class Gammaproteobacteria; order Enterobacterales; family Aeromonadaceae; genus Aeromonas; species Aeromonas rivuli. The sequence goes on along the minus strand of NZ_CDBJ01000027.1, from coordinate 150,582 downwards.
CGTCATGGTCATGCCCTTCAGGCGACGGCGACCAGCTTCTGGCTCTGCTGGCTGCTATCGAGGATCAGGATATTGGCCTTGGGGAAGAAGTTGAAGGTCGAGGCCGAGGCCCAGGTATAGGCCCCCATCACTTTCCCTATCACCAGCTCACCAATCTCCAGATCCGGCAGCATGATGCCGTCACGGATCACATCCACGCTGTCGCAGGTCGGGCCGGAGAGTACGGCATTGTGCAACTCGCCACCGGCATAGGGGGTACTGACCGGGTAGGTGACGTGGTCATAGAGCTGACCGTTGTAGCTGCCATAGAGGCCGTCATCCAGGTAGTACCAGATCTTGTCGCCACGGTGGGCCTTGCCCATCACGCTGGATACCGAGGTCATGGCAGGGGCGCTGATGAAACGGCCCGGTTCGGCAATTTTCTGCACCGTGGCGGGCAGCTTGGCGAGCGCGGCGCGGATCGGGGCACAGAAGCCATCGATATCGAACTCGCCCCCTTCATAGTCGACCGGGAAGCCGCCACCGATGTCGAGTACCCAGGGCTTGAGCCCCAGATCCCAGGCCTGTTCCATGATCTCGCGGCAGGCGTCGATAGCCTGGACATGGCGCTCGCTGTTGGGCACCTGGGAGCCGACATGGAAGGAGAGCCCCCTCACCTTGAGCCCTTTGGCCTGGGCCAGTTGCAGCAGGGGCAGCGCCTGCTCCGGGGTACAGCCAAATTTCTTGGAGAGATCGACCTTGGTGTTGGGATTGGGGAAGCTGACGCGCAGCAGCAGTGTCACTTCATCCTTGTAGGGCAGGAACTTGTCCAGCTCCAGGGGGTTGTCATAGACAAAGACGGTGCAGCCATATTCCAGCGCATAGCGAATGTCACTGTCGCGCTTGATGGGATGGGTATGGATGCAGCGACCCGGCCGCACCCCTTGCGAGCGCACCAGATCCACTTCGCCATTGGTGGCCAGATCGAAGCAGGCTCCCTCTTCCTTGAGCACAGCGACCACCGCCTCATGGGGCAGGGGCTTGAGCGCATAGTGCAGGCGCACCTCGGGCAGGGCGGCAGACAGAGCCCGATATTGGCGGCGCACGGCAGCCTTGTCGAGCAGCAACAGGGGAGAGCCAAAATGTTCAACCAGCTGACGGTAATCTTGTGCCACAAGGGTCTCTTTCATTGTCTTTTGATCATCCTTAGGGGGCGGAGTTGCCCTAGCCTTGGTTTGTTGAGACGGCAACGGCCGGCTCAGGCGAGCGGTCCGGAAGGGACCTATCCAGCAAGCTGCATAACTTTCATGGTTACTGCTTGGATATGCGCGCAATTATCGGTTTATTGATTTGTCATGCAAGCTTTTTGATTGACTATGTTGGCAAGATTTTCTGGTCGAGACGAAAGGGGAAATTGATATCCAGTGCAAAAAGGCGTATCCGGATGCAAGAAGAGCCTCCTGGCCAGTGGCGGGCTAACCAATTGATAGTTAACAATCTATTTACTTTCAGGTGGCGCCGGGGACTCAGGAAGAAAAACGGGGATTGTTGGGAGACAGATCACATTATTTTGGACTAATATGCCCGTCCTAATCCAAAACTAGTTCGGATGAAGGTAGCAGGAGAGCGATGGGGGACCATCCACCGAAGAAGTAAATCTTTCAGGTACCGGGCAACCGGTGTGGACTGCTACTGGACGATACTCTGGAGAGACCCGTTTAATCGGGCGCCGAAGGAGCAAGGTACCATGACGACCCGCAAGGGCTGGCTGGCGCCGGAAACTCTCAGGCAAAAGGACAGAGGGGATGGGATGGTTGTACCTGAGCTTGGAACTGTTCACGATCTGTAACGAGAGGTCGTCAGCAAGGTAAAGAGCAGCGCAGGAACCGGAGCGTATAGACATACGTGAGGATTCCGAGCAGCGCATGAGCCTTGATCACGGCCTCGCAGTAAGAGTGTGAACTCGTTCTTGGCCCGCATCCGATCACCTCTGGCGATCGCGACACCTATGGGAAGATCATCCTTCTCCTCCTTAATTGTTGTTTTTTAAGGAGGATGCATGTCATCAATTCAATCGGCCCTGACGGCCATCGATAATCTTGTCTGGGGACCTCCCCTGCTGATCCTGCTGGTCGGGACCGGTGTTTACCTCACTCTTCGCCTGGGTCTGCTGCAGCTGGTGCGGTTGCCCTTCGCCCTCAAATTGGTGTTTGGTCGCGATCAGGGCCAAGGCAAGCAGGGGGATGTCTCCAGTTTCGGGGCGCTGTGCACCGCGCTCTCGGCCACCATAGGCACGGGCAACATCGTCGGCGTCGCGACCGCCATCAAGCTAGGGGGCCCAGGCGCCCTGTTCTGGATGTGGATGGCGGCCCTGTTTGGCATGGCGACCAAGTACGCCGAGTGTCTGCTGGCGGTCAAATATCGACAGCTGGACAGTAACGGCCAGATGGCGGGCGGCCCCATGTACTATCTGGAGAAGGGGCTCGGCAGTCGCTGGCTGGCCAAACTGTTCGCCCTGTTTGGCATAGGCGTCGCCTTCTTTGGCATCGGTACCTTCCCGCAGGTCAATGCCATCTCCGACGCCATGAGCCTCTCCTTCTCGGTGCCCCGCGAAGCGACCGCCGTGGTGCTGACGCTGCTGGTCGCCCTGGTGACCCTGGGGGGGATCAAGTCCATCTCCAGCGTGGCCAGCAAGGTGGTGCCCTTCATGGCGCTCTTCTATATTGCCGCCTGTCTCGGGGTGCTGGTGAACAGTGCTGGCGCCTTGCCCGATGCGATCGCGCTGGTGGTCGGGAGCGCCTTCAGCGGCCATGCCGCGACCGGTGGCTTCGTCGGTGCCAGCATCATGCTGGCGATCCAGTCCGGGGTGGCGCGGGGGGTCTTCTCCAACGAATCGGGTTTAGGCTCAGCCCCCATCGCGGCGGCGGCGGCCAAGACGGATTCATGCGTGGAGCAGGGACTGGTCTCCATGACCGGCACCTTCATCGACACCCTCATCATCTGCACCATGACGGGCCTGACGTTGGTGGTCACCGGGGTCTGGAGCGGCGATCTCAGCGGCGCAGCCATGACCAGCGCCGCCTTTGCCCAGGGGCTGGATGCGCACCTGGGCCAATATCTGGTGAGCATAGGCCTGCTCTTCTTCGCCTTCACCACCATCCTCGGCTGGAACTACTACGGTGAGCGCTGCACTCACTACCTGTTCGGGACTCGGGCTATCAAGCCCTACCGCTTCATCTATCTGGGGCTGGTGGCGGGCGGTGCCTTCCTCCATCTCGACATGATTTGGCTGTTGGCCGACATCGTCAATGGCCTGATGGCGGTACCCAACCTCATCGGTCTCATCGGCCTGCGCCATGTGGTGATCGCCGAGACCCGCGCTTATTTCAAGCGGGGCAGCGATAGCGAAGCCGAGCCAGAGCCGCAGACCGCCTGATACCCGCGGCGCTGAAAACAGAAAAGCCACGACCCGGGTCGTGGCTTTTTCGTATCAGGCAGGCTTTGGGCGCCGGCACGTCAGTTACCGGTCAGCCGCGCCTGCAAACGCCGTCGCACCTGCGCCACCAGTTGCTCCTCGCTACCTCGCCAACCGATGCAGTGCGCCAGGGTGGTGGAGGTATCGGGCAGAAAACGCAGCTCCCCGCCTGCCAGTTCATAGAAGCGGCTCGCCATCCGGGTGCCCTCATTCACATCCCCCGCCACCAATAGCATGGCCTGAGCCAGCACGGCGCCGCCGTGATCCTGACCCGGTGCCAGCCAGCGCTGGGCAGTGCCTGTTACCTTGCGGCCCTCGATCACCAGATTGTACTGGCCGTCGCAAAACGAACCGGGCACGAAGTCGTAGCTCCCCTCCAGGCCATGCTCCCCCAGCAGGGCCAGCAGCGGTGCCCCCAGCAGCCGGTAGTAGTGGGCCAGATCCGCAGCGGTGCGGGGCAGCAGCAAGGAGAGGTTGAGGATGCCGGGACCGTGGGGCACGGCGGTGCCGCCGCTGTCGCGCACATGGACGGGCCAGCCTTCCCTCGCAAGTTGCTCGCAGGCGGCTTGATAGCGGGGCAGACGGGTATCTTTGCGGGTGACGATGAGGCACTGGGGGGCCTGCCATAAATGGGCACGGGGTTGGCCGTCACGGGCACAGTCCCGCAGCCAACGCTGCTCCTCGGCCAAGATCTGATCCGGGGTGTGGCTGGTGGGCAGAGGGGGAAGCAGGGTATAGGGCATCAAGGGCATCCTGAGCAGAGGCTGCCCAGCACAGTACCCGCGACGGGGGAGGAGGTAAAGCCCCGAACGCGGGGCTTTACCTGTTTGTTGACGAGAGAGTCAGGCCTGCGCGGCGGCGCGCTTGGGCAGCAGCAGATTCAGCATGATGGCGGTCAGGCCGCCGGTGGCGACGCCGTAGGAGAGCACGCTCTTGGCCAGCTCGGGCAGGTGTTGCAGCACCTCGGGCACCTGGGCGACCCCCAAGCCCATGGCCAGGGAGACAGCCAGTATCATCAGGGCGCGTCTGTCCAGCTCCTCGCGGGAGATGATGCGTACCCCGGCCGCGGCTATGGTGCCGAACATGACGATGGTGGCGCCGCCAAGCACGGGTTCGGGGATCTGCTGTACCAGGCTGGCCACCGCCGGGAACAGCCCGAGCAGGGCCAGCATGGCGGCGATGAAGAGACCCACATGACGGCTGGCCACCCCGGTCAACTGGATGACGCCATTGTTCTGGCTGAAGGTGGACATGGGGAAGGTGGAGAAGAGCGCCGCCAGCATGGAGTTGAAACCATCGGCCAGCACACCGCCCTTGATGCGGCTCATGTAGAGCGGGCCGCTGACCGGTTCGCCCGAGACATCCGAGGTGGCCGTCATGTCACCGATGGCTTCGAGCGCCGTCACCACGAAGATGATGGCGAGCGGCACGAACAGTTGCCAGTCAAAGCCGAGCCCATAACGCAGTGGCGCCGGGATCATCAGCAGTGGTCCCTCGAAGACGGGGGGCTGCACCTTGTCCATCAGCAGGGCGACCCCATAGCCGACCAGCATGGCAATCATGATGGCGGAGAGGCGCAGCCAGGGATTGTGGCTGCGTTGCAGCAGCACAATCAATCCCAGCACCAGCAGGGAGAGGAAGAGGTTGCCGTGGCTGGCAAAACTGCCATCAGCCAGGGCGCCATAGCCACCGCCCATGCTGATGAGGCCGACCTTGATCAGGGTCAGACCGATGAGCAGCACCACTATGCCGGTCACCAGCGGGGTGATGACCCGGCTCACCAGATGCAGGCAGCGGCTGAGCACCACCATGGTCAACGCGGCGACCAGCATGGTGCCAAACAGGGTGCCGAGCAGGTCGTCCGTGGGCATGGCGGCCTGCTTGAGGGCCAGCCCGGAGGCGATGATGGGGCCGAGGAAGTTGAAGCTGGTGCCCTGCACCGACAGAAGACCAGAGCCGATGGGGCCAAAGCGGCGAGTCTGGATGAAGGAGGCGATGCCGGACATGACCAGGGACATCGACACTATGTAGCGGGTCTCATCGGCGGGCAGGCCAAGGGCGTTGGCGATGATGAGGGGCGGGGTAATGATGGCGACAAACATGGCGAGCATATGCTGCAGGGCGGCGAACAGGGTCTGGGGCAGGGGAGGAACCTCGTTGATGCCGTAGACCAGATCCGGGTGGGGGCGCCGCTGTGGCTGGTCGGGAGCGCTCTTGAGAGCAGCCTGTTCCATAGATACCTCGAAATTTGATGGGAGAAGGGGGAGGAAATTTGGCGGCTATTGTAGTGATTGAAAAAGCGAGATCCAGCGGCAATTGGTCATAAACGGGTTTATTTGTCGCGAGGTTGAAACGTTTGCGTGTGACCATTATGATCCGCCGGTTTGCATCTGGGGTGTGAGCGGTAAAACCCGTCGATGTCATGGGTTTTTGCCATATGTAGGCGTAGAATGAGCCCTCTTTCACGACCTGGAGACGCTGGATGTTGAAGCTGTCGGAGTTCTGGAGTGCTCGCGCGCATTCGGAAGATTTCACCCTGACCCGCATGGGATTTATGACGGTCAGGCTGCGACTGCTTACCTGTCTGTTGATGATCGGCATTCCCGCCTGGGGGCTGGTCGACTGGTTGACCCTGAGTCAGGAGCAGTTCAGCCAGCTGCTCAAGGCGCGTGCTTTCTGCCTGTTGGCACTCTCGCCCCTGATCCCGCTCTCCTATCTCATTCACTTTCGCCGAGAGCGCATGAAGCTGGCGCTCGGCTATCTGATGACGGTGATGATGATCTTCTCGCTGTTCTGTCTGGCCAGCTTCGACGCCGGGCAAGAGCTGCAGGCGGGCTACTGGGCCTTCCCCTATCTGTTGATCAGCCTGTTCGCCATCTTTCCGGTCCCTCTCTCGCTCAGTCTGCAGCTGGCGGCCTGCATCATGGTCGCCATGCTGGGGGGCAACTGGTTGCTGCTTGGCCAACCCCTGTGGAGCGCCGCCACCCTGGATCAGCTCTGGCTGCTTACCCTGTTCGCCCTGGCGAGTGCCTGGGTGCAGTGCGGCCAGCTCAACATGCTGCTGCAGCTCTATCGCGAATCCACCAGGGATGAGCTGACCGGCATGATGAATCGGCGGCTGTTGATGAAGCACCTGGCGCAATCCCGAGCCCGCTTCCTTTACCAGCAAAACCCCTTCGCCCTGCTGCTGCTCGATCTCGATCGCTTCAAGCGCATCAATGACCACTACGGCCATCTGGCGGGGGATGCCGTGCTCAAGGAGGTGGCGGCCTGCCTGGCCGAGCAGCTCGAGACGGGCATGGTGCTGGGGCGTTATGGAGGGGAAGAGTTTGCCGTCCTGCTGCCCGATTGCGGCAGTGGGGAGCAGGCATCGGGGGTTGCCGAGCGGCTGCGCCTGGCGGTCGAGGCGCGCCTCATCAAGAGCCCGACCAGCGATGAGCTGCTCGAGGTGACCGTCAGCATCGGAGTGGCCCTGATGCAGTCCGCCGAATCGGCAGAGAGTCTGCTCAATCGGGCCGACGAGCGGCTCTATCAGGCCAAGGTGGCGGGTCGCAACTGTGTGGTGGGGGAGCGGGGCTCGCAAGATCGCTGCGTCGCTTGAGCGCGGCTGGCTGCCTCTTTGCCATCAGCAAAACGGGATGCCCCTGGCATCCCGTTGTTCGTCTCAACCCAGCTGGTATTTGCCCGATAGCTGGTGGGCCAGGTATTTGAACATGTTGAACACCGCCATCGTCTTGGGGGTCGGGGTGCCGTCGTCGCTCAGGAAATACTCCCCCTTGAACACCAGCACATCCCCTCGCTGCGTCACGGCGTCGGCGTGCATGCCGTGGATAAACTCGTCATGGTTGCGGATAAGCTCGTTGGCCAGGGTGAGCAGGGCCTCCTGACTCAGGGTCTCTTTTTGTGTGTGCATCGTTTCTCTCCTAACCCGGGGGTGGCATCAAGGCCCCCCACAAACAAGATGAGCACAGCATACACCCCGGGCCTTGGTCGAACTTTGATTTGCTGCAAACAGAGGTGCACTCACCGGCGCTGATTCAAGCCGCCACCAGGTTGCGCAGCCAGCGGCGGCGCTGTACCCGGCGATGGACCATCAGCACCTTGCTCAACTCCTCGAGCAGCACCACGGCCACCACCCAGGAGAGAGGCCAGCCGAGCCAGCTGACCGCCAGCCAGGCCAGTGGCAGCCCGATGCACCACATGCCGACGATGTCGATGACGATGCTGTACTTCACGTCGCCCCCGGATCGCAGCACCCCGACAATGCCCACCATGTTGAACACCTTGAGCAGCATGCCGAGGCAGAGAATGCCCAGCACCTGACCGGCCTGGGGCAGCAGCTCGGCGGGCAGATTGCCAATCCAGAGCAGCAGGGGGGCTTGCATGAACCAGACGAAGAGACCGACCAGCAAGGCCCCCAATGGCGCCAATACCAGCAGCAGCTGGGATTGCTGCCAGGCGGCCTCATACTCCTCGGCACCGAGCCGGTGGCCGAGCAGGGTGGCACAGGCCACCGCCAGTCCGAAGAAGAGGGAGATGAGGATCCCCTCCAGCGCACCCAGGGTGGTCATGATGGCCAGGGAATCGACACCGAGGTGGGCATAGAGGAAGCCATAGAGCAGCATGCCGAAGGCCCAGAGGCCATCGTGCAGCAGCAGTGGCAGGGCGATCAGCACGAAGCGGCGCACCTCTTTGCCCGAGAGGGCCAGCAACCAGTCGGGGCGGCGTGGCAGCAGGCGAGCCTCCTTGTGCATCACATAGCCGATGAGCAGGGCCGTTTGCAGCAGGCGCGACAGCGTGGTTCCCCAGGCCGAGCCTTCGACTCCCATGGCGTCGAAGCCGAGGTGGCCGAAGATGAGGGCGTAGTTGAGCAGCACGTTGGCAAGGATGGCGATGATGCCGATATGGGTGGCGGCAGCGGCATTGCCCACCGAGCGCAGCGCCGCCTCCAGCGGCACCACCAGTGCGGTGCAGAGAATGGTGGCGCCGGTGATCATCAGGTATTGATCCGCCAGGGGGCGCAGCACGGGATCCTGACTGGCAAAGCCAAGCACGCTGCCCGGGGCAAAGGTATAGAGCAGGGCGAAGGGCAGGCTCACCAGCAGGGCGCTGAGCAGAGCCAGGGCCAAGGCACGGCGCACTCCGCTCAGGTCGTTGCGGCCATAGTATTGCGCCGCCAGCACAGAGACGCCGCCAGAAAGACCGGCGACCACCAGCAGATTGAAGAAGAAGACCCGGTTTCCCAAGCCGACGGCGGCAACCTCAGTCGCCCCCAGCTGGCTCACCATCATGATGTCGATGAGACCCAGCAGGGAGAACATCATGGATTGCAGGGAGACTGGCAGGGCCAGTCGCCACAGTTTACCCATGAACTCCTTGTCGGTGGTTTGTTTGAAAATCGCTTGCCAATAGTTCATTGCTGTTAACCGGGTCATGGAAACTTGAGGTTGATAGCCGATATCATAAGCGCGGGGCCAGATGTACCCGCTGTGAATGGCTATCGTCTTTCTTGTTCAAAACTATCTATTACCGATTAACAGGAGGCCGGGTGTTCGAGAGGGAGTGTCTGGAGATAGCGCAGAGTTGCGAGGAGCGGATGCTGGGGCGGGAGGGACTGCCCTTGCTCGGCGAGGCGGGGGTCTTTCTGACCGGTCTGTCGGTGCTGCGCGACCATTACCTTATCCAGCGCAACAGGCCCGCTTTTCATATCTTGCTGCTCAGCCACAGCGAGGGTGGCATGTTGCTGACCGGGCAGGGGGAGACGCCCATCCCGGCCGGGGCCTTGGTCTTTCTACCGGCCGCCCTGCCAGGTGGTCTGCGGCTGGCGGGGGAAAACTGGCACACCAGCTGGATCCTGCTCGATGACGTGCCGCGCTGGCAGCATCTGCACCGGCTTGGCCATCGTTGCTGGGTCAGTCGCGAGGAGGAGTCGCTGCATCATCTATTGCAGCTGATGCACACAGAGGGCAGCCGTTCTGCCTTGCAGCCCCAACTGCTCTCTTTGCTGCTGACGCTGCTGGCCCGGGTGTTGCGCGGCGAGGCGAGGGGCACGCCCCTTGACCGGTTGCAAGGTTTGCAGCGTCTGGTGGAGGGGCGGCTCGATGAGCCCTGGACAGTCCCCCGACTGGCCAGTCTGATGGCCTGCTCGGCGCCGCACTTGCATCGGCTCTGCCAGCAGGCGTTTGGTATGGGCCCCATGACCTGGCTGACGGGGCTGCGCATGGAGAAAGCGCGCCAGTTGCTGCTCTATACCGATTGGCCGCTCGGCGAGCTGGCCGGTCGGGTCGGTTACAGCGATGGCGCCAACTTTGCGAACCGTTTTCGCCGTGCGACTGGTCAGACCCCCGGTGAGTTTCGCCGGCTCGGTCGCAGACCCGTGGCGACCGGGGTTGCCCAGACGCACACCGATGGCTAAATCCTTTGAAATTGTTGGCCTAAGCCCATAGGATCCAGAGGCCACATCGTCAAGGTACCCAACCATGTTTGAAGATAATAATCAGAAACGTCCTCTCTACATTCCCTACGCCGGCCCCGCTCTATTAGAGACGCCACTGCTTAACAAGGGCAGCGCCTTCACCAGTGAAGAGCGCAGCAACTTCAACCTGGAAGGTCTGCTGCCCCAGAACATCGAAACCATCGAGGAGCAGGTGGAACGTGCCTATCGCCAGTTCATGGCCTTTGGCAACGACATGGACAAGCATATCTACCTGCGCAATATCCAGGATACCAACGAGACCTTGTTCTACCGTCTCATTCGGGATCACCTGACCGAGATCATGCCGATCATTTATACCCCGACCGTGGGCAAGGCATGTGAAGAGTTCTCCAACATTTATCGCCGCGCCCGTGGCCTCTTCATCTCCTACTCCGACAAGGACAGGATCGATGACATGCTGCAAAACGCCACCAAGCAGAACGTCAAGGTCATCGTCGTGACCGATGGCGAGCGCATCCTGGGTCTGGGGGATCAGGGCATAGGCGGTATGGGGATCCCCATCGGCAAGCTCTCTCTCTATACCGCCTGTGGCGGCATCTCCCCGGCCTATACCCTGCCGGTGGTGCTGGATGTGGGTACCAACAACCAGCAACTGCTCAACGATCCCTTCTACATGGGCTGGCGTCATCCGCGCATCTCGGGGGAGGAGTATTACGACTTCGTCGACGCCTTCATTCAGGCGGTCAAACGCCGCTGGCCCGACATCCTGCTCCAGTTCGAAGACTTTGCCCAGAGCAATGCCATGCCGCTGCTCAACCGTTACAAGGATGAGCTGTGCTGCTTCAACGATGATATCCAAGGCACGGCTGCCGTGACCCTGGGCAGCCTGATCGCCGCCTGCAAGGCCTCGGGGGCCAAGCTCTCCGAGAAGCGGGTCGCCTTCCTCGGTGCCGGCAGTGCCGGGTGCGGCATCGCCGAGCAGATAGTGGCGCAGATGAAGGCCGAAGGCCTGAGCGATGCGCAGGCCCGTGGCCGGGTATTCATGGTGGACAGATTCGGCCTCATCACCGACAAGATCCCCAACCAGCTCGACTTCCAGCGTCGCCTCTCCCAGCCGGTAGAGCAGATCAAAGAGTGGCCGGTGGGAGACAACATCTCCTTGCTGGAGGTGATGGAGCACGGTCGCCCGGATATCCTGATCGGGGTCTCTGGCCAGCCCGGCCTCTTCACCGAAGAGGTGGTCAAGACCATGCACAAACATTGTGCTCGCCCCATCATCTTCCCGCTCTCCAACCCCACCTCCCGGGTGGAAGCGACTCCGGCGGATCTCATTCGCTGGACCGACGGCCAGGCGCTGGTGGCCACCGGCAGCCCCTTTGCTCCGGTCGAGTACAAGGGCAAGCGTTATGTCATCGCCCAGTGCAACAACTCCTTCATCTTCCCGGGGATAGGCCTTGGGGTGATTGCGTCGGGAGCCAAGCGGGTGACGGATGCCATGCTGATGTCGGCCAGCCGTGCCCTGGCGGAGTGCTCTCCCATGGTAAAAGGCGAGGATGGCTCACTGTTGCCGGATCTGGCAGATATCCACGAGGTGTCCCGTTACATCGCCAAGATGGTCGCCAAGACCGCCATGCTGCAAGGCAAGGCGGTGCAGACCCCGGACGAGGTGATCGACAAGGCCATCGAGGCTAACTTCTGGCGCCCTCTTTATCGACGTTATCGCCGGACCTCCTTCTAACGAAAGAGGCTGAAATAAAGAAGGGATGCCGCGGCATCCCTTCTTTATTTGCACAACGGAGGTGGGGGTTGTCAGGCCTTGGCGGGCTCGCTATCCATGGGCTCAGTGGCGGGCTGAGCGTCCACGGGCTGGGGCGTTTGCTCGGTCTGAGTGCCAGTGACCTTGACCTCTACCCGGCGATCCGGTGCCAGGCAGTTGATCAGTTCAGACTTGGGACTGATGCCATCACACTGGCTGCCGGTCACCGGATTGCTCTCACCCAGACCCTGAATGGAGACCTTGTCCGCGGGTAGACCCAGCCCTATCAGGGTATCGGCCACCGTCTGGGCACGGGCTTCGGACAGGGACTGGTTGTAGCCATCGGAACCGAGCCTATCCGTGTAGCCCATGACGGTTACCTGACCATCCTTGGGATTGACCGCCACTATCTGCTGGTAAAGATCTTCCAGTGCACTGCTGCCTTCGGCCCTGAGGGCTGACTTGTTGAACTCGAACAAGACATCGGAGCTCAGGGAGAAGCTCTTGTCGACCATGACGGGGGCGACGGCGGCGACCATGGGGGCGGCTACCGGCGCCACATAGGTATGGCGATTCGGATGAAATACCAGCTCCAGAGTCGCGACGCTCACGTCGGTGACCCAGCGATCCGTGCCGCTGCCCAGCTTGCCATTGTCGGGGTCATCGCCGATCCGGAACATATAGCGGTAGCGGGCCTGAAGGTCGAGCCAGTCGGTCAACTGAGCCCCCATGCCCAGTCCCAGCAGAGGGGCATAGTCATTGTCCGAGCCATTGATGGTATCAACCTGATAGATATAGGCCCCCCCCTCGGCAAAGAGAGAGAAGATATCCCCAAGGGGCAGGCGACCTATGGCTGACAGGGTCGCGCCCTGGCTGCTGAACTGTTCATCATCGACGCTCCAGTCACCCGTGTTGAGGTAACCCAGCTCGGCGCCAAAGTTTTCGGTAAAGTTGTAGCCGGCGAACAGGCTCCAGGCGGTGTCATTTTTGTCGACGTCATCGCCAAGATCGTCCAGATCATGACCAATGGCGACACCGCCACCGCCACCGAGATACCAGTCATTGGCCTGAGCTGGAAGGCTTGCAGCTGATGCGAATGCCACGGCAATCAGTGCAGATAACAGGCTTGGTTTCATCGCTTATCCTCTTTTTTGTTGTGCAAGAGTTGTTACGCACCATCTAGTTATAGCCATCGTCCATGATTTTGCTTGGCTGAACACAGACTTAGAGTGTCTGGGCTGTGAGCGGGATCCCAAGAAAGCGGCGGCGGCAAACCCTAAAGTGCGGTTGGGTCATATACGGCATGAATGGTTTCAATTGAATGCTAAATATAAACGAAAAGAGGAGGCCATGGCCTCCTCTTTTTATCAACGGTATTTAGCCTGCTAGAAAGGCTTCACACTGTCATCATTATCATCATCATTACTGCTGCTGCACTTCCTGTACGCCGGTCACACGCACTTCGACGCGGCGATCCGGTGCCAGGCAGGCGATCAGCTGAGCCTTGGCGTGGATGCCGTCGCACTGATTGCCAGTCACTGGGTTGGCTTCGCCTTGCCCTTCGATGGCAACCTTGCCAGCGGGGAGACCCTTGCCAACCAGGAAGTCGGCCACGGTGCGGGCACGGGCTTCTGACAGCTTCTGGTTATAGGCGTCGGAACCGATACGGTCGGTGTAACCGACGACCACGGCGCTGCCATCTTTCGGCTGAACGTCGACGATCTGCTGATACAGACCGTTCAGGGCATCAACCCCTTCCGGCTTGAGGCTGGATTTGCCGAAGGCAAACAGCACGTCAGAGCTCATGGCGAAGTTCTTCTCGACGATGACCGGCTCGGGCTCAGCCACCACTGGCGCGGCGACCGGGGCCACATAGGAGGTGCGATTCGGGTGCAGAACCAGTTCCAGCGTGGCCACACTCATGTCGGTCTCCCAGATCATGTTGTTGCCAGTCTTGTTCTCGTCACCCACGTCCCACATGTAGCGGTAGCGAGCTTGCACGTCGATCAGATCAGACAGCTTGGCCGTCAGGCCAACACCCGCCAGCGGGGCTATGCCGTTGTCGCCGTCGTTGTTGCCTTTGGCGTGGAACACGTAGGCACCACCTTCAGCGAATACGGAGAAGATGTCGCCCAAAGGCAGGCGGCCGATCCCGGACAGGGTTGCGCCCTGAGTGGAGAAATCCACGCCATTGATGCCCGCTTTACCGGCATAGAGGTAGCCAGCTTCGGCACCGAAGTTTTCGGTGAAGTTATAACCACCAAACAGACTCAGTGCGGTGGCGTCCTTGTCCACATCGGCATTCTTGCCAAAATCTTCCAGGTCGTGGGTGTAGGCCCAGCCGGCGGCGATACCGGTGTACCAGTCGTTATCAGCAGCCTGGGCTGCGGTGCTGCCTGCGGCCGCAAGGGCCAGGGCAATCAGGGTCGGTGCCACTTTCATTTTCATCGTTATATCCTCGTTGAGTTTGCCGCGTCATGGGCGAGCACTCTTAGTCATATGCAACGCATCCGGGAACCCGGATGGCATATCTCCGTGCTGTAGCACGGGCAGTATGAATGAATATGAAGGACTCTTGGCTACTCACGGCCGTAACGGCTTCCGTGGACAACTAACCGGTAGAGGCGCTTTTAATAATTCATCCAATACCTTACAAGCGTGATAACTGTATTCTTTTGGCTCACGTTGATCAAGTTACTGAACGAATATGCAGCATTTTGAGAGGGCCAGGCTGGCTGAGGAGATAAATGCGGGGGAGGGGCCGGACAGGGGTTGTCGTCAGGGTGCCAGATAAACGAAAGGGGATGCGATGCATCCCCTTCTTGCAGTCAGAATCTCGGAGAGATTACTGCTGAACTTCTTGCACGCCAGCAACGCGGACTTCAACACGACGGTCCGGGGCCAGGCAAGTGATCAGGTCAGCTTTAGCTTTGATACCGTCACACTGGTTGCCAGTGACCGGGTTGGCTTCGCCTTGACCTTCGATGGACACTTTACCAGCGGCCATGCCTTTACCGACCAGGAAGTCAGCTACGGTACGGGCACGAGCTTCGGACAGCTTCTGGTTGAAAGCGTCGGAACCGATGCGGTCGGAGTAACCAACAACTACGGCGCTACCGTCTTTCGGCTGAGCGTCGATGATTTGCTGGTACAGACCGTTCAGTGCATCAACACCTTCAGGCTTCAGAGTGGATTTGCCGAAGGCAAACAGCACGTCGGAGCTCATGGTGAAGTTCTTCTCAACGACGACCGGAGCAGGCGCTTCTTCAACAACAGGAGCGGCAACCGGCTCAACGTAGGAAGTACGGAACGGGTGGTAAACCACTTCCATAGTCGCAACGCTCTGGTTGGACTTGTAGTTGTCATCAGAGGTGTTGTAGGCAGCAGTGGACAGGTCAGAGACATTCCACATGTAGCGATAACGAGCCTGCAGATCCAGAGCGTCGTTCAGCTTGTAGGTCAGACCCAGGCCAGCCAGCGGGGAAACGCGAGTATCGCCAGTTTCCAGACCGTCGGTGTGAGCCCAGTAGGCGCCGCCTTCAGCGAAGATGGACAGGTCCTTGGCAACCGGCAGACGAGCGATACCAGACAGGGTGGCACCCTGGTTCTCGTAACGGGAGCCTTCGGTGTTACCACGGCCAGCGTACTGGTAGCCCAGTTCGGTACCGAAGTTCTCGGTGAAGTTGTAACCAACGAAAGCGTTAGCAGCGGCTGCATCTTCGGTGCCATCGTCAACACCGTTGACGTTGTTCAGACCGTTGAAGTGAGCAGCACCAACACCGGCACCGAAGTAGATATCGTCGGCGGCGTTAGCAGCAGTAGCACCCAGAGTAGCCATGGCGATGGCAATCAGGGAAGGGGCCATTTTCATCATAAATATATCCTCGTTGAGATGGCACGTTGATCACGTGCTTCGCACTTTTTGATTTATGTAAGCTGCAGGCTCTGCCAACGATGGCAAGGAGTCTGACAGGGATCCCGTGTTAAGCGGGATCTCTCTCATCCATGAAGAGGGGGTCTGTGTTTGCACACTTTTCACCCACCAAAAAAGGGTGTCAATCCGATGACGATGCGCACTGTATTCCCATTTCAAACCATGATCAAGTTCACAAAAGAGACCTGAGCCAATTTGTGTCGCTGCCGCAAGCTGGGGTTCAGCATTGTTGTTCAGTGGTCTAAGTAGGTCCTATGCAACCGCTTTTCAAGCTTCATATAGACCTCAACCCAGTCTGGTTGCGGGGTGGCGATGTCCTGGCGTGCCGCCAGCACGGCGAGCAAATCTTGTTCGGTAGCCGAATCGAGCAGGGGAGTGAAACTGAGTAAAAAATGTTTGGCCAGATAGGGATCGAGAGGCCAGATATTGAGGATGGCGCGCGCGACAGGTTGCACGGCGGCGGGGCAGATGAAGTGGCGATGACCGGCTTCGAGCCAGAGGCCCATCTCCCGCAGACCCGATTCGGGGACCAGCTGGCCTTGCCCGGGCTCCTGAGCCAGTTGAATATGCTGTCCATTATGGAGGGTGAGAGTGCCATCATCTTGCAAGGCGCCGTCATGGCCACGCAGTGCCAACCCGGCTTGCTCCTGGGCCAGATAGAGGCTGATGCGCTCAGGCAGGGCCGGGAGTATCTCGGTGGCCAGCGCCATCATGGCTTCAGGTAACAAGAAGGCTTCCGCTCGATAATGCTGGCCTTGTTGCAGTTGCAGGGCGAGATCCTGCGGGACGGGGCTCGGATGCAGACGGGATATTATTCCAGGAAACGCCATTTTTGTTACTCGTTATAGATGGTCAATCGATTATACGGAGGATTCAACGGGCCTCCATAAAGGTTTCTCTTCGAGACTGTTTACCTTGAGCGATTGAGCGATTACCATCCCCGAGGTTTTTAAGGGTTGTCGCCAAAAGGCGTTTACAAGATAGAGGCTCGACCATAACGAGTCCGTTCAAAACTGATACACTTGACTACGAGTCGTCGCGAAAAATAAGGCGGAGTCAATCCGCCATACGGAGTATGGAACCATTATGAATTCAAACATTGACACTGTTGGCAAGAAGATCCGCCAGATCCGCGAAGCCGTCGGCCTGAGCCGTCCCAAGTTTGCCGATCTGCTGGGTGTTCCCCCCACCACCCTGAAAAACTACGAACTCGGCTACCGTGAAGTCGGTGGCGCCTTCCTGGTTGCCCTGGCCCATCACCCGGAACTGCACAAGTTCACTCTCTGGCTGCTCGCCGACAAGAAAGTCGCCGAGATTGGTCAGATAGGTCCGGACGATCTCGCCAAAGGCTGAGCCTGAGATTGCGCCCATGAAAGTGCCGCCCAAGGGCGGCATTTTTTTATCTTTTTTCCCCGCCAGCACGCTGCAACTTCTCACTCCTTGTCGCCCCATTCGCGCAGTTTGTCGCAGGATCGCCATCCCCTGATTTCCCCCTAGAATTCCAGTAACGCAACATCAGGGTGAGAGATGAGCATGACAAGCACTCAGGTTCGAGATGGCTTTACCAGCAAGTTTGGCGTGCTGGCCGCGACGCTGGGTTCGGCGGTCGGCCTTGGCAATATCTGGAAATTTCCCTACCTAACGGGGGAAAATGGTGGGGCCAGTTTCCTGCTGGTCTACCTGATTGCCACCTTGCTGGTCGGTTTGCCGGTGATGATCACCGAGATGATGCTGGGTCGCAGGGGAAAAGCCGATGCGGTCAGCACCCTGATCAAGCTGGCACCCAAGGGACAGGCCTGGTGGCTGGTTGCCCTGATGGGGGTGGGGGCCGCCTTCCTTATCATGTCTTTTTACTCCGAGGTCGCGGCCTGGGTGTTTGCCTATATCTTCAAGGGGATTGGCGGCACCATCCTCTCTACGGATCCTGCCGTGACGGGGGCCGCCTTCAATGCACTCATCAGGGATCCGTTGCAGAGCCTGCTCTGGCAGTGGCTGGTATTGGCGCTGATGGGGGGCATATTGCTGATGGGGGTCTCAAGGGGCATAGAGGCGGTGACCAAGAAGTTGATGCCGCTGTTATTCATCCTGTTGCTGGTGATAGGGGCTCGCAGCCTGACGCTGCCCGGGGCGAGGGAGGGATTGATTTTCTTGTTTTCACCGGATTTTTCCAAATTAAGTGCCGGGGTGGTGCTCACCGCCATGGGCTTGGCGTTTTTCAAGCTATCCATTGGCATGGGCTGCATGATGACTTACGGCAGCTATTTTCGGGACGATCAGCACATACCTGCGACGGCATGTCGAGTGATGTGCGCCGATCTCTTCGTCTCCATGCTGGCGGGGATAGCCATCTTCCCGGCGGTATTTGCCTTTGGATTTGAGCCAAGTGCAGGTCCCGCTCTGCTGTTCATTACCATCCCTGCGGTGTTTGCCAGCATCCCCTTTGGTCAGGTATTCATGGTGCTCTTCTTCGTACTCAGTGCCATCGCGGCCACCGGGGCCATGCTCTCCATCCTGGAGGTGCCGGTCTCCGTGTTGTCGGAGCGATTTGGCCTGAGCCGCCCCAGAGCCACCCTCATCAATCTGCTGCTCCTGGCCTTGATTGGGTCGAGCTGTGCGCTCTCCAACAGCACCCTGGCCGGGGTGACTGTGGCGGGCAAGAACTTCTTCGATCTGTTCGACTTTATCTCCTCCAATGTGTTGATGCCGCTCGGTGGCATTCTGCTCTGCCTGTTCGTGGGCTGGGTATGGGGATTCGAGCGGATGAAGGAGGCGTTGACCAATGGCGGGACCCTGCACTTAAGGATCCTCAAACCCCTGTTTTTCGTGGTGCGTTATGTGTCGCCCCTCTTGATCCTGATCGTCATGCTCAAAGGATTGGGGCTCTTCTAGGCCGGGAGGCCGCCGTGAAAAGAGCGCCTCGGGGCGCTCTTTCTATTTAGCGGGGATGCGGGCTTAGAGCGAGGGCTCGGGGGCGGTAGCGAGCAGGCCGAGCCGGGTCAGCTCCTCTTTGAGCTGATGGGCGTTACGCTCGACGCAGGCCTCGCCTTCCTCAATGGCTTCTCCTGCCCGGTGAAAATCCATGATGGAGAGATTGCCAAGGCGGGGGCAGAGCTGGATCTCCGGCGGATCCCCCGCCATGCGCGCCCGGGTGATCCGCTCCTGCATGATATTGAGGGTGCTGCTCATCACATTCCACATACCGGGCGGCGTCGGGTTGCCGTTGCCACCCCGGTTGAACCACTGACCGAACAGTCCGCTCTGGGGCTCGACCACCTCATCCGGCTCATGACTCCAGGGCTGGTGCAGATCGGTGTTGAGGTTGACGGCGATCACCACCTCGGCCCCCATGGCGCGGGCCAGCGAGATGGGCACGGGATTGACCACGGCGCCATCGACCAGCCACTGCTCATTGAGCAAGGTTGGCGTCAGCAGGCCTGGCATGCCACAGGAGGCGCGTACACACTGGCGCAAGGGCCCCTCTTTGAGCCAGATCTCGCGGCCGGTATCGAGTTCGGTGGCGATGCAGGAAAATGGCATGGGCAGGTCTTCTATGTTGGGCTCCCCCAGGTGGCCACCGGCGATGCCAAACACCTTCTCGCCGCGAAACAGGCCGCCAGAGAGGGCGGGATCCAGCATGCTGACCACCTGCAACCGGGTAAAGCCACGCACCCACTCCTCCAGGTTGTCGAGGGCACCTGCCGCGTAGGCGGCACCGACGAAGCTGCCAATGGAACAACCGGCCACCAGATCGGGTTTGACCCCAAGCCGCTCCAGGCCCCGTATTATACCTATGTGCGACCAGCCTTTGGCGGCGCCGCTGCCAAGGGCGAGTCCCAGTCTGGGTCTTCGTGCCACTGTGTTACTCCTTGATGATGGTGAATTGCCGCATGAGGGACCGGGCAAGAGGTGCATTCGGGAGGCGGGGCGGTTAATGCTTGTGCTGCGCCTGTTACCTTTTGTCACACTTATACATAGTCACGGCAAGAACTGGGGCTAGAATGGCCCTCTATTGTGAAATTCATACCCTTGTTTGCTGGATCCATCAATGAAAATGCGTAGCTGGCTGTTTCTCACGGTGCTCACCCTGCTGGTTATCGGGGCCTGGTATTACCGCTCTGGCGCGCCTGTTGCCAAGGGCGCGCCTCACCCTGTCAATATTCGAACCCAGACCGTCAGTCAGACCCTGACCGAACCCATGCTCAAGCTGGTCGGCAAGCTGGTCGCCAACCGCGCCGTGGTGGTGAGCCCGGAAGTGACGGGGCGCATCGTCCGCATCGCGGTCCATTCTGGTCAGCAGGTGAAGGCCGGGGATCTGCTGATCCAGCTCGATATCGGCAAACAGCAGGCCGAACTGGCCGAGCAGGGGGCGAGTGTTCGCGACGAGGAGCGCAAGCTGCGCGACATGAAGCGTCTGGTGGCCCGTGGCGCCGTGACCAGCTCCGAACTCGAGGGCCAGGAGGCCACCGTCGCCATGGCCCAGGCCAGGTTGGCGGCGGCTCGCTATGAGCTGAGCCTGCGTGAGCTGCGCGCGCCCTTCAATGGCACCGTCAGCCTGATCGATCTCAGCGAAGGGGCCCTGGTCAGCAATGGCGACAGCCTGCTGCATCTGGACGAGCTTGCCAAGCTGCGTCTGGATTTGGCCGTGCCCGAGCGTTATCTCTCCTTGCTGCGCCCCGGCATGACGGTCACCGCGACCAGCTCCGCCTGGCCGGATCAAGGGTTCCGCGGCACCCTGGAGACGGTCGATAGCCGGGTTTCCGACAGTAGCCAGAACATCAAGGCCAGGGTCATTTTCCCCAACGACACCGGTCAGCTGCGCCCCGGCATGCTGCTCAGCGTCTCCCTGGCGTTGCCCGCCCAGCAGATGACGCTGATCCCGGCCCAGTCGGTGGAGTATCTCGGTGAGCAGCGCTTCGTCTATCGCCTCGAGGCCGATGGCCGGGTCAAGCGCCTGCCGGTGATCCTGGGTGAAACCCAAGGGGAGCAAGTCTGGGTGACTGAGGGGCTCAAGGCGGGGGACCGCATCGTGGTGGAGGGGCTGGTCAACCTGCGGGATGGCTTGCTGGTCAAGGACTTGGCGAAGGTGAACGGCTGATGTGGCTCTCCGATATATCAGTACGCCGCCCCTTGGTGGCGGTGGTGATCAGTGCCCTGCTCACGGTATTTGGCCTGGTCGCGTTCAGTAAATTGACGGTGCGCGAGATGCCCGATGTGCAGACGCCGTCGGTCTCCATCACCACGACCTATGAGGGGGCGGCCCCCGAGGTGATGGAGACTCAGGTCACCAAGCCCATCGAGGACCAGCTCTCGGGGATCAGCGGCATAGAGAACATCAACTCCTCGACCCGCAAGGGGCGCTCCAGCATCACGGTGGAGTTCAAGCTCGGCTGGAACATGGTCGAGGGGGTATCGGATGTGCGCGATGCCATCTCCCGCGCGCGCACCAAGCTGCCCGATGATGTGGATGAACCCCTGATCACCAAGGACAGCGGCAATGGCGATGTCGCCATCTGGCTCAACTTCAGCAGCAGCCAGATGGACAGAACCGCCATGACGGATTATGCCAACCGGGTGTTGGTGGATCCCCTGAGCCTGGTGGACGGGGTGAGCGAGGTGATGCTGTCGGGAGATCTGGAGCGGGTCATGTATGTGCGACTGCGCCCGGTGGACATGGCCGCGCGCGGTATCAGCGTCACTGACGTTGAGGACGCCCTGACCCGGGAGAACATAGAGCTGCCCGGCGGCGAGATCCGCAACAACAGCATGACGGTGGCGGTGCAGATAGAGCGGCTCTACAACACGGCCGCCGATTTTCGTCGTTTGCAGATCACCACGGCCGCCAATGGTCAGCCGGTCTATCTTGCCGATATTGCCGACGTGGACGTGGGGGCCAAGAACGAAGACAGCGCCTACCAGCGCAATGGCAAGGAGAGCCTGGGGATAGGCATCATCCCCCAGTCCACGGCCAATCCGCTGGCGGTGGCCGAGGGTATCTCCCAGAAGATGACCCAGATGCAGCGCTTCTTGCCGGAAGGGGCCAGCCTGGAGGTCGATTATGACTCCACCATCTTCATCAAGCAGTCCATCGACGAGGTCTACCACACCCTCGCCATCAGCGCCGTGCTGGTGGTGGCCGTGCTCTATCTCTTCCTGGGGCAGGGGCGCACGACGCTGATCCCGGCCATCACTGTGCCCGTGTCGCTCGTCTCCGCCTTTATCGGCGCCTGGTATCTCGGTTTCTCCATCAATCTCATCACGTTGTTGGCGCTCATCCTCGCCATCGGCCTGGTGGTGGATGACGCCATCGTGGTGGTGGAGAACATTCACCACCATCTGCAACGGGGCGAGCCGCCGTTATTGGCGGCCTGGCACGGTACCCGCGAGGTGGGCTTTGCCGTGGTAGCCACCACCGCCGTGCTGGTGATGGTGTTTGTGCCCATCGCCTTCATGGATGGCATGGTGGGCAGACTCTTTACCGAGTTTGCCATCTTGCTCTCCCTGGCGGTGATCTGCTCCTCCCTGGTCGCCCTGACCCTGACCCCCGCCATGGGCTCCTGGCTGATGCGGGCCAAGGAGACCTCCAACCCGCTGACCGCGGCCCTGGATCGCGGTTTGGGCAAGGTTGAAGAGCACTATCGCCGCCTGCTCGGCTGGCTGTTGCCCCGCTCCGGCTGGGCCCTGCTGATGTTGCTGCTCTGTCTGGTCGGCAGTGTCGGTCTCATCAAGCTGCTGCCCGCCAACCTGACCCCGACCGAAGACAGAGGGGTGGTCTATGTGTTCGTCAAGGGGGCAGAGGGCACCAGCATCGAGCGGATGAAACGCAATATGCAACAGGTCGAAGCCGCCATCATGCCCCTGCTCGGCCAGGGGGTGGTGCAGGCCATGAGTTTCAGCACCCCGGCCTTCGGGCGGGGAGGCGATCAGACCGGCATGACCATCATTCAGCTCACCGATTGGGCCAAGCGGGACCAGAATGCCACCGCCTTCACCAAGGAGCTGGCGACCCTGCTCTCCGATATCCCGGATGTGACCATCAGACCCTTCCAGCCCGGTTTCAGGCGCGGCTCGACCGCCCCGGTGCAGTTCGTGTTGCAGGGGGGGGATTTTGGCGAGCTCAACCAGGTGGGTAATCAGCTCAAGGCGCTGGCTCAGCAGAGCGGCCTGATGACCAACCCGGATCTCGATTACGCCGAGAAGACCCCCGAGCTGCGGGTGACCATAGACCGCGACAGGGCCAGCGAACTGGGGATCCCGGTGTCGACGGTGGCCAACAGCCTGCAGACCCTGCTCGGCGGCAGTACCAAGACCACCTATGTGGACAGGGGCGAGGAGTATGACGTCTATCTGCGCGCCGATCAGACCAAGCTCAATGGCGCCTCGGATCTCAGCCGCATCTATCTCAAGGCCGCCACCGGCGAGATGGTGAGCCTCTCGACCCTGGCCAGTTTCAAGCAGGTGGCCAGTCCAAACCGGCTCAACCACTATCAGCGCCAGAAGGCGGTGACCCTGACTGCTGACCTGGCGCCGGGCCACACCCTGGGCGAGGCCCTGGATATGCTCGATGGCTGGGCCAACGACAATCTGCCAGCGGGCATGACGGTAGATTACGCCGGAGACTCGAAAGATTATCGCGATAACCAGGGAGAGATGGCGTTGGTGTTCGGTCTGGCGCTGCTGGTGGTCTATCTGGTGCTGGTGGCCCAGTTCGAGAGCCTGATCACCCCGGCCGTGGTGATGATGACGGTGCCGCTTGGCATCTTCGGCGGCCTGCTCGGCCTCTGGCTGACGGGGCAGGAGATGAACATCTACAGCCAGATTGGCCTGATCATGCTGATCGGCATGGTGACCAAGAACGGCATCCTGATCGTGGAGTTCATCAACCAGCTGCGCCAGCGTGGTGAAGCCTTCGAGGCGGCCATCATTGCCGGGGCCGTGCGCCGGTTGCGGCCTATTCTGATGACCTCGCTCACCGCCGTGATGGGGGCCGTGCCGCTGATGCTCTCCATGGGGGCGGGCTATGAGAGCCGGATGACGGTGGGGACTGTGGTCTTCTTCGGACTCTCCTTGGCGACCCTGGTGACCCTGCTGCTGATCCCCGCCTGTTATCACCTGCTCGCCAAGCGGGCCGGCATGACCGGTCAGCGCAGTTTGCAAGTGGATGAGGCCATCGGCACCGCGCCCCGAGTATGACGAGGCCCACCATATGGTGCGAGCCGGGAACCCGATGACGCAACACCGCTAGCCGTTGACTATATTGAGTTCATGGTCTACCGGAGATGCCCATCTTGATCTTGTCACGTCGTGAAGCAGCGCCTCTGCTCTGCCTGTGTTGCGGACTCCTGCTAGTGGGGGTGAGCGAACCGGGGAGGCTGCTGCTTGCCGGCCTGTCCGTCTATCTCATTGGCGGTCTGGTCTGGTATCAACTCAGCCAGCCACGCAGCCATGGCAGGCGCAAGCAAGCGTGGCCGCTCTGGCTCTACGAGAGCCGCCCCTTCGTCATGATCCTGCTGGGGTTGCTGATGCTGCGCGAGGCGACCCACCCCCTGTTCCTGCTGCCTGCGCTGTTCTGGTTGTTGCTCGGCGGTTATCAGCTCTGGCTGCGCCATCAGCACAGATTCTGGCGCCGCCGCGCCCCAGCCTTGCGTCCCCTCTAAGGCCATCCTCCGTGATGGCCTTATCCCTTGCCTTAACAGGGATAAAAAGCCATCGCCCCCGCTGGGCTCTGCCGGTATAATGCGCGACCCGAATTGTTCCAGGTGTTCAAAATGCAGCCGGTTACCAACTTGTTTTCCTATCCCCGTTACTGGGCAGAGTGCTACGGCACCGCCCCCTTCCTGCCCATGTCCCGGGCGGAGATGGATAAACTCGGCTGGGACAGTTGCGACATCATCCTGGTCACGGGGGATGCCTATGTGGATCACCCCAGCTTCGGCATGGCAGTCATCGGCCGCATGCTCGAATCCCAGGGTTTTCGGGTTGGCATCATCGCCCAGCCGGACTGGTCATCGAAGGAAGACTTCATGCGCCTGGGCAAGCCGAACATCTTCTTCGGGGTGACGGCGGGCAACATGGACTCGATGATCAACCGCTACACCTCCGACAAGAAGCTGCGTCACGATGATGCCTACACCCCGGGGGATGTGGGTGGCAAGCGGCCGGATCGGGCAACTCTGGTCTATACCCAGCGCTGCAAGGAGGCCTTCAAGGAGGTCCCCGTGGTCATCGGCGGCATCGAGGCGTCCTTACGCCGTATAGCCCACTACGACTACTGGTCCGAGACCATACGTCGCTCCATTTTGCTCGATGCCAAGGCCGACATCCTCATCTACGGCAACGCCGAGCGACCGCTTATCGAAGTGGCCCACCGTCTGGCGGCGGGAGAGACCATCGCCACCATGCAGGACATTCGCGGCACCGCCGTGATCCGCAAGGAGCCGCTGCCCGAGTGGCGCGGGGTGGATTCCAGCAAGCTGGACCGTATCGGCCGCATCGATCCCATCATGAACCCCTATATGGAAGGGGCGCCCTGCAGCGATGACGAGGGCACGGCTCCTATGGAGCAGGAGGCCAAGCCCGTGCTGGTGCAGCCGCCGAAGCAGAAGCCCTGGGAGAAGACCTACGTCAAGCTGCCGGCCTTCGAGCGAGTGAAGGAAGACAAGGTGCTCTACGCCCATGCGTCGCGCATCCTGCACCACGAGACCAACCCCGGCTGCGCCCGGGCGCTCGCCCAATCCCACGGCGATCGCATCATCTGGGTCAACCCGCCCGCCTTCCCGCTGGAAACCGACGAGATGGATGGGGTGTTCGGCCTGCCTTATCAGCGGGTGCCGCACCCGGCCTATGGCAAAGAGAAGATCCCGGCCTACGAGATGATCAAGACCTCGGTCAACATCATGCGCGGCTGCTTCGGTGGTTGCTCCTTCTGCTCGATCACCGAGCACGAGGGGCGCATCATTCAGAGCCGCTCGGAAGAGTCGATCTTGAAAGAAATTGAAGAGATCCGCGACAAGGTGCCGGGCTTCACCGGCGTCATCTCGGATCTTGGCGGCCCCACCGCCAACATGTACAAGTTGCGTTGCAAGAGTCCCAAGGCCGAGCAGACCTGCCGCCGCGCCTCCTGCGTCTGGCCGACCATCTGCCCGCACATGGATACCGACCACACCCCGACCATCGATCTCTACCGCAAGGCGCGTGACATCAAGGGGATCAAGAAAATCCTGATCGCCTCCGGGGTGCGTTACGACATCGCCGTGGAAGATCCGCGCTACATCCGCGAGCTGGCCAAACACCACGTCGGTGGCTACCTGAAGATTGCCCCCGAGCACACCGAGGAGGGGCCGCTCTCCAAGATGATGAAGCCGGGCATGGGCAGCTACTACCAGTTCAAGGAGCTGTTCGACAAGTACTCCAAAGAGGCGGGCAAGGAGCAGTACCTGATCCCCTACTTCATCTCGGCCCACCCGGGCACCACGGATGAAGACATGGTGAACATGGCGCTCTGGATCAAGGAGAACCGCTTCAAGCTCGATCAGGTGCAGAACTTCTACCCGTCGCCCCTCGCCAACGCCACCACCATGTATTACACCGAGAAAAACCCCCTCGGCAAGATCAGCCGCCAGAGTGAGGACGTGTTCGTGGTCAAGGGCGAGCGTCGTCGTCGCCTGCACAAGGCGCTGCTGCGCTATCACGATCCGGCCGGCTGGCCCATGATCCGCGAAGCCCTGCTGGAGATGGGCAAGGGCCACCTGATAGGCAACGGCCCTAGCTGCCTGGTGCCGCCGGAAGGACGCGGCGAGGTCAAAGCCGAGCGCAGTCTCAACAAGGGGCTGAAACCGGCCCTGACCCGCCACAGCGCCATCACCCATCAGCGGGGCAATGGGGCGGGTAACAAGGCCGCCCGCAGCGAGGCTGGTGCAGGTAATGCCCCGGCGGCCAGCAGAAATGGCGGCAAGGCGGGCAATGGCAAGCCTGTAGGCTCCCAGCTCAGCAAAGGGGCTGGCAACGGCAAGCCCGCGGCGCAAGGTACAGGTCAGGGCAAACCAGCCGGGCAGGGTAAACCTGCTCATAATGGCAAGGCACCGAGCCGCGCGGGCTCTGCCAAACCCGCCGCTCAGGGCGGCAAGCCTGCTGCAAAAGGCAACGGCACCAAGCGACCGGCTCGCTGATATTTCCTGATTTGGAAAGCGATAGAAAACAGAAAGGCGACCAGATGGTCGCCTTTTTTCATTGGCTTGTCGGCGCCAACAAGCTGTGGAAGGGTGAAGTGGGAGGAGAGGGGCGCTTGCAGGGCCACCTAATTGGACTGGCTTGCCAAAGCAAAAGCGCTTGGTAAAGCCATCGCCTAATGAAGCGGCGAAGAGTGCTCAGTGATAACAGAAGTAACTTGCATAATAAAAGTAGGTGCCATAAGGTTACTTTTATATTGAAAGTAACCAGGTGGTCTTGGATGCGTAGAAAGAGTTTGAGTGAACAACAGTGTCCCATAGCTCGCAGCTTGGAACATGTCGGGGAGTGGTGGAGTCTGTTGATTATCCGTGATGCCATGCATGGTCTCTCTCGCTTCGATGAGTTTCAGAAAAGTCTTGGCGTCGCCCCCAACATACTTACTCGTCGCCTGACCGCCCTGGTTGAGGGGGGCCTGATGGAGAAGCGGTGTTACTCAGAGCGTCCCCCTCGCTATCAATATCTGCTCACCCCTCGCGGTCAGGATCTCAGATCGGTACTGATGGCACTACTTGCTTGGGGTAATACCCATTTCGCGCCAGAGGGGGCGAGTATCCAGCTGAAGGATGTTCTGACGGGCGAGCTGGCCGAGCCCATGCTGGTGGACAGGCGCACGGGTCAGGCCATTTCACCCTCACGCCACACCCTGGTGCCGGGACCGGCCGCCAGTGATGGCATGAAGCAGCGTCTGCGCCATGCCAATGGCGTGATGAGTGGCGATAACCCTTCAAAACAGGAATCAGAATCATGAGCTCAACTCGTATCGTGGTGACAGGAATGGGAGCGGTGACCCCGCTTGGATATGGGGTGGAAACCGTGTGGCAGCGGCTGCTGGCGGGCCAGTCCGGCTTGCGCCGCCTGCCGGAGGCCTTCACCGAGGGGCTGGCCGCCAAGGTGGGCGCCATGGTGCCCTCCTTGGCCGAAGATCCCCTGGCAGGATTTGACCCCGATGCCGTGGTATCGACCAAGGAGCAGAAGAAGATGGATCGCTTCATCCTGTTTGCCATTGCCGCGGCCAAGGAGGCCCTGTTGCAAGCCAACTGGGCCCCCAAGACGGCGGCGGAGCAGGAGCGCACCGCCACCATCATCGCCTCGGGCATCGGCGGCTTCCCCGCCATCGTCGAGGCCGTGCGTACCACGGATGAACGGGGACCGCGCCGCCTATCCCCCTTCACCATCCCCTCCTTCCTGGTCAACATGGCGGCGGGCCATGTCTCCATCAACTTCGGCTTCAAAGGGCCGCTCGGGGCGCCGGTCACGGCCTGCGCCGCAGGGGTGCAGGCCATTGGCGACGCCGCCCGGCTCATTCGCTGCGGTGAGGCTGATATCGCCATCTGTGGCGGGGCCGAGGCCACCATAGACCGCGTCAGTCTGGGCGGGTTTGCCGCGGCTCGCGCGCTGTCGTCCGCCTATGCCGATGATCCCGAAGCGGCCTCCCGTCCGTTCGATGTCGACCGCGATGGGTTTGTCATGGGCGAAGGGGCCGGGATCCTGGTGATTGAATCCCTGGAACACGCCCTGGCCCGGGGCGCCACCCCCATAGTGGAGCTGGTGGGCTATGGCACCAGTGCCGACGCCTATCACCTCACCGCAGGTCCCGAAGATGGCGACGGCGCACGCCGCGCCATGATGGCGGCCCTGGCTCAGGCCGGTATTCAGGCGGCGGATGTCCAGCACCTCAATGCCCATGCCACCTCGACTCCGGTGGGTGACAGGGGGGAGTTGGCCGCCATCAAACGCGTATTTGGCGATGACAACCAGATTGCGGTGACCTCCACCAAGTCAGCCACCGGCCATCTGCTGGGGGCCGCCGGGGGCATAGAGGCCATCTTCACCGCCTTGGCCATTCGCGACCAGAGAGTGCCTGCCACCCGCAACCTGCAGCAACCCGACCCGCTCGCCGACGGCGTGGACATAGTGCGGGGCACGGCCCGTGACATGGGGATCGAGCACGCCATCTCCAATGGGTTTGGCTTTGGTGGGGTAAATGCCAGCGTGCTGTTCAAGCGCTGGCAGGGGATCTGCCCCCCTGGTGAATGATTCTTCTCCTGAAATCTGGGAAATCCATCTTTTTACTGTCATTAAAGCGTGGCGGCAGAGGCGATAAAAGCAGTCAGGCGGGGGCGGCTTTGCTATCTTGTGCGGCCAGGTTCCATGGATAAGGGGGAGGCATGATGGCCACCCCCGATAAAGCATCAGGGCGGGCGCTTGCCCCCTGCACAGGAGTAGTCAGATGACGGTCAGAGTCAAATCCAAGCTTGAGAAGATAGGCAGTGGTACCGGGCTGCTGTTGGGGATCATCGCCTTCAATCTGCTGGCCCCGCTGCTGTTTGAGAAGAGGGAGGGGTTTGATCCTGTCCAGATGGTGTTTGCCATCGCCAGCGCCGTGATCTGTTCCGAATTGGGTGCCCGTCTGGGCAGACTGGTCGATGAGCGGGGCAAGTCCAAAAACTGACATACTGACAGCGGGCCTCTTGGCCCGCTGTTACGTTGACGCTTGCGCGGTTTGTTTCGTTAAAGCAGCGCCGCTTGTTTCGGTAAAGCAGCACCGCTTAGTTTCGTTAAAGTCGTGCCGCTTTGTGTCGTTAAATCTGGGGCAGTAGCGCCGCCTGGCAGGGGATGCGGGTGATCTCTCCCCCTTGCAGGCGGAACAAGGCATCCTGGGGCAGCGCCTGCTGCCAGAGCGCCTCGTGGCTCAATCCCGCATAGAGGCCACGCAGCATGATGCCCGACAGCCCATGGGCGACGGCGATGCGCCGGGAACCCAGACTCTGGTCATGGAGCCAGTCGTGGCAGCGCCCCTGCAGGCTGGCCAACCCCTCGCCCTTTGGCGCTTGCAGGTACCAGTCCGGCTCGCCGCTTTCCAGGGCAAAACAGAGGGGGCGTATCTCGTCCAGGCGACGCTCCTCCCACTCCCCGAGGCCCAGCTCCTTGAGCCGCTCATCGACCCGGATCCTGTCATGGCTCATGCCAAGTTCGTCGCAGATGAGGCGGGCGGTCTGCATGGCCCGTCCCAGCGGGCTGGCATAGAGGGTCCAGGATGCGGGGTCGTCCAGCTGCTGGCGAAGGGTGGCCCCCATGGCGCGGGCTTGTTGTTCACCCAAGGGGGTGAGGGGGGAGTTGCAGTGGCCCTGCAGTCGTTGCTGGGCATTGAAGCGGGTCTGGCCGTGGCGCAGCAGATAGAGAGTCGGTGTCATCTTGGTCGGAGCTTGGAAAAAGGGAGTCCACGCTAGCCCATCCCTTCATAACTCACAAGGGGATGGGGTAAGCTGGGCGCAGTCTTGAGGGAGAGAGAACACCATGCGTATTGCCATGATTGGGTTGGGTGATATCGCCCAGAAGGCCTATTTGCCGCTGCTGGCCAGCGATGAGCGGGTGACGCCTGTGCTCTGCACCCGCAATCCATCTGTGCTCGACAAGCTGGCCCGCCAGTATCGGGTGGCCGAGTGTTTCACCGACGTGGATGCGCTGCTGGGGAGCCGCCCCGATGGGGTAATGATCCATGCCGCCACGGCGGTGCATCAGGAGCTGGCCCGCAAGAGTCTGCTGGCGGGCATTCCCACCTTCGTCGACAAGCCGCTGTGCGACAGTGCCGTTGCGGTAGAGGCCTTGTGCCAGCTTGCGTTGCAGCAAGATTGCCCGCTGTTTGTGGGTTTCAATCGCCGCTACCTGCCCGCGCTGTCGGCTGGGCGGGCGCAGCCGGTGACCGAGCTGCATTGGCAAAAGCACCGCCATGGCTTGCCCGGACTGCCCCGCCAGTTCCTGTTCGATGATTTCATCCATGTGCTCGACAGCCTCTGCCACTATGGCGGCCTGCCGGATGGCGCCCTGCACCGGGTATTTAGAGCCAGCGCGCAGGACCCGGCCATGCTGGCCGGGGTGAGCGTCGCCTGGCAAAGCGGGCAGGTGGCGGTCAGTGGCAGCATGAATCGCAGCGCCGGGGTCGCGGAGGAGCGCATCAGCCTCTATGGCGACAATCTGTCGCTCCAGGTCGAGAACTGCACCCAGGGCACGCTGGCGCGAGACAAGGTGGTGCAGACCCTGGCCATCGATGACTGGCGACCGGTGCTGGTGCGCCGTGGCTTTGCCGCCATGCTGGATCACTGGTATGAACAAATAGCAGGGGGCAGGGCCGACCAATCCCTGATCGACAGCTATCTGCGCAGTCATCAGTTGACCGAGCAGCTGGTAACCGAGGCGGAGCAACTGCTGGCGGGCGAGCCGTCTCGCTAACGGGATCCCCGCCTGCCGGTCAATATCAGGCGCTTATGGGCACAACCAGCGCAAAAAAGCAGAGGAGCCATGGCTCCTCTGCTTTTTTATGGGGGATTTTATCGTGGGATGAGGTGGGCTTAACCGAAGCGGTAGCTGCCCATATAGAGGCTGCTATAGTCCCAGCTATCATGCAGCCGGGCCGGTTTGTCTGCCCCTGCCGCGCCGAGGGCCACGAACAGCGGCCTCAGGTGATCGTCATGGGGGTGGGATTGCACCGCCCCCGGAGCCTGGTCACGATAATCGAGCAGGGCCGCCTTGTCCTGATTGCCCATCTTCTCCTCCAGCCAGTGGGCGAACGCCTGGGCCCAGGCGGGGGGCGGGGAGCCATCGGGGCCGAGCGCCCTCAGATTGTGGGTGATGGCGCCGGAGGCCAGAATGCCAATGCCCTGTTGGCGCAACGGGGCCAGGGCTTCGCCCAGCCGCCATAACTCGGCCGGGCTCATGCCCGCCGGGATGGAGATCTGCACCAGGGGGATCTCGCTGCTGGCATCGAGCAGGGAGAGCGGTGACCAGACCCCGTGATCCAGTTCGCGCTGGGTTGGTTTGGCGGTGAGTCCTCCTTGCAGCAAGGTCTCCTGCACGGCCTGTTGCAACCACGCCGGGCTGCTGGCGGGCCAGCGCACGCGGTAGAGGGCATCGGGGAAGCCATGGAAGTCATACATGAGCGCCGGGTTGTGCGCCGAGTTGATCTCCAGCTCGCGGCTGAACCAGTGGGCCGAGATGACGACCAGCCCCTTGAGCGGCCCCAGGCTGAGGTCCTTCATGAAACGGGTGGCGGGCTCGTCGCGCAGCACCAGATCCGGTGCGCCGTGGGAGATAAACCAGACAGGGGACATCTTAGTGCTCCATCAGAGGGGGCCTTGGCAGGCGATGAGGTCATTATCCGCCCCCTTTTTATGGTGAACAATTAGGCTATATGTGTAATCACTCTTCACTCAGGGTTGATAATTGTTTGGGCAGGCAGGCAGGCGGGCAGGCAGGCAGGTTGACTGGTGGTGGGGGGAGATCAAACAAAGAGGGAGGCAATGCCTCCCTCTTTGACAGTGCGCTCATGACGGCGCTCATCATGGGCTGACCGAATTGCGTCAGTCGATGGCGAGCAGCTCCACTTCGAAGATAAGCAGGGAGCCGGGCAGGATCTTGCCGGTGGCGCGGTTGCCGTAGCCCAACCTGGACGGGATGAAGAAGCGGGCCTTCTCGCCGACCGTCATCAGCTGTACCCCTTCGGTCCAGCCCGGTATCACCTGATTGAGACCAAATTCGATGGGCTCGCCACGGGCGATGGAGCTGTCGAAGACGGTGCCATCGAGCAACTTGCCCTCGTAGTGCACCTTGACCTTGCTGCTGGCGCTGGGGTGCATGCCGCCTTCGCCTTCGGCCAGTACTTGATATTGCAGGCCGGACTCGGTGGTCACTATGCCCGGCTTGGCCTTGTTCTCGGCGAGGAAGAGATCGCCGGCGCGGATATTCTCCTCGGCCAGCTTCTTGTTGTTATTGCTTGAGTAGAAATAGAAGACCGCCAGAGCGATCAGGATGGCGATCAGCACAAATTTCATCACTAAATCCTTGTAAGACAATGAGATGAATATCTTATCCCAGTGGGTCGAACTGGGGTAGCAAAAGGGCGCTAATCGCGCCCTTCCTTGCCGAGTGAATCGACTCAGTTAAGCCCGGGGGCCGGTTATTTTGCCAGGGCCATCATCAGCGCAGGCAGGGCGAAGAAGAGGCCGCCCACATAACCCAGTGCCAGCAACTTGTTCTCGCTGCCGACCCTTGCCAGCCACTCGGCGGCCAGGATGGGCAGTTCGCGCAGGAAGGGCAGCCCATAGATGAGCACCACGGCGAAGACGTTGAACAGCACATGCACCAGGGCGATGGTCAGCGCCAGTTCGGCACCGCTGCCGCCGATGGCGGTGGCCGCCAGCAGGGCCGTGATGGTGGTGCCTATGTTGGCGCCCAGGGTGAAGGGGTAGAGCTGGCGAGTGGTGAACACGCCGCCGCCGGCCAGAGGGATCATCAGGCTGGTGGTGGTGGAAGAGGATTGCACCATGATGGTCACCAGGGTGCCCGAGGCGATACCGGTGAGGGGGCCACGGCCCAGGGCCTTGTGCAGCAGCCCCTTGGCGCGACCGACCAGCACCTTTTGCAACACCTTGCCCAGATAGGTGACCGAGCCCAGGATCAGCAGGATACCGATGGCGATGGTGGCCAGGGCGGGGCCTTTACCGGGCAAGAAGGCGACGGCGGCATCGATGAGCTGCATGGCGGGGGCGGTGAGCGGCTTCATGAAGTCCATGCCCTTCATCGACATGTCGCTCGATCCGACCAGCAGATGGGCCAGGAACTCGGCACTGTGCTGCAAGACACCGAAGGCGAGCTCCAGGGGCAGGAAGATGAACACGGCCATCAGGTTGAAGAAGTCATGGACAGTGGCGGCGGCAAAGGCACGGCGAAACTCGGTTCTGTCGCGGATATGACCCATGGAGACGATGGTGTTGGTGATGGTGGTGCCGAGGTTGGCACCCATCACCATGGGAATGGCCATGGCCAGCGGCAGGCCACCGGCGACCAGACCGACGATGACCGAGGTCACGGTGCTGGATGATTGCACCAGGGCCGTGGCCAGGATGCCGAGCAGCAGGGCGACGAAGGGGTTGTTGGCGAAGGCAAAGATTTCGGCCGCACCCTCGGCGCCGCCGGAGAACAATTTGAAGCCGTGGGAGACGGCTCCCACCGCTACCAGTATCAGGTAGACCAGCGCTATGACAGTTATCCAGTGGAACAGCGCACGATGGGAGGAGACGTGCTGCTGTGGCAAGGAGTCAGGGTTGTGCATAAAGCCTCTTGGGACGGCGCTGGCCGTCTGCTGATGAATTTGACCGGCGCATTACAGCAAGGCTTGATGACACTTTTATGACAAAGTGACGTTTTGATGATGATTTGATGACAGCGTGCGCACCGTGGCGCTGTCACCTTCAGAGGGAGGAAAAACGGTCTGCCTATCCTCTTGCCGACACCTCGGCCAACGGGTGCGTTTGGCCGCAGCCTGGCGTTAGACGTTGACCGACACAAGTGATTGATGTGTCATTAATACTTGTCCTCCCTGCTCAGGCCGTTAGACTAGGCGGTCGTTTTTCAGCTATCGCGAGTCTGTCATGAAGCATTGGTCTCTCTCTCTATTTCCCCTGATCCTGGTATCCCTCTCTGCTCAGGCTGACGTTCTTCCCTCTGGTTGCAGTGCCGGACAGGTGGCGGTGGGGTCGGCCGTCAATGGCACCACGGGTATCAATAGCCGATGTTCTGCGGCCAGCGCCAAGCAGCGGGTCGACAAAGTCGTGGACAATCCTGCTGACTACGCCAAGCGCAAGGCGGCTCAGGCGACCGGGGTGGATGATGCCTATTACAAGGCGCGCAATACCAAGCAGCGAGTCGAGAATGCGGTGGACGACCCGGCTGACTACGCCAAGCGCAAGGCGGCTCAGGCGACCGGGGTGGATGATGCCTATTACAAGGCGCGCAATACCAAGCAGCGAGTCGAGAATGCGGTGGATGACCCGGCTGACTATGCCAAGCGCAAGGCGGCCCAGGCGACCGGGGTGGATGATGCCTATTACAAGGCGCGCAACACCAAGCAGCGAGTCGAGAATGCCGTGGATAATCCTGGCCGGGCGGCAGCCAGAAGATTGATACGCTAAGCACCGCGCGCTGGGGCAAGCACTCTGCGCCAGGTTGCGACAACCCAAGACGTCTCGATGAGAGTGGGACTGGCTCCCTGATAGGGGGCGTGGTGGCCATTGAACCGGGTCTGCTCGGGCCACAGGCTCTCTTGGCCAGGCCTGTCTCACCCTATGGCGCCAGTTACCCGCTCAAGGGGGCTGAATGGATGTGTCTTGCTCCTTGCACACATCTCCCTACACTGGGAGATATTCATTCGCCATCAAAAGTGAGTCTGTCATGAAAAAACTGCTGCTCTGTCTCTCCCTCTGCCTGATCACCCTGGGTGCCCAGGCGGGTGTCATCAACCCGGATTGTACCCCTGAGAAAGCGGTCAAGGGCGCGGCCATGAAGGCCACCGTCGGGGTGGGCGGGCGTTGCTCCGCCGCCGAAACGGCCAAAGACTCGGTCGGCCTGGATGATAAGAAGGGCGCATTGAACGACGCCAAGGGTTCGGTGGGCGATGCTAAGGGCAAGGTCGAAAATGCCGTCGATGATCCTGCAAAAGCGGCCACCAAGGCATTGATCAAATAAGGCTCGACGCGCCCAGGGGATCACAGCCAGAGCGGCTAACAAAGGGGAGTCCATGACTCTCCTTTTGCTTATCTGGCACTTGGGGGGTGGCTGCGCAGCCGCTGATGGGTGGATTGTGAATGATAAAAGGGGAGCTAATGGCTCCCCTTTTTGCTTGCTGTGAACGGCGTGGCTTATTGCAGCTCGGCCTCTTCGTACTCCCGCAGGGGCGCCTGGGAGAGCTTGATGCGCAGCACCAGGTAGACCAGACCCAGGCCAGCCCATATGAGACCCAGATAGAGGGAGCTCAGCTCCAGGTTGAGCCAGAGCAGGCCTATGGTCGCGGCGCCACACAGGGGCAGCAGCAGGAAGCAGACCGTGTCCTTGAGGGTCTTGTTACGCTGCTCGCGCACATAGAACTGGGCGATCACCGACAGGTTGACGAAGGTGAAGGCGACCAGGGCGCCGAAGTTGACCAGCGCCAGGGCGATGTCCAGATCGAAGGAGACGGCGGAGAGTGCCAGGGCACCGACCAGCAGCACGTTGATGGCCGGGGTACGCCAGGTGGGGTGCACATAGCTGAACACCTTCTCGGGCAGGACGCCATCGCGGCCCATCACGTAGAGGATCCGTGACACGCCAGCGTGGGCCGCCATGCCCGAGGCCAGTACGGCGACCGTGGTGCTGACCAGCACTATGCTCTGGAACAGCTTGCCACCGACGTAGAGGGCGATCTCCGGCAGCACGGCATCGGGCTCCTTGAAGCGGCTGATGTCCGGGAAATAGAGCTGCAGGAAGTAGGAGACCAGCACGAAGATGATGCCGCCGATGAGGGCGGTCAGCAGGATGGCGCGGGGGATCACCTTGCCGGCGTTGGGGGTCTCTTCACTGAGCGAGCTCAGGCCATCGAAGCCCAGGAATGAGAAGCAGAGGATGGTGGCGCCGGTAAAGAGCGGCAGCAAGGCGGTGTGCTCCGAATAGAAGGGACGGCTGCTCAGCACACTCCCTTCTCCCTCGCCGAAGTAGACCGCATGGGCCATCAGGGCGAGGAATACCAGTATGATGGCGACCTGCACCAGCACGATCAGGCCATTGAAGTTGGCCACCAGATTGATGCCGCGCAGGTTGAGCAGGGTCATCACGCTCACCAGTCCGAAGATAAAGATCCAGGGTTCGACCCCGGGGAACATGGCGGTCAGGTAAATCTTGGCCAGCAGCATGTTGATCATCGGCATGAAGAGGTAGTCGAGCAGGGACGACCAGCCCACCATGAAGCCCACATAGGGATGGAAGGTCTTCTGGGTGTAGGTGTAGGCCGAGCCGGCGGAGGGATACTTGCGCACCAGATGACCGTAGCTGATGGCGGTGAACAGTATCCCGGCCAGGGCCAGCAGGTAGGAGGTGGCGACGTGGCCGCTGGTGATGTCGGAGACCATGGCGAAGGTGTCGAACACCGCCATGGGGGTCAGGTAGGCGAGGCCGATGACCACGACTTGCCATAATTTGAGGGTTTTTTTGAGGCGAACCGGTGCATCAGACATCAGCGAACCTCCTGCATTGCCGCCAGGGCATGGTCATGGCGAGACGCCAGGGGACTGAACAGACGCACACTCGACAGAGTGGTGCAGAGGTCGTTGGCAATCGCGTTGCCAAGGCTGACTCCGGCGAGCGGAGACGAAGTATAAGAGAGCCCCATCTTGTTCCTCATAGCGGCATAAATCATGGGTGGGTTCGCGCCATCTATGAGTGCGACCCCGGATATCATTTCCGGGAAAAGGCCCGGCCTCGGTTTGGTGGTAAACAACAAAATGAAAATAACCGACTTGGCAACCAAGTCGGTTATTTTAGCGGCGCGCATTTTGCCCCAGATGGACGGGGATGACAACCCATGGCAGCCCGGTGGAGTGCAAATATTTGGTGCAAGTTCAGGGGCTTGTTCTGGGGTAAAGACTCAGCCCGGGCACCGGGCCCGGGCTGAGGTTGCCGGTATCCGCCCTAGGCGAGGGCGGCGGTCAGGGCCCGCTCCAGTTTGTCCAGCCCCTCGTCTACCAGCGTCGGTGCGGCGGTGAGCGGCGCCAGGAAGCGGATGACGTTGGCCCGCACGCCGCAGGAGAGCAATACCAGCCCCTGTTTGCCCGCCTCGGCCACCAGACGCTTGGTGAGATCGGCGTCCGGTTGGCGGGCATCGCGGCCCTTGACCAGCTCCATGGCCACCATGGCGCCCGGGCCACGGATATCGCCGATGCAGTCGAAACGCTCGGCAAGCTGGTGCAAGCGGGCTTTGAGCTGCTCGCCCTGGGCCTGGGCGCGCCGATTGAGTTGCTCCTCCTCAATGACGTCGAGCACCGCCAGGGCGGCGGCGCAGGCGATGGGGGAGCCCGCATAGGTGCCCCCCAGGCCACCGGGTTTGGCGGCGTTCATGATAGCCGCCTTGCCGACCACGGCCGAGAGCGGGAAGCCACCGGCCAGGCTCTTGGCCAGGGTCATGATGTCCGGCTCTATGCCGCTGTATTCGGTGGCGAAGGTCTTGCCGGTGCGGCAGAAACCGCTCTGGATCTCGTCGCAGATGAGCACGATACCGTGCTGATCGCAGACGTTGCGCAAACTCTGCATGAAGCCGGGGGAGGCCGGGTAGAAGCCCCCTTCGCCCTGTACCGGCTCAATGATGATGGCCGCGACCCGGGTCGGCTCTATGTCGGCACTGAAGCAGAGATCCAGTGCGGCCAAGGCATCGGCCTCACTCACCCCCAGATAATCGGCGGGGAAGGGCAGGTGATAGACCTCTCCCGGCAGGGGGCCGAACCCTGTCTTGTAGGGCACCACTTTGCCGGTGAGCGCCATGCCCATCATGGTGCGGCCATGGAAGCCCCCCTTGAAGGCGATGGTGCCGCTGCGACCGGTATGGGCGCGGGCTATCTTGATGGCGTTCTCCACCGCCTCGGCACCGGTGGAGAGAAACAGGGTACGCTTGGGGGTCGATCCCGGTACCAGGGCATTGAGTTTCTCCGCAAGCTCGATGTAGCCGGGGTAGGGGGTAACCTGGAAGCAGGTGTGGCTGAATTTTTCCAGTTGCTCGCGCACGGCGGCCACCACCTTGGGGTGGTTGTGGCCGGTGTTGAGCACGGCGATGCCCGAGGCAAAGTCGATGTAGCGGTTGCCCTCCACATCCCACAGCTCGGCATTCTGGGCCCTGTCGATAAAGACCGGCATCAGGGTGCCCACGCCGTTGACCACGGCGGCTTCGCGGCGCGCTTGCCAGGATTGATTACTCATCTTGATTCTCCCATCAGGGGCAAGCCCCTCACTGTATGTTGATGAGTCGGCAGCCTGGCTGTCGCTCCCCATCCTTAGGTTGTCCATCACAGGGGGCCTGGTTGTCCTGCGCCCCACTACTGGTGAATAAAATATCCATTAATTTGTTTTATTATGCAATGGAGCCGAAGCAGAGATATTTGGTTTCCAGATACTCATCGAGTCCCTCGGCGGCCCCTTCCCGGCCCAGGCCAGACTCCTTGATGCCGCCAAAGGGCGCCAGCTCGGTAGAGATGATCCCTTCGTTGATGCCCACCATGCCGTACTCAAGACGTTCGGCGACCCGCCACACCCGGGCGATGTCACGGCCATAGAAGTAAGCGGCCAGGCCGTAAGGGGTGTCGTTGGCGATGGCGATGGCCTCGGCTTCGGTCTCAAAGCGCACCAAGGGCGCGACGGGGCCGAAGATCTCCTCCTGCAGAATGGGGTTATCGGCCTGGACGTGGGTCAATATGGTCGGGCTGTAGAAGAGGGGGCCAGCGCTGTGGATCTTGCCACCTACCAGTATCTGGGCACCGGCAGCCTGAGCCTGCTCCACCAGGGTGGCGACCTTGTCGGCGGCGGTCTGGTTGATGAGGGGGCCAATCTGGCTG
Source organism: Aeromonas rivuli (assembly GCF_000820045.1). GTDB lineage: Bacteria > Pseudomonadota > Gammaproteobacteria > Enterobacterales > Aeromonadaceae > Aeromonas > Aeromonas rivuli. Next base: position 111,372 of record NZ_CDBJ01000027.1, on the reverse strand, counting down.
CCTTCACCAAGGCCATCTCCCACCTTGAAGGCGCGCACCGCGGCGGCCAGCTTCTCGGCGAAGGCGTCATAGACGCTGGCCTGCACCAATATGCGGTTGGCGCAGACGCAGGTCTGGCCCGCATTGCGGTATTTGGAGGCGAGGGCCCCGGTCACGGCGGCGTCCAAGTCCGCATCGTCGAACACGATGAAGGGGGCGTTGCCGCCCAACTCCAGGGAGACGCGCTTCATGGTGTCGGCGCATTGGCGCATCAACAGCTTGCCGATGCGGGTCGAGCCGGTGAAAGAGAGCTTGCGCACCAGGGGGTTGGCACAGAGCTCATCCCCGACGATGGCGGCCTGATGGGAGGTGACTATGTTGATCACCCCGGCCGGAATAGCGGCCTGCTCGGCCAGTGCAGCCAGGGCCAGGGCGCACAGGGGAGTTTCGGCGGCGGGCTTGATGACGATGGTGCAACCGGCGGCCAGGGCCGGGCCTGCCTTGCGGGTGATCATGGCGATGGGGAAGTTCCAGGGGGTGATGGCGGCCACGACCCCGACCGGCTGCTTGATGGTGGCCAGGCGCCTGTCGCCACTGAATCCTGGTATGGTGCGGCCGTAGGCGCGCTTGCCCTCTTCCGCGAACCACTGGATAAAGCTGGCACCGTAGGCGACTTCCCCCTTGGCCTCGGCCAGGGGCTTGCCCTGCTCCCGGGTCATCAGCCGCGCCAGGGCATCCTGGTTCGCCATGATGAGCTCATACCAGCGCATCAGTCTGGCACTGCGCTCCTTGGCGGTGAGTGCCGCCCAGGCAGGCTGAGCAGCATGGGCGGCTTCGATGGCGGCCTGGGTATCGGCACCATCCATGTCCGGCACCCGGGTGATGAGTTCACCCGTGGCCGGGTTGGTCACCTCGAACTGGCGACCGCTGTGGGCCTGGCACCAGCGGCCATCTATATAGGCAAGGGAGTGAGTCAGGGGTTCGAGCTGCGCTGTCAGTGACATGGGGGCCTCGGCGGTAGATTCAGGGCGTTCTGGATGGGATGACATGGCATTATCCGGCACGCTTGCTGTATAGAATAATAAGCACTGGATGACCATAATGGCCGCCACTTTGTTTTTCAAGTGTTAAATGCGGTTGCCCAGGGCGGTGTTGGCGTGCTAGAAGTGGTGTCATTGACAGATTTGCGGTCATGGGTGTGCAAAATAATGAACGGAAGGCGCAATCCGTTCGATGCACAAGCCACCCAGCTCCGCCCCCCGAAAAGGGACCAGGCAAGGCCCCATTTCAGCCATTATTGAGCGCAATCTTGTGAGGAACGAGGGATCATGACCGAACATGTGAAGAGCTACTACGCCGCCAGTGCCAATACCCATGCGCCTTTCCCCAGTCTGGATGAACAGCTTGAGTGCGATGTCTGCATCATAGGGGCCGGCTATACCGGCCTGTCCAGTGCCCTGCATCTGGTGGAGAAGGGCTATTCGGTGGTGGTGCTGGAGGCGGCCAGGGTCGGTTTCGGCGCCAGCGGTCGCAACGGTGGCCAGATAGTCAACTCCTACAGCCGCGACATCGACAACATAGAGGCGAGCTGCCCGCCGGATCAGGCCAGGCTGCTCGGCAGCATGTTGTTTGAGGGGGGGGACATCATTCGCGAGCGCATCAAACGCTACGACATTCAATGTGACTTGCAGCAGGGTGGCGTCTTTGCCGCCGATACCGAGCGTCAGCTGCACGAGCTCAAGGCCCAGCAACTGCGCTGGCGCAAATGGGGCAACGATCAGCTGGAGCTGCTGGATAAAGAGGGGATACGCCAGGTGGTGGGTAGCGATCGCTACGTCGGCGGCCTGCTCGACAAGCGCGGTGGCCATATCCATCCCCTCAATCTGGCGCTGGGGGAGGCCGAGGCCATTCGCAGCCAGGGTGGGCGCATCTTCGAGCAGTCAGCGGTCACCAGCATAGAGCCGGGTCAACCGGCGCTGGTGCGCACCGCCAAGGGGGCGGTCAAGGCACGCTTCGTGGTGGTGGCGGGTAATGCCTATCTGGGGGATCTGGTGCCGGAATTGGCGGGCAAGAGCATGCCCTGTGGCACCCAGGTAGTGACCACCGAGGTGATAGGCGAGGAGCGTGCCCGGCAACTGCTGCCGCAGAACTACTGCATGGAGGATTGCAACTACCTGCTCGACTACTACCGCACCACAGGGGATCACCGCCTGATCTACGGCGGCGGTGTCGTCTATGGCGCCCGGGATCCCGCCGACATCGAACGGCTCATCATCCCCAAAATGCTCAAGACCTTCCCTCAGCTGGCCGACGTCAAAGTGGAATACACCTGGACCGGCAACTTTCTGCTGACCATGTCGCGCCTGCCGCAGTTTGGCCGCATCGGCCCCAACATCTATTACATGCAGGGCTACAGTGGCCACGGCGTTACTTGCACCCATCTGGCGGGCAAGTTGCTCTCCGAGGTGTTGAGCGGCCAGGCGGAGCGCTTCGACGCTTTCGCCAAGCTCCCCCACTACCCCTTCCCGGGCGGCCGTCTGTTCCGCATCCCTTTCACCGCCGCCGGCGCTGCCTGGTACAGCCTGCGGGATCGGTTGGGGGTGTGAGCGATGGCAGTCGTCCAATAACAAGAGACCGCCTGAGGGCGGTCTCTTTCATGCAGTCCTGGTCATTGCGCCAGACATTTGAGTTGCTGGCCACTGGGAGGGTTGTGCCAGTCGATGGGGCCGTGGGTGAAACGGTATTGCAGGCGGGGCAGCACGACGTCCAACCATTCATGGCGAAAGTAGTCGTAGCCCTCATCCCAGTCCGGATCATTGGCCCAACCGGTCTGCAGCAGATGGAGGCGGGTGCCCTGGTCTTCGGGCACGAAACGCAGGCTGACCTGGGTCTTCTGCTGGCGCACATGGGGCAAGTGGGGGGGGAAATTCCAGCTGAAACTGAGCAAGTCATGGGGCATGACGGCCATGACCCGGCACCCCTCGCTGCCCCGCTCGCCATGGGGAGCATCGGGGCGGAAGTAGATCTCGAACGGGCCATTGGGTTCGGCCACCATCAGGCACTCCGGGGCGAGAAAGCTGCGTAGCCCGCTCTCCGTGGTCCAGGCATGCCAGACATCATCTAGGTGGGCGGGAATAAAGATGTTACCTTCAAGTTGCTTGTTATCCATGGTCGGCAAACCTCACACATCCGTAGGCGGGACCCGGGCAGTATAGCCCCTCATCTGTTCAAATTAACAGCAGCTCGCCTGCTTGTGAACCGGTTCCTGTCACCCATCTGGGGTAAGCTGATAGCCAATAGCGCGCTCGAGCCGGGCCATGCAAGGGAGAGAGGTTGATGATCAGAGCCATGACTGAAGCGGATGTGGCACCATTATCCCGTCTGTTTCAAAAAGGACGTCGCCAGACGTTTCATTGGGTAGATCCTTCGCAATTTGCGCTGGAAGATTTTACCGAGCAGATCAGCGGCGAGCAGATCTGGGTCGCAGAGCAGGGAGGCACTCCCTGCGGTTTCATCGCCATCTGGGCGCCAGACAGTTTCGTTCATCATCTCTATGTTTCCGCCGATTGGCATGGTCAGGGGATGGGGCGTGCCCTGCTGGAGAAGGCACTGGCCGAGTTGCCCAGACCCGCTTCCCTCAAGGTGGCCATCAATAACACCGCCGCCATTGCCTTCTATCGGCGTCTCGGCTGGGAGCCGACCGAGGAGACGGGATTGTGCGAGGTCACCGGGCCCTGGCGCAGGCTCTGCCTCTATTGATCCATACGGGTCGGTGAGTTCATCGGCCATCCATGGTTTCAACAATGAAGAAGGGCTGCCCTGAGGCAGCCCTTCTTCATTTATCTTGATGGCGCCAATGAGCTGGCCCCTGGGGGAGCTCAGAGCGTTTCACCGTTGCTTTTTATCACCCCTTGGTACCAGTGGAAGCTCTGCTTCTTGCTGCGCGCCTGACTGCCGCTGCCATCGTCGTGTTTGTCCACATAGATGAAGCCGTAGCGTTTGCGATACTCCCCCGTGGTGAAGGAGACGCAATCGATGCAGCCCCAGGGGGTGTAGCCCATCAGTTCGACCCCGTCCTCAATCACCGCTTTTTTCATCTGTGCGATGTGGGCGCTGAGGTATTCGATGCGGTAGTCATCTTGTACCTCACCGTTCTCACCCGGCTTGTCCAGGGCGCCGAAGCCGTTCTCGACGATGAACAGCGGCTTGTTGTAGCGCTCGTAGAGAATATTGAGGCTGTAACGCAGGCCGACCGGGTCTATCTGCCAACCCCAGTCCGAAGCCTTGAGGTGCGGGTTGGGCACCCCGCCCTCGAAGCCTGACAGGGCGGTGCCGCTGCCCTGATGGTGGGCACGTACCACATTGCTCATGTAGTAGCTCAGGCCGATGTAGTCGACGCAACCCTCGCGCAGTATCTGTTCGTCACCGGGCTCCATGACTATCTGGTAGCCCTTGCGCTGCCACTCCTTGCGGATATAGCTCGGATAGGCGCCACGGACATGGACATCGCTGAACAAGAAACGCTCGCGCATCGCCTCCTGGGCATACATCACATCGTCCGGATGGCAGGAGTAGGGATAGAGGGGCACCATGGCTATCATGCAGCCGATCTGGAACTCAGGGTTGATCTCGTGGCCAAGTTTGACCACCTGGGCGCTGGCCACAAACTGGTGGTGCAGTACCTGATACATGCACTCTTCCGGGTTCGGTTCCTGGTTGTAGATAACGCCGGAGCAGCAGTAGCCAAACAGGGGAGAGCGCCAGTTACGCTGGTTGTTGATCTCGTTGAAGGTCATCCAGTATTTGACCTTGTGCTGATAGCGGCGCAGCACTGTCTCGCTAAAGCGCACGAAGAACTCGACCAGCTTGCGGTGCTTCCAGCCTCCGTACTCCTTGACCAGGTGCCAGGGCATTTCGAAATGGGAGAGGGTAATGACGGGCTCTATGCCATGTTTGAGCAGTTCATCGAACAGGTCGTCATAAAATTGCAGGCCCTGCTCGTTGGGAACCAGCTCGTCGCCCTTGGGGAAGATGCGCGACCAGGCGATGGAGGTGCGAAAGCATTTGAAGCCCATTTCGGCCAGCAGGGCTATGTCCTGCTGGTAGTGGTGATAAAAATCCACCGCCTCATGGTTGCCATAGTGATAACCGGGCAGTATGCCGTCGGTGATGACCCTATCGACCCCATGGGCGCCACTCGATAGCACGTCCACTATGCTGGGCCCTTTACCGCCCTGATCCCAGGCCCCTTCTACCTGATGGGCCGCGACTGCGCCGCCCCACAGAAAGTCTTTTGGTAATCCTTGCTGTTTCATTGGCTTCTCTCTCATCAAGGCCCGAATAAGGGCATGGAATGGGTGATCCTCGCCGAGCAATCGGTAAGAGCCCCATGATTGGGCGCGGTTCAGGGCGAGGTGTGATGGGCTGATGTTAGCAAAGCAAATAACAAAGTCACGATATAACGAAATAGGTTATTCGTGACTTGTCACAATCAAAAAACAAGTTGTTTTCAGGCCGGAGGATTGGCCGTCAGTCGGCGGCCTATGGTCTCGATGATATAAACAACGGGCACTTGGGTCGTGATATTATGGTTGTGGCCAACCATGAACTGCGGCATGTGGTAGGAGAGATTAAAGTCTGCCAGTTTAGCCAGCGAACAGGTCTCGCTATTAGTAATGCTGATTATTTTACATTTGTGGAAACTGAATTTTTGCGCCAACTTCAACATGTCCTGCGTTTCACCAGAGACCGAGAGAATAATGGCGACGGCATTATGAAAGGTGTCGGTGCTAATAGGGTAATAGGGGTCGTCGATATGGTTGCTGAACTTGCCGACGTTGGAGAAGAATCTGGCTCCATATTTGCCGAGGGAGCCCGAGGTGCCGACTCCGACGAACAGGACACGCTCGGCATCCGAGATCAGGGCGGCGGCTTGATCGATCAGGGTCTCGAACTCGGGGTTGTTGATGCTCTTGAAAAAACTCATCAGCTCATTGACCCCGAAGCGGGCAACCGATGCCGTGTCTTGCTCCAATGAGAGCTTGAAGCGGATCCGAAACTCGGAAAAACCCGTGCAGCCCAGCTTCTTGCAAAAACGCAGTACCGTGGTGGTCGACACCCCGGCCGCCTGTGCCAGCTCACGGATCCGCATGTAGGGGATCTGCTCCCTGTGCTTGATGACATAGTGATACACCATCAGCTCTAGTTCGTTGAAGGTGGAGAGGGAGAGGTGATCGAACATGATGGGAGCCGCCGGGTCGCTATCAGTAGTGCCAGAAAGAGCCATGATGGCAACGATACCACGGCTTGTAAATTGGAACCTGCCCGGATATGAGTACTTTTAGAATGCGGATTGACTTAATGACTATTAACGATGTCATCGACCTAGTATTAAAAAGCATGTTTCAACATATATGATTTTGGGATGAAATCAATCAACTATAGATGTATGGCTTGTTGAAAAGCTTTTAAATTAAAATAAATAACATCAACTTAATTTAAATATCATTTTGATTGAGATTATTTAAGAGGTTGAGGTAACCTTCAGTCGGTTATTTTCATGAAGGTGTTTTCCAGTGACTGGTAGTCTTATTTTTGGATTTAACAAACACGCCATCCATGATGGCAGAGAGTAAACAAGAGCAGACTTACCAAATAAAACAAAGGACTAACCTCTGATGAGGCTAGTCCTTTGACTTGGCTGGTGCCGGAAACAGGAGTCGAACCTGCGACCTTCGCATTACGAAGTCATGTGATTACTGTCTAACCCGGTATTGTACAATCCAATATAAATCCACTAAATAGATTAAATTCAGTTGGTTAGGTTTTTGTCTTGTTCATTGTTGTCCAACGCGGAACAACCCTATACGATGCCAAATGTGGTACCCCATGTGGTACCCCAATATGAGGTTTTAGGATGATATCTCAAGATCGACAGGTCGCGGCGGCAGAGCTTAAAGAAGATGCAACTGCAACCCGATTTGCTATCAGCTCTAAACACGGTAACGGGTTGTCACTCGAAGTCAGGGCCGGTAAGCAAAAGCGTTTCGTGTATCGATTTAGGCTGCTGGGTAAACAGCAGACCATGGTTCTGGGGCTGTACCCGGCAATGGGCCTTGCTCAAGCTCGCGAGCGGCATTGTATCGCTGTGGGGCAAGTCAAGCAGGGCATAGATCCCCGCCAGGCTATTGCCGAGACGAAGCAAAAGAACGAGCAGATGCTCGTGCTTGATGAGTTGTTTGAACAGTGGCTTGTCCACAAAGCCAGCGTCAAACGCCGTGATGGGGTTCGTTCTGAAATCAGCCCTCGAACCGTCTCTGATTACCGTCGTATCTATCAAACCCACTTACAAAAGGCGCTTGGCAACTATCGTATCTGCGATATCACCATGGCAGTGTTGCACCAGCACTATCAGAAGTTGCAGAAGGTCTCTCTGGAAGGGCTGCGCAAAGCGATGGGGATCATGCACCAGATGATGGAGGAGGCGATGCGGCGACAACTCATCGAGATGAGCCCCACATTGGCGCTTAAACCCAGGGTGTATAGTGCAACACCCAATCCACCTCGGGAGCGATGGTTGCCTGTCAGTGAACTACGAGCGCTATGGCAAGCGTTAGAGGAGGGGATCACAGGAGGTGGCGCTTTGGCTGCTGGTGGTCGTGGCATTGCAGCGACCTCAGTCCTGTCCGGCAGTGTCGCCAACGCAATCAAAATGATTATCCTGAGCGCTGTTCGTCGAGGGGAGGTGATCTCGATGCAGTGGGCACACCTGGATGGCGACCGCTGGACCATACCTGAGACCAAAAGTGGGCGACCACACGTGGTGACCTTGTCACCACTGGCTCAGGAGATCATTGCAGAGCAGCGAATGATAGCCTCGCCCACCAGCCCCTATGTGTTCGAATCGATGACAAGACGTGGGCATGCGATCACGGGTGATGCTCTTATGCGAGCCATTGAGCGGTTGCAGAAGCGTAAGCTAGCCGAACTTGACCCCTTCAGCGTGCACGATCTGCGGCGTAGCGTCGCAAACTGCTGCGGTATTGAACTTGGTGCCGGACCTCTGGAAATTGAGCATATGCTGAACCACCAGATCAGTGACAAGCTGCTGCGAACTTATCAGGCAGGCGCTCTGCGTAACCCAGAAAAACTTAGGAGCCTGTTTCTTCGATGGGGGGAGTTTGTGAAGCAACGGATAGTCCAACATGAAGTGGAAAAATCACCAGCTCTTGGCGGTAACGTCATCCAAGGCCGATTCGGTAAACGCTGAGCAGCGTGTTAAATCCATAGACAAATTGATATCGTCCAGGCACCACAAAAAGAAACGGCCCAATTGGGCCGTTTCCATGCTGTTTATTTTTAGCCTTTTCCAGATCAAACAGCTTGTTGGCAGTGTTCCTGATAGACCTTCTGCCACTTTGCATGCTCGGCTTTATCGCCTCTGGCCTGCCAAAACTCCCTGATGCTCTCGGCCAGGGCGGCAGACATGGCGTGGTCGCCATCGCGGCGACTCACCAAGTACTCAGCCAACCAGCTTTGATACTGCCTCATGCCGCTTGATCCTTTTCGCTCGCTTCAATCGCTTCGATCCCTCTGGGTAGAAAAAAATGATGGGAGCTAATCATGGTTTCAGACTGGTCTTTAATTTTTACCTGTTCGGTGGGGGAAGCGGTAAAAGCGGTCGAGCTGACAAAGTCATGCATAAAGTAGGCAAAAAAGATGCCCACCTCTTCAGGGAAGGTATGTTGAGACGGATAAAGAAACGTCTTCGCCATTTTGAGTGCATTGCTGCCTTGTGCGTAGGCGACATAACCATTGGGGTTGGTTACCGCTCGTTCGACATATTTCGCTTCATCACGCACGAATTCAAGCCATCCCCAGCGATCTTTAAGCCATGACCGGTCTTCCGAACTGGGGGTTTCCATCCTTTCCTTATAGTCAGCATATTGCCTGCCAAGCCACCAGGCGTAAATTTGCTGGTGACGTTCGAACGCTTGGCGTGATGGCTTGTTACTTCCCACCTTTTGCATATATTTTCGGCTATAAAAACGCACCGATTTCCCAGCAAGATTGTCATTCATTACAAAATATTCTGCGACTAATGGGTCTATTTCCTGAAGGGTATTGAAATTTGGAAAGGGTACTTCCCCACTACGAGCGGCGTTATACATCTGATGCAGGGCAACCCGGCACAACTCGGCACTGGGGCGCTGTTCATTGGGCAGCAAGCCGCCTGTAATATCTTCGCTTACCCCCGGCAGCAACTCCTCCCGCCAAGTGGATTTCAACGGCCCGAGCGGTACCAGAGGGCGGTAGACACGCCGCTCGTGGGCCGCCACCAAATGGAGCGCCTTTTTCACGGCAGGGTGCAGCGCCTTGTCAAAGTCGATCACCTTACCCCCACCTATCCACTCTAGGGGCCCCGCAATGGGGCGGGCCAACAGCCCGGCCAGGCTGAATGCATCGGCCATGGTATCGCCAGAGTCGAGTGAGCTGCGTCGGGTGCAGTCAAACAGGCCCACAAAGGTGATTTCCACCTTGGCCCCCTCATAGCGATACTCATCCCCCTCCTTGGTGCAGACCTCTTCCAGCAGCTCATCGATAAAGCGTCGGGCCAGAATGCCACCCAGATCGGCGCCAAATACCGAGACCTGGATCAGCTTGATAGGCAGTTGGCTTTCAGCCTTCAGAGAGGAGAATTGCTTTTTAAAGCTGCTTTTGGCGCCATCAACCCGAGCGTCAACCCCGGTCATAAACTGCTCCATCACCATGGGGTGGTCACGGAGCGCCGGTAGTGCTTCCAGGGTCACCTTCTTGGCAATACCCTGGGCGGTATCTGTGATAACGGCCTTGGCCGCCTTGATGCTGAAGAGGTCTTTCAGATTGTGTGACAGGGTATCAAACCAATCCTTTTTATTGGCGTCATATAGCGCATCGACTGCTGCCTCTTTGGCTTGACCGCTGGTGCTATCCAGGGTGTCATCGAGCAAGGCCTTTTGCTGGCTGTCCATCACACTATGCAGACGGTCGGCCGTTTGATCTTCATAGGGAGTGCCTAGCCCAGAGATATAAATAGCTGAATAAAGATAGGAGGAGTCCAAGTCCATCGACTCTTGTATCGGATGAGCCCGAAACAGGCGAGAGACATTGGTCAAACGGTGCGTATCGCTGTCCTGATTGATATTGCGGCGCATACCATCAAAGAAGAAACCGACTTGCCATGCCAGGGAACAGGTGCCAATACCGGCTTGGTGAAGACTTCTCTCCCGCGCCGCCCGGCATTTCATATCATGCAAATCGACCATCATTGCTTCCTCGTCTGGTAAGTAGCGATCACATCCTTAAACGCCCCAGGCTTAGGTGACCAACGCACCTTGACTTCATTATTGGGCATGATCAGGGTGTAAAAATATTCGTCACCCTGTTTGCGCTCTGGCATCGGCAGCGTTACTTTGTGTTTTTCAGGACGATAGCCCAGCTCGTCATACTGAGTTTTGGTCATACTCAACATCCATTCGATCGTGACTGTCTTGCCCGATATATCATAGGGCCCTGCTATTTTACCTCCTGCATTTAAACCATCGAAGGCAAAAGCATTTCCTCCCATATTGCCATTGACGTAGTGGTAGGTAATGGGGCGATCCATTAAATTATTGAGAACCAGAAAGGCCCCGCCAAAGTTTTCTTTAATGGCAAATGCCCATACCAGATAAGCAACAAACAACACACCAGCCAGCCAGCGCCCCCAGCGGGGCAACAAGTCCCAGGCAGCATTAAACATCCGGATAGAAAACGAATTACGCATTCAAACATCCTCTAAAACAGCGGTTCTTAATTCTTCCAATGCTGGACTACCTCCTTCCAGCCAGGTAAGTCCCCATATCAAGCGATCGGAGGAAGGGGCTCCAGCATCATCTGCTTTCTTTAAGGCTTTCACGGCCATATCGGTACGGATACAGGCAGGGAATTGTGGGAAGCGTACACTGCCTTGCCACATGGTGAGCAACCTTGGTACCTCGGGATCCCCCATCAAGGCTACCTGCAACTCATCAGTGAGGGTAATCACTCGTAACTCAGCTGGCTTGGCTTCAATAGAGTAATGCTCCCACTGACCATCACACTGGTAACACCACCAGTTACTCAGGCCGCCAAACAGAGACGCATGCCAAGGCGAGTCTCGCTGAGCCAGCATAACGGGTAAGGCTAATGAGGTATAAAAACGCAGTAGTTGACTATGACGCTCTTTGGGCTCTACAACCATGCACCCCATGGCAAGCTGCTGCTGGAGTTCTTCCAGTGAACGCTGACTATGGATCAATCCTTGTACCACTCCTTGCTCAATCATCTGCTCAAGCAAAGGGGTGGATGCTTGTTGGCAGTGCCAAAGCCAGGGGCCTAGATTAATCAGTTCAAATACATCCGGGTGGAGCAGCAACGGGCGTAAGAGACCGCTCTGGTTGGCTATCAATGTTTCTCGCAATTCACCTTTAAGCTCTGCGCCTTCAAACAGCACATAACAGGCATCTTCGGACCACAATTTCTCAGGTAGCATCATTATTCCCCCTGTACGACAGCATCACCCTGCCTCATTGCTCGCAGCATGCAAGGGATACAAACGGGTTTCTCCATTGGCGGCAACGTCTTTAGCAAGGCTTCTGCACTCGCCTGCGTTGGAGTCATAGGGACGATAGTGACGTGCTCAGGAGAAGGTTCAGTCGCGACAGCTTTCGGCAACGAGGGGGCCTGTCCGCCCCAGTCCGTGCCATTACCTGGACTGCCGCCCGAGTTCATCTTGATGGTGGGGCCAACCAAGGTGACGCCGCTGGGATCCACCTTGACGAAGCTGCCGCCTACTTTGAGCGTGATCTCTGCACCCGCTTCTAGTACCACCTTTTGGCCTGATTTGAAGTGAATTTCCTGGCCCGCTTCCACCAGTAGCGCCTGCGCAATTTTCTGATGCAGGGAGGCATCGACGGTCAGCGAGTAATCAGCTTTGATATGGTCGCGCTTCTCGCCATCAACGCTCAGGTGGTCATTGGCCTTAATTCGGGTGATACGATCAAAGTCGATGTCGTTATGTTCGTCATGTTTGATATGCCACGTCGTATCATTCTCGATGAGCAGGTTCAGGTCTTTCTGACCGTGGATATAGATCTCTTCCTGACCGGCCTGGTCTTCGAAGCGCAGCTCGTTGAAGCCCTCCCCCTGATGGGTTTCGGTGCGCAGCACGGTGCGGGTCTTGTTGGCGGGCAACTCGTAGGGTGGCTTGTTGGTGGCGTGAAAGGTGCGGCCGGTGATGATGGGCTGGTCAGGGTCACCTTCCAAAAAGCTCACGATGACTTCGTGGCCGATACGGGGGATAGCCATCATGCCGTATTGACCACCGGCCCAGCCTTGGGACACCCGTACCCAACATGAACTCTGGTCGTTGCTCGCGCCATACCTGTCCCACGGGAATTGCAGTTTCACCCGGCCATGCTCGTCGCAGTAAATCTCCTCCCCGTCTGGGCCCACCACGAAAGCGATTTGCGGGCCATCCACCATCGGCTTGTGCAGTATCGCCGGGCGCCAGGTCTGCTGGGCCTTCACGACCGAAAATGCATTGGTGATGGTGGTAGCGCCATCACCCCCTTCCTCTTCCAGGGCTTGCGGCTGTTTGCCTTCGTGGCTGACGCTGACCACTTGCCAGTCAATATTCAGCGCCACATTGGGATGCTCACTCAAGGAGAAACGCTGACCGGGCAAGAGGGCGGCGCAGTTGGACTGGCCCGTGCTGATGGCGGCGTCATTGCGCAACGCATCGAGCCGGTACCCAGTGAAGGCCTTGCCGCTGCCGTCCTGCTTGAAGCGACCCGGATAATCGAAATGTTGGTAAGTATCTCGTTGATGAGCGAGGGCGCTGCCTACTGCTTGGTGGGAGAGGCTGTAGGCCGGGGTCTGGAAGTGGTAATCCTTAAGCTCAACGGCGGCAGGGCGCACCGATTCGCGGTAGCTGAACTGGCGAATATAGGCGCCTTGTTCCAAGGAGCGATTGCCGAGATTGAAGAACAGCGCGGGGCCTTGCAGCAGCACGGCGGCATCGTCGGCAAAGACGATGCGATGCTTGCCCTGCTCGAACTCAAAGAAGTAGAAAATGCCCTCTTCGGCAGCGAGGCGGTTGACGAAATCGAGGTCGCTCTCCCGGTACTGCACGCAGTACTCGCGCTGGGCGTGTTCATTTTTCAGCGCAAAGGCGTAATCGGTGATGCCGTGCTCTTGCAGCAGAATGCTGAGGATTTCATCAGGCTTTTGAGCCTGGAAGATGCGGGCGTTGCGGCGAAGGCCAAGGCGCCACAAGGCAGGACGCACCACCAACTGGTAGCGGGTGCGGCGAAAACCGCTGTCCCCTTGCATGAATTCCCCCACCACGCCGCACACCCGGCGCTGCAACTCGCCGTGGTACCACACCAACAATTCGCAAGGCTGCTCCAGCACATCAGCGAAGGCGACATCAGATTGTGGGCTGGCAACCTCAATCAGCAACGCAAAGGGGGCACTTAGCGATTCATTGAGCTTGAAAGAGGCGACGACGAAGGTGGTCTCGGGCAGTGCCCCCACCTTGACGGTGAATTGTAATCCGGTGTGATGAGCCATTTAAATTATCCCTTTATGCTTTGTCATGGTGCCTAGCCACATGGCATCCGCGCCATCATAGCACCATGACAAAACACAAAAGCCCGACCCGAAGGTCGGGAAAACGCACAGATTTCAAGCAGAAATCCAGTTGTGCCCCAGGGTATGGAGCAAGGAAAACATACTCTAACCCAAGCGAGGTTTAGGCCTCGATGGGGGCACGCCAGTCGTCAGCACCAGAGGTACCGGCAACGGTGTGCTCCCAGTCGATTTTGCGGTAGGCCAGGGAGACCTGGATAAGCTGGGTGAAGTCGGATTTTGCCGGGTCTTGGCAGTGCGGCATCTGGCAGTCGATGTCGACGATGGTGGCGTCGGTCAGCACGGTAGAGAAGAAGTGCTCCTGCTTGCCTTCCACGGAAGTGCGATACCACTTCAGAGTCACGGTCGGCAGCATCTCGCCGGAGGCCAGGGAGTTGTACATCAGCGGTACGGCTTTGTTCAGGGCGACGGTGAACTTGAACGGCTTGTGGACACGCTGGCCAGCAGGCTGACCGGATTGCGGGTCGGTCGGCACGGTAACGACGTGCTGGAACTCTTGTACCAGCATCTCATCTTCGTGACCTTGTACGAAGATGTTGCCGACGGAATCGGAGGTGAAGGCACCGGCAGTGATGTTGCCCTGGGTTTTACCTTCAATGCTGATATAACACGGTGTTGGCATGGTAATGCTCCTGATTGGATTGGTTTAATGAGATAACTCTCCACCGACCACAGGCACAGTGCATGCCATAATTAAAATTGCTTTATTATCAGTTGATTATGGTCCAATTCAACCACAAGGGCACGCCGTCGCGCAAAATATTGCGCCAAACAGGTCATGCCATTGCAATTGGTTGCGTGGTTAGGGAATGACACTGTAAATGAAGCGATATATTGCACTGAGTAGCATAATTGACTGAGGAGATCTGCTGAAATATTGATTTTTTCTCCTTCTGATGGCCATCTGCGTGGCTTCCTCCCTGGGCGTCGGGGCCACCATATTCACTTCAGCCATAGCCCCTGTGCTTCCCTATAAACGATACGACCTCATCATCCTGTTTTTGGGGCGCCTGGGACTCTTGGTATCTTCGGTAGTCTCGGGTTCAGCTTGGAGTTTCATGAAACATTGCGAGATGAACAGGTAATCAAAGGCGTCAACGATGGGTCTGAGCTTCTCTTGCTCACGCTTCAATGCTTCGTCCGCATGGGGCGGTGCTGGCATGTTCGCACTGAAAAAATAGAGCCCGTGGTTCTGGCTGTTAATATCGGGTAAGAGGGGGCAGAGAAAGGCGGTGCTGGTGATAACTAGATCTGTACAGACGGGCTGTCTTGGGCGTCAGCAGCATAATCATTGGGATTGGTTACTGCTCGACCTCATCATCCTTCTTGTATCATTCAGCATTGTATCTTTCTTCACTCAATCCCCCCAACATCACTGGCTACAACCGAAGTGTCGATAGCCATCGGCAATGTCTTTCGTGCGTTTTTTTGCCAAGTAGGCAATCCTCATTAAAAAATTGAGGTAGCTCTCTGAATGCACAGTAGCTGAACGCCTATCCATTGCATACACCGCATTTTGGGGAAAGTGAACCAAGTTTGTATAGTCTGGGTAATGAAGGCCCAATGCGCTGCACCAGGCCTTCTGGATCCGTGTCGCCATGTTATTCGCATCTGGGTCGCGGTAATCACCCAAGAAGGCATATTCGTCTTTATTGAACAACAAGACGAGGTGGTAGTGCGGGTAATCGCCTCTGTCCTGCTCTCGTACCCACACATACTCAAACAGTGCTGGTTCACCACGTCGTCCCTTGCGCTGATGCTCTCCCCGTAACTGGCTCTTCAGTGATTCAATGAAACGAGTGATCGCCTGGGGATCGGTCCGTTGAAAGCAGGTAGGCAAGTCGGGATCACCTCCCCATCTTTCCTGTGCAAAGCGCAGATCAACGCGTATGGCGCAGACTCTGGAGAACTTCGCAAGGGAGGAGTAAACGACATCTAAACTTCGCATTAGATAGCGTGGTGATATGAGACCGTAGCGCTCCTCTGCATTTTTACGTAGGCAATAAGCCTCAACCGTATTAAGTTGATAGCCCTGTGGTTTCATTTCTTTCATCATATACCCTGTGGTAATGACATAGGCATTGCTATATCAGCTAAGTAGCATTAAATATCACCCAACATTTCATGTTAGTTATAAACAATGTTGTCTATTGCCATTTGATTAGTATTTATTAGCATTCATGGATATTTAAATGGATATTCATTTGGTAACGGGTTGATATGGTGATCGCTATAGTGGTATATAACATATACAGAGCAATTAATGCGCTGCAAACATAATAAAACCGATGGGGCAACCGCTTAAAAAGAAATAAATAAACATGCTGAAGGAATCGAGTTTACTCTGAAGTTAACGCCCGAATTGACTTGGGGTCGATAGCCGTATTATTATCAGTCTCACATATTTAGTGCGGCCAATCATGCTGAACACAATTCGCCCTCTGTTCGCCAACTCATCCAGTGCACCGTTCAGCTCACGTCTGCCCCTCAACTTATTAGGGCCATACTTCAAAATATAATTTTTTGGGATCCAGCCATTTTGCCAGAAAGTCTCTTTTTCATTAAGCCATTTTTCCAGCAGATCAGCATTGAGCTCTTCTTCAGTCACTGTGCTGGCCTTCATTAGCGCCATGAAGTGGTCTAAATACCAATTCGCTACACCAATTGCAGCATGCATTATGTTGTTAGGTATTTCTTTAGCCTCCGAGTCATAGAAACCCGCAAAAACCGCAGCTATCCGAGAGACCTGCTCCATGTGCTTCGAGGCATAGTCGCGAAACGCCTCAAGCGGTTGCCCTGACGCACTTAGGGACTCAATTAGGTTATATTCCTCATGCCAGCGGATACTCGCGTCATCTGATAATTGAAGACAAACCCTCTCCTGTTGATTTTCTCTGCACGCCATGGCGCGCTCTAACCGATCCCGAACGCGTTGATGAAACCAGTCTAATGCGTTTTGCATCGACAGAGCAGGTGCTTGTCTATCATGATGGCTATACCGATAACCGATGGTTGATGGCGGACTACAAAGCAAGTAACGGGCAAGGAAGCCTGACTGGCGAGCCTGTGCACCTCGAGCCTTCAAGTAGTCCTCAAACAAGCCTGGCTGAACCATCAGCATGCAGCCCAATCGGGCATCTTCAACTCGAAAACTGTCACTCGACGCGCGATCGACAACGATAGATTGGCCAGACCACAATGAGTTAAGCAATGATCCCTCACGCAGCAGTTCGCCCTGCAACACACCGCCCGCTTCATCTGAGAGCAGACACAAAGAGGGCCATCCCATACCGAGAGCCTTCTTCACCGCAGCTGTCGTCGCATCGTTGATAAACAGGCGTTTGCAAATGGGCGCGACCGGCTTAGTACGATGACACTCTTCTAAGGCGCTAATCTCATCAGCGCTATCACAGCCCCCAGAAATGGCTTTTTGCAGCGCCTTCTCCAAGGCTCGACACTCTACCTTCCACACTGACATTGCAAGGTTGTATTGCTGCCTATCACACTGAAATGTTGCTTCCAGAGACTTCTCAAGCTCACGAGCGGGTTTCATGAGCAGCTTGTCCACTGTCGATTTACGGTCCCCACTCTGGGCAAGCACCATCTGAAACAGCGATATTGGGTGACGCAGCCCAGCTTTGGGGGAAACATCAAACAGGTCTTGGCACGACAGCGCCATCACACCTATTACCGATGAGGCAATCAAGCCTATCGGCGCTTGTGTCTGATAGTGGATAGCCTCAATCACCTGTTGGAGATCCCAACCAAGCAGATGGACTGGGAATTCGGCAATCTGGGGGAGTTGTGTTGTGTTC
Organism: Aeromonas rivuli; assembly: GCF_000820045.1. Taxonomy (GTDB): domain Bacteria; phylum Pseudomonadota; class Gammaproteobacteria; order Enterobacterales; family Aeromonadaceae; genus Aeromonas; species Aeromonas rivuli. Next base: position 93,868 of record NZ_CDBJ01000027.1, on the reverse strand, counting down.
ATTTTGATTACTCCCCTGAGATAGGGCTTGGGCTCAGAGAGTAGATCCACTCAAGCACAGACGAGAGGAGCCAGCCGATGGCGGATGAAGAACCCAACTTCACGGGCCGAGGAAACTGCGGGTCATAGAACTTTGACTTCGGGTTCAAGCGGTTATAAATGCTTGACCGACTCATGCCGACGAGGTGAACAAGCTCCGGCATGCGGATGACGCGGGTCACCGCCTTGGTGATCACTGGGGTAGCCACTGGTTTATTGGAACTCATCATCTGTACATCTCCTTTCATTTTGGGTGTAAAGATGATGATGCGGGTCAGCCAAGATAGGAACATTGAACTAGGAAAAGTAGATTAATGTTGACTTTTCATAAAAAGTTAGAATTAAAAAATGAATGTACAACATAAAATGCATTATCCCAAAAATGTCTCATGGGATGCAGAAGGGCGCCGATAGAGGGCTAATATATTCGCCATCTCAAGGAGTCTATCATGGCAAAAAAGCAACGAGTTACATTAGAAAACTATCAAACCCTACTGACTCATGTAGCGGACCGATTTGTGGATTTCTATGTCATCTATAATGTGGCGCGAAAATATGTTCCACACAAAATAGCCCAATTAAAACAGCTGAATGACCGGTTCAAAAAAGCATGGGAACGATTAGAGTTAACCGAAGATGACGTAAACAGTTTGCATATTACCTCTGAAGTATGGGACCGTTTTCAGTCTAACTTCTCGTACGACAGAATATTAAACCCTTACTTATTGACGCCATATGAAAGCATAAAGCATACAAGGGCAGATGGTGTTATCGGAGATATGTATAAGGACTCAATCGTATCGATGGAGTTTGAGTTTATTAGGCGGGACTTTTATCATCTTTACTGGATACGTGCAGCCGATATAATACAGGCCCCCTCGCCAGCGCAGTTTCATAAAAAAATAGAAGAAGCGCTGCGCTATTTATCAAAAATAAAAGGGATGCACCCCAACAGTAAATGGGAGAATCTTCCCATTGATGTGTCAATTTCTCCATCGCCTAACAATGCGTCCAGTAAGACTGACCTGTGTCACTCTTTATTATTCTATCCAGAAAGGCTGAGGCCTGGTGTCTTCTATTGTTATACCGACATTAAAGAGCTACAACCCAATGGGACATTAGCTATAACTTGTCATTTTAATGCAAGCAAGGATGATATCCGGGATGCGTTTGACGAGTATCCATATCACTTTGAAAAATTCAGAAACTATTTTCACACTGATCACAGTGACTTCACTGAGATCCCTGAGATTGAAAAGTTAAGGCCACTGATAGAAAAATCAGTACGGAACAATAAACATATCACCCAGTTCAATAGCATTGAGAATACGATTATTGCATTAATTGTCTGGGAGATGGTTCACTTGGAAGATAAAGAACTGCTAACGGCGATAAATGACGCTGTGCCAGTGCATTTTGATAGTAACAAGAAATCCCAAATAAAGAAAAAGTTAGAAGAAATAACGGGCACCATTGAGAAGTGGAAAGCGTATTATGATGACATGAATGAACATGGTCTTGTTTTAGACATACCTAATAATCGTCACTTCTAAGAGGTTAGGGATCGCAGGGGGGAGGGCAGTCGGTAAAAATTCCCCCTGAAGCCCCTATACTTCTGCTACTTTCGCTACATGTAGCGAAAGTAGCAGAAGTAGCAACCAGAACAACCGCATAATTGACCATAAGGGGGGGAGAAAACGTACCTGTAGATATCCACAGTTGGATTCAGGATTATCCATATCAAATAAACTTCAAACCTACATCACCTCCATGAGTTAGCAGGTTATTGCTTGCTTTCATTTCACCTGGAGGATAGATGACACACCTGTACAGACTCGAGTATCACCCGCCACACCCCTTGTTAAGGTCTCGCCCATTTCCACATGGCAGGATGACTTCGTATTTTAAATGCACTATGCCCCCTCCCAGAATTCATATCGAGCACTGGTATTGAGTCAATAGCTCAGGCCCTTTTGACACGCATGCAATAAGCACCATTTTCAAGCCAATAGGGTTGGTTTGAGGCTTTTGGCTGGTGTCGTCATTGTACCCTGCCCTATTGACCAGGAGGAGACCATGGCACTGGTGGGTTATGCACGAGTGAGCACCGTAGGACAGAGCCTGGATACCCAACTTCACGCGCTGGCCGAGTGCAGCAAGATATATCAGGAGAAAATCAGTGGCGCCAAGGATGATCGGCCCCAACTTGCCTTGTTGCTGGATTTTGTGCGTGAAGGTGATGTGGTAATGGTCACCAAGTTAGATCGCCTGGCACGTAATACGCGCCACTTATTGGAAATCTCGGAGTATCTGCAACACAAGCAGGTCGCGCTGAAAATAGTCAATCTGGGTATCGATACGCAAACCCCAACCGGCAAGTTGATGCTGACCATGATAGGTGCCATTGCCACCTTTGAGCGGGAGTTAATGTTGGAGCGACAAGCGGAGGGGATTGAGTTAGCCAAGCAACGTGGGGTCTATAAGGGCCGCAAACCCACGGCGATGGCAAAGCGGGATGACGTATTTATCCTACTGGATAAAGGATTGGCCAAAGCCGAAATTGCCAGGCAGACAGGTATTAGCCTCTCCAGCGTGCAACGCATCATCAGAGCTACATAAAGACCAACGTGTTAATAAAAATCAATTTCTGAAGGGAGATACCATGAAAACATCAATCACACTGTTAGCTGCCACATTCTTGTGCAGTAGTTGTGCCGCCGTGCAACCGCACTGGCAACAGACTGATGGAAGTTTGGATCAAACGCGATATTACGTGGATGTCAACGAACGGGCCGATTTTCGCATTGTCTGCTCCAATCAGCGCATTAGCATGTCATTTTCTGATAAATATGGTGCCGTTCGCCTGACTGCCATCGTGATGGATGGCCAGCGTTTCGAGGACTATGACTTCTTCAGCATTCAGCTTAGAGATAAAGGAGACATCGACAAGTTTCAGCCGCTGTGGGAGACATTGCGCAGCGCCAAGCGCATTACGGTCATCGCAGACACAACCCCGCAAAAATCATTTGAACTGCCAACCTCAAATCTCGCCAAGATGTTACCCGCCGATGTCACCCAGTGTGATGGACAGCAGCGATAACCCTCATCTTGCCAGAATTCCCCTTTAATACCGATTCGCCAACTGAGCTGATAGTGCAAGCCAGTTGCGGAGCCGATTACTTTTTCAACCGACATGGAGCATCTAATGAAACGTTATCTTGTTATTGCCGCCGCGCTGTTCTTTCTCATCACCCTCAATCTCATCTGGACTGGCAAGGCCCCGCACCTGGGGTTTTGGGGCTATGTCTGCACCTTGGTGTTTGGCACCTTGTTCACCGCTGGCGGCATGATGTTGGGCGAGCTGTTTCGCCGCTTTGCCAAGCCCGACATCATCGTCGTTGACGGCTCACAGAGCCTGTTTGGTCAGAAGTTGTTCTGGCTGGCCGGACCGCAAGCCATTGGCGCGCTGGGTGGTTTCATTGCCTTCCAGGGTTTTATGAAGAATGTGCTGGGTTATCTGGTCTAAGCGAGGGAAGAGAGATGCAAAAGGGACGCGTTTATTGCCTGTTGGGTGCACTGATATTCGGAGCCATGATGCCAACAGCCCCTGCCATGGCTTATGGCGAAGCCGGGCGCTGGAGCTCAGGCTGGGGTCAGGGCACCACCGAGTATGTCGCCGTAGTGGATGAGCAGAATCAGCTCTATATCGCCTGCAATGACATCCGCAAAGTGAGCATGACCGCAATGGTCAGCGGCAAGGGATATGGCGATGCGGGTTCGCCCGGCTTTGCCATCATCGTTGATGGCCAGCGCTTTGATGAGCCTTATGAAACCGAGTCTCGGGTCGGGGAGAATAACTTCTTCTCTCTGTGGGACAAGATGCGCAGCGCCAAGACCATTGCGATAGCGACGGCAGATGGGCAGGAGCTCGCTCTGCCGACCCTGGAGGCGGCCACGGTCCTGCCTGCCACTCAGAGTACTGACTTCGGCTGTTTGGCCTGGGACAAGGACACCACTGAGTCACCGGTACCGGCGCCAGCATCGGTTCCTGCCCCAGAGCCTGCCCCCACACAGTTATCTGCTGCCATTTCTCCCGCCACGTTCAGCGTCCGCTGGTACTTCCAGGAATGGGCTCCCAGGCAATATTTTAAGAAATTGGAAATCGTCTCTCACAGCAACAATATCACTCTGCGCAATGCCATCCTTAATCGTGGTAATTGCCCCTTGCTACCTGCGCACGAGCTACCGATGCCCCTGGGCTTTGGTCAGGCACACACGCTCCCCTTCTCTAAGCGCTGCAACTTGTTAGAAGTGCAATTGTTCACTGACCAAGGAACCGTGACGTATCAGTTCGACCCGCAATCTTAATCTCAACCCAACCCCCAACCAGCCGGAGCCCAGTGCTCCGGCTTTTTTATACCAGATGGAGAACCCCATGCCACCTTGTATCCCGCCCGGCAGAGCCCCCTTCAACCACCCCGGTTTTTGGCGCACGCTCTGGGCCAGTGCCAAACGCGCCGGTCGGCCGCTCATCGAAGCCAGTCTGCTGCTCTACTACGTCAGCCAGAAAGAGCACTTACCGCTGTGGGTCAGGGTGCTGATAAGCAGCGCTTTGCTCTATCTCATCGCCCCCATCGATGCCATCCCTGACCTGCTGCCTATGGGGCTTGGCGATGATATTGCCGTGCTGAGTGCAGCCCTCGCCAGCGTCGCGGCTTATATCGATGACGGCATCCGCACCCAGGTTGCCAATACGCTACGCGACCTGTTCGGCCTGGATTAAGTCAATTTCTTGAAGGAGAACACTATGTCTATTCCCTTTTACCGGGGCGGGTTTGCCCTGCCTGTCGCTCAGGCTTTGCGGGTATTGCTGAGCGAGGAGGTGGCAAGGCGGGCCCTCGATCTGATGCGGTTAACCGAACTGACCTTCCACTTCACGCACAAAACCCGTGACTCGGGTCATAGTGCCGGAGGCGTGGGAGGCGGTGCCGGACAAGGCGAGAAGCCCTGCGAGCCCGTGCATCCCTCACTCCTCGCCCAGGCACGGAGCAAGCTCCGGGACCTGGGTCATAGTGACGGAGCAGACGAAATCTACCCCGTCGAGATACGGCTGATCCGGGGTCTCGATGGCTGGCTGTTCGATTACATCACCGACTTTAACCTGGGCCCGGATGCCGAGCGCTATACAGAGACGGATTTCAACTTCCTGGACGATGAGCACTATCGACAAGGGTGGGGCCCCATGCAACGTTCTGAAGCCCATATGCTGTTCGAGCAGTGGCAGAGCGACTTGATCGCCCACTGCCGGTTGGATTGCTTCACCGTCATCGTCAGTGGGAATTAAAAGGGGGAGGTCGCTTACCCTAAGAGGAGGTTCAAGATGTTTAAACAACCGATAGCCGTTGAGCTTGAAGCCATCAATCGGGATGGTGAAACGCAGGTGGTGCGGGGCAGTGGCCTGACCGTGCAGGGCTACAGCGTCTATCTGCGGGCGGTAGAGGCTAACGGGCTGGTCCTGGCTACCTGGATTGCGGACAGCGATACCATAGGGCCCGCCTACCAGCTGGCGGAACGGCTAAGTATTTCGCTGGCTATCCCACTCACTGTGCAGGTGCCCGAAAGGCTGATGCCGATGGATAATGGACCCATAGCGATTCAAGCATAGGTCGCCACCATGATCGCCTGAACTACCCTTGAGAGTGAACCAACAACTCTGCATTTAACCCCGACATACTTCGTGTATGCCGGGGTTTCTTTTTCAGGAGTACCCATGCGTTACCACAAACTCAAGGCCGGGGAGCACCCCGGCACCTATGTCGTCACCGAGCCGGTGACCGAGCAAGACCTGCTGCGCATCGCCAACCAGATTGCTCGTAAGCGCCTGGCCAAAGGCACCGCCATCACCAGCACCACTGATGCCGCTCTGCGGCTGCAAACCTTGCTGCAGGATAGAGAACACGAAGTGTTTGGAGCACTCTTTCTTGATAACCAGCATCGGCTGCTGGCCTTTGAGGAGCTGTTTCGTGGCACCCTCGACAGCGCCAGCATCTACCCACGGGAAGTGGTCAAACGGGCCTTACAGTTGAATTGCGGTGCTATTATCGCGGTCCATAACCACCCGAGCGGCAACCCCGAACCCAGTCAATCTGACCGGGTCTTTACCCTGGCCCTCAAAGAGGCATTAGCCCTGGTGGATGTCCGCCTGCTTGACCACATCATTGTCGGCACCGAGGGCGTGGTGTCACTGGTAGAGCGAGGTCTGCTATGAACCTTACCCCAGGTAAGGCACACCTCACTGCCCTCGATATCCTCATTGAGCTGCGTGGCTGGCTTGCAGACAATATCCAGGCGCAGGCTGAGCCCACCATCGTCGCCCACCTGGCAAACGGCTACCGCCTCACCCAAGCCGATTGCATTGAAGCCATTGATGCACTGCTACACCGGCTGCGCCATTAACCAACGAGGTCCCTCTCAACCCTGTTCACCTGCATCCATCCAGATGCCCCAATATCTCCCCCCATCAGGCTACCTCACTGGTGGCCTTTGTCATTTCGAGGAGTCAGAAACATGTCTGCCTTTATGATTGAGCGCGAAGAGTACCTCGCCTTTGCCGTGCTGCTGCACTGCTTCTGTCACGCCCCACAGCCACCCCATTACACCTGCGAATTGTTAAGGTCTCTTTGGTGGATCCCGCCAGCAGATGCGCCCGGCACTTGGGAGTGGCGGGTAAACCGGCTGGTGCGCCTGATGATGCTCGCCAACCAGCGCGCAGTCTGGCATCGCTATCAGCGAGGCCGCCGGGAATGGGCCTCCAACACAGGGAACCCGAATAGGTCGGTCAAACTGGCCCCACTCAACCCCGTCCACCGCTACCACCTACGGGTGCTCACCGATATCGAGCTGGTCACCCTGTTCAAGTTCATCAACTGCGCCCTCTACCAGTCGAGCGAGTGGAGCGGGGGCCCCGAGCAGGCCCCCAGGCTCGTCAGGCTGATGCAGCAACTGCAAGCCGCCCTGGCCCAGGACGTGCTCTGCAGCCTGTCCCTGTGGGACCCCATATCCTGGGGCAGCATGCAGTAAGTCAATCTATTCCCCAACCCATGCAAAACAGCCCCTCACTGCGAGGGGCTGTTGTTATTTGAGGTATTCCACTATGCATGACCTGCGTAACTACAAGACTCTTACGCCCAAGCAAATCACCACCGCCATCGGTCAGCTCAACCACAACAGTGCACCTAAGATAATGGCCCACCTGGCAGGCCGTGCGGCCCCACTGCCACCGCTCAGAAACAACAGGTCTCGAGCCAAGGCTCGTCAACTGCTGCACCGGGTCAAGACGGCTCACAAGGCAGGGCGTATTCCGTTCGAGCTCACGGTGACGGGGTGTCGTATTGACCGGGGCAGCCACAACACCAGTCGCTACCACTACGACGACCGGCTGACCGCAGACGAAGGTTGGCAGCAGTACGACACCGACCAGGATGCCTGGTACTTCGGCATCTGGATTAACACGGAGAAGCTGGAGACCTTTACCTACGCCGAAGGCGATACCCACCATGTGATGGCTCCGAACGTCGAAGCGTTTCGCGCCGAGCTGGTCAGGCTCTATCAGCACCATCCGCAAGCCCCAGCATTTATCAGCATCGACCCGGACGCGGGCGTTGTGACCCGCCACTTTGAAGCCAAGCCGGAGGTGTGAAATGGCGAAAAACATCACCATCAAGGTACCGGGCAAGCACCCGCAAACCGGCGAGCTCACCACCTTCGAGCTCAATGGGCAGCGCATCGATATCGACATCGGCGGGCAGGCCGTTCCCTTCCTCATTCACGGGAGGGGCGTAGGGACGTCGCTCACCCACATCCCGAGTGGCTACCGCATTGCGCTGCTCGGCGGCTGGCTCACTGCACGTTACGCAATACCTGAAAATAAGCCCAGCAGAGCGGTCTGCGCCCAGATGGCCCTCGACCGACTGGTGGCCCAGTACGGCTCATTGCATCTGCTGGAGCGGCTCAATTGCAAGCCAATGCTCAATCAGATGTAACGCACAACCCAGACAATAAGGATCGATGCAATGACCAACATCCTACCAGCAATACCGAACCCACTGGCTGGCCATCCGGTGATGCAGATGCTGGATGTCGCCATGAGCTCCGTCGTTGGCGATTACGATGACGCAGACCTGGTGCCTGAATGGCAATGGATCAAGCGCATGGCCTCCCATGAACATGTCGGCGTGAAGGATGACTCCGCCTATGAGTACACCCTGAACTTGGCTATGGAGCTCGATACCATCCCGTCAGCGTTACAACCCTTGCTCACTGCCGCCCAGCAGGCTGGTGTGAACTACATCCTGTTTTACAGCGGTTAGCTGCTGCGACCTGGTAGCGGTTAACAGACACAGCAACCTCGCCCCATTCATCCACACACAGCATAAAGGGCCAGCCTTCTCAGGCTGGCCCTTGGCATCATTGGAGCCACCGAATATGACCCGCTTTATCACCGGGCTTGAGGCGCATCGCTATGCCCCCGAGCTCAACAAACTGCACCTGCGCAACCGGCAGACGCTACCTGCACCCGGTATAACCACCATCAAAGAGGCCAAAGCCCGCCTGTTTGGCCGCTGGCAACCGTGGCGCGCCTGATCATGGCTCGTCATCTGCTTATCCAGTTGCTGAACCTTCCCATCAGCAACGCACCTCTCTGTTTAGATGAGCTCCCGCACACTTAAGGGCCAAACCAGTGGCCCCAAGCAGGTCACAATGGCAAGATAAGTCTCTGATTTTTTACCAAGCTGCGTAATAACTCAGCCTTTCCTACATAACCAAGCAATTTTGGCATAGGCCGGTGTTTTCATCTTTAGCGCTGGATATGAACGCTTCTGGTGGTAAAGCTGGTTCCAGTCACTGAGTACGCGATTGGCATGCTGACATGTCTTGCAACAAGCTCGCCCAAGCCTGCTGTCTGTTACTACCCACAGAAATGAGCGGTGGACTCACAGTGTAAATCGAGGAGTGATAATGAATCGAGACCAAGCCCAACAACTATTGCAAACCGCACTGGCTAACCCAACTGCTGAGTTTCGTGATGGCCAGTGGGAAGCTATTGATGCACTGGTGAATCATCGACGAAAGCTATTGGTTGTGCAGCGTACCGGTTGGGGCAAAAGCTCGGTTTATTTTATCAGCACCAAAATTTTCCGCGACAGAGGCATGGGGCCGAGCATTATCGTATCGCCCCTGTTGGCTCTGATGCGTAACCAGATTGCATCGGCCCAGCGATTGGGCATTGTGGCCGAAACCATGAATTCCACCAATACTGCGGATTGGCAGGCTGTTACCCAGCGGGTTATCGCCAATCAGATCGACTGTTTGTTAGTTTCTCCAGAACGGCTAGCCAACGACACCTTTATTGAAACCGTCTTACAACCGATTGCGGACCGCATCGCCTTAATGGTTATCGACGAGGCTCACTGTATTTCTGATTGGGGACACGACTTCCGGCCGGATTATCGCCGTATCGTAAACATTATGCGTCAGTTGCCCCCTAATACCCCTGTGTTGGGGACCACGGCCACGGCGAATAAGCGGGTGGAAACAGATATTCAAACCCAGCTTGGCGATATCCTGATCCATCGAGGCCCGCTGATCCGCGAAAGCCTAGCTCTGCAAACTATTGTACTGCCTGATCAAGCCTCGCGTTTAGCGTGGTTAGCCCAGGTGATACCTACTTTGCAGGGCACGGGTATTGTCTACACATTAACGGTGCGCGATGCCGAGCAAGTAGCCCAATGGTTGAGTGATAACGGTATTGATGCCAAGGCTTACCATGGTAGTGCTGAAGCAGATGGCTTTGAGAACAGCAATGCTTACCGCCAATATCTGGAGGATCTGTTACTCAGTAACCGGCTTAAGGTTCTGGTGGCCACTACCGCTTTAGGAATGGGTTACGACAAGCCGGATTTAAGCTTTGTTATTCACTATCAGGCCCCTGGCTCTATCGTTGCTTACTACCAGCAGGTGGGGCGTGCCGGGCGTGGTATTGATCATGCTGTAGGTGTCTTGATGTCGGGCGTGGAAGATCAGGATATCCACGAGTTTTTCAGGTCATCGGCGTTTCCATCAGAAGCCCATGTCAATGAGATTTTACAGGTGCTGGAAGACGGTGATGGCCTTTCACTTCGCGGTATCGAAGAGCAAACTAACCTGCGTCATGGCCAGATTGAGAAGGTTCTTAAGCTGATGAGTGTGGAAAACCCGGCGCCAGTTATCAAAGACGGAAGTCGTTGGGTCAGAACGCCAGTACACTACCAAATGGATCATGCTCGTATCGCGCATCTCACAGGACAACGGATTCAAGAGTGGGCCGAGGTTCAGGCATATCTGGCTGATATCGGCTGCAAGATGACCTTTTTGCGCCGAGCATTGGATGACCTTGACCCAACGCCTTGTGGTAAATGTGCATCCTGCGTGGGGAGTCCGGTTATTAATCAGGCAATTGAGCCTATATTGGTACATCGTGCAGGTACATTTCTCAAGCATGCTGAAATGACTATTGAACCCAAAGCGCAGGTCGCTGCCAATGCCTTTGTCCAATATGGTTTTAGAGGTAACCTACCGCAAAAACTTCGCGCACAAGAAGGACGTGTGTTGTCGCGTTGGGGGGATGCAGGTTGGGGACGTACGGTTGCTGACAACAAACATGCAGGACGCTTTAGTGATCAATTAGTGGAGGCTATGGCTGAAATGATTCGGGATCGTTGGTTGCCAAATCCAGCGCCGCAGTGGGTTTGCTGTGTGCCCTCACGTAATCACCCAGACTTGGTGCCCGATTTTGCCCGCCGCTTGGCCGCTCGATTGGGGCTGCCGTTTAGAGATACCATCAAAAAAGTTAAAGACAATCAACCGCAAAAAGGCCAACAGAATCGCTTTCATCAATGCCGAAACCTGGATGGGGCATTTGAGGTGAGCCAACTTTATAATGGTCATCCCGTTCTGCTTGTAGATGATATTGTGGATTCTGGCTGGACGCTGACGGTCATCGCAGCACTATTACAACAAGCTGGCAGCGGATTGGTATATCCCGTTGCACTTGCTTCTTCTTCGGTGAAAGACTCATGAATTTATCCGGCTCTTTGTCAAAAACAGCCCAAGCCACTTTGCTACTTACTAGTTATTTCTCGAAGGCAGGTAGCGAAGATGAAAAACCACTTACCAACGCCGAATGGGGGCGGTTTGCTCTGTGGTTGAAAGAGAAATCAATGACGCCTGCCGATTTATTGGTCACCGACCCGAAAGCCTTACTCAATGGTTGGTATGATGCTCGGATCAGTGCGGATCGAATTGTTCACTTGCTTAATCGTGGGCATAGTTTAGCGCTCGCCATGGAGAAATGGCAAAGAGCAGGTCTCTGGGTCGTGACGCGCTCTGATACTGAATATCCCTGGCGCTTAAAACAGCGACTGAAAACTGACTCCCCCCCAGTATTGTTTGGTTGTGGTAATAAAGCATTGTTGAATGCGGGCGGTTTGGCAGTGATTGGCTCTCGCAATGCCAGTGATGTGGACCTTGCTTTTACTAATGAGGTAGGTGCTAAAGCCGCGTTAGAAGGGATTGCCATCGTCTCAGGCGGTGCTCGCGGGGTGGATGAAACCGCGATGTTGAGTACCATGAGGCAAGGCGGTATTGTTATCGGAGTAATGACGGATAGTCTGTTAAAAGCAGCCACCAGTAGCAAGTGGCGTAGTGGCCTGATGGGGGGCTACGCAGTGTTGGTATCGCCTTTCTACCCTGAAGCTGGCTTTAGTGCTGGTAATGCCATGGGGCGTAATAAATACATTTATTGCCTAGCCGACAGTTCTCTCGTGGTTCATTCTGGTAAAAAAGGCGGCACACTCAATGGTGCACAAGAGAATCTGAAGAGAGCTTGGGTCCCCCTGTGGGTCAAGGCGACAACGGATAAAGATGCAGCGAACGCCGATTTGGTGGCCATGGGAGGCAGTTGGTGTGAGGCTAATGTACAAAGTCTGAAGATTTCTGACTTGCTGACAAATAATGGCAGCATAATGTCACAAGTAAAAGAGGAACAGGCAGATCTCTTTTCAATGTCAGCGCAGTCTGAGTTGTTCGCTGAACCCGAGTTTGATTTGGCGAAAAATGGTTCCAAAATAGAACAAGACAATTCGGCGCTTGAAAAGCTACCTGATAGTTCAACGTTGTCTGAACGGGTTGCAGATGCCAACAAGCCTTCTTCGAGCCCCATTGATTTTTATCAGCTGTTCACTATAGAACTTCAACGATGGACAAGATCACCAGCCACGGTTGAAGAACTAGTTGAGAACAGTGGACTGCATAAATCGCAGCTGAATGACTGGTTGATTCGCGCCGAGAAAGATGGTGTGGTCAAAAAACTCACTCGTCCTGCCCGTTATCAAGTTCAAGATAAAGAATAGAAAGCTACCGTACAGTCAGTGCTGTTTTACAACAGATAGGAAGAGAGGGCTAATTTGCCCTTTCTTGCATTAGGCAATGCGATGAGAATAAACCCTGCAACGTGCCAGAAGAAATGCGTATGACTACGAACACCAAAAGCTGGAGAGTGCCCCGGCACCTATGTCGTCACCGACCGGAAACCGAACAAGCCCCACTCCTGATGACCGACCAAATTGTCCGAAAACACTTGGGCAAAGGCGTAACCATCAACTTCCACTAGGTAGCTGCAAACGCTGTGCTGGGACGAGAGCAAGAGGTGTTCGCTGTCTTGTTTCTCGATAACAAGCATAGGGCGATTACTAACTGTACCAATAGCGAATCTGGGGTAGTACGGTCCCAGAAGTGAAACAAAAGGATGTATTTTGCTTATTATCCAACTGTACGATTGGCTGCTTTCGGCCAAAAATGAGCTGCATACTACTTCAATTTTTTTTGAAATTTAACGTGATATGTTAGGTTGGTTATTTATGGTTTTTATATCATCAGTTAATCTTCATGATATATGAAGTTGATTCAGTGGAAAATAAACTTATTAACTGGTTAAATGTGTACTTGGCCTGCTTGGCTGATTGTTAGTCAAAGAGGGAGGCAATAATAGGGATGTGTGAATACAATGCAGGTTTTGAATACGACACCCTCTGGCTACGTACCTTTGCCCTTCGACGCGACACTGTTGTTCAAGGCCCTCCAGTACCAACTGTTGGTTGCCGTCGAGTACTGCTATGACCTGAAGCCTGACGAGTGCTTATGGCTTGAGGTGTTCGGTGATGTCACTGTTCCTGGGAAGACACAGACCGAGGTCAAGCTTTACTCTGATAGCCTCACAGATAGTCACGCAAATTTCTGGAATACCATGAAAAACTGGCTCCATGAGACATTCGATCGCACAGCCTTTAAGAGCCTAGTGCTGCTGACATCGCAGGAGTTCGGGGCTCAAAGCCAGCTCAAGGGCTGGAACAAATGCACTGCCACCGAGCGGCTCAAGATCATGGAGAAAATATTCTCGACTTCTCAAGCCAGTACCTTGAAAAAAGCAGGTAAAAAGGCCTCAAAGGAATCCAGTTTTGCGGACAAAACCTCCAAGCCATCGAAATCCCAGTTACTCCAGCAGTACGTGATGGCGCCAGAGCGCCGTGACGCGCTGATGGAGGTGCTGGAGCGAATGCATATTACAACGGGAGCGGATTCTCTGGAGCAGCGCATCCAGAACTACCAGACCCGCCATCTCAAGCCGATTCGCCCCTCCAAATACCAGCAATTCATCGATGAATTGCTGGGCTTCATGTGCAGTACCCAGCTCGTGAGTGAAGGTTGGCAGATCACCCAGAAATCCTTTACCGACAAATTGTCCGAACTCACGCATCGGTACATGAAACACCCGAAAACCTTTCCTTCGGTGGATACGGAGGGACTCAAAAGAGCCATAGATATCGAGGGAATTCGGCCCATGCCGTTTGCCCAGAAAATCGTTGAGATCGGTGGGGAACGTCACCTGATGCGGGCAGCCCTCCAGCGCGTGGTCGCTCAGACTACAATTTCCGATCTCTACGCGGATGGAGTGATCTTCAAGCCAGTCGTGGATCTCTACCTCAGAAATCACCTATCCCAGCATCTGTATGGGCGAGAGAGCGCAATGCTCGATTGCTCGGGGGTTGTATGCCAAACGGAGCTTAATACTCGCTCCATGAAATTCTTCCTGGAGCGCAATGCCCTGCCAGTCGAGCCTTTTTGTGGCATGGAACATACGATGACCGAATTTCGTAATGGCATCTACCACATGCTCGCTGGAGAGAAGCCTGAGGATGAGGATGAAGAATTTCACTGGAGGCTATGGTAATGACCACTCAGGTCTCGAATCACCTTTATACCCTGCACAGAACACCCTTCGCGCTGGCCCCTGTCATCCAGAGCTTTTACCAACACTGGGAGCCTGTCGAGAAGGATATTCTGCTGAGCTACTTGATTCTTCCCCTCGTCACCTACAAGCCCATGCACGCCTTTCTGAAGGGGGCTCGGGGGGACAGCTCTGTCCGGACGATGGCCTCAGACGCGAGCAGGTTGATCGGGCTGGCCATGCGTGTCGAAGAATTTAAACCCATTACGAATGCAGCCTTCTTGATTTTGACCGCTGAGAAAAGCCTAGAAATCACGCCTGCGCTTTCAGTTCGATCAATCAAGAAACCACAGACGGTCAACTCGGACAAGACTCTGCTGAAGTACAGCCAGAAGCTAGCGATGGTGTTGTCTGGTGAAAATGTCGTTCAAATCTACAGGATGTTAGGGCTCAAATCGCTATGAAGTGTTACGTAAAATATATAGGCGTCGTTGATAAGGATGATGAAGTCCATGCCGTCCCCTTTGAGCCAGGTCTCAACATCGTGACTGGTAAGTCCTCCAAAGGAAAAAGCGCGATCCTCGATATTTTTGATTACTGCCTCGGAAGCTCCGAGGACACGATCCCGGAAGGCATTATCACCGAGCGCGCGAAGCTGTTTTTCACCGTACTGCGCTTCCCGACCATTTCGATCGTTATCGGTCGTGTTGCAGCTAGCAACCGTTGCTTCCTGCGTGAGCTCTCAGGGCTTGAGGTGGCCAACACGCTTCAACTCATTGAGAACGTTAACACTTTCTTTTCGCCGCATTTCTTCCAGCACAAGGCTGACTTCATCAAGAGCCTCGGGCGTTATTTCGCGGTCACACTTGAGAATATCGATGTTGATCCGCTGCACAAAGAGATCACCGGCAAGTGGAGCGCAACGCCCTCTGTACGTAGCTTCGCGTCTTTCATGTTGCAGCACCAGAATTTGGTGGCCAACCGGCATGCGATTTTCTACCGGTTTGAAGAAAAACGTAAACGTGACCAGGCCATTGAGCACTTCAAAATCTTCATGGATATTGTCAGAGAGGATTACTTCGACCTCGCCAAGCTTCGCACCGAAGCCATGTATGAACTCAAACGCGCTCAGGCGCAGATACCGAAGCAGGACAAGATCAAGGAAGATTACCTCACCGACTTTTCAACCTTCTTAAAGGAGTATGAGGCACTGGCCGGCCTCCCGTTGACCGAACTCACACCCGATGAGATCTGGATGAACCCCAAGCCAGCATTAAGCCGCCTAACCGGCAAATCGGTCAGGGTTGATGGGCTTTCCAGTGCTTTTGAAACCAGGAGAGCTGAATTGCGGGACAAAAAAGCAGCTCTGATGTCCAGTATCCAGAAGGCTATGAACACGCGCTACCTGCTGAAGGTATCAACAGAACAAGCGTCCGGATTTGCAGAGTCGTTGACATCACTGCCCATCCCCACGACCACAAATCTAGAACACGCGGCCTGTCCCGTTTGTGCGTCGCAATCGGACGTAGCTGAGGATGAAGCTAATAAGTTGTCGGCAGCAATCCACTGGCTGAACGATGAGCTCAAGGTGTCAACCTACGCACGAGAAGGTTTTGGTGAAGAACGCAGAGTGATCGACAAAGAGCTCAAAGAGCTGCGCAAAGAGCTTGCGCTTGTGGAGAAGGCGCTGAAGCCTCTAGATGATGAAGCTGACCGGTTGGCGAAATCGAAGTCTGTCGATGCAGCAGCTCAAAAGGCGAAGATCAAGCTGGAGCTCGCCATTGAGAAGCGCATCGAGAATCCTCCATCCGAGGCCAAAGGGATGGTGGACTATTGGGAGAAGAAAGTGGTAGAGCTCGACGGACAGATGGCCCAATATGACGTTGCGTCAAAGTTGTGGGCACTGCAAAACGATATCAATAAAAAAATGAAGGACATTGGGATAAGCTTCGACTTCGAAGACACTTACAAAAATGGCTCGTTGAAATTTGATGTCGAAACGTTTGACCTCTGGCACGAAAAACAACTAGCTGGTGGTCATGCTAAAAAAGTGTTCCTGCGCTCGATGGGCAGTGGCGCCAATTGGTTGTACTCGCATTTGACCTTATTCATGGCACTGCACTACCAGTTTGCGGCGCACGAAAAGTGTAAGGTGCCCCCCATCCTGTTCCTTGATCAGCCGACACAGGTGTACTTCCCCTCGACAGATGATGCTGAGGCGTTCAAGGCAAATGAACTGCGTGGGGACAGAAAGACCAATAAGACGGTCGACGAGGATGTCGACGCCGTTTCGAAGATGTTTACCACCTTGGCAAAATTTTGCGATGACACTTTCAAAGATACCGGTGTCATGCCGCAGATCATCGTGTGCGATCACGCCGATAAATTGCCGCTCCAGAAAGGCTACACCTTTGAGAGTTTTGTCCGCGCCCGTTGGAGAGTGCATGGACTAATCTCTGACTGATGTGACTGAATCTCTTCAGTTTACCGCACATCAGCGAAAGTAAGAAAGAGGGGGGGGGCCTACGTTCGACAAATGACACCGTGCTCACCCCCGCTACAATGATGTGATTCCAGAGTGCGTCCTCCCACCAGCGCCAGCACTTATGCCGAAATATTGGCACAACCCCTTAATACTGGGCACCTAGGATAAACTGACAGCGAAAGGTTACACCGTTAAGCCAACATCACCCATTTTGTTCCATCCCCTCTAAGAGCTTAACCTCTACCAAAGTTCCCTTTGATGACATTACTGGCCAAAGCCGTGGGCTGTTCAATATCAGGCTTAGCAATGTGCGGTTGAACTAATTAACCCCAGCGCAGAAATAGCATCCGAAGTTTATCTGGATTGCGTAGCGATCCGGCCTGATAGGTTCGCCGCAGCTTGTCGCTGATCTGGTGATTTAGCATATGTTCGATTTCCAACGGCCCTGCGCCAAGCTCAATACCACAACAGTCTGCAACACTGCGCCTAAGGTCGTGAATGCTGAAAGGCTCCAACTCAGCTAGCTTGCGCTTTTGCAACCGGTCAAGGGTGCGCGTCACTGCATCACCCGTGATGGCATGGCCAGTTTTGTGGTCGACTCATTAATACATAGGGACGGCTGGGCGATGAGAGCATCCTCTGCTCTCTGATTATGTCCTGAGCAGCGGTGACAAGGCCACTAGGTGTGGCCGCCCGCTTTTGGTCTCGCGGATGGTCCAGCGATCCCCATCCAAGTGGGTACGCCCGCAGCCCGTAGTAGCCTCGATCAAGGTGGGCCGTAATGAACCTTGCCCCTGTGGCAGCGGGAAGAAGTACAAACAGTGCTGTTTGTATTAATTAATAAGCAGATAGCAAGAGAGGGCCAGCGGCCCTCTCTTGCATTAGACGACATGAGGAGGATAGGTACAGTTATGGGGCCAAGGCTGTTTATCAGGCTAGCACGAGTTGAGTCATCAACAATGATGCCTAGTCTGGTAGGTGTGGGTTCAAAACGAAAAAGGCACTTTCATAAAAATTAAAATGCCTTTATTTTCAAATATTTAGTTGTTGTGGCTTAGTTCGTGCCGTAGAGAACAACATGTTTTATCACCCTTGATGTCTTAGCCGCCAAAAGTGACTTGGTGTCATATGGGTCGTTTTGGTGCTGTAACACTTTCCTTCATGAACACAGCTTTACCCGACTAAGAGAATACATTGAGATAGTGTTGCACTCGCCGTTAGGAAGTACCTTCGGAAGTAAGGTTGGTGCCTACCTCGTGCCAAATGTGGTACCCCATGTGGTACCCAGGACGAAGATCTATAATTTGTCTGGCATGATGAAATCATAAGTTACTGTTTTTATTGGTGCCGGTAATAGGAGTCGAACCTACGACCTTCGCATTACGAATGCGCTGCTCTACCAGCTGAGCTATACCGGCTTGACCCTAGATTCCGAAAAACGGATTGGCAAGTCAATCGAGGAATGTCCGTTTTTCAAGCCTGCTCATGGTGTTAGCCGATGGTGACTGACTGCTTGTTCAGAGATCGGCAAATTCCGGTATGTGGGCCCGGCCACGGCTCTCGAGGAAACTGAGCAGGGCACGAGGGGAGCGCGCCAGGATCCGCTCCTCGGGGAAGCCCGTTTCGGTCACCAGGCGCTGGCAATGCTCAAAGTCGCCGACGCTGAAGGCGACATGGGAGTCGGAGCCGAAGGTGAGATAGGCTCCCAGATCCCGCGCGGCTTCTACGATGGCGCGACAGTTATCTTCACTGCCAGCCCGGGAGTGGCTAAAGGAGGAGTTGTTGACCTCCAGCGCGACCCTGTATTCGGCGGCGGCCTTTACCACGGCCTGGATGTCGATGGGGAAAGCGGGGTTGCCCGGGTGACTTATCATGTCGACCCGACCGCTCTTGATGGCATTGATCATCGCCTGGGTATGGGTCGCCCGATCGCACGGGGGAAACACGGGCTCATGGAAGCCGGCCATGATCATGTCGAGTCGGGATTCGTAGCGCTCGGGGAAATCTATCTCTCCGTCCAGATTCTTGATGTTGGCCTCTATGCCTCTCAGTATGCCGACTCCGTCTACGACCCGTGGTAATACATGCAGGTTCACGAAGTGCCAGAAGTGAGGGGCATCGGCCATATCCGGGCCATGATCCGTGGTGGCGAACAGCTTGATCCCCTTGGCCTTGGCAATGGGCAGGTAATCGTGAATGGTGCTGTAGGCGTGGGTGCTGGCGACCGTGTGGGTATGGGTGTCGACTGTGTACTTCATGGCGTTCCCCTCGATGTTCAGAGCCGGGTGGTGGAGCGCCAGCATAGCAAAAAGAGCGGTATGGGGCCACGATGAGGGCCTGTCATACTTTGTCACAAATGCTCGTCACTCTGACAAAGTTTGCCCAAGACTATTGGGTAGCATGTGACCATCGATGTGCAGCCTGAACTTCCATCGATGGGTTGGGTCAGGACGACGCAACCTCCCTTTCCCCACCGTCGCTCTGCGGCGGTTTTTTTATCTTTCTTTTCCCTTTCAAGCCAGTCGTTGCCACTGACCCATGGGCTGCACCATAAAAAAATGCCCAATCAGCACGGGGCTGGTTGGGCGAGACTTAATGTTTAATTGCAGTGGCATAGATATAGAGTGCGTTCTTTGGTCAAAGTTCAAAGTTTTTTAATAAAACATTTCCCTAACCTCCATTCACATTCTCTTGACACCTCAGGCCGTGAAACGTACTTTTTAAACATTCGTTTAAGTGAGGTGTGCTGTGAGCAAGATTGATACCAAGAACCGTATTCTCGATGCTGCCGAGGTGTTGTTTGCCGAGCGGGGATTCGCTGATACCTCTTTGCGTCTGATCACCAGTGAGGCCGACGTCAATCTGGCCTCGGTGAACTATCACTTCGGCTCCAAGAAGGAACTGATCCAGGCGGTGCTGGACCGCTATCTCTCCCTGTTTATGCCAGAGCTGGATGCCAGGCTGAGAGCCTTGATGGAGCAGGATGAGCTCACCCTGCTGCCGGTGTTTGAGAGCTTCGTCAGTCCCTTGATGAAGCTGGTTGCGATACGTCCTCAGGGGCCGGCGATTTTCATGCAGTTGCTGGGCCGTGGCTATATCGATAGCCAGGGTCACCTTCGCCGCTTCATTACCACTCACTATGGCGACGTGCTGCAAAGGATCACCCTGGCGATTTCAAAGGCCAATCCCGAGCTGACCCCGGCAGACTTGTTCTGGCGACTGCACTTCACCCTGGGCACCGTGGTCTTCACCATGGCCTCTGCCGATGCCCTGCGCGACATAGCTCAGGCCGATTTTGGTCAGCGCCTCGATGTGGAAGCGCTGGTGCGCAACGTTATTCCTTACCTGGCTGCCGGTGTCGGTGCGCCCGTGGAGTCGACCAGGTTATCCCTGGCTGTCTAATCAAAACAATAAGTTAACGGAACTGTGAAAGAGAGGGAACTGAACCATGATCACATTGCTTGTCCTGCTGCTGGTGGCCGTTGCGGTAGTGCTCGGCGTCCCGGCTATCCGTAAGAAGCTGGTGACCCGTCCGGTCTTTGGCATCTTCAAGAAGATATTACCGCCGCTGTCGGCCACCGAACGCGAGGCCATGGAAGCGGGCTCCGTCTGGTGGGATGGCGAGTTGTTTCGTGGCAACCCGGACTGGAAGAAACTGCATGGCTACGGCAAGCCGACCCTGAATGCCGATGAGCAGAGCTTCATCGACAATCAGGTCGAGACCCTGCTCGCCATGATTGACGACTTCAAGATAGTCAACGAAACCAAGGATCTGCCCGAGGCGGTCTGGGATTATCTGAAGAAGGAGGGGTTCTTCGCGCTCATCATCCCAAGATCCTACGGCGGTCGCGAGTTTTCGGCCATTGCCAACTCCACCATAGTCACCCGTATCGCCACCAAGAGCTTGAGCGTGGCGGTCACCGTCATGGTGCCCAACTCCCTGGGGCCGGGCGAGCTGTTGATGCACTACGGCACCCAGGCCCAGAAGGACTTCTGGCTGCCGAGTCTGGCCAATGGCAAAGACGTGCCCTGCTTCGCCCTGACCGGACCGGAAGCCGGCTCCGATGCCGGTGCCATCCCGGACAAGGGGATCATCTGCAAGGGGCTCTACAAGGGTGAGGAAGTGCTCGGTATTCGCCTCAACTGGAACAAGCGTTACATCACACTGGCACCGCGCGCCACCGTGCTGGGGCTGGCGTTCAAGCTCTACGATCCGGAAAAACTGCTGGGTGACAAAGAAGAGCTGGGCATCACCTGCGCCCTGATCCCGACCAGTCATCCCGGGGTGCGAGTCGGCGATCGCCACTACCCCATGGGGCTGGCGTTCCTCAATGGCCCCACCTTCGGCAAAGATGTGTTCATCCCCATTGACTGGATCATCGGCGGGCAGGATTACGCGGGCCGCGGCTGGCGCATGCTGGTCGAGTGTCTCTCCGCCGGGCGTGGCATCTCCTTGCCAGCCCTGGGCACCGCCTGCGGTCACATGGCGAGCCGCACCGTCAGTGCCTACGCCTATGTGCGCAAGCAGTTCGGCATGTCCATCGGCAAGTTCGAAGGGGTACAAGAGGCCATGGCGCGCATCGGCGGCCTGACCTATCAACTGGAAGGGGCCCGTCGCATGACCGCCGGTTCACTGGATCTGGGGCAGGCTCCGGCCATCGTCACCGCCATTTCCAAGTACCACATGACGGAGATGGCGCGCCAGATCATGGATGACTCCATGGACATCCATGCCGGCCGTGCCATCCAGCTCGGTCCGAAGAACTACACGGGTTACGCCTACATGGGCATACCGGTCGCCATCACGGTGGAGGGGGCCAACATACTGACCCGCAACCTGATGATCTTCGGTCAGGGCGCCACGCGCTGCCACCCCTATGTCTTCGGCGAGATGGAAGCGGCGGCGGATCCAGATAGCGAACGTGGTCTCGAGAAATTCGATGGCCTGCTGATGAAGCATCTGGCCTTCGGGGCGGGCAACTTCTTCGGTGCCCTCGGTCAGGGGTTGACCCTAGGTCGCTTCAACAGTGCTCCCGTGGGTGGCGAGACGGCGCGCTATTATCAGCAGCTGTCGCGCATGAGCAAGGGGCTGGCCCTCTGTGCCGACATCTCCATGTTGATGCTGGGTGGCGATCTCAAGCGCAAGGAGATGATCTCGGCCCGCCTGGGGGATGTGTTGAGCCACCTCTACCTGGCCTCCTCGACCCTCAAGCATTATGAGGATCAGGGGCGCATGGTATCGGATCTGCCCTTCGTCCAGTATGCCCTGGAGCGTAACTTGCACCTTATCGGCAAGGCATTTGATGGCTTCTTCCAGAACTTCCCGAACAAGGTCGTCGGCGCCCTGCTCAAGCGGGTGGTCTTCCCGTTCGGCATTCATTATCAGATGCCCGCCGATGACCGTTGCCACTCAATCTGCCAGGCCATGATGAAGCCGGGCGAGTTCCGGGATCGCCTCACCGCCTTGTGCTACGTAGGCAAGGATGAGCAGGATGCCGTCGGTCAGATGGAGCGTGCCTTCCTGGCCATGGTAGCGGTACAACCCCTGGAGAAGAAGATCGCCCAGGCTCAGAAAGAGAAGCGTCTGCCTCGCAAGCTGGCGATCGCCGATCTGGTGAGTTCGGCCCTGGCCCAGTCCATTCTGACCCAGGCTGAGGCCGACCAGTTGCTGGCCGCCGATGCCCTGCGTTACGAGGCCATCCAGGTTGACAACTTTGCCCCCGGTGAACTCGAGTCCATGGGGCAGGCAGCCCGGGTCGACGACGCGGCATAAGATCTTTTCCTACTGTTTCAACCGGCCTTGATGGCCGGTTTTTTTGTTGGTATTTCGAGCATTTACAATTAATTGGATTTCCAGTTTAATGATTTGCCCCCTAACCCTTGGGGCAGGAAGCAGGCCCGCGGAGCGGGTCGATAACAACAAAATCAGGGAAGATG
Organism: Aeromonas rivuli; assembly: GCF_000820045.1. Lineage (GTDB taxonomy): Bacteria > Pseudomonadota > Gammaproteobacteria > Enterobacterales > Aeromonadaceae > Aeromonas > Aeromonas rivuli. The sequence goes on along the minus strand of NZ_CDBJ01000027.1, from coordinate 71,085 downwards.
AAATGAATCTCGCCAAGACGGCGATCGAACGCCCCATTTGGGTGGCGGTCTCGGTCGTGCTCATCTTTTTGGCAGGACTGCTCAGTATTCGCAGCCTGCCGGTACAGCTATTTCCCGACATAGACAGGCCCCATCTCAACATCTCTGTCTCCTGGCGCTCGGCCTCGCCCCAGGAGATGGAGTCCGAGATAACCGATCCCATCGAGCAGGAGCTGCAAGGGGTGCAGGGCCTCAAGAGCCTGACCAGCAACAGTTACCCCGGTTTCGTCGAGATGGATCTGGAGTTTGCCATCGGCACCGACATGCAGCGGGTTCAGCTGGAGATCATCTCCCGCCTGAACCGGGTCTCCGGTCTGCCGGACAACATAGATGGCCCCTATCTCAACAACTACAGCAGCAACGACACCCTCACCTTCTTCTTCATTCAGCAACTGCCGGGGGCCAAGGGAACCATCGATGATCAGCAGCCGCTGATCGAATCCAGGGTCAAGCCCGAGCTGGAGCGTATCCCCGGGGTCTCTACCGTGGAGATAGACGGCATCAATGCCCGCCAGCTCCAGATCCGCTTCGACCCCTATCGCGCCGCCGAGCTGGGGGTGGAGATCCCCGTGCTGGCGAGCCGGGCAGCGACCGGCTGGGACGTCTCCGCCGGTACCCTGGACATAGGACGCTGGGAATACAAGCTGCGCTTCGCGGGTCGCTACGATGTCGAGACCCTGGGGGACAAGGTGGTGGACTGGCGCGATGGCCTGCCCATTTACCTGCGTGATGTGGCCGAGGTGCGGCTGACCCGGGAGGCGTCCCCCGTGCTGCGGATCCAGAACGGCAACCAGGCTATTTCAGCCCAGATCTTCAAGGAGAATGGTGCCAATGCCCTGGCGGCCCTTGAGGCGATCAAGGCCAGGGTGGCGGATCTCAACCGCGAGGTGCTCGAACCCGCCGGGCTGCACATGGAGCAATCATTCGATGCCTCCCTCTATATCAATCGCGCCATCCACATGGTCACCGCCAACCTGGGGCTGGGGGTACTGCTCTCCTGCGCCATCCTCTGGGTCTTTCTGCGCCAGCTCAAGGCGACCCTGATGATAGCCCTCGCCATTCCCATCAGCATCATGTTGACCCTCTGCCTGCTCAAGCTGATGGACAGGACCCTCAACGTCATCTCTCTGGCCGGGATAGCCTTCGCGGTGGGCATGGTGCTCGATGCCGCCATTGTGGTGCTGGAGAGTATCTACCGGCGCCATGAGCGGGGGGACATCGACAAGGCGGGAGCAGCGCTGGCGGGCACCCGCCAGGTGTGGGCGGCGCTGGTGGCCTCGACCCTGACCACAGTCGCCATCTTCCTGCCGGTCTTGCTGCTCAATGATGTCGAAGGCCAGCTGTTTGCGGATCTGGCGCTGACCATTGCCTGCGCCGTGACCGTCTCCATGCTGGTGGCGGTCTCCGTGCTGCCGGCCGTGGCCTCGCGTTGGATGGGGCAAGACCGATTGACAGATCCCTATGCAGGCCATTGGCACAGGGCCACGATGCGCATCATCCACTGGACGCGCACCCCGACGCGGCGCTGGGTCATCATCCTTACCATGATGAGCCTGCCTGTGCTGGCGACCTGGGCCCTGCTGCCCAAGATGAACTACCTGCCGGATGTGAAGCGTGACGCCATCGATGTCTGGATGAGTTTTACCCCCGGCGTCAATCTCAAGGCCCAGCGCGAGGAGGTGATCGATACCCTGATCGCCCGTCTCGACCCTTACATGAGAGGAGTCAAGGAACCGGCGCTCAAGAACTACTACATCATGCGCTACCCGGGTGGGGCCCAGATTGGGGTGCGGGCCAGGGACGATGATCGCATCAAGGAGCTGGAAACCCTGCTGATGAAGGATCTGCTGCAGGGCATTCCCGATACCCGGGCCTTCGGTGGCCAGGGCTCGCTGTTTGGCGGCTTCGACAGCGAGAACGGGGTCGAGCTGTTGCTCCAGGGCGGATCCCTGCCTGCACTCTATCGGGCGGCGCGCACGGCCATGGAGATAGTCAAACAAGACTTGCCGGGCGCCCAGGTGCGACCCGAGCCCTCCCTGGATTTCACGGCCCCCGAGCTGCGGCTGGTGCCGCAAGACCGGCGCCTCGCCGAGGTGGGTTGGGATCGCGGCCCCATGCCGACCATCATCCAGACCTTCGGAGATGGCCTGCGGGTCGGCGAGTATTTTGATGGGGATGAGCGTTTCGACATCCTGCTGATGGGGCAGACCTCGGGCAATCCGGACGATCTGAAAGCGGTGCCCCTGGCCACCCCCAGGGGGGGCATAGTCCCCCTGGGGGAGCTGCTGAAGGTTGACCATGACATGGGTCCCTCCGGCATCTTTCGTGCCGACGGTCGTCGTAGCCTGAGCCTGCATATCACCCCACCGGAGGGGATGAGCATGGAGCAGGTGCTCGATACCCTCAAGGGCAAGAGCTTCGCCCGTATCCGGCCCGAGCTGCCGGCCGGGGGCGAGTTGCGGATAGTGGGCAATGCCGACAGCCTGCAACAGGCCCTCGGCAACCTGGGCAGCATCTTTCTGTTTGCGCTGGTGATACTGCTGGTGCTGCTCTGGGGGCTGTTTGCCTCGGTCAGGGATGCTTTGCTGGTGCTGCTGACCCTGCCGCTCGCCACCGTTGGTGGCGTGGTGGCCCTCAAGCTGAGCGGGCTGGTGGTACCGTTGCCGATGGATCTGCTCACCCTCATCGGCTTCGTCATCCTGCTGGGGCTGGTGGTCAACAATGCCATCTTGCTGGTGCACCAGACCCGCACGGCCGAGCGTGAGGGATTGGATCGCGGTGCGGCGGTGGCGGATGCGCTGCAGAGCCGGATGCGCCCTATCGCCATGACCAGCCTGACCAGCATCTTCGGCATGTTGCCCCTGATGCTGAGCCCGAGTGCGGGCAGTGAAATTTATCGGGGGCTGGCCACCGTCATCGTCGGCGGCATGAGTTGCAGTACCTTGTTTACGTTGATATTGCTGCCTGCCTTCCTGCGACTGGGAGAGCAGACGCCGGTCAGGGTTGCGCTGCGTCAGCGGGCCTGATGCGAGGTTGGACATGATGAGACTCGGATCCATGGATAAGGAGAGGAATGTGAACAAGATCATTGCCGGGCTGGTCCTGATGGCCAGCCTGCCACTCTGGGCAAAGTCGGTCACCCTGGCCGAGGTGACACAAGGGGAGGCCGGAGCCAGTCTTTGGGTCAGCGGCACTGTCGCGAGCCGTCAGCAGGCGGAACTCAGCGCCGAGTTCAGTGGTCGGGTCGAGTGGATAGCCGACTTTGGCAGCCGGGTTGAGGCGGGGCAGGAGTTGCTGCGCCTCGACGCCGCGGCGCTGCGTCTCTCCCTCGAGCAGGCCCGCGCCGAGCAGGCCAAGTGGGCCAGCAGCCTGCGTTTTGCCAAGGCGGAGTTCGAGCGCCAAGACAAGCTGCGCAAGCAGAACAATGCCTCCCTCAGCCAGTTCGACAAGGCGCGACTCGAGGTGGAACAGGCCAATTTGGCGTTGCAGCTGGCGAGCATAGCGGCGCGCCAGATAGAGGAGCAGATCCGCCGCAGCCATATTTATGCCCCCTTTGCCGGGGTGGTCAACAGTCACTTCATTCAGCCAGGTGAGCACGTGGATGCGGGGGAGAGGGCGCTGGAGCTGGTCAACCCGGATGCCCCGGATATCCGGTTGCAGGCCCCCATCGACTGGGCCCTGCGTCTGGCCCCCCAGACGACGCTCAAGGTCGAGGGAGGGGCGCTGCGGGGCGAGGCGACCTATTACCAGCGGGCGGCGAGCGCCGATCCCAGCTCCCGGCTCATCGAGCTGCGGCTCAAGCCGAGTCAGGGCCACTACATCATAGGGGCGCCGGTACGGGTCGCGCTGCCCATGGGGGAGCAGCAGACCATGTTGCTGCCCCGGGATGCCCTGGTGCTCAATACCCAGGGCAGCGTGGTCTATCGGGTCTTGGGGGAGGGGGGTGCCCTGACGGTGAGTCGGGTGCCGGTCACCATCTTGTTTGGCGACGAGCACCAGGTCGCCATCAGTGGCGATCTTAAACAGGGGGACAGGGTCGTGGTGCGCGGTGCCGGGACCCTGAGCGATGGCGACAAGGTCGAACTCTATCGCGGCAGTTGAGGTGCTCTCTTTTGAGGTCTCGGTTTGCTGGCTGGCAGCCACAAAAACGGCTCCCGCGGGAGCCGTTTTTCATCATGATGGCGGCAATTATTCGACCATCATCACCTTGCAGGTGTTGGTACTGCCCACGGTTTCCATCTTGTCGCCATGGGTCAGCAACACCATGTCGCCGCTCTTGAGCAGTCCCTTGGCCTTGAGCACTTCCAGGGCCTCGCGGCACACCTCGTAGACGGGGCGGCTCTCATCGGCATCGAACAGTACCGGGGTGACGCCGCGGTAGAGATTGGTCCAGGAGAGGGTCTTGGCGTGGGGAGACATGGCGAAGATTGGCAGGCCGGAGCTGATGCGCGACATCAACAGCGGTGTGGTGCCCGACTCGGTCAGCGCGACGATGGCCTGCACCCCTTCCAGGTGGTTGGCGGCATACATGGTCGACATGGCCACCGCCTCTTCCACCGAGGTGAAGGTGTAGTTCATGCGATGGTTGGAGACATTGATGCTGGGATGCTTCTCGGCGCCCACGCAGACGCTGGCCATGGAGGTGACCGTCTCGATGGGGAACTGGCCGGCGGCGGTCTCGGCGGAGAGCATGACGGCATCTGTGCCATCGAGCACGGCGTTGGCCACGTCCATCACCTCGGCGCGGGTCGGCAGCGGGGCGTTGATCATGGATTCCATCATCTGGGTGGCGGTGATGACGATGCGATTGAGGCGACGGGAGTGACGGATCAGCTTCTTCTGTACTCCGACCAGCTCGGGATCGCCAATCTCGACCCCGAGATCGCCCCGCGCCACCATGACGGCGTCGGAGCCGAGGATGATGTCTTCCATCGCCTCATCGGTGGCGACGGTTTCGGCGCGCTCGACCTTGGCGACTATCTTGGCGTTGGAGCCGGCCTCACGGGCCAGTTCGCGGGCATAGCGCAGGTCATCGCCGCAGCGGGGGAAGGAGACGGCCAGGTAGTCCACGTTCATGCGGGCGGCGGTCTTGATGTCTTCCTTGTCTTTGTCGGTCAGGGCCGGGGCAGAGAGGCCACCCCCCTGTTTGTTGATGCCCTTGTTGTTGGAGAGCGGGCCGGCCACGGTGACCGTGGTGTGGATGCGGCTGCCTGCCACGCGCTCAACCTTGAGCTGTACCCGACCATCGTCGAGCAGCAATACATCGCCTGCCACCACGTCATCGGGCAGGCTCTTGTAGTCGATACCAACCTGCTCCTGGCAACCATCACCCTTGCCGAGGGCGGCATCCAGGATGAAGCTGTCGCCGATGGCCAGGTAGATCTTGCCATCTTTAAAGGTGGAGACACGGATCTTGGGCCCCTGCAGATCCCCCATGATGGCGACATGGCGGCCCAGCTTGGCGGCGATGGCGCGTACCTGTTCGGCCCGCTGGATATGGTCTTCTGCACTGCCGTGAGAGAAATTCATTCGCACCATGTCGGCACCGGCGCGGATGATCCCCTCGAGGATGCCTTCGCGGTCGGTAGCAGGACCGAGTGTGGTCACAATCTTTGTACGTCTTGGCATGAAAGACTCCAGTTTGAAGTTGATATGACTTGAAATACTGTCCCGGCGGGCAGAGGCCCAAACGCCATCTGAGGGGATATTGTTGCTAAATGACAATACTACAGAATGGCGGCGGGTACACCTAGTGGGGGCGCAGGGCCCCCATCGACTCAGGCAGAGTGCGGTGTATCAAAGCGGGATTCGCGAAGACCTTCTTTGACCTTCTTCAGGTTTTCGCGAAATTTCATGCCACGGCGCAGGGTAAAACCGGTGGCCAGCACGTCCACCAGGGCGAGCTGGGCAATGCGCGATGCCATGGGCATGTAGACGTCGGTGTCTTCCGGCACATCCATGGAGAGCACCAGGTTGCACTCCCGGGCCAGGGGAGAGTCCTTGGCGGTCATGCCGATGACGGTGGCGTCATTCTCGCGGGCCAGGGCGGCGATCTCGACCAGGGCCTTGGTGCGACCGGTGTGGGAGATGAGCACCACCACATCCCCTTCGCTGCTGTTGATGCAGCTCATGCGCATCATGACGATGTCATCGAAGCTCACCACCGGGATATTGAAGCGGAAAAACTTGTTCTGGGCATCCCGGGCCACGGCGGAGGAGGCCCCCAGGCCGAAGAAACTGATCTTCTTGGATTGGGTCAGGATATCGACGCAGCGATTGATGGCGGAGATATCCAGGCTGTTCTTGGCCGCATCCAGACAGGCCATGGTGGACTCGAAGATCTTGGCGGTGTAAATCTCGGGGCCATCTTCGGCCTCCACGTGGCGATTCACATAGGGGGTGCCATTGGCCAGGCTCTGGGCCAGGTGCAGCTTGAAGTCCGGGAAACCCTTGGTATCGAGACGACGACAGAAGCGGTTGACCGTGGGCTCGCTGACATCGGCCAGCTTGGCGAGGGCGGCGATGCTGGAGTGAATGGCCGTCTGGGGAGAGGCGAGGATCACCTCGGCGACTTTGCGCTCCGACTTACTGAAACTTTCCAGATTGTTCGTAATCTTATCGAGGGTATTCATCATTACCACCAGGCTTTCTTGTAATTTAGCTTCAGTGTCTTTGCACTAAATAGAGGGCTAAAAAGGTTTCCAATTACACCAAGGACTATACAAGACAAGCGCTTATCGGCACTAATCTCGGCCCTGTAAAGTATGACTCATGTCTAATTATTTCGTTATTTTGGTTACAAATTTCCAGAACCCCTTTGAAACCGCTTACAAATGTTGCAAAGCAACAACACTGTGAGCCCGCGCACGTTTGTGGTGTCCAACTCCCCTCGCAAAGGAGCGCCTCGGGTAGAATCCCAGCCAAATAATAAGCTCGGGTGTCAGCACTGCCGGGCCCTTAACGAAGGAACGAAGGAGTGATTATGCAGCATACCCATGCCCTGGTTGGCGATGTGGGCGGCACCAACGCCAGGCTTGCCTTGTGTGAATTGAGCTCGGGCACCATCACCTTGCCCAAGACCTATTCCGGATTGGAGCACCCCTCCCTCGAGGCGGTGATCCGCCTCTATCTCGCCGAACATCAGGTGCCGGTGAGCGAGGCGTGCATCGCCATCGCCTGCCCGGTCAATGGCGACTGGGTGGCGATGACCAACCACAGTTGGGAGTTCTCCATCGCCCAGATGCAGGCCGACCTGGGACTGGCTCGTCTGCTGGTGATCAATGACTTCACCGCCGTCTCCATGGCCGTGCCTGTGCTTGGCGAAGATGACAGGATCCAGCTCGGTGGCGGCCAGGCTCAGGCTGGCAAGCCGGTGGCCATCTATGGTGCGGGCACCGGCCTTGGGGTCGCGCATCTTGTGCAGGCGGCGGGACAGTGGTTGAGCCTGCCGGGAGAGGGGGGGCACACGGACTTTGCCGCCAACACGGAAGAAGAGGATGCGGTGTTGCAGGTGATGCGCGCCGAGCTGGGTCATGTCTCGGCCGAGCGCTTCCTCTCAGGTCCCGGGCTGGTGAATCTCTACCGCGGCCTGGTCAAGTCCGATGGTCGCGAGCCTGCCGAGTTGGCGCCAAAAGACATCACAGAGCGGGCGCTGGCGGGTGACTGCCTCGATTGCCGCCGCACCCTTAGCCTGTTCTGCGTCTTGATGGGGCGTTTCGCGGGCAATCTGGCGCTCAACATGGGCACATTCGGCGGCGTCTATATTGCTGGCGGCATAGTGCCGCGCTTCCAGGCGTTCTTCCTCGCCTCGGGTTTTCGGGTGGCCTTCGAAGACAAGGGGCGGTTCAAGCCCTATCTCAAGGAGATCCCGGTCTTCCTCATCACCCATCAGGGACCGGGTCTGCTCGGGGCGGGGGCCTATCTGCGTCAGGCCATGGGGATAGCGCTCTGATTCAGCCCCAATTAAGCCACGGCGGCTTATAGTGAACCCACGCATTCAAGACCCGTGAGGTCCGCAGGACGCGGAGTAGCGAGTCACCCGCTGAGTGTGTTTGTCACCTGACAAAGCCTGAACTGTATTTACCGGCCTTATGGCCGGTTTTTTTTATGTCTGCGATTTATGTCGGCAGATGGAAGGGATGAGGCTTAGAAGCCGCTCTCCCGTAGCAACACCGAGGCGAGCTGGGTCGCCGCCTCGCCGAGCAGGCTGCGCTCGCTGCCGCTCAGCACCACCTTGCCCCGGGTTTCGCGCAAGCTGGCGGGGGCCTGATTGAGCTGGACGCGCACCAGGAACAGGGTCTGAGTGGGCACCAGATCCTGCCCCTGATTGCTGGTGGCGATGGGGCCGCCGAAGTGGGAGCTGAGCATGGGATACTTGATCTTGCCAGCCCGGGTGGGGGCTATGTCGACCAGGGTGCCCAAGAGGGGAGTGGGGACACCGTCCGGGTAGAAGCGCACCGGGCTGCCCAGTTGCAGGCGGGCCACATCGTCGGCGGCCACATACGCATCGAGCTGCCAGTGGTCGGGATCGATCAGTATGCCGACCGCCTGCTCGCTGTTGAGCCACTGGCCCGGCTGCCATTGGGGATCCACATCCAGCCAGAGGCCATCGAAGGGCGCCTGCAACTTGAGCCGGGCAATTTCGGCGCGGGTGGCACTCGCCTCCCGGTATTGCACCCGCAGCCGCTCTTTCGTCGCCGTCTGCTCATTGAGCCCCAGGGGATCATCCACCATGCCGCCCAGGCGAGCGCCGTAGCTCTGTATGCTCTGCTCATTGCTTTGCACCTTCCAGGCCAGATCAGGATCCACCAGTTGCAGCAGCGGCTCCCCCGCCTTGACCGGGCCTGTGGGTCGCAGGGCGTCCAGCTGGGCGGGGAAAGGGGTAAATACCGGCAGCTGCCGCTCGGCACGGGCCACGCCGCTGCCCTTGATCTCGCTGTGCCAGGGCAGGGCCAGCAGGGTGAACAGGGTGATCAGGATAAGGCCGAGCCAGAGCCGACGAGGCCGGGCGACCTTGGCCCGCTCCTGCCACCAATGTTTGAGCTCCCGCCAGACGGGCAGGAGGATGAACCAGCTGATTTCGACGCAGAACAAGAGGATCCCGAGCAGCTTGAAGAAGAGTAAATAGACGGCGACGGCGATACCGAGGAAGAGCACCAGTCGATAGAGCCAGGTCACCATGGCGAACATGATCAGCAGGCGGCGTTTGGATGCGGGGAAGGGCTCGGGCCAGGGTTCCATCAGGCCGAGCAGACGGCGGCGCATGGCGACCCGGGCCAGGGCCGAGGCCCGTTCATGCAGGTTCGGGAAGTTGAGCAGATCCGAGAGGATGAAATAACCATCGAAGCGCATGAAGGGGCTGGCGTTGAGGGCGAGGGACAGTATCCAGCTGGTGGTGGCGAGATAGAGCAGGCCGTTGCGCAGCGCCCCGTCTGCGCACAGGGCCCAGCCCAGGGTGGCGAGCCCGGCAAGGGCCAGCTCGGTCAGTATGCCGGCACTGGCGATGGCGAGTCGCTGACGGGAGTGCGCCAGCTTCCAGCTCTCGCTGGTGTCGGTATAGAGCATGGGCCAGAGCACCACGAAGGCTATTCCCATGTGGGCAACCCTGACCCCCTGGCGCGTCGCCACCAGGGCGTGGCCCATCTCATGGAGCGTCTTGGCCAGGGCCAGCGCCAGGGCGAAGCTCAGCAGTCCATCGAGGGAGAACGACTCCACCACCGCATGGCTGAACTGATCCCACTGCTGCAATACCAGCAGTATGCCAAGCAGACTGGCGCCCACTACCAGCCAGCCGGTGAGGGGGTGGAACAGCCAGCTGAGCCGGCTAGCCAGCGCTTGCAGCCGGGCCTGGGGGCGCAGCAGCGGCACCCGGAAGAAGAGGTAGTGGTGCAGCCACCAGCGGCCGGTGAGCCAGGCTTTGCCCTCGCTCGCCAGGCGCAGTCGCTCCACGGCTTGGGGACTGGGGCGCAGCAGCTGGTGGCGCTCTAGGAACTGGCAAAAACCCAATATCTGTTCCACCTCGGGGTGCAGGGCCGTCTCGGCGGCGATGGCCTGCTGCAAGCGGCGGGGGGTCTGTCCGGCCCAGCGAACCAGGCATTCGAACTCAAACCAGCCGATACGGTAGAAGCGATTGACGACCTTGTCCTGGATCAGCCAGGCCGGTTCCCCATCCGGGTTGCGGCCGGTTGGACAGAGCTGCAGATCGTCACGCAGGGCTGGCAGGGGGAAGTCGGCGGGATCCAGCATCAGAGCCCGCTCCAGGCCCGCAGGGCGGCCAGGGGGCGGCGCAGCAGATAGTAGCCGAGCAGCACGCGCTCGCCATAGAGCTTGGCGGTGCCGTGCAGACCAAGCCGGGCGTGGGCGGGGGCTTCCTCTATGCTGGCCAGCAGGCGATAGGCAACCACCCCTTCGGCGTTGGTCTGCGCCTGATAGCTGGTCTCCAGTATCTTGCCGCGCAGGGGCTGCAAGGGGTAAGCCGTGAGGAAGAGCGCCACCTCGGCGCCGGGCTCAAGGGCGATGGCATCGGCCACCGGCAGATGGATGCGCATGGCGGGGCGGGTGGGATCTGCCAGCTGCATGATGCGCTCCCCGGTCACCACCGGCTTGCCGAGCCAGTCATTGGCATCGCTGAACACGGCGACCCCGGCGGCGGGGGCCACAACCTGGCTGCGACCGAGCTGCAACTGGACGCCGTTGAGCTCGGCCCGTTTCTGCTGGGCGCGGCCGCTGAGCAGGGTCAGCTCGCGCCGACTCTGGGGATTGTCGAAGGCGCGCTGGCTGGCGGCAAGCAGCTCGGCGTCGGCGACGGCGACCTCCTGGGTCAGCACCTCGGCGCGGTTGCGAAGGGTGGTCTCATCGAGTCGAAACAGCGGCGTACCGGCACTGACTGCCTGGTTGGGACGCACCGCCACCTCGGCAATGACCCCCGCCAGCGGACTGCTGATCACCTGACTCTGGCGCGACACTATCTCGGCCGGTGCCAGGGCGCTCTGTCTCACAGGGATGAGCAGCATGAGCCCGGCCACCAGGGCCAGCAGCAGCAGTTGGCGTCGACTCGGGCGCCAACCCAGCAGGCGTGGCTTGTGAGTCAGGCTATGCCAGCAGTAGGCCCAGGTCTGCCAGACCCCCTGCATCAGGGTCAGCAGGGCTTCGGGCGGCTCAGCCTCGAGCAGCAGACAGACCAGGCCGAGCCTGGTCCCCTCTGCCTGCTGGATGGGGATGCACAAGACGCCGTCCGGCCACCATTCACTCCAGCCATCGGCCAGCGATTCGGGCAGGTCGAGCGCCTCCCTTGCCAGCCAGCGCGGTGCGCTGTCGACCAGCTGCTCATTGATCCAGCGGCTCGCCTGCTCCAGCCAGATAAGGTAGGGCGAGTCCTCGCTCGGGCGGGCCAAACCCGAGACGCAGAGCAGCTCCTGGGCCTGACCGTGGTGGGCGAAGACCAGGGCCTGATGGAAGGGCAACAACTGATAGAGGTCATTGGCCATGGAGAAGGCGAGGGCGTTGAGACTGGTCGCCGCCATGGCCCTGTCCCGCAGCGCGGTCAGGGCCAGCAGCAGCTGGGGAGAGGGGAGGCGTTCCGTCATTGGGTCAGGCGGGCGACGCCACTCATGCCGGCGACCAGCTCGGGATAGGATGCCTCCAATTTGGCCTCCAGCTCGACGGTCTGGGCCACGGCATCGACCCTGGCATTGATCCGGCTCACCTTGGCCGGGTAGGCTTTGCCCGTCTCGAGCACGCTGACCTCGAGGGATTGGCCCTCCTTGAGGGTGGGTAGCAAGCGGGAGGGCACGTTGAGCCTTACCTTGAGCGGGCCATCACTGACCAGGTCGAACAGCGGGGTGCCGGCGCTCATGGTCTGATAGGGCTTGGCCTGTACCTGGGCAATGCGGCCAGCAAAGGGTGCCTTGACGTCGCAATAGCTGCTGCGGGTACGGGCCAGGGCATCGGCCCCCTCGGCCCGCTGTACCCCGGTGGCGGCGATGGCGACTTCGAGATCGCCGACCGCATCAAGCTTGCGCAGGCTCTTTTTTGCACTGAGATCCTGGCGAGCCATCTGCAATTCGGCGCGGGCGACCCTGGCCTGCGCCTCTCCCTCCCGGCAGTCGAAACGGGCCAGGGTGGCCCCCTTCTTCACCGTTTGGCCGAGCCGTCCCTGGAGTTCGCCCAGGGTGCCGCTCATCTGGCTGGAGAGGGTGGCCTCCAGCTCGGCGGCGAGCAGGATGCGGATCGCATTGGGATCATCCTGGGCCGCGCCCAGGTTGAGGGGCGGTGGTGTGGCCGGGGTGGGACTCTCGGCCTGGGCCGTCAGGGGCAGCATGAGCGCCAACCACAGCCAGGGCCCGAATGGGCGCCCGGGCTTAGCGTGCAAGGGCATAGGGAACTCCTCTATTGGTACCAATCAGTTCCTGGCTTGCCTGGCGCTTCATGGTCACTTCGATGGCATGAGACAGGGTCTTGATGTCGTTCTGGGCGATCTCATCCGGTTGCACATCCAGGCCGACCGAGTTGTAGAGACGGCCCCAGGCCGCCTGGGCTTGGGAGTAGGCGGCCTCGCGCTGATAGCGCGACAGCAGGTAACGCCCCTCGGCCCGGATCACCTCGAGTTCGGAACCCTGACGGCTGGTACTGGCGGCCTGGGCATAGCTGAGCAGGCTCTCATCGACCCGCAGGCTCTCGTCGGCGAAGGCGACCTCCTGGGAGGCCAGGTTATAGCGCAGCACCCCGACCCTGACCTGGGTCAGCACCGCCATGGAGAGGGCGACCCGGCGTGCATCATCGGTGGCTTCCTGCGACTCTTCCATGCCCCAGATGGCGGGCAGTTGCAGGAACTTGAGCAGGTTGAGGGAGACCTGCAACCCCGCCTCGGACCAGTGGTTGTTGTAGAGATATTTGTTTGAGTCGTAGTTGTAACCCCAGTTCAGCCCCACGTTGGGCCACAGCTCCGCCTTGGCGATCTTGATGTCTTGCTGGTTGGCGCGCTTGCGATACCACTCTTCCATGATTTCGGGGCGGTTCTCCAGGGCCATCTGCTCCAGATTATCAACCCGTTGGGTCAGGATCGGCAGACTGGGCTCGGGGTCGTCGGCCAGCACCATCTCGCTGCCGGGGGGCAGGGACATGAGGGCGGAGAGCTCGGCGCGGGCGAACTCCAGATCCTGACGACGCTGGTTGAGCAGGGAGACGGAGTCGATCAGTGCTCGTTGGTAAGCCAATGCCTCTTGCCGTGGCATCAACCCCTGAGTTTCGGCCTGACGGGCCGAGTCGAGGGCCATCTGGGTGCGGGTCATCAGCTTGTCGACCTGAGGCAGCAACCGCTGGGCGCCGAGGGCGCGCCAGTAGGCACTGCGCACATCCTGCAGCACGTTCTGGGAGACCTTGCGACGACGCTCTTCGGCCATCATCACCTGATCCCCCTTCTGCTGACTGCGGTAGTAGGCCACGCCAAAATCGAGCAGGCTCCAGCTCAGCCCCAAACCACTCAGGTCGCGGTAGCGCTCCTGAGAGGTTGAGGCCCGCAGACTCTCTTCCCCGTCCTCGATGCCGATCGAGGTGCCGCCCGACTCATTGCTGCGGCTGGCGTAACCGGCCGAGGCGACCACTCGGGGCAGCATCTCATAGCTGGAGAGGTCATGGAGATCCGAGGCCAGCGCGCCTTCCATCAGCTTGAGGCGATAGTCCAGGTTGTATTTGAGCGCCCGGGCCGCCGCCTCGTAGAAGGTGATGGGATGAGTGACAGGTTCTTGCTGGCCATACATGAGTTTTCGGTCCAGGCGGATCCTGTCTTGTTTATCCTGCTGGGTATAAACCTCCGGCGGCAGGGCGCTACAAGCGCCCAGCAGCAGGGTGGAGGCGAGGGTAAGTGGTCGAAGAGCGTGTCTTGGCATCATCTGTCCTTAGAATCAAACGCCTGAATTGGTCACAAAGGGCTGATTGTCCCCTTTGGGCTGGGCGGAACGCCCGGCGGCTTCTTGTAGTTGTCTGGTAAAGCTGTTGGCTTTGGTCGGCCGCTCGCCCTGGGACGAGGGGGCCTTCATGTCTTGTGGCGTCAGGGCAAACACCGATTCGTCACTGAGCAAGCAATCGGCATTGAGATCGACCCGGCCATGGCGGCCGAGGAAGCTGGCCAGATCCAGCTCCTGTGCCATGGCGCTCTCCTGCACGCTCAGCCCGACGAAGGTGCCTTCTATCTGGCCAAGGCCCTGGCCGATGCTCTGGCTGCGGATCTCGGGGGGCATGCCGAAGAACAGCTGGCTGCCGTCGGAGCGATCGCCGCTGGCATCGAGCCCCAGTCCGACCCGTTGCACTTCTGGGGTGACGAAGATGGCTGGCGTGATATCGGGTAGCCCCGTCTGCCGATCATTGTCTATCTCCCTGTCGAGCCGATGAGGGCCAACCCCTCCTTTTTCGGGAGGCGGCACGTAGGGCGCGGAGATGTCCAGATGGATCACCCGCTGGGCCAGGTCTGTGGCATCGCTGCCATCAATCAGGGTGTAAGTGAACACATCCTGCAGCACCTGTCCCAAACCTGCGGCGGCCAGCACTTCCCTGTTGGTCAGGTCAATGGTGTAGCTGTAACTGCCATCCCCATTGAGGGTGAGCCAGCCGTAGCGACCGGCCAGGGGTTGGCCGAGTTGACCTGCCTGGCCACTGCCGCTCTCGGTGCCACTGCGCACCCCTGTGACCCGCAGGGGATCATTGGCATCGACATCGCTGTCGTTGGGCAGCACATTGCCCGAGGTATGAGGGGGTTGCACCTGATCATTGGCGAGCGAGCTGTCATCCTGGGCGACGGGATTGTCATTGGCACCCTGGATGACGACGGTCAGCCGCGCTTCCGAGAAGGCCCCTGCCTGGTCACGCATCCGGTAGCTGAACACTTCGGTGAGGGTCTGGTTGGCCGAGCGCAGCGCCTCGACCTCGGGATTATCATTGTCGACCAGATACTGATAGCTGCCGTCGCTATTGAGGATCAGCTGACCATAGCGCCCATGCAGAGTCTGGCCCGCATTGACGCTGACACCGGCGGCGCTGGTGACGGTGAGTACCGCCTTGGTTTCCCCATTGGCCTGGCTGTCCACATCGGTATCGTTGTCCAGCACATTGCCAGCGGGATCCAGACCGGCGCCTGTGTTGTGAACGCCACCGGTTTCAATGGCGGTGGTGGTGTCATTGACGGCGATGGGGGTGTCGTTGCTGCCGCGAATGGTCAGGGTCAGGGTGCTGGCGCTGCCGACCCCCCAGATATCTTCAATCTGATAGCTGAAGACCTCGACCAGGGTCTGATTGGGGCCGCGCAGAGCCTGCACCTCGGCCAGGCTGTTATCCAGGCTGTAGTGCCAGCTGCCATCGGCATTCATCACCAGATCCCCATAGCGGCCATGCAATACGGTGCCGAGACTTGCCCCCTGGCCACTGCTGTTCTGGACCCCGGTCACCGTCAGGGCATCCCCTTCCAGATCGGTATCGTTGCCAAGCACGTTGCCACTGGGATCAAGACCCGGCTGGCCGTTATTGAGCCCACCTGCCTCTATCACCTGAGCCTGATCCGGGTTGGCGACGGGGGCATCGTTGCGTCCCCGTATGATGATGCTGAGCTGGGCCAGGTCGACGCCGCCAGCGAGATCCTGTGCCTGATAGGTGAAGTTGTCTCTCAGGGTCTGCAGGGGGGCCAGGCCTTGCACATCGCCATTGTTGATATCCAGCACATATTGGTAGTGGCCGTCGAGGTAGAGCGTCAGGGTGCCGTACTGGCCGGTCAAGACCAGAGGGGTGCCTTGAGTGACGGAGGCCAGGCTGCCACCGGCCTGCTCTTCACCGGTGCGGCCTGCCGTCAGGGTAAGGCTGTCCCCCTGATCGACATCTCTGTCATTGGTGAGCAGATTGCCACTGGGGTTGCTGACATTGCCTGCGCCATTGTCGGCCACGGCGATACCGATATTGTTCTGGGCCAGGGGGGCATCGTTGGCCCCTTCGATGCGGATGGTCAGATTGGCCGCGCTGGTGACACCACTGGCATCGCCCATGCTGTAGCTGAAACGGTCTATCAGGATATCGGCGCTGGTACGCAGGGCTTGCACCGCCGCCAGGCTGTTGTCGATCACATAGGTGTAGCTGCCGTTGGCGTTGAGGGTGAGCCAGCCATAGGTGCCTCTGAGCTGGTTGCCCAGCGTTCCCGTGGTGCCCGCGCCCGTGGTGGTACCGGTACGTACTGTATTGACAGTTTTCGTCTCGCTGCTATTGGCCGAATCGGGGTCAGTGTCGTTGCTCAGCACATTGCCGATGGCATTGCTGCCTGGGGTGGTGTTGTTGACGCCCCCCGCCTCGACGGCTGTGCCGGTATCATTGGCTGCCACCGGTGTGTCGTTTCGGCCCTGAATGGTGATGGTCAGAGTCGACGCGCTGACCAAGCCAGCCAGATCCCTCATCTGATAGTCGAATACCTCGCTGAGCGTCTCCCCTGGCCGCAGCTTTTGCACATCGGCATTGCTGTTGTCGAGTACATAGCTGTAACTGCCATCCGCGTTGAGGGTAAGGGTGCCATAGAGCCCGTTGAGGGCCGTGCCGGGGGCGGCGTTGTTGCCAGTGAAACTGACGCCGGTGACGGTGGGTTGCTCACCGTAGCGATCCGGATCCGTGTCGTTGCTGAGCACATTGCCGGTTGGGTTGCTACCTGCGGTACCATTGTTGAGGCCACCTGCCTCGATGGCGGTGCCTGCATCGGCGACGGCAGTGGGGGCATCATTGGCCCCCTGAATGGTGATGGTGATGCTGGCCGAACTGCTGGCGCCATTGGCATCAACCATGGTGTAGCTAAAACCGTCACTCAGGGTATTGCCCGACAGGCGCAGGGCCTGCACCGTCGCCAGGCTGTTATCGACCTCATAGGTGTAGTTGCCATCACTGTTGAGGGTGAGCCAGCCGTAGGTGCCCCTGAGCGGACTGCCCAGGGTGCCCGCGGTGCCACTGCCGGTGCTCACTGTCGTGACACTCTGACGCTCATCGACGTTGGCGGACTCGGGGTCGGTGTCGTTGCCCAGCACATTGCCGGTGGCATTGCTGCCCAGGGTGGCGTTATTGATGCCTCCCGCCTCGACGGCTGTGCCGGTATCATTGACGGCTACCGGGCTGTCATTACGCCCTTCAATGGTGATGGTCAGGGTCGAGGCGCTGATCTGGCCGCCCAGATCCGTTATCTGGTAGTCGAACAGTTCGGTGAGGGTATCTCCGGGTAAGAGCTGCTGCACGGTCGCGTTGTTGTTGTCGAGCACATAGCGATAACTGCCATCCGCGTTGAGGGTGAGGGTGCCATAGAGCCCGTTGAGGGCTATGCCGGGGGCGACGTTGCTGGCACCGAAGCTGACGCCGGTCACGGTGAGCTGCTCGCCATTGAGATCCGGATCCGTGTCGTTGCCGAGCACATTGCCGACTGGATTGCTGCCAGCGGTACCATTGTTGAGGCCGCCCGCCTCGATGGCGGTGCCTGCATCGGCGATGGCGGTGGGGGCATCGTTGGCCCCCTGAAGGGTGATGGTGATGTTGGCCTGGCTGGTGGCGCCTGCGGCATCGATCAAGGTATAGGTAAAGCTGTCTGTCAGGGTATTGCCCAACAGGCGCAGAGCCTGCACCGCCGCCAGGCTGTTATCTATCTCATAGTCATAACTGCCGTTGGCATTGAGGGTGAGCCAGCCATAGGTGCCCTTGAGCGGGTTGCCCAGGGTGCCAGCGGTGCCCGTGCCGCTGGTGGTACCGGTGCGCACCGCGCTGACGGCTTGGGTCTCGTCGAGGTTGCTTGCATCCGGGTCTGTGTCATTGTCGAGCACGTTGCCGCTGGCATTGCTGCCCGGCGTGGCATTGTTGATCCCTCCCGCCTCGACGGCCGACCCCGTATCATCCACCGCCACGGGGGCATCGTTGGTGCCATTGATGGTGATGACCAGGGCGGCGATATCATTGAGGTTGCCACGATCCGTGGCTCTGTAGCTGAAGGTCTCGGTGAGGGTGTCTCCTGCCCGCAGTGCCTGGACGGTGGCATTGCTGTTGTCAATCACGTAGCGATAGCTGCCATCGGCACCCAGGGTCAGGGTGCCGTACAGACCGATGATCACGGCGCCATTGGCGCTGGTGCTGTCTGCGGGCACGTCGGTTATCTGGCTGAGATTGGTGTCCGGCCCCAGGGCCACCTTGCTGACGTGGCTGCTGTCCCCGCTATCGATGTCACTGTCGTTGCCCAGCACATTGCCGGTGGCATTGGTGCCTGCCTGGCCGACTCCCTGCTCGGTGGCACTGCCGATGTCATCGCTGGCCACAGGGGCATCGTTGGCCCCCTGGATGGTGATGATGAGACTGGCCTGGCTGCTGGCACCGTCGATATCCAGCAGTTGATAATCGAACTGCTCGGTCAGGGTGTCGCCACTGAGCCGCAGGGCCTCCACCTCTGGGTTGCTGTTGTCGACCACATAACGGTAACCGCCCCCGGTCAACAGATAGAGGGTGCCGTATTTGCCCTCAACAGTGACGGGATTATCGACCGAATTTGGGGTGGCACTGTTGCCGGTGGCCACACTGGCAACCAGTCCCAGGTGCAAGATGTCGCCATTGGTGGCGATATCCACATCGGTGTCATTGCTGATCAGATTTCCCTGAGGGTCATTGCCAGGCACTGTGTTGGCCGTACCACCGGCCTCGATGGCGGTGGCGCTGTCGTTGTTGGCAACGGGGGTGTCATTGACCGGATTGATGGTCATGAGGATGCTGGTGGTGGCAGTCAGGGCATCCTCGGCGTTGCCGGGAGTGCCGTCACCATCGAGCTTGTCACCAAACTGGCCATTGTCATTGACCAGGACAGAGAGGGTATCAGTGCCGTTGAAATCCTGATTGCCACGGTAGTTGAGGGTCAGCAGGGCGGCATTGAGGGCGGCCAAGTTACCGGTCAGCACCAGCTGGGCGCCGCCATTATTGGTGACGACACTCAGGCCAGTTGCACTGCCCAGAGAAAGCACCCCATGACCCACTGTCAGGGTGAGGGTCAGGGCGCCGCTGCCCGCATCTATGTCGGCGACCGAGAGGCCAACCAGCGCCAGGTCGAGATCCTCATCCACGCTCTGGGCAGGGGTGGTGTTGCCAAGGGTGGGGGCATCGTTGAGTTCCACATAACCGATATTGGCCCCATCTTCATACTGGCCAGTGTTTATCCCAGATTCGGTGAGCGCTATGCCAACCTGACCCAGGTCGCCACCATCGCTGTCGATGCGGACCTGCAAGGTGCCCGCGCTGGCATCGGTGATGGTGGTGCCAGCCGGTCCGTCGAGGCGATAGACGCCCGAAGGCAGTATGCCGAATGAGAAGTGGCCGCTGCCATCCGTAGTGGTGACAAAGCTCTGGTTATCACCAGTGGTGGTCAAGTCGTTATCCAAGCCGCCCCAGACCAGGGTCACCGTCTGATTGGCAAGCCCCGGGCCATCGGGGCTGGTGCTGCCGGTGGCGCTGGCGGTGTCATTCCAGAGGGTGCCGCTGATGATCCCTAGCCCGGCTGCGCTGGTGAGCACGTAGTTGTTGAGGGTATTGCCCTGACCATCCTGGCCGGTACGCTCGCCGCTGGCGGTACCATCAACGCCAACGTTGTCGCCACCCCAGGTTGTGAAGCTGTCCGGCAGGCTGGACCAGCTCAGGCTGGCATCGGTGCCGGCAATGGTCGCCCCGTTTGGCAAGTCGACCTGATAGACCAGGTCACCTTGGCCCCTGCATCCAACTGAGAGAAGTCGACGGCAAAACTGCCCCCTTGGGTGACACTGATGGTGACGCCGGGTGGCAGACCAAAGTTGTTGCCGCTGTCGCTGCTGTCATAGGTGTACGTTGTACCGCCCAGCTCAATGATCAGGCTGTTGAGGGCATAGTTGCTGCCACCGGGGAAGCCATCGGTCAGGCGAGGCTCGAAGGCGGTCATGCCCCCATTCTGCTCGAAGCTTATCTGCACCACGGCGCTGCCGGTATTGCCTGCCGGGTTGGGATTAAAGGCGATCACCTCTTTGTCGAGGTTGGCAAAACCAGGCTCAATGATGTCCTGATAGACCACTTGGCTGATACCGCGCTGCACCAGGTTGTCGGGATCGACACCAACATAATCCTTGGCGCTGACCTCAAGCTGGGTACCAGCCTGGTTGCCCAGGCTGTTATCGACCCGCACGTTGAACTCGATGGCGATCCCTTCCTGATCGAGATCGGCATCGAGGTTACTGATGTCGCCCAACCGGAAGATAATGGTCTGGTTGCCATCGGCATCGGTCACTATCTCTATCTGGCCTGCGGCCAGCAGCCCGGCTAACTCGTTGGCCAGGGTGGAGGAGATGGCCTGGGCGGCGCTGCTGGTCTCGTCGCCAGTGACATCGGCACCCGTGATGGCGGTGCCGCTCAAGCTGCTGGTCAGACCGCCATTGGAGATGAGGGCGAGGCGCACCTGATCCTTGTCGATGAAGCTGAGCCCCTTGGGCAGGCTTATCCGCAATTCATAGTTGTCATTTTCCCCTTGCGGGAGCAGGGCCACCACCTTGTAGCGGATGATCTCGCCGACCGTGACCTGTTCATGGCTGGCATTGGTGGCACCACCGCCGGTTTCGGTGACACCACCCACCCGGGAGATAAAGATGCCGCTGGCGATGGGGATCAGCCCCTGGCTGACGGCTCGATAGTCATTGAGCACGTCACTACCCGGTACACCATCGGCGCCGGTCCGCTCACCGGCGGGGTCGGCGCTGGTGCCGACACTGCCATCGAGGCTGGTCCATTGGACTTCGACCTGGTTGGGAAGCTGGGCCAAGTTGGTGGCGCTGGCATTGACTACCCCGTTGATCACCAGGGTCAGTTGCTTGCCCACGGCGATATCGAGATTGGCATTGGCCTTGGTCTGCAATTGGCCGCCCACTATCTCGAACTGGCTGCTGACATCGACGCCATCATAGATGACCGAGTCCAGGCTGTAGTTGCTGAGCTGGCTGGGCAGCAGATCGCTCAAGCGGATGTCGAAGGCATCCAGAGGCCCATTGTTGCTGATCACTATCTTGACACTGACGCCGTCCCCTTGCTGGAAGCCATAGGGCGGCGGCGTGATCAGCAGGTCCTGGCTGACGGTGAGCTTGGGTTCCTGAATAATGGCATTGGGGGCCGGGGTCGCAGTGATGTCTCGCACCAGTGCCGCACCACCGGCTAGGTCGCCATCGGGATCCTGATAGTGCAGGACGGCGCCATTGCTGAGGGTGGTGCCGTCCTGATTGCTGAGCACGTTATCGGCGATGAGCCTGACCCTGATGGTGAAGCTGTTGTTCCCTGCGTTGTCATCGGCATTGGCGCCGCTGACACTGAAGCTGAAACGGGCATCGACACCGTTACTGCCGATAGTCCCCCCTATTCCACTGAGGAGAGGGTCACTGACCGAGCCGCCAAATCCGGTGAGGATCAGGTCATAACCCTTGCCGCCGTTGTAGCTGGTATCGAGCTTGAAGCCGGGCGGAATGAGGTTGTCAATGTTGAGCTGCTGGGTGCTGCCTTCGGGCAGGGTCACCACTATGTCGTAGCCCATGCTCTCGCCAATCACCAGATTGGCGCCCGAGGTATGGCCCGCGCTGGAGGCGTTGCCTGCATTGCCGCCGGTGAAATCGATGCTGATGGTGGGGGCAGCGACTTGCTCGCTTGCCGTCTCCGTCAAGTCGGTGGGGGTGAAGTCATCACCGTTATCAATGCTGGCATAGTTGCTCAGCACAGCGCTGGTCTCCAGGGTGCTGCTGGCATTGATGTTGTCGGCAACCGTCACATCGTAAGTGATGATCACCAGGTTGCTGCCAGCCAGGTCGGCAGCGGTGCCATCGCGTCCTGCCAGCAAGGTGGCTTGCCCCCCCGCATCGAGGAAGCTGATGGTGTTGCCGTTCACCTGATAATCGGTACCCAGTACAAGCGGGGTGCCATCTCCACGGTAGATCTTCAGATTGGCATCGGCCAGGGTGCCATTCAGGAAGGAGAGGCCGGCGGGCAGATTGATGCTGGTGACGACATCGAAGGCGCCGCCACCACCGCGGTTTTCAATGGCGGTCGCCAGGCGCAGGGCATCACCGCCATCTATGCCACTGACATTGCCATTCACCGCATTGATATCGGTGACTGTGCCAGTGAAGGGCATGCCGCCACTGCCCGGTTGCTGCCAGCTACCCGTGGTACCGCTCACCGTGCCGTTGTTCGATGAGACGACACCGTGGCCGATGGCGAGATCCGGTTCGGCGATGGAGGTAATGACGGTGACGTCCGAACTGCTGAGCTGGGTCTTGTCGAGGGTGGTCACCTGACTCGACTGGGCCAGCACATCGAGCTCGCGCTGGTCGGCAAAGGGTTGATCGCCAACGGTGAGGGTGAACTGTATTTCGATGCGGGTGCCGTTCAGATCACTGGTGTCATAGCTACCGAAGTCGAAGATGAGTGAGTTGCCCGGCCCATTGGTGACACTGATGATATTGCCCAGGTTGGTGTCACCGCTGCCGAAGTGCCATTGGCCGACGCCGCTGCCTGCGGACCAGTTGATGCCGCTGAGATCGAACAGGGGCAGGGGCAGATAGGCGGTGAGTTTGAACTGTTCATAGTCCCCGGTCACCAGATCGTAACTGAGCTGGAAGGTGACATCGTCGCCGGGGTGCAGCTCGACGGCGCCTCCGGGATTCGCGCTCCCATTGATATCGACCAGATCGATGACAACCTGGCTGGTGGGGATGCGGGTGGTGGTCTGGGAGCTGTCGGACTCGCTACCGCCGGTCAGGTTGATGCTGCTTTCGACTATGGTGGCGGTGACGCTGGCGCTGTTGCCAATGGCATCCCCCTCATTGATCTCGCTCTGGGGATTACCGGCCGGGGGGGTATAGCTTTGGCTGATCAGGGCGCTGTAGCTCAGCAGCGCCAGGGTGGCACCCTGCTGCTGACTGTCATTCAGGGCAAGATCGCCGGCCAGCCAGCTGATGAGTTGATTGGCATTGGCCAGGGACTGGCCGATGTCGAAGGTGATGCTGGTGGTGCCATCGGCATTGAGGGTGGCAGTGTAGACCAGGGTGATGGTCTCACCTGTGGCGCTGCCATTGCGAAACAGGGTCAGGGTCGGGACACCGGTCAGGGTCTGACCATCACTCAGGGTGTCGGTCACCACAAACTGGCCTTCGCCGAAGGTGGTTTTGCCAAAGGCAAAGTAATCAGACAGCGCCATATTGACCCTGTAATCCAGGGTATCTCCCGGACTGATGCCCGCCTTGCCGCCATCGACGCTCAAGGTGACATCTTTTTGCAGGGTGATGGAGCGGGCAGTGAAGGTCACTGTGTCACCTTGGCCTGCAAAATCGATGCTGGTGGCCGGTGCCGTGACATCCCGGCCATCGAGAGGCACCCACTCACCCTTGCCAGTGGGGGCGTCGATCACTATCTGCACCGCATCGCCGCTGTTGGGGTCTATCACCTGCTCGCCATTGGCATCGGCATCGGGCACGTAGAACTTGACCTGCGTGTCGGTCGCCATTGTCAGCGTGCTGTATTCGACCGTGAAGGCGCTGATAAAGAGGCTGTCACTATTGATGGCGGCATCCATCAGCGCCGGGTTGGTGATGACGCGACCATCGGAGAGGGTGATGGAGGTCAGGGTGCCATTGGCACCAGGGATGATGGCAGTCACCTGCATATTAGGCGGCAGAGTCTGGCTGATAACCACATTGCTCAAGGGCTGGCCATCGGCCGGGATGGCGGTCAGGGTCAGGGTATGGTTGAAGTTGGGCCCGGTGGCGGTCTCTCCTTCGCGCATATCAAGGCTCTGCTCGAAGCTGATAACCGTCGGGTTGACCACAAAGGTATGAATGCTGCTCTCGACCAGGCTGGGGTCAGCCTGGGGGTTGTTGAGGGAGTCATTGCCGAACTGGAAGCCACTGCGCGTCCCTATGGTCAGGGCTGGCGAGCCATTGGAGTAGCTGGTATCGGCCAGATTGCTCAGACGCGCCGTGACATCGATGGCGATGTCCGGCTGCCCCTGGCTCAGGCTGCCAAAGGGGATCTCCAGCACTATCATGGTATCCCCGGCCCTGAGCCCGACATCGCTTGCCTTGATGATGAGCGGATTACCATTGTTGTCGACCGCGAGGGGATGAGTCGCGTTGCCCGAGGCATCGAAGGTGACCTGATGGAACTTCAGGGTCTGATCCAGGTAGGTTGCCTTGACGAAACTGATGCCATCGTCGCCATCCTTGCCGGTGCTGGGCAGATAGAGATCCACATAGGGGGCATAGCCTACCTGGCTGGATCCGTTGCTGAGGTTAACGGTGAATTCGAAGCTGTCACCGAGCAGCACATCCGAACTGCCCTGGCTCAGGCTGGTCTCGGGACTGGCATTGGCAAGCAGGCTGTCAAAAGCTTGTACGGCCTCCCGGCTGAGGGCCAGGGGTTGATCGATGAGGCCGCTACGCACCTCCAGATCCCAATCGCCACCCTTCTCCCTGGCGCCGGTATCATCGCTGGAGGCCGCTACATCGGCACCGGTCCACTTGGCCAGGGCGCTGACCAAGGCCTGACCCGCATCGCCCGCACCGACTCAGCAACCGTACAGCTGAATATCTGCATCATCGCTCAGATGGCTTTGCCAGCCTTGCAACTGTTGGGAGACGCTGGTCAGGCTATCGGCCGTGAGGGTGCGATCCCCCAGAGTGAACTGTCCGGCGGCGCCGTGGGAGAGGATCTGGATGGCATCGACCTGGCCCAGCTCGGCCAGTTTGGCCCCTATGGCACTCAGGGCGTCGGTGTTGCTGTCGATGACAAGCAGGCTGACGTTGCTGCCGAGGTGCTTGGTCAGCTCGCTGGCCTGCTCGATACGGGCATCGACGACCAGCAACTGGCGGGGTTGGCCGCTTTGATTCGGCTCGGCGTGATCAGGCGCTGTCTGGGATGCGTCCTGATTATCCTGGCTCTGATGGTCAACGGCGACGGCGGCTGCGCCATCGAACAGAATGCGTGGCTCCAGGGCCAGCATCTGTTGATGGGGTCTGAGCATTGCAGATGAAAAGGGCTTGGCCATGGCTATCGCTTCCGTGCGGCAGAGAATGGCTCTAGTTATGTCACATATAAGGCACATTTTCCACGCTCCACATGGAGCAATATTGCATAAGATTGTGGCTTAACGCCTTGTTTTCAGGTCATAAAATCTTCACATGTGAATCATTGAGGCAGTTTCAGCTGAAATCTGGCCCCGCCGAGGGGGGATTCATCCACCCGGATTTCGCCGCCATAGCTGTGCACTATCTCGGTGACCACGGCCAAGCCAATGCCCTGACCCGGCGAGGTGTCGGCGCGCACCCCTCGTTGGAATATCTGCTGCGACTTGCTCGGCTCTATGCCTGGGCCATCATCCTCGACCTCGATCAGCAAGCCATTGTCCTGACGGCGCACCTGGACCCGGATCTCGCTGATGGCGAACTTGCAGGCGTTATCGAGCAGGTTGCCCATCAGCTCCATCAGATCCCCCTGTTCCCCATGGAAGAAGACGTCGTCGTCAAACAGGAAACGGGTCTGCAGCTTCTTGTGGCGGTACACCTTGGCGAGGCTGGCCAGCAGTTTTTCGATGAGCGGCACGGGTTCTGTCCCCTTGCCGGCGAGGCGTTTTCGGCCAGTCACGGCTCGGCGCAACTGATACTGGACCATCTGATCCATGGTTAAAATTTGTTCATTGATGTTTTCGTGCAACTCCTTGCTCATTGCGACATCTTGCGTCGTCATCTGTATGAGCGCTAATCGGGTCTTCAAACTGTGGGCGAGATCATTGAGGGCATGCTGGTAGCGCAGGGTCTGCTGGCGTTCGTTCTCCAGCAGCTGATTGACGGAGCCGGTGAGGGGAGCCAGCTCGCGCTCGTAATCTTGTGACAGGGCATCCCGTTTGCCTGCGCGGATCTCATCGAGCTGGCGCGCCATGGCGCGCAGTGAGGAGAGGCTCCAGAAACTGGTGAGCAGCAGCAGGGCACCGAGCAGGGCATAGGCGAGCAGTGCCTGACGCATGCACTGGTAGAGGTAATCTTGTACCTGCTGTTGATACGAGGTGGCCGAATCAATCATCACCACGTAATAGGTGACGGGGCCCTGGCCATGGTTGCGCATGAAACGCAGGCTGTAGATGAAGTAGCTGTTGCCGCTCTTGATGGTGAGCAGCTTGAAGAAGTAGTCATGATCCATCTTGCCGAGGTAGTTCATCAGATCCTGGCACAGGGTCGGTTTGGCCTCGAGCACCTCGGGATTGTGCAGACTGGCCCAGCTTATCTGGCCATCTGCGCGGCAGATCATGGTGTCTAGTCTCGGATCGGCAGCATTCTTGTCCAGGGTATCGAACCCGGCCTGGCCCTGATTATCGGGCAGCTTGGAAGAGAACAGCTTGGAGAGGTTCTCCTGCATCTGGGTGCTGGTCTGTTTGACGAGCTCTTCCTGTTTGGCCAGGTAGAGGGCATAGACGGCAAAGGCCAGAATGAGCGCGATGACCAGCATGGTGCTCAACATCAGCTTGGCCAGCAGGGAGCGGCGGATCAACGGCATGGGCTGGCCTCGGTGAGAGTCTGGGGATGGGCTCGCGATGCCAGGGGCTCACCTGGTTGGAGAGTGAGAGACAAGGCGAGAGCCATCTTAGCTGCAGGAGAGATTGAAGATGTAACCCTGGCGACGGATGGTGGAGATGGGTTGTATCTCGCCATCAGGATCCAGCTTCTTGCGCAGTCGGCTCACCATCACCTCTATGGTATTGGGGTCACCTTCCCCATCGCCATAGAGCTGGTCGAGCAGCTGCTGCTTGGAGACCACCTGGCGGGCATTGCGCATCAGGTATTCCAGGATCAGATATTCAAAGCTGGTCAGCACCACCACCTCCCCGGCGATGGTCAGCTCCTTGCGCGACAGATCCAGTTCGTAATCCCCCCCTTGCACCTTGGGCGAGATAAAACCGGCGCTGCGCCGCACCAGGGCATTGAGCCGGGCCAGCAGTTCATCTTTCTGGAAGGGTTTGACCAGATAGTCGTCGGCCCCCGCTTCGAGCCCCTCGACCTTGTCTTGCCAGTTGCCGCGGGCGGTCAACACTATGATGGGGAAGGCGATCTGCCGCTCTCTGAGGGTGCGGATCAACTGCAGACCATCCATGTCCGGCAGGCCGAGATCGATGATGGCCACATCGATGGGGTAATCCTCGGCATAGTGCAACGCCACCTGGGCGCTGTCGGTGCCATGCACCTGATTCTGCGCCTCGCCGAGCAGGGTAGTGAGATGATGGTTGAGCAGCTTGTCGTCTTCGACTAACAGAATTTTCATAAGATGTTCGTGCATGAGATCCGAGACGCCAATTAGAGGGGTTTAAGCTGGGAGAGTCAATTCAGATGGTAGCGGATAGGGCCTGTATTGAGACTGAATCGGCACTAATTGTGAACTGGATAACAGGGACAGGGGGCTGTATTCAGACCCCTGAGCGCCCGGTCTGATTGCCCGGACTCCCGCCATCTGGCACGCCAGCGCCTTCGGTCGGCCAATCTGCTATTGATCCGGATCGGATTTTCGCCTCTCCCCGCTTCCCTCCGTCATGCAGACCGCTATGATAGCCATTTGGTGACCAATGTTCGGGCATGAGGTTGTCCGTTGGCATGGCCAATACGCATCATGACGCCAATCATGCAAAACGTGAGACAGGCCATAAACAAATCGACACGTGGTTATAAATAATGCCCACAACATGGTTCATGATATGTCCGGGGAATGTATTGCTAGACAGATCCTTGAAATATATGCACTGTTTTGTATGTAGATGAATGATATTTTATTTTCTCATGGTTACAGATATCTGATTGGCGTTCATGGAGGCATGATTGAAGCATTTAATCGTTTTTACCGGAGGGCCAGGGTCAGGAAAAACAACGACTATTGATTGCTTGAAGGCGCTCGGTTACCAGTGCGTGGATGAAGTTGGCCGCAAGGTCATTCTGCAACAACTTGCGATAGATGGCCGCGCGTTACCTTGGATGGATAAGGTCGCCTTTCGCGATGAGATGGTACGAGAAGAGTTGGAGTGTTTCAACCACCATCAAGGCAACCAAGGCCTGGTATTCTTTGATAGAGGTATTATCGACTCATATGCCTATTCAAAACTCGAAGGGCTGCCGATACCCAGTGTATTGTTGAACACATGCCATCTTGCTAGATATCACATTGATGTGTTTATCTTCCCGCCGTGGGAATCTATCTATTCTAATGATTCAGAGCGTAAGCAGAGTTATGCTGAAGCTGTTGATACTTACTTGGAAATGGTCGCTGCATACCAGACTTTTGGTTACTCGTTAATTGAAGTACCAAAGGCCTCGGTACCCGAGCGTGTGGAGTTTATTTTACGGTCACTGGCGGCAACCTAACGGTGATTAAGTCAAGACAGTATCATGCAGATGAACCATTGCATGGCTGTTAACGAAAAACCGTGGTGCAGGAATATAGAATGTAATAGCCGGAGACTGCATGCGAGAAAGCTTGAAAAGAAAATTCGTTGAGGTATGTGACAAGAAAATTGCCAGCAAGGGACCTGGGGTGGGTCTGTCCTTCTATGCCTTCTTCGCAAACAGGAATGACGATCCCGAATTACTCATGGAGGCGGCCACCTGGTGGATAATGACGCATAGGCTCGATCATTTTGAAAAGGCAACGAAGATAAAAGAGCTGGTTCTGTCCAGTGAATAGCGCCAATATCTCTGACCTGCTCTCAGGGACCCAAGGAAGAATATTTAAACTAAGCGTATGCTCAAAAGGCACTATACGCTATAAGCACACTATGACAGCTAGCTATTTGATGTGGCAGGATGCTTATGAATTCAGATATCCAGGAGAAGTTTGATGGCTACCCGACAGAGGCAAGGCAGCAGCTTGAGCGCGTTCGCCAGCTTATTCTGGACTCTGCGATTGAAAACCAGTTAGGGGAGGTTGAAGAGTGCCTCAAGTGGGGGGAAGCGAGTTACCTCGTCAGAGGGGGGACGACCATTCGAATCGACTGGCAGCCAAAGGATCCGCATGTCATCAAAGTATTTTTTCACTGCCAAACCCGGCTGATTGAAACCTTCAGAGAAATTTATCCAGGCATCTTCTGCTTTGAGGGAAAGAGAGCCATTATAGTGCCGCTGACTACCAATATTGAGCAGATACCATTAAGGCATTGTATTGTATTGGCGCTCAAGTATCACAGCCTTAAGGGGCTTCCTCTTCTGGGGGCCTGATCTGACTGTGCCTCTATTATATCAATGTCATTTAATATCGAGGTCTCAATGGATGTGCTAAAGCAGTCAATAATTCAGGGTTATATGGAAGGCGCATATTTTTGCGACACTCATACGACTGAAATAGATTATAAAAATCAATCGGCATTGGATATTTACCATGCTGTTGCAAAAGGCACCCCAGCCTGGATTGATTGGTTAATGTCATTGAGGAATGCGACGGTATCATTCTTTGGTTTGAAAGATCTTGGGGGCATGACGAGTGTCGACGCCGGTAAAGTCAGCAGCGAATACAAATATGGTGATGTTGTCGGGATTTTTAGTATCTTGCAAAACACTCAACATGAAGTCATTCTGGAAGACCGTGACAAACACCTGGATGTAAAGGTGTCGTTTCTTGTCACTCCAAATGGCGACAAGGCAACAGTACATGTGACTACGGTCGTTCATATAAACAATACCTTAGGTAAAGTTTATATGTTCTTTGTCACGCCCATGCATAAAATAATTGTGCCTCACTCATTGAAGAGTCTGTCGTTGGCTTAGTGATCCAGCTGTTTAAATTACATTAGCTGCTGTTATCGTAAAGTCATTCTTTGCTGTACGGTTCCTATGTGGCGCACTGATAATAGAGTCAATCCTGAGGTATTTGACACCATGTTGAAAGTGATTGCACAAGATTTTATACACCCGGACCACATCGATGATGTCATGCCACTCTATCGAGAGTTGGTAGAAAAAACGCGACAAGAACCGCGCTGTATTTCTTACGAGCTGTGTATTAACCAGAAGGATCCCGGACATTTTATCTTCATTGAGGAGTGGCCAGATAGAGCGGCCCTGGATGCTCATTGCAATACCGAGCACTTCAAGCGGTTGGTGCCGATGATCAATCAACATCAGCGACAGGCGGAAAGTTTCATTCTGATGGATCCATTCAAGTAAGAAGGCGCACTCTTGGGCCTGCTGCCGACTCAATCACTGTGTCGTCCATCTGGACAATTAACGGGGCACAACGTCGGGTGATGATCCTTCCCCTGTTCGAGGCGGCCATGCAGAGAGACAAAAGAGCCAGTCAGTGTTCACTGACTGGCTCTTGATTGACGCCTGGTTTACAGGTGTTTGGGGCTGGGATCAGCCTACCAGACTGGCCCAGAGGTCATATTCGTCCGCTTCATCGATGCGGACCTTGACCATGTCGCCCGCTTTGAGGCCGGTTTCACCATTGAGATAGACCAGGCCGTCGATCTCGGGGGCGTCGGCGAAGGAGCGGCCGGTGGCCCCCTCTTCGTCCACTTCGTCGATGAGCACCGTCATCTCCTGGCCGACCTTGCGGGCCAGCTTGCGGATGGAGACCTGCTGTTGCAGCTCCATGAAGCGCACGAAGCGCTCTTCCTGGATATCTTCCGGCACCGGATCCGGCAGCTCGTTGGCCTTGGCGCCATCAACCGGGCTGTATTTGAAGCAGCCGACCCGGTCCAGCTCCGCCTTGTCGATGAAGTCCAGCAGCATCTGGAACTCTTCTTCGGTCTCGCCGGGGAAGCCGACGATGAAGGTGGAGCGCAGGGTGATCTCGGGGCAGATCTCGCGCCACTTCTGGATACGCTCCAGGGTGCGCTCGACGGTACCCGGGCGCTTCATCAGCTTCAGGATGCGCGGGCTGGCGTGCTGCAGCGGGATGTCCAGGTAGGGCAGTACCTTGCCATCGCGCATCAGCGGGATGACGTCGTCCACGTGCGGGTAGGGGTAGACGTAGTGCAGGCGTACCCAGATGTCGAGCTTGGCCAGCTCTTCACACAGGGCCACCATGCTGGTCTTGACCGGCATGCCATCAAAGAAACCGGTGCGGTGCTTGACGTCCACGCCGTAGGCGGAGGTGTCCTGGGAGATCACCAGCAGCTCCTTGACGCCAGCCTCTTTCAGGCGCTTGGCCTCGGCCAGCACGTCGCCGATGGGACGGCTCACCAGATCCCCGCGCATGGAGGGGATGATGCAGAAGGTGCAGCGGTGGTTGCAGCCTTCGGAGATCTTGAGATAGGCGTAGTGACGGGGGGTCAGCTTGACGCCGTGGGCCGGCACCAGGCTGGTGAAGGGGTTGTGGGTCGGCTTGGCCACGTATTTGTGGACGTGACCGAGCACCTCTTCATAGGCATGAGGGCCGGTGATCTCGAGCACCTTGGGGTGGATCTCGCGGATCTGATCCACCTTGGCGCCGAGGCAACCGGTGACGATGACCTTGCCGTTCTCGGCCAGGGCCTCACCGATCGCTTCGAGGGATTCCTGTACCGCGCTGTCGATGAAACCGCAGGTGTTGACTACTACCAGCTCGGCATCGTCATAGCTGGGCACCACATCGTACCCTTCGGTACGCAGCTGGGTCAGGATGCGCTCGGAATCGACCAGGTTTTTGGGGCAACCCAATGATAAAAAACCAATCTTAGGCATTTTTTTGTACTATCACATTGCTGAAGGTCGCAGAGTATACAACATGACACAAATGTACAGCTATATCCGGTGGTCATCAGATCGCCAAGAATTGGGAACAACCCTGCAACGGCAGATTACAGGAGCTAAAGAATTTGCCATCCAGCAAGGCTTAGAGCTTGTCGAAGTCATTGATGCTGGGGTGAGTGCCTTCAAAGGCAAAAACACCACTGATGGCAAACTAGGGGACTTCATTGCGGCTGTTGAAGCCAAGGCGATCCCTTCTGATAGCTGGCTCTATGTTGAGAACCTTGACCGCCTCACAAGACAGGAAGTCACCACCGCCCAAGAACTGTTTTTGAAGTTGCTCCGGCTTGGCTTAACCGTCGTCACAGGTATGGATAAACGAGTGTACACAATTGAGTCTGTAAACCAAAATCCCACAGACTTAATGCTTAGTATCCTGTTGTTCAGTCGAGCGAATGAAGAGAGCAAGACCAAACAGGCCCGCACCATCGGAAATGTGGAAACCCTGATTGAACGCCATAAGAAGGGTGAACCTGTGAACATCAAGAGTGCAGGAAAACACCCCTTCTGGGTCGATGATAGCGGTTCCCAGTATGAGGCAATCAAACCCCATCCTAAGTATTGGCAGATTGCCCGTGAAGCATTGGATATGTTCTTAGAAGGGCATGGGATATACAAAGTAAAACGCTATCTTGATGATCAGTATCCAAATGAACTGAATGGAAAAGAATGGGACTATCAAGTAATCAAGCGTATGCGAGAAAGCAGAGCATTGATCGGGGAGCGAACGCTAAACGTCCAAAAAAGAACTTACATACTAGAAAACTACTATCCAGCACTGTGTAAAAGTGAAAGTGAATTCTTGAGACTACAGGAATTAAGAGTTCAAAATGGACACAAGTCTAAAAGGGACCCAAACAAAGACAACATAAAGTTAATGTCAGGTTTGAGTATCCTACGTTGTGCTAGGTGCAAGGGAACTATGCATGGATATCTCAACAAAGGAAAACCAAGATATATATGTGTTAACGGCAAACACAAACAAAAAGGTTGTTCGGCATGGTCGGTAACTGCACCACTAGTTGAACAATGTATAATCATATGTTTGCTTATGGAATACTTAGATTCTTCTAGGGATACATCACAAAATGTATCTGACATTGAAAGTGCAATAGCATCTAAACAGAACCTTTTAGAGACATGTTCCAATAAGGTAAAGAATCTAGTGTCTTTAGTTGAGAATGGTGTTGGTAACATATCAGAACTTTCTGACAGATTGATTGAGCTTGGAAAGGAAAGGGATGGTTTGATCAAACAGATATCAAACTTGAGTGATAAGAAGATTCTTATGGAAGGTAAGGGATCCTTTGAAGATACTATGATTGACTTCATTGGGATGATCCGTTGGGATACCTTCAATGATATTACTGATGAATCAAGAAATAAAATCAGAAATAACATAAGTTCCATAGTTGAAACTGTATTTCTTGATAAGATTGATGGTTGTCTAAGTATCAAAGTGAAATGCATAGGTTCAGATATTATTTATGTGTTTACTGGGGATATGATGAAACCTCAATGGAAGTTCTACACAGAACATTATGTTGATGGTGAAAGTTATTTGGTTAGTACTAATGATGATTTACTTAGTCATGAAAAAATGAAAACTATCATTAAGACAGAAAAAGAAATTCAAAACACCTATCAAAAATACTTAAAAACAGTAATGGGATTACTTTCTACAGTTGGGTATCCTGAAATAAATGGTTCTGCATTTTGGCCTAACAGATAGGACATGTAAATATCATTCATTTTTATGCCAAAACCAATGGAAATATAAATCCAAGCTTGATTCATATGAAAATATAGATGAAGTTGGTGAAGTAAACTAACATATAAAAGAACCCTTTTGGATCCTTCTGTGCGGGTGTTCTTCTTGGTCGTAGAGTATGCACTCCGTGGAGCCTTCCTAATTGAAGCCGTTATTATGTTGATCCTGAGCCTCTGATGGGCTTGATCGCCCATTTGTCGTATGCAGTAGCACTAACAACACCAAAGGCATTTTTGGATCTAGTTATTAAGTATTTGTCATTAAATAACAATGGCTTATGAATACATAAAAAGAGAATAAAAAGCCGTAACTGCTTGCAGTGCGGCTTTTACCACGTAGTCACGAGCCCACGAGTGACTACTGGTGTACACATGTATAAGTAGGTATCTGTAGAATTTTCGTATAAAAAATGAACTGTTACAGAAAATCGGCAGTAGTCAATCGAACTCGCTGCACTCGCTACTCATGACTACATGGGAAGAACTCCTAACCGCAAGCGGTAGCGGCGTTCTTCATTGCCTTTTGATTGTTCAGAACTGAAAAGGTGGGAATAACCCCCTATAAAATATAAGGTATTAAATCCCACTTTTCCCTTGAATCCATTAGGCAGCCTTCCTCAGTCCGGCTGTAGACTGGTGCTTCTCGTACCTCTCCATGAAGATCTCCCGTTCCCAGTCAGTACAGCCCTCATTGGATCCTTTGAACATCCACTCCCTGAACTCTTCCAAAGTTGGGTTCTTTTGGAGCTTTCTTCTACAGCGTTCAGAAGCGGCGGAATCCAGCTTGAACTGCTTAACAGGTGCACCGACAGGTTTCTTGATGGGGTTATCTGATTGAAGCTTTAGGTCAATGTGCTTGATGTTTGTCCCTAGTGCTTCTGCTTGCTCGCGGTCGAGAACATAGACGCGTTGGATTTGGGTTGAACTGTAATCCCTACTACACCCCCTCAGTACGAATTGGTGCATAGCTTCATGTTCCCTAGAGCTAATGAACTCGCTATAGATAATGCCGAATAAATGTTCAATATGTGCAGCCTCGCTGGGGCTTGGTTTGAGCGTGGCTAACCAAACACAAGTCTCGTACGCCCTGAAATCGTTCAAGCCACGGGCTTCTACACTGATTTTGTGTCCTGGCAACTCATATGCCTCCCCATGAGCGTTCTTACGTCTGTCGTCAGAGTTGTTATGGGTGTAGTAGTAATCAGCACCAAGATTGTCGATTAAATAGTCATAAATTTTGGTCAAGCACTCATTGCTATCATTCTTCCAGGTCGTTGATGCTCGCGTGTGCTCCAGAAAGTAGAAGATTTCTAGGCGATCATCCAAAGGGACAGATCTTTCCTGTATGTTGGGCAGTGTAATTGGTCTGAATAAGTGATTATGTGCTTTATATATCATGGAGTTAGTGAAGTTAGCTCCAATGAAGGTCATGTCTAGCCCTGCGTCTATATACTTCTGCAAATCTCGCCAAGCTGTGATGTTCAATTGGGACTTTGAACTGTCATAAAACCAGCTCGAATCCATGAAGAACTGGTCATTATCCTGAATAATGTCGAGAGTTTTGCTCACTGTTGTGGTTATGTCCCCCGAAAAATCACGCTTTGTTCCTATGCAGTACTGCTCGCTGGATTGTCGCTTCTTCGCTTTCTTACTGGAGGACATGTCATAGGGGGTCAGCTTCAACAAATCATCTTGGACTAGTCGCTTTGCTGCTGGTGTGGCGTCGTTGAGAGTGATATGAGAACTGAAAGTTACAACGTCATCCAAGTATATTGTAAATTCTTTCAGTAGGTTAGGATCGAGTTTAAAGAATATTTTATCGCTAATGATCAGTGCTTTGTGGCTGACCTGGGGGGCTCGTAGGTAGTCCAGAACCGCTTGTAGAATGTCACAACAGTAGTTCTGCGAGTTCTTGTCACTGACCCACACCAGAGAACCATTGATCTGTGATGCCACATACTCCTGCATCTTGTTAGTGCCGAAAGCCAAGATGAAGAATTGATCGGATATTGAGCTGTTTATCTCTTCGATCAGGGCGGTAGTTTTGCCAGCTCCACAACCATAAGCGGCAAACTTAAGCTTATGAAGTTTTGGAAACAGTAGGTTGTGATCGATCAAAGTAGGGTAGATTATTGTTTTTATTTTCATATACTTCCTTTTTATATATCCCAGTAACTCGTTGTTTACTGGCGATTTTCCAAATAAAATGCATACAAAAAAGCCCTAGGGCCAGGGGCGTCTAGAGTCTGGGGCTGCATAATTTTGGATGTATCTATTATAGCACGAATGGTGCTGTTTTTTCAGAAATTGAGGTGAAATTCAATATGTCAATTTTTATTTTATAAAAGTATCAAGTGTTACTTTTTTAGCCTAGCTGACTGGCCTTCAAACCCGAAAATTATCAGAACCCAGTACCGTCATCGTTCTTTGAGGAAATTGAAGGAATCTCATACTCAGAACAGAAATAAGCCTGTTTTTATCTGCACGAGTCAAAAATCATCTGAGCCACCGGAATAATATTTAATGTGGCATTATCGAAAAATGTCAAGATATATTTTATCTTTTCGTGATTACCCACGAGCCTCAGCTTATTGGGTGTATACGTGCCAACGGACATTCCGCAGGGGTATTCACTCGCCTCAGATGTTAATTAGTAAGATGGCTCAGTGGTTCGTGGGTAAGGTGAATCGGCCGGGGGAAAGCAGTCTTGAAACTCAGCATATATGCCAGCCATTTTACCGGCCTCTGCTGGTACGCCAGCCAGGATCAAAAGCAGATTACCTGCAATCCCCAGCAGCCCATTCGAGTGTCGGATTTGCATCAGAACCAGCTCCGGCGGGAAGCCTCTGCCATGACGATTCACTGCATGGATGCCACCGTGCACAAAAGAGCTCAGAGGCCGCCACGAGTAATGTTTGAACTCCTTGAGATGAACCACTGGTGCATGTGGTGCCTTCTCCTCGATTGCTTCTAGCATTTGGCTGAGCATCGGAATTTTGTTGGCTTGCTTAGCAGTATCCTGCGTGAGCTCAGCAAGCATCAATTCAGCTTGGCTGTCCGTCGCAACGTAAAGCACCCAAAGGGAACGAACCAGCGACTCATACTGCACGCGAAGTAGGGCTGCGGCAGATGTATGTAGGCCTGCTGCCACTAGATACTTCAAGCTTTGAGCATGTTCAAAGCTAAGGCTAGCAAGTGCCCTCGTAGCCTGTAGACGACAGGAATCATTTACCAGCGGTAACGAAAAGAAGTCAGCTAGTCGCTCCTCCAATACCGCAGAACGTGCAAGCAACTGATTAAAGAGCATATGGGCCTACCTAAAACAACTTTTAACAGGGCATTCACAGATTTAAGGCTATCCCAACTCTCAACAGCAGAAAAGCGTTTCGTGATAACCCATCAAACTCAACCATCCTGAGTAAACGGCAATTACTGATTCGATAGAGTGCGATCCGGGTTGAAAAAGACACTAGAGGAAAATCTCTTTTGAGTACTCCCTAGTGATACCGATCTGCTGAGTCTCGTTTAGTATCGTTTAGATATTGAAATAATCTATATGATACAGTATCATTGATCCAATTTAAACGATACTTGATGGCAGACAGGGGTAAACGGATGATTTTTGGATATGCGAGAGTCTCGACAAAAGATCAAAGCCTTGAACGCCAGTTAGCGGTACTGGAACCTGTCTGCGATAAGATCATTTCTGAGAAGGAATCAGGGAAGTCCACCAGTGACAGGCCAGAACTGCTGAACCTGCTTTCACACCTCCGCGAAGGCGATACCCTTGTAGCCCATTCTATTGACCGTCTTGCACGTAACACCCGCGACTTACTCGAAATGATAGATGGCCTTGTTGAGCGGGGTATTGTTGTTCGCTTCCTGGCTAACGGTATGAGCTTTGACAACTCCCCGCAAAGTCGTTTGATTCTGACCATGATGGGGGCTGTTGCAGAGTTTGAGAGAGGCATGATCGCATCAAGACGTAATGAAGGCATAGCCATTGCGAAAAATGCGGGCCGATACAAGGGGAAGCAGAAGAACAAGGAACTTCATAGCAAGATCACTGAAATGCTTTTGGCTGGGAAGAACACGCCGGATGAGATCGCGAAGCTGTGCGATTGCGGTAGGGCAACAGTATTTCGTGTCAAAAAGGAAATGATGAGTGCTGAATTGATTGCTTAATGAAGAAAAGATGCAGTAGGAGTTAATATTACAGGCATAATTGCTTGTTAAAGCTGCCGCTATTAGCATTGAAAAATAGCTCCGTTATTATGGAGCTATTTTAAACTGTCAGTTAGTCTAGTTGGTTTTCATGGAATAAAGAGTCTAAATCTAGAGTGATATTTTTCTTATTTAATTCTTTCTCGATACATATCCAGCGATTACGCTCGGAATTCTTGATTTCTTTAACTGCTTGCTCACTATTAATTTTAGCTTGGTTATTGAAATTAAATTTCAACTCATCAAGTATATGATGTTCAGTATAACATGCCCCGCCTTTATTGATCGCCGTATCTATATGTTTGGCATCTCTATTTGGATCAAACTGAATGTACGTTTTATTAGATTTTTGCCCCTCAGCTATGCTGCATCCATATAACGTAAATTTAAATTTAATTTTATTATTGATGTGATTTGTAAGTTGGTAAGACGGATAACTACTTTCTTGTTTCAAGTAGTAGCTGATACTACCGTCAGTTTCCTTTTTAATGTTTAAAAATTGCCTCTCCTTTAAGAGGCTAATTTTGCCACTATCAAAATCACCCATATTATAATGGTTGTTGAAGTGTATAATAAATTTATCACCATAGTCACTAACCATCATTACACCGTTCCAATTTCGATCTTCAGATGTTTCCATTACTGTACCATCCGTTTGCATCGCTGTGTTACAGTAGTATTCATTACTGAGCTTGTCTGGGTGTTTATCTTTCTTTTTTGTTGATACGACAGCTAATGCTAGTGGTTTTTTTTCATCGAGCATCATATTAAGAAGATTAATCCTCTGAACATACGAATCTTTAATCTCTTGAGCACTTTTTGCTTTATTACGTTCATTTTTCAACCATAGCAGTTGCGATTTCTTCAGAGAATCTAAATTTTCTGGTTTGGAACTATTCACTTTTTTGTAAACAACACTTAATTGCTCATCTAATGTAGATAGCTCAGAAGTTGAGCAAATGGTTTGTTCGATAAAGCTGCGAGCCTTATCACAATCAAATGAGGCTGCCATTGCAGTTGAGCTTAATGGCATAAGTGAAGTTATAGCAACCATATAATATCGGATAAGCATATATAACCTTTTAAAGTATTTTTGACAAAAGCGGCCCATTGAAAACATTTAGTGTCTTATATTCTGATTAATTAATAACATACATTATAATTACCGCCATTTTTTTGCACGCATTGTAGACGTTCAGGGAAGTACTCTATGTTCCTAATTTTAGGTTTTGCATCAACTCTAGAAAGGTGAGGGATATTTTGTATAAGGGGGAAAATACATTGCATAAAGATATTCTCCACTTCAGTCTTGTTTCTAAGAAACTCAACATTAGCTAGATCCCTCTGATACATTTCTTGCTTCACCATATAATCAGGGTATTCAGCTAATGGTCTCCAATTTTGAGATTGGGTATCAAATAATGCTTTATATGGAGCTAGGTTTGATTTCATCTCTTGTCTGCAGTTGGAACCGTCAATTGCTCTCATATATGCTTTATCACTGACGCCTTCGTCTATATATGCCATTTCAGCACTAGTTCGCTCTACAGAGAGCTTATCATACGCAGCTATTTCACTAAGTATTTGCTGTGTTAACTCTGGATGTTCTTTAAAATCGGTACTAATTAAGTGTCTAA
This sequence comes from Aeromonas rivuli, assembly GCF_000820045.1. Lineage (GTDB taxonomy): Bacteria > Pseudomonadota > Gammaproteobacteria > Enterobacterales > Aeromonadaceae > Aeromonas > Aeromonas rivuli. The sequence continues at coordinate 31,625 of NZ_CDBJ01000027.1, read as the reverse complement.
GTTGTTCTCTTTTTTCGGCATCAAATAATAGTACAGCTGTTTCAACTGCTGCGGCTCTATCTTCCTCAGCTTTCACTACAATCCTTCTTTCTTCATCCGCCTTATCTTTTGCTTCTTTTTCTAACAAGTACTTTGAATATTCATTTGTATCAAAGATGTTATTTCTCTTAGCATCCGAAAACTCTGCTTCAGATAGGAATCCTAACTCTTTACCCTGCATTGCACTTGCAGAAGATCCCAGTGTATTAGAAATACTGACAGAGAGAATTAATAAACAAGGTACTGTGTAGTTGTTTACGAACTTGTACTTTGGGTGTGGTAACAGTCTATTCCTAATTCGCTCCATGGAAAGTAGTGCCCAGGACAAAGCTAACAAAGCGACTAATGTCATAAATGTGGCAGATATAATAGTAAGCGTGCTTGACCAGAAACCCATTCCGGGCTCATATATTTCTTTATAAGTACCTAGCCCAAAGATTAGAGTTACTAATCCCCATAGACTATATACTAACGCTTGCATTCTGTTTTTCATGATATTTGTAGTTCCATTACGGTTAAAAAATAAGATGAGATTCATTCGTTACTAACGGTCGATGATACATATCTTTCCGGCCAAATGGTATGGGTAGCAACGCCTATATAGTCAGCAATGGATTGTTTACTTTTAGGCCGTAGGCCGCCAGCAGAGCTTAGTACCCGGTTATTGTGTTGATATCTCTAAGGCTTGGCATCTGTACGGGATTTTAATTTACTTATTGATTGTTAGGGCAACCCAAGGAGACGAATCCTACTTTGGGGGCCTGTTTTGTGTTGGACATCGCTCAATCGCTCTTAGGTGGCTCTCTTATAAGGGCGCGGATTTTACCGGAATGGCTAACCAAAAACTATACAGCTGGACGCGTTGACGGGAACAATTTATGTCAAATGCCTGGGCCGCGGGTGCCAGATACACGAGGAGGCGGACATTACCAGCCGGGAGAGCCGCACCAGTACTGGCTTTTGGAGGATGGACAGCGGTAACGGGGCGGATGCCAGGGGTGAGCAGAACGCTCAGATGGGGGCAGATGGCGTCTCAGCGCAACGGCATATCAAGGGCAGGGCCGAGGGGGGAGTCTATCAGGGCAAGATGAGAGAGCCGCGCGGGGCGGCTCTGATGGTCAGCGCAGCAGCAACAGCGTGCAGGGCAGGGCGCGCAGCATGGCGCTGGTGTGGCTGCCGAGCACGAACTGGCGCATGCGGGAGTGGCCGTAGGCCCCCATCACCAGCAGGGCTATCTGCTGCTGTGCCAGATATTGAGTCAGGGTGGGGAGGAGTTCCCCCTGGCGCAGACTGGGGATCACCTGCCAACCCCCCTGGCGCAGCATGGCGGCGGCATCCTCGAGCTGAGCGCTGTGCTCGGCGCTGGGGTCGGCCACCATCACCAGATGACAGGGCAAGCCCTTGAGCAAGGTACTGCCTGCCAGCTGCAGCAACGCCCGCTGCGCCGTCTCGCTGCCATCAAAGGCAAACAGCAGGCTGGTGGGGGCGGTGAAGTGGCGCTGCACGACCAGCGCCGGGGTGCGCTGGGTGCGCAGCAAGCTCTCGAGCTGGCTGCCGACCACGGCATCTTCCCCCTCGTGCCGGGCGCCGCATTTGCCGAGTACCAGCAAGCGAGTCTGCTCGGCAAACTCGCTCAGGGTCTCGAGCAAGTCGCCATGGCGCTGCAGACGATTGGCCTGGATGCCGTGCTCCGCCAGCTGATGGACGGCGGCGTCCAGCTGCAACTTGCCTTGCTGGCGAGCCAGCTGGCTGCGCTGCTGGTCGAGTTCGGCCAGCTCGACCTGCAAGGTCTCCCGGCTCCCCAGACCAATGGTGCCGCTCAAGTCGGGCAGCACGTTCTGGTGGCGCTCCAGCACATGCAGCAGGGTGACAGCATCACCGGTGATGGCAGCGGCCCAGGCGGAGGCATCGCAGATGGCCCCTTGGCTGGCTACCCCATCGAGGCAGGCGAGGATATGGGTCATGGTCGCTCCTTAGTGGTTGGCCAGCAGCTTCTCTATCTCTTCGGGCTTGTCCTGTACTCCGAACCGGTCGACCAGGGTCGCGCTCGCCTCGTTCAAACCGATCACGTCGACCTGGGTCCCCTCGCGGAGGAACTTGAGCACCACCTTGTCCAGGGCGGTCACCGCCGTGATGTCCCAGAAGTGGGCCTGGCTAAGATCTATGGTCACCCGGCCGAGCACCTCTTTGAAGTCGAAGGCGGCGATGAACTGTTCGGCAGAGGCGAAGAACACCTGGCCTCGTACCTGATAATGGCGCTCATCACCCGCTTTGCTGCTCTCGCTCTTGACCAGCATGAAGCGGGCCACCTTGGCGGCGAAGAAGAGGGAGGCGAGCAGTACTCCGACAAATACCCCAAGGGCAAGGTTATGGGTAGCGACCACGACGGCAACCGTGGCCACCATCACGATATTGGTGGAGAGCGGGTGGCTGCGCAGGTTGCGGATAGAGTCCCAGGAGAAGGTACCGATAGATACCATGATCATCACGGCGACCAGGGCGGCCATGGGGATCTGGCGGATCCACTCATCCATGAAGACCACCATCAGGATCAACAGGGTGCCTGCCACAAAGGTGGAGAGACGGCCACGGCCGCCAGATTTGATGTTGATGATCGACTGGCCAATCATGGCGCAACCCGCCATGCCGCCCATCAGGCCAGCCCCTATGTTGGCCAGACCCTGCCCCTTGCACTCGCGGTTGCGATCGCTCTTGGTGTCGGTCAGATCGTCGACGATGGCCGCCGTCATCAGCGACTCAAGCAGACCGACCACGGCCAGCGCCGCAGAGTAGGGGAAGATGATGACCAGTGTCTCCAGATTGAGCGGCACGTCTGGCCAGAGGAAGATGGGCAGGGTATCGGGCAGCTCGCCCATGTCGCCCACGGTACGAATATCGATGCCCATGGTGATTGCAATCGCCGTCAGGATGACGATGCACAGCAGCGGGGAGGGCACCAGCTTGCCCACCACGGGAATGAGCGGGAACAGATAGATGATGGCAAGGCCGGCGGCCGTCATGGCATAGACCTGCCAGGTGACGTTGGTGAGCTCGGGCAACTGGGCCATGAAGATCAAGATGGCCAGGGCGTTGACGAAGCCAGTCACCACCGAGCGGGAGACAAAGCGCATCAGGCTGCCGAGCTTGAGATAGCCAGCCCCTATCTGCAAGATCCCGGTGAGCAGGGTCGCCGCCAGCAGGTATTGCAGGCCGTGATCCTTGACCAGGGTGACCATCAGCAGCGCCATGGCACCGGTGGCGGCGGAGATCATGCCGGGGCGGCCGCCGACGAAGGCGATGATGACGGCGATGCAGAAGGAGGCATAGAGACCCACCTTGGGATCGACGCCAGCGATGATGGAGAAGGCGATCGCCTCAGGGATCAGGGCCAGGGCGACCACTGTGCCGGCTAGCAGGTCACCACGCACATTGGCGAACCACTCTTGTTGTATGCGTTGACGCATGTCGATTCTCTCGCTCGTTATCGCTCACCGCCTTGTCCCTTGGCGGGATCGAGGGGGAGTCATTGTGATGGGGGTCGGTGATAGCCGGTCTCGCTGGAGGCTTGGCTGCATCCTGCTGCTGCGACATCCGGGCCGTGCCGCTGATTATTTGGCCGCGCAGGGTAGCAAAGCAGGGGCGGGAGGAAAAGTCATCTGGCTGGATTGATCATTTCAATAATTCTTGTATAGTTGAACTAACTGAGTGAATAAGGTGTGGATCATGGTCGAAATGAACAAGACAGTCGCCAGCAAGTTGTTCGAGTCTCTCGCCTCCGGGGTGCGACTCGATGTGTGGCGGCTACTGGTCAAGGCGGGTCTGGAGGGACGGGTGGCGGGTCAGCTCGCCAGCGAGCTGGACATCGCCCCCAACGCCCTGTCGTTTCATCTGAAGGCCATGCTGCATGCGGGTCTGCTCTCGGTGGAACAAGAGGGGCGCTACCTGCGTTATCGCGCCAACATCGCGCTGATGCAGAGCCTGATTGGCTACCTGACCGAGGAGTGCTGCGCCGGTCACCCGGAGGCCTGCGGCATTGTGCCTGCACGGTCCAAGTGCTGATCTCATGGGTTGCCAGCGCGGCCCCATGGCAACAATACAGTGATTGCGCTGCGAGTGGTTGTACCCGTGGCCAAGAGCCGCGGGTCGCCAAGGCTGCGTAGCATTGGCTTCTCTTCAATCCATCAGACATTTTCAACGTAATATGGAGTCGCTGTTTATCATGCACCCCTTTGACATCCTGAATCTGGATAATGGCGCCCGCCTTATCTTCACCCCCTGCCCTGGCACCAAGGAGGCTTCCCTGCAAGCCTCCCTCAAGACCCTGCAAGCCGCCGGGGCCGATGCGGTAGTCACCATGATGCCCGATGCCGAGCTTAGCGAGTTCAAGGCCGATGCCTTGCCCGCCGAGTGCGCCGCGCTGGGGCTGGCCTGGTTCCAGCTGCCGGTGGAGGACGATTGCGCCCCCGAGGCGCCCTTTGCCGCCGCCTTTGCCAGCCACAAGACGGCGCTGCTGGCTCGCCTGGCGGCGGGCCAGACCCTGGCCATTCATTGCCGTGGTGGCTCGGGTCGTACCGGGCTGATGGCGGCCATATTGCTGCTGGAATCGGGCTATGCCCCCACACAGGTCAAGACGCTGGTGCAAGGGCTGCGTCCCAAGGCGCTGACCCTGGCGCCCCACGTTGACTACCTCAACACCCACTACTCATTCGCCGGTTAAGGAAAACAGCATGACTATCAAAGTTGGTATCAACGGGTTTGGCCGCATGGGCCGTCTCTCATTTCGCGCCGCCTTCGACTGGGCGGATGTGGAGTTTGTGCGCATCAATGACCCGGCTGGGGATGCCGCCTCGCTGGCACACCTCATCACCTTCGATTCCGTCCATGGCCGCTGGCATCATGAAGCCAGAAGCCATGGAGACCAGATGGTGATAGGCAACCATCGCATCCTCTGCACTCGCAACAAAGAGATCGGTCAGACTGACTGGTCTGACTGTGATGTGGTGATCGAGGCTTCCGGCAAGATGAAAACCAAGGCCCTGCTCAATGCTTATCTGGCGCAGGGGGTGAAGCGTGTCGTGGTGACAGCTCCGGTCAAGGAAGAAGGTGTCCTGAACGTCGTCATGGGGGTCAACCACCAGCTCTACGACAAGGCGCAGCACCCCATAGTGACGGCGGCCTCCTGTACCACCAACTGCCTGGCGCCCGTGGTGAAGGTGATCCACGAGCAGCTCGGCATCAAGCACGGCTCCATGACCACCATCCACGACATCACCAACACCCAGACCATTCTGGATGCCCCCCATAGCGATCTGCGCCGCGCCCGCGCCTGCGGCCTGAGCCTGATCCCCACCACCACGGGGTCTGCCACCGCCATCACCCACATCTTCCCCGAACTCAAGGGCAAGCTGAACGGTCATGCGGTGCGGGTACCGCTCGCCAACGCCTCCCTCACCGATTGCGTGTTCGAGGTGAGCCGCCCCACCACAGAAGCCGAGGTCAATGGCTTGCTCAAGGCCGCCGCCATGAGTGAGCTCAAGGGGATCATGGGCTATGAGGAGCGCCCCCTGGTGTCGGTGGATTACAAGACGGATCCGCGCTCCTGCACCATAGATGCGCTCTCCACCATGGTGATCAATGGCACCCAGGTGAAGATTTACGCCTGGTATGACAACGAGTGGGGCTATGCCAACCGCACCGCCGAGCTGATGCGCATGGTTGGCCGGATGGACAAGGCGCAAGGATAACCCGGCCATGGCACTGACCCGACTCTCCCCCGAGGCTCGCCAGTATCTGCTGGTGACCGGCAACTACTGGGCCTTCACCCTGACCGATGGCGCTCTGCGCATGTTGGTGGTGCTCTACTTCCATGGGCTGGGTTACAGCCCGCTGGCCATCGCCTCCCTGTTTCTCTTCTACGAGATCTTCGGGGTGGTGACCAATCTGGTGGGGGGCTGGCTCGGCGCTCGCCTCGGGCTCAACCGCACCATGAACATCGGGCTGGCCCTCCAGGTGCTGGCGCTCGGCATGTTGCTGGTGCCGCCGCTCTGGCTGACGGTGCCCTGGGTGATGGGGGCGCAGGCGCTCTCGGGGATAGCCAAAGACCTCAACAAGATGAGCGCCAAAAGCTCCATCAAGTTGCTGGTGCCGGGAGAAGCGCAGGGTCAGCTCTATAAGTGGGTGGCACTCTTGACCGGTTCGAAGAATGCCCTGAAAGGGATGGGCTTTTTCCTCGGCGGCGCCCTGCTGACCCTGCTCGGGTTTCAGGGGGCCGTGCTGGTCATGGCCCTGGCCTTGGCGCTGGTGTGGTGCGTCAGCATGCTGACCCTGAAACGGGATCTCGGCAAGGCCAGGAACAAGCCCAAGTTCAGGGAGATCTTCTCCAAGAGCCGCGCCATCAACACCCTGTCGGCGGCCCGCCTGTTCCTGTTCGGTGCCCGGGATGTCTGGTTTGTGGTGGCGCTGCCTGTCTACCTTGCCTCCAGCTTTGGCTGGGATCATTGGTATGTGGGGGGCTTCCTGGCGCTCTGGATCATCGCCTACGGTGTGGTTCAGACCCAGGCGCCCCGCTTTACTGGCAAGCGAGAGGGGCGGGTGCCCGATGGCAAGGCGGCGATGCGTTGGGCGCTAGTGCTGGCTTTGATCCCTGCCCTGATTGCCCTGGCGCTCCACTATGAGGTGCATCCGGCCATCAGTCTGGTGGGCGGCTTGATGGTGTTTGGCGCCCTGTTTGCCATCAACTCCTCCCTGCACAGCTACCTCATCGTCAGTTATGCCGGCTCTGACGGGGTATCGCTGGATGTGGGTTTCTACTACATGGCCAATGCTCTGGGGCGTCTGCTCGGCACCCTGCTCTCCGGGCTGGTGTTCCAGCTCTATGGTCTCGAGGCCTGCCTCTGGATCTCCACCCTCTTTATCCTGTTGGCGGCGTTTATATCCATTGGTTTGCCACGCCATCAGCCTTCCACTTCATCCAACCCTCATGGAGTCTCGTGATGAGTACAACAGCCTGCTGCGATCTGCCCGTCAGCAAAAAAATGAGTTTCCTCGACCGCAATCTGACCCTCTGGATCTTCGTCGCCATGGGCATAGGGGTGGGGATTGGCTATCTCTTCCCCCAGGTGGCCCAGTGGAATGAGGCGATGTCGGTCGGCACCACCAATATCCCGCTGGCCATCGGCCTCATCCTGATGATGTACCCGCCGCTGGCCAAGGTGAACTACGCCACCATGGGCACCATGACCCGGGATCGCCGCGCCATCACCCTCTCCCTGGTGATGAACTGGCTGGTGGGCCCCATCCTGATGTTCGTCATCGCCCTGGTGTTTTTGCATGATCAGCCGGGCTACATGGTCGGCCTCATCCTGATAGGCCTGGCGCGCTGCATCGCCATGGTGCTGGTATGGAACGATCTCGGCGGCGGCAACAAGGAGTACGGTGCGGGTCTGGTGGCCCTCAACAGCGGTTTCCAGATCCTCACCTACAGCTTCATGGCCTGGCTGTTCATTACCGTGCTGCCGCCCCTGTTCGGTTTAGAGGGTTTCGCGGTGGATATCACCATGCTGGATATCGCCGAGAGCGTGCTCATCTATCTCGGCATCCCCTTCCTGGCAGGCTTTCTGAGCCGCCATTACCTGGTCAAGGCCAAGGGGGAGAAGTGGTACACCGAGCGCTTCATCCCGGCCATCTCCCCCATCACCCTCATCGCCCTGTTGGCCACCATAGTGCTGATGTTCAGCCTCAAGGGGGAGATGATAGTCGAGCTGCCCATGGATGTGCTGCGGGTCGCCATCCCGCTGGTGATCTACTTTGTGCTGATGTTCTTCACCAGCTTCCTGGTGGGCAAGAAGCTGGGTATCCCCTATGACAAGAACGCCTCCATCGCCTTTACCGCCACCGGCAATAACTTCGAGCTGGCCATCGCGGTCTCCATCGCCGTGTTTGGGCTGAGCTCGGATCAGGCCTTCGCCGGCGTCATAGGCCCACTGGTTGAAGTGCCAGTGCTGATCGCCCTGGTCAATGTGGCCCTGCGCATGAAGCGCCACTATGGCAAAGCGGAGGCGCAAGCATGAGTGGCCCCGCTATCACCATCTACCACAACCCGGCCTGTGGCACCTCGCGCAATACCCTGGCACTTATCCGCAACTCAGGTGTGGAGCCGACCGTCATCCACTATCTGGAGACGCCGCCGAGCCGCAAGACCCTGGTCGCCCTGATTGCCGCCATGGGAATACCGGTACGTGACCTGCTGCGCCAGAACGTGCCGCCTTTTGAGGCGCTGGGGCTGGCCGGGGAGGGATTCAGCGATGATGAGTTGATTGACGCCATGCTGTCCCATCCCATCCTGATCAACCGCCCCATAGTGGTCACCCCGCTGGGCACCAGGCTGTGCCGTCCGTCAGAGGTGGTGCTGGATATTCTGCCGAACCCCCAGCAAGGAGCCTTCAGCAAGGAAGACGGGGAGCAGGTGGTGGATGCACAGGGACGACGTTTCAGTTCATCGCCATGATGGATATTGGTCCACACAGGGGGAGCCTTGGCTCCCTCTTCTTATCCCCATGACCATGTCTGCATCCCGGCTGACGAGCCCCTCCAGGTTGGGATACCATTGCGGATCCTGCTTCTCTTCTCAACAGGGTGCCCTGCTAACTGCCCGGATAACAGACACTTGCTACTCTCCAGGGCTGTGGCGACGCCCCTGGCGGTGTATGCTAAAGGAAACGCAGTTTCTCGCTCCTGGTGGGCATTTGATATGGAGATAGTCATGAAGATGCGAACTCTGCCCCTGCTCATGGTAGCGCTGGTGGCCATGCCCGGTCATGCGGATTGGGACAAGCTCAAGAGTGCAGCCTCCGACCTCGGTGACGCGGTGAGTGAGACCAGCAAAGAGGCGTGGCGTGATGTCAGCGATTTCTCCAAACAGACTTGGGATTCAGCCTCCCAGTGGGGAGAAGAGGCATTCAACACTGCGGGGGAGTGGACCGACAAGAGCATGGCGACCAGCAAGGAGTGGTTGACGGTTGCAGACAAGAAGCTCGATGAGATGGTCGAGCCCAAGACGGCCGAGCAGGCACGTACCGCCCTCGATACCATGGCCGATACCGCCCTGGTGCGGCTATTCAACGAGCAACCCTCCGCCAAGTTGCTGTTTGATAAGGCTTATGGCTATGCGGTCTTTGACTCGCGCAAGTTCTCCCTGATGATCCACACCAATCAGGGATCCGGGGTCGCGGTCAACCGTCAGGACGATAGCCATACTTACATGAAGATGTTTGGCGCAGGCCTGGCCGCCGGCCTTGGGGGCAAGTTCTACCAGCAGGTGATCCTGTTCGAGGACAAGGCCCGATTCGATGCCTTTGTCAATCAGGGTTGGGAGGCGACCTCCGAAGTGGGGGCCGTGGCTGGCAAAGAGAGTGCCGAACTGACCGCCAAATACAATGGCGGCATGGCTATCTACCAGATCGGTGAGAAAGGGCTCTTGCTCGATGCCAATATTTCGGGTTCCAAGTATTGGCTGGATGACGATCTGAACAAGTCATGATCACCCGCTGTTCAGCAAGGCATTTTTCTGGTTTTGTGTTGAAATTCTGGCTGTTTAAATAGCGAGTTTTCCAGTAAAAAGAGGGCCTTGTGCCCTCTTTTTCTATGGGCATCCCAAAATAGCATCGCGAGACAAGGAGTGCAGTATGGCGCAGGAACCGGATCAGGCAGCACGGGATGCGACTCAGGGCCAACAACGGGAGTGGGACAGACAGAGTATCTATCTGCGCCTGCCCCAAGAGAGGCCCATGGCCTTCTGGGTCTGGGGGGGGGGTCGGGTGGATCCTCTCTCGCCTCGTCCTGAACTGTTTGATTATGATGGCGATTTCAGTTGGGGCCAGGAGAGTGACGGCTGCATGGCGCTGGCGGTTGCCATCGTCGCCAAGCTGGTCGAGGTGGGTCTGGTGGCCCCCGAGCTGGCCACTGCCAAGAGCCGCTATCTCCATGATGAGGTCTTGGTCAAATTGCCCGCCGATGAGCACAGGGATCTGCACCTGAGTTATCTCCGATTGTTGCTGGGCTAAGGTAGCCCGGGCTCGGGCGCCGGCGCTTACCCGTCGGTGCCCGCTTGCCCATTTCTCCCTCGATATCCCGGATTGGCACCCTAATTGCTTATCTTCTGCCAGCGTCAATGATTTGTCTGGGGAAGAGTGATGGAAATAAGTGCAAGCAGCCTGATGCAAGAGATGCAGGCCCTCAAGGTGGAAGCGGGTATTCCTGCCGTCAGCCAGCCAAGCGGCCACGTCAGCTCGGATTTCGGCCAGCTGCTGCAGCAGGCCCTCGGCAATGTGAACGGTTTGCAGGGCACTGCCAACGATCTGCGTACCCGGCTCGACATGGGTGATAAGTCGGTGGATCTCTCCGATGTGATGATCGCCGGTCAGAAAGCCTCCATCGCCTTCGAGGCGACGGTGCAGGTGCGTAACAAGATGGTCGATGCCTACAAGACCATCATGAACATGCCGGTGTAAGGGGTTGATTTTGCTATTTGGCCAGGTACCGGAGAGCGCATTTTCCCTCCTCGCTATCCCCCTCTTTCATGAACCTCATGAACCAGACCAGAAGATAAGGATCTGACCCGTGGCGAACGATCAAAATGGCGATCTGCTGATCAACCATGAAGGGGCGAGTGCCCTCGACGAGAATGAACAGAAGAGCTCGGCGCTGGGGTTTCTCTCCAACAGCGATGTGCTGCGCCAGATCACCCTGATCCTGGGGCTGGCCATCTGTCTGGCCATCGCCGTCTTCATCTTGCTGTGGGGCAAGGAGCCGGAGATGCGGCCCCTTGGCACCTATAGCACCGAGGAGCTGGTCTCCACCCTGGATTATCTGGATCAGCAGAAGATCCCCTATCAGGTCGATGGCAAGAGCGTGCTGGTCAGCGCCGAGAACTATGGGGATATCCGACTGCGATTGACCCGGGCAGGGCTCGGCACCAACAGCGTCAGCAGCAACGATGGCGAGGCCATCTTGCTCAAGGACTCCAGCTTCGGGGTGAGCCAGCGCATGGAAGCCGAGCGCCTCAAGCTCAGCCGCGAGCGCCAGCTCGCCAGCGCCATCGAACAGTTCCAGAACGTGGCCAAGGCCCAGGTGCTGCTGGCCATTCCCAAAGACAACGTGTTCGCCCGCAACGAGCGCAAACCGAGCGCCACCGTGGTACTGAGCCTCAAGGGCTCGGCCCTGGGTCAGGGGGAGGTGGACTCCATCGTCGACATGGTTGCCTCCGCGGTCCATGGCCTGGAACCGACCCGGGTCACTGTCACCGATCAGAGTGGTCGCCTGCTCAACTCCGGCTCCCAGGATCCGGTCTCCGCCCAGACCCGCAAAGAATTTGCCATGCAGCAGAAGCAGGAGCTGGAGTACAAACAGAAAATTGACGCCATCCTGATCCCCGTGCTTGGCATGGACAACTACACCGCCGAAGTGGACTTGGCCCTGGACTTCTCCCAGCAGGAGCAGACCCGCAAGACCTACAACCCGGACCTGCCTGCGGTGCGCTCGGAGATGACCCTGGAAGAGAACAGTGCCAGCGGGGCCAATGGCGGTGTGCCTGGCGCCCTCTCCAACCAGCCACCCGCCGCCTCGGGGATCCCGGAGAAGGTGGAAGGGGGCGAGAGCAGCACCAGCGCCGGTCGCTCGCGCAAGGAGGCCACCCGCAACTATGAACTCGATACCACCGTCAGTCATACCCGGCGTCAGATGGGCGGCATTCGCCGCATGACGGTCTCGGTGGCGGTGGATTACAAGTCGATCACCGGGGCCGATGGCGCCGTTACCCGCGAGCCGCGCAGCCAGACCGAGATTGATACCCTGCGTCGCCTCATCAGCGGCGGCCTGGGGTTCGATGTGACCCGGGGCGACAGCCTGGAAGTGGTCGCCATCCCCTTCAACCGTCCCGAGCTGGATGTGATGCCGGACCTGCCCATCTACGAGCAGCCCTGGTTCTGGCGCGCGGTGCGCATCGCCGCCTCTGTGCTGGTCATCATAGTGCTGATCGTGACTGTGGTGCGGCCCATGCTCAAGCGTCTGCTCTACCCGGATGTCAGACCCGATGGCGAACTGGATCTGGACAACAGCATAGTGCTGGGCGGCGACGACGAACTGAGTCTGCTGGCGGCCCAGGCCGAGGCAGAACCCATCTTCGGGGTGCGCGATGGCCACCTCAAGCTGCCGGATCTCCATCGTGATGAAGACTTGCTCAAGGCGGTGCGTGCCCTGGTGGCGAATGAACCGGACTTGGCCGCGCAGGTCATTAAAGAGTGGGTAACCAAAGATGCCTGAAGAAAATAAGAATCAAGTGACCGGCAACGACATCAGCGATGGTCAGCGCCAGATCCTCGAGCAGATGACGGGGATAGAGATGGCCGCGGTGCTGATGCTCAGCCTCAACGAAGAGGATGCGGCCCAGATCTTCCGCCACCTCGAGCCCAAGCAGGTGCAGCGGCTCGGCATGTCCATGGCCTCCATGTCCGATTTCAGTCACGACCGGGTGGCGGCGGTGCATCGTCAATTTATCGACGATATCCAGAAGTACACCAACATCGGCATCGGCAGCGAAGATTTCGTGCGCAAAGCCTTGGTGGCGGCCCTGGGTGAAGACAAGGCCAGCAACCTGGTGGATCAGATCATCCTGGGATCCGGCGCCCGGGGTCTGGATTCCCTCAAGTGGATGGATGCCCGCCAGGTGGCCAGCATCATCCAGAACGAACACCCGCAGATCCAGACCATAGTGCTCTCCTACCTGGAGCCGGAGCAGTCTGCCGAGATCCTGAGCCAGTTCCCGGAGCAGGTACGCCTGGATCTGGTGATGCGCATCGCCAACCTCGAAGAGGTGCAACCGGCGGCGCTGCAAGAGCTCAACGACATCATGGAGAAGCAGTTTGCCGGTGCGGCAGGTGCTCAGGCAGCCAAGATGGGCGGCATGAAGGCGGCGGCCAACATCATGAACTACCTGGACACCAACGTCGAAGGTCAGCTGATGGACGCCATCCGCGACTCCGACGAGGAGATGAGCCAGCAGATCCAGGACTTGATGTTCGTGTTCGAGAACCTGATCGACGTGGACGATCGCGGCATCCAGACCATGTTGCGGGAAGTGCCGGGGGATCTGCTGCAACGGGCCCTCAAGGGGTCGGACGATCAGATGCGCGAGAAGATTTTCAAGAACATGTCCAAGCGCGCCGCCGAGATGCTGGCGGACGATCTGGAGGCCATGGGGCCGATCCGGGTCTCAGAGGTGGAGGCGGCCCAGAAGGAGATCCTCTCCATCGCCCGTCGCCTGGCCGATGCCGGCGAGATCATGCTGGGCGCCGGTGGCGGCGACGAGTTCCTCTAAACCATGCATCATAAGCGGCGCGGCGGCGCCGGGCCGCTCGTGACGAGGAGTGCCTCTCAACCATGAACAACAGCAAGCTGCGCGGATATGTGAGACCCGACACGACCGGTACCCAGATAGAGACCTGGGGCTGGCCGGAGATGGAAGTCGAGTCCGAGATAGAGACCAATGCCCTGGGCCTGCCCCAGGATTGGTATAGTCAGTCGGAACTACCACCTGAGCCGGAACCGGCCGAGGAACCCGCCCCCAGCATCACGGCCGAGGAGCTGGAAGCCATTCGTCAGGCTGCCTGGGAAGAGGGCATGGCCGAGGGGCAGGCCGCAGGTTTTGCCAAGGGGCTGGAGGAGGGCAAGCTAGAGGGTCTCAAGCAGGGGCACGATGCCGGTCTTAGCCAAGGCAAGGAGGAGGGTTTGGCCCTCGGGCGCGAGTTGGTCGAGCAGGAGCAGGGCCATTGGCGCCTGCTGGCCTCCCGCCTGGCCGACCCCCTGGCCGAGCAGGATGCCGACGTGGAGCAACAGCTCATCGCCCTGGTGATGCAGCTGACCCGGGCCCTGATCAAGCAGGAGGCCGTGACCTCACCCGCCTTGCTGCTCGGTGCCTTGAAGGAGGGGTTGGCCCTGCTGCCCGCGTCCAATCAAGGGGTGACGCTCTCCCTGCATCCGGATGATATTGCCCGGGTGGTGGCGGCATTCGGGGAGGAGGAGTGCGAGCGGCGCCACTGGCGGCTAGAGAGCGATCCGACCCTGTTGCCCGGCGATATTCAGCTGGCCACCGAACTCTCCAGTGTGGACTTGACCCTCTCGGGGCGCATCGACCAGCTGTTGCGCAACTTCTTGCGCGACAACCAGCGCGATTGACGCCAGGGTTTCCCTTCTCAATTCCCAGCCTCAGGATCCCATTATGAGCAACAGCCTTTGCCAGCGACTGCAACGTTACCGGGTCGGGGAGATAGCCCCCAAGACCCCGGTCGCCGGAAAGTTGACGCGGGTGGTGGGATTGACCCTGGAGGCCGTGGGGTGCCGGGCCGCCATCGGCGCCCTGTGCCGCATCGATACCCAGGATGGCACCCTGGAGGCAGAGGTGGTCGGCTTTAGCGGTGATCGCCTGTTCCTGATGCCGAGTGAACAGCTCAAGGGGGTGATCCCCGGCGCCCGCGTGGTGCCCATTACCGAGGCCTATGGCATACCGGTCGGCATGAATCTGCTCGGCCGTGTCATCGATGGCATCGGCCAGCCCCTGGATGGACTCGGCCCCATTATCGCGGCCCAGACGGTGCAATTTGCCCAGACCCGCATCAACCCGCTCGCCCGTCGTCCCATCCACAAGCCGATGGACGTAGGGGTGCGTGCCATCAATGCGGTGCTCACCGTCGGTCAGGGTCAGCGGATGGGGCTCTTTGCTGGCTCCGGGGTCGGCAAGTCCGTGTTGCTGGGCATGATGACCCGGGGCTCGGTGGCGGATGTGGTGGTGGTCGGCCTCATCGGCGAGCGGGGCCGGGAGGTCAAAGAGTTTATCGAAGATATTCTGGGGGCAGAGGGGCGCGAGCGGGCCGTGGTGGTGGCCGCCCCGGCGGATGCCTCGCCGCTGATGCGGCTCAAGGGTTGCGAAACGGCGCTGGCCATCGCCGAGTATTTTCGCGATCAGGGCCTCAATGTGCTGCTGCTGATGGATTCCCTCACCCGCTATGCCCAGGCCCAGCGGGAAATTGCCCTGGCCGTGGGAGAGCCGCCCGCGACCAAGGGCTACCCGCCGTCGGTGTTCGCCAAGCTGCCAGCCCTGGTGGAGCGAGCGGGCAATGGCAGCGATGGTCAGGGGTCGATCACCGCCTTTTTCACGGTACTGACCGAAGGGGATGACCTGCAAGACCCCATCGCCGATGCGGCCCGGGCCATTCTCGATGGCCACATAGTGTTGTCCCGCGAACTCGCGGATTCGGGTCACTACCCGGCCATCGACATCGAAAAATCCATCAGCCGGGTCATGCCTCAGGTCACCTCGGCCGAGCATCAGGGGCTGGCACGGGCCCTCAAGCAGTATTACTCCCTCTATCAGCAGAACCGGGATCTGATCACCATAGGCGCCTACAGCCAGGGGGCGGATCCGCGCATCGACAGGGCCATCAGCCAAAAGCCGTATCTGGATCGCTTCTTGCAGCAAAAAATGCGTGAGGTCGTCCACTATGATGATGGCCTGCAGGCACTGCAACTGGTGGCCATGCCCCTGATGCAGTGATCCCGCGTGCGGGGCGAACATCCCCCTTCATCCAGCCAGCGAGAGGTAGTCAATGAGCAAGGGACTGGTGTTATTAGCGGAAAGGTTGCTGGTGGCTGAGCAGCAGGCTGCCCTGGCGCTCGCCAAGGCGCAGCAGGACTTGAAGCTGTACCAGCAGCAGCAAGATGCCCTCAACCAATATCGTCAGGTCTATCACCAGCAGTGGACAGACCGGGGCCTGCAGGGCATACCCGCGCAGCAGAACGCCCAGTATCACGCCTTCATCAGCAAGTTGGAGCAGGCTGCGACCCAGCAGTTTGAGGGGGTGTTGCAGATCCGCGAGGTGCTCAGCCAGCGCCGGGAAGAGTGGCTGGGCGCCCAGCAACGGCGCAAGGCGGTGGCACTGCTGCTCGACAAGCAGGCCGTTCGCGCCCAGCAGCAAGCCCAGCGGCAAGAGCAGAAGATGTTGGATGAATTCTCCCTGCGTAGCCGAACTCAACATTCTGGCCTGTAACTTGCTTTCTAATTGCTCATGACGCACCAAGAGGTGCCCCTATTCCAATTCAGGCCTTATCGGCGCCCAGACCCGGAATCCAGGATGATGCAGACATTGTTGACCCCCATTACGCCACCCGTTAGCGGTGAGACGAGCGTCCTGACAAGCCAGGCTCGGCGCGATGATGCCCCTGTGCCTGGGGAGGAGAAGGCTGGGTTTGCCGATCTGATGACCCAGTACCAGCAAGGGGAGCAGGTTGCGCCGTCCAGGGGAGACCGGGCTGAGGGCGTGGCCAGGACGGATGGCGCTGATAAGGGCTTGCAGCCGCAGATGGAACAGGCCGGGGCAGAGATGGCCGCCGGTTTGGCATCTGCAGGGCGTCAAGAGAGTGACGCCAAGCCAGGCAAAGCCGTCGCTCAGGGGCAAGATGGCGAGGAGGCTGTCAAGGGGGAGGCCATTGACGATGGTGCCCTGGCGCTCAACGCCCTTGCCGGTCACCCCTTCCTCGCCCATCTGCAAGATTCCCTCAAACAAGATACCCGCCTGGTTTCGCCATCAGGCAGCAGCGCGCCTGGGGAAGGCAATATGTTGCCGCCTGCTCCCGGCCTTGAAGAGACGAGCACAGCATCGGCATCCGACACGCCGGGCGCGCCACTTGCGGCCCACAGGGGTCAGCATGATGCCGCCGATGAGGCACAGGCAGAGGCGGGAGAGGGCGACAGCAAGCTGGTTGCGGCCCTGATGGAGAGAGGTGCCGAGCAGGGCCGCAAGATATTGCCCGCGACCTTGCCCAGTATGGATGAGGCCCTGCAAGGGGATGAGGGCACCACGCCGGTCACCGAGCCTGCGCGCAAGCCCGATGCCAGCACGTCGGCCCAGGCCTTTGCGGTCGGCAGCCAGCTCGCCCAGCAAGGGGGGCCGCTGCCGCGCAGCGCGCCGCCAGATGTATCAGACCGTGGCCAGCCGGCTGACAAGCCGCAAGACCGGACGCCATCAGCGGTGGACGCAGACGGGAGCATCAGTCAGGGCGCTGCGGCCAAGGCTGGTGGTGACTCGCAGACTCCCCTAACCCAGAGCGCGCCAGGACAGGCTGCGAGCAGCCCGCCAGTGGCGCCGACCTTGGTGGTGCCTCAGCAAGTGCTGGCTCAGGCGCAATCTCAGGGGAGTCAGGCACCGGTCACCAGTTTGCCTCAAGGGGCCTCTGCCGCGACCATCGAGGGGGCCGCCGCGTCAGTGAAAAATGAGCCTGTCACCAAGGGTAAACTGGCGGCTCTTGAGCGCAATGAATCTCTGGTCACCAGCGGTCAGAAGGGGGAGAGCGACCCTGCGCCTCCCAACCTGCATCAGGGCCCGCAAGCACTGGCCGAGGCCAGGGGCAGCCAGACTGCCCTGAGCCAGCCCCGCGCCGATGCCCCCGCTTTACCCCATTTGAAATTGGCCGGTCAGGATGCCCCGGCCGAATTGCAGCAACGGGTCAATGTCATGCTGGCAGACAAGCTGCAACAGGCGGAGATCCAGCTCGACCCTCTGGGCCTTGGCAAGATGAAAATCCAGATCCAGCTGGGCCAGGACAGCCAGGCCAGCGTCAGTTTCGTGGTGCAGCATGGCCAGACCCGGGAGATGCTGGAGCAGGCCATGCCCAGGCTCAGGGAGATGTTGGCGGGGCAGGGGATCCAGCTTGGCCAGACGTCCGTGCAACAGCAGACCCAACAGCAGGCTCAGCAGCAGTCGCAACAGCAGGCCCAGGGTTTCGCGGGACAGGGAGGCCATGGTCAGCCTGGTCGGGAGGGCGGTCATGGTGCTCAACATGAGGCCGAAAACGGCGTCACTCGACTCAGTTTGTCCATGGATGCGGCAAACGAGAGCGGAATTGATTTCTATGCTTGATGCGCCCCAAGTTAAGTTTATGATAACGAACAAGTTTGATACCAGGGTGGACAAGGGATGGCAGACGATAGCGAACTGACGCTCAAAGACCCGGCGACGGCCAGCAAAAAAAAGCTGATCATCATGGCCGTCATAGTGCTGCTTGTGTTGATGGGGGGCGGCGTTGCCGCCTGGTTGCTGCTCTCGGGGAGTGACGAGGCCGCCAAGGCCGAGGCTAGCGCCCAGGCGGATGGTCAGGCTCAAGACCCCGCGACCCTGCCGGCGCTCTATGTCGGCATGCCGCGTCCCTTCGTATTCAACGTGGCGGGCCAGAGCCGGGACAGGTTGGTGCAGATCAAGGTGCAGCTGATGGTGCGCGGCGCCCCGAGCGAGGCCCTTGCCAAGCAGCATGTACCGCTCATCGAGGGGACGCTGCTGCGGGTCTTCAGCGCCGCCAGCGCCGAGCAGCTGGTCACCTTCGAGGGCAAGGAAAAGTTGCGAAATGACTCACTGGAAGAGTGCCGTCGGGTCCTGAAAGACCTGACCTCTTCCCCCGTAATCGAACAAGTGCTGTTTACCGGCTTTGTAATGCAGTAGGTGAAGCGTGAGCGATCTGTTAAGTCAGGACGAAATTGATGCCCTCTTGCACGGGGTCGACGATGTCGAAGAGGAGGAGTTAGGGGCGGCCGGCGATCCCGGCATAGCCCAGTTTGATTTTTCCTCCCAGGATCGCATCGTCCGTGGGCGCATGCCCACCCTGGAGCTGGTGAACGAGCGTTTTGCCCGTCACATGCGCATCAGCCTGTTCAACATGATGCGGCGCACCGCCGAGGTGTCGATCAACGGTGTGCAGATGCTCAAATTTGGCGAATATGTGCATACCCTGTTCGTGCCAACCAGCCTGAACATGGTGCGTTTTCGTCCCCTCAAGGGGACGGCGCTGATCACCATGGAGGCGCGTCTGGTCTTCATCCTGGTGGAGAACTTCTTCGGTGGCGACGGCCGTTACCATGCCAAGATCGAGGGACGGGAATTCACCCCCACCGAGCGGCGCATCATCCAGATGCTGCTCAAGCTGGTGTTCGAGGATTACAAGGATGCTTGGGCGCCGGTGATGGATGTGGGCTTCGAGTACCTCGACTCCGAGGTGAACCCGGCCATGGCCAACATCGTCAGCCCGACCGAGGTGATAGTGGTCAGCTCCTTCCACATCGAACTCGATGGCGGCGGCGGCGACTTCCACGTGGCCATGCCTTACTCCATGCTCGAACCCATCCGCGAGTTGCTCGATGCCGGGGTGCAGAGCGACAAGGGGGACACCGACGTGCGCTGGAGCAAGGCGCTGCGCGACGAGATCATGGACGTCAAGGTGGAGCTCAAGGCGAAATTGCTGGAGACCGAGCTCACCCTGCGCGACCTCATGGAGCTCAAACCCGGCGACATCATCCCGGTGGAGATGCCGGAGAACCTGCTGGTCTATGTGGAGGACTTGCCGACCTTCCACGCCAAGATGGGCCGCACAAAAGAGAACGTGGCGCTCAAGATTGTCGACAAACTCAAGCGTCCGGACGGGGTCAAGACCGAGATGCACCTGGTCACCCGGGGCGGCGTGCGTATCGATGGCGAAGCCGAGCTGGAAGAGCTCGAGCGCAGCATCGAAAATCCCCACCGATAACAGGCCCGGAACCCGCCTAATCATGAACAGTAAGGAAGTAAGATGAGCACACCCGAAGACGAGCAGGATCTGATGGCCGATGCCTGGGCTGCAGCCCTCGAAGAGCAGGTCACGACGGAAGTCAAACCGGCTCCCCTCGAAGAGCTGAAGGACGATGCGCCCATCAGTGCCGAGGAGCGCCGCAAGCTTGACACCATACTCGACATCCCGGTGACCATCGCCATGGAAGTGGGCCGCAGCCAGATCAGCATCCGCAACCTGCTGCAGCTCAACCAGGGATCTGTGGTGGAGCTGGACAGGGTGGCCGGTGAGCCCCTGGATGTATTGGTCAACGGCACCCTGATCGCCCACGGCGAGGTGGTGGTGGTCAATGACAAGTTCGGGATCCGCCTGACCGATGTGATCAGCCAGATTGAACGGATCAAGAAACTCAAATGATGCGGGCCGCCCTCCTGTTGCTGCTGTTGCCGCTGCCTGCCTTGGCACAGACAACCGCCACGCTGCCGAGCCTCACCTCTTGGCTGCTGTCGAGCCTGATGGTCATCGGCCTCATCCTGGTGCTGGGGTTTCTGCTCAAGAAGAGCAAGCTCACTCAGGCGATAGGGGGGGGCCAGATGAAGGTGATCGCCAGTCTGCCCCTCGGCTACAAGGAAAAACTGCTGGTGGTCAAGGTGGGGGAGCAGCAGTTCTTGCTCGGCGTCACCCCCCAGCAGGTCACCTTTCTCCATCGGCTTGAGCAGCCCCTGGATGAGCGTCAACCCCAGGCCTTCGCCCAGCAGCTCAGCAAGCTGATGGCACGCAATGACAAAGAATAACGGGATGAGAAATCTATTGATGAAGCGTCACTGGGGCTGGCTGTTGCTGTTGCTCTGCTCGCCGCTGGTACTGGCCCAGGATGGCATGTCGGCGGTGACCATCAAGACCATGGCGGATGGCAGTCAGGAGTACAGCCTGACCCTGCAGGTGCTGGCGCTGATGACGGCCCTCTCCTTCCTGCCGGCCGTGGTCATCATGATGACCTCCTTCACCCGCATCATAGTGGTGCTCGGCATCCTGCGTCAGGCCATCGGTCTGCAGCAGAGCCCCTCAAACCAGGTGCTGGTCGGCATCGCCCTGTTCATGTCCTTCTTCATCATGTCCCCGGTGCTGGATCGCATCAATGAGGAGGCCTTGCAGCCCTATCTGGCCGAAACCATCACCACCCAGGAGGCGCTGGAGAAGGCCCAGCTGCCCCTGCACCAGTTCATGCTGGCCCAGACCCGGATCAAGGATCTCAATACCTTCATGGAGATCGCCAACGTACAGGTGGACAAGCCCGCCGATGTGCCGTTGCGGGTGCTGATCCCGGCCTTCGTCACCAGTGAGCTCAAGACCGCCTTCCAGATAGGTTTCATGCTGTTTCTGCCCTTCCTGGTCATCGATCTGGTGGTCGCCAGCATCCTGATGGCCATGGGGATGATGATGCTCTCTCCCATGCTGGTATCGCTGCCCTTCAAGCTGATGCTGTTTGTCATGGTCGATGGCTGGAACCTCATTCTGGGCTCCCTGGCGACCAGCTTTGGTTTGGGGAGCGGGGGATGATGCTGGGCGCTTCCTGCCTCGGTCATGTGGGTCACCCGCGTCGGCCCGGATGCCGGTGGCCAATGGAAAGGAGTCGGTAACATGAGTCCGGAAACCTTTGTCGACGTATTTCGCGAGGCGCTCTGGCTGGTCACCATCATGGTGTGTGCCGTCATACTGCCGAGCCTGTTCGTCGGTCTGCTGGTGGCCATCTTCCAGGCGGCCACCTCCATCAACGAACAGACCTTGAGCTTCCTGCCCCGGCTGGTGGTGACCCTGCTGGCCCTGGGGGCCGGTGCACATTGGGGCCTGCAGAGCCTGATGGACTTCTTCCAGCTGATGGTGAGCCAGATCCCCGAGGTGGTGGGGTGAGTCGCACAACCCCGGGGCGAGCAGCGTGACCTTCTCCAGCCAGCTGATTCTGGAGTGGCTCGCCGCCGTGCTCTGGCCCCTGGCCCGGGTCAGCAGCCTGTTGATGGTGATGGCGGTGTTTGGCAGCAAGCTGGCCCCCATGAATGTGCGCATGGGGCTCTCGTTGGCCATCACCTTCCTGATCGTCCCTCTGTTGCCCCCCATGCCCTCGGTGGAGCTCTTCTCCCTCGGCAGCTTTCTTATTCTCGGTCAGCAGATCCTGATAGGTGCCGCCCTCGGCCTGATGACCCAGTTTCTGATGGAGAGCTTCGTGCTGGCCGGTCAGGTCATCTCGATGCAGACCAGCCTGGGTTTTGCCTCTCTGGTGGATCCCATGAACGGTCAATCCGCCCCCGTGGTGGGCCAGTTCTACCTGATGCTGGCGACCCTGGTATTCCTCGCCCTCGACGGTCACCTCATCATGCTGCGCATGGTTATCTTGAGTTTCGATACTTTGCCGGTGGGCACAGTGGGCCTCTCGGTTGGGTCCTTGCGCACCCTGGCAGGCTTTATCGGGGTCATGTTCCAGGCCGCTCTGGTGATGTCTCTCTCCGCCATCGTCGCCCTGCTGCTCATCAACTTCGCGTTCGGGGTCATGACCCGGGCGGCCCCCCAGCTCAACATCTTCAGCATCGGGTTTGCGGTCAGCATGATGTCGGGGCTCTTCATTCTCTGGCTCACCATCGGCGGCTTCATGGGGCACTTCGATGCCCTCTGGGAGCGGGTGCAGGAGACGAGCTGCCAGCTGATCGATACCCAGTGTCTGGGAGGTGCCCATGGTTGATGGGGGTTGGCTGAGTTGGGGCAGTCTGCCCCCGGGTTTCTGCGGAGCTGGCCCCCATGGCTGATTCCGATCAGGAACGCAGTGAACAGGCGACCGGCAAGCGACTGCAACAGGCCCGTGAGAAGGGGCAGATCGCCCGGTCCAAGGAGCTGGGTACCGCCAGCGTGCTGTTGGCCGCCGTGTTCGGGCTGCTGATGATCAAGGGACAGCTGGCCACCGCCATGATCAAGGTGATGACCATGGGATTCACCCTGGAGCGGGAGCAGGCATTCGATCCCAATGCCATGGGGGCCATGGTGCCGACCCTGCTCGGCGAGGTGCTGGCCCCGCTGGGGTTGCTGTTCGCCCTGGTGGCGCTGGCGGCCTTTGTCGGTAATACCCTGCTCGGTGGCCTCAACTTTTCTACCCAGGCCATGATGCCCAAGTGGAGCAAGCTCAGCCCGCTCGCCGGTCTCAAGCGCATGTTCGGGGTGCAATCCTGGGTGGAGCTTGTCAAGTCCATCGCCAAGGTGGTCTTCATCAGCCTGTTCGCCTGGTGGACCCTTTCGAGTCAGTTCAACCACCTGCTCAATCTCTCCCTTGAGGCCTTTCCGGGGGGCATCATCGACGCCCTAGAGCTGTTTCTGTGGATGTTGATCATCCTGTGCTGCGCCTTGCTGCCCATCGTTGCCATCGATATTCCCTTCCAGAGCTGGAACCATGCTCGTCAGCTCAAGATGACCAAGCAGGAGGTCAAGGACGAGTACAAGGATTCCGAGGGCAAGCCCGAGGTCAAGGGGCGGATCCGCCGTTTGCAGATGGAGATGGCTGCGCGGCGCATGATGGGAGATGTGCCCAAGGCGGACGTCATCATCACCAACCCGACCCACTACTCGGTGGCGCTGCAATATGATCAGAGCAAGCCGGGGGCCGCGCCCAAGGTACTGGCCAAGGGGGTGGACGAGATAGCGCTAAAAATTCGCGAGATAGGCCGCGAGTACGAGATCCCCATACTGCCATCCCCAGGGCTGACCCGCGCCATCTACCACAGCGCCGAGATTGGCCAGGAGATCCCCGAAGGGCTGTTCGCCGCCGTGGCCCAGGTGCTGGCCTACGTCTATCAGCTCAAGAAATTCCGCCGTGGCCGGGGTCGCCGCCCTCAGCCCCTTGGCAAGGATCTGCCCATTCCCCCGGAATACCGCAAATAAGCAAATAACGCTGGGCACCGGAGGCCAAGGATCTGGTCATTCCCCGCGTAATGCCGCAAATACCGCCGACGATGACAAACTTCTGACGCAGTCAAATTAAAATCATTTAAAATCAACGAATTGCTTTGTTGGCTCGATGTTTGCTTTAATCTGCCCATCTGGGGTTAAGAACTGAGAGTCGTCATGACAGTGCGGGCATCATTGGGCCGGTTGAAAGAGTACCGTGGACTGCTGGGCAAGGGGTTGGGTACACCGCTACTGGTGCTGGCCTCCCTCGGCATGGTGGTGCTGCCCATACCGCCGCTGATGCTGGACACCCTGTTCTCCTTCAACATCGCCCTCTCCATCGTGGTCTTGCTGGTGGCCGTCTACACCCGCCGCCCCCTCGAATTTGCCGCCTTCCCGACCGTGCTCTTGATAGCGACCCTGCTGCGTCTGGCGCTCAACGTCGCCTCGACCCGGGTGGTACTGCTCGAGGGCCACAATGGTGGCGCCGCCGCGGGTCATGTGATCGAAGCCTTCGGCAACGTGGTGATCGGCGGCAACTATGCGGTGGGCATCATCGTCTTCCTCATCCTGGTCATCATCAACTTCGTGGTGGTCACCAAGGGTGCGGGGCGGATCTCGGAAGTCAGCGCCCGCTTCACCCTCGATGCCATGCCCGGCAAGCAGATGGCGATAGATGCCGATCTCAATGCGGGTCTCATCAATCAGGAAGATGCGCGCACGCGCCGCGCCGAGGTGACCCAGGAGGCTGACTTCTACGGCTCGATGGACGGTGCCTCCAAATTCGTCAAGGGGGATGCCATCGCGGGCATCATGATCCTCTTCATCAACATCATCGGCGGCTTCATCATCGGCATGATGCAGCACGATCTCAGCTTCGGCGAGGCGGCCGAGATCTATACCCTGCTTGCCATAGGTGACGGCCTGGTTGCCCAGATCCCCTCGCTGCTGCTCTCCATCGCCGCCGCCATCATAGTGACGCGCCAGAACACGGATCAGGACATGGGCACCGCCATGCTGAGCCAGTTGTTCGACAACCCCAAGGCCCTGGTCATCTCCGCCACTATTTTGCTGATGATGGGGCTGGTACCGGGCATGCCGCATCTTGCCTTCCTCAGTCTCGGAGCCGCTGCGGCACTCGGTGCCTGGTGGTTGCTGCGCCGCGAGAAACAGAACAAGGCCAAGGTGGCGAGCGGTGAACTTTTGCCGGCCAATGGCGATGCACCGGTCGAGCAGAAAGACCTGAGCTGGGATGACGTCATGCCGGTGGACATCATCGGCCTCGAGGTCGGCTACCAGCTGATCCCCCTGGTGGACAAGAGCCAGGGGGGGGAGCTGCTCAACCGCATCAAGGGGGTGCGCAAGAAACTCTCCCAGGAGCTCGGTTTTCTGGTGCCGGCGGTACACATCCGCGACAACCTGGATCTGGCGCCGAACCAGTACCGCATCACCCTGATGGGGGTGAGCACGGGGGAGGCGAACGTCTATCACGACAAGGAGATGGCCATCAACCCGGGCCAGGTGTTTGGCCAGATCCAGGGTATTCCGACCCAGGATCCCGCCTTCGGGCTGGAGGCGGTCTGGGTCGCCAAGGATCAGGTCTCCCAGGCGCAGACCCTGGGGTATACGGTGGTGGATGCCGCGACGGTAGTGGCAACTCACATGAGCCAGATCCTCTCCAATCAGGCGGCGCTGCTGCTCGGTCACGATGAAGTGCAACAGCTGCTCGACATGATAGGAAGGCATCAGAGCAAGCTGGTGGAAGGGCTGGTTCCCGAGGTGATCAGCATGGGTAACCTGGTCAAGGTGTTGCAGAATCTCCTCAATGAAGGCGTGCCTATTCGCGACATGCGCACCATACTGCAGACCCTGGTGGAATATGGCCCCCGCAGCCCGGATCCCGAGGTGCTGACCGCGGCCTGCCGTATCGCCCTGCGCCGTTTGATCGTGCAGGAGATAGCGGGCCCGGATCCCGAGTTGCCTGTCATCACCTTGGCGCCAGAGTTGGAACGCATATTGCATCAGTCTTTGCAGGCGGGTGGGGGCGAAGGAGCCGGTATCGAGCCGGGCCTGGCGGAGCGGATGCAACGCTCCCTGCTCGAGGCCACCCAGCGACAAGAATTGGAAGGTCAACCGGCGGTGCTTCTGACATCGGGGATTTTACGCAATACCCTGGCCAAGTTTGTCAAAAATGCCATTCCAGGATTGCGCGTCCTGTCCTATCAGGAAGTACCGGATGACAAGCAGATCCGTATTGTCAGCGCGGTAGGACAGAACTAGTTAACGGAGATGACGGGTGAAGATTAAGCGGTTTTTTGCCAAGGATATGCGCACGGCCCTGGCCGAAGTCAAAGAGACTCTCGGGCCGGACGCCGTCATCATGTCCAACAAAAAGGTCACCGGCGGCGTCGAGATCGTCGCCGCGATCGACTATCAGTCCCAGGTCGTTGTGCCCAGGGATGTGCCGGTTCGCCGTCAGTTAAACGAAGAGAGCGTCAATATTTCGTCTGCGGCGCGTCAGGCCGTGCGTCCGACCAGCCAGCTTTCCGGCGCGGGTCTGGCCCAGGAGCCGGCCAGGGGCGGGCAGAGCAGGAACGAGCAGTATGCCGATACCCTGGCCGCCCTGCTGGCGCGTCAACAGCAGCTGACTCCCAGCCAGAGCGGATTGGGCGGGGGACGCGCGGCCTCCCAGCCAGCGCAGGCGCCCCGAACCCTGGCCGAACAGAGCAACTGGGCAGCCCCGGAAGCACCCAAGCCCAAGCCGCGCCCCGCCGCCCAGCGTGCGCCGCAACCGGCTCAGCGCGATCAGGAGATGGAGGGCATGCGCCATGAGATGGCCTCCATTCGCAAGCTGCTCGAGCACCAGATCTCCGGTCTGATGTGGCAGGAGGTGGAGCGCCGCGAGCCGATGCGAGCCCTGCTTATCAAGGAGCTCAAGAAGATTGGTTTCGATGATGCGTTCGCCGATCAGTTGGCGGGCCTCATACCGGAAGATGTGTCCGTCCATCAGGCGTTGGCCCAGTTGGCCGAGGTGCTGACGGCGCAGCTCAAGGTGAGCGAGGACGATATCTTGCGTCAGGGTGGTGCCGTGGCGCTGCTCGGACCGACCGGGGTGGGCAAGACCACCACCATCGCCAAGCTGGCGGCCCGTTTTGCCATGAAATATGGCGCCGAGCAGGTGGCCTTGATCACCACAGACAATTATCGGATAGGTGCCCACGAGCAGTTGCAGACCTATGGGCGTATCATGGGCTGCCCGGTGCGCCAGGTGCGGGATGCCGAGGAGCTGTCGGCCGCCCTCTATCAGTTCCGCCACCGTCGGCTGGTGTTGATTGACACTGCCGGCATGGGGCAACGGGATATCAGGCTGACCGAACAACTCGATACCCTGGTCAAGAGTTCCAAGGTGCAGATCCGCAGTTATCTGGTGATGTCCGCGACCTCCCAGCGCCGGGTCATGCAAGAGGCCATGGATCACTTTCGCCGCATACCGCTCTCCGGCTGCATTCTTACCAAGCTGGATGAGAGCCTCAATCTGGGGGAAGTGATCAACGTGTGCATCCAGAATGCACTGCCCATCAGCTACATCACCGATGGTCAGCGGGTTCCGGAAGATATTCAGATTGCCAACGCAGCCCAGCTCGTCGGCGCGGCCATGGGGTCGCTGGACCGAGGGAGTGAAGCGCCCTATTTCTGGGGTGCGGGGTTTGGTGAGGGCGAGGATTCAGAATCTTATGAGTAACATACCTATGGATCAGGCGAGTGGTCTGCGCAAAATGCGTACAAATAATCGAGTAAAAGTGATCGCTGTCTCCGGTGGTAAGGGGGGCGTCGGCAAGACCAACGTCACCCTGAACGTGGCCGGTGCCATGGCGGCGCAAGGCAAGCGGGTCATGGTGCTGGATGCCGACTTGGGGCTGGCCAACGTTGACGTCATGCTGGGCCTGCGGGTACACCGCAATCTCTCCCATGTGTTGGCGGGGGAGTGCACCCTGGACGACATCATCGTCGAGGGACCCTACGGCATGATGATAGTGCCGGCCACCTCGGGCACCCAGTCCATGGTCGAGCTCTCACCTGCCCAGCATGTGGGGCTGATCCGCGCCTTCAGCGAGATGAAGACCCAGGTCGACATCCTGCTGGTGGACACCGCCGCCGGTATCTCCGACATGGTGTTGAGCTTCACCCGCGCCGCGCAAGACATCATGGTGGTGGTGTGCGACGAGCCGACCTCCATCACGGATGCCTATGCCCTGATCAAGATCTTGTCCAAGGATCACGGGGTGTTCCGCTTCAAGGTGGTGGCGAACATGGTGCGCTCCCTGCGCGAAGGCCAGGAGCTCTATGCAAAATTGACCCGGGTGACCGATCGTTTCCTCGATACATCCCTGGAATTGGTCGCCTGTATTCCTTATGACACCAACTTGCGGGCCGCGGTGCGCAAGCAGAAGTTGATCATCGAAGCCTTCCCCAAGTCGCCGGCCGCGTTGGCGTTCCGTGCCCTGGGCAACAAGGCCGCCAGTTGGCCCATCCCGCATCAGCCCGGTGGTCACCTGGAGTTCTTCCTGGAAAATCTGTTGCAAAAAACGGCAATCACAGAGGAAGGTACTCGTGAATAAAGCCCAAGCGTACTTGCGTCATCAGGATTCCTATGTGCTGGTGGAGCGCCACGCTCCGTTGGTGAAACGGATCGCCCAGCATCTGTTGGCTCGTCTGCCGAGCAGTGTCTTGCTGGATGACCTGATCCAGGCAGGTATGATTGGGCTGCTCGAAGCCTCCCGCAACTTTGACGGTAGCAAGGGCGCCAGTTTCGAGACCTATGCCGGCATCCGTATTCGCGGATCCATGCTCGACGAGATCCGCCGTGGTGACTGGGTGCCCCGTTCGGTGCACCGCAACAGCCGCACCATCGCCGATGCCATCGAGAATGTGGAGCAGGCCCATGGCCGTGATGCGCGCGATACCGAGGTGGCCGCCTATATGGGGGTGGGCCTCGGGGAGTATCACACCATGTTGCAGGATGTCTCCTGCGGCAAGATCATCGGCATCGAGGATCTGGGGATCAGCGAGGATGTGATAGGCGGGCCCGATACGGGCAATAACCTGGGCTTCGACGAACTGGCGGCCGAGCGCTTCCAGAGCGCCCTGGCCGAGCACATAGGCCGCTTGCCGGAGCGTGAAGCCCTGGTGCTTTCCCTCTATTACGACGAAGAGTTGAACTTGCGCGAGATTGGCGAAGTATTGAACGTAAGTGAGTCTCGGGTGAGCCAGATCCACAGTCAGGCGATGCACAGATTGCGTGCCCGCCTGCGAGATTGGCACGCATAAGCGTGTCATGGCTACACTGGCCCCCGACTCTCAGGCATAATCCGCACCCTGAAACCTGCGCTATCGCATCATGTAAGCAAGCCGCCACGACGGCTCTCTAGGAGGAAAATTTGGACAAGAACATGAAAATCCTCATCGTCGACGACTTCTCGACGATGCGCCGGATTATCAAGAACTTGCTGCGCGATCTCGGCTTCAATAACACCCATGAAGCGGACGATGGCAATACGGCACTGCCCATGCTCAAGAATGGCGACTACCAGTTTGTGGTCACCGACTGGAACATGCCCGGTATGCAAGGCATCGACCTGCTCAGGGCCATTCGCCTCGACGACAAACTCAAGCACCTGCCGGTGTTGATGGTGACCGCCGAAGCCAAGCGCGAACAGATCATCGAAGCGGCCCAGGCCGGCGTCAACGGTTACATCGTCAAGCCGTTCACCGCCGCCACTCTCAAAGAGAAACTCGACAAGATCTTCGAGCGGATCGGCTAAGGGGCCCGCCATGACGGCCAAAACGAGTGCCATGATCTCCCTCGAGCAGGCGAGAATGCTGGTCACCCATCTGGAGCAGCAGGAGTTTGAGTCGGCTGACTCACTGCTCGCCGATGTCTGCGCCCCCAATGCGGCCATGCTGTTTGACAAGGTTGGCCAGCTGACTCGCCAACTGCACGATTCACTGCGCGATTTCCAACTCGACCCCAGACTGCCCTCCCTCGCCAATGAGGAGATCCCGGATGCGCGCGAGCGGCTCAGTTATGTCATCGACATGACCGACAAGGCCGCCAACCGCACCATGGATGCCGTCGAGGCCAGTCTGCCCATTGCCGATCGCCTCAATGACAATATCCAGTTGGTGCTGCCGAACTGGCAGGCGCTGATGTCCCGGGAGCTCAGCCTGGGCCAATTCAAGGCGTTGTGTCATCAACTGGATGATTTTATTAAGGCTTCGGAATCCGATGCCGATAAATTACGACAATTGCTGACAGATATCCTGATGGCTCAGGATTTCCAGGACCTGACCGGACAAATGATCCGGCGGGTGATCACCCTGGTGCAGGAAGTTGAAACCAAATTGATCGACATGCTGACCATGTTTGGCGACGCACCGACTGAGCCTGTCCCTCCCAAACCCCCCGTGAGCGGGATAGAGGCGGAAGGGCCCATCATGAACCCTCATACCCGAAGTGACGTGGTGAACGGTCAGGATGATGTGGACGATCTGCTGTCCAGCCTCGGATTCTAGATGATCTGCCGGACGGTCTGCTGTCCTGCCTCGGATGCCGAATGAGACTTGGGTTATCCCCTGTCCTGTCTCGGGTGCCAGATGATGTGGACGATCTGTTGTTCAACCCCGGATTCTAATGGAGTGACGAATGGCCTTCGAAGTTGATGAAGACATACTGCAAGACTTTCTG
Organism: Aeromonas rivuli; assembly: GCF_000820045.1. GTDB lineage: Bacteria > Pseudomonadota > Gammaproteobacteria > Enterobacterales > Aeromonadaceae > Aeromonas > Aeromonas rivuli. The sequence goes on along the minus strand of NZ_CDBJ01000027.1, from coordinate 1,273 downwards.
GTCGAAGCATCCGAAATATTGGAGCAGTTGTCTGAACAACTGGTCGAACTCGAGAAGCGCCCAGACGACAAGAACCTGCTCAACGCCATCTTTCGCGGTTTTCATACCGTCAAGGGGGGCGCCGGCTTCCTGTCGCTGACCGAATTGGTCGATGTCTGCCATGGGGCCGAGAACCTGTTCGACATGCTGCGCAATGGCAAGCGGACCCTCAGTGCCGAGCTGATGGACGTGATCCTGCAGGCCCTCGACGCCATCAATGTCATGTTCGCTCAGGTGCAAAACCGTGAGCCGACCAGCGCCGCCGCCCCCGAGCTGCTGCACAATCTCCATGAGCTGTGCAAGCCGCAAGGGGAAGAGCGACTGCTGAATGCGGCCATGGCTCCGGCACCCGTTACCCTGCCCGAGCCTGCCCCTGACGCGGCCCCTGTCCTGGCCGGACAGGGTGGCGGTTCCATCGACGAGATCTCCGACGACGAGTTTGAGCGTCTGCTCGATGAGTTGCACGGGGCGGGAGCCTCACCGACGGCCCAGATTGCCCCCTCAGTGGCACCCTCCGCGGCCCCTTCCGCCAGCGGTGATATCACCGACGACGAATTCGAAGCCCTGCTCGATCAACTCCATGGTCATGGCCAGCATCTGGGCGCCCCGGCCCCCAATCCGTTGCAATCGGTACAGAGCGAAGTGGATGCCCTGATCGATGACGACGAGTTCGAACGCCTGCTCGATGAGCTCCATGGCCGTGGTCAGGGCCCCGCCGTCACCATGAAATCGGCCGCGCCAGTGGCTGCCACACCCAGCACGCCAGTGGTGCCAGCAACTCCGCCAGCCCCCGTCGTGGCCAAGGCCGCGACTCCGCTTGCCCCTAACGCGGCAGTGGGCAACAGCGCCACACCTGCGCCCGTCGCCGCAGCCCCCAAGGCTCCGGCCAAGCCTGCGGCTCCCGAGAGCAATGGGGTACAAAACGACAGCACGGTGCGGGTCGATACCAAGACCCTGGATGTCATCATGAACATGGTGGGTGAGCTGGTGCTGGTGCGTAACCGCCTGGTGAGCCTTGGCATCAACAGCAATGACGAAGAGATGTCCAAGGCGGTTGCCAACCTGGATGTGGTCACCGCGGATCTGCAAGGGGCGGTGATGAAGACCCGCATGCAGCCAATCAAGAAGGTGTTTGGCCGCTTCCCGCGGGTGGTGCGCGACTTGGCCCGCAGCCTGAAGAAAGAGATTGAACTCATCATGGTCGGGGAAGAGACCGACCTTGATAAAAACCTGG
>NZ_CDBJ01000026.1 GCF_000820045.1 Aeromonas rivuli | reverse complement strand
CCCAGCCAAGTCAGTGCCTCTGGCACAATGTCGCGCCCCAGCTGGTTTCGCCATGGTGGCGATCATGGCGTTCAATGCCACTTCAAACTGGTTTTGAATGGTGGTGGCCATCGTCTGATAATCGCTGAACACCTCGAGTGTGAAGGTGCCCAATGCCTCGACTTTTTCGCAGTAATCAATGGATACCCGGTCACCCAGTGGGCGCACCTTGTCATCACTGAGCACCTCCAGTACCGCATCGGCGATGGCCTGGGTCGGTGGCTCGCCGCCCATCATCAAGGGGCACACCGAGATGTCATTGGGTAATGGGCTCCAGACGCCAACGGCGGTGATGTTGCCGTTGGCGGTAAGCGCCCAATATTCATAGGCATCATAAGGGCCGGCCACCGAGAACTTGCTGGGTGCCAGGTAGATGCGATAGCGGTAGCGCTCATCATCCTCAATCTCACTGCCGCCCTGGCTGATGACGATATTGACGGCGCTGGCCACATAAGGATGCGCACTGACTATCTCGGTAATCTCGCCCGCCAAAAATCCATTGCCCACCGTGCCGACAGACTGGCAGGTGGCATCCACCTCCACGGTGGTCGCACTGGCAGAAAGGGCCACCGGCTGTGTGGTCGAGAACAGGGTGGCACCATCAATAGCGCGCACCGTGAACACTGCGTCCAGCACGGTGTCGGGATGCGCTCGCAACGTCAGTTGCAGCCGGGTCATCGCCGGGCCTGCTGGCAGTCGGTGGCAATCCACCAGGGCGCCCAGATTGTCGAGCATGGCGTCATCGGCGAACGCCAGCAGGTTCTGCTTGCCCTCTCGGTTGATGTCATCGACCAGCAGCTCGCGCTCGTAAGCGGTCTGCTCGAGCAAGAAGGTTTCCGGATCGGATGCCAATGGGTAGTGGCCGGTGCCAAGCTCATAGTTTTTCTTGAGCCGGGTTAAGGTGCCGACGTAGTCGGGCTCGATGACCTGCGGCTCGGGCAGATCGGATAGCGGGATCTCATTCATGACAGGCGCTCTAGTTTGGCGTTGCAGATCCAGCGGCCACCCAGTGAGGTGGTCTGGGTGACCACCCTCCACTTGGGCGGGAGCTTGCCTGCATCGGTCAGGTTGATGATTTGGCCCGCCGCCAGCGGGGTGTTAATCAGCTGCAGTTGGCCATAGGCTGTTTGCCGCGTGCCGGTGGCTGAGAGCTGACTGTCGGCGTAGCGCTTGGCTTCCTCAAGGCTTCGCACCTTGACGTCGTACAGGCGCATGACTCGGCCTTCTGGCGCATTGGGGTCGCCGGCCTGGTAGGTGATCTGCTTGCGCTGGTCAGGGTCGTAATAATCAATCGTGACCGCCCCGTAGGTGTCGCGTTTAGTGATGGGGAAATCGGCCTGCGTCACCACATTACGGTTGGCCAGGGAGAGTGTGAGCTCAGGCAGGGCCGGAACGCCCATGTACAGCGTCTGGTTCTTCTGCGACACCGGCAGGCCATAGCGCTCCCCAAGACGCGCCAGCAGGTTACGGCTACTTTCGGCGCGCTGCTCCACCCGCTCAAGGCGCACATCCTCTCCCGTGAACACCCCTTGCATGCCCGCCTCACCGGCCAGCTGGTTGACCAGGGCAGACAGCATGATGTTGGGAAACGCCCGGGTGCGGGCGGTTTCCATGGCACTGCGCTTGGCAGTGGTGGCCATCGCGCCTATCACTACTTCATCGGGGCTAAACCGAAACCGCATGCTGTCAATCTCAAACGCCCCCCAGGCCCAACTGCTGGCTGGCCCCCCGGCTTGGTTACGCAATTGCCAGGCAACGCCGGGGCGCAAGATATCCCCCTCGCGCGGGTACCAGGCATCCAGGAAGATGCGCTCCCGGTTATCGAGCACCAGGCTGACCTGGTCGCGATCGCTCTTGCCGCGCTCCAGGGTGTCGGTGTAGGAGAGGGATTTGACGTATTTGGCCAGATCGCGAGTTACCGCCCTATCCGCCCAGCTCAAGGTGGCGGCATAAGCCAGCAGTCCTAACGCTGCCATGGGGCCACCTCCATCACCACGGTGGACGCAGACGCTTCTGGCAAGGTGGGCACAGTGATGACGTACCCGGTGGGCAGCACAAAGCCCAGGCTTGCGCGCGCAGCCGCGACATTGGCAGCGCGAAGGGCATCCAGTGCGCTCTGGCTGGTGTGGCCATAGGCCCGTTGGCACAGGCTGTCCCAGCGCTCCCCCTCTTTGCTCACCAGGTTCATTGCCCTGCCTCCTCCCGAGTTTCAACCAGCGATAACTGGTAGTTCTCCGCCAGCACCGTGCCATTGGGCAGCGTCTCGGTGATGGTGCGGGTGAGTTCGCGCAGCGCAAACAGCCCCAGCGTGTCAGTCCCCACCACCAGACCACGCGGCACACCATTGACGGCCAGGTCAGTCAAGGCGATGCGCGCCATGGTCAGGTCCACAAATTCGTTGTGCAGCTCAATGGTCATGCTGATGGTGCGCTCGTCCTCGCCACTGGCCTGATGCGAGGGATAGCCTTGCACCAGCTGCTGCCGTTCAATACGCCAGCGCCGACTATCGATCAGGTCCTTGGGGGCAAAGTAGGTTTTGAACAAGACATCGCCATAAGCCCCGAACTGGGCGTGGCTGACCTCTCTTGTCGGGAACAGGTTGTCGCCGCTGTAACCAAACGCGGTCCCCATCAGGTTACTCATCACGCCTCCTTGGGCTCGTGGGTGGGCACGGTGATCTCGTTGCCAGTACACGCTTCGGTAAAGACCATCTGCTGCAGGCGTGGGTTGGGGAAGGTGCGATGAACGGTCATCACCAAACTGGCTTGCCAGTCTTCGCGCCAGGTGTACAGGTCGTCCTTACGCTGCTCAAATTCCGGCCCCTGCTGGCTACCGGCAAAACCGCTGGCCAGACGCTTCGCTCCGGTGAGTTCTGCATCCCCCACGATGGCGAGCTGCCATCCCGCCGTCATGTCGGTGCGCATGTCTGGCAAGGGTTCGCCAATGTCCTTGAGCACCATCAGTCGCTGGGTCAGCAACTCGTTTAAGGTGATGGCGTGCAGCATGGCCTCGCTGGTGAGCAGCTTGTTACTGTTGCCCCCGGACAGGCGCACGGAGATCGTCACGTCGATAACCAGCTCATAGGGGCTGTAGGCCACCCACTCGTTCACGGCATCCGCTTGCGCCAGGCGCTGCGCGGTGGGCATGATGCGAATTTCCCGCCGAGCCATAGCATTGGAGGGCTCGGTTACCACGTGCAGCGCGCGACTGCTGTCACTGGTACGCCGACCAAAATGGGCTTCCAGTACACGTTCGAGCTCATCAAACACCTTCATTGAGCCTTTCCTTTGGTCAAGAAGCGCCTGCCTTCATCAAGCAACAAGCGCTGTTGGTCTTCGTGCAGCACCATGAACTCACGTGCCGGCACCGTGATGCTCTCCTTGCGATAGAACAGCAAGAACAGTCGGCGAGGCGCGGCCCGCTGACCGGTTTTGCGCGTCTTCTTAGGTGTGCCATCAGCCTTGGGTTTGGCTTTTAACCGGATCCCCTGCGCGCCAGCACCTACCGGCGCGCTACCGAGCACCGCCTTGGGGCGCCAGACGATGCGCCACCCAGCATCTTTCAGTTGCTCCAGGTAACGCTTTATCCCTAGCGCCTGTGACTTGCGCTTGATAGCGCGAGTAGCCGGAATGACCAGGGACTTGGCGCGCTTGGCCTTGAGCGTGCCGCCGTAGTTGATGAGTGGGGTGTGCACCAAGGGCGAGCCCACCACAAACCCCTGACTGTCGGCCACGTAGGTGATGGAGGCGCGCGTCTCCCCGCTGTCGAACAGCGGCTTGGCCCCGCCATTTTTTAGCGACTTGGTCAGCGGCGCATTGGGTACAAAGGGGCCGTCCATGTTCAGTTGCACGCAGGTGACCCCTAGCGGTGCCAGTTGCTCGGCAAGCTTCGGTAGCCGCTGGCTCATCCCCTTCAATGCCCGTTTAAATGCTTCACTGCCGCTGGTCATGTCTCACTCTCGCCCTGAACGCTTGAGTGCCAGTATCCCCCGCCCTGCGCGGGCCGGGTGCCCACGGGCACCCCTTGCGCGCGCGCTCGCGCACCATAGAGGGAAATGCAATTCACAAGAGGTACACATGGCACGCCGATCCAAGGTCGATCTGCACGGGTTATTGGAGCGCATCGTGGAGCTGTTCGAGCGCGACAAGATGCCCATCACGGATATCGCACTGACGCTGCAAGGTGAGGGGTATGACATCTCACGCAGCGCCATCCATCGCTCGCTCAAAAAAAATGAAGATGTGGCCGTCAACTTCAAGCGGGCGTTGGACGAGTCACGCATGTTGCTTGAGGAGATCAAGGATAACCCCGGCACCGACATCCTGGAGCTGACCCATCAGATGCTGGCGCAGAAGCTCTCCGAGTACGTGCGCGAGATCGATAACCTCGATTTCGAAGACCCCACCAAGCTGTTCAATGCCGTTGCCAGTATCTCCCACGCACAGGTGGGCATTGGCCGCCTGAAGATGGAGTTTCAAGCCGGGGTGAGCGCAGCTAAAAAGGCCCTGGAAGCCGAACTCAAGCGCATCTTGATGGAAGAGTCCCCTGCGGTGCTGCTGGCGGTGCTCGATGCCATTGAGCGGGTCGAGGTCAAAAAATCCCGGAGCTACAAATGATTGGCTCTGCCGCCGAACGGGAGACCTTGCGCCAGCAAGCCAGGCAGCGCATGGCCGAACAGGCGGCAGCACCTGCGGTGGCAGAGCAGGCCAAACTCGATGCCAAGGCGCTGGAGGCAAGGCGCAAGCAAGCACGAGGGGATTTCGCCTGGTTCTGCCAGACCTACATGCCGCTGGCATTCCCAACCCCGTTCGCAGACTACCAGTTGGCCCTGACTCGCCTGGTATCCCAACGCACCTTGGCACGGGCCGATGAGCGGTTGTTCAAGTCCCTCATCGCAGAAGCAGACCACCCCTACATCAATGGGGACAGCGACTGCTATGAGGGGATCCTCGATATCGAACCCCGCGATCATGGCAAGACCACCCGCAACACCCAGGCCCTGCCGCTGTGGCTGGCCTTAAATTTCCCGGGGAGCTTCATCGTGGTGTGCGCCGCCAGCAAGGACAGCGCGATTGGCATGGTGGACGCCATCAAGACCACCCTGCAGGAAGATGAGCGGATCCTGGCCGACTACGGCTATCAGCGAAAGAAGGGCAACACCTGGTCCAAGACCAAGCTGCAGCTCGCCAATGGCTCGGCCATCGTGGCAGTGGGCGCGGGTCAAACCCTGCGTGGTATCAAGAACAAGTTCCAGCGACCGACCCACATCATCTGTGATGACTTACTCAAAGACGACGAGGTGGAATCAGCCCCCTTGCGCAAGAAGCTCTACACCTGGTTCAAGCGGGTCATTCTGAACCTGGGCCAGGGTGCACTCACCATCGTGGCCAACACCATCATGCACCCGGAAGACTTACCCTCTCGGCTGCTGGGTGAGATCAAGGAAGGGGTGCTGACCAACTGGATAGGCCTGCGCTTTGCTGCCATCACCCCGGATGGCGAATCGCTTTGGCCTGACCGTTGGCCGCTCGCGCTATTGGAAATAAAGTGCCGTCAGCTCGGGGCGCTGTGGTTCACCGAGTGGATGAACCAGCCTATCTCGGATGAAGAGCGGATCTTCAACGAAGCCTGGTTTGAATACTTCAAGCCCCGAGACATCAACCTGCGCGATTGCACCGTTGGGATGGCTGTGGATCCGGCCACCGGCAAAGCCACGGGGGATTACTCCGCCATTGCCGTGGTGGCCAAACACAAGCCCACCGGCCTTTACTACGTGCTCTATTGCCGGGGCTTCAAGGAGAGTGATCTCACACTGGCCAAGCGCATCTGTGAGATTTATCGCCTCTTCAAACCCGATTACATCGACTTTGAAACCGTTCAATTCCAGGCCATCTACAAGCGGGAGGTGGCCCGCGAGGGCAGCCGCCAGGGTCTGCGCTTGCCACTGCGACCCTTCAAGGGCGGCAACAAGCACGTGCGCATCAAGTCCCTGGGGCCGATGTTTGAGAACGGACTCATCTTGCTGCAAGAAGATCAGGCCCTGCTCAAGGAGCATTTGGTGAACTACCCACGAGGCCATGACGACTGCGCCGATGCGTTGGAGATGTGCATCAGCGGACTGGAGCACAGCTTTGTGGGGGGCGCAGTGGTAGCCAAGCGACAAGTGGTCACGGCCGCGCAGCGCCTGGCCGGCCTTGCTCAACGCCTGGGAGGGCGCTTTAGATGATCGAGCAGTTAATCAAGACCGGCAAGGGCACCGCAGACCTGCTATCTCGTCTGATGCGCATCGTCTGCGTGGGGGAAGTCAGCGCCGTGGATGGCGGGGGACAGCGGGTCAAGGTGGTGCTGCCCTCCCTTGATCGCATGGAGAGCGACTGGCTGCGGGTACTGGCCAGGCGATCGCTTGGGGTGCGCACCAGTTGCAACCTGAAGGTGGGGGAGCAGGTGCTGTGCCTGTTCCCACCGCTTGGGGACATGATGACGGGCTACGTGCTGGGGGCGCTCTTCAATCAACAGGACGTGCCGTTCCAGGATAACCCGGACGTGTTTGGTATTGAGTTCGAGGACGGCGCCAAGCTGACTTATGACCAGACCAGCCACACCCTGCAGTTTTCCCTGCCAGGGGGTAGCCGGCTCTTTGAGATGACCCCGGACGGTGCGCGCATGGTGTCCAAACTGGACATTGATGGGGAGGTCACCATCAGCAAAGGCCTGACAGTGACCGAAGGCGTGCAGGCCAATACGGTGACGGCGAGTTCGGTGAGTGACAGCGTGGGCGACATGAGCACCATGCGCAATCAGTACAACCAACATGGCCACCCGGACAACGGCGCCGGTGCGCCCAATGTGCCCATGTCGTAAAACGGCCTGTATCGCGCTATACGCGATCGCGGCGTGAAGATGTACGTTGGCCCGAAAAAAATTTCTCGAAGGAATTTGAAGGCGATTTGAAGACGTTTGAAGGGGGGTATGATGTTTGGATTACAGATAAAAGCGTGGGGGCGGCGCAATGCGACCCTGCAGGAGGACATTGAGCAGTCGCTATCGGTGTTGCTGCTAACCAAGAAGGGCGAAAAGATATGGGATCCCCAGTACGGTTGCGATCTTGTCGCCTACCTGGATCGCCCGAACTGGCACTTGCAGCTGGCCATGGTGGCGATATTGGAATCCATCAGTGCCTATGAGCCGCGCATTCGGTTGCTCAGCATCGGGATAGCGCCAGCTCCCACTGTTGAGAACACCGCCCAGGGCAAGGTAGTGCTGCGCCTTGCCTATCAACTCATTGGCACCCAATCCGGGGTGTTCACTGCCAAGGTGGCCTTATGACGTTCCTGGCAACGCCCTCCCTGGTGGAACGCTCTCTGGTGTGGCGCAACCAGATGGTGTTTCTCAATAACACCCTCTACATCGGGCGCATCCTCTCGGCCAACTGCGTCATCCGACGCAGCGTCAAGAAGTTCCTGGCGCTTGGGTGCATCGGTGCACGCGAGGTACCTGGGGCCTTTGAGCCCATTCGTTGCACGCTGGAGTTTCAGAACATCACCCCGGCAGACATCCGCCAGTTGGTGCACCATTCGCTTGGGGGGGACATTACCCTGCGCCTGGCGGCGTTCGGGCGCCACCTCGACAGTCACAGCAAAAGCGGGACCAGCACCACCACGGCGGTGGTTACGCGCATCAAAGGGGCACTCATTGACCACCCGCTGCCCACCATCGACAACTGCACCAATGGGCCAAAGACAGTTGAGATGACAGTCAACTTCCTGGAGGTCTATGACCCCCAGTCAATTGAGTACGAACCGCTGCTGCTTATTGATCTGGTCAACGGGATATACCGCCCTGACAAGGACGATGCCAAATTGGGGATTACCGTCACGCTGTAGTAAGGCGACTGCCCATGGGCAGTCGCCTTTTTTTATCTGCCGTATTCTCCTCCTGACGCTTGAGGAGGATGACCATGGCGCAATTTTTAAAAGGGGTTGAAACCGTCGAAACGGTGAGCGGCCCAGTTCCTGTCAACGAGGTGGCAAGCTCCATCCTGGCGGTGTTTGGTACCAGCGAACTGGCCGAGCCCGGCCAGATGGTACTGACCCGCACCCTGGATGATGCCAAGGCCACCTATGGCGAGGGCTCTATCCTGGCGGCCCTGCGCCGCATCCATACCTACTACACCCCCTATAACACCGTCATCGGGATCCCGCTTGGCAAGGACAGTGACTTTGCTACGCCACCCGGTAAAGCGCCTAGTGGCGTGACCCTGGGGTCCAGCACGGCGCGCGCGTTCATTGATGATGGCGCGGGGCTGCCAGTGGTGGTCAGCAACCCCCATGGTCTGACTCTGGCTTTTACAGGGGATGACGATGCGGTGGCCACGGTTAATCCGACGACGGGGGAGCTTACGCCCCTCACCCTCGGCGAGCTGACCCTCACCCTCAGCGTGACCGGTAATGACTTCTATGACGATGATGAGATTGTCTGCGCCGTCACGGTCGAGCAAACCAACCCCGATGATGGCAAAGCGGCTACAGGCGCCGCCCTCAATGCCTCGGCCCTGCCGGTGTACCTGGGCTCGGTCACCGCGCTGATGGTGGAAAACAGCCAGGGCTTGTCCGTAGTGTGGTCATGCAGCAATCCCGCCATCGCCACGGTGGATGCTACCGGGCTGGTCACCCCGGTCAGTGAGGGTATGGCACAAGTGAGCGCAGCGGTGGCGGGGGACGCTACCTACGCCCCCATCACTCTGACCTGCGACATCACCGTGAGCAAAGCCACTGACGCGCTGCTGGCTGCCTTCATTGACGCGGTGCCGGTCATGCTCAAAGCGCGCACCCTGTTTGGCTTTAATCCCAAGATTTGCCTGGCTCCCGGCATCATCGACAAGCCTGGCGCCGCCGGCGCCGCGCTGCCCGTGGCGCGTAAGCTGCGCCAAATCTGGCTGGCCGACCTGCCCGCCGCGACGGCTACCCCAGAGCAGGCGCGTCTGGCCAAGCAACCACTCAGTGATGAGCGCATTTTGGGCCTGTGGCCCCGCCCCAAGGTGCTGGATGAGGACGGCGCCGCGCTGGTGGATTGGGCCGCCCCCTCCTGGGGTGGGCTGATTGCTCAGGTCGACAAAAACCTCGCGGGCATTCAAGGGGGCTCTGGCTACTGGTGTTCCCCCTCAAACATCAAGCTCGGGGATGTGGTCGGGGTCGAGTACCCGCTCGATTTCGTCATCAGCGACCCGGACTGCGAAACCAACTACCTGTGCGGCAACGGCATCGCCACTATCGCCAACTACGGCGGCCTGCTGGCCTGGGGTAACCGTTCTACCGCGTTCCCGGACAAGAGTGACCCGATGACCTTCCTGTGCTGGCGCCGCACGGCTGATGTGATTGAAGAGTCCATCGAATATTTCACCATGCAGTTCCTGGACCGGCCGATGTTCACCCGTCCGGATCAGTTCGCCAGCACCCTGCTTGGGCGCATCCAGGACAGCGTCAATGACTTCCTGCGCTCGAAGGTGGGAACCGCCCTCATTGATGGCAAATGCTGGATTGATACCAGTGCCAACCCGCTCTCAGAGCTGAGCCAGGGCATTGTCCACTTCAAGTACCGCTTCACTCCGCCCATGGTCACCGAGCACATCGTGCTGGATGCCGAGGTGTACGTGCAGGGCCTTGAAGATGCATTCAAGAAACTGATTGGAGGCTAACCAATGGCAACCGAAAAATCGATTGTCTGGCGTGACCAGGCAGCCTATCTGAACGACACCATGTACGTGGGGCGTATCAATCAGGGCTCGTGCGACATCACCCGCAAAACCGTCTCCTTAGGCGGGATTGGCGGCGCCGGTAACGTCGATGTACCCAATGGCAAGTTCGAGCCCATCAAAGCGACGGTGGTGTTCAACTCGCTGTCCGTGAACGATGTGCGCACCATGTCAAAGAACGATGGCTACATCGAACTGCGACTGACCGGCACCGCGCGCGTACTGGACACCAGCACCGGCACGCGGGTGGTATCCAATGCTACCACCCGCATCAAGGGCTGGGCACTCAACTTGCCAAACCCTGCCTATGGGGACGACCCGCAGCCGTACAACGTCAGCATCTCGGTGCTCTTTATCGAGGTCTCTGACGGCAACGGCACCGCCCTGCTCATCGACATGGCCAACGGCATCGTTGAGCCCAATGACAACAGTGGCAGCGTCGGCGTCACGGTCACCCTTTAAGGAGCATCCATGCCACGTATTCGCACCCTGAGCTTGGTCGGGGATGGTGTCCAGAAAAACGGCAAGACCGTCACCAAGGCGATGCTGGCCAGCATCGTCAAAGCCCATTCAAAGGACGCCCGCCCTCCCATCACTCTCGGTCATCCAGGCAAGGGGGCGGACAAAGTGCCCGCCCTTGGGCGAGTGGATAACCCGCGCATCGAGGCGAGTCGCCGCCACCCCGGCAAAAGTGAGTTGGTGGTCGAACTGCACTATACCCCCGAGCTCGAAAAGCTCGAGGACGAAGGCAAGTTCGAGGGGTTTAGCGCAGGCATCTATCCCACACCAGATGGGAAAAACTACTACCTGCATCACGTGGCATCGCTTGGCGAACTGCCGCCTGCGGCAGAAACCGAGACCCTGGATCTCGTTGAGCTCTCACATGAGGGGGAGGACGCCATGATGGTGATCTCCGGCACCCTCACATTTTCAGATGACAAAGAGGACATTGACATGACCAAAGAAGAACTGGCCGCCTCCCTTAAGGACGTGCTGGCCGAACAGATGAAGCCCCTCACTGAGCGCCTGGACAAGCTCGAGAAGGGCGCTACCACCGCTGCAGATGATACAGGGGGCGATCACGAAAAGGATAAGGACAAACCCGTCGAAGACACCCAGGCCCGCGAGCAGCTCAAGGGCATGCAAGAAACGGTGAAATCAGATCGCATTGCCCAGGCTACCGAGCTTGCCAACGCCAAGGGCTGGAGCACCGAGGAGTTCAAGCCGCTGCTGACCATGCTGCAAAAGGCCGAGCCCGTTGAGCTGTGCGACAACAGCGAAGGAGCACTGTTCTCCACCGTCAAGGCCACCCTCACCGCCCGCAAGGTGCAGGCGTCTGCCCCTAACCCCCTGCTCCTGCCGCTGGAGTTCTCGGACAACAAGGGCAACAAGCAGGAGATGGGCCTGCACGATCTGGCGCGCGTCACCAAGTTCTAAGCGCCCCATTCAACACCGAACAGGACAACAGTCATGACCATGTTTTCTCGCAAGACCGAACTTAACTTAAACAGCATTGTGGCCGCTGGTCACAACCCTATTATTCATGCGGTCGCCCTCATTGATGGCTGGGCCGATATCAAAGCCGGCGACCCGCTGGTGATCACTGCTGATGGCGCGGATGCCTGGGGCGGCGCTGCTACAGGTGGCACTGTGTCAGGACTGAGTGTGGTCATCGGTAGCGCCGCTATCACCGGTAGCGCGGCCACTGGTGATGGCACCGTAACCGGCTCGGCCGACACCACCACTGGTGCTATCACTGCCACCGCAGACACCGGCGATGGCGCACTCACCGCCACCGTGGACTTCGGCACCAAAGATGTCACCGGCTCTGCGGCCGTGACTACCGCCGTGATGGGCATTGCGCTCAACACCCCGCTGGATGGGGATGGCAGTGTGTTGGTTCTGCTCCATGGCTGCTATCGCAAAGGGGCGGTCACTGTGGGTGGACTCCCCATTACCTGGGAGCAGGCACTGGTACTGATGGCCGCAGGCCTGTATCCCGAGGATAGCTGGGGGGGTTAACCCCAGGCACTCCCTTCACCCCATTTGACTTACACGAGGATCACATCATGGAAATCATTGACATCATTCGCTCCTTTCTGACCCCGCAGGCGATCGCGGCGCAAATGGCGAAACGTACCCCCAAGCCCCAGCGGATCCGCAAGCTGATCTACGGAGAGGAGGGCATTCAACACCCGTTCTCTGCCATCACCCTGGCCGACCTGCCAGCCCTTCTGACCAACGTGCCAGTGGTACGTCGGGGCAGCACGGCCTATGCCATGGATCAAGATGGCGCCCCCATGACCACTATCGACGTGCAAGGGTTCGAGCTGTCTCGCTTCATCACTGCCGCTGAGATCAACAACCTAAAACTGGTCAGCAATTTAACCGTGCAGACGTTTGTGGAGCAGCGCATCAACCAGATGCTAGATTCCATCCAAAGCTCGACCGAAGCCCTGTGCGCACAAGGATTGACCGGCCGTCTGGGCTATCCGATGAAGTCCGATGTAGGCTTTGATGACTACCAGGTGGAATTCGGCGAGACCTTGTTGCACACCCCCGATAAGGCGTGGAATGCCACGGACGCCAAGATCATGCATGTGTATGAGACCTTGAGCGCCATGCACTCCCAGTTGCAGGAAAATGGCTTTGGCAGCGCCCCGGTGTCACTGGCAGGCCGCAAGGCCTTTAGCCAGATCATTGGGCTGGCTGATGAATCCAAATCCAACGTCCTGCAGGTCAAGGTCATGTCGGAGAACGAGGTTTCCGTCGGCGGCTATACCGTACAGCTGGAGAGCAGCACCTACAAAGGTCAGGCCAAGGTAGTGACCAAAACCGTGGATGACAACAAGTTGTGCATGGTGGATAAAGCGGCTGGCCATTCGCTGTTCTATCTCTCCCTGGATGACCTGGAAAACGGCCTGTTGCCGATGCCCTTCTTCCCCTCCCAGGAAATTAAGAAGAACCCCAGCGGGCTGGAGATTGTGGGGCGCTCCAAACCACTGCCGGCCCCGATTGTGGGCGCCATCAGCTGGGCCACCGTGCTGTCTTCCTCAACCCGCGCAGCCAGTAAAAAAGTGGGATAAGGGGACAAGATGACGCTTACCCAATTACGCGCCCTGGTCACCCCGGCGCTAGTTCGTGCGGCGCTGGATGATCAGATATACCTGTCACTCACTGGGGAGGCGCACGGTGAGGATGGCTACTTTATGCACCGCCCCCCCACCAGTGACAGTCAGCAGGCGGCGCAAACCGCTTGCCAATCCGCAGCCCGCTGGGCGTTCATCACCCTGACCAAGGCCGACGCTACCGCGCGGCCTTATTCAAATGATGAACAGGAGGTATTGTCTGAAGCGTTGGTTCAGCGCGCTATCTACGAGCTGGGTCGCCAGTCAGAGTTTGATGCCAACTTCTACAAGAACAAAGAAGATGCCACCGCACTGCTCAATGCCCTGCTTGGCCTGACGGGGGCAGGCGAGAGTAAGAGCATTATCACGTCAGCCAGGAGCACTAAAGATGCCAAGCAACGCAGTTATTTCATCCTCCCTGGTTACCCGTTTACCCGCCGCCGGTAATCGCTTCACCGACTACTACCCAACCCCGCTTGGTCTTGGTATGCACGAGGCATCCGCCTTTGACCCCTACTGGGGGGCCATTGAGGCCATGCTGTTTGATGAAGAGGTCAGTGCTGACGTAGAGCTGCGTCACGCAGCCTCTCTTACCCTGCCCTGGTACCTCGAAGGCGCCCCCGATGACATCGCCTTTGCTGAACGGGTACTGGCGGGCTTGCCTGTCGAGAAGTTGCTGGAAGATGCCCTGAGCGCGGCTGAATGGGGCTTTAGCCCGCTCGAGGTGGATTGGGATAACAGCACTGGCCCCTTGTGTCCGGTGCACATTGAGCGGCGAAAATCGCGCCTGTTTCGACTCGATGACAAGGGGCAGGTCTACTATGCCACCCAGGGGGCGATGGGGTTTACCCCTGTGCCCACGGGCAAGATCATCCCGGTGCGCCGCCAGGCCACCCGTGAAACCCCTTACGGCGCTTCCATCCTCGAATCGGTCTGGCCTATCTGGCAGGTCAAGTGGACCCATGTTGCCCAGCTCGAACGACTGGGGCAAAAGTACAGTGTGCCCTCTGTCGCGGCCCTGGCCGAAGCCAGTGCCGGCAACGAGCTCGACGTCATTAGTGCCACCCTGGCCGGGCTTGAATCCGGTGAAGGGGTAGCCCTGTCCGGGGTCAAGGAGCTCATTCAGCTGACCGCCAACGGCAAAGCCCCTGAACTGCTCCAAGTCATTCAGCACTACGACAGTAAGATCTGCAAACGTATCACCGGCCAGACACTGACCTCTAGCACTCAGCAATACGGCTCCCGCTCACTTGGGGAGGTGCATGAACGGGCAGCCCTTCGGATCTCGATTGGCGATCTGGAGATGGCGTTCGCCAACCTCAACACCACCTTGCTGCGCTGGATCTTCACCTTCAATCAGCAGCCTGGTCGGGTGACACTGGTGTTTGATAAAAAGGCCTTTGAAGCCACGTTAAAGGCTACCCAAACCAACGCACCTAGCGGCGTGACCTTGTCCAACGATGGTGGGGGGCTCTTGTGTCTATAACCCAATTGGAACGCAAGGAGACCGATGCCCTTGAGCGCCTGGCGCGCATTGAGGCGCAGTTCCTCACGCTGACGGCGGCAGCCTTGAGCGAGGAGATCACCGCTCGCTTCATGCAGCCTGACGTCATCCCCGAGGCCAGCCAGCAGCGCTATGCCATCGCCTACGTCAATGCCATGCGCTTTGCCTGGCTCTATGGCCACTGGCACGTGCAGCAGCTGATAAGCCAGCTGGTGGAGCTGGCAGAGGGGCCGCAGCAGCTGACCTTCAAGGAGGCTATCGCTTACCTGGAAAGCCAGGTGCCCACCACCAACCGGGCGTACACCGAGCTGGATGCCAATATGCGGCTGCGTGCCTTCACCGTCGCGGTGGTCTCGACCGAAGAGTCGGTCGCCAGGGTGCAGACGCTCTACGCCGATGCGATCAGGCAAGGGCAGTCCAAGTCCCAGACCATGCAACAGATGGCCACGTTCCTGGAACAAGCGGGAGTGAGTCCGGTCAATCCCTACTACCTGGAGCTGCATTATCGCAACAACATGATGGCGGCCTACAGCGCCGGCCGTTGGTCCCAGATAGAGAGCAACGACCTGGTGGAATACCTCATTTATCTCTCGGTGATGGACGATGGTACCACCAAGCTGTGCCGGAACCTGGACAGAACAGTGAAGCCCAAGGGCGATCCGTTTTGGGCCACGTACTGGCCCCCAAACCACCACAAGTGCCGTGGCACGGTGAGTCCGCTTGGGCCCACGCAATACGAGCAGATGCCAGAGGAGGTGAAGCGAAGCTCCGAACAGGTGACCCAGGCACGCATCAAGGACGACCCTGTGATGGCGTCAGAGCACCAGTTCACCAGCTCCCCCACCGTGGCCATGCGTCAATTACCGGCCAGCCTGGTCAAGCAAGCCCAGGCCTTTGACCAGGTCAAGTCCATCACTGCGTACTCAAAGACGCAGAGCCAGGCGCTGCTGACAGAGCGCATGGCAAGCCTCAGCCAGCAGGTGGTACCCACCCAGGTTATCGAGCAGGCTAAGCTCAGCCAGGAGGCCAGCGCACAGGCGGCTGAGTTGCTGCAATCAGACGATGTGGCCTTTGGACTGGGAGAGTTGAGCTCGGGGGATTACCAGGCGGAGCTCTGGTACTTCCAGGAGGCCGAGGAGGGGTGGCTGTGGGGGAGAGCTGAGGCCTATGGCCAGATCGATATGGCATCCATCAAGTGGCTGACACCCGAGCAGCGGGCGCTGCTGATGGCCGACGCCCAAGTGATGTGACGTGTGACGAAACCTGCAGCAAAAAGCCCGGCTATCATGCCGGGCTTTTTATTGACTGCGCGAACAGCTACGACCTTCGCGCCTCGCGCTCGCTCACCAAGCGCTGACACTCCAGCGGGGTGATGGCGTAGGTCTTGCTGGAATGCCGGCGTGAGGATTGCCTCAAGTCTTCGCATTCAACAAAGCCCTGCGCCTTAGCATGTAGCCCATACATCACGATACCAGCAACAATAGGCGCGAAAACAAACCCGATGGCAATAACGATCACGTGAACATTTTTTTCTATCCACTCCCTTTTCGTAAATACAAAAACAAATGCCATGACACCACCAAAAAATATCATGACCATGCAGGCCCATATGGAGGCAAAGCCATCTATTGCTATAAATCGCTGGTTTGCTCCGAATAAGAACGTGAACCAGTCGCCAGCCATCCAAACGCCAGCAATAAAAAATGCAGAAAAAAATAAAACCCCAAACACTCGCCGCATCATTTAAGTAGCCTTTCCATTTCCTGTGTTAACTTTTTCGAATAGCCAAAGTCCGAATCAATGAGATCGAGCCCTTGGCTTATAAAGTAAGATGTTGCAACAAACACGAGCCCAACAGCAAGAAGACTGCCCCCCGTGAGCGAGCCTGCCACCACCGCCAAGCCACTGGCGCCGAGAGTTGCGGTAAACCCCTTGGCCATGTCGCCGGCCGAGTTGACGCCGAACTCCACCAAGGTCGCCTCATCCCGCAGGATGTAGTCTGCCGCATTCACCCCCAACGAGAACGCCACCTCCACCCCGGGGTTACATTTGACGTAGGTTGTAGCCCCCTTCAAACTGGTGAGCCCCATCAAGGCCTGCACCACCTTCGGGTTGTTGGCCCGCCACTTGTTGCCCTTCATCAAGGTCTGCTTGTGGCGGCGGAAGTTGTTGATGATGATCCAGTCCACACCATTGATATTTTTTACCCGCGCTTTAACCCCTAATCCACCCAGCCCTTGGGCAGTCTTGACGGCAGATACCGCACCGGTGGCAACATCCTTATATCCCTTCAGATCGCCGATGGTGTCTTTACCGCCCATCTCGGCATACAGGTTGGCGTAAAATTCATCCCCCTCCTCTCCCGACATCACAGCCAAATCTGTCGGGGCGGAGGTATAAACGACCTCGAACGTTTTGTCCTGGGTAAAATCATAAGGTGGCCAATAGCCTGACCCTGCTGGTATTTCAACTGGCGCAACCTGGAACGCATCAGTGCCACCTTGGCGCACGATCTCCTCGATGTCCATCTCACCTGCAGAGAAAGACTGCTCGCCGGCAATACGCGCCCCCACCATGCCGTCATCAAAGCCGATAAACTCAAACGCGCCAGGAGAGGCGATCACCCTGTGGCTCCCCAAGGGGCACTTGCACTCCACCACGCTCCCTTCCAGGCACACCTGCTCATTTTCAGCGGTCACGCTGTGGGGGTGAGTTCTGCGCACAACCCCCGGACTCTTACACAGCGGGCACAGCACCTTGCTCCCGATCAACGCCACAAGCTTATTCTGACAATACACAGTGCGGGCGCCGTCCAATACGACACCGCCGGTGGTTGTTTTATCTCCGACCGTCACGACTTTCAACGCTGTTGGCATGTGAGCCTCTCCTCATCAAGAAAGAAAAGGGCCCCACGGATGGGACCCCTTAAGCACCTATGCTCACACTGCAACCTGAACCTCAGCTTGACGGCTGGGCGTAATCCATCCCCTGCATCATGCGCTCCAGGGTGGACTGCAGCTCCTGCATCAGCTCTGGCGAGCTGTTGCGCAGCACTCTGGTCATCGCTCCCTCCAACTCCATCCTATTGGTGAAATCTGGGCTCACCGTCACATTGTGGGTCAGGGCGATCTGAATGGGAGGTGTGGAGGAGGCGGTAGATGTGGGTGCATCCTGAGTCGGGGAACGCAGCGCCGCGGGAGGAACAAGGCGCTCAATTTCTTTATCTGGCCCATCATCGCCTCCAAACCAGTCCATGACCTGTGCTGTGAGTGACTCCACCACATCCTCGCCGGCAAGTGAGCCCAAAATGCCACCCGCAAAACCAAGAACCGCTGTCCCCACGCCAGGCGCAATCAGTGTACCGAGCGCTCCGCCAGCATAAGCACCAGCAAGCCCACCCGCAATCGCGCCTCCTTCTCCCGCTGCAATCGTGACCGCCCCTTTGGTGTCACCGCGTTGAGCTGCATCGTAAGCCTCCATGCCACCTAATACGACACCAGGCGCCCAGCCAAGCGCTTTCCCCCCCCTTTTGGCGAGTGTTTGCCACATCGTTGGTTTTGGTGCTGGCCGCTCACTTCCCAGCCGGTGGTCCATCCAGCTCGGCGTGCGAGAGGAGGGCGTGCTGGTGGACGGTGATGGGGCGATATCGGGTACACCACCTCTGAGCCCATTCAATTTATCGCGTAAAAACTTAAGCTTGCGAAAAAATAGATACCCGGCGCCGCCCGCCACGGCGGTAGCGGCCCCCTGGCCTAGCATGGGCGAGTCATCCATCGTGCCTCCCACAGCATCTGATGTCCCGACCAACAGGTCGGTCAGAGGCCGGACCGCCTCAGTCAGGTCAGCAAATGCCGCCCCCAAGTTGCTGGAGGTAGCCTTGAGGCTGTTAGTGACCTCCTCCGCGCTGCTAAAAGACGCCTTCAGGCCTTCCATCAATCTGCCCTGGTAATCCCCCAAGACTGCGGTGGGGTCTTCCACCCCCTTGAGCATCCCCTCCCGGCTCATGAAGGGCATGTCTTCCGTATAGCGGATCCCCGCCAAGCGCTCATTGATCACTTTCGCGTGTTGGGGATCTGTCTTGTAGAGGGCCTGCCCCTGCCTGAGTAGATCAAGCCAAGGGGCGCTGATGTCCTCTCCATGCGCATCGGCATACCGAAACTTGGCAAACGCATCTTTCATGCCTTGGCGCTGCCTGGGATCTTTTATTAGCTCCACCTCTCCTGGTGTCTTGCCATGCCCCATCAGTTTCTCCACCTCCCCCGAGTCCGTCAGTCTCGCGTTCAGGCTCTCTTTGATGCTATCTGCGACCACGTCATAATTACGGGCCCCACCCAGGACACCGCCGACAAGGCTTGCCATAAATTGCTCTGCACTCATGCGGCCACTGAACAGCGTGGCGTACTCCCTGATGGTGTCTGGTAAATCGCCTAACTTGTCCCCAGCCTTGGTGCCAGCAGCATGAAACAGATCTGCAGCGACCTGTGGCTTTAGGTTGTAGCCCTTCATCAGGGCCAGCAGCGCATCCGAGATCTCCTTGCTGTCCAGCGTGTCTTGTCCGGTGGAGTCCTTGAACGATTTCTGCAGAGCCAGCACTTGCTCAGCGATGACCATGGCATCGCGATCATTTGCCCCTCCTTGGCGAGCCAAGATCTGTGCATCCAGCACCTCGGGCTGGGTATACCCCGTCTTGCGTTGCATGTCGTGTCGCCACGCTCGCTGCCCCTTGCTGGAGTAGGTCTCGGGCGCTTGCCCGGTTCGAAAGGCCGCCTGCCGTTCAATGCTGGCCGTGTCGAGACCAGCTTTGGCTAAGCTTGCGGCAGACCATCCGCCAGCAGCCATCCCCACGGCGTTCTTCATATACTCCCCGAGCTGGCCAATGGACTTGGCTGATTTCTCAGTTTGGCGCAGCTCGTCGTTGAGTCGCTTTTGTTCCTGGGTCAGTTTGTCGATATTGACTTCGGCACTTCGCAGGGCACGGCTGTAGCGCTGCAGTTCCTGTTCCTGGCGCAAAAACTCCTGACTGGTGCTGCCGGACTCTCGCCCCAAATCCTCCAGCCCCTCTTTCAGGCGTTTGAATTGCGTGACATCACCCGCCGTCTTTTGAAGGTCCTTAAAATCCCGTTCAAGGTTTTCAGTTTCCTTCTCAATGCGCTTGTACTGCTGCGTGAACAGGTCGTTGATCCCGACGGTCAACTCCAGTGCAAAATTGTTGCTACTTGTGCTCATCGAACATCACCTCCAGCAAGTAGGTCAGCTCTGGCCAGGTCATCGCGAGCACCTCACTGTAAGTAGCTCGCCCTCTCTGCCGGTCAGTCAGGTGGCGGATGGCTGACTTGAGGTGCCGGTCTGAGACCCGGAGGAGGGGCGAGGCTTTCCCATCAGGATGCTCAGGTTGACGAACTCACCATACTCCAGGTGATCGACCAGGTAGTCGACCGGCAGTGCCATCTCCGCTTCAAGGCGAACGCCCTTGTCATCTTCTACCACAGCACCAAACATCAACACGCTGGAAGCGACCCCCGCCATGACGGCGTCAGACACCTCATAACCGAACGTATCCTTGGCATAGCGCACCGCCTCAATACGGTCGCGTATCACCGGCACACGCACTCGCCGAGCACCTGTGATGGTCTTGCCTTGATATTCCAGTGGAGTAGAGAGGGGGCAGATATCGTACTGCTCGATCATGTCGGACATTCTTTTCATGGCATTGTTTTTCATGGTGCACCTTCAGGTTGTCAATGTGCCCTCACTCTAGCCTCACCCCGTCTGCGCCCGTGCCCAAGGGCATCGCGCCCGCGTGAAGATAGCCACACTGGCTCTACTGTCACCAGATGTATCGGAGCCCTTTTGCTAATCCCATCGGTTTTGCGTCAATCCCTGCAGCTCAGAACACTCAGCCAGCTCAGTGCTGATGAGCTGGGGCTATTGCAGCGGTCACTTGGCAACCTGCACATCATGGATATCGACAGCGTCGACCCGAGCTTCTTGCCTTGGTTGGCCTGGCAGTGGCGGGTCGATGTGTGGGATGACACCTGGCCCGTCGCTCAACAACGGGAGGTTGTGAAGAACGCTCTGTTGTTGGCTCGCTATCGCGGCACACCCTGGGCGGTCAAACACGCCCTGGCCTTGACGGGATACCAAAGCCTGGTCACTGAGTGGTGGCAGCAGCAACCTGAAGGGGAGCGCGGCACCTTCACCGTCGACGTGGAAGCCGGACAAAGGGTCATTGGCGACACCTATTACGATCAAGTGTTCAAGCTCGTGGAACGTAACAAGCGGGGCTCGCAGCATTGGACACTGCGACCCAATATCTCGGTGACCGCAGGTATGTATCTCCCGGTCATCATCAACATGCGCATCAAGCTAACAACGATTGGGGACTTCAATGAGTGAACTATCTGGCGTGCTTACTGACCTGGGGGCACAGCTCATCGAGGAGGCTTACCAAGCAGGTCAGGTTATCACGCTGACCGAGATGGGACTGGGCGATGGCGGAGGGAGTGATGTCAATGTCTCGCCAGGCGTCACCGCCCTGGTGGGAGAGTTTCATCGTCAGGCGCTGGACTCGGGCGTGGCAGAAGATGCCGCGCTGGGCGGCGCCATCAACTATGTGCCGGACAATGAAGACCGTGGCAAATGGGTACGCGAGCTGGGCATGTATGATGATGCTGGCAACCTGATTGTCTATGGCGCAACGCCGCTGGCTCAAATCCCCATCAACCCCAACCTAGGGGTGCAGTTCATCATCAGTGCCGCCGTTCCCATTGAGTATGTGGACTCCGTGGTGGTAGTGGTCAACCCCGAGGGGTCAGCCACGTACGAAGACCTGGAAGAGCACGAACACAGTCGCCGTCACCCAGCAGCCGAGGAAGGCCAGCAAGGGATGATCCCGTTAGCCACACAAGAGATGGTGACTGAAGGGGATGACCATGCCAGTGCACTGACCCCCAAGACAGCGGCAGTTCACTATTTTCCTCTGGCCGCCTACAAGCCCCGCACCGACAGCCTGAACACTCAGGAGCGGGCAGTTGAGATCATCAGCAACAAGGACATGAACACCTGTAAGGCGGGTGAGTTCGGCTTGTATGAGACCGCAACCTGTGCCAACTCTCCTCCCAGTGCGGGGCCGTTTTTTTACTGCGAGACGAAGGCCTGCTCCCACACATTCATTCTCACCCAGTTTGCGTCTGGCTACGACAGCAATGGCGGGGTGATGGCATGGCGCAACATCATGGCCACCGGCACCCCCTCTGGCAGCGACTGGTGCGAAGTTTATGACACTCATCATAAACCCACCCCAGCTGATATTGGGGCTTCTCCTGCCGGGCACGCGCACACCCCGAATGAGTGTGGGGCCGCACCAGTGTCGCATTCCCACCTTGCCAGCCAGGTCACGAACCGCGTTGGCGACGTTGGCACCTACGCCCTGATGTGCGTCATTGACCCGAGCGCGATCCCCACCACCGCGCCGGACCAGTCAGCCCGCTACACGGGCAGTCAGTTACAGTGGGCCAACCTGGCCGGTAAGGAGTTTGGGGGGGCGATACCAGGTACCTGGGCGCCGTTCTCAACCATCGTGGCAGGCACCGGCATCGGCACCACCCGTGCCGCCGGCCTTTTTGTGAGGATGGTATGATGCAAGATATTCGCGCTATTGATGCGCACTCCCCGGTTTGGGCCAATGTCGAGCACACCGCCATCGACATGGTGGTGCAATTTGCCCACCTCGATGCGCCTGTTCTCTTCACCGCGACTCCAACTGATGCAGAGCTGCACGGGCAAGCACTATTTGAACGGGCCAATACCGGTGAGCTGGGCGAGATTGCACCCTACGTGCCTCCCCCCATCACAGAGCCTCAACAGCTCGCCCGACGCCAGGCGCTGATGGAGGTTGCCAGCATAGCCATGACCCCGCTGGAGGATGCCGAGGCACTTGGCATCATCAGCGACACCGAGCGCGAGCAACTCACCGCCTGGCGGCACCACCGGGTTGCCCTCTATCGGTTGCCACAAAGCGAAGGTTGGCCTGTCGTGGTCAACTGGCCGGAACAACCATTCTCCCAATCTTAAAAGCGGGGCCCTATGGGCCCTTTGTCAATTAATAACGTAGGAGCACGGGATATGAATATCAAAGATGTAGAGCTGATTTGCGGCGAGGCCATCAGCATTGTTCAGCAATTACCCAGCGGGTCTATCGACATGATTGTCGTTGACCCACCCTATTACCGGGTCAAAGGAGAAGCTTGGGATAATCAGTGGCCAACACCGGAAGCATACCTGGCCTGGCTAGAGTCGGCAGTCGTGGAGTTTCAGCGACTGCTCAAGCCAAACGGCTCGCTGTATCTGTTTTGCAGCTCACGGATGAGTACGGATATTGAAGTGATGATGCGCCAGCACCTGCATCTCTTGAACGACATCGTGTGGGCCAAGCCGTCAGGTAAGTGGATTGGGTGCCACAAGGAGTCGCTTCGCTGCTACTGGCCAGCGACTGAGCGCATCATCTTCGCCGAGCAGTACGGTGCAGAGGGGTCAGCAAGGGCGGGGAGTGGGTACAACTCGGCGTGCAGTGACTTGCGCCGCCAGGTGTTCACCCCCTTGATTGAGTATTTCAGGGCGGCAAGGGAGACCTCTGGCGTGACAGCAGCAGACATCAAGGCCGCGACGGGCGTTGACATGGCGTCGCACTGGTTCGGGTATAGCCAGTGGCAGTTGCCGAACCAGGAGCAGTACGAGAAGCTACAAACGCTATTTGCGGAACGGCTTGGGCAAGACTACCAGACTCTGACCAAAACCTATCAGGGATTGCACCAGACCTACCGGACACTGGCTGCCTCGTATGAGCAGCTCAAGGTAGACTTTGACCGGTTACGCCGTCCGTTCGCGGTGAGCAAGCACGTGCCCTACACGGACGTATGGGTTTATCCTCCGGTGCAGCACTACCCAGGCAAGCACCCTTGCGAGAAGCCAGCCCTGATGATGGAGCACATCATTGAGGCAAGCAGTCGGCCTGGCGATGTGGTTGCGGACTTCTTCATGGGGTCAGGGGCGACCGGCAAGGCTGCCATCAAGTTGGGCAGGAGGTTTATCGGTGTGGAGCTTGAGCGAGAGCGGTTTGAACAAACCAGACAAGAGATGGAGTTGTGATGACCGGTTGCACCACAGTCAGGCCAGGGAAAAGCGCCGCGAGGATAGTGATGCAACCGGACTTTAAAAGGCTACACCAACCGCCGGGAACCACAAGCTCAATGTGTACCAGTTTGGTGTGCTTACATGGAAGAGTTTGAGCGCTTAGTGCTGTGATTCTCATCCCGATAAATCCCACTAAATCCCGACTAGTCCCAGTATTTTTTGTGGATCGTTATTAATATTCACTTTGGATCGTTATAACTGCTCGCCGTCA
>NZ_CDBJ01000025.1 GCF_000820045.1 Aeromonas rivuli | reverse complement strand
CTGATTTGGGAAACAACGCCATCTACCGCGGGACTATCTACGTTTTCCTTTAGCCGGCCTAGTGCCGGCCTTTTTATTTCCATTGTTTCCGATGGTTGATATGAAGTTCAGGTCGCAGGCCTGCTCTCAACCACTGTTCTCCGAACTGCGTCATGACTACTAATTCTTGATGCCTGCAAGTGAGCCGGTCGGCAATTTGCAGCATGAGACTTACATGCCGTGGACGCAGCCTGTATATAGCCATGTCCCTAGGCGCAGCTGCTGGGTGGCATCGATGCGCGGCAGCGCCTTGGCCATGCGGCCCAGTCCGGCGGTCTGGCCTCAAGAGGGGTGATCGCGGACAGGAACGCGCTGCAGTGCTGCAACCGCTCGAGGTACCCCGCTGGCCGGCAGCCCCAGCCTCTCCCTGGTGGTGCGAGATCAGATCCGGTGGGCGTGCTGCTGGACCATGGCCAAGTGCCCGGGCGGGACGGCAGACAGGGCCATCACCTGGTGGACGACCCGCTCCGGCGGCCTGGCCCCCTGGGACGGGTGATCGTGGGCAGGAGTGAGCTGCAGTGCTGCAACCGCTCGAGGCACCCCGCTGGCCAGCAGCCCCAGCCTCTCCCTGGTGGTGCGAGATCAGATCCGGTGGGCGTGCTGCTGGACCATGGCCAAGTCCCCGGGCGGAACGGCAGACAGAGGCCATCACCTGGCGGGCGACTCAGTCCTGCGGCCTGGCCCTGAGGGGCGGGTGATCGTGGGCAGGAGCACGCTGCAGTGCTGCAACCGCTCGAGGCACCCCGCTGGCCGGCAGCCCCAGCATTTCCCTGGTGGTGCGAGATCAGATCCGGTGGGCGTGCTGCTGGGCCATGGCCATGTCCCCGGACGGGACGGCAGACAGAGGCCATCACCTGGTGGGCGGCGCGCTCGGTGGCCTGGTTCCCAGGAGTGCGCTGCAGTGCTGCAACCGCTCGAGGTACCCCGCTGGCCGGCAGCCCCAGCCTCTCTCTGGTGGTGCGAGATCAGATCCGGTGGGCGTGCTGCTGGACCATGGCCAGGTGCCCGAGCGGGACGGCAGACAGGGCCATCATCTGGTGGGCGACCCGGTCCGGCGGCCTGGCCCTGAGGGGCGGGTGATCGTGGGCAGGAGCACGTTGCAGTGCTGCAACCGCTCAAGGCGCTCTGTCGGCCGGCGACAAGACGGTATGAAGGGTGGCTGAGAGAAGTTGCGGCTGCAGAACTGCAACCGCTCGAGGAACAAAGCTGTTAGCTAGTCTGTGAGCCAATCGACAGCTGTATTGTGTGTTACCGCTTCAGTAGTTGCTTCAATTATGACACTGGAATATCCCCCCACGGTGGGATTTACCCCCATATTAGCCGCATGTTCTGCTTCATCGAAAGTGGGGAATACGGCACATGATTCACGACTGTAGCCTCTTTCGAAAATAATCTTGCAGCGCCCATGGTATCCGTCAGGCACTGTTGAAATAACATCTGGCGTAATTTCATCTAGGTAATCAATCATTGTTTTATCCTGTGAATTTAAAAGACAGCCCATCACTTTGGGGTTGTTCAACTTCGTCTCACTGTAAAAATGGAGAGGATAACCTCTCCATGTTTTTAAGCAGCTTTTACGCCTAGCACTTGGTCTCTTGCCATTTTGTTCGCATCATGAGGCGTATGGCCTGCTGCCTTATAAAGATATTCGAGCTTCATATGTTCAAGGGCCATAACTAGGTCATTAGAACCAAGCCCCATACTTCCGTAGAACTCTTTTAGCTCGCCAACTCTTGTGTAGTCCTCGCCTTTAGTCGAATAACTAGCTATAGAGAATCGGTCCAAAGTCACGCGGCCAATCGAATTGATATTGCCTGGGCCGAAGATCATTACTTCACTGTAACGTTCATCATCTCTGCGTACAGATTTTAGCAGGCGCATTTGATAGTCATCTAGCACGACCCGTTCACTTTTCGAAAGGGCAGCAATGGATTCCTTTTTCTGAGACATCATAAATAACCAGTCGCTGTTTGCGAATACAGCGGCTGCAGCGGGGTTTCTGAAGTAATCATCAACACCTTGCGTGCCAGTGACAAGAGCCCCAACGTACTTTCTTGCCCGTCTTGAAACGTCTTCTACGAATTTTGAGTCTCGGCCTTCAAGTAGTTTCCATCCTTCATCAATTTTCAAAATAACAGGACTTTTTCGGTCTCCGAGATACATTTTCTCTGTTACATGGAACATTAATATTTTCATAACGACTTGTAACATTCGAGCTCCACCTTGAGCAAATTTCTCTGTCTCAAGAACAACGTATCTGGAGTCGAAATTTATGTTACATGGGCGTTCAAAGAACTGCCCCCATGGGCCTAGCTTGGTGAAGGGTTTGATTGTCAGCGCGAGTTCATAAATGATAGCCCTTGTCGTTTCAGGTATTCCTACCTCTTCACTACGGAGCATCATCTCCTCATAGATGAGCGTAAAGGTTGTAGCTTGCTTATGCTTATTTATAACAAAGGGTATTACGTCGCTCAGGATACTCTCTTCTGTATCGGTAATATCCTGTCGTTGCCGTGCCATGGACGCGACAATTGAGGTAATCAGAGAGTTAACTTCTTGCCAATATTCATTTTGCTCTTGTGGTGACGCATTTTTCGCAGGGCCGATATTGGAGAAGGGGTTTAGTGATAAATTATCATCAAGATCGATGTATGTCCCGGAGAACAGTTCGCAGCTATATTTATACGAGCCGCCAATATCGATGGTGAAATCTCTTCCGCCTGCTGCTAGGACGCACTCAGTAATATAGTTCATGGTGACTGATTTGCCAGAACCTGATTTCCCTACCACCGACATATTGAAGTTGCCGTCTGGGTTTTTGAACGGGTTGATGTTCATCAGCTGACCACGACGGCCTAGCAATAGCATTAATGGTTCGCAGTTCTGGCCGCGCCATTCACCTTGTAAGTTTGCAAGGTTTGCAAGATTCCAGCTCATCATGTGGCGTGTCATGCCAAGATCATCAAGGTCATCAAATAACCCCTCTGCCGCTGAGAATGGAATGCAAGTCATGAAATATGCAAGAGACAAGAAGCGAATTTTTTTTAAGCGCCATCCTTTAGCTGATTCGAAAATAGCTTTCGCTTGCTCTTCACAGCGGTTTCCTTCGCCATCCGGTGCAAACATGATAACGGACTGATGAAGCTTAATCGCTTTCTCGCCATCGTCCATGTGCTTCTTAACGAATAGCCACTCTTGCGCCTGTTGTCGCACATTCGGGTTCAGGGCGGCCAGTATGCTTGTATCCTGAGCCTTCTTTGTTGTTTTTAAGGCTTCTGTCGTGGCCTTTTCGATCATCCTGTCTTGCTTGGGAATATAGAAACTCGTGACCATCAACACCGAGCCGGTGTAGCGCATCGCATCCTGAAACACGCTCCCCAAGAGGTCTTGATTTTGCCACTGGGCCCAAAGCCTGGGGCGCTTCTTGACGGTAAAAACGCGAACGTCAAATGCATCCTCAGTGCCCTCATTGAGCACTAAGTTGGACATTTTTACGCGCAGTTTGGAATCAGGTTCGGTGGCCTGCTCATTTAGCGGAGTGACATCATCAGTAGTGATCTGGGCCGGGTACGGGTCACGAGTACGGCTGATCCAATCGCTGGTCAAGGAGACGATACTGTCTTTACCAAGAACACGGTTGGCAATCCCCGCTTGCTCTAAACTCGCTTGGAACGACTCACGCATATTGACTGCTTGCTCGAGATCCGTGCTCTTGGGTTTTCCCGCCTTTGCCCAAACGAAAAATGCCCGGTGATGCATCAGGCGCATTGTACGGCCAGGAAAAATCGAGCCGTTAATGCCGCTGGCAAGATGCTTGACTCGCTCTGTGGTCATTTTTTGTATTAGAGGGTTTGGATCCGTGCGTGAATTAGCCCAGCGGTCTAATTGATCACGACACTTATCTGATATTTCAAGGATTATCTGTCCATAGACATTTTCACCCATGCTTGAATATGCTTGTGCAAGCTGCCTGACGGTTTCCTCATCTGCCCCATTTAATGGTGCGAGCTCCAACACATATCCATAGCTATTGCTGTTTATCGCCATCATTGTTTCAGAATCGAAACTCCGTAGCGATATGAGTGACGCAATGCCAGCACCATCATAGAAGGACTTGGTGGAAGGATGATAGGGCGTTGCACGCCCCATTTCATCATCACCAAATGTGAAAAAATTCCCTATGGATTCAGTTATAGAATCAAACCACCTCATATCATCACCGCCATTAGTTTTTTATGCCTGCGCCAGCCCAGCGACCTTTTTTCACAAACCAAATATATTGTTGATCAAACCAGAGGTCATTTTGGGTATCTTCTACAGGCGCGAACCACATCCTGGCCTGCTGGTCAGGAATCCGTCCCGGCGTGTATGTAGGAGTGGGGATGTTATAGGGCTCGGCATCGTCTTTAAGAACGGCAGAGCCCTTCTGCTTTACTGATTTAGGGACCGGGCTGAGATTATCTACGTCCTGAGTGGTAAGGCAGGGTGAGATACCATCATCCGATTTGCACTCGTAATCTGTTTTATAGGTGGATGCGGCGCACCCACCCAGCAGAAAGGCGAAAGAAATAATTGCATACTTCATTACGTTGTTCATATCTGTTCCTCAGTTATGACTACTTGGTCTTGTGAATATTTTTAATAACCTGATTGAGAGATGATTGATCCAGATACCCTTCAGAAATCAACGAGCCGGTTCGTCCATCATACAAAATAGGAGTGCCCATCCTTCGAATGTTGGTGTTCGGGTCTTTCGGCATAGTGGTGAAATATTGATTGTAGAAGTCATATATTTTCTGCAGCCCAGCAGTGTCACAATCTGTTCTCACACCGGATATCACATATCTACGCTGAGCGAAGTTTTCTATAGTTTTCAGTGGTTCATTGGAGCAGAAAACATCCTGAATCATGCTCTTGTCAGAGATGTTCGGTATAAGCAGTGCGCGAATGGTTGCATTCAATCCAGCACTCTTGCTTTCAGAGTAGAGCCTATTGCACCAACCACACTGAGGATCGAAAATTTCGTATATGACAGGGGCATCCGGGCCAGCGTCATGCAGCGTAATTGAATATTGTGCTATTTCTTCGAAGGCTTCTGCTGGAACACTGGTGGGAAGCGTAGGCCTGCCCTCAGTGGATATATGGCCTTCCTTGCTATTTTCCTTCGGCAAAATGCCCAGGGCGCGCTTGCGGTCTACAGTGATATCTCTTTGGATGCTCGGGTCATAAATCCCACCGACAAAAAGCAGCTTCGCCTCGGTATCGGTGTAATACAGGTTCGTCGAGGATACGACTTCATACAGACCTGCAATGGGGGACGCATTGATCTTCACATCTTTGGATTTAGGGAAGTGTTCTGCAAACCGTTGTTGTACCGACTCGAGCCCGGAATTACGTGTGCTGATGAAATATCCGGCGATCCCTGCCAGAACAATCAATGTAAACGCAATTAAATTAACGGCGTTAAATTTAATGTATTTCATGTTATTCCTGTTTAGTAAAGACTGGTGTTCCAGTTGGTTACGGTCGCATCCTGAGCCTGTGAACCCTGCACCTGTGTGGTGACAGGCTGGGCATATTGGATTACCTGCTGTGCCGCTTGTTGGTAGTTCTGCGGAGATGGCGCAGTATTGAGAGCCTGGTTGTTGATATAAACCCCAGAGGGAGTCTGCTGCTGAGCGGTTGCGGTTTGGCGGGCCCCGTCCTGCAACTCTTGTTGGCCGGAGAGGTCGACGGGAGTGAAAAACACGATCTCAACGGGTGTGCCTGCTTTGATTGGCAAGACCGGCTGGATCTGTTCCAGGCGTTTTATGTAGTAGCGTTGCATTTGAGTACCGGTGGATTTCAACGCTCCGCCAGCAAGATCAAGCACGGCATCGCCACCGTCATAGGTTTTCACTGTGCCCATTGCACTCTTGCTGGTCTCGCCCTGGAGTCCCTGAACTACATCGCCTGTTGAGCCGAGAGCCCCAGCCCAGAAAGCGTGAGTCATCAGGTCGCCTTCTCTACGGACTACTTCCCCCTTTATCCCATACTGGCCACGACTGGCCAAATAGCCGTTGACTCGAACAGATACGTTGCGGCCGTCAGGATAGGTACATGACATCAAACTGATACGGGCAGGTGACATCTCCGCCGACTCGTCCCCATAGGCTGCCGCTTCCACAACGCAACCAGTGGTATCAACAAAGTGTTTCTTGCCATGCTTGTCCATCCCTGCCACAGCTCGACCTTCAATACGAACCAGTAGCGGGCGCGGGTCTTTCTGCGCGTCTACAGACGCAGAT
The DNA here is from genome assembly GCF_000820045.1 of Aeromonas rivuli. Taxonomy (GTDB): domain Bacteria; phylum Pseudomonadota; class Gammaproteobacteria; order Enterobacterales; family Aeromonadaceae; genus Aeromonas; species Aeromonas rivuli. The sequence goes on along the minus strand of NZ_CDBJ01000025.1, from coordinate 12,145 downwards.
GTCCGAGCACCGATAATGATACGCCCGGGCGCATAGCTACCTGGGGGGAGGTAGTCTTCACCAATCGGCTTGCCACCTTTCTTGCGGGAGGAAAGGTTGAATTCGAGGGTTTCCCACTTCGGCTTTCCTGTTACTGGAGTGCCGGCGTTAGCTGCAGGATTAGGCTGTGCGTAGCCGCGAACAGCTGGAGTATTTCGTGCTGAAGCACCTGCCGGAAGACCATCAGCATCGACCGCTCCACCGTTCCCAGTCTTGGACAGCTCACCTTGCAGTTCTGCAACTTTCCCCTCCAGCTGTTGGCGTGCTGCGGCGTCAGCCTCCAGGCGAGCAAGTAGATCCTCTTGATTAGCCAGTGCCGCCTCCCGCTCCTTCTTAAGGGTCTCTTCCAGTGCCTTGAATGAGTCGGCAAGGCTGGCCACGGTACCCAACATCTCGCTCTGCTTTCGTTGCGTCACGGAGAGTTCTTGGTCCAGTTGTTCCGCATAGCTCGATGCATAGTCCTGGTTTTTGGTGAGATCAGGGAGCCTCCATTTCCCCTGGTTCTGGGAAAGCCGTTTGGCAATGTCAGCGGCAGTGGTGCCTTGGGTCGAGGTGGCTGCTACTTGATCTTCCGTATATAGGCTGTAAACCGTATAGGCTCCGCCAATGAGGAAGCAAACGCACAGAAGCACACCAAACCATATCCATCCTTTTCGCCTTCTTGCAGCTGGATTCTCTGGAGTGAGCTCCTGCTCAATTACTTCATCAGCAGGGACCTCTGACATGGACGGGTCAGTTACGCTAGGTTCTACTCTGTTCATTGGAGGCCCTTAGTTCCTGCGGATCCGATAAGCGGTGATATGATGTTTCGGCGGCACCATAAATGCGTCCTTTTCCATCAGATACATAGGCGCATCTACATACACACCAACACCTGAGGAAGCATTGAGCTGGCGCTCATGCAACGGCAGTGAAACCGTGCCCTTATTTACGATGTCCAGCTTCTCTCCTACCAATGCGGTTGTAAGCCAGAGTTGAGTAAGCCGGACATCAAAACCATCTGGTAATGCCGTCTTCACACCGGTATCCATGACCCGCATTTCCACCCCATCAGGTAAACGTGACGCGGAAGGTATGAAGCGAACCATCTCCTGGGCCAAACCGAGAGCGGCTTCTTTCTCTGAGCTGAACTCTTTCCCCCAAACCAGCTTGGGGACTTGCGCAGCAACAGTGCCTACTGGTGGGGTATAACTATTTGCCGCAGCAGGGGGGATGGAGGGAGAAAGAATTACTTCTGCAGGTTCCCCTTGCCGGGGCTGGAAGCTGACGCGAAGCCGAATACCATTCTCGGTGGTGACCAGGGCACTGATCTTCTTCTCCAGGGCGCCCGATTCAGTTGGAATAATCATGAGCTCGCCAGTGTCAGTATCAATCGAGTGTTCGATCATTCCCCCCGGCACAGAAAGTTGAGCAATCCTGTCGTCGGTAAATGAAATGAAATTGGGCTCATCTCTCGATATGCCAATAGTTACTGGTTTCCCTTCGGTAAAGGTGACTGGCGTTACGGCGAAAATTGCAGGACTGCAAATTGCCATCGCTAATACAAATACCTTTCTCATTTGCTCTCTCCAAGATCGACAATGTCAAGCAATTGACCTGTTTCAGGCTTATATCTGAATCCGTACAGCACTTCTTTGGGGTCACCAACAGGCCTGCTGCCAAGACGAATTTCTTGGACCCCTCGAACGATCGCTAATTGTGTGGGGGCATCGAAATAGATGTCTGATTGGAAAAAGACAAACTTATAGCCTTTTGTCTTAATCTCTTTCGCTTGGTCATTTATCCATGCCTTCAGCTTCGTGTGCGCAGTAGGTGCTGCCCTTCTTAAAAGAACTCTTGCGGAGAGACCTACCGTGTCAGCGGTCATGTTGAAAAACAACAGCGCATCTTCATACGCAAGTTGTTCATAGTAGGCGCTGTCGCCAGCCTTGCTGGCCAATGAATACTCTTTGCAAGTGCGAGTAGGAACGTGTTTGACCGGAGGGTCATATAAAAATATTTTAAAGGACAGTGCTACGTTGGCGGTCATCGTCAATAGCACCATGAATTTCCAGCCGTTGATTTTGCGACTGGCTTTAGCGACATCATCGCTATTATTCTTCACTTCTGACATGCAGGCCTCAGCTGTAGTACACGCGGATTGCTGAGTCAGGCAAATATCTCAGGCCGCTAACAAATTTTGGAAATATCCAATATTTGACATGTGATAAAAAATCCGGGTCACCTTTTTGTGCCTTTCTAAATACCAGGTAGAAGGCGATACCTACAGCAAGCCCAAGAATGAATTGGCCTGCGTTCCAACCCACGAGAATTGGTGCAAGTAGTAAGCCGAGTTCTTGTGTAGTGAATATCAGTATTTTGAAAGGGTCATCAAGGCGTTCGGGAACTAAATACATTTCATAATCGGACGACATAGAAAACTCCTATCTCCACGAGCAGGCGGGCCTATGTAGACCCGCCCCGGAGTAACATCAGATCAGGGCTGTTACCGTGAAGTCGACAATGTTGTCAATACCGTTCGCAGTGAAACCGACCCCCAGGGCCGACATCAACAACTGCGGCTGGAACTTGAAGACGGAGCCGATCATGGCGAAGGTGCCGCTGACGCCGGTCGCCAGTTTGCCGCCGTAGCCGGTCGCCACCCCCATCGTCGAGTCGTAGGAGTCTTTCAGCAGGGTGTCGCCGCCGTTACCGGCGAGAGCAGAGGTTGCCGCGACCAAGCCTACGGTACCGACGATAGCTCGGGTGGGGGGGCGCTTCATGAGGCCAGAAATGGCCAACTGGACATTCACACTGCCTTTCAGAACAGCGGAATTGATCGATTGAATCATGGATGGATTCTCCTCTCTTCCATGGGGTTGCAGAACTGCAACGCCAAATAGCGTTGCAGCAATACTGGGACGAGGAGAGTGGGAAGGGGCGGGGCCCTAGGTGATTAAGGCTGTTCTAGACGAGAGTTGAAATCATTCTCAAACTTGCGTAGGAAATGGACCTCCGCAACGTCGAAATTCTCATCGATATACTCTAGAACTTTCTTTGCGTCTCTAAATGACCGGTACTTCTTAGCCCCTCTACGAGAACTCATCAGTACCAGCTCTGACACTTCTTCACCAATTCTCACTCTAAAGACAATGCGGTACCAAGTCTTCTCTCCATCCGAGGCTCGTTCCTTACCCTCGAAAGGGATGCAGTACAGGGCCTCCAGCACGTTGCGCTCGTCAAGAAGAAGGGTCTTGAGGTCCGCATGGGTCACCTCATTAATCGGGGGGTGAATCATCGTTACGTTTTCCTTTATCAATCCCCGCGTCGAAAATATATATATCGACACAGAGAAGGTCAATTGGATGTGCAAAATAATTATTATTGTTGGTCGTTTCGTACCGCGATGCTCTGCGGATAGCATTATTGTAACCACTCCTGTAGCTTTGCCAATTATAACCAGTGTGAGGAGATGGAGGTTTTGTGATGCGTTTGACACCAGAGAGCGAACCCAACTTCAAGGTGCGGTGCAGCTCAGGTTATCAGCCAGTGGTCGTCTATGACGCTGGCCGGCAGGTATACGTGATTGCTCAGAGGCTTCCCGGATGTGAACCTGAGTTCGCGCTGAGTTATAGGGTTCGTAGGGAAATTCGGATCTTTAAGACATGTCCTGTCGGAGCGCTGGAACAACTCGGTCTGAAAGAGGTGCCACTCATTCTCACTGAACAGATCGAAGAATGCTCGCCATTAACACTAAGGTCATCCAGCTCGTGATCACGGCCATGAGAGAAATGGCAGAGCTGGCCAAGGCATAGATCAGTACGTTAAACACCTGAGGCTGGTATTCGAGGAAGAAGGTAGGGAATGTGCTGACACCGAAGCTGGCAATGATGAGCAGTGTTGCAAGCAGAGGAAGGCAAGCCTTTATGTCCGCCCGAGACAGTCGTGCGTAAGCCAGGAAGGGGAAGCCTAGCCCGCCAAAAAGTAGAACATAGGGCAGGACAGTCAGCAGTGTTGCAGGAAGAGTATCGATGTGAGGTGCCTGCAACCATGCTGCCAACAGGGTATGGGACTCTGGCATAATCAGTGCCGGTGTGAGCATAGAAATGCTTAATGGTGCGCTACCGACGCACCCCATCCCTACCAGTGAAAGGAGGCCACGCTGGTACCTGACATCTAAGGTGCCGAGCACCCCCTCATACCCTGGAACACGTTGTAACCTCAAACGGGTCGGGAGGATCCCGAACGGGATTGCGACTATGCCATGCGTTAACTCATGCGTGAGGGTTCCAAGATAATGAAGGGAGAATGACACTTTCTCTGTAAACACCCGGGATATTGCCGAGCACAGCAACCCGCAGAAGGGGTACAGCAGAGCAGCGGCGACGATAGGTAGGGCTAAGAGTGCAAATGAAGGCCAGGCAGATATCAAAGTTCCCATTTATCAAATCTAGTGTGTCGATATATATATTATCGTTCCATTTTGTCGTGACTTAGCCTATCATCGGGGACAGGCAAATCAAGTTGCCAACCGGGCGCCGGGCTGTGGTGCAAATGAGGATTTATCCATGCAAGCTAAGCTGTTTCGTTCATCCAAAGTAATCGTTATTGCAAATCCGAAGGGCGGGGTTGGGAAAACCACGTCTACGGTGAACCTTGGTTCCATCATCGCCAGAAAGTATGGCTGCAGGGTTTGTCTGATTGACGGTGAAAAAGATGGTTCGTTGAGCAATTTTCAGTTTTTCGGGAACAATGAGCCGGGGGCAATTGACGTATTCAGTGGGTTCTCGAATGACCTGCAAAAGCAAATTCCGCTGTATCGCCATGCGTATGACGTCATAATTGTCGACACTGCTGGCGTAACTCCTGACGTAGGAGCGGGTTTTTCAACCTCGATGGTTGGCCAAGAAAAAGTCGCCCTGGCTGCTGTTGCAAATGCCGACCTGCTGCTGATCCCCATGAACCCAAGCCCTATCGATATCCGTAAGACGGAGCAATATGTCAATACGGTTGAGCGCTTGATGGTGATGAGACCCCAGTTGCGGGCGGCCATCATGCTGAATGAAGTCAAGAAGACCGAACGCCTGACTACGATGTCCATCGAAGAGCTCACTGGGCGTTGGGAACATGTTCCTCTGCTGCCCGAAACAATCCGGGACACCACTATTGTGAAGCAGGCCTTCGGTGCCGGTCTAGCCATTGATGAGTACGAACCCAATCATCCGGCAGCAGATGACTACCGGGCTCTCACCGACAGGGTAGTTGCAGTGCTGCAAGATCTGGATGGACAGTAAAGGGGGATACTTCAGTGGGAAAGGCGGCTAAGGGTATTACCCTCTTTAAAAAACCGGAGCCAGACGATAAAGGTTCGACTCCAGTAAGCAAACCGGAATACTTCTTTATTCCTGATGTTGCGGCAGGAAGAACGCTGGTTGAGATTCCTCACGACAGAGTTCGACCTGATCCTGATCAGCCAAGAACAGAGTGGGCAGAAGAGGATCTAGATGACTTGCAGGGAAAGGTTGAACCTGCAGGCAGACTTCTCCAACCGATAACCGTCCGAGAAGACCCTGACAAACCTGGATACTTTGTTATCAAAACAGGGGAGGGGAGATGGCGTGTAACGGGGCCAGATAGGCTGGATTGGGCAACGATCACATGCATTATCGAATCCTCTGATATGGAGGTCGATACCCAGGATGTCTTCGCTAATCAGATCCTCGAGAATATTGGCAAAATAGCAATGCGGCCCCTTCAGTTAGCACAGGCGATTGAAAAGTGGATGCATGGCTTTGATGGTAAACGCAAGAGCGGTCGGGAAGCGGCGGCAAAGTTTGGGTTAAGTGAAACCGCGATCTCCAGGTATCGAAAGCTACTCGGGGCTGACGAGCGGATCCAAGCACTGGCCGGGCGGTTGACCAATATCAACACACTCACCTCGTTGGTCGATTTATCCAGGCTCGATGAGGCGAAGTTTGAGGACGTCATCACCCAGCTAGATGCCGGCACGCTGTTAAATGCAGAGCGCTATTTGCAGCAGCTGGTCGCCGGCTTAAAGAGCCCGCAAGACCGGTCTAAGAGTGGCACCTCTAGCGCCACGAATACCAGCGAAAACCCTGATGCAAATCCAGAGCTGATTGAGGGGGGGGGTGAGGAACCGAGTACAACCTCTCCCCAAAAAGGCAAGCAACAAAGACAAAAACGGGTCCCAGGAAATGCCACCCCAGCTCACTTGCAGTGTGGCTGGAATGAGACGCTGACCCTGGTGGACGAAACTATCCCCACTGTGGACAGCATCACTGCTGCTGAGGCCGACGGGTTTGCAGTACTGCAATTCCAGATGGCCGGGGGTCCAATATCAATGAAGTTGTCCTTTGAACAGCAGCTACAACTGAAGTGGTTGCTGGATAAGGCGGCGGAGAACCACTAAGGGAGGGGCGAGCAATCGCCCCTATGGTGTGAATGGTTGAATCAATAAATGGGCTTCCCCCAGTAGATAAAAATGAACTGATCGCGGCTGGAAAATATTTCGGCCGTATTTTTCTCGAGTACGTGTGGAACTTGCCTCAGTACCGCGGGGCTAAAGGAAAGGACGAGCTCAGCCATGAGTTATTAACAATAGGCATGGCTGAACGTGAAGCACAAAAAGACACCCTGCAAGTGAAGGCAATCATTGGCATGATCTGCAGTCGACAAAATATTCCATACTGGTTGAATTATGCTGCAATGAAACTGGCACTCGAAAATAATTTCAAGCCTGTTCATCCTGCTGATTCAATCGGTATTGTGGCTACATCGCTTAAAGACTTTCAGAGTGGATATAGCAAGCGAGAGAGTAATCAAATAAAGCTTTCCTCACTCATGTCATATATTGATATGACATATCATGTTGTTCTGCCTGAAGCTCACTATCCAATCATCATTGCCTATCTCGAACACCGTAGATACGAAGTCATGAAATAATAGGGCTGCGCTGTGAAAGTAATCAAGAAAGGGTTCTACGAAGCCACCAAGGGTGGTTATGTTCGTTCTTTAGAAGAGCGAGAGCGAGAGCGGCAGTTGCTTTCCGATACCTGGACTCCATCATCCGATCCCTATACACGGCAACAATCCTTGCTGTTACAGATGAGAGAGCAACAACATTGGCTCTTGTGTGACTGTCAGAGCAGCAAACCAGTAGTCATGTATCCACGTAGATACCCGTCAGGTGTGATTGGTCTGGTTAACCACCCAGACCATCATGCTCATGAAGAACACTGTCCGTTCTGGAAAGTGACGAACCCTGAATCTGAGAAAGAAGGGCGCAAGCTACGGCGTGTCAGGCAACGCTTGGATTTTTGCTTCCATCAGCGTATTAATTCCGACCCCACGGAGCCTGAGGAACAAGATAAGGAGCCATCGAAGAATAAAAAAAAGCCAGGAGATCCTGGTTTGGTCAAGCTTATATATCTATTACTGGCTATATCCAGATTAGACCGGTTTGATGGGGAAAACAGGTATAACCAGTCACTTGCCATTGAGAGAATTCGTAAAGCAGCGGCCAGCCTCACAGTTGATAAGTTATTTACTGTTGCAGATATTCTGTATACAAATATCAACGAAATTAATAGTGCGGTCAGAACGTTGCAGACCACAAAATCAAAGTGGTCCCGACGAGCCAGACCCCATGCAATATTCATTGTGATGTTTGATAAGCATGAATATGTGGGCAAGCAATTGAAGATCCAGTGGTTCAAAAAATCTGGCGCAGAGTGGGATAAATCCGAATACATTTTCCCGTCACATATGAAAGTTGTGATGCCTGGGCGGGTGAATGTCGCTGAAGGGGGGCCATACATCATGGCATTTACGTTGGCGGATCCAGAGGGAAAAGAGGACTTCCCCTTCTTCTCACCCTGCAAGGGGGCCATTGTTCCGATCTTAACGAAAGAGCACCCGATGCCAGTTGATAGCCGTTTCGAGCGCGAGACGTTCAAGGCATTGCGAACTCTGGCAAGAAAAGAGCTGGAGTGCCAGAGATCAATAACCGTTATCAAGCCTTTGAGTGACCTTGTTGCGCCGCTTTCTGGAGAGCCTTGCCGCCCAGATGCGGTGATCGAGTTCGGGGTCAGGAAAGTCATCGTCGAGGTGATGGGAAGTTACAGCGACGATTATAAGTTGAGTAAAGCTATCACACTGCCTCGTATGCGAGAGATCGCGCCGGTGATCGAGTTTGACGCCCTCGGCGCTGACTTAGATGGCCAGCTCAGGGAGGAGGCCATGAAGGTGTGCAGACAGGCTGTTGCGAAGCTTACCCAGGATCCCTCTGGAAGCACTGCAAGTGAGCCAGATCCAAGGGGGTAGTATGTAGAAACGACCAGGTGTATTCATGGGCTGCATTGAGCAATTGGACGACCCCTGGAACATCAATCAACCACCCGGCCCGCAGCCGCTCCCTGAGATTTGCCTTCACATACCATCGATGCTGTTGAGGAAGTCCTGAAATGGTTGTTGCCAGCGACTCGTCAAATCTCGCTGGTGTGATCACCCACCATCCCTCTTCGGCTCTCAGCATGGATATCCCTGGCCTGCCAGCAATGCCCTGGTGAACAACGGTTTTTCTTCTTGCCTTGGCCTGTCGGTACCGAGCCCACGCCTGGACATAGAGCCTGCCTTTGTGTTGAGTCCCCATAGCATGATCCAAATGATCTTTGTGTTCCATCATGCTACCATCCGTGTGTCGATAATAGTATTGTTGCTGCCATTATGATCCAAATCAGCCCGTCATTGATCAATTCCCTCGAGTCCATCGGACGCTCGTCAAAGCTCAGCGAGGCAGAGACGCAGGATGTGTTGGACGCGGCCAGAGCCTTGCTTTTTTTGAGAGAGGTTCTGACCACAATTGCAGTCGGCTACGACGTGGGAGACGCCACTCGTGATGAGCTGCTGCGGTGGACAGGGAGACTGCCTGATCACGAACTTGAGCATACAGGTGAAGCCCTGCCTGATATGGAGCCACCAGTGCTACAGGTCGCCAACGTGCCATGGGAGGATCTTCATATCCGGCTTCGGGACGGCCTTAATCGGCTTGCCAGAGAGCAGCAACTCTACTTTCAGATGATGCTGGGACAGCGTGACTCAGCCGGACTCTGGTCTGCCTTGCGGGATGAAGGCCTGCTGACAGAGCAGCAGCTATCTCTACTGCAAGTCCAGCAGCCAACACCAGACTGGATACTCTCGATCGCTCAGGATGTGGTCGAGCGCATGGGGATTTTGTGATCATGACGAGAGATCATCGATAGATCATTGGATTCTGAGTAAAATCAGATTAAAATCAGAAGCTATTGATTGTTCGAGTTTTGGGTGAAGAAGGGGGAAGGTATGGCTGCACTTGTTGAGCGCGCTGATCAGGTCATTTCTGCCACGGAAATGTCCCGGAACTTTTCTTCTAACATCAGTCGAATCGCCTCTGGCCAACAAGACCGACTGGTTGTGATGAAGGGCGGAAAGGCGTTGGCTGTTGTGATGTCCCTTGATGAACTCTACCGCTTGCAAGGCGGTGAACAAGCGAGAGAAGTAGGCTAAAAAAGCAAAACCCGCATGGGGTCAGTTTGGCGACCATCCCCAGCGGGCTCGGAATCCCAATTAACCAACCACTCTGCCGGCAAGCAGGTACATACGTTAAGGAGGTCAATTATGTAGAACATACCGAGGATTACTCGGCGGGCTGAACGTCCCGTATGCCGAGACGCTTTAATTCTTCAGTTGCAATGATAGCACTCTCCGTTTTCCGTGTGCAAGCTGCTGGCGATTTTTTGCGTCCCGATTTGTGTGTTTTTTGAACTGGGAACACTGTGCCAGTGGCTGCGAATCAAAAATTGCAGTGCTGCAAATCCCTGACGCGGGTTTGCGATGCCTGTATCTAGAACAAAACCTGGTCATAACGAGGCTGTGGCACGTAGACGAGCGTTTGTCGAACGCTCCTGCTATGTTGCTAACCCCAATCCTGCGTTTAGCGCGCCAGGTCACCATAAGCCGCATCGGCCGAAGTTCATCAAGTCATGTATGAACCTGGCGGCCTCTCGAGATGTCTGCTCTTGGGCGGGATTCACCCTATTGGAGGCGGTTGCCGGCCGTCGTCGCCATTTCTATGTGCACGCGCGACGGGGCATGAATGCGATGGTGATGGCCATGCTGCACTATATGAACAGGGTCACATGGCAGGTCGAAGCGTCAGTGCATACCCTGACGCTTCACTGCGCAATGGACACTACCTCTCGCGCTGGCAACCATTCGATAACCCGGGGAACCCGGCGGATTGTCGATCTTGAACGATTTGGCCTGGTTGAGTGCGAGAAGCACATAGATCAAAAGACAGGTGCCATTTATTTCAAGAGCATTGTGGTCACTGAGCGGTTCTTCGACATGATTGGTATGGATGTTGAAGTGGCGCTCCGTGAACGCAATACCGCATTCGAAAAATGGCGGAGCGATCAGAACCTGGGATTAGATATCTCGCTGTCCGAGATGGGCAGAATGTCTGTCACCGAATATAGCAGCCTGCGTAAACAGTATGTAGTGGCCAAGGCGTGGTCATTCCGCCATGACAAGAAGATAACAAAGGCACAGGTTCGCAGAGCAAAGCGCCTTGCTCAGAAACCCAAGGATGAACTGCGCAGGATCGTTGCTGAGGAGCTATTCCAGAAGACATCAAACTCAGCGCGTGACTTTAGCAGCGCAGCTATTTCTGCATTCAATCGACAAGTCGGCCAACGGATGCGCTATATATATGTTCTCGCTGTGGCAGATGATCCACCAGACGATCCCCAGCCCCTGAATTAACCATTTCAGAGCGTGCCACATTGACAGTGGTACGCTCTGGCATACCTGCCTGCCGTAATTGACTGAAATTCAACCACCTCCTTTATTCGTATCCCACACCGAAATGGCCAATAACGGGCTACCAAGCCATCGCAGTTAAAGTTATCTACATAAAAATGCATTGGATGAGGCTCTTAAAATGCGCGGGAACGCTTGATAGATGCATGGTTACTTAAGAGATCAATATTCCTAAAAGATCAGATCTTGTCTATCGCCCGTTATCTGTGGATAACGGGGAAGAATGCCTGGCTATGCAGGGCAGCTACGCTGCCCGCCGCCAGAGGGGGGAAAAAGGAGAGAGGCTGGTCTTGAGCCCTAGCCTGACAGGATAGCCTCTTATAGGCTTTTGCACGATGATTGGACAGAAATGAAGGATGCGTCATGCGACAGCATCAGCAGGAGTGCCATGTCACTCCTGTTGCGCTGATTGGGAGATGTACCGTTTCAGGGCCTCTTTTCCTATCGAATCGATGATGGGTTTCAGTAGCCTTGGAGCGTGGCCCCGGCCAGACCACTGCACGAGCTGACCATTAATCTCGTAGGTGATTTTCCTGGCTGGTTTGCGCTCTTTTTCCAACTTCTCTTTCAGCCGGTCATAGGGTATCCCTAATTCTTCTGCACGTTGGAGGAGTTGTTTCTTGAGAAGTCGTGACGCTTTTTTAGCTTCATCGCGTGCGGTTATTTCTTTCTCAATTTCCTTTACGAGTTTACTCAGCAACCTTGGGCTCAGTTTCGCCAGAACAGACTTTCTGGATTCAGCACGGGAGAGATAACAGACAACAGATTCGAGATCGGACACGGGTGTATACCTTAAAGAAGAGATCACATTCTGATGAAGAGAGGCACATTTGATGCGCCAAGACTCACTGAATTTTTGAATAATTAAAATATAATTTTTCCTATCTCCACGATAATATAATCCATTAGTGGGGAATGAGTATCAGAGATGATAAATACATCTTCGCCCTATTCAGCAACAGATGGTGTGGGCCGTGCACCACAGTGAATTTATCTGTAGATGGCATAATAATGGTGCCCGGTTTCAAAACCAAAACCTTGGAACAGTTATATGACAACTCCAGTCGCTAAAAAGTTTGCTCTTCCCATGCGGATTACTCAAATATCGCGCCCAGGAATGCCAGATTGTTGATGTAGCAGCGCGTGTAGGGTATCCCCGAGGTTTGGTACTCCGGCGCTAAGCAGCACCTTGGCGGCGGCCAAAGAACGGGACTCTCTTCGTGGTAACAGCGGCGTTGTTTCCCAAATC
>NZ_CDBJ01000024.1 GCF_000820045.1 Aeromonas rivuli | reverse complement strand
CGGGTTGAAAGACTTGATGAAGGAACTGGTGAGCCCGGTGTAAGCCCGCTGCGTCTGGCACACTCTCAGCGGCACGCCCAGCAACCGGCCTTGATCTGGTTGAAAGACTTGATGAAGGAACTGGTGAGTCCTGACTGATCCCCCTCATCCCCAGCCCTTCTCCCGCGAGGGGAGAAGGGAGTAGATCGGCGTTAAATAGAAAGAATCGGGACAGCAGACACGCCAAAGCGACAAAGCGACAAAGCGACAAAGCGACAAAGCGACAAAGACCCAAAATGCCAAGGCTTCAATGTTTTGGCACTATGAGGCCCTTTGTGATCTTCACTTTCAAGGATTCCCCGATCGGTTCCCTCTCCCTCTGGGAGAGGGCCAGGGTGAGGGCTGCTATGACCAGCGGGTGAGCAGACTGGCGGATGGCTATACCTATATAGGTTCAAACAGCACCGCAGGTTCGTGATGAAGACCCATCCTTTCGCCAAACACCTACGTACCGAAGCGACCCTGGCCGAACAGAGGCTCTGGTTCCAGCTTCGCAATCGCCGGTTTGAGGGGCTCAAGTTCCGCCGCCAGTTCCCTGTCGGGCCCTACATAGTGGACTTCATCTGCCTGGAACAGCGGCTGGTGATCGAGGTCGATGGCTCGCAGCATAATCAGCCGGAGGGTCAACAACAGGATGAGGCCAGAACGGCCTATCTCAATGGCGAAGGGTTTCGGGTGATCAGGGTGTGGAATAACGAGGTCCTGGGGCGGATGGATGGGGTGCTGGCGTTTATCAGATTGTCATTGCAGTGACTAGATTCCCCCCCTCATCCCCAGCCCTTCTCCCGAGGGGGGAGAAGGGGGCAAACACCCGGCTGCGAGGGCCATTCTCAGAAACAACAGTGGCTCCCGCGGGAGCCACTGTTGTTTCCCTCTCCCTTGTCAGGCGCGCAGGGAGGCCATGATCTGGCTGACCACATCGCCGAGCAGCTCGGGCTCGGGACGACACTGGCCGACGGTGACCAGACCCTGGATGCTGACCAGCAGGAAAGCGGTCAGGGTGGGGGTGGCGACCTCAGCGCCAAGCTGCCCCTTCCCTCTGGCTTGTTCGAGCACGACCGCCAAATCCTCCTCCAACTCGCCATAGTTCGCCTTGAGGCGCAGACGCAGCTCCTCATCCTGTTCGGCAAGCTCCACCAGGGTGCGGGTGATCAGGCAGCAACCATCCAGAGTATCGCTCACCACCTGCCGCAAAAAACCCTCGATGGCCGCCAGTGGCTCACCCTGTGCAAACCGGGCTCGACGACAGGCCCGCTTGCTCTCGATGTAGTGATCCACCGCCGCCAGCAACAGGCCGCGCTTGTTGCCAAAGGCCGCGTAGAGACTGCCAGGGTGCAGACCGGTCGCCGCCACCAGATCCTGCATGGTGGTCTTGGCATACCCCTTGGATCGAAATGCTTCCATGGCATTTTGCAAGACGGTTTCGCGGTTGAACTCGGCGCTGCGCATCGGGGATCCTGTGGCTAGGGGTTGATATGGCGGCAAGTCTACCCCAGGGGCAGGGTCGGGCCAACTTATCTTGAATGCACATTCAAAAAAGACTTGCACACAAAGCAAAAAACATCTTGAATGCACGTTCAAGAATCATCTTCCCCAGGACACATCGCCATGGATACTCTGTTTCAGCCTTATCGCCTCAATGCCAGCCTGACCCTGGCCAACCGTTTCATGATGGCGCCGCTGACCCGCTGCATGGCTGGCCCCGGCCTGGTGCCGACCGAACAGATGGCTGCCTATTATGGCCGCCGCGCCGACATCGGCCTCATCATCTCCGAAGCGACCATCATTCGCCCGGACGGTCAGGGCTATCCGGACACCCCCGGCCTCTACAGCCCTGAGCAGATCGCAGGCTGGAAGAAGGTGACCAGCGCCGTGCATGCCAAGGGCGGCAAGATCTTCGCCCAGCTGTGGCACGTGGGCCGGGTCTCCCACTCCTTCTTCCACGGCCAGCAGCCGGTCGCCCCGTCCGCCATCGGCCTGGAAGGCACCCTGCCGCGCATGCGCGAACTGAGCTATCCGGTGCCGCGCGCCCTGACCGTGGATGAGATTGTCGAGCTGACCGAGCAGTACGCCCAGGCCGCTGCCAACGCCATGGAAGCCGGTTTTGACGGGGTCGAGATCCACGGCGCCAACGGCTACCTCATCGATCAGTTCCTGCACCATGCCAGCAACCTGCGCGATGACCAATATGGTCAGACCCCGGAGAACATGAGCCGCTTCGCCCTGGAGGTCGTGGATGCAGTCAATGCCCGCATCGGTGGCGATCGGGTTGGCCTGCGCCTCTCCCCCGGTGCCTATGCCCACATGGAGGGCGATGTCCGGGATCGCGCCGTCTTCGACTACCTGCTCGGCGAGCTGAACCAGCGCACCCTGGCCTATCTGCATCTGGGCATCTTCGATGACAGCCTCACTTTCGATTACCTGGGTGGCCGCGCCTCCGATTACCTGCGCGAGCAGTACGATGGTCATCTGGTCGGGGTCGGCAACTACAGCGCAGAAACCGCTGCCGAAGCGATCAAGGCTGACCGCTTCGATCTTATCGCCATCGGTCGCCCGCTCATCGCCAACCCGGACTATCTGGCGCGGGTGAAAAAATCCGAGCCCCTGGTGCCCTACTCCGACACCATGCTGGCCGAGTTGGTCTAAACCCTGGCATAAGGCCTGGACAGAGCCCTGTTCAGGCCATGGCGTCCCCTCACTATTTTTTGACCAAGGATGGGATCCGCGCCCCGGCGCGGGTTTCCAATGTTTGGGCCCTCTCAGGGCCCTTTTTTTTGCCCGCCTTTCCGCCCCTGCTGGCGGCTCAGCCGAGCGCCCCAACAAAAAGGTTGTTGATAACAACCTGATGGTTATATTGGTTGTCATCTACAACCAAAAGGACAGACAGAGATGGATCCCCGCCCCCTGCGCGCCCTGTCGCGCGATCTGGTTCGTGAACTCGGCATGCTCTCCCAACAGTGCGGCTCCCTGGCCCTCAGCCCCCTCGAAGCCCATCTGCTGATCGAGCTGGAGAGCGGCCCCGCCACCAATCAGCAACTGGCCGATCGGCTGCGCATCGACAAGTCCAACGCCAGTCGCCCCCTTGCCCGGCTCGCCGAGCGAGAGCTGATCGCCTGGCAGGCCCATCCCTCGGACGGGCGCAGCAAGCAGGCGAGCCTCACCGCCCATGGTGCAGCTCAACTGCACGATCTGCACCGACAGATGGATGAGGCCATGAGCGATACCCTGGCTCAGCTCGCCCCCGAGGAGAGCGAGCGGCTCTGGGAGGGGTTGCGGCTCTATCGCAGCGCCCTGTCCCGTGCCCGTCGCCAGCAGGGTTATCGCATTCGCTCCATCGCTCCCGAAGATAACGCCGCCATCGCCGCCGTGGTGCGCCGCGTCTCCGCCGAATATGGCCTCACCGCCGACAAGGGTTACGGCGTGGCCGATCCCGTACTCGACGAGCTGTTTGAGACCTACCACCGGGCCGCGAGTCACTACTGGGTCATTGAAGGGCCGGACGGCACCATTCTTGGCGGCGGTGGCATAGCGCCGCTAGCGGGAGAGGAAGGGGTGTGCGAGTTGCAGAAGATGTACTTCCTGCCCGACTTGCGCGGGCTGGGATTGGGGCGACGACTGGTGTTGCAGGCGTTGGAGGAAGCCAGGCAACTCGGCTACCAGCACTGTTATCTGGAGACCACGGCCAGCCTGCGCGAGGCGACCGCACTCTATGAATCCCTCGGTTTCGAGCACTTGCCTGGGCCGCTCGGCAGCACAGGTCACGACGCCTGCGAGATCTGCATGGTGAAATCCCTTGGCTAGACCAGCAGGCCAGTGCGGCCACAGATTGCACTAGACAAGCAATCACCCTGGCGTCCCGAGGGACGCCAGGGTGACGGGTCTCTCTTAGCTCTCTTTGATGGCCGCCTGGTCAGCGTCCCGAGTGACCGGGGCCAGGGGGCGTTTGGCCCAGAACCCGGCGAGCAGGGAGCCGGACAGGTTATGCCAGACCGAGAACAGGGTGCCCGCCACGGCGGACGCCGGGGTGAAGAACTTCATCGCCAGCGCGGTGGCCAGTCCGGAGTTTTGCAGGCCCACCTCGAAGGCGACGGTGCGGCAGATCCGCTCGTCGAAGCCGAGCCATCGGCTGACCCAATAGCCCGCGGTGATGCCGATGCCGTTATGCAGTATCACCGCCAGCGCCACTATGGGACCTATGGTGGCGAACTGGCCGGCATTGAGAGCGACCACTATGGCGATGATCAGCACGATGGCCGCCATGGAGATGAGGGGCAGCACGGGTTCAAGCCTCTCGGTCAGCGCCTGCAGCCAGCTATTGAGCACGACCCCGATGACGACCGGCACCAGCACTATCTTGACCAGGCTCAGCAGCATATCCAGCACGGGGACATCGACGCTCTTGCCCGCCAGCAACTGTACCAGCAGCGGGGTGATGATGACCCCCAGCAAGGTGGAGAGCGCCGTCATGGTGATGGAGAGCGCCACGTCCCCCTTGGCGAGATAGCACATCACATTGGATGAGGTGCCGCCTGCGACACTGCCCACCAGCACCATGCCCACGGTCAGTTCGGCATCGAAACCGAGCAAGAGGCTGATCAACAGCGCCGCCAGCGGCATGACGCTGAACTGCAACACCAGTCCCAGCCCGATGGCTCTCTTGTTGTTCACCACATCGATAAAATTCTTGGGGCTGAGGGTCAGCCCCATGGCCAGCATGATGATGGTAAGCAACGGCACTATCTGCGTCTTGAGGTCAACGAACAACGCTGGCTGCCAATAAGCCAGCAGGGAAAACAGCAAGGCCCAGAGTGGGAACAGGTTGGTAATGCGTCCAAGCATGACGATCTCCTTATGGTGATTCGAACGCGGGCAAAAAAAGAGGGCCCGCGAGGGCCTTCTCTTATATCAGCTTTACCCGCAGGAGACCCGCTCGCCGTGCCATCACAGCCGCATCAGGACGGGAAATAAAACCAGGCGGTCTTGATGAGGCCGGCTTCTACCTCGAACACGGCCAGGCTCTCAAGCGGCTCGGGGGAGAGGCCATGGATCCGTTCATGATCAAACACCTTGTTGCCCATCACCGTCCTCGACAGCAGCTCGGCCCGCAGGGCCGGATTGTTGAAGCGATGCTCGGCATAGAAAGCCCCCAGCGCCCCCTTGCCGACGGTGGAGGGAGCCTCTGTCGGCATCCGGTACCCCTTGAACTCCTCGGCAAAGCAGGCGAGAAAGGCGGTGAGATCCCGAGCATTGTAGGCTTGAAATTGTGCCTCTACGGGCAGTTCGGCGCACATCTGTCACTCCCTGATGATGGAACAAGGTCCTTTATAGGGCGCTTTGCTCCCCCTGTCGATAGCCATGCCCAGGCACCATTCCCAGCCCCCCATCGCCCTGCTGCACAGACAAAAAAGACCCCGCCAGTGGGCGGGGTCTCTCTTATCAGCAACACAAGGTTACGCGGGATCAGTGCTCGCGGGTCTGGCGGAACAAGACGTCCGGGTGACGCTCCTGAGACAGACGCAGGTTGACCATGGTCGGTGCGATATAGGTGAGGTTGTCACCGCCATCCAGGGCCAGGTTAACCTCGTTCTTGCGCTTGAAGTCTTCGAACTTCTTGACGTCAGTGCCTTCCACCCAGCGGGCGGTGGCGACGTTGACCGCCTCGTACAGGGCCTCGACGTTGTATTCGCTCTTCAGACGCGAGACCACCACGTCAAACTGCAGCACACCGACCGCGCCGACGATGAGGTCGTTGCTGATCAGCGGACGGAACACCTGCACCGCGCCCTCTTCGGAGAGCTGTACCAGCCCCTTGAGCAGCTGTTTCTGCTTAAGCGGATCGCGCAGGCGAATGCGGCGGAACAGCTCGGGGGCGAAGTTCGGTATGCCGGTGAACTTCAGCATCTCGCCCTGGGTGAAGGTGTCACCGATCTGTATGGTGCCGTGGTTGTGAAGCCCTATGATGTCACCGGCGCAGGCCTCGATGGCCTGCTCGCGGTCACCGGCCATGAAGGTGACGGCGTCGGAGATGTTCACGTCCTTGCCCAGGCGCACATGGCGCATCTTCATGCCCTTGCTGTAAGTCCCTGACACTATGCGCATGAAGGCGATGCGGTCGCGGTGCTTGGGATCCATGTTCGCCTGGATCTTGAACACGAAACCGGAGAACTTCTCCTCGGTCGCCAGCACTTCACGCTCTTCGGTCTTGCGCGGCATGGGAGACGGCGCCCAGTCGGTCAGGCCGTCCAGCATGTGGTCAACGCCGAAGTTACCGAGCGCGGTACCGAAGAAGACCGGGGTCATCTCGCCGGCGATGAAGGCGTCGTGATCGAACTCCGGGGAGGCGCCTTGCACCAGCTCCAGTTCACCGCGCAGCTGGGCAGCCAGATCTTCACCTATGGCGGCGTCCAGTTCCGGGTTGTTCAGACCCTTCACCACCCGCTTCTCCTGGATGGTGTGACCCTGACCGGTCTGATAGAGGTAGGTCTCATCCTTGTAGAGGTGATAGACCCCCTTGAAGGATTTACCGCAGCTGATGGGCCAGGTGATGGGGGCGCACATGATGTTGAGCTCGCGCTCCACCTCGTCCATGACCTCCATGGGGTCGCGCACTTCGCGGTCCATCTTGTTCATGAAGGTGAGGATGGGGGTATCGCGCAGCCGGGTGACTTCCATCAACTTGCGGGTGCGGTCTTCGACGCCCTTGGCGGCATCGATCACCATCAGGCAGCAATCCACGGCGGTAAGGGTACGGTAGGTATCTTCGGAGAAGTCCTCGTGACCCGGGGTATCGAGCAGGTTGACCAGGCAATCGCGGTAGGGGAACTGCATCACCGAGGTGGTGATGGAGATGCCACGCTGCTTCTCCATCTCCATCCAGTCGGATTTGGCATGCTGGCCCGAGCCACGGCCCTTGACGGTACCGGCGCGCTGAATGGCCTGTCCGAACAACAGGACTTTCTCGGTGATGGTGGTTTTACCCGCATCCGGGTGCGAGATGATCGCAAAAGTGCGTCTCTTGGAGACTTCACTCAGAAATTCAGCTGACATAGTTCGACGTTCTTCTATTGAGCGGCGGCCTCAAGCCACCGTGGGAAATAAGAGATTGCGACGCGCGCAACGCGAGCCAACCCGAGCAGGGCGGGTCTGATGAAAAGCGAAAGGCGTTGCGTTACATGGGTGCGAGTGTCCGGCGTCTTAGCAAAATTGCGCCACATTATACCCGCGCGAGTGAAAAATACCCAGCCCGGCATGCGCCGGATCTGCCTGCGGAGTCCATGGCGGTCAGTCGGCGCGACACACTCGATTGCGACCGCCCTGCTTGGCGCTGTACATGGCCTCGTCGGCGCGATGGATCAGCTCGCTGAGGCTCTCTCCCTCGCGCAGCTGGGCGCAACCGATACTGACCCGGACCGGGTACTCGGCGGGCAATTCGGCTACCTGGAGTGCCGCCACCTGCTGGCGCACGCGCTCCGCCACCTCGGCGGCCTCGGCCAGCAGGGTGTCGGGCAGCAACACCAGAAACTCCTCGCCACCGTTGCGCCCCACCCTGTCCAGACTGCGCAGCGCCTCAGAGAGGCAGTTCGCCACCGCGACCAATACCCGATCCCCCGCCTGATGACCCCAGCCATCGTTGATCTGCTTGAAGTGATCGATGTCGATAAGCAGCAGGGAGAAGGGTTGATCCAGGCTCTTCGCCTGCTGCAGCATGGTCTGCGCCTGGGCCTGGATCTGACGTCTATTGTGGATGCCGGTCAGCTCATCCGTCATGGCGAGCCTGCGCATCTTGCGACTGCGCCTGAGTTGATAGAGCACCATGGATCCGAGCAGCAGCAGTGCCAGCACTGTCACCAGCGTCTGCCAGTAGCGCCGCTCCTGGACCCGATCCAGCAGCTGAGTCTGCAACGCCTGGTGAGTCTTGAGGTTCTCGTTCTCCGCCTCCTTGCGCGCCAGGTCGAACTCGAAGCGCATCTGGATAGAGCGCTGGGCGCCGAGATCCCGCTCCAGCGCCTCCCTGATCGCCACGTAGCGTTTGAGGGAGGCCAGGGCGGCGGCGGCCTCCCCCTGTTTTTCCAGGATCCGTGCCTGCACCCGGTAGATAGTGCCGAGGAAGCGCTTGTTATGCTCCTGAATGAAGATGGGTTCGGCCACCGCCAGGAAGTAGAGCGCCCGGTTTAGCCGGCCGTGGGCCTCCTCGGCCAGCCCCATGACCAGCCGCCACTGGCCCAGGGTGGCAGCGTCCGTCTCCTGTTTGCGATTGAGCAAGGTCTCGGCCTGCTGCAAGTGGACCAGCGCCTCATTCACTCGCCCCAGTTTGAGCTGGCTGTGGGCAACCTCGGTCAACGCCCAGGCCTCGTCCATGCTCCACCCCTTGCCCTTGAAGTAGCTGGCCGCCCCCGTAAACAGTGCCAGCGCCTCGGCGTGGCGCCCCGTGTCCGAGTAAAGAATGCCGAGTTGAGCCCGAATATCATTCAGGTTCTCCTCATCGCCTTGCTGCAGGTAGGCATTCTCCAGCTCCTTGAAGTATTCGAGGGCCCGATCAAACACCTCCATGCGGCGATAGGTATTGGCTATCTCCCCCAGCTGGTGCAAACGCCAGGCCTCGAGCCCGAGTCGCTCATAGAGGTCGTGGGCGACAAGCTGATCCTTGAGACCGGCGGCCAGCTGCCCTTGATAGGCCTGCATGTTGCCGCGATAGCTCAGGGCGTCCGCCATCAGCCGCTGGGCCCCCGCCGCCTCCGCCAATTTGAATGCGGCATCATAGTCGCGACGGGCATTGGTCATCTCGCCCAGCAACTGGTTATGCCAGCCCCGGCAGTTGAGCAGGGCAATCTCGGTCAGCTTATCCTGCCGTGCCCGCGCCTGTTGCAACTGCTGGCTGGCAAAGGTGATGGCGGCGCTGTAGTCGCTGGTATTCTCGGCAGGCTGGGCCCAGCACTGCAGGCTCACCAGGCGGCCATAGAGGGGGTGGGTCGCATCGATCTGCCCTGACAGCCCCTGCACCCTGGCCTGAAAATCCCTGTGGGGCTGGAAGCCATTCTCCAGCTGAGTCAGCTCGCTAAGCAGGGATTCGCCCCTAGGGAGCCCATGCTCGGTATCATGAGGGATTGCCCAGACGGGCCCCATCAGCAGGGTCAGGCAGAGCAACCAGGGGGAGAGATGATGTACGCCGATCACGGGCCTCCAGCGGCATTTATTTGATAAATCGAATAATTGGCCTTTCTATCATATCCTGCAACCGGTGGACTTATGGTGAAATAATCATCCATTCCCTCTATAGTCAGCGCTCTAACCGGGGCCAAGAGACGCCGTATCATCCTGAGCCCTCCCCCACGGCCTGTGCCATATGCCAGGGCATCCAGAGACAAATGGTCCCAACGTGACAGGAAAGGTCCCCCAGGATTACGAGGCGCTGCTTGCCGCCTACCGGAAACTGCAACAGGAAAACGAGCGGCTCAAGCGCATCGCCGATGACGCACGGGAGAAGCTGGACGCCGCCATGGATGGTACCGGTCTGTGCATCTGGCAAAACCATATTCCCACCGGCAAGCTCGTCATCTTCAATCGTCGCTGGGGCGCCATGCTCGGCTATCAGCCCAAGGAGATGGAGGCTCACTTCGACGTCTGGCGTGCGCACCTGCATCCGGAAGACAGGGAGCGGGTGCTGCAAGCCTTCTTCGATCACCTCAATGGCAAGACCCCTTTCTATCAGGCACTGCACCGCATGCTGGCCAAGGATGGCAAGGTGACCTGGGTGCTGGACAGGGGCCGGGTCGTGGAGCGGGATCAGGCAGGCAATCCCCTGCGGGTCATGGGTTCCCACATGGATGTCACCCACGAGAAGGAGTACGAGCAGCAGCTCGCCCTGCTCGCCCACAGGGATCCCCTCACTCACCTGCTCAACCGCGCCGCCTTGCAGCGCCAGTTTCCCGGTTCCCATCAGACCCTCTGTTTCATCGATCTGGATGACTTCAAGCAGGTTAACGACAGCCTGGGCCACAGGGCCGGTGACGAGTTGCTGGTCGAGCTGGCCCGCCGGCTCAGGAGCATCTGTCCCGAGGAGGCCATCCTCGGCCGTCTCGGGGGGGACGAGTTCATACTGCTGCTCTCCTGGTCAAGCCGGGATGCCCGCACCTTGCAGCTTGCCCAGGCTTGCCAGCAGGCCATCTCGGCCCCCGTCCCCCTCGCCAACGGCGAAGCCAGCATAGGGTTGAGCATGGGGATAGCCCAGATCCGGCCTCAGGATGACTTCAGCACGGCCCTGGCGCGGGCGGACAAGGCCATGTATCAGGTCAAGCATGGGGGAAAACGCGGCTTCCATATCGCCCATCCCAGCGGCCAGCCCCTGCTCGATCAGGAGCAGGTCAACGAGCGGGCCCTCAGATAGGCAGCGGCCCCATCACCTTGACCGCACGAATGGCGAAGTGGCTATTGATGTCATTGACCATCGCCAGAGATTGCAGGCGCCGCACCCACTGCTCGTAAGCGGGCAAGTCGGGCACCACCACTTCCAGCAGATAGTCATAAGTCCCCGAGACGGTATGGCAGCTGATGAGCTCCCCCATGGCGGACACCGCCTGCTCGAACGCCTCCACCAGCGCCTCCTTGTGCTGGCTGAGCCGCACATTGACGAAGACGGTGATCCCCAGCCCCAGTTTCTCCCGCGCCAGTATGGCGCGATAGCCCTCGATATGGCCCTCGCCCTCCAGCCGCTTGAGGCGTCGGGCACAGGGTGACGCGGACAAGCCCACCTGTTGAGCCAGTTCCACCGTGCTGAGTCGGCCATCCTGTTGCAGCAGCCGCAGCAGTTGTAAATCTATCCTGTCGAGCATTTGGGTGTTTTCCATCAAAAGTCCCTTTCAAATCACCTGAAGCCACCAATATACCCCCGAAATCACCAAGAGTTTGCCCTGAAACACCCCTCGACTTGGCGGGATAATCGAGGCTCACCCCTGAAGCCTGACCATGCAAGGAGCGCCTGTGTCTCACCTTCCCCATTCCCGCCTCGGTGGCTGGGCCGCAGCCCTGGCGACAGTGCTGCTCTGGTCCGGCTTTTTTCTCTCCCTCAAGGCAGGAGCCCAGGCCAGTCTGCCCCTGCTCGGCCTTGCGCTGCTCCGTTACGGGGTCCCCGCCCTGCTGCTGGCCCCCCGTTACTGGCAGGCCAGAGTCAGGTTCAAGGCCGTGCCTGCCCGCTGGCGGCTCGCCATCATGGTCGGTGCCGGGATCCCCTTCTTCTGGCTGGGGGCCAGCGGCATGCAGCTTGCCCCCGTCAATCAGGGCAGCGCCCTCATCCCGGGTCTGGTACCACTCTGGGTCGCACTGCTGTTGTGGGGACTGGGGGAGCGCTGCGGCCCGGGGCGTCGGCTCGGACTGAGCCTGATCGCCTCGGCGCTGCTGGTGATGATACTGACCGGCGCCCCCGGGATCTGGCTCGGTCAGCTCCATTTCATCGGTGCCGCCCTGCTCTGGGCTCTGTTTACCCTGGGTGTGAAGCGCAGCGGGCTGGGCCCATTGGATGCGGCCGCCCTGGTCGCCGTGCCCTCAACCCTGGTGTTGCTGCCCATGGTGATCTGGCAGGGCTGGCCAGCGGGTGGCACAGTGCAGATCTGGATATGGCAGGGGATGATACAGGGGGCGGGGGCGGGTCTGGG
>NZ_CDBJ01000023.1 GCF_000820045.1 Aeromonas rivuli | reverse complement strand
AGAGGCCGCGAGGAAGGCGGCCGACGCCAAGCTAAAAGAGCTGAAGCGGGGCAAGGCGACGCTGTCCATCACCCGACCGTTAACCCCGGCGATTGTTGCCGAAGGAAAAATCAGCGTGTCAAACCACAAGAGATCAGCCAATGGGTTGTGGTTGGTTGATGAGGTCGAGCATGTGATCGAATCGGGGTCTGTCTCTTATACATCAGCAAGTTGCGTGACGCCGGAGTGATTGACTTCGCCATAAATGGCACTGTTTAAATATACAGTATAACTATAAATAGCTAAAATGACGCTTGGTTGGCACCGGGCAAGATCGAGTTGTAAGGAATTGAAAATGATAAGAACGGGAAACCCCTTAATCAGGGAAAATAAAGGTGATACCATCGAGCACATTCACGCTTATGTCGAGTGGCTGTGTCTCTCTGTTGATGGTGATGATCAGGCGCATCCTGGTGTGGGGCTGTCGCTGCATGTAGTGCGAGAGGCGATCAATTCGCTGCGTGAGGGAAAACAGGGCTTGTCTAACGATACACAAAAAGTGTAAATTAGCCGGAGTAAATGGGGGCTAAGGCCCCTAAAACGGGAAGAATGAATCGAATTTAATCAGGCAGGCTTACAAAGTGAAAAACCCGAGGTTGGCGCCTCGGGCTTTTCGAAGAGGTCAGCACAAAGGCTTATCCCAATCCGCAAGGGTAAGTGTACAAGTTGGCCATCACGTAAGCAAGCCTTTGCCATGAGCAAAGGAACAAGATGGACAGTGCTATCGAAGCCCCATGTATGTGGGGGCGCTCTCGTTACCCACACCCTGGGAAATTCTTGGGCAGCGGTAATCGCTGCGGCCATAACCCAGATAATCCCGCGTGGGACCTCTTCACCCCGCCGGAAACCAAGAAGGATATTCCGCACGTAATGCGGAAGCTCCAGGAGGGGATCCGCGCCTATTATTCAAAGCCAGAAATGCTACCTACGCTCTCTAACCTGAGCGGTAAGAGAAACGCCGACGGCAATCCACGCCTGAATCGCTCTGAAGCCCGTGAGGCGGAAGCGTTGATTATGGAAGCGATCATCCAGATGACGGATTTTGCGACCCTGCGCGTGGGGACACCATTGCCAAATGGTGGTTTCGTTCATCGATCTTGCACGGAGATTGCCGCCGTGGCTGGGTTGCTGGACCAAAATGCCCCAGCCGATAAGCCCCGCCCTTCTCAACGATACTGGCGTGGTTTCCGTCGCCTCAAAATCGCCGGGGCCTTTGATGTTCACCTTCAATATGAAGAGCAGGAAGACGGCTCTAAGCGCGGCCGCCCGGCAATTAAAAATCTGAACATGCACTTCCTAGTTGCTATTGGCCGCGTGGGGTATGAGGCTCTGAAGAAGTTTAGGACGTGGTGTTCTCGCAAATTGTCGGGTGTGCGGGCGGCATATGCCGAGCAGTTCCCGGAAACGCATGACGCCGAGATCGCAAATCGCCATTTGTGTGATGCCCAGGGGAAGGTGGGCATCAAGACTAACACCCGTCAGCCTGCCCGCTCGATCTCTTTGCCTGATAGCAATGAGCGCCGGGAGCAGCAACGCCAGTACAACCTGGACATGGCCAAGTATGCGGCCGAGCTGCTGGCCGAGCATTCCGGCAAGCCTGAATCGTGGGTGATGAATCAGGTCCGGGTCAAGTACCCCCCCTTCGATGAGTGGCTAAAGCTGCAACAGTAGCGCCACAACAATCCTTGCACACTCTTAGGCACAGGCCCCTGTGGGGGACTGTGCTGCCCTCGTTTGCCTATTCTGCGGGGTTTTGGCAATGCAGCCGCCAAGATCCCCCAAGCCTTCCTGTTTTGCCTCTATTCCTGGCCACGGCCGCCCGATAACTTCCCCTGTTTCTGTGGATAACTCTTGAATAGAAAAAATTAAGTGATTTCAAATAAAATTTAGGTAAATCCAATAAAAATTAACTGCTTACTGTAGATATGCTCTTTCTTTATGAATAAAAAATATGATCTGGATGTTCTCTCTACGCTCGAAGCATCCTAAGAATGCCTGGCTATGCAGGCCAGCAAGCTGGCCGCCGCCAGAACAAAGACGAGAATGCCTGACCTTGCAGGGCGGCAAGCCGCCCGCCGGTCAGCATGATAACCCCCCTTCGTGGGGGCACGCCCCCACACCCGATCCCCAAAACCCCAGCTTGAACCAGCCATGCCCCACAAGGGGGCCGACAAACTTCAGTGGTGCGTCATGCAACAGTGGCCTTAAAGAAAAAAGACGCTTAGCAGGGTGGGGGGTGGAGGTGGCCTTAAATCCTGAGTCACACGGCCACCACATCGCCGCTAAGGGCACCCAAAGAAAAAGACAGGCAACCACTAGGGCCGCCCATGAAATTCCTTATAGCGCCTCTCACTGCTTCAATAGCCCTTAATCATTTCAGGCATGAATTAGCTTTACCACTCAGAGGGGTGATGATACGTTAATCATATCAAGCATGATTAAGGGGATATATGAGAGTTTCAGCAATTCAAAAGGACCTGCTCTTTGTGTTGTTTGCCATCGAGGCAAGAGGGGCCGCCGGTCCTGTTCCTGGGGTAAGGCTGCTGAAGATGATCAACGCTTCTCGATCTGCCGAAGTTTTTCCGGCCAACTTCCGGGCGTCCTGCCATACCCTTGTCGATCACGGTCTGTTGCAGAAGTACCGGTCTGAGTCGTTGAAGCTGGCTTTTTCGCTGACAGATGAGGGGCGAAAGAGGGCGGAGGCTATCTATTCAGCCCGCGTCGGTGACGCCGTCACTTCTGCGTGACTGAAAAGAATATGTTAAATGGTGAAGAGGGAACGAGTATGCCAAGACAGATCGAGTATGTTGGGCAGGTGGTCGCAATCGGGGATTATCTACCAGCCCATTACCTGAGCAATCAGAGAGAATGGGCGGCCGAGGGGATACCTCTCAATCCGTGCATGAGATCAGACTTTGACACCACCCCGAACGAGCACCGTGATCCCCTGGAAGTGGATCACTGGTGGGGGGTGCCATACATCACAACCACATCTTGGGATGATATGTCGCAAGGTGTCCCCGCCGATGACCTGGAAGAGCGTCGCCGCCGTTGGTTTGAGGCTTGGCCGGATGGGGTTCGCTACTGTGTGCGCTGTCTTGATGGTGGGGCGTGGGACCGTTCAACAAACAGGGGGATGGTTGCCACGTTGGATGAAGCGATCTCGCGGGCGGTGGCTCTGCGGGCTGAGTTTTAGCCTTGTTGGGAGGTGGGGGATCATGGCGGTTAATTTCGAGTACAAGTCCGGCATCTTGGAGGCGGGAGACACTGGGCGTGATGTTTCGTGGTGCTGGTTCAAGGGAGATCTTGAGGCTACCCGGGCAGAAGGCGGCGAGCCGGTGGGGTCGATTAGCGTTCCGCCATCGGCATCGGTTACGGTGGTTAAATCGCTAATCCGAGAGGATGCAAAGAAGCGCTGAAAATGGCCCGCATTAAGCGGGCTTTTTGATGTCCGGCTATCTTGAAAATGGTGATCGGTGTTGGAGGTGTTCGCCATGCCAGTGATGGATCTCGATAGCATCGGAGGGATGCCGCCCGGGAGTTTGATTGTTCTGAGCAATGCGGAGCTTGCTGATCGGGTTGAGGGGTTGTTGCCTGACTTGCCGTCAGAGGCTCACCCAGTGTTGAAAGAGGTGGTTTTACGTTTGCGTGAGGCAGGGGACTAGCTGTTCAAAAACGGCCGTTTTTGGGTCATGTGGGGCCGCCCTGGTTGGTGGTCCTTTTTTGTCTCTTCCTTGTCTCAAAACCCTGTCCGTTTAACTATGTTTCGAAATGGTGTCTCAAAAGGGGGTTATTGTGCGTTTTGGTTATGCGAGGGTGAGCACGTCAGATCAGGAACTGGCCCATCAACTCGATGCCCTGGAGCGGGTGGGTTGTGATGAGGTGCTGGCCGAGACGGTCAGCGGGACCGCTGTGGCCCGTCCTGAGCTTTCCCGGTTGCTTGATAAGGTGAGGGCAGGGGATACCGTTGTTGTGTGGCGTCTGGACCGTCTGGGGCGGTCTCTGCGCCATCTACTGGAGTTGATCGAGGTGTTCAGGCTGAAGGGGGTCGAGCTGGTTTCGCTCCATGAGCAAATCGACACCACCACCGCAACAGGTAAAATGATGATCCACTTCTTCGCCATGCTGGCCGAGTTCGAGCGGAATCTGATTTCTGAGCGAACCCGTGCGGGCCTGAGTGCGGCCCGGGCCCGTGGTCGCAAGGGTGGCCGTCCGCCTGCTATTACGCCTCAACAGTTGAAGCTGGCGCGGGCAATGCTGGCAGGGGAAGGGGTTACAGTGTCGGAGGTGGCCAAGCACCTGGGGGTTTCCCGGTCTACGTTATATCGCCACCTGTGACCTGTCACAAAAACAACAATGGAGACGTTAGACCAATGAAGAGAGCGTTCGGAGTTCTTGCGGTTGCCCTGGCGCTGACCGGGTGCGGTGATCCTGCTGAGGCATGGTTGCAAGATGGTTTTATGGGGGATGTATCACAAGATAAATGGAATGGCGCGACCCCTGTCCAGCAGGTAGGGACGGCGGGGATCTGGTTGAAGCGGATTCAGGCTGATGATCTCCTGGTGTTCAAGGTGCCCGTGGCCGAGTTGAAGCCGAAAGCCACCGAGCTGACCCAGTGCATCAATGAATTGGTGGCCAAGGGTGGCGCGGTGAACAAGGAGGCATATCAACAGGGGATCGTGTGCATCAACATGTTGGGGTGGTCGAAGGGCAAAGAGTAAGGCCCCTCGATGGGGGCCTCTGTTATTTTTTCAGCAGCTTCTGTAATGCTGTCCGCATATAGTCAGGGCAGCGTGATATAAATTGCTCCCTGGTGTCGGCTGGCAGAAGCGGAAATTCAATTATCCGTGTGCGGCTGATTGCCTTATAATCCTTGTCAGACATAATTATCCCTCGATCCCATTGGTGTTAATTGTGTCCGGTCGGCTGGAAGGTGAGAGAGCCAGCCGACCGAACCCTTCAGGGCATTAACCGCCCTTGTGCTCTTTGTAGAGAGCGAACGCTTCCTTCAGTAAATCGACCATGCTCATATCGTGCATGGCTGCAAACATCTTGAAATCCTTCCTTAGTTCGGAATCCACTTTGAAGTTCATCGGGACCAGTTCGCCCGCCTCTGGTTTGGTCGTGTTATTGCCGACAACGTGAGCGGCTGCGGTGCTGGCCGGTGGTGTTCCTTTGCCCTTACCTTTACCGGGTGGTGGCGGTACGTTTGCCATATCTTCGTTACCTCGTTAATTCGTTATTTAGTTAATTCGTTATTGTTCGGACTGGAGCCGGTTGATAATCGACTGGATCAACTGGTCGGCTTGCTCCCGCGGGCCTTTGTATGGTGTCTCGATGGCGGCCAATCCTGAGTCGTGAGCCCGGCGGAATGCGGTCTTTTCGAACATGACGCCATCAAGTAAGTGGAAGGGGGTTTCGGATAAGTATTCCCGGGCTTCTTCTAACTCCTTCTCGCTGTTCCCCGCTCGACACAAGGCAAAGCAGATCTTGCCGGACTCTATCCCGTGCTTGTCGGCCAGGGCGTTGGCAAGGATGACTGTCGGTTCCATATCGTCCAGTGATAGGCCCGTGGGGAGGACCAACAAGTCGGAAACCTTGGCGATCTCGACAGTGGCCTTTGTTGCGTGTGGAGCGCCATCGAAAATCATAAGGTCGTAAGCATCTGCCACGCGGAGCGCCTGAGAGAGAGTGCCGAAGCATTCGACGTTAACCACGGGGGTAATGCCCGATTTGAGGCGACGTTGCAGCCATGAAAAGCTGGTGCTCTGATTGATGTCTAGGTCTGCAATCTTCACGTTCCAGCCTGCGGCCGCATAGGTTGAGGCTGTCGAACGGGCAAGGGTGCTTTTCCCTACGCCGCCCTTTTGTGAGACCACGCCGATCTTGTATCCCATTGGTGTATCCCCTTCGTTAAATAGTCAAATCGTTAATTCGTTAACGCATGAATAAGGATAATGACAGGGCGGGATGATGGCAAGAAAAAACGAAATAAAGAAATGACGAATTAACGAATTTGGCAGGGTGGGGCGGCGCGGCCGCCCGGGGAGAGGTTAGGCGAAGTCCTTTCCGCCTGCGCTGGATGGGCGAATGACGCGAACGTAACTTGTGCCGGTCTTGGTGCGGTAGGGGCGGCGAAGACGAAGGGCGTCGTCGTCAACCTCGAAAGTGGCCAGAATGGCCAGCATGAGGCAGAGAGCGCGAGGAATGAGAACGCCGAGCGTAAACCCCCTGGCTATCATATGGGGCTTTGTCTTTGCTCCCAGCTTTGCCTGGATGGATGCTTCGATATGTCGAAGCGATGAGGCGGGGACCTGTACGGCCAGTGAGATTTGGGAGGGGGTTTCGCCGTCAGCCAAACCGACAAGGACGCGCAATTCGGGGGTGGTGAGTTGCTGGCCTGATAGCCCGATGACGTCTTCGCCTGTGATTTCCATTGTCATTCTATCCGTCCTTGATAGAGCGTTAGTTGTTGTCGGCAAGTTGAGAGATAACGAGGGCGGCGCGGTTCAAATCATCTTTGAGTCGTGCGGAAAGGTCGGCGATGTCCTCTAGGTCTTTGTCGGTTGCTTCGCCGCATTCGAGGGCGCGAACGGCCAGCGCCTCCAGACCGGAGGCCATCGCCGCCGATTGCCGCAAATTGGTATAAATGGCCACCTTCTTGGTGGTGGGTAGTGGGATGACCTCCCCTTCAGGTGCTCCGCCCAATACTGCTAGATCCCGCATGATTAACCCTTTTCGTGTTGGTGGTGTGCTTATTCGTGGAATCTTACACTTTTAGTGTAAAACCAACAAATGGAAAAACACGGCATTGGCCGCGCTTGTCTTATCTGTCGTGGGTGATTCTGGCTATTCGCCCGACTATCTTCAGGCTCGCCAGTTGCTCGGCGTTCAGCTTCTGGTCTGGGTAGTGCGCCGAGTCTTCGGCGGCAACGGTAAACGAGCCGTCCAGTTCTGGCCTTATCCACCTGATCCAAATCTGACCGTTCACCAAAATGGCGAAAAGATCGGCAGTGCTGACGGTTGTCCGGCTGCGGTCGATCAGCACTTCCGCGCCGTCCTGGATAAGGGGGTCCATGCTATCGCCCTGGGCGATGATGGCTGTCAGCTTGTTTTCATTCAGGCCCCTTGCCTTGGCGTGATCAATATGGAGGGCTGACCGATTGGCCACATTGTCGATGTTCAATGTTTCCCCGCCCACTGAAATGGGGCTCTGGTCTAGGGTCACGTAATCCATTGGGCTGGCGTTGTGGCCTTCGTGGTCTGTGAACCCGGCCAGCCATGCGGGGGTGGTCCCGAATAGTTCGGCGAGGGCTATCATCTGCTCATATTTCGGCGAGCGTAAGGCTTGCTCCCAATTGGAATAGCGGGAGCCAGTAACGCCGAGGCGCTTTCCTGTTTCTTCGAGAGTCCAGCCTTTGACGCCGCGGCAGTGTCTTAGCCGGTTCGCTTGCACATTTTTAATGTCCGACATCATGTTTCCCATGTTAACGAGGCGGGTTAGCGGCGGCCTCGTAGGAGGCTGTTAGCTGCATCCGTTTGTTATTCTGATCAACTATACACTTAGCGTGTTAAATCAGCAAAACAAAGCCTTGTAAAACACCTGTTTTGTCGCCTAGAATTACACATAACGTGTAATTCTTTTATTAGTGTGTTAACAAGGGCTTCAATACGTGGATTTGAACACCTGGATTGACAGTGTGGGCGGGATCGAGAAGGCGGCCGAGCTTCTGAAGGAAAAGCCGAGAACGGTTTATTCCTGGTATCGGAAGGAGAAGGCCCCTCGGCTTTCGTCGTCGCTGAATATCGTGTCAAAGTCCCGCGGCGAGGTCGATTACAACGGCATTTATGGCCCCCTGGCATCTGCCCGGGTGGCGGGTGAGGTGTAGGGGGAAAGATGTTGATTATCGGGCTGGTCGGCGGTTGTGAGCGCCGTCGTGAAGAGGTGGCGCAAGCGGTTGTCGGGGTTGGTCGGGCTCGGCTTGTGGCGTATGCCATGCGGGTCCCAAGAAGTGGACGTCTGCGGGCGGATTTGCTGCGTGATGTGGTCTTGAAGTTTGACCACGGCAAGGAGCGGGATCGCGGTCTTGTGCTGACTCACGTCAAGACATGGGAAGAGGTGGAATATATCCGCGCTCTTGGTGGTCAGCTTTGGCACGTTGAGGGGGTTCCATCCAGTGAGATTGCTATTCAGCGCGATGATCTGATGGTGACGCCCCGCGCTGGCGGGGTCCGCCACTATCTGGACCCGGTGGAGGCGCTATCCGAAACGATGATCCGTTATAACCCCAAGGCGGCGTAAAGGGGGTGTGCATGGATTTCACAAGGGGTGCTGCGATTTTCTGTCAGAAAGCCCGCTTCCTGCGCTTTCTGGCTGGTAAGTGCGGGAGAGAGGTGCCAGACGCTGCCGCGGCTGCTGAGGTTGTTCGCCGGTTGTGTGGTGTGCAAAGCCGCCGGGAGCTGAACACGAACAAAGAGGCCGCGAGGAAGTGGGCCGGTTTGGTGCATGAGTTTAACCAATGGGCGGCCGGAGCGTGATGGTTTCAGAAAGGAAGTGTATGGGACGCCGCCGCCGAAATGACCTCGACGACCTGTTGGAAGCCTGGGCGCGTTGGTGTCATTCCGGGGGCGTTGTTCCTGGCTCGGGGGCCTCAATGCTGGCCAGGATGATCGACGGAAAAGGGTTGATCACGTTCGGCAGTGGTGGGGGCTCTGCGCCTATGGACACCATAGAAGCCCGTATCGAGGCGGCTGTGATGAAAATGGCCGCCGAGAATCAGGACCGGGCTGACGTGTTGCGGCTGGAATGCCGCGCCGGTTGGTTTCGGGTTTCACAGCGCCGCGGGTTGGTGAATTTCGACCCGTCCGGCCTGCTACAGATCGACATGGCTCACGCCCTTGGTATGAGCCTGCGGACATACAAGCGCCGCCTTGCTGAGGCGCGGGAAGTGATCATTCAAGAACTGGAGGGGATGGGGTGATGGTCGTTGAACTGGTGCCGGTCCACGTTGACCGTGATGAATATGGAATGTGGCTTCATCCTGCCTTGATCGGTATGGATGAAATGACATGGCAAGACTTCACCGCGCTGATGGCCTGTAAAGGGATTCGGTGCGAGTGGGTTTCTATGGAGTCAGATGCCCCCGAAGAGCTGGTCGAACGATATTTCGAATTGGGTGATCCTGATGTGAGCGAGTGGGAGCCATCACCACCGCCCGGTGATATGTGGTTCATTCTCGGGATTTTTGACACTGAAGATGGCCCCGGATGTCTGTGGGGGCGGTCGTTGCTGGCCGTTGGGGGGGAAGTGTTATGAGTGATATTTCATCTTCTTCTGTGCCTAGTCTGCACGTTAATTTCATTCGTTCCCCCGAGCCCCAGTCAGGGAAAACAACTCTCTTACTGACTATTGCCAAGGGGGTTATTGCGGACGGGAAGTCTGTTCTTTTCCTTTGCCCGTCACAAGACGCGGCCCGCTGGCTGCATCGTTACCGCATCTCCCCGGATTTGAGTGATGTCGCTGTGGGGTGGTCATCCCGTCCTAAGTTTCCTGAATGGGTCGGGTCATATCCCGCGGATGTGATCTTGGTTGACGATGTATCACGTCACCCTGGTGGGCTGGAGGTTGTTGAGGTCATTTCTCGGTCCCGTCTTGCTCATGGCAATGCTGTTTCGATAGTGGTTGCCGGGCTGGAGAACGTTGAATCTCCGCATCCTGATTGTGACCAGTGCGACGGGACAGGATATGTCAGTGTGAGCGGTCATGCTGGCGGCCGTTGTTCGTGTGTGGTTGTTGGTAAGCCGGTTAGGAAGCGTCATGAAACATATTAACGATCATATCAAGTTCCCATCTGGGAACACTGTGGAGTTTTTGCGCAAAAAAGCCAAGAAGTTGGTTAAGGCGGCGAAATTGGAGGGGCGTGAACTTAAATTGGCCGCCGCTCTTGATCAGTTGGCATCTGAGAACGGTATCGCTGGCGGGTGGGCTCAAGCCATGAATTTGATTGGTAAGGAGTAGCAGATGCCAAAATTCGTCAATGAGTTAGAGGCCGAGGTACTGGCTAAAAAGCACCTTGAAAATTATGTCAACGAATGCCGGTGCCAATCGAAAGTTGATGTGCTGCTGGCGATTCAAAAAATGCTGGCGGTGTCACTCTCGGCTCACGAAGTGGTCGAGCATGGCAGAAGCGAAACCATTCAGTAAGGGGTGATCATGTTGAGAGTTCGGGAAGTGACAACCCACCACGTCGGTGATGAAGCCGGCGTTCGGATTTTCCAATCCTCCGCCAGTGCGGCCACTGCCTTCGGGTTCGGTGGTCCGCATCACTATTCCGTTGTGACTGCCAAGCCGGGGTCTGATGTGCTGGAGGTTGATCAGGCGCTTGGGGTGATTCGGTTCCAGCATGGCCACCCGGCCAGCGTTGGGCGAAACGGCGTAACCATCGAGGCGCTGATCGCCATCTGCCATGACCGGCTGAAGATGTTTCAATCTGGGCCCTATGAAAGCGCCTATAACGAAACGGCCATCATGCACCTGGAACGCGCTATCGAGGCCCTGAAGGACAGAACCCGCGAGCGTGAAAGCCTGATCCCCGGCGACCGTATCAAGCTGGACGACTTAACGAAATAACGATTTAACGCAAAGCCCGAGGCGGGCTATCACAGGAGTGGAGGCCATGACCGCCACAATCATCACCGCCTTGTCAGATGCCGTCATTCGGCGGCATAGCCAAGACCCCAGCGTCAGGCAGATCAAAGACCCTCGTTTCTCGTTGTTGTTCCGGTTCCACAAGGACCGGGATCGGGGCTCTTTTCACCTGCGGCACTATCAAGGCGGCCGGGAACGCTGGAAAAAGGTCGGGGCATTTCCAGACATGACCACCAAGGTCCTGTTTGCACGGCTGCCGGAAATCAAGGGGCAACTGGCTGTTGATCCCGCGTCGGATAATCTGGCGGTGTCCACCTGGGCAACAGTGGGCGATTTGCTGTGTTGGTATCGGGACCGGTCCGGCGATAACGCCAACGTGTCATCCAGTCGGCGGAGTTCGGTCAAGAGCGCCATAAATCGGCAGCTTTTGCCGGTGCTGTCTGATGTTCCCCTGGGGGCGTTTAGCAGTGAGAAAGAAGGCCGAACCCTGCTTGATGAAAAGCTGATTTGGCCCATGCAATCGACCTATTCCCTGTCGTTCGTGAAGTCCGTGTTCGGAGTGCTGAAGGCGGCATTCAAGCAGGCGTATCGGCTAAAGCGTATCGAGTCGAACCCGTTGGCCCCCTGGGTGTTCAGCGACTTCATTCAGGCCCGCATCAAGCCCAAGGACCCGTCGTTGCGTGTCGAGCGCCTGACGGACTTCATGGGGCGCTTGCCTGCTTGCCAAGGTCCTGAGCGGTTGATCCCGCTCTTGATGTTGTTGCACGGGACGCGGGTCGGCGAAACACGGCATCACCGATGGGACTGGATTGATTGGCGCGGCAGCACGTTAACGATCCCGGGCCGGTTCACCAAGAACAAGCGAGAGCACCAGATCCCGCTGTCGTCGGCCGCGGTGCAGGCGTTGAAGGCATACCAAGCCAGTCAATCCCGCCGCGGGGTCTCTAGTGTCTGGCTGTTCCCTGGAGCAAAGCCCGGAAGGCCAATCGGTAAAACGAAAGCCAATGAGCTGTTTCAGGTGATCAGTGAAAAGGCGTGGACCTCTCACGATTTGCGGAAATTGGCGCGGACTGTGTGGGCAGATCTCGGCGTGGATTACATCGTCGGGGAGCTGTTGCTGAATCACACGCTCAAGGACTTGGACGCCACATACATCCACACGGCGATGGCTGTTCAGAAGCGGGAGGCGTTGGCCCGTTATCACGACTGGCTGATCCTTCAGGGGCTCACCATCGAGACCGAGACAGAAGCGAGATCGAGAAAAAACACGCCAGCAGACCAGACCAGCGAGGCCGCGGCATGAGGGCAAATTACAGGACCCACGCTAAAGGAGGAATCAAGCAAGTGAAAAGCGTATTTGAGCCGGTCGCCGT
The DNA here is from genome assembly GCF_000820045.1 of Aeromonas rivuli. Classification (GTDB taxonomy): domain Bacteria; phylum Pseudomonadota; class Gammaproteobacteria; order Enterobacterales; family Aeromonadaceae; genus Aeromonas; species Aeromonas rivuli. The sequence continues at coordinate 25,168 of NZ_CDBJ01000023.1, read as the reverse complement.
CGGCGGCTGTTTCGGTCGGTGTGGCGCACAGCGCGGCGGCGGTTGTGTGTCGCTGCGTGTGTGGCAAGTGGCTGATAATAAAGGGATTATGTGTGTCGGTGGAGCGGCGGCCGAGACGCGGCGGCGCGGAAAGCCGGGGGACCCTGGGGCCCGAAACGCACTCCACGGGCGGCAGGCTCGCGGGGTTCGGCAGTTTTTCGGGATCCCTATGCGTCGTCAGCGGTCTAGGCAGGTAGCTGACGAATCCCGCTTCCGGTGCGGGGTGCAGGCTGCCGATCCGGTGATCTTTTGATGGGGGAAATGGCGATGCGGTATCTCAATATCAGCCAGATGGCTGACATGTTTGACCTGAGCCGGGACACGGTGCGCAAGCGGCTGCGCTCGGCAGGGATCCAGCCAGTCAGGCAGGAGCGCAACGCGCCACTGTACGACATGGCCAAGGCGGGGCCCGCGCTCTTTCGTGAGTCGCTGGCCGGGATTGTGATGGGTAATGGAGGGGTAAGGTGATGATGATGGAAACCGTTCGGGATGCGTGGCGCAAAGGCGACCGCCGCGGGATGTGGTTGGAGTTGGGCAAGGTGGCGGCGCTCGGCACCCTGGGGGGGCTGCGTTCGCTGGGGCTAGTGTGGGCTCTGTTCGCGCTGTCGGTGCTGGTTGGTGTCGGCTTTTACTGCGGGGTATCGCTGGCGGCGGCCAAGTTGCCGTCCCCGGTGAAGGTGGTGTACTTGCTGGCCGCCCCGGATGCAGCAGAGGGGGAGACACAGGAGGGCGAACGGTGAGCGGGGGAAAGCGGTCGCCGGTCCCCGCGGGCGAGCGTAAGCGGCGCTCCCGGGAGAGAATGCGCCAGCTCGGAATAAAGGTGATCGAGGTTCGGTTGTCCCCGCCCGTCCAGCGCCAACTGGATGAGGCCCGGCATGTGCGGGGCGGGATACGGGGGCCCTATAGCGTGGATGAGTATATCGACACCCTGATCCGGGAAGACTGCGCCCGCCTGGAGCGGCAGATCGCCAAGCTGGGGTCGTGCCGGAAGTGTGGGTCGGCGTTGCCGGAAGGGTGCGGGGGGCTGTTTAAAGGGGATGGCGATTGCTTCCATACCCGCCGCGCCCTTGATCTGCGGCTAAATGTGACCGGTCACACCGAATAAAAAACGGTTTTTCAGTGAATTGGTTTTACACCTATCGTGTGCGATTACACATAATGTGTTGATTTTCGTTGGCACTTTGCGATAGGCTTCGCCATAACGTGGTGTTGGTGTGCTTGTAGCGCCACGCTTTCAACCTAAACCCGGCTCTTGCCGGGTTTTTTTGTATCTGAAAAAGGGCGGTCGATTGATGTGGCAATGGGACACCGGGCGCGTCATCGCTTACGTCGGGGGGACCGGTGTGGGCCTTAGCAGTCTGAGCGAAAAAGTACAAGCGGCCACCAGTGATGTGGCCGGAACGGTCAGCCTTCTTCAGTACCCGGTGCAGTTGCCGCACATCCAGATCACGGTGGCCGACATCACAACGGTGGGCGGTTTCCTTGTCGTGTTGGCGCGGTTCGGCTGGGACATCTGGAAGGACATCCGAGGCAAGCGAAAAGGCGATTTAGGGGGCCAGCGTGAATAAAAAACATCTTCTCGAATTGGTAGTACGCCCGACCCTGAAGGGGCTCGGGTTGCACAGTGCCGCGGCGGAACAGTTGGTGATGGGCACCATCACCCAAGAATCCCACGCGGAATATTTGAAGCAGTTGGGGCAGGGCCCGGCGCTGGGCATCGCCCAGATGGAACCAGCCACCCACCGCGACATCTGGTTGAACTACATCGCCTATCGTAAGGACCTCAAGGTCCTGCTGGTTGGCATCATGTCCGGCGAGGCTCGCCAGACGCTGGCGGCCAAGGGGTGCCCTCCTGACTGCGAGTTGATCGGCAATCTGCCGTATGCCGTGGCCATGTGCCGGGTGCATTACCTGCGGGTGAAAGAGTCGTTACCCGCGGCGGGGGATGTGGATGGGTTGGCGCGGTACTGGAAGCGCCACTACAACACGGCCCAAGGGGCGGGCACGGAAGCGGAGTTCGTCCGCAACTACCCCGCCGATCTGTTTCGGTAGTAAGAGCGTTTGGGAGGCTTCGGCCTCCCTCTTTTTTTTGCAGAGGTCACGGAATGCAGCTTGCGCAAATGGATGCGGTGGCGTGGCTGAAAAGCCTGCCGGATAACAGTGTCGATCTGATGATTACGGATCCGCCTTACGAGTCGCTGGAGAAACACCGCGCCCGCGGCACCACGACCCGGCTCAAGGAGAGCAAGGGATCCAGTAACCGGTGGTTCAGCATTTTCCCGAACGACCGCTTCCCCGAGTTTTTCGCGGAGGTGTTCCGGGTGCTCAAAAAGAACCGCCATTTTTACCTGATGTGCGATCAGGAAACGATGTTTCACGTTAAGCCGCTGGCCGAGGCCGCCGGGTTCACGTTCTGGAAACCGGTGGTGTGGGACAAGTGCGCCATCGGCATGGGCTACCACTACCGGGCAAAGTGCGAGTTCATCCTGTTTTTCGAGAAGGGCAAGCGCAAGCTGAACCACCTCGGGATCCCGGATGTGCTGAAGGTGAAAGAGGTGGAGAGTGTTGACCCGTCCGACATGCCAGACCTGATCCCGGTCAAGCGTATCCGTGGCGGCTATCCGACCGAAAAGCCGGTCGAACTCTTCGACATTCTGATCCAGCAAAGCAGCCAGCCCGGCGAGGTGGTGGCCGATGCGTTCTTCGGGTCCGGTGCCGTGTTGGTATCGGCTGCCCGTCAGTCGCGTCAGGCGCTGGGAAATGACGTGTCGCCTGACGCTCACGCTTACCTCAACGGGAGACAATGCGAATGGCAATGCGAAAACTTGTGATGTGCTGGGCGATGGTGTTCGGGGTGCTGGCGCTGTCGGTGCCTGCCCATGCGACGGATGCGGCAGCAATGCCGCCGCCTGATTTCGATCTGTTTGGCCTGCTGGCGGTGTTCGTCGGCGGCGAGGCGGCCGCCAAATGGGTGGCCATTATCGGCCTAGTGGCGTGGGTGCTGACCCAAGTCATGGCCTGGGTGCCGCCGCAGTGGGTGGCGCGGTTGCCCGCCTGGGCGATCCGCTTGCTCCAGGTGCTGGCGGGGAACTACCGGAGATCCGCGAATGGGATGGCTAACGACCCTGAGCAGCTTCGCCGAACTCTTTAAGCGCCTGTTGGCGCGGTGGGATCGATATGACCAAGAGCGCAAGCAATTGCGGCGTGAAGAGCGCCGGGCCGCGGTGGCAGATGACCCGGCCCGCGCTTTTGCTGATCTGTTCGGTCAGCCTGACGGCATGTCAGAGCGCCCCGCTGCCGACGCCTCGCCCGTTGTGCGATCCGACACCGCCAAGGCTCCAGTGGAGCCAAAGCAGTGACGGCGGGGCTTGCTTGTCCGGTGAGGCGCTGGGCGAGCTGGTGAACTACATCCACGACCTGCGCGAGTGTGCAACTGCACCCCGCTAAGGAGCGTTTCAGGTTTGGCCTCTGGAATCACAGTTAGCGCCATGCACACAGTGCCAGCCTTCGGGCAATAGCAACTTTTCCAGAGGCCGCCTTTTTGTGAGTGTCAGGGTGGAGCGGTCAACATGGCAGACGTGACCCATATCGGCGACGCCTACGCCTGGAATATCACCCGGATCGCGGAAGCGTTCGGGATGAGCCGCGACACAGTACGAAAGCGCCTGCGTGAAGCAGGCGTTCAGCCCAAGGGCACCCGGGGGAATGCCCCGGTGTACCTGCTGGCCGATGTTGGCCCGGCTCTGTTTCAGGGTGGGGGTGAGCAAACCGCCGCCAGCCATCAACCGGACAAGATGCCCCCGAAAGATCGGAAGGAGTGGTATCAGTCCGAGAATGAGCGGCTCAAGTTTCAGCGCGAGATCGGGGACCTGATCCCGGTTGGAGAGTACCGCGACGACTTGTCGCGGGTATTGAAAAAAGTGGTGTCGTTCTTCGAGTCCTTGCCGGACCGAATGGAACGCCGCCGGACGTTCAGCGCGCCCCAGCTTGAAGAGCTGGAAAGGACCGCGGACGAGTTCAGGAATCAACTGTATAGCGAGTTATTAGAGGTGGACGACAATGGCTAATTACGCCAAGCCGGGCCGTGTCCGGCGTGATGTGATCACCATTGTCCGCCCGCCCAATCGTGAGCCGGTATCCCAAAGCGCCCGCCGCCTGCTGTATGTGGAACAAAGCGGGTCGATGGTGCCTTGGGATGGTGACTTGGTGCCGTACATGCACGAGCCGATGGACTGCCTCAAGTCCCGGTTATATGACGCCGTGGTGTTTGTCGGCCCCGCCCGAACAGCGAAGACGGTTTCCCTCGTTGATGGGTGGGTGTGTGACACCATCGTCAACGACCCGGCCGATTTTCTGTTAGTGCAGATCAGCCAGGACAAGGCCGCCGAGCACAGCAAAAAGCGCCTTTCTCGGGAGTTTTACGCAAGCCCGGAAGTGCGCTCGGCTATGTCGCCGCGGGCCCACGACAACAACGTCCACGACAAGGTGTTTCGCTCTGGCAACTTCCTGAAAATTGGGTGGCCATCGAAAAACATCTTCGCCAGTTCGGACTGGAAACGGGTGGCGCTGACGGATTACGACCGTATGCCGCAAGACATCGACGGCGAGGGCTCGGCGTTCATTCTGGCGGGGAAACGGACACAGACGTTCATGTCGTCGGGGATGGTGCTGGTTGAATCAAGCCCCGGCTTTTTGATTACCGATCCTGCTTATCGGGTGCCGAGCCCGCATGAAGCGCCGCCGACCCGCGGCATTCTGTCCCTTTACAATCAGGGCGACCGCCGCTTGTTTATGTGGCAATGCCCGGACTGTGGTGACTGGTTCGAGCCTGATTTCCCGTTGTTGCTGTGGGACAGGGACCAGCCTGATCCGGCCACCGCCTCGAAAGATGTGGTGATGCCGTGCCCCCATTGTGGGGTGGAGCTGCGCGAAGATCAGCCACTGGCGGGGAATGTGGCCCTCAAGCTGGCGCTGAATAGCGGCGGCCTCTGGGTGCCGCAAGGCTGCTCCCTGGATCAGGATGGCCGATTACTGGGGACGCCGCGGGAAACCCGTGTCGCCTCGTTTTGGCAGAAGGGGCCGACGGCTGCCTTTCAGACGTGGAACCAGCTTGTTTATAAGTGGTTGGCCGCGTTGCGTGAGTATGAAAAGACCGGCAACACGGAAGACCTTCAGGCCACGGTGAACACCGATCAGGGGCGGCCATTCACGCCGCCTCGGGAGCAGGACCGCGACGGCAACGCGCTGATGGAGCGCCGCGCCGATCTGGGGGTTCGGGTGGTGCCGCCGTGGGTGCGTTTCATGACGGCGCAAGTCGATGTGCAGGGCGGGGCCAAAAAGGCCCGCTTTGATGTGATGGTGCTGGGGTGGGGCGTTGATCTGGAATGCGTGGTGATTGACCGCTTCGCCATCCAGAAATCAAAGCGGGTGCAGGAGGACAAGCCGGACGCTTTTGTCCGGGTTAACCCTGCCACTCACCTGGAGGACTGGGACCTGATCACCGAAAAGGTGATCGAGCGGACATACCCGATAGATGATGACTCGGGCCGGATGATGCCTATCTATCGCACGATGTGCGATAGCGGCGGCGAAGATGGGGTCACGGATAACGCCTATTCCTATTATCGCAAGCTGAAGTCGGTCGGGCTGGCCCGGCGCTTCATGCTGGTTAAGGGGCGGCCATCTGGCCCCCTGGTGGAGGTGCGTTATCCAGACAACACCCAGCGCAAGGACCGCAAGGCCAACGCTCTGGGGGATGTGCCGGTGCTCTTTATCAACACGAACCGGGTCAAAGATACGGTCAGTAATGCCCTTGAGCGTGACACGCCCGGGTGGCGTTATGTGCATTTCCCTAACTGGCTCCCGGAAGCCTTCTTCGATGAGCTGACCGCCGAGGTGCGGGACGCTGATGGCAAGTGGGACAAGGTGAGTAAGGGGGCGAGGAACGAAACCTTCGATCTGTTCGTGTATGGCTGGGCCTGTATTTACGACATCAAGGCCGACAAGATTGTCGATTGGGATAACGCCCCACCGTGGGCACGTCCGATTGATGAAAACGGCGAGCTGTTGTCCAGTGATGGGCAGCAGCAGCGATTACCGACCCGCCGCCGTCGGCGGTCCAGTGTGTGAGGTGAGCAGTGGCATTTACTCAAGATGATGTAAACGCGCTTGATGAGGCCATCGCAAGCGGTGAATTGACGGTCAGGATCGACGGCCGAGAGGTGCAATACCGATCCATAGATGACCTGCTGAAGGCGAAACGACATATTGTCCGCCTGATGGCTCGGCGTGCTGGGGCCCGCTCCAGCCCGTTGGCGGGTGTTCGGACCTGTGTGGATAGGGGGATCCGGTGAGCGTGATCATTGGACTGGATGGGCGGCCGATTCAGGCATCCCAGCCCTATGAGGGGGCGACACGGGCCCCGCGCTCGATTGGTTGGAATGCTCCCAGCATGGGCCCGAATCGGGCCCTTGCTGTTTCTGGCCGTCAACTGCGCAACCGCGCCCGGGCTGGCTACCGCAACAGTCTGTTGTTGCGGTCGGCCATCAACAAGAACACCACCAACGAGGTCGGCAAGGGCTTTACCCTGATCAGCACGTGTCAGGATGACGCCTTTCGTCGGGAGCTTAATGAGCTGTGGCGGATTGTATCGCTGGAGCTGGACCCCTGGGGGGACATGAATTTCGGGGCCCTCGTCAATGTGGCGGTGAAAGCCCGCCGTATGTCTGGCGAGTGTTTCATTCGCCGGTTGCGTCGGCGGCTTTCCTCGGGGCTACAGGTGCCGACACAGGTGGAGATCATGGAGGCCGATTTGTGCCCCCTGGATCTCAACCGTCGGATCAGTGCCACCCGCCGGATTGTGCAGGGGATAGAGTTCGACGGAAAACTGAAGGTCGCGTACTGGTTCTATCGGGCGCACCCGGAAGACGGGATCGAGACCGTCAGCCTGTCCGATTTGGAGCGGGTCCCGGCCCGTGACGTGATCCATCACTATCACCCGACCCGCCCCGGTCAGGTTCGCGCTGAACCGGAAACGGCCGCGGCGCTGTTAAAGGACCGGACGTTTCAGGAGTACGACGACGCCGAACTGATCCGCAAGAAAGAGCGGAGCGCCTTCACGGGCTTCCTGTACCGCGAGCAGTTTGGCGACGACTGGGACTTCGACCCCGCCACGGGGAAGCCGTTGTTTGATGACTCCAAGCCCGCCGAAGAGGTGGAGCGTGTGTTTGCCGGGACCATGCTGCGCGGCGTTCCTGGTGAAAAGCTGGATCTCTTTGACGGGGATGACACTGGGCAAGGGTACAAGGATTTCGTGCGCTGGCAGGCGTTGCAAGAAGCGGCCGGACTGGAGATCCCTTATCCCCTGTTGACCGGCGATTGGGACGGCCTCAATGACCGCTTGGTCCGGGCATTTTTGAACGAGTACCGCCGCGGAATTACGTTCGATCAAACGAACCTGTCCGGCTTTCAGGTGGCGTTCACTATCTGGCGCTGGGTGATTGAAGATGCGGTCCTGATTGGTCGGCTGAAGGCCCCGGGCTTTGGCTCCAATCCGTGGCCTTATCTGTCGCTCGACATTCGTCCAGATGCCTGGAAGCACTTGCAGCCAGAGCAGGACATCAACGCCCGTAACAAGGCGGTGAGTAACAATATTTCCAACGCCGAGGCCGAGGCCGCCGAGTATGGCCGCGACCTTGAGGACAACATGAGGCGTAACGCGAAGGCCCTCAAGCGATGGGAGGAAATTTGCAACGAAGAAGGCGTCAAGCAGCCCGGCAATCTCGCCGGGCTGTTTCGTCAGGATGAGACAGAGAAGAGCGGGGACAGTGAAGAATGAAACAGCACTTAGCCCTTAATTTCCTGATGTCCAAAGCCTGGGCACTGGATCAAGCCATGTTGGAGGTGATGGGCGGCTTGGCTGCCCGAGACCTTGCCGATCTGGATTTGTCCACGCTGCCCGGGCTGGCTGACCATCTGGGGCCGGTTGCCCTGGAGGGGAAAGGCGGCCGGGCGGTCAGTCCGGGCATGGAGATCAGAGACGGCGGCGTCGCCCTGGTGCATGTCAATGGCGTGATCAGCCGTTACGCCACCATGTTCCACGCCATTTGTGGCGGGACGTCCACCCAGATGCTGGCCAAGGACTTCAACGCCGCGATGGACAACCCGGCAGTGCGGTCCGTGGTGCTGTATATCAACTCGCCCGGCGGTGAGGCTGACGGTATCCATGAGCTGGCGGAAATGATCTATCAGGCCCGCGGTCGGAAACCCATCGTCGCGTATATCGGCGGTGCGGGGTGTTCGGCGGCGTTCTGGGTGGCCACGGCGGCGGATGAGGTGGTGATCGATGCCACGGCCCGCCTTGGCTCCATCGGGACCGTGATGACGTTCCGCACTCGCAAGAAAAGCGACACCGACCAAACCGAGGTGTTGGAAATCGTATCCAGCCAATCGCCCAACAAGCGGTTGGACCCGGCCAGCGAAGAGGGCCGCAAGGCATACCAGAGCGAGCTGGACAACTTGGCAGACATCTTTATCGACCGGGTGGCCCGCAATATGGGGGTGTCTCGGGAAACGGTCCTGAACGACTTCGGCAAAGGTGGCGTGTTGATTGGCCAGCGGGCGGTGGACGTGGGCATGGCCCACCGGCTCGGCAGTCTGGAAGGCGTGATCAGTGAACTGAAACAGGGGAAGCGAAACACAATGAGTAAAGAGAACAAGACCGGCGCGGCCGGTGAATCGGGTCAGGTGCTGGTGCTTGGCTTGCCGGGTGTCAGTGCTGGCGCAATGGCGGCCGACGTGATCGCCGCCATTACCGCCGAGCGCCCGGATGTGATCGAGGCCATCAAGGCCGAGCAGGTGCCCGCGCTGGCGTTGGATCATGCGGCAGAGATTGCCAAGGCTTGTGCTGATGCGGGTATTCCTGCGCTGTCTGCTTCCCTGCTGACCGGTGGTTTGACCAAGGCGTCAGCCGATGAGCGCATCACGCAAGCGAAGGCGCTCAAGGATACGCTGTCGGCCGCTGGCCTCTCTGCGAGCTTTGATAGCTTGCTGGCTTGCATCAACGACCCGATCAAAATGGTGGGTCAGGCCATCCATGAAGTTCAAGCCTCGGCGGATGAGAGTGGCACCGGTAGCCGTGTTATTCGTGAAAGTGCGGAGCAGAAGGGCCCCGAGCTGAATGCGAAAGACATTTACAAGAATCGCCGTTAAGCGGCGGAGCCTATCACAAGGGGTTTTACAAGATGACGCAATTCAAACGCTACGGCTCCCACGTCCTCGCCGAGGTCGATGGGCTGTCCCGTGATGACGCCACCCTGACCGGTGGCGTTTTTGTTGATGGTGAAGTGGTGGGGCAGCTCGACAACGGCCGTCACACCAAGTTGAACCTTGCCGCTGACGCGGCCGACGCCCAAGAGGCGGTCGCCGTGGTGCTGGGTGATGTGGACGCCAGTGCGCTGGACCGTCCGGGGGTTGTTCATGCTCGCCTGACATCGATCCGTGAAAAGGCGCTGGTCTGGCCGAGTGACATCACCCCGGAGCAGAAAGCCGCGGCCCTGCGTCAGTTGGCCGCCCGCAACATCATCGCCCGCTATTAATGCGGCCCTACCATTAGCAAGAGACCCATTTCATGGAACTGCAACAAGCTATCGAATCCGACAAGTTCACGGTGAAGAACCTCACCGCGTCCATCAACAATGTGACTGTACCGAAGACCCGCCTCGCCGAGCTGGGGATCTTCGAAGAGCGCGGCATTGCGACCACCCATGTCCAAATCGAATACAAGGATGGCCAGATCATCCTGGTGCCGGAGAAGCAGCGCGGCGCGGACGGGACCCACATGGATGACCGTGAGCGCAAGCTGTACACCTTCAACGCGATCCACCTCCCGCTGGAAGCGTCCATCATGGCCGATCAGGTGCAGAATGTGCGCGCCTTCGGGTCTGATGATGAGCTGGAGCATCTGGACCGCCTCATCGAAGAGAAGCACGAAGATCACCGCCTGAGCCTGGATGCGACCATCGAGTTTTTCCGCATCGGTGCCCTGTTCGGGAAAATCGTCGGGGCCTCGGGTAACGTGATCGAGGACCTTTATGCCCGCTTCGGTATCAGCGAAAAGGACCAGTATCACGCCATCGACTTTACCAAGCCGGTGCGCACCCAGTTGCTCGACGTGAAGCGCGAGTCCGAGAACAGCCAGAAGGGCATCAAGGGCAAGCGTTACCGCACCCTGTGTAGCCCGGAGTTTTTCAACAAGCTGTTGGAAAACGAAGACTTCGAAAAGGCGTTCAACCGCTACAACGACGGCGCGAACCTGCGTGATGACGTGCGCCCTGGCGTGTTCTGGGATGGCACTTACTGGGAAGAGCTGTCCGAGACGGTCGGCGACAAGCCGTTCCTGAAGGCGGGCGAAGCGGTCTATTTCCCGGAAGACAAGCCGGGGCTGTTTATCACCCGCTTCTGTCCGGCCAACTACACCGAGACCGTGAACACTATCGGCCTGCCGTACTACTCACGGGCCGAGCCGAAGCGTATGGGCAAGGGCATCGACATCGAGTCACAGACCAACGTGATCAACGTCTGCACCAGCCCGTTGGCGGTCCGCCGTCTGAAGGTCAAGCCGTAATGCGCGACCCCTTCGCCAATGCTAACCGCCGGATCATCCGGCGGTTAGGTATCCCCACGGTGATGGTCACGGAGCAGGGTGTGACCCTGCCCGAGATCAAGGGGGTATTCATCCATCCAGAAGGGGAAGGGCTGATCAAGGGGCGCGGCGGTGGTCTGGAGTTCAAGAGCAGCCGCCCGACCTTGCGGGTCATGTCTGAGGATGTGGTGGGGCTGTCGCAAGAGTGGCGGATCATCGTGAAGGGGAAGGAGTATTTCCCGGCCGAACACCACGAAGATGGCAGCGGCACCACCCTGATTTATCTGTCCGTGGAGATCGCGGATCTGACGGAATCGGAGGTGATGAGCAGTGGCGCAACCTGGCGTTAGTATCCAGATGAATTTTGCCCGGGAAATCACCCGGGCGACGGCCATGATCCAGGCCACCCCGAAACAGCTTGAGCTGGCATCCCGGCGGGCCATCAAGAAGACCATCCGATGGCTTCAGACTCGCGTGGCGCGAGAGTTGGCGCAAGCCTTGAGCGTTCCACAAAAGGCGCTCAAGCATCGCCTGACCGTGTCAGAGGTCGGCAGTGGTAGCGATCAGGTTCATATCCTGTGGCTGGGTGTCGCCCCGCTGGCGGCGGAAGCGGCGGGCAGGCCACGGCAAACCCAGCAAGGGGTATCTGTCGGCCGCCGCAAGTATCCCGGCGCGTTCTATAAGGACGTGTATGGCGATGGCCCTGCGACGTGGATCCGAAAGTCTCGGGCCGCTGCGCTGGGGCTGTCGCTGCCGCAATGGCGGCGGGCCAACAAGGGGGCGGGGAACGGTCGGTTCCTTGAACTGGGTGGCCCTGGGGATACCAGTGCCCGCGGCCGCTTTCCTGTGATGAGGGTTGGCATCGACATCGAGGCCGTCGCCCGGGAAATTTTCCGGCGGTATGACAAACGAGCGATTGAGCGGTTTTCCACGCTGATCGATCAAGAGCTGAATTATGCGGTGAACCATGAGCAAAAGCGGAAGTGAGGATTTGACCTCAATCCATGAGGCAATGGTCAAGGCTATCAAGGCCGCGTTGCCGATGGTTAAGACGGTGGACGCCTATGACGTCACTCGCAAAGGCACCATCAAAACCCCTGCGGTACTCCTGGAGGCGCTGGAGATGAAGCCCGGCCGCCGGGTAACTGGCGGGCGAACACCGCTCACGGTGGAGTTTTACGCCCACTGTGTCCTGTCGGTGAAAACCGACAACGTGGCGTTGGAGGTGCGCAACTTCGCCGCCCGCCTGATGCAAGAGATCGACGGCAACACCTGGGGGTTAGGCGAGTTCGCCGAACGCCCGACCGGATTGTCGGCTTTCCCTGGAGTGTTCAATCCCGATGAAAAGGGCTTTGAAAGCTGGGTGATTGGCTGGGAGCAAACCTTGCACCTCGGCGAGGTGTGGGAAGAGGCTGACTTTCTTCCCCATGATGTGGTGATAGGGGGTGGTGATGGGTGATCGGTCTTCTGATTTACTCCAGCGCGTTGAAGAGCTGGAGCGGCGCTTGTCCCAAATGGTGGTCCGTGGGGTTATCGCGGCCGTGGACCCTGACAAGGCATTGGTGCGGGTTAAGTACGGTGATGGCCTCCTGACGGGCTGGCTGACCTGGAAGCCGCCGCGCACCGGGAAAGCGGTTGTGTGGTGGGTGCCGGAGATTGGCGAGGGTGCCACTGTGATCAGTGATGGCGACCTGAGCCAGGGCGAGGTGTTGCCCGGTAGTTATCACGACGGGTTTCCGCCGCCATCCACTGACCCGGATCTGTTCCATATCAATTTCGGTAACGGGACGGTGATCGAGTACCAGCGCACGGATGAGAAGTTGCGCCTCGCTGTGGTTGGTGATGCGGCCGTGAGCGTGTCCGGTAATGCGGCCGTGACCGCGGAGGGTGATGCGACCGTTGACGCGGCGAATATCCGCCTCAACGGGGGAAAGGGGGTTGTTACCGGTGCCCATAAGTGTCTGGTGCTGGGGGTCCCCCACGCCGATTGCTCGTCCACGGTTTGCGCGGGTCAGTAGTAAAGATTTAACGAATTAACGCAAGCCGCCCATCCGGGCGGTTTTGTTTTTCTGGGGGTGACATGCTCAACGGCGAAAAGATGGCGGCGGAGATTGTGGCCCAGTTGCGGGCGGCAGGATTCAAACCGACTGACGACAAAACGGCCGGTGATGCCATGTGGCAGGCCATCGGCAGGGGCATAGTGAAGCATATCCAAGAGGCCGCCGAAGTGGATGGCGGCAAGGTGAAGTGATGAAAAGTGGCATGGACAGGGACACCGGCAAGGTGATCAACGGGCTGCCCTATCTGCGCCAGCGTCTCGCCGATGTCATTAATACCCCCATCGGTTCCCTGGTGCTACGGCGTGATTTTGGCTCCCGCATTTTTGAAATGGTGGACCGGAACGTGAACGCCTCGTTCCACATGGATTGTTATGTCCGGTTAGCTGAAGCCATCAATAACCCGGCCAACGGGCTAGATGATTTTCGCCTGTCTGAAATGCGGGTTCGGCGCTTGGCGGCCGCACACATTGAGATCAGTTTGAGCGGTTATCTACTGGTCAATGGCGAACCGATCACGATTGACGGGATGGTGATAGATGGAAGGTATTAATCTGGCGCTGTTGCCACCGCTTGATGTGGTCAAGCAGCTATCCCACGAAGAGATTGTTCAGGCGGTTGCCAAGGCGGCCAATCTGGAGAACGCCCACCCGGCGGATCCGGCATTTCGGGTTGTGCTGGCGGGCGCATATCGGGAGCTGTTGCTTCGCCAAGATGCGAACGAGCAAGCCCGCGGGGTCATGCTGGCGTTTGCCAAGGGCCCACAACTGGACCACCTGGGGGCGACCTACTACAAGCACCCCGACGGCTCCCCGGTGTTGCGATTGGATGGGGAGCGGGATGACGATTATCGCGCTCGCCTGCAACGCTCGCCGGAAGGGTTGTCCGTGGCTGGCCCTGATGGGGCGTATATCTTCCATGCCATGAGCGCGGATCCGATGGTTAAGGCGGCGTGGCCACACTCGCCCGAACCCGTCGAGGTGGATCTTTATATCCTGAGCTATGAAGGGTCGGGGGTGCCATCGGCGGCCCTGTTAAAACGGGTTGAGCTGTATTTGTGGCCCCGCCGCCCCTTCACAGATCAGTTGACGGTAAAGCCTGCGGAGGTGGTCCCGTATCGGGTCAGTGCTCGCCTGATGCTGAAGTTAGGGCCTGATCCTGAGTTGGCCCGGCAGGCGGCCGAGAAAGCGGCCGCCGCTTACGTGGAGCTAAAACGCACTCTCAAGGGGCGCGTGGTGGAGTCTGGTCTTCATGCGGTCATGACCGTGGAGGGGGTGGAAGAGGTCCACCTTGATGGGTGGCAGGATGTTTACTGTCTCGAAAGCCAAGCCCCCTATTGTGAAGAGCTGATCGTGACCATCGGGGGCTATGTATGAGCGGGACGATTCTGCCCGGCAACCTCTCCGACCTGGAGCGGGATCTTGATGTGGCGTTGTCGCGCATCGAGCAGGTGGAGATCCCGATTGCTGTGTTGTGGGACCCCTGGCAATGCCCGGCTGAGGTGCTGCCCTATCTGGCGTGGGCCCTGTCGGTGGACATGTGGCGCACTGACTGGCCGGAGCGGGTTAAGCGCCGGGTGGTGGCCAACTCGCTGGCGGTGCATCGCATTAAGGGAACTCGCCCAGCGGTTGAACTTGCCCTTCAAGATCTCGGGGTCAAGGCGGACATCATCGAATGGTTCGAGGCGGTGCCCAAGGCCCGCCGCGGCACCTTCGAGTTGATCGCCTGGGCAAATGAAAACTTGAGCGCGGGGGAGATTGGCTTTCTCAATCAAGCCCTGTATGACCAGATCCGGCTGGCTGTTACCAATGCCAAAAACACCCGTTCACATTTCACGTTCAAGGTGGGCGCAAAGTTCGGTCCTAATACGCTCGGGGCGGGCTCTGCCCTCTCCGGCATGGGGGCGCTTGCCCGGCGTGGTGCGAGCTTTGAACAGGAGCCGCTGGCGTGTTCGGCAGGGCTCACCACCGCGGCGGCGGCCCGTGTCACTGGGGTGATGCGCTGTGATGCCGAAGCGGTCATTGATGCCCGCCCAGTGCCCTCTGTGGTGGCTGTTGCTGGGGTGTGCCGGGTCTGGGCTGTTATCTATCAACGAATGGAGAGTACGACGTGACGACGCCAGCATTAATCCCGGTCATTACCACCAAGGGGTTGGCCGCGGCATTCACTGCCGACAATACCGGTGTGGCAGCCAAGATCACCCATATTGCTCTGGGGGATAGCGGCCGTAAGCCACCCAGCAAAAACGAAACAAAGTTGGTCAATGAGCGCCTGCGTGTTGCTGTCGCTGATGGCGAGCGGATCAACGAACATCAAATTCATGTCTCTGCGGTTGCTGATTCAGGCCCGGCGTTCTGGGTGAAAGAAATCGGTTTTATCCTGGAAGACGGGACCATGCTGGCGGTTTGGTCAGATGTGGATCCGTTGGCATATAAGCCCGAGGGGGATTCGGTTCCCCTGCTTCTCGGGTTTGATCTGGTGCTTGAGGCGCTGCCCGCTGAATCCATCACTGTGGAGGGCACCGGCGCGAATCTGTCGCTCGCTGCCTGGGGATCACAATATGCGGCCACGGCTGCGGCGGCGGTGGACAATATGGCCCGTCATGTCGGTCTGTTATTCCGCGTGATGGAGCTGGAGAAAAAATAAGGGGGCCGCATGGCTGCGAGTGATTTAGAGCTGACGGCCGGCACGACGTTTGCGTTTGGGGTGACGTGGCAGACACAAGACGGGGACCAGATGGTCCCCGTTGATATTTCAGGCTGCACCGCCCGTTTCCAGATGCGCGACATTGCGTCCGGTGCCCTGCTTGCTGAATGCCGAACCCAAGGGGATGGCATCGAGATCCCGGACGGCCCGAGTGGTCGGGTGTTGGTGTCGGTCCACCCGGATAAAACCAAGGGGGTATCATCCCGCCCCCTGGGGAAGGTGGCCTATGAGCTGCGAGTCTATTTCCCGTCAGGGGATGCCTATTCCCTGATGTCGGGATTTGTGGCCATCGCCGAGGGGGTGATCCGTGATTAGCAGCGCCACCACGGTGGTGGTCGAGCGCGTTCATCGCCAGCTTGTCAGGCTGACACAGGGCGACCGGGAGACGGTGATCGAGGTTAACCCTCGGCCACGTTTCGCTGTGATAAGTGGTGGCCTTCAGGGGCCGGTCGGCACGGTGGCGGAGCATGTGCTAGAGCAGGCCGCCAACGCCGAGCGAGCGGCCAAGCAGGCGGACACGGTGGCCACTGCGACGGCGCTTGATCTCGACGTGCTGGTCTCTGACATGAGAAACGCCTTCAACTATCACGCCGGGGCGATCTCGGCTATGGGGAGATAAATGGGGCTGACAGTCAAGATTCAGGAGCTGATCGCCTCCCTCAATAATGTGATGGGGGTGATTGATGGCAAGTTACGCAACAAGGCAGACAAGGCAGAGATTTATACCCGGACCCAACTCGATGACCCGCTGAAAACGCTGGGCGCGAATGCGGCAACGGCGTCCCGCTTGAAGGTTACGCGAGTCATTGCCCTGGGTGGTGAGGCGACCGGTTCGGTCGGGTTTGATGGCTCTGGCAATGTGACGCTGATGGTCACGGTTCCCGGCTTGGCAGACAAAGCCAACAAGGTCGAGACCCTGACCCCGCAAGAGGTGGACGCCCGCATCGAGGCGGTGATCGGTGCTGCCCCAGAAGCACTGGACACCCTCAAGGAGATCGCGACCGCTTTAGGTAACGACCCCAACTTCGCGGCCACCATGACCACCGAGCTGGGGAAGAAGGCCAATTCGGTGGATGTCTATAACAGGCAGCAAGCGGAGGCGACCTTTTTGGCAAAGGGGGCTAAGGCGGCCGATTCGGCTTTGCTTGGTGGAAATGCCCCGGGCCATTTCGCCACGGCGGCGGGATTGTCCTCTTTGGAAGAGGGGGTCAGTGATGCTTTCTCCCAACTGGCGCAGTCGTTCAACGATGCCGCCAATCGAATTAACAGCACAACAGGAGCTTGATAAATGAGCTTGGAAACCAGTATCGCGGCGTTGGTCGAAGCCAGTAACAAACTGACCGATGCGGTTAATGGCAAGATCGGCGAAATCGACCAGCGGGTCGCATCGGCTGAAAATGAGTTCGATCAGTGGCGCGGCTCTGTAGAGGCCAAGGACATTAATGGCGAGTCGCTGTATCGCTCGACCATCGATCTGACCGGGTTAAGTTCCGATTACTACTATCCCGTGTGGTGGCGAATGCCGAATAACTTAGCGGGTGAAAGTCGCATCATGATTTCCCGTAACTATCAGGAAGATCGTGAGCTATTTCCATTCGGTCCGGGGGTGACTCACCTCGCGGGTCTATTGCTTCAGATGGAGGGGACCGCGCACCCGTGGGATGGTGATGCCAACTATCTGACTATGAAACGCATTTCCCAGACTTACCGAGATACGGTGCGGGCGGTCCAGTTTGGAATGATGTCAATTGCTCGCCCGGTTAATGGTGTTAAGCCAATGCTTAACGGTTTCACCAATGGTCAAGTTGGCAGTTGCCAGGTTTATTCAGGCTGTTATCTCCGCGGTGGTTTGACCTATCACGTTGCAAAGAACTTTAAAGATGGATTGATGTATAGCCGCCAAGATGTGGAAATTTCGATCCATGAGCAAGTTGAAGTTTCATGGGAGATTAAATGGGTGGTTAAGCCGTATCATAAAGACGATGCTCAACTGGGCCCTGTTTATGCGGAAAGCCGCCTTGCCTACATCCTTGACTATGACCAGCGTTACGCGAAGAAGGCGTAAGGAGTTCAAATGTCCGATCAGTATTTTATTCCTAATCTGGAGACCCCGAACGGTCAACAGTTGATCAATGTCCCCGCGTCGGTGCCGGTGTTGCTTGAACTCGGGTTCAAGGCATCGGTGGCCGAGAAGTTGTGTCAGGATGCCATCAACGCCACGTTGTGGGCTTCTGTGCGTGCTCGCCGTGATGCCTTGGTGTCACAAACAGACTGGACCCAGATGCCTGACTCTCCGTTATCGGCTGAGAAAAAGGCGGAGTTTGCCGCTTATCGTCAGGCGCTGCGAGACATTCCCCAGACGTTCAAGAAGCCGGACGAGGTGGATTGGCCACCGGTCCCCGCTCTGTAACCAGACCCGCCGCGAAAGCGGTTTTTTTGTGCCCAAATTCTGGCCCCTGATGGGGCCTTTTTTATAGGAGAACGTGCCTTATGGCAGCCGATTACCTGCACGGCGTGGAACAGTATTTCCTCGAAAATACCGAACGCCCCATCGAAGTCCTGGCGGCTTCGACCATCGGTCTGGTGGCCACTGCGGACGATGCCGACGCGACCACCTTCCCGCTCAATACGCCGGTGCTGTGCAATAGCGACAAGCTGATCGCCAAGGCGGGCAGCAAGGGGACTCTGCGCAATGCTTTGGAAGACATCTATCGCCAAGGCGGTGCAGTGGTGGCCGTGGTGCGCGTGGCTGAGTCTCAAGAGCAGGGCGATCAGGTGTCCAATGTGGTGGGCACCATCGACAACGAAACCGGCTCTTATACCGGTCTCAAGGCGCTGCTGTCTACTGAGTCGCTGTTGGGGGTCCGTCCGCGCCTGATCATCGCGCCCGAGTTCAGCCATCTGGTTGGCGTCGGTGCGGCGATGGAAGAGGTCAGCAAAAAGCTGAACGCCATCCCGATCATTGATGGGGGTGAGGGCGGCTACTCGGCCGTGATCAACGAGGTGAAGAACTTCGACGAGGTCTTCTTCGTTAACTGCGGGGTGAAGATCCACGACACCCGAGCGGACGCCATCGTCAGCCGCAAAGCCTCGGCCACCATCGCCGGGCATATCGTCCGCGTGGACAACGAAGAGGGCTATTGGCATTCGCCGTCGAGCCGCAAGATTTACGGCATCGTGGGGACGTCTGAGACCATCGATCACGCCATCGGCAGCACGACCAGCAAAGCGAACCTCTACAACTCCAAGAACGTGGCTTGCATCGTGAACCAGCAAGGTGGCTGGTATCTGTACGGGAACCGCCTGGCCAATGGGACCATGCTTCCGCACCAGCGGATCCGCTACATCGTCGGCGACTCCATCCTGTACGCCCACCAAGAAATGGTAGACCGCAACGTCACCAAGTCTTACGTGGATGGCGTGAAAAACCGGGTTAACAAGCTGCTGCGCCGCCTGATCTCCCGTGAAGTGATTTCCGGTGGTGAGTGCTGGGTGGACAAGGAACTGAACGTCGCCGCCATTGGCACGTCGCAAGTGTTCTGGGATTACGACCTGGGCTTCTACGACATCGCCGAGCGCCTGACCTTCCGTCAGCACGTCACCGACCGTTACAACGAAGCCATTTTCGAATAAGGGGGAAACATGGCGAAATTACCGAGCATCCTGGTAGACGTGAACGCCTTCTTCAAGGACGAGTCGTTCGCCGGGCTGTGCAACACGATGAGTATTCCCAAGATCTTGACCAAGACCATCGATCAGACCTTGTCAGGTGTGGCGGGCGACATCGAGCGCGATGTGGGCAAGCTGGAGAAGCTGGAATCGGAGGTCACGATCTCCGACTACTCCGACAAGGTCTTGGACCTGATCGGCAGTCGTGAAAGCCGTGACGAGGTCTTCACGGTACGCGGTGCCCTGGATGTGAATGGCCAGATCAAAACCGTGGTGGTGCGTCAGCAAGGTTTCTGGAAGGGGGTCGAGTTCAACGAGTTTAAGCCCGAATCGGAAGCCACCTCGAAGTTTTCGATTGCGGTGGAGATGTTCGAAATGGAAGTGGATGGCCGCGAGCTGATCCATATCGACAAGATGAACAACCGGTTCCGCGTCAACGGCAAAGACCGCAACAAAGAAATCCGCGAAGCACTGGCCCAATAAGGGCCAGTTTTTCCGCCTTCTGTTTTATTTAAGGAATTAACGAAATGAAGAAAGTAACCCTCTCTCGTCCGGTTAAGCGCGGCGAAGCCGAGATCTCCACTGTTGAATTGCGTGAGCCGTCCGCGGGTGAGCTGCGTGGTCTGGACAACTTCGACGTGCTGCGGATGAACGTTGGTGCCCACCGCACCCTGATCCCCCGGATCTCCAACATCACCGCCAACGAGTACGACATGCTCTGTCCCAAGGACCTGATCGCGGTGCAGCAAGAGGTTGTCGCTTTTTTCATGGAGTGACGACCCTTCCCCGGGATGTGATGGAGTTCGAGGCCGATCTGTATCTGATTTTCACCGGCTGGGATGCGAAGACAACCGAGTCGATGAGCCTGCCCGAGCTGATGCGCTGGCACTCCATCGCTCTGGACCGTCACGAACGGGCAAAAGAGCAAGCAAACGCCGGGCGATCCTGATGGGTCGCCCGGCCTTTTTTCGTTTAAGGGGGTCGCGTGGCTGATAACAGTATGCGGTTAAACCTGATCATGGGTTTGGTGGACAAGATCACCGGCCCAGTGCAGCAGGTCACGGATACCACCACCCGCATGGGTGAGAGCATCAAGGAGACGGAACAGAAGCTATCGCAACTTGGCGCGATGAGTAAGGACATCGAGCACTTCAGGGAGCTGAAGCGCGGAGCCGGTCAGACGGAAACCGCCTTGCAGCAAGCCCAAGACAGGGTTAACGCCTTGGCGAAGGAAATGGCCGGGACCGCCGAGCCAACGCGCAAGATGACCCGGGAGTTTGAAAAAGCCACCGGGGAGGTGCGCCGCTTGCAGGCCCAGCAAGCCAGCGAACAGACCGAGCTGGAGCAACTTCGCGGCAAGCTAAATGCTGCTGGAGTGTCCACCAAGCAGTTGAACGAGGCCACCAAGCGGATCCGGGATCAAACCAGCCAATACAACACCCAGTTGGCAGAGCAACAGAAAGCCCTGGATGGTGTGGCAGAACGCCAGAAAGCCCTGGCAGAGATCACCGAGCGCAACAAGGGGATGCGTGTATCCGCGACGGTGGACGCTGTGGGCGTTGGTGCGGCCGTCTTTGGCATCAAACAGTTGGTCGATGTTTATGGGGAAGTGGCCACCGCGCAAGGTCAGATCGGGTCGCTCGGCATCGAGGCGGATGGTATTGCGGCCATCACTGCGAAGGCCAAAGAGTTTTCGAACCAATGGTCCGGCACGACACAGGCTGATTTCATCAAGGCGTCCTATGACATCAAGTCGGGTATTGCGTCGCTGTCAGATGCTGCTGTGGGCGAGTTCACCAAGATCGCGGCGTTAACGGCGGCCGCGACCAAGTCGTCCACCGCGGAAATGACCTCGCTGTTTGCATCGGGTTACGGGATCTACCGTAAGCAGTTTGACCAGTTCGCCCCGAAGGTGATCGAGGGGTGGGCGACCATGTCGGCTGCCGAACGGGACATGAAGTTCGGGGAATACTTCTCGGCGGGGATTTCGGCGTCGGTGAAGGCGTTCAAAACTGACGGCCCGAATATGGCCGCGGCGATCTCGAGTCTGGGGGCTGCGGCCACGTCGGCAAACGTACCCTTTGCCGAACAGTTGTCCATCCTCGGGCAACTACAGGCGACCATGTCAGGCAGTGAGGCGGCCACTAAATACAGCGCCTTCCTTGGTGCTGCTGCGGGGGCGGGTAAGGAGCTGAAGCTGTCGTTCCTGGATGCCGAGAATCAACTGTTGTCCATGCCGGAGATCCTGGAGGAGTTGCGCGGCAAGTACGGCGACACCATAGACGCCCTGGAGGAGCAGGAGCTGAAGAAGGCGTTCGGCACCGATGAAGCCATCGACATGATCAAGCTGTTGTATCCAGAAGTGGACACCCTCAAGCAATCCATTTCAGGGATGGACAAGACCTTGGGCGGTGGGATGAAGACCACCGAGGACATGGCCAAGAAGATGCAGGGCCCCGCGGAGGGGATGAATCGACTCACCCAGCGGATCCAGAACTTGACGGCCACGGTCGGCAAGCTGTTTGCCCCGTCCATGATCTTCGTGGCGGACTTGATTGGCGGTGTGGCCATTACGTTGGACGGCTTCATCGAACGCTTTCCAATCCTCTCGCAAGTGGTTGCAGGGACCATTGTGGCGTTGATCGCCTTCAAGGCGGCGTCTATTGCTGGCCGGTTCGCGTTCTCGTACTTCTCTGACGCCCTGGTGGTTGGGCGGAAGGTGATGGACTTCTTTGCGGCGTCCACGGTGAGAAACAACATCGTGATGGCGTTGGCCAGAGTGAGGACGATAGCAACGGCCGGAGCCATGTTGTTTATGGCGGGGACCCAGAAAGCACTGGCGGCGAGTTCCGCCGTGATGACTGGGGCACAGTGGGCGCTGAATACGGCCATGATGGCGAACCCCATCGGCTTGGTGATTGCGGGCATCATTGCCCTGATCGCTGTGGTGGCACTGGTGATCCGATACTGGGAACCGCTCGGCGCGTTCTTTGGGCGGCTATGGGAGGGCATCAAAAGCGTATTTGCCAGCACCTGGGAGTTTATCAAGGGTCTGTTTGCGTGGACCCCTCTCGGCTTAATTATCACGCACTGGGAGCCGCTGAAGGCGTTTTTCAGCACGCTGTGGGACTGGGTCAAAGTGGCCGCCTCGGCTAGCTGGGACTTTATCAAGGGGTTGCTTGGCTTTGACCCGATGATCATCATCGGGCCGTTATGGGCCCCCTTGTCTGAGTTCTTCGGTTCACTCTGGGAGGGCATTAAGCAGGGGGTTTCCTCTGCGATGGACACCCTCACCAATTCGGTCCTAAAGCCCTTGATGTCGATCAAGGAGACGATGGGCGGATGGTGGGACTCCATGTTCGGCAGCGGAGATAAGGGCGTTGAAGTGACCCAGCGGGTCAAGCAGGTGTCCGAGCAACTACCGGAGCAGGTGAAGACGCCCACGGTGCGCGGTGCTGATGCGGTGATGACAGCGACCCCGGCTTATCCGGTTGTGGCTGCGGCAGGTGTGCCTGCTGCTGCGTCGATCGCCGCGGCTCCTAGCATCCACAACGAGCACGGCGACATCATTATCCACGCGGCCCCAGGGCAGTCGTCGGAAGAGATCGCCAAAGAGGTGCGGCGACAGATGGACGCCCGTGATCGTGCCGCTGCCCAGCGTAGCCGCGGCCGCCTTTACGATTAACGCTTTAACGAAATAACGAAATAAAGAAGCCGCCCGCCCGGGCGGTTTTCTTTTAAGGGGGATCTATGGGTGATGTGATGATGTCTCTCGGCGACTTTCAGTTCGGTGTTTCCACGGCTGAATATCAGAGTCTCAAGACGTCGATGTCGTGGCGCTGGGCCAAGAAGGACCGCTATCAGCGTAAACCGGCAAAGCAGTTTCACGGGCCGGATTCTGACTCCAAGACGTTCGAGATCTCGATCTATCCGCAAGGGAAGAAGGACCTCGCCATTTTCCAGCGTATCAAGGCGCTGGCGGATGCCGGGAAGCCTCTTCGCTTGGTGGCTGGCGGTTCCCGGATGGTTCAGGGGGAGCTGATCCCGTCCGGTGCTGACTTGGGGTTATGGGTCATTGAGCGCCTGGACGTGGACGAAAACATGTTTATGCGGGATGGGGTTGCCTTGGAGTTCAAGGGGAGCCTGTCTATCTCTGAATATGGGGATGATGAGGTGTGACGTGCGCTACAGAACGAAGACCGGGGACATGCTCGATGCAATCTGTCATGTCTACTACAAGGGCCGTCCGAACGCGACGGAGGCGGTGTTAGAGGCCAATCCATTTTTGGCCAAGGTGGGGCCGGTGCTGCCGGAGGGGTCATTGATCGAGCTGCCGGATCTCCCTCCTCTTGAAGATAAGTCCACTGTGGTGTTGTGGTCCTAGCTGGTGTCTATGTCCAGCTCCACGCCTAGTGCCTTGGCTATCTGAAGCCAGTGTTCGACCATCATGTCGGCGTGTTTTGGGGGGAGCTGTAGAAAAATGCGGGTCGCCCTGGCGGTGGTGGTGCTCCCCTGGGGGAGCAGTATCGCCTGGATGTCTATGCCGAGCCGTCGGCAAATGTGATGCGCTGCGCCCAGCGGCATGAATTGATCATTTAGTGGGGATACCCACCGCCGGATGGTTGTTGCCGGGACTCTGGTTATGTTGGCCAAGTCGTCGGTGCTCCATCCATTGCGTTCCATCCATTGCCGGAAATGGCGCTTCGTGGCTTGCACGTAGGCGCGATCCTGCTCGTCCATGTACTCACGGGACATCTGATTATCTCCTTGCGTGTCCCGTGCGAATCTTGTCAACCGTCAGATCTGACAGCCATTTATGGTTTTGACTATAGCCCACTGATCTATAAGTGGATAACTGGTCGGACTAGGATGGCTGCCTTGATTAAATACGACAAAAACAGACCAAGGAAGCAAAGATGAAAGAGGCTGATTTCAAGGTCTTAGCCAACTCGAACGACATAACCGACCTGATCCGAGATCGGTTTATCAAGCTGTCCGTGCGGGATGCCGCGGGAGAAGAGTCGGACACTGTCACCATTGAGCTGGACAACCGCGACGATAAGGTCCAGTTCCCCAGCACAGGGGCGACTCTGGATGTGTATATCGGCCCGCGTGATGGGTTGGTCTACAAAGGCACCTATGAGGTGGACGAGCTGGAAGAGCCGTTAGAGGAAAGCACCCTGACGATCCACGGCAAGGCCGCCAAGATGAAGGGGAGCATCAAATCCCCCCGGGATGCGACCTTTGACGACATTACGTTCGGTGCCCTGGTGCGAAAAATTGCGTCCGCCCACGGCTATCAACCGGCGATCTCGCCGGAGCTGGAGGGGGTGCGCTTTGGTCATATCGATCAAAAGGGTGAGTCCGACATGAACTTGCTCACTCGTTTGGCTCGGGATAACGGGGCGGTGGCCAAGCCAGTGGCCAATCGCTTGATGGTGGTGCCGAAAGGGAAGTCCAAAACCGTCAGCGGCCAGTCCTTGCCGGAGGTGTCTATCTCCGACCCAACAGAAAGCACCGGGCGGGTAACGGTGCAGGAGCGGAATGACTATTCGTCGGTGATCGCCCATTGGTTCGATGAGAAGAAAAATCAGAAAGTGCAGGTCAAGGCGGGCCGCGGCGACCCGAGCTATTCCATCCGCCGCAATTTCAAGGACGAAGAGGCCGCGAGGAAGGCGGCCGACGCCAAGCTAAAAGAGCTGAAGCGGGGCAAGGCGACGCTGTCCATCACCCGACCGTTAACCCCGGCGATTGTTGCCGAAGGAAAAATCAGCGTGTCAAACCACAAGAGATCAGCCAATGGGTTGTGGTTGGTTGATGAGGTCGAGCATGTGATCGAATCGGGGTCTGTCTCTTATACATCAGCAAGTTGCGTGACGCCGGAGTGATTGACTTCGCCATAAATGGCACTGTTTAAATATACAGTATAACTATAAATAGCTAAAATGACGCTTGGTTGGCACCGGGCAAGATCGAGTTGTAAGGAATTGAAACTGATAAGAACGGGACACCCCTTAATCAGGGAAACTAAAGGTGATACAATCGAGCACATTCA
>NZ_CDBJ01000022.1 GCF_000820045.1 Aeromonas rivuli | reverse complement strand
AAGCGACCCACAACCACGACCCCGACGCCCGCATCTTCGAGCCCATCACCTTCTTTGCCGATGGCCGTGCCGGTTACGACATTCAGTACCTGACCCGGGACGAGCTGAGCGCCGATGTGCTACGCCAGTACGAGCGCTATCTGATGCTGAGTCAGGACGAAGGACAGGATCTGCTGAGCGGCGCCCCCGAGCACACCCAGCCCGAAGCCGGGGCCTGATGGCCCCGCTGACGCTGGCGGGCAAACAGGCAACACCTTGAGCCCGCCAGATTCGCCGAGCAGGGGCCCAACCCGAGCAATAAAAATCCCCATCACGGGGGATTTTTATTGGCGGTCGCTGGCAATTCAACGACCATCTCTCTTCGCCCTGACGCGAGCCACGCCCGCTCAGCGGGATGCCACTTTGACGCCTCCATTCAGTCGCTCCACCCCCTCAACGAACGATCGAGATAACAGCCCACCGTCGGCCCTGCATCCAAATTCGTATGGCCCCGCGAGCTATCTGCTCAAGCACCATCCAACTTAGGCGCCAATTGGTGAGCTGGCGCAAGAAACGCAGATCTTCCTGATGGTTGCGTCACTTTCTGACTGGTTTGCGTATGAGCCTTGAGGATATGCTTGTCGTTCGGCGCCCACAGCACCATCCGGACCCCACCTGCTGGTTAATTGAGCACATTGGAAGCTGTAATCCAGGGGCGGTAGCGTGGGGTTTGGCTAGCGATCCAGCTTATAGCGTTGAATTGAATATCATAAAGCCTAACATTAAAGATTATTTATCAAGGATAAGTATGAAAACTATCTATTTAAAAGAAAAAGACCTAGCCAATAGGATGCAGCTTACAGATAGATTTATTTCTCTAACTAATATCCTCCGATCTATTCTCCAAACAGTTTCAATTGCCACATTAGAATTAGCTAAAAATGAAACAAGTACAGATGAACTTGATCTTTCAGGAATTGTGGATAGGTTCCGCAGGCCTGCCGATGGAATGCCTGTTGATATAATCGATAAACTAACACCCCATTTACGCTCTCATTTTGAAAAGCGATTATTTAGTGGATGGTATGAAAGAAACAACTCTGGGTTGGAAAAGCCACTTTCTATCCTGCTGCAAGAGTGGGTAACCTTCAGAAACAATAAGCCAGGGCATGGAGTTCTTGATATATTTTCCATGTCAAATTGGGTCGATAGAATAGAGTTATTAATTGACCAATGCTTGGCTGTATTTTCAACTGCAATACCTATTTTTGATAATAAAACTCTGCTAATTGAAATTCCATCAGGTAAATTAAAAATAGATTTTCCACTAATATACCAAGGAAAAGCTATCGTAATAACTAGCATCACGCAGAGACAAGGAAACTGGAAGTTAAAACTACAGCCTCTAGATTACAATTATTCCGATGAAAAAACAGTTTCTCTTTCTGAGGAAAATATATTTAACAGTTTAGGTGACTATAACAACAACGAAAGCTATAAGATAATTGAGGTAAATTGTTGTGGAAAAGAATACATTGTCGAACATAATGTACCTATCAGACAAACTGAAACTTTTGAAGGACGACACAAAGAGGTAGATGAATTTGTAGATTGGTTCAATGATGATGACTCTAGAAGATGTTTAGTCTATGGTGATGGGGGGTATGGGAAAACCACCCTAGTTTTAGAGGCAGTAAATAGGTTACTGGAAGGTGACTTGAATATTATTAAGAATTTTCCATCTCTGATATGTTTTTATACTGCGAAGATGACCCGATGGACTGAGGATGGTTTAGAACGATTTAGCTCAATACAGCCAGTCATGGATGAATGTATAAGAGAAATCATAAAGTTTTACGCACCGACTTTAGATAAGCAATGGTATACAATCAACGGAATCAGCTTAATTGATAAAACAGTTCAATACCTTGTGGAGAAAAAAATTTCCAGAGATGATGTTCTTCTTATCATTGATAACTCAGAAACATTAAGTGACAGCCCACAGAAAAATGCTGAACTGGCTGAATTTTTAAAACAAGCAGGTAAAAAATTGGTCGATTAGTTATTACCTCTAGACGACAAGAAAGTATTGAGGCTGAACATATATTAGTGGAAGGTCTCAATGAAGATGACTCAATTAAGCTTCTAAGAAGATTGGCAGAACTTTATAATGCCCAGCCGATCCTTCAGGCTGGAGACAAAAAGTTACTTGCTACAGCAAACAAATTAATGAACAAGCCACTTTTGTTAGAAGCATTAGTTGTTTATATATCACGAAGCAATATGTCTATTGACTCTGCTGTAGAGAATTTGTTCAAAAAATCTAATGAAGACCTTCTCGAGTTTTTGTATGAGGATGCTTGGGACAGACTAAGCGAAATTCGTAAAGAGCTTTTTTACATAATCGTCTCTATTACTAGTCCATTAAATAGCACAGCAATTAGTAGAGCATGCCAGTTAGTTGAAATTCCTCATACGGTATTCTTGGATAGTTTAAAAGAAACTCATTTTGCTTCAATTCTAGATTATGGTAGCCATTATGAAATGGAATTGGTTGAACTCTCTAAGAGGTTTTTCGAAAAAAAGCTATCAGAACTTAATGGCGATATAAAGCTACGCATTATAGAATATGCAAACAATGTTGACAAGTATGTTGGCGAAAGAGTGAAAATAGAGCAAGAATATAAAGAAGACAGAGTCTCCGAAGCTTTTAGAAGTGAATTTAGTAAAGTAGCAAAGGTAGCCGTCAACAACAACGACTTCCCTAAGGCAATTGAATATTATGACTTGGCAATTGAGGATGATCCTTTTAACTCAGCATTACATGATCGTTACTCATGGTTTTTAGCAAATAAAATTAATGACTTACCTAAAGCTCTACAGCTTGCACTAAAAGCCGTAGAATTAAATAATAAAAACTGTGATGCATTGGTAAACGTTGCTTTAATATATTACAGACAAGACAATACAATAAAAGGCGATCATTATATTGATATGGCAGAGTCTCTAGGGAGAGCAAGATCATTTTGCAATTTAAGAAAGGCTATCGCTCGTTACCATTATACATTTAAAGAAATCAATAGAAATGAAAAGTTACAATTTCTTGATATGGCAGATAAATATTTGAGAATTGCAGATAGAAGTTTCGCCCCTCAAATCCCCTATGCGGCCAAAACGAAGCGATCTATAGATAAATTCAAGCAGTTAATATTGAAAAGAAAAAATGCAATAAAATTTCATGAGTGATTTAGATAGCCTGTACAGATCTAGTTATCACCTGACACCGGCCTCAAACCGGTGTCTTGTTTACGCTACGTTATCGCGTACTTACTTCGGTATCATTTTCAGTCCCTTCTTGAACATGCTGTAGGGCGTCTGCCCTTCCATCATTCGGCCCTGATGAGGCCGCTTGGTGTTGTACTGCTCCAGATAGCTATCCAGGTCTGTCTGCATCTGCTCCACCGACTCATACCAGGTCGTCCTCCCCTTGATACGGAAGTACAATCTGGGACACCCACCTTTCTGAGCCAGCCATTACTCGGCTGGCTCATGTTTTATCCCCCTCCAACCAATACTCCCGCCCAATTCCGACCCCGGCCACAAACTCGGGATCGTGGGAGACAAGCAGCAATGTGCCCGGATAATCGGCCAGCACCTGAGTGAGCAGCTGGCGAGAGGCGTTATCCAGGTGACTGTCCGGCTCATCGAGGAGCAGCAGCTCAGGTTGCTGTGCCAATACCATCAAGAGGCCCAGCTTCAGCCGCTCACCACCGCTCAACTGGTGGGTCGGTTGCAGGGCGCGCTCCCCGCGAAGGGCTATGCCCGCCAGCCGTGTTCTCGCATCGCTTTCGGCCAGCCCTGGCGCCACTGCCAACAGGTTGGCCAGTGGGCTGAGATCCCGCGCAATCAGGCTCAAGCCCTGATCCAGACAAGCCAGGGGGCCAGTTAGCCTGAAAGCACCCGACTCGGGGGCCAGCTCCCCGCGCAGCATCTTGAGCAGACTGGATTTACCCGCCCCATTGCGGCCACTGAGCAGACAGCGATCCCCCCGCTGCAGCACCAGGCTGACCCGCTGATGATGCCAGCGAGGATGGCTGGCGGTCATGATCACCAGGGGCTGGGCACTGCCCTGTTTGCTAGGATCGCCCCTCCCCTGCCACTGCATGCGCAGGGGCTGTACCGCCGCCAATGCGGCGGCCGCATCCTCCTTAAGCCCCAGTTGCTGCTGATGACCGCGCTCATGGCGATCCAGCGCCTTGCCGAGGGATTTCCCCGCCTGATCCTTGTTGAAATCCAGCAGGATTTTGGCCTGAGAGCCGCGATCCCGGCGGCCCTGACTGGCGCGCTGCGCAGCTTGTTCGCGCACCCTCTGCAGCGCCAGGGCGGCCGCCTTCTCATTGCGTACAGCCTGGGCCAGCCGGGCGGTGCGGGCAGCCTGTTCCTGAGCCTGCTGTTGCAAGAAGGCCTGAAACGAGAGTTGGGCGCTTTGCAGCCCCTGCTCGCTTAACTCAAGCAGTTGCTTGGCCTGATTGAGCAAGCGCCGGTCGTGGCTCACCAGCAGGTAGCCGCCGCTATGGTTGGCCAGTCGCCGCGCCAGCCACGCTATCCCCTCGCCATCGAGATGATTGTCCGGCTCATCCAGCAACAGGAAGTGTTCGGGCTCGGCAAAGAGTGCCAGCAGCCTTAGTCGGGTGAGCTGGCCGCCGCTCAACTGATTGAGAGGCTGCTTGGCATCGACCCTGAGCCCCGCCTCGGCCAAGAGGGCGGCGAGATCGTCTCGCAATGTCCAGCGATCGGCCAGCAGGTCGAAGTCCCGGCTGTCGATACTGCCCTGCTCGATGCGCCCAAGCGCCCCCAGAGCCTCCCCCCAACCAATGAAGTCAGCCACAGAGCTGTCGCTCGCGGGGACAAACTGGGGTAGCCAGGCGACGGTCTGGGCCCACTCTATCTTGCCCGAAGCTGGGGCACGCTGGCCCGCCAGCAGTTCCAGCAGCAGACTCTTGCCTATGCCATTACGACCTATCAGGGCGCAGGGTGCCCGTGGCAGGGAAA
Organism: Aeromonas rivuli; assembly: GCF_000820045.1. GTDB lineage: Bacteria > Pseudomonadota > Gammaproteobacteria > Enterobacterales > Aeromonadaceae > Aeromonas > Aeromonas rivuli. Next base: position 48,914 of record NZ_CDBJ01000022.1, on the reverse strand, counting down.
ACGTGAGGGGCGCAATGCCTGGCAGATAAGGCAGTTGCAACTGTTTGATATGACATGAGAGTTGGGTCATCTGAACTCCTGAGGCCGCGCTGGAGCAACGAGCCGAGAGTGAAGCCAAATGACAGGGACGCAGCGCCTGCAAACGAGAAATGCAATGAGGGATCAACATCAACCTGTCACGGTAAAGACGCACCCGGCCTCAATGAAGAGGGGCAGAAAACTGGAGGGTGCGGACAGGTTAAATGCGCATCGGAGGAAGTACTCTTGGGATCAGAAGAGCGGTAACGGTAACTAAATGCCCCAACAAGATCAACCCGTGCGCCACGGCGACTCGCCTGGAGAGCGAGCCGGAGCCCCCGATCCAAGGGCTATCAGCTGTGGGCTCGAACGAGCCAAGGAACCAGCCAGCTGTGGCGACGTTGAGCCGCTGGGGTCATGGGACTGCCACCAACAGCGCAGTGCCATAGGAGTTGTCGATTGTGCAGCGCCACTGCCCATCGGCCTCCTTGCGAAATACATAGGTGGCACGCCGGTTCTCGTCGATCCAGCTACCATGCCCGTCGGGATAACGCAGCCGGGTCTCCATGATCACCAGGGCATTGTCGGCCCCCTCAATCACCTCCATGGCTCCTTGAGTGACCTCAAGCCGGCCGTCAAAGTAATCGGAGATGGCCGCGAAGGCGCGGCGGATGGCGGGAATGCCGAGCACCACCATGCTGGGCTTGACCACCAGGGCGGCGTCCTCGGCATAGAAGGCCATCAGGGCGTCGAAGTCGCGCCGGGAGATGGCGGCGTCACAGGTCTCGATCAATGTGCGAAGGGGATGCTGACTCATACTCTGCTCCTTTGTTTCAGGGTGATCATCCAGGGCTGGATTCCCCGCCCTATGCCGGAAATAAAAAATCCCCCGCTCTTTGCAAAAAAGCGGGGGATTTTCATTTTTCATGGGTGCTTAACCGAGCAGGAAGGCCTTGAGACGGCCAAAGTCTGCGGGCAGGTTGTGGGAGAGCAGCGGCAGGGCGGCATGCTTGGCAAGCGGGGCTGGCAATGGCACATCCAGCCCCAGGATCTCGTCCACCGACTCCTTGAACTTGGCGGGATGGGCGGTGCAGAGGAAGACCCCCACTTCATCCTCTGCGAGCTGCTCGCCCAGCAGATCCCACGCAATAGCGCCATGGGGCTCGCACAGGTAATCGAGCTGGTGCAGGCGTTTAAGGGCATCGCGAGTCTGGGCATCGCTGCGCATGCCAGAGCCCAAGGTCTCCAGCGCCCAGCCTTCCCGGCGGCACAACTCTTCCACTCGCGGCCAGTTGTTGGGGCGGCTCACGTCCATGGCGTTGGAGAGGGTCGCGACCGTCTGGTGCGGCTCCCACTGACCGGTTTTCAGGTAGCGCGGCACTGTGTCGTTGGCGTTGGTGGCGGCGATAAAGCGCTTCACCGGCAGCCCCAGCGCCTTGGCAATCAGGCCCGCGGTAAGGTTGCCAAAGTTGCCGGACGGCACGCTGATCACCGCCTTATGGCGCTCGGATCGCGGCAACTGGGCCAGGGCTTCGAAGTAGTAGCACACTTGCGCCAGCAAGCGGCTGATGTTGATGGAGTTGGCGGAGTTCAGGCCAATCGCCTGTTTCAACGCCTCGTCATCGAAGGCATCCTTGACCAGCGCCTGACAGGCATCGAAGTCGCCGTCGATGGCGATGGTGCGGATGTTGCCGCCTAGGGTGCAGAACAGCGCCTCCTGCAGGGGGCTTATCTTGCCCTTGGGGTAGAGAATGACCACTTCGATCCCCTCCAGACCATAGAAGGCATGGGCCACGGCGGCGCCGGTGTCGCCGGAGGTGGCGGTGAGTATGGTGATCTTGTCGTTGGTTCTGAAAGTCGCCAGACACTGGGCCATAAAGCGGCCGCCAAAATCCTTGAACGCCAGGGTCGGGCCGTGGAACAGCTCGAGGGCATAGGTGCCATCTTTGAGCTTCACCAGGGGCGCCGGGAAGGTGAAGGCGGCGTCGATAAGCTCGCTCACCTTGGAGGCGGGCACCTCGTCACCCAGCAGGTGGCTGATGATGCGAGCGGAGCGCTCGGCCAGCGGCAGCGCCAGCAGGGCATCCACGTCAGTCAGGGGTACGATGGCTTCGGGGAAGAAGAGCCCCTGCTCGCGACCCAGCCCCTGGCGCACCGCCTGGGCGAAGCTGACCTGTTCACTCTTGTCCTTGATATTGTAAAGATTCATAGCTCGCTTCCTGTTACCCGTGCCCCGGCCATGTCCAGTTTGCAGACCCGGGCAAATCCATCTTCGTTCTGCACAAAATGTGCGTCCATCCAATCCTTCATGCGCTCGGCCTGGGCCAGATCCTTCATCACCACGAAGACGCTGGGGCCTGAGCCCGAGATGCCGGTGGCGAGCGCCCCGTTCTGGGCCGCCTGGGCCCGCACCTCGTTGAAACCTTCGATGAGGGCCGCGCGGTAAGGCTCGGCAATCACGTCTTTGAGCACGCTGGCCGCCAATCCCTCCTGACCTGTGTAGCTGGCGTGGACGAAGGCGGCCAGGCGACGGCCATAGGTGAGGCAATCCTGACGGCGATACTGGGCCGGCAGTATGGCGCGGGCGGCGGCGGTGGAAACCACAGTGCCCGGGTAGCAGACCACCCAGTACCACTGCTCGAACACAGGAATGCCCTGGCTGATGACGCCGTGCTCTTCGAGCACCAGCTGCATGCCGCCGAGATAGCAGGGGGCGACGTTGTCGTAGTGGACCGAGCCGGAAATCTTGCCTTCCATCTCCCCCATCAACAGCAGCATGGCGTGTTCATCGAGGGGCGCGCCGTGGAAGGCGTTGAGTCCCTCAAGCGCCGCCACCACGCTGCAGGCGCTCGATCCCAGACCGGAGCCCACCGGCAGGTTCTTCTCCAGCACCATCGCCAGCGGCTTGAGGGTCAGGCCGCGTTTCTCCAGGGCCTCCCCATAGGCAAGCCAGCAGTCATAGAGGATGTTCTTCTTGGGATCGTCCGGCAACTTGTGGGCGTAGCGGCCCACGGAGGAGAGGGCGAACGCCACATCGGCAGCCTTTACCTGGACGCGATCCCCGAGCAGGGAGCCATCCACGGGGGCGAGCGCCGCCCCCAGGACATCGAATCCCACGCTCAGGTTGGCGCTGGAGGCCGGGGCATAGGCGACCACGCTGCCGCCCTGCACCATGGCATCTTGTTCAAAATCGGGGTTCATCGCTGAACTCATGTTACAGCTCCTGCTTCCAGTTCTGGGTGCGCAACACGTCGGCGAAGACACCGGCGGCGGTCACTTCGGTACCGGCGCCATAGCCGCGCAGCACCAGGGGGATGGGCTGGTAATAGGTAGAGAAGAAGGCCAGGGCGTTCTCCCCGTCTTTCACCTTGAACAGCGGCTCGTCGGCACCGACCGCCTTGATGGCGACCTTGCACTGCCCCTCTTCGATGGAGCCCACGTAGCGCAGCACCTTGCCCTCGCTCTGAGCCAGGGCGAACTGATCGCGGAACCAGCCATCGGCCTCGGGCAGACGGGCCATAAAGGACTCCACATCGCCGCTCACATCGAAACCGGGTGGCAGGGCCTGTTCGACCTCGACATCGGCAAGCTCCAGTGCCATGCCGGCCTCGCGGGCCAGGATCAAGAGCTTGCGGGCGACATCCATGCCGTTGAGATCATCGCGGGGATCCGGCTCGGTGAAGCCGTTGCCACGGGCTATCTTGGTGGCCTCGCTAAAGCTCATGCCCTCGTCCAGCTTGCCGAAGATGAAGGAGAGCGACCCGGACAGGACGCCGTCGAAGGCGCGCAACTTGTCACCGGCCTTGATGAGGTTCTGCAGGTTCTCGATGACCGGCAGGCCCGCGCCCACGTTGGTCTCATAGAGGAACTTGCGGCGGGTCTGGCGAGCGGTGCGGCGCAGCGCCTTGTAGTAATCCAGCGACCCAGTGTTGGCCTTCTTGTTCGGGGTCACCACGTGGAAACCGGCAGCCAGGAAGTCAGCATACTGGACGGCGACCGCCTCGCTCGAGGTGCAATCGACGATCACCGGGTTGATGAGGTGGCTCTCTTCCACCAGCTTCTTCACCGCTTCCAGGCTGAAGCTGTCACGGGCTTCCACCAGCTGTTCACGCCAGTTGGCGAGACTCAGGCCATCCTTGTTGACCGCCATCTGGCGGCTGTTGGCGATGCCGACCACCCGCAGGCCGGTGCCCTGCTCGGCGAGCACCGGCTGCTGGCGGGCAATCTGATCCACCAGGGCCGCACCGACGCCGCCCACACCGACCACGAAGAGATCGATGAACTGCTGGCTGCCGAAGAAGTTCTGGTGGCACGCCTTGATGGCTTCCGCCACCTTGCGATCCCGCACCACCGCCGAGATGGAGCGCTCGCTCGAGCCTTGGGCGATGGCGACGATATTGATGGAGGCCTGGGCCAGGGAGGTGAAGAAGCGCGCCGCCATCCCCTTGCTGGTGCGCATGCCATCCCCGATGAGGGAGATGATGGCGAGTTCGCGCACTATCTCCAACGGCTCAAGCAGCTGGTTCTTGAACTCCAGTTCGAATTCACGCTCCAGCACCTTGCGGGTCTTGTCCAGATCGTAACTGTGGATACAGAAGCTGACGCTGTACTCGGAGGATGACTGGGTAATCAGCACTATGCTGACCCCGGCGCGGGAGACGGCGGAGAAGATGCGACCAGCCATGCCGACCATGCCCTTCATGCCGGGGCCGGAGACGTTGACCATACACATGCCGGAGAGATCCGAGATGGCTTTTACCTTCAGGTCATCATCCCCCTGCTCGGCACCGATCAGGGTGCCCGGCCCTTGCGGGTTGAAGCTGTTCTTGATGAGGCAGGGAATGTGGAACTGGGCCACGGGGGCGATGGTTTTCGGGTGCAGCACCTTGGCGCCGAAGTACGAGAGCTCCATCGCCTCTTTATAGGAGAGGGTTTTGAGCAGGTAGGCATCCGGCACCAGGCGCGGGTCGCAGTTGTAGCAACCTTCCACGTCTGTCCAGATCTCGCAGCACTCGGCGTCCACGCAGGCGGCCAAGACGGCGGCGGAGTAATCCGAACCGTTGCGGCCCAGCAGCACAGTCTCGCCCTTGTCGCTGCCACCGGTGAAGCCCGGCATCAGGTAGAGGCATGACGCTTTTCCAGAGGGGCCCTGCCCCTCTACAACCGGGCGAAGCCCCTTGGCGGCGAAACGCACCCGGGAAGCTTCGATGTCGACATGGGCCTCAAGATGGCCGCCATCGGTCACCAGCATCTGCTCGGGCACTATCACGTCCAGCTCGAGGCCGCGCACCCGCAGCAGCTCATGCATGAAGGCGATGGAGAGATTCTCCCCCCGGCTCAGGATGTGAGCCTGAACATTGTCCGGGCACTGACCCAGCAGGCGGATGCCCTGCATCAGGCGCTCGACCTGATCCAGTTCGGCCGTGAGCCGGGCCTGCAATGCTTTCTCATCGAGGGCCGGATAGGCCGCCTTGAGACCCGCCAACAGACGGGAGAAGATGCCGTTTATCTCAAACAGGGTGGGGCTGGCATCCATGCCACGGCTGGTCTGTTCGACCAGCGCCACCAGGTGATTGGTCACCTTGGCCGGTGCTGACAACACCAGGGCCACCTGGGACTGGCCATGGGTGTTGACCGCAATATCGGCAACCCGTAAAAAACGCTCTGCATCGGCCAGTGACGACCCGCCAAACTTCAACACTCTCATCGCTTTCTCTCCCTGTAAACTGCGCAACAAAAAGGCCCGTACTGGGTGGGTACGGGCCTTTTTCTGATTTCTGTGCTTGTTCGTCAGCGCATCAACCGGCCCCAGTGCCACCTGTGGTGGTACCGGTAATAATGGTGGTGGTGATGACGTTGATGATTAACTGCATGACGAACACTCTGCTACGAGACTGGCCTCTAGCAATACCCTGCACGGCGGACGCTGTCAACTCAAAGCAACTTGCCAAGCCGCCTCATCAGGTCTTTACAGAGCAGATGCAGCATATTCAGATCCCGCTGTGGCAGCATAGGTACTCGGTCCATTACCCATTGATGCAGTTTTTCATCCTGCGAAACCCCGACTTCAGCAAGAATTTCTGCTGTTTTACTTTTTAGCACTCGAACTTGCCCACTGTTGTCCGAATTTTCGTCTACTGCGGTCGACTCATCGAGCAGCGGACTCAGTTCATAGGCATACAGCATGATCGCCTGCCCCAGATTCAAGGAGGGGTAACTCACCTTGAGGGGCAGGTAACTGAGCAGGTCGGCATGGGCCAGCTGTTCGTTGGAGAGACCCGACTCCTCGCAGCCAAACAGGATGGCCACTTTCCCAAGGGAAGGCTTGGCGCGGATCTGATCACGAATTTCCCCCGGGGTGAGGTAGTGCTGATAACGGCCACGCTGGCGGGCCGTGGTGGCGATCACCAGATCCATGTCGGCCAAGGCGTCTGGCAAGGTATCAAACGACTCGGCATTGGCCAGTATCTCCTGCGCCCCATGGGCCACCCAGCTCGCCTCATCCTCTTGGTGAACCCGGCTCGCCACGACCCGCATGGCGTCAAACCCCATGGTCTTCATGGCGCGGGCGGCGGCCCCGACATTCTGTGGGCGGGCTGGCGCCATCAGGACAAAATAGAGCTTCATGGATTATTCCTCGCGGGCAGGCTGCAAAGGGGCGAAATCTACCGCTTATCCCCGCAAAATGCCACTTGAACAGATGTTTGAATGTTGCGATAGTGGCCAGAAATATCGGCGAAATAATGGCCAGAAGAGGCCAGGTAACCACAAGGAAGGTGGCGATGGACAAGGCACTGGGACAGGCAGTCGCAGAGACTATTTTGCAGCGGTTCGAGTCATTTTATAGCCGCTTTCTCGACATCACCCAAGGCAGCAAGAGCCGATTCGAGCATGGCGACTGGCTCGGGGTGCAACTCGCCGGGCGTGAGCGGATCCGCCTCTACGACCACCATGTGGGCGCGACCACGGCGCTCATCCGTACCATGATGGGGGAGCAGGTTGCGACCCAGGACCTGCTCAAGCGCGTCAAGAGCGCCTTTAGCGATCTGCTGCCGGGTTGTGCCAACTTCGAGGTGGCCGAGTCCTTCTTCAACTCCGTCTACCGGCGCATCTTCCGCCATCGCAACATCCGCGACGAGAACCTCTATATCCACCCATTTCGCAGCCGGGGTGAACACCCTGACTTGTCGGCCCAACTGCGTATCTATCCCGGCAGCCTGGCAGAGCTGCCCCACTCCTTGCGTCAACTGTTTGCCGACTACCCCTTCACCTTGCCCTATGAGGACAAGGAGCGCGACATTGCGCACATTTGCCGCCACTTGGCCCAGAGCGGCCCGGCGGTGCTGCGCACAGCACCCTTCACCCTGGAACTGCTGCGCGAGGTGTTCTATCGCAACAAGGGCGCCTACCTGGTAGGACTTGTTCGCTGCCAGGATCGGGTCTATCCCTTCATCCTGCCGCTGCTGAGCACGGGGCAGCACATCTATGTGGATACCCTCATCTTCGAGCCCGAGCTTGCCTCCATCGTGTTTGGCTTCGCCCGCGCCTATTTCATGGTCTATGCCCCCGAGCCTGCGCTCATTGTTGCCTTCTTGCGGCAGATACTGCCCCACAAACCCGACTACGAACTCTACAACGCTATCGGTTGCCAGAAGCACGGCAAGACGGAGTTCTACCGTCACTATCGCCAACACATGGCCATGAGCCGGGATCAGTTCGTCATCGCCCCCGGCATCAAGGGCATGGTGATGAGCGTGTTCACCCTCCCCTCCTATGACGTGGTGTTCAAAGTAATAAAAGATGAGTTCACCCCCCCCAAAGACGTGAGCCATGAACAGGTGAAGGCAAAATACCGGCTGGTCAAACAGCACGACCGGGTGGGCCGCATGGCCGATACCCAGGAGTTCACCAACTTCGAGTTTCCCCTGGACCGCATCTCTCCCGAGTTGCTGGACGAGCTGCAACGGGTCGCCCCCTCGGCGCTGACCCTGACCTCGGACAAGCTGGTGATAAAACACCTCTATACCGAGCGCAAGATGATCCCGCTCAACCTCTATCTGGATAACGCCGACGAGCAGCAGACCCGACTGGCGCTGGAAGAGTACGGCAACGCCATCAAGCAACTGGCGGCGGCCAACATCTTCCCCGGTGACATGCTGTTCAAGAATTTTGGGGTGACTCGCCACGGCCGGGTGGTGTTCTACGACTATGACGAGATCTGTTACATGACGGAGTGCAACTTTCGCCAGATCCCGCCGCCACGCTACCCGGAAGATGAGTTGAGTGCCGAGCCCTGGTATTCGGTCGCCCCGAACGATATCTTCCCCGAAGAGTTCGCCACCTTCCTGCTGCAAAAGCGCCAGGTGCGGGAGATCATGATGCAAGTGCACAGTGAACTGTTCGATGCCAGCTACTGGCAAGGGTTGCAGGCCAATATCCAGGGGGGCAGCTTCGAAGATGTCTACCCCTATAGACGCAAGAAACGCTTTCGCTATCAACAGGGAGAGAGAGACGCACAAGCCAAGCCGCCATCTCCTGACGGGAGCAGCGTGCCATAAGTTCGAAGCGCATCCGGCTGGAAAACGAGAGGGGCGCCGCGGCGCCCCTCTCTATTGGGTCAGTTCTCTCTCAGACAGCTTGCCTCGCAGGTGCAGCCGTGTGCCGGATGCGACAACCCTTGACCCGCAACGGGTGCTTACTCGGCCAACTTGGCGTCGAACGTGAGCAGGGTTGCCTGACTGGCATCTTTCAATACCAGCTGGTTGCCGCTCACCTGATAGCTGGCGACCTGGGTCAGCTTCTGGAGGTAATCACCCTCCTTGGCCATCAGATCGCCCATGCACGCCATGCGGGTTGAACCGAGGCCAGCCAGGGTCAGCGTCTGATCATCGAGCTTGGTAATGCCACCAAAGTAGCGGTTGCAGCCGCCTTTGCCAGCCACCTTGCCCTCGACGATCTGCAGGGTGAAGGCATCGGCGCTCGCCCCTTGCAGTTGCCAGGTATTGGCCTCCAGTTGAGTCATGTTGGAGCCGGATGTCATGGCACAGCCTCCCAGGGCCAGGGCGGCCAACAGCATCAGATTCTTGTTCATGGGATCCCCTCTCGGTCATATGCAGTAAAATGAACCGCTCTGTTTACCACGATGAGCCCGCGAAGCAAAGCCTCGGAAATTTAAATGAGTCCCTTTACAGCATGCAAGCATGTGCCATGCTTGTGATCCTGTTCGGGACCCATGGAGGGGAAATGAATGGCTAACTCACTCATCTGTCTGCTGTTATCTGCCTGTAGCCTCAACTGTATCGCCGCCGACTGGGACTTCCTTGAACAGGATCCCGGCGAGGGAGAGCTCTATCTGAGAAGCTATTCAGGGGTGTTGCAGGACAAACGGGGAGATAGCCGAACCGACCCTTTCGACACCTGGCTCATCAACACCGGCTATCAGTACAACATCATGGATGATGTTGCCCTCTTCATGGAGGGGGGCCCCGCAGGCTCTGGCCGATCCGCACAGGCAGGCTTCAATCTGGCCTCAGGGCTGCGCTACCAGCTCACCCCGGCGCTCAACATTGGCAGCCAGTTAAGCCAGCTAGATATTGGCAATACAACGACTCAAGTCGAACTCAATAGCCGGCTGCTGTTGGCCCCTCAATTGGCGCTGACCGCTAACCTTGGCATCAGCCCGCTCACCGCCGAACAGTCTCTGAGCATCGGCATGGGCTTTCACTTCTGACACTCAGATCAGCCGACTGGCACTGATCACGACGCCATTGAGATCTGCATAGACGAAATCCCCCGGCGCTATGGTCACCCCGGCAAAGCTCAACACAACTCCCTCCTCTCCAGCCCCCAACTTTTGCGTCTTGACGGGACAGGCCGCCAGCGCCTTGACGCCAAGGGCCAAGGTATTGAGCGTCCCCACATCACGCACAGCCCCATTGATGATGAAACCAGCCCATCCAGATCCGACCGCCTTGATGGCCAACTGATCCCCGAGCAAGGCTCGACGCACAGAGCCACCGCCATCAACCACCATGACTCGGCCATGACCGGGACGAGCCACCAGATCTCGCACCAGGCTGTTGTCTTCAAAACAGGAGAGGGTCACCGCCTCCCCATAGAAAATGGCATTGGCGCCAAAGTGTTGAAACATGGGGTCGGCGACCTGCAAACTGTCGCCGTGCAGGTCGCAGAGATCCGGCAAAAGATCCAGCATGATTCACTCCTCTCCTTGGATATGATGTCGCTCATTCTTTCATCAAGATAACGAGCTGACAATCCAAAATGAGTCCATCCCCTCGACCGACCCCAAGGCACAGTCCGCAAGCACCGACTCCGCGGCTTTACCTCTGTCTATAGCCGCATCGTTGGCTACACAGTCAAGGGGTCAGTGCGGGCTGGCTTGAACCGATGCCAGCCTGCACTGCGCGATGAAAAATTTGATCATTTTGGCAGGACAGAGGGAGTGTTCGGTCATCGCACTTTGAGCGCGGCGCAGTGAGCGGGATGATTGGCGATTAACCTGGCGTAACTGGACTACGCTGGCGGGACAAGGAGGGGGATCGCACGAAATTTTGTAGTTTTCCCACAAAACCATGTCAATCACATGTTACATTTAATTACATTAATAAGTGGCTAAAAAGGGGGCTGACCCCACTATTATGCTGCCAGTTCAGGGTTTGACCTACATCAAACCAGAGTTAAAAAGTTGCTATCTGACAGCAAAGACTGTTGTTATGCGCCTGTTAACTGATAAAATGCGGCAACTTTCGTAATGGACTACCTTTCCGGCTCCTCTCTCCCGCCAGGGTCGAGAGCCTTCATATGGCGCAGGGATGTTGGCCAGCATTGATACCAAATTCGCGATGACTCGATCCTGAGTTCATACCCTGGATGATGTAATAAATTTTCAGGATACGTCCTTGATGGGTCGGGTAACGCCAAAAGTGTTAAAATTTAGCTAATTAACTGATAAGAATCTGGGAAAACTCATGCAAACACCACACATTCTGATCGTCGAAGACGAGCTGGTTACCCGCAATACCCTCAAGAGCATCTTCGAAGCCGAAGGCTATGTCGTGCTGGAAGCGAACAATGGTGACGAGATGCACCAAGCGCTGACCAACCACACCATCAATCTGGTGATCATGGATATCAACCTGCCGGGCAAAAATGGCCTGCTGCTGGCTCGCGAACTCCGTGAAGATGACAACATCGCTCTGATGTTCCTGACCGGTCGCGATAATGAAGTCGACAAGATCCTGGGGCTTGAAATCGGCGCCGACGATTACATCACCAAGCCGTTCAATCCTCGTGAGCTGACCATACGCGCTCGCAACCTGCTGAGCCGCACCATGAATGTGCTGCCCGGTGGCGAGGAGAAGAAGCAAGTCGAACGTTACCTGTTCAACGGCTGGGCCCTGGATATCAACAGCCGCGCTCTGGTCAGCCCGACCGGCGACATGTTCAAGCTGCCTCGCTCAGAGTTTCGCGCCATGCTGCATTTCTGTGAGAACCCGGGCCAGATCCAGACCCGTGCCGAGTTGCTCAAGAAGATGACTGGCCGTGAGCTGAAACCCCATGATCGCACCGTGGACGTGACCATTCGCCGCATTCGCAAGCATTTCGAGAGCGTGGGCGACACCCCCGAGATCATCGCCACCATCCATGGCGAAGGTTACCGCTTCTGCGGCGAGCTCGAGCAGGAATAAGCGAGCTCGACCTCACCGCACAAATAAGGGCGCCATCAGGCGCCTTTTTGCTGGCCGCACCAGAGAAGTCGTGGCCACACCGGACATGATTAGTGCTTGGGGATGAAGGCGCGGCAACGGTTGATGGAAGAGCCACATAAGCAAAAAGCCCACTCGTGAGAGTGGGCTTTTTGCTGTGAAGCTGGAGCGGGCAGCGGGAATCGAACCCGCATCATCAGCTTGGAAGGCTGAGGTAATAGCCATTATACGATGCCCGCTTGGCATCAGAAATTACAGTGGGAGGACAACCAAACCCACCTGTTCAAGCAATTTGTTGCCTTGAGACAAATCAAGCAGCTTGCCATCGGAATATGGAGCGGGTGATGGGAATCGAACCCACGTATGCAGCTTGGGAAGCTACCGTTCTACCATTGAACTACACCCGCGTCAGGGGCTCTACTATATGCATTTTGCCGCCAAGCGCAATGGCACCCTTTCGATTTTTTACCGCAAATCAAACTGTTCGACCAACTAATGAACAGGGCGCCGCATTTTCAACCGCCCCGCGTGATGCCATGGCATTTACAAGGTTGCCATTGCCTGGGGGCGAGGATAGTCTTGCGCCACTCGAAATGAGGAAGCTGGTGATGGACAAGAATACCCAAAAACATCTTTATGGCTGGTTGCGCATGCAGTCGAGTCACGGCCGACGCTGGATCGGTCTCTCCATAGCATTCGGCCTGGGTCAGGGAGTCCTGATGGTCGCCCAAGCCTGGCTGCTGGCCACCCTGCTGCACGGCTTCATCATAGAGGGCATCTTGCCCGAGCAGCAGATCCCTCTGTTTATCACCCTGCTCGCCGTCACCCTCGGCAAGGCGCTGCTCGCCTATGGCCGCGAAGTGACCAGCTTCAAGGCCGGTGCCGCCGTGCGCCAGACCATACGCAACTTGGTGCTGACCCGTCTCAGTCGCCTCGGCCCTGCTTATATACAACGTCGTCCGGCCGGGAGCTGGGCCAGCCTGCTGCTCGAACAGATCGAAAATATGCAGGAGTTCTTCTCCCGCTATTTGCCGCAGATGGCCATCGCCGTCTTCATTCCCATCGTGATATTGGTCGCTGTCTTCCCGGTCAACTGGGCGGCAGGCATCATACTGCTCGGTACGGCGCCGCTCATCCCCCTGTTCATGATCCTGGTCGGGGTCGGCGCCGCCGATGCCAACCGCCGCAACTTTCACTCCCTGGCTCGCCTCTCGGGTCACTTCCTCGACCGGCTCAAGGGACTACGCACCCTGCAACTGTTCATGCGAACTCAGGCCGAGGGCAAGGAGATAGAAGAGGCGTCGGAAGACTTTCGGGTCAGGACCATGGAGGTGCTGCGGCTGGCCTTCCTCAGCACGGCGGTGCTGGAGTTTTTCGCCGCCCTCTCGGTCGCCCTGGTCGCAGTCTATTTTGGTTTCTCTTATATCGATCACCTCAACTTCGGCAACTACGGCGCCAAGGTAACGCTGTTTACCGGCCTGTTCGTGCTCTTCCTGGCCCCCGAGTTCTATGCTCCCCTGCGCGAGCTCGGCGCGCACTATCACGCCAAGGCCCAGGCCATCGGCGCCGCCGAACAGCTGCTGGAGTTTCTGGAAGCCGAGGTGGCTGAACCTGCCAACGGCAGCCAGCCGTTCACGGCCAACCACCCCATTCGGGTCGAGGCCCGTGCCTTGGAGGTATTGAGCGCCGAGGGCAAGGTGCTGGTCGGCCCCATCGACTTCACTCTGGAACCCGGCTCACGCACCGCCCTGGTGGGGATCAGTGGTGCGGGCAAGAGTTCCCTGGTCAATGCCCTGCTCGGCTTTGCCCCCTATCGCGGGGAGCTGAAAGTCGATGGCCTGGAGCTGGCCAGTCTCGACATGAGTCAGTGGCGACAACGCCTCGGCTGGCTCTCTCAAAACCCGCAGCTGTTTCATGCCTCCTTGCGCGACAACTTGCTGCTCGCCAAACCGGATGCCAGCGATGCCGAGCTGAGCGAGGCACTCAAGGGCGCCCAGGCGTGGGAGTTTGCCATGGAAAAAGGGATGGATTATCCCCTTGGCGATCAGGCGGGCGGCCTCTCCGTCGGTCAGGCACAACGTCTGGCCCTGGCCCGCACCCTGCTCAAGTCGACCCAATTGATGGTGCTGGATGAACCCACCGCTAGCCTGGACAGGCTCTCGGAGCGCGCCATCATGGGAAGCCTGGAAAAAGCCACGGCGGGCCAGACCCTGCTGATGATCACCCACCGGCTCGATCAACTGAGCGAGATGGATCAGATCCTGGTGCTGGCCAAGGGTCAGCTGGTCGAACAGGGCCATTACCGGCAGCTGAGCGAGGGCCAGGGGCCCTTCGCCAACCTCTTGTCCCAACGTGCGGGGGATTCTCTCGATGACTGATTTATTGCCCTTTCTGCGGCTCTACCGCCAACATTGGCTGAGCCTGAGTGTCGGCCTGCTGCTGGCCTTGGTGACCCTGGCCGCCGGCATAGGCCTGCTGTCGCTCTCCGGCTGGTTCCTCTCCGCCGCGGCCGTGGCAGGCATGGCTGTCGCCAGCCGTGACACCTTCAACTACATGACCCCGGCTGGCGGGGTGCGTTTCTTCTCCATCGTTCGCACCGCGGGTCGCTGGGGTGAGCGAGTCGTGAGTCACGATGCCACCTTCCGAGTACTGACCCGGCTGCGGGTCTGGTTCTGGCAGAAACTCTCCCCCCTCTCCACCGGGGCCCTGGCAGGCTTTCGCCAGGCGGATCTGCTCAATCGCCTGGTGGCTGACATCGACGCCATGGACCACGTCTATCTGCGCCTGATCACCCCGATTGGCGCGGCGCTGCTCAGCACAGCCGGCCTGGTGTTCTTCCTCTCCTTCTTCGACGGCCGGCTCGCCCTGACTCTGGGCGCCATCTTGCTGTTTGGCATGATAGCCCTGCCCCTGGTGTTCTTCTTCGCCGGTCGCAAGCCCGGTCAGGCGCTCATCCTCGGCAAGGCCCAACTGCGTACCCGCCTGGTGGATTATCTGGATGGTCAGGCCGAGCTGCAGATGTTTGCCGCCGCCCCCCGCGCCCTCACCGAGCTGCAACAGGCCGAGCAGGACCTGATCCTTGCCCAGGCGCGCATGGCCAGGGTGAGCGGTCTGGCCAATGCAAGTGTTCAGCTACTGAGCGGCTGGACCCTGACCCTGATGCTCTGGCTCGCCAGCCACGGGGTGGGCGGCGCGACGCCGGATCCCATCACGGCGCTGATGGTGTTTGCCACCTTGGCAAGCTTCGAGGCCTTGCTGCCCCTGGCTGGCGCCTTCCAGCATCTCTCCACCAGCCTGGCCTCGGCCCGCCGCCTCAACGAGATATTGCAAGATGCCCAGCCGCCGGAATGGGGCACCTTGAGCGAACCTGCCCAGGGTGGCGCCTTGCAGATAAACGATCTCTCCTTCGGCTATCCGGGTAGTAGTCAAGCCGTACTGCGCGGTTGCACCTTGCAGCTGCAGGCCGGTGAGAAGCTGGCGCTGCTGGGCCAGACGGGCTGCGGCAAATCGACACTGATGGGCTTGCTGACCCGGGAGTGGAACCCGCAATCTGGCGAGATCTTGCTGGGCGGCAAGCCGCTGACCGATTACAGCGAAGGGGCTCTGCGCGCTTCGCTCTCTGTGGTCAGCCAGCGGGTGCACCTGTTTGCCGCCACCTTGCGCGACAACCTCAAGCTCGCGGCGCCTGCCGCCAGTGACGGGCGTCTGGCCGAGGTACTGCAACAGGTCGGGCTTGGCGCCTTGCTAGAAGATGAGACGGGGCTGGATGCCTGGCTCGGCGACGGTGGCCGCCCCCTGTCTGGTGGGGAGCGGCGCCGCATCGGCATTGCCCGTGCCCTCTTGCATGATGCCCCGCTCTGGCTGCTGGATGAGCCGACCGAGGGGCTCGACAGCCAGACCGAGCGCGACATCATGGCGCTGCTGATGCGCTTGGGTGCCGATCGCGCCATGCTGCTCATCTCCCACCGATTGATTGGCCTGGAGCAGATGGACAGGATAGCGCTGATGGAGGAGGGTCAAATCCGTCTGTGTGCCCCGCATCAAGCACTGCTGGCCGATGATTACTATCAGAGCCTGCATCGACGCCTGGCGCCGGTCTGACTCTTTGAGGGACCCAGCGGGTGACTGGCGTCGCCATCCTGGTCACACACCGAGAAATAGGGACTGGTCGCCGGTGGCGACTGGCCCCTATAATGTTTGCCTCACTGGTCAACAAGATATCGACATGAAACCCCTGATCCTGATGATGCCCCTGCTCGCCTCCGGCTGCGCCAACTACGCCTTCAATAGCAACCTGGACAAGGAGAACTTTGACGAGTACTTCAAACCGGGCAGTGTCACCATTTATGAGCAGGCCGATCTTGCCGAGCTGAACTATCTCTACCTTGGCACCGTCGAGGGCGAATCCTGCCAAACCGATGCCAACCAGCCCGTCCCCAACGCCGGGGAAGCGCGCACTCTGGCCCGGCGCCGGGCTGCGGACATGGGTGGCAATGGCATCGCCATCGACAAGTGTGCCGAGTACAGCGACATCCCCGGTTGCCTCAAGCAGGTCATCTGCTACGGCCAGGCCCTCAAGGTGGCCGAACAGAAATGACACCTCACCCCGGCCTCGCCGGGGTGATTGCATTCCCCCTCCCCCTTATCGAGACCGCGATCACAGCAGGTCTATCAGGGTCAGCGCCAAGATGCCCAGTGCCGCTCCCAGCAGGGCGATGAAGGTCATCACCATGCCACTGCTCCTGAACTTGAAATTCTCTTTTGGCGAACTGATGCCATAGGCATGCAAAGCGCGACCCAGCAACAGCGACAGACAGAGGCCATGGATCAGGGGAATGGGGCCACCGAGGCCATCGAAGCAGAAGATGAGCAGCAGACAGAGCGGCACATACTCGGCGAAGTTGCCATGGGCGCGAATGGCACGGGTAAGCAGCGGCTCCTGATGATCTCCCACCGCCACCTGGAAGCGGTGACGCAGCCGCACCACCCTCAGGCTCAGATAGATGAACAGGCAAGCCAGCAAAGCGGCGTAAGGGGCAATGATCATGGGCACTCCTCGAAGCAGGATCTGGGGATCAGCGGTGCCAGCACTATAGCCGGGTCCGGTGCTTGCGCCAATGGCGCCCAGCGCCGGGCCAGGCTTCCTGCCGCATCCATGCCTTTATCGGCGGATTATGCTAGATTGCCCCGGTTTTCCACCATGCAGGGGCGCGCCGCGTGAAATTTGAGATAGATACCCTGGGGGTGATCCACTCCCCCTACAAGGAGAAGTTCGCCATCCCTCGCCAGCCCGGTCTGGTCAAATCGGCCCGCGCCCGGCTCGAGTTGCTGCCCCCCTACGATCAGCCCGATGTGCTGCGCGGCATAGAGCAGTTCTCCCACCTCTGGCTCAGCTTCGTGTTCCACCAGACCATGGCCCAGGGCTGGCACCCGACGGTGCGCCCGCCTCGCCTTGGCGGGAACGAGCGCGTCGGCGTCTTCGCCACCCGCTCCACCTTCCGCCCCAATCCGCTGGGTCTCTCCGTGGTGGAACTGCTTGGCGTCGGCCGCGCACGCGGCAAACTCTGGCTCGAGCTCGGTGCCGTCGACTTGCTCGACGGCACCCCCATCGTCGATATCAAACCCTACATCCCCTATGCCGACAGCCTGCCCGATGCCCGGGGAGGCTTTGCCCCTGACGCGCCCCAAGGGCTGCTCTCGGTGCACTTTGCCGAGCAGGCCCGGGCGGCGCTGTCCGCCTTGCAGCAAGTGCATCCCGAGCTTGAGACCCTGATCGCCGAAGTGCTGGCACAGGATCCCCGCCCCACCTACAAGCGAGGCAAAGCCGATGAGAAACTGTACGGGGTGCGCCTGTTCGACCTCGAGGTGCGTTTTCGTATCACAGAGCCCGAGTGCGAGGTCCTCTCCATCGAGGCAATCTGACTCTCAGGATCTCTGCCTGATAAAAAGGGGCCCATCGAGGGCCCCTTTTGCTGCGCTGAAACAGTCGACTCAGGCGCCGGATCATCCCCGCTCGAGCAGCAGGCTGCCGATGGAGTAACCGGCGCCAAATGAACAGAGCACCCCGCGGGCGCCGCTGGGCAGATCCTGGTTATGAAGATGAAACGCGATGACAGAGCCCGCCGAGCTGGTGTTGGCGTAGCGGTCCAGGATGACGGGAGCCTCCTCCTGACTGGCGTCATGGCCCAGCAATTTACGGCCAATGAACTGGTTCATGGTGAGATTGGCCTGATGCAGCCAGAGGCGGGAAAGCTCCCCGGCCTGCCAGCCCTGAGCCGCCAACTGTCTCTCAACCTGGTCGCAGACCAGGGGTAATACCTCCTTGAACACCTTGCGCCCCTGCTGGCGAAACAGCTTGTCGTCGCCATAACGGGTGCGGGGGCTGAGCCGGTTCAAGAAGCCGAAGTTGTTGCGGATGTTATTTGAATACTGGGTGGTCAGCGTGCTGCCCACCAGCCGCCAGGGTTGCGCTACCTGGCAATCGGTCTCCCGCTCCAGCAAGACGGCGGTACAGGCATCGCCGAAGATGAAATGGCTGTCACGGTCGCGAAAATTGAGGTGACCCGAGCAGATCTCCGGATTGACCACCAGGGCCAGCCTGGCCGTCCCTGCCGCCAGCAGATCCGCCGCCGTCTTGATGCCGAAGGTGGCGGAGGAGCAGGCCACATTCATGTCAAATGCCATGCCGCTTGCCCCAAGATAGTGCTGCAGTTCGATAGCCAGTGCCGGATAGGGGCGCGGCATGTTCGACGCAGCCACTATAACCAGGTCTATCTCTTCGGGTTTGCGACCGGCGGCGATCAGCGCCTGCTCGGCGGCGGCAACCGCCATCTCGACCATGATGGAGGGCTGCTCATCGGGGCGCTCGGCCAAGAGCGGCTGCATGATGTCGGGATCCAGCACCCCTTCCCGGCTCACCAGGAAGCGGCTCTTGATGCCGGAGGCCTTCTCGATGAAATCGCTGCTGGAGTGCTGTTTGGCATCGAGCTGGCCCGCATCGATGGCGGAGGCATTCTCTTCGTTGTAGAGATCCACATACTGGTTGAAGGCCTGGACCAGCTCCTCGTTGCTAACGGCGTGGGGCGGGGTATAGAGGCCGCTGCCACTGATCACTATCTGGGTCATCTTTGCTCCTGTGCCGGGTGCAGTCCCGGCTTATCGGGTAGGGTCGAGGTGAGGCAGAGCCGGGCCGACGGAAGAACAGGCGCCAGCGCGCGACACTCTGCTATCGTTCAGGGTTTCGTTATAACTGACCATCGGATGATGGTCGGCGATTAATTCAGATAAGAGGGTATAAGCTCTATATCTTGTAATAACATATTGTTATAACAAAACGTCACTTCTCATTCAGGAATCTCAGAGTAATCTTGTTTCATCGCCGTAACAAACAGGGATAGCACCATGAGTAAGATTTTTGAGGACAACAGCCAGACCATAGGTCAGACCCCGCTGGTTCGTCTCAACCGTGTTACCAAAGGCCGAGTGCTGGCCAAGATCGAGAGCCGTAACCCCAGCTTCAGCGTCAAGTGCCGCATCGGCGCCAACCTTATCTGGGATGCAGAGAAGCGCGGTGTACTGACCAAGGGCAAAGAGATCATCGAGCCCACCAGCGGTAATACCGGTATTGCTCTGGCCTTCGTGGCTGCGGCCCGTGGCTATCCCATCACCCTCACCATGCCAGCCACCATGAGCCTTGAGCGCCGCAAGCTGCTCAAGGCCCTCGGTGCCAATCTGGTGCTGACCGAGGGGCCGCTTGGCATGAAGGGCGCCATCGCCAAGGCCAATGAGATCCTCGAATCCGAACCAGGCAAGTTTGTACTGCTGCAGCAATTTGAAAACCCGGCCAACCCCGAGATCCACGAGCAGACCACTGGCCCCGAGATCTGGGAAGCCACCGATGGCGACATCGATGTGTTCGTGGCCGGGGTCGGTACCGGCGGCACCATCACCGGGGTCTCCCGCTACATCAAGCAGACCAAGGGCAAGGCCATCATTTCGGTCGCGGTCGAGCCAAGCGAATCCCCAGTCATCAGCCAGAAACTGGCTGGAGAAGAGATCAAGCCTGGTCCCCACAAGATCCAGGGCATCGGCGCCGGCTTCATCCCGGGCAACCTGGATCTGGCCCTGCTGGACAGAGTCGAGCAAGTCAGTAGCGATGATGCCATCGAGATGGCTCGCCGCCTGATGGAAGAGGAAGGCATTCTGGCGGGGATCAGCTCAGGCGCCGCCGTCGTGGCCGCCGCCCGTCTGGCAGAACTGCCCGAATTTGCAGGCAAGACCATAGTGGTCGTGTTGCCGAGTGCTGCCGAGCGCTATCTCTCCAGCGCCCTGTTTGCGGGTGTGTTCAGTGAACAAGAGCTGCAACAGTAAATGATGTTGTTTTCCATAAAAATGGCGCCCACAGTGGGCGCCATTTTTGTTTGCGCTAAACTTATCGCCAAACAGCGCCACTCGACCCCCTTATTTTTTGGGGTAAAATAACAAATAAGCGCGCCACAAAAAAAGCAGACATTCTGTGATAAATCTCATATCCTGTGCGGCGTCACGCACTTTTTGCGGGTCAGGTTTCACAAAGTAACAAAGTGTTATTTTTCGTTATAAAATAACGACAAGCTAGGTATAGCGCGGCTTGCAGCACAGCGTTCCAGGAAATCCGACCAAGACTACAAATACTGAACAGAAAATTGACCTGGATTAAGCTATTGCAGGTCTGATTTCGTTACTTTACAACATATGCATACTTAAACGGTCTGAAAGAGCAGCCTCAAAGCGGCCTTCAGACTATAAAATATCAATAATATGGGGTGAACCATGTACGAGAAGTCTGTAGTTATCACTGCTGAAAACGGCCTGCACACCCGTCCGGCAGCGCAATTCGTGAAAGAAGCCAAAGAATTCCAAAGCGAGATCACTGTGGTCTCCGGTGGCAAGTCCGCCAGCGCCAAGAGCCTGTTCAAGTTGCAGACTCTGGGTCTGACCAAGGGTACCAACGTCACCATCCAGGCCGATGGCCCGGACGCTCAGAAAGCCGTTGAGAAGCTGGTCGCCCTGATGGACGAGCTGGAGTAATCCGGCTCACACTCCTCCCCCACAGTCGTTTTAATAGGAAGGATTATGATATCTGGCATTCCTGCGTCCCCCGGCATCGCATTCGGCAAGGCGCTTCTTCTCAAAGAAGATGAAATCGTTATCAATCAGAGCAAGATTTCTGCCGAACAGATAGATACCGAGATCAACCGCTTCCTCGAAGCTCG
This sequence comes from Aeromonas rivuli, assembly GCF_000820045.1. Classification (GTDB taxonomy): domain Bacteria; phylum Pseudomonadota; class Gammaproteobacteria; order Enterobacterales; family Aeromonadaceae; genus Aeromonas; species Aeromonas rivuli. Next base: position 27,916 of record NZ_CDBJ01000022.1, on the reverse strand, counting down.
CACCAAGTCAGCTACCCAGCTGGAAGCCATCAAAGAGATGGCAGGTCGCACCTTTGGTGAGGAAAAAGAGGCCATCTTCGAAGGCCACATCATGCTGCTCGAAGATGAGGAGCTGGAAGGGGATATCAGATCCTTCATCAAGGACAACAAGGCCCATGCTGACAAGGCCATCTTTGAGGTCATCGAGCAATACGCGAAGATGATGGCCGACCTGGATGACCCCTATCTGCGTGAGCGCGCCACCGATTTCCGTGACATCGGCACCCGTCTGGTGAAGAACGCACTGGGCATCGCCGTGGTCAACCTGAGCACCATAGACGAAGAGGTGATCCTGGTCGCCAACGACCTGACCCCGTCTGAAACTGCCCAGATCAATTTGAAATATGTGCTGGGTTTTGTCACCGACATCGGTGGCCGTACCTCTCACACCTCCATCATGGCCCGCTCCCTCGAGCTGCCGGCCATCGTGGGCACCAATGACATCACCCGTCGAGTCAACAATGGCGACATGCTGGTGCTGGATGCCATCAATAACCAGGTCATCATCAATCCGAGCCCGGAGCAGCTGAGCGACGCCAAGAAGTTCCAGGCCCAGTTCCAGGCCGAGAAAGATGAGCTGGCCAAGCTCAAAGACTTGCCCGCCATCACCCTTGATGGTCATCAGGTCGAAGTCTGCGCCAACATAGGTACCGTCAAGGATACCGAGGGTGCCATCCGCAATGGCGCCGAGGGCGTCGGTCTGTACCGCACCGAGTTCCTGTTCATGGATCGCGATGCGCTGCCGACCGAAGACGAGCAGTTCAAGGCTTACAAAGAAGTGGCAGAGGCCATGCCGGATCAGCCGATCATCGTCCGTACCATGGACATTGGCGGCGACAAAGAACTGCCATACATGAATTTCCCGAAAGAGATGAACCCCTTCCTGGGCTGGCGTGCCATCCGCATTTTCTTCGATCGCGAAGAGATCATGCACGCTCAGCTGAAGGCCATCTTGCGTGCCTCTGCCTTCGGCAAACTGCGCATCATGTTCCCGATGATCATCTCGGTTGAAGAGTTCCGCAGCCTCAAAGCCACCGTGGAACAGCTCAAAGCCGAACTGCGTGCCGACGGTAAAGCCTTTGATGAATCCATCGAAGTGGGTATCATGATTGAGACCCCAGCCGCCGCCGTGATGGCTCATCATCTGGCCAAGGAAGTGGACTTCTTCAGTATCGGTACCAACGACTTGACCCAGTACACCCTGGCCGTCGACCGTGGTAACGAAATGATTTCCGCCATGTACAACCCGCTGTCGCCTTCCGTCCTGACGCTGATCAAGATGGTGATCGATGCATCCCACGCCGAAGGCAAGTGGACTGGCATGTGTGGTGAACTGGCTGGTGACGAACGCGCCACCCTGCTGCTGCTGGGTATGGGTCTGGATGAATTCTCCATGAGCGCCATCTCTGTACCGCGCATCAAGAAGCTCATTCGCAACACTAACTTCGAAGATGTGAAGGCCATGGCAGATCAAGCATTGAGCTATGCCACCGCCGCCGAAATCGAAGCCTGTGTAGATAACTTTATAAAGCAGAAAGCAGTCTGCTAAGATCGGCTGCAAACAGCGATAATCATCTTTAGGAGCTTTTACTATGGGTCTGTTCGATAAACTGAAGAAGCTAGTTTCCGATGACAGCTCTGACACCGGCGGCATCGAAATCTTTGCCCCCCTGTCTGGCGAGATCGTCCCCATCGAAGACGTGCCTGACGTAGTATTCGCCGAGAAGATCGTTGGTGACGGCATCGCCATCAAGCCAGCCGGTAACAAGATGGTTGCCCCTTGCGACGGCACCATCGGCAAGATCTTCGAGACCAACCATGCATTCTCGCTGGAGTCTGACACTGGTATCGAGCTGTTCGTTCACTTCGGTATCGATACCGTTGAACTGAAAGGCGAAGGCTTCACTCGTATCGCCCAGGAAGGCCAAAAGGTCAAACGCGGCGACACCATCATCGAGTTCGATCTGGCCCTGCTGGAAGAGAAAGCCAAGTCTACTCTGACGCCGGTTGTCATCTCCAACATGGATGAGATCAAAGAGCTGATCAAGATGACTGGTGCCGTGACCGTCGGTGAGACCCCGGTGATCCGCATCAAGAAATAAGTCTGGCCCAGGCCTGACGATGAAAACCGACGCCAAGGCGTCGGTTTTTTTATATCTGTTCGCCAAGCCCCAACCAGGCTAGCACTCGACATGGCTCCCCGACTTCCCACCTTCCCCCCAGACAGCACGGATGCCAGCCTGTGGGAGTCACACCGCCGGTTTGGCATCCCTGATGGCAAACCGGCGCATTGCTCCACGGTTCCACTTCCACTTCCACTTCCACTTCCACTTCCACCTCCACTACGCCATGTTGATCCAGCAATCGTCGCGGCTGGCAACCATTCAGGGCAAGACTACCCGGCTCTCTCCCCCACCCAGGGCCTCGATGCGGATCTGTACCCCGATGCGCTCAACCAGAGTCTGGACATGGGAGATGACGCCGATCTGGCGCCCCGCCGCCTGCAGGGAGTCCAGACTGGCCAGGGCCAGGTCCAGGCTGTCCGGATCCAGGGTACCGAACCCCTCGTCGATAAACAGCGACTCTATCTGGGTCTGCTTCGAGGAGAGGCTGGAGAGCGCCAGGGCCAGAGCCAGGGAGACCAGGAAGCTCTCGCCGCCTGAGAGGGAGTCGACCGAACGCACCTCATCTCCCATGTCGAGGTCGACCACCTGCAGCGCCAGATCGGTACCCGGTACCCGCTCCAGCCGATAACGTGGTGACAAGTCGCTCAGCTGGGCGTTGGCCTCGAGCAGCAAGCGCTCCAGGGTCAGACTCTGGGCGAAGGTACGGAATTTTGCACCATTGGCCTGGCCGATGAGATCCGACAGCTGTTGCCAATGATCCGCCACCCCCTGCTGATGCTGTGACGCCGCCTGCAGCTCACCCGCCTTCTGGCGAGCCACCTCGGCCTGGGCAAGTTGACTGCGGCACTCAAACAGCTGCTCATCGAGCTCGCGGCAGCGGGTCTCACATTCGGCAAGCCGCTGGCTCAGGGCCTCGGCACTCAGCGCCGCCAACTCCCCATGATGCACGCGATAGCGCGCCAGCTTCGCCTCTTCCTGAGCCTGTGCCCGCTGGCGTTCGCCGAGCCGGGTACGTGCCTCGGCCAGGGCATCGTCCAGGCGCTGCAATGCGATACGGCGAGCCTTTAGCTCATCCGGCGTGATGGCCAGCAGCTGGCGCAGATCATCTTCCGGGATGCCCAACGCGCTGGCCCGGGCCGACCAGCGCCCCTGCACCTCACGCTGCCGCTGGCGACTCAGCTGCCTGTCCTGCTCGAGATGGGTCAACCGGGTCTTTAGCTCGGTCTGACGCTCCCTTGAGGCATGCAGGGCAGCCATCGCCTCCTCGAGCTGAGTGACCCCCTGTTGCAATCGCTGCTGCCACTCACTTTCCACCACGGCGATGGCGCGACCATCGAGGCACGCCTCGCGGCTGGCCAGCAACACCTGGCGTTGCTGATCGCCCTCTTTATAGTCAAGCGTCAGCTTGTGCAGCAGATCGTTCTGACTCTGCACCCGCACCGCCTGTGCACTGAGGATGGGGGTCAGGCTGGCAAGCTCATTGCCCAGTTGTTCCCACTCGCTCTGGCTCTGCAAATAGGCCTCGCAAGTCTGTTGCCACTCCTGCCAACGCGCCGCCTCCGCCCATTGGCGCCAGGGCTCGACGCCCATCTGCTGATCGAGCCGCGCCTCCCCCTGCACCAGTCGCTGTGCCAGGGCGCTTTCCTGTTCGGCCAGCGCCTTCAGCTCGCCCTCCAGCGCTATCTTCTGGCGCTCGGCTTCGTGCAGCTGCTGTTCACACTGCTGTTGACGAACATTGAGTCTGGTCAGCTGATCCCGCAGCTCCGCCAGTCGCTGCTGCTCCCGCTGGGCTTGTTGCAACTGCGCCAGGCCAGTCGCCAGGCTCAGCGCCAGAGCCTTCTCCTGGGTCAGCAGTTGCGTCTGCCATTCGCCCCATTCGGTTGGACTGGGGTTAGTCGGCAGGTCGTGCCCCAGCAGCTTGCGCCCTCCCAGCTCTCCCCAGCGTTGATTGAGCTGTGTGGCTCTCGCGGCCAGCTCGGGATGACGTTGTTGGTGGGCGGCCAGCTGACGGGTCAGTTCGGCGCGCTCGATCTCCCCTTGCAGATGCTGACGGTTGAGCCGCTCACATTCGAGATCCAGCTGGTGAACCCGTTCGCTCTGCTGGGCCAGGATACCCGCAGCCTGAGGCTGACTCTGGCGGTAAGGGTGAGCCTCTGAACCACAAAGCGGGCACGGAATACCATCTTGAAGCACATGGCGATGCTGATCGAAACTGACCACGGCACGGGCCCGCTCCAGGGCATGGCGCGCCTCATCACGCTGGATGACGAGCCGTGCCAGCTCGGGTTCCCGCTCCCCATGTTGCGCGGCCAGCCGTGCCAGTTGCTGCTCGAGCAGGCTCGTCTCTTGCTGCAGCCGCGCCTGCTGTTCGCTGTGGTGGCGGCCCTCTTGCGTCAGCGCCAACAATGCGCGCACCTGCCCCAACTGCTCGGTCCGGGATTGGCGCAACTCCTGCGCCCTGGCGACCTGAGCGTCCCACTCCTGAGCCTGCAACTCATCGTGCTGCCGTTGCAAGGCCGCGCACTCCTGTTGCCCGCGATCGCGCTCCTGCTGTCCCTGCTCCAGGCGAGCATTGAGCTCGCACAGCGTCTCGCTTCCCTGGGCACGACGCTGGATCACGCGCTGCAACTGCCCCCGGCTCTCGGCCCAGTCTTGCATGGCGGCCAGCAAGGGCTGCCACTGACGGGCCAAGGGGGCCATCCCCTTGCGTTCCTCGAGCCAGCTTGCTCGCAGCTGACGGCGCGTCTCGAGGGATTGCTTCTGCTCGTTTTGTTGCTGCCACTCCTGCTGCAGCTTGAGTTGCTGCTCGCGCGCCGGCTTGCCCTGCTGCTGGATCTCCTGCAACTGGCTGGTCTTCTCCCGGATACGGGTATCAAGATCTTGCGCCCGCTTGAATTCGGGCTGCAACGCCCCCCACTCCCGCTCGGCGGCCGCTCTTTGCGTAATAAGCTGCTGTTCGAGCTGGGCGGCTTGCTGCTGCGCCTGCTCGGCCCGTTCGAGCTCGGGCCTCAGTTGGTCGATGAGCCGCTCCTGCTGCTGCGCCTCCAGATCGAGACGGGCTAGCTCGTCGTGGTCGGCGCGGGCCACCTGAGCCTGTTCGGCGCGGCCAAACGCCTCTCGCTCGGGCGCCGCCTGAGCATGAGCCACCTCGGCATCCGCCAGTGAGGCCTCCCCCTCCAGACAGGCTTGGCGCAGGGCAGCGATACGATCGTTGAGATCGCGCAAATCCTGCAACAGCTGGCGCTCTTGCTGGGCGAGCGTGAGGCTGGCGGAGAGACTCTGCTGCTGCGCGGCCCACTGCGTGCGCGTTGCCTCGTCCATCAGCGCTATGTCGCCAAGCCGCTCCCTCAGCGTCGCCAGCATCTGCTGCTCGGCCCGGGCCCGCTCATAGGTCTGTACCGAGATGGCTGAGTAGAGCTCGGTGCCGGTCATGCGCTCGAGCAAGGCGGAGCGTTCGTTGGCATCGGACTTGAGGAAGGCGGCAAACTCCCCCTGTGGCAGGATGACTGCGCGGCGGAACTGCTCCCAGGAGAGCCCAACCAACTCGTCGATCCGCTCTTGCAGCTCGCGCTTGCTACCGGAAAACACCTGGCCCGACGCCACGTCGGTCAGGCTGCGTTCCTGGGTCTGAAATCGCCCTTCGGAGCGATTACGCGCCCGGCGCACCGCCCAGCGGGCCAGATAGACGCGGCCGTCGCAGCCGCGAAACTGCACTTCGGCAAAACCGCTGGCGTGGCCGCGACTGAGGATGTTTCTAACATCATTTGCTGTTAATTTTTCTTTTTCGTCTTCATCCGCTCGACCAATTTTTTCGACATTCTGACGCATTCCTATCAAACGCGGCATCCTGTCATAGAGCGCCAGACAGATGGCATCGAGCAGAGTGCTCTTGCCCGCGCCCGTATTGCCGGTAATGGCAAACAGGCCGGCAGCGCCCAGGGCATCCTTGTCAAAATCGATGTGAAAAGCCTGGGTCAGGCTGGCCAGGTTCTCCCCGGCGAGGGATAAGATCTTCATGACTTCGCCTCCCTGACCTGAGTGAGGATCTCGTCGAAGGAGGCGAGCAGCGCCTCGCTTGGTTCCCCTTCGAACTGACGTTGATAGCAGAGGGTAAAGACTTCCTGAGGCGCGATGTCATCCAGGCGCCGCCGCTGGCCGCCATCGGCCAGCCCCTGCCCGCTGCCCTGATAGCGGGTGCTGATCTTGGCCAGGCGTACCGGCTTGCCCGCCAGAGCGGCGAGGATGCGCTCGCGAATGCGGGCCTCTGGCTTGGGTAGCAGCAGCCTCACCTCCAGGAATGGTTGCGCCTGCTGGGGGGCATCGGCCAGGTCCAGCGCCGCGATCGCCTCCAGAGCGACATGCAATTCGCTCTCGGGCAGCCGTATCATCTCGACGCTTCGTGGCACCAAGATGGGCTCGACCGCCACCAGTTTGCCACCCTCCAGTGTGACTTCCAGCACCTGATGACGATAGTTGGCCTCATTGAGAGAGAGGGGCAGCGGCGAGCCGCTGTAGTGCACGCCGGGGGCCAGACGCTGGGCCAGATGCAAGTGACCGAGCGCCGTGTAATCGGCACCGGCAAAGATGTCGGCAGGCAGGGCATGCTGGTTGCCACCCAGCACCCGCCGCTCGGACAGTTCGGAGAGCTGACCCGCGGCCAGATAGGCATGGCCCATGGCGATCAGGGCCTGCTCGGGCTCGCAGCGGGCCCGCCCCTCGGCCAGCAGCTCATCATAGATCTGGCGCACCCCTTCGATCAGCCTGTCCTGCCCCTCCCCCAAGGCCTCGGGTCTGAGGTCGCTGCTGCGCAAGAAGGGCACGGCGGCGCACCAGGCGGCCACCTTGCCCTCCCTGTCATGCAGTGGTACCAGCAGGCGGTCAGTTTCCAGTTGCCCACCCTCATCCCGACTGATGCTGCCCACCAGATGCAAGTTGAAGGCCCGCAGCAACTCATGGGGGGCATCCAGCTTGGAGGGGGAGTCATGGTTGCCACCGACCAGCACCAGGTTGAGCCTGGGCATATCGGCGCGCAATCTTGCCAGAAAGCCATACAGCTGCTGCCAGGAACTGGCGGGGGGATTGGCGGTATCGAACAGATCCCCGGCCACCAGCAGGGCATCTATCTGCCGCGTCTTGATGGTATCGGCCAACCAGTCGAGGAAGGCATCATGCTCGAAACGGCGCTCATGGCCATGGAGCTGATGGCCCAGATGCCAATCGGCGGTATGCAGGATTTTCATGGCGTTGCGGCTCAATTAAGCGAAGGCGTCAGGCGCCCATATTGACGTCATGGTGCCTTAGCCCATGCCTGTTCGGCAAGGGTGGGACTCAAGGGTGCCATAAAGAAAAACGGCTCAAGCCCCGAACCAGTGCATCCGGTATTGGCCATGACCGGTCAGGGGATCCGGCTCCTCGCCATCGATGACGAAGCCATGCTGGCGGTAGAAGCGCACCGCAGGATCGTTCTCGGTGAAGACCCTGGCATGCAGGCTGGTGACCTGGGTCTTGGCATTTTGCAGCAAGGCATGGCCTATGCCCCGCCCCTGGCTATCCGGGCGCACAAACAGAGCGGCCAGATAATCGTCGACCAGGGCGATGAATCCCTGCAGCTCGCCATCGTCTTCATAGACCCACACCTCGGCCCGGGTCAGGTAACGGCTGCGCAGCAGTTCCTGAGCCTGCCACCAGACGGAGGCATCGACAAAATCGTGGGACTGCAGGGAAGCCAGCAACCAGATGTCCATAATGGCATCCATGTCCTGCGCCCGACTCGCTCTGAGCATCTCTTCATCCTTATCCGTCAGCCAACTCTGGCAGTCTAGGAGACCTCGACTGCCCCTTGCTCGGCCAGCACCCTGGCCTGTGAGCGCCGTCCGATTTTTCTCACCGGAGTGATTGGTCGATCACAAAGCGCCGCTTTGCAGTACAATGCCCGCCGGACAATCTTTACGACCGAGGACGCCATGTGGTTTAAAAACCTGCAGATTTATCGCTTTACCCGCCCCTTCGAGCTGAGTGTCGACGAGCTGGAGACCCAGCTTGAGGCCTGCGCCTTTACCCCCTGTGGCAGCCAGGACATCTCCCGGTTCGGTTGGGTCAAGCCCCTCGGCAAGTTCGGCGCCACCCTGACCCACTCGGCCGCTGGCCACATCCTCCTTTGCGCCCGCAAGGAAGAGAAGATGCTGCCCGGCAACGTGGTCAAGGAGATGCTGGCCGAGAAGGTGGAAGCGATCGAATTCGAGCAGGGCCGCGCCCTGAAGAAGAAAGAGAAGGAGGCGCTGAAAGAGGAGATAATGCATACCCTGCTGCCGCGCGCCTTCAGCCGCACCAGCCAGACCTTCGCCTGGATAAACCCGGCCGATAACCTGATGGTGGTCGATGCAGGCTCCGCCAAGAAGGCTGACGATCTGCTGGCCCTGCTGCGCAAGAGCATCGGCACCCTGCCGGTGGTGCCGGTAGCCCTCAAGAATCCGCCCGAAATCACCATGACCGAGTGGCTCAGCGAGGGGAACCTGCCCGCCCCCTTCACCCTGGAAGATGAAGCAGAGCTGCGCAGCGCCATGGAACATGGTGGCATCATCCGCTGCAAGCAGCAGGATCTGATGACTGACGAGATCAAGAATCACCTCGCCAACGACAAGCTGGTCACCAAGCTGGCCTTGAATTGGGGGGAGACCCTGAGCTTCGTGCTGGGGGACGATCTCTCCATCAAGCGCCTCAAGTTCAGCGAGGAGCTGCGCGAGCAGAACGACGATGTGACCAGCGAGGATCCGGCCGCTCGTCTGGATGCCGACTTCGCCCTGGTGACCGCCGAGCTGGCCCAGTTCATCCCGGCGCTGTTCGCGGTGCTAGGTGGTGAAGAGCAGTCCATCTGAGCGCACTTGCCAGTATCTGTCGCAAACCCTCGACCAGATGATGAAAAACCGCCCTCGGGCGGTTTTTTTGTCCATGAAATCGGCAGCGCCTGGCAACCGAGCCCATTCAGAGGGCGCCGCGATCCTGCAACAAACCATGGAGCCGTTCGGCCAGCACCCTGTATCCCTCGCCATTGAGGTGCACCGTATCGGACTTGAGACCCGGACTGCGCAGCAGTTCACCTATGCTGCTGTCGTCCAGCACCAGCTGATAATGTTCCGCCAGCTCGCCATAGAGGGGAGCGCCGTCACTCAGCAGCGACTTGCGCGGCACGGCCACCAGCAGCAGCTGGGCACCGCTGCCCTGCACCGCCTCTATCATGGCGGCGAGATTGGCCTTGAGCGCGGGTTCACCACTGTTTCGCAAGATGTCATTGCCCCCCTCCAGCAGGATCACCAGGCCCGGTCTGTGCTCTGCCAGCAAGGCCGGTAGCCGTGCTCGGCCCGTTTGGCTCAGCTCCCCCGACACCCCGGCATTGATGACGGGGCGGCCACTGAGACTCGCCAGCACACTGGGGTAGCTCTGCGAGGGACTCGCACCCCGCCCCTCGGTCAGACTGTCCCCAAAGGCCAGTATGGTTTCCCCGGCCGCCAGGGGTCTGAACTGGGGCTCACCACAACCGGCCAACAGCAGGCAGAGCAGCCCTATCACGCCTCTTCTCATCCTCTCCTCCCTGACCACCGCCACCCTGGTTCATTGATAGATTTGTAACCACTTGAGTATAAAGACAAACTTTCCATAGAGCCTCGATTGTGCCACATTCTTTATCCCTGTAGGAAAAACAGACAAGGAGAGTGTCATGTTCCTCAAACCCCTCAGCCTGCTGGTCGCCCTCGGCCTGCTCGCCGGTTGCGCCTCTCAGGAAGCCTTCCATTATTCAGTGCCCCCCCAGACCCTGCTCGCCCCCGAGGCCGCCAGTGGCTGGACCGACAAGCAGGGCTGGCAAGGCAAATCCTTCATGGTCGCCGCCGCCAACCCGCTGGCGGTGGACGCCGGTTATCAGGTGATCAAGGCCGGTGGTTCGGCGGTGGATGCCGCCATCGCCGTACAGTTGGTGCTGACCCTGGTCGAGCCGCAATCCTCCGGCATAGGGGGTGGCTCCCTCATGCTGGTCTGGGACGGCCAACGAGTCAGCGCCGTGGATGGCCGGGAGACGGCGCCAGCGGCCGCCACCGACCAGCTGTTTATGAAGGATGGCAAACCGATGGCCTTCTATGAGGGGGTCGTCGGCGGACGCTCTGTCGGGGTACCCGGCACGGTACGCGCGCTGGCCCTGGCCCATCAGCAGTATGGCAAGCTGCCCTGGGCCAGCCTGTTCGAGCCAGCCATCACCCTCGCAGAGCAAGGGTTTGCCATCAGTCCACGACTGGGCACCCTGCTGGCCAAGGAGCCCTATCTTGCCAGGGACAAGGAGGCCCGCGCCTACTTCTATCAGGCCGATGGCACACCCAAGCCTGTGGGGACCCGGCTCACCAACCCGGCCCTGGCCAAGGTATTGCGCACCCTGGCCAGTGAGGGGCCCGACGCCTTCTATCGCGGCCCGCTCGCCGACGCCATGGTCGCCAAGGTGCATCAGCACCCGGATAACCCGGGGGTGCTGGCGGCAAGCGATCTCGCCAGCTACCAGGCCAAGCTCAGGGAGGGTCTCTGCTTCGATTATCGCCAGAGTGAAGTCTGTGGCTTCCCGACCCCCTCCTCCGGCACCCTGGCGCTGGGACAGATCTTCGGCATGCTGGAGAGCCGTGACATGGCAGCCCTCAAACCCGTGCAGGGCGCCGATGGCCAACTGAGCGCCAGTCCGCAAGCCATTCACCTCTATAGCGAAGCGGCGCGCCTCGCCTTCGCCGATCGCAACCAGTATGTGGCAGACATGGATTTTGTCAGCGTGCCGGTGGCTGGCATGCTGGACAAGGGCTACCTGGCGCAGCGTGGAGCACTTATCAGCGACAAGTCTATGGGCATGGCCAAACCCGGCACACCGCCCATGGCCATTGCCCGTGGCCTGGATGCGACCCCGGAGTTGCCCTCCACCAGCCACATCTCCATCGTCGATGAACAAGGCATGGCCGTCTCCATGACCAGTTCCATCGAAGACGGCTTTGGCTCAAGGTTGATGGTGAATGGTTATCTGCTCAACAACGAGCTGACTGATTTCTCCTTCACCTCGGTGGGCGCCGCCGGACTGCCGGTCGCCAACCGGGTCGAGCCAGGCAAGCGGCCGCGATCCTCCATGTCGCCCTTGCTGGTCTTTGATAAAAAGAGCAAACAACTGGAGATGAGCCTGGGTTCTCCAGGTGGCTCGGCCATCATCAACTATGTGGGCAAGACGCTGCTCGGCACTCAGGACTGGGGGCTCAACTTGCAGCAGGCCATCAATCTGCCCAACTTCGGCAGCCGCAATGGCCCCACCGAGCTGGAGCAGGGACGTACCCCTCAGTTTGTGGTCGATGCACTGCGGGCCCGGGGTCATGAGGTGGTGCTGAACGAGCAAACCTCCGGATTGCAGGGGGTAGAGCGCAATGCCCTGGGCTGGTTTGGCGCCGCCGATCCGCGCCGGGAAGGGATAGCCAAGGGTGAGTGACGCAGGATCATGACCCCATCCATGCATCATGCGGGCTAACGAGACCCCATACCAACGAGGCCACCCAAAGGGTGGCCTCGCTGTTTATCGGGAGGTCAAAGGCATCAGGGGTTGCTGGCGGTCAATGCGGCCGGGGCGGTTGTCTGGGCCAGCAGCCAGTGCTGGCGCTCGATACGCTCCATGGCAGCGGGCTGCATATCCCCTTGGAGGACGGGCGCCACGGACCAATTGGGCAGCGGCCACCAGGGCAGGGTCAACAACAAGACAAACAGGCTAGCAAGATACCAGGCCATGGGAGGCTCCTGTATGACGCGGATTCTGATTGGGGAGCCTGTTGCAGCACACCCTCAAGGTTACCTCATGATGATGCCTCTCCCCTGTGACGGCAGTGTTACAGCAGGTCGTGCTTATCCAGCAGGCGATAGAGGGTTGCCCGAGAGATGGCAAGCTGGCGGGCAACCTCCTCAAGGCGATCGGGAAAACGGGCGAGTGTTTGCTGCAAAGCCAGGCGCTCGGCCGCCTCGCGAGCCGCCTTGAGCGAACCATCAAACAGCAGGGTATCAGTGTGGGAAAGCTCCAGATCCTGCGCTTCAATGAGCGAGCCTTCGCACATGACGGCGGCACGCTGTATCCTGTTGTGCAACTCACGCACGTTGCCGGGCCAGCCATAAGCCTGCATGACATGACGCGCCTGCAGAGAAAAGACCAGCGGCCGCGCACCGCGCACCTCTGCCAGTATCTCATCCGCGAGCAGTTGCACATCATCTCTGCGATCCCGCAGCGCAGGGGTTCTCAGACGCACGACATTCAATCGATAGTAGAGATCCTCACGAAAACGCCCCTGCGCAACCGCCTGCTCTACATCTATATTGGTCGCGGCTATCACCCTGACATCGACGCTACGCGAGGCGTGGCTGCCGACCATCTCGATACACTGCTCCTGCAAGAAGCGCAGTAGAGTGACTTGATCCTCCAGGGGCAGCTCGCCAATCTCATCAAGAAACAGGGTGCCACCATCGGCCGCCTCTATCTTGCCAATCTTGTGAGCCTGAGCCCCTGTGAAAGCCCCTTTCACATGACCAAACAGCTCGGACTGGATCAGTTGATGAGGCATGGCGCCACAGTTGACTGCCACGAAGGGGCTCTCTTCCCCAAAGATGCCGTAGTGCAGCTCGCGCGCCACCAGCTCCTTGCCCGTACCGCTTGGCCCTGTCACCAGCACCGGCAGACGACAGTGTTGCAGACGGCCCATCTGCTCCCTGAGCCGGAGGATGACGTCACTTTGTCCCTGAATACACCGCATCTTGTCTGGCAATTTGGGTCGCTGCCGTTCGATGAGTCGAGCCATTCCCAAGGCATGACCCAGGCTGTGACAAAGGCGGGTCGGATCCAATGGGAAGGTATGAAAATCATGAAAACAGGCCGCCAGCAGATTGCGCACCGGCTCAGATGCCAAGAGATCCCTATCGACCAGCCCTATCCAGAGACGGTTTGGGTGCTGGGCAATGAGCGCACGCAGGGCCTCATTCTGCTGTGGAACAATCGCCACTAATACCAGAGGGAAATTACCATGATGCAACTTCTCCTCCGCCGCGCTCAACGAGCGGGCCCGAGATAAACGCCACTCCCCCTGAGCAAGCAACGACTCCAACGCAGCACACGGATTGATAACCAGCAGTGCTTCCTCCTGCATGTTGAACCCTCCTGTCGCTCGTGCCGATTGTGACGCTAACCTGCAACCACCTTGCTATCGGTATACAGGTAGAAATAAAAAATCTGATATCAAACGGCACCATTTAGATGAACTGAAACGGGATAACTATAACCTACTCCGGATATAGGCTCATGACACAACAACAATGAGAATCGAGATTTAATACTGAGAAACAATAAATTCCAAAATAAACAAAAGCTTATTCATTATAAAAAAAACCATATCTCACTGGTGAGATTAAATGACATAACAAACAATAAATTACAAATTAAAAAACAATAGCTTACGTTGTGGCACAAGCATTGCTTTACCTCTTTCGCCCCTCTTATCGCATGGAGAGAAAGAGTGAAAAAATATATTGCATTGGCTGCTTATGTTTTATTGCTATTCACAGCCCCAACCAGAGCTGAAAACCAGGTCAATTTAGGCCAGCAGGCTCTGAGTAATATCAGAGGAAGCATGGGGGTGAATATGGTGTCCGGCAACAATAACCAACAAGGAAATCTTGCCGCCATCGCAATCTCGGGTCCTGCCATCATCCAGTTCAGTCAGCAAACCCAGGCTATCTCTGCCCTCAATGGAAACCAGCGCGTTGCCATTTACGACTCCGCACTGACCCAAAGCAAGGGGCTCATTGGCATCAACCAAGGAGCAGGGGAAGCCAATCAACAGGTAAACGCATTTGCACTATCCCTTGGGGATGACACTGGGGTAGGCGCGGTGACCGATATCAATCTCAGTACCAGCGTCGCGACATTGCCCACTGGCAAGGTACCGGCGAATACGACAAGCAGTATTTATCTGGATGGCAACGCCCTCGCAGGAAGCAAGGGAGTCATTCAGGTCAATCAGGTCACGGGACTAGGGAATCAAGCGGTAAACATGGTTTCCCTGCCTTTGACAGGTGCAGTAACGGCATCGCCTTGATGCCGCAGGGACAGGAGGTTAAACCTGACACTTCACCGCCATGCCCGATGCTCAAGAGATCGGAGCGCGGATACAGGAGTCACAGGTGAGGCCCCCATGGCAAGCTCAATGGAGAGACTCATTATGCGTGGACTTATATACAGCTCATTAGCCGCCGCGGTCGTCATGGCCATGTCGGGTACCGCATTCGCCAATGAAAGAGGCGGTGACAGGGACGAAACGGGCGCCACCCTGACCAAGAAGGTCAAGGTTGAAGTGGATGTTGAATATGAAGGACGGGTCAACGTCGGCGGATCCATCAATGTCAACAAGCTGGGTATGGCGGTGGTGGATAACCAGCAATCCAGTTCTATGATTGGCACCTCCAACTACAGAACCGAAAACAAGAGCCAGATCGATAACTCCTTCAAAGGGGCGGCAGGTAACGTCGGCGCCAACGTGGCCGCCGGTGACTCCAACGTGCAGGGCAACAGCGCCTCCCTTGCAGCCTACGATTCAGTTGACGCCGAGTTCGTCATGGGTCGTGGTTACCCGGGCCAAAGCGGTTCTGCCGGTGGATCATCTGATGCAGAGATCTTCTCCGATCAGAGTGCCGGTCATAACCTGACCACCAACATGGGTCATCAGAACAAATCTGGCATCGGCGATGGCGCCTTCAAAGACGCTGCAGGCAATATCGGGGTGAACGTGGTTTCCGGCTCGGGTAACGTCCAGGCCAATAACATGGCCGCCACTGTCTCCACTGGCAACATGGCCGTGGCCACAGTCGCCAATAGCCAGAACGTATCCCACAACGCCACCTCCAACACCAGCCTGAGTGCAACCAAAACAGTGGCCTACAACCCTGTTTACCTGAAGCTCAACGCTCATGGCAGCTATGAGGGCGATAGCAAGCAGTCCAATGATGTCTATCCGGAAGTATGGATAGACGGGGATCACAACCCCGGGGCACAAAAACAGCTTGGTCATATCGACTTCGATAACGATAACAAGAAAAACCCTGGCAAGTTCGAGTTCGAGGAAGAGGGTGATATCAAGCTGAGCGGTTCTGTGTCTGGCTACATTCCTGTGGTCAACACCTACACCAGTCGTGAGACCTTCAACCACGCCAACATCAATGGTGGGGCCTTCAATGGCGCCGTGGGCAACATTGGGGTGAACGTGGCATCTGGCACCAACAATCTGCAAGCGAACAACCTCTCGCTGGCCGCAGGTTTCGCCAAGTAATCAGTCTGCACAGGGGGCTTCAGGCCCCCTTTTTTACACGCGAGGAGGAGACGATGCGCTGGCTACTAATCTTGTGTCTCTGTCAGGGTGCCTGGGCGGCCAATCTGCCCATAGGGGAACATCTCCCGGCCCTTGGCGACTTCAACAAGCCGGTGCAGAGCATCATGGAACGGCGCTTCGCCAATATCGAGCGTCAACATACGGATTTCAGCTGCGGCGCCGCTGCCGTGGCAACCATATTGCGTTACTCCTACGGCCAGGTGACCAATGAACGCTGGGTCATGGATGGCATGATGGCCATGGCCGATCCGGCTTTGGTACAGCGTTATGGATTTTCCATGCTCGACATGAAGCAGTATCTGCAAATGCTCGGCATGCGGGTCAGGGGCTATCGACTTGGTGACGAGAAGCTGCGCCAGGTGAGAGTGCCGACCATAGTGTTACTCAATATTCGTGGCTATCAGCACTTCGCCGTACTGCGCGCCATTGATCGACAAGATCGCGTCTATCTGGCCGATCCCGCCCTGGGAAATCGCATTATCTCGTTTGATGAGTTCAAGAAGAGCTGGAACGGGATCCTGCTGGCGGTGATTGGATCCGGATATCGTCCGGACGCTCCCCTGGCCAATCCATCCCCCCCTCTGTCAGTGCGAGGAAAAGATGGCCTGTTTGCGCCCATCAACGAGACCTCCCTGCTGGAGTTTGGTTTTCAGCACAGGGAGCTAATGTGAGGCAGTTATGAGCAACCTACATTCCGTTTGGCTCGCCTGCTTGCTTGCAGGCATGACCGGCCCTGCGCTGGCAGCCTCGGATCCACTGGCCAACCTGTCGGAGCATTTCGCTCCCGAGCTTGGCGACAGTGAACTCGCCAATCTGCGCGGTCGTTACGCCGGGCCTCAGGGGATCCGTTATTTCGGCATCGAGTTTATCTCGACCCTGACCACCGCTCAGGCACAGCAGACGGCAGCCATGAATCTGACCCTGAGCGTCATCCAGAATCACCCCAATCTCGACATCCGCATCAAAAATGATGCAAAAGCGGCTGTGTCCGCGCCTGCCGCCAGCAACATCAATGGCTCGGGTCTGGTTCAAGTGGTGCAGCTTCAAGGTAGTGGTAATAGCTCGGTCAACCAGACCGGCATCACCTTGACAGCGCCACCGGTGACGGGCCAGAGCGTAAACAGTGGCAATTATGAAAGTCAGGGATCTCTTGGTACGGCTAGCTACCGGGTCTCGGGAAATTATGCGGGACTGCAACTAAACTCGGCCGATGGGCATGTTCAACTGGAACAGAGTCTGCGAGGAGACAACTTCAGCCGGGGCTTATTGCAGCTTAATCGCGTCAGAGGAGATGGTTTACGGGCACTCAATCAGACTCGGATCTGGCTCTCCCGTTAAAGTAAGTAAACCCTTGCTGATTGATTCTGCTCCATTGGATGGCGCTGATACAAAGACAATAAACAACAAGGATGGATCCGATGAAACAGTCTGCCATGGTGTTGATTGCGCTGGCACCGCTCAGCTGCTGGGCGGCCAGTGCGGAAGAAGAGGCACTGCAACAGCAACTCGATCTGCTACGCCAACAACTTATCCAGCAAAATCAGGCGCTTCATCAGCTACAAGCGCGTCTGGAGGCCGTTAAAACCAGCAAGACAGCGGGCACAGCCGCCGCCACGGGGGCCGTGGCTGGTACGGCCGCCACCGCATCAGCCCCCCAAAATGAAGCGACTCGCCGTACCCCGGAGGCGGGGCGCAGCACGGAAGACTTGATGATCGAGCAGCATAATGTGTTCGATCGTGCCTGGGTGCTGGACTTCGGGCTCTCCTATCAGCATTACAACCGCAAAGACCTGGCCCTGCGTGGTTTCCTTGCCCTTGATGCCATCTTCCTCGGCGAGATCAATCTCGATCGGGTACGTTCCGATCAATGGGTCGCCGATCTCGTCACTCGTTATACCCTCAACGATCGCTGGCAACTGGAGCTGGCCGTACCCTACATGCTGCGCAGCACCAACTACCAGACCACGGGCAAGGAGAATTCCAGCCGCGATTTCGAAGAGCAGAGTGTCACGGATGGCGGCTTGGGCGATCTGAGCATGGCTGTCTACTATCGGGTGCTGGCGGAGGATGAAAATTGGCCCGATCTGGTCTGGAACATACGGGCCAAGGCACCGACCGGCCGAGATCCCTATGGCATAGGAGTGGATACATCGGAGTCTGGCAACCTGATCACCCCCAAAGAGCTCGCCACCGGCAACGGCCTATGGCAACTCTCTACCGGCTTCTCCGTGGTCAGAACCCTGGACCCTGCCATCTTGTTTGCCAACCTGAACTATGGCCATAGCCTCAAAGGCGACTTTGACGATGTCTCCTATCTGCCTGGCGATCAGCCCGGCAGCATACAGATTGGTGACTGGTACGAATATGGTCTGGGGGTTGCCTTTGCCCTTAACGAGCGTTTCAGCCTCTCATTCAACATCAACCAACGCATCACCCAAGAATCCGAGCAAGGCGCCGAAGGCTTCCCCATGGAGAAAGTCACGGGGTCTGATGCCAATGCCGCCAGCTTTGGCATGGGGGCGACCTGGGCCATGACAGACAAGCTCTCCATGGCCGTCAACTGGTCGGCAGGGCTGACGACTGATGCTCCTGATTACAACATAGGGATACGTTTCCCCTATCGTTTCTAGCACCAACATCGCGGTTATCGCACCCACCCAGGCCGGGGAAAGTACGCTTTCGCCGGCCTGGGGAGAGGTCGGGCCAGCTAGTCATTTAACTACATACTCCCCATCAGCCAGATCCGTGACGCATCTGTCATGTATGGGCTAGACCCCAAAAACGCCATTATTTTAGGCCCTAAAATCTTATGGCTACGAAAACGTTATCGCGCAAAATGAGGCATTTTTGGCTCAAAACGTTGTTTCTGGATCATAAAAAGTATCCAGAAACTGGTGTATATTACTCGGCGGAAACTCCTTAACCATGAAGACTGACATGAAAAAGACCAAAATCGTCTGCACCATAGGTCCCAAGACCGAATCCAAAGAAATGCTGGCCAAGATGCTGGATGCCGGCATGAACGTCATGCGCCTGAACTTCTCTCACGGTGACTACGCCGAACACGGCGGCCGCATCAACAACTTGCGCGAAGTCATGGCAGAAACCGGCCAGCAAGCCGCTATCCTGCTCGACACCAAGGGTCCGGAAATCCGTACCATGAAGCTGGAAGGTGGCAACGATGTCTCTCTGGTCGCCGGCCAGACCTTCACCTTCACCATCGATCAGACCGTAGTCGGCAATCAAGACAAGGTCGCCGTGACCTATGCCGGTTTTGCCAACGACCTGCGCGTCGGCAACCGTATCCTGGTTGATGATGGCTTGATCGGCATGGATGTTATCGAAATCACCGAGCGTGACGTCATCTGCAAGGTGCTCAACAACGGCGACCTGGGTGAGAACAAGGGTGTCAACCTGCCGGGTGTCTCCATCAAGCTGCCAGCCCTGGCCGAGAAAGACAAGCGCGACCTCATCTTCGGTTGTGAGCAAGGCGTTGATTTCGTTGCTGCATCTTTCATCCGCAAGCAAGAAGACGTGCTGGAAATCCGTGAGCACCTGAAAGCCCACGGTGGCGAGAACATCCAGATCATCTCCAAGATCGAAAACCAGGAAGGCCTGGACAACTTCGACGAGATCCTTGCTGTCTCCGACGGCATCATGGTCGCCCGTGGTGACATGGGTGTCGAAATTCCGGTTGAAGAAGTGATCTTCGCCCAGAAGATGATCATCGCCAAGTGCAACAAGGCTCGCAAAGTCGTTATCACCGCGACCCAGATGCTCGATTCCATGATCAAGAACCCGCGTCCGACCCGCGCCGAAGCCGGTGACGTGGCGAACGCCATCCTGGATGGTACCGATGCCGTCATGCTGTCCGGTGAGTCTGCCAAGGGCAAGTACCCGCTGGAAGCCGTGACCATCATGGCCACCATCTGCGAACGTACCGACGCCGTGATGCCGTCCAACCTGTCTGCTGCCAATGACAGCAACAAGCTGCGCATCACCGAAGCCGTCTGCAAGGGCGCTGTCGAGACCTCCCAGAAGCTGGATGCCCCGCTGATCCTGGTCGCGACCGAAGGCGGCAAGTCAGCCAAGGCCATTCGCAAGTACTTCCCGACAGCCTGGATCCTGGCCATCACCACCAACAAGAAGACCGCTGCCCAGCTGGTGCTGACCAAAGGCGTGGTGGCTCATGTGGTTGACAGCATCGCCTCCACCGACGATTTCTATCGCATCGGCAAAGACGCGGCGCTGCAAAGCGGCATGGGTCTGAAGGGTGATGTGGTCGTCATGGTCTCCGGTGCCCTGGTACCGAGCGGTACCACCAACACTGCCTCCGTTCACGTACTCTAATCCGTGCTGAACCGATGAAACGGCGCCTGCGGGCGCCGTTTTTTTTTATCATCCCCTCTGCTTGATGACCGAGGCGAGTGCTAGAATCTCGCGCAATTTATCAGTGATCGGACCCATCCCGTCATATGGTCACCAACGGAACCCCTATGCTCTCACTCACGTTCAAACGAGTCGCCACTCTGTTGTGCCTGCTCTCCACCCTCGCCGTGGGCCAGGCCCTGGCTCAGGATCTTCCCCAACAGGGAACGATCCAGCGCCAGCTCGAGACCCTCTCCAAATCGGACAACCTGACGGTCAGCCAACAGGCTGACAAGACGTTTCTCAGTGAAACCCTCTCCCTGCTCGACAGCATCGACAAGGAGAATGCCAAGGCCAAGATACAGAGCCAACGTCTCAGGACGCTCCCCTCGGATCTCAAGGAGATCTCGGCAAAGATCGATGAACTAAACAAGAGCAAGAGCCCGGAGCAGATCGCACAAGAATATGCGACCATGAGCCTGGAGGCACTCGAGAGCCGCCAGCCAGAAGTGATGGCCAGCATGCAGGATGCCCAGGAATCCCTCGGCACCATTGCCAGCCAGATAACCAACCTGCAAACCCTGCCAGAACGTGCCCAGAGCACCATGAGCAAGGCGTATCAACGTAGCCAGGAGATCCGTTCCCGCCTCAATGCCGGGGATGCCGTGAGCAGTGCCGAACGGGGCAAGCTCAACGCGGAGCAAGCACTGCTCGACCTGCAACTCGCCTACCTGCAAAAGGAGCTGGATAACAGAACCAGCATGCAGGATCTCGCGGTCAAGCAACGGGATTATCAAAACGCTCGCCTGGCACTGGAAGAGCAGAAACTGCAGTCCTTGCAAAATGAAGTCAGTAGCAAGCGCCTCGGCAACACTGAAAAAACCGCAGAGCAGACTGGCGAGCTGGTCGCCAGTCTGAACAACCCGCTGATCCAGAAAGAGCAGGAGGCCAATCACCAGCTCAGCAAGCAGTTGATCTCCGCCACCAATAATCTCAACACCCTGATGCAGAAAAACCTGCAGGCCAAGAGCTGGCTCGAACGGGGCACTCAGACCGAGCGCAACCTCAATGAACAGGTTGAGATGCTCAAGGGTAACCTGCTGCTCTCCCGCATCCTGTATCAGCTCTATCAGCAACTGGAGGCGGCCCCCACCAGTGCGGTCAGCAACCTGGAGGAGCAGATAGCCGATCTGCACCTTGCCCAATTCGAACTGAGCCAGCAGCGGGATCAGCTGTTCCAGAAGAACCAGTTCCTCGACAAGCTGATCGAGACCAGTGGCCTGGCCGTCAGTGCCGAAGACAGGGAGAACCTCTCCCTCCTGCTCGACACCCGCATCTCGCTGCTCGACCAGCTCAATCGCCAGCTCGATGCGCAGTTGACCAACGCCATCAGCCTGCAGCTGACCCAGCAGCAGATCAAACGGATCTATAACTCCATCGAATTGACCCTGCAGCAACACATCTTCTGGGTGAGCAGCAACAAGCCAATCGACAGTAAATGGCTCCTCTCCTGGCCGAGCCAGGTGGCCAAGCAGATCAGCGACTGGACCCTGACCCCCAAGGCCTGGCTGGATGTGCTGGTTGCCGTCAGCCTGCTGGCCCTGCCGCTGCTGGTCATCGGCTGGCTGCTGCTGTGGAAGCGTCAGGCCATCAAGACCCGCCTGCAGAATATCAACAAGGATCTTGGTCGTTTCCGTCAGGACAGCCAGTTGCACACTCCCAAGGCGCTGCTGATGATGACCCTGCTCTCCCTGCCGGGCGCCCTCTTCATCTGCGCCGCCGGGCTGCTGCTCGCTTACAATGGTCTGCTCAGCATCAACCTGACCATGCAGATCACCCTCAATCTGGCGTTGGGTTATCTGGTATTTAGCGTCTATCTCGGGGTCATGCGCCCGGGGGGCATCGCCGAGAGTCACTTCCGACTGCCCAGGGAAGAGCTGGCGAGCAAGCGCAAGCATTTTCGCTATCTCTGGTTCACCTTGATGCCACTCATCATGTTGTCGACCAAGGCCGTGATCGAGCCCTCGACCCTGGGCAATGACGCCCTGGGCCAGGCGCTGACCCTGATCCTGCTGGGCGCCACCGCCTGGATGCTCTATCCCCTGTTCAGGGCCAGGATCAAGAGCGGTGTCAGCATGTTGCAGTCGATGCTCTCCTTCCTGCTACTGCTCACCCCCATAGTGCTGATAGGCCTGGTGCTGTTTGGTTACTACTACACGGCACTCAAGCTGACCGGCCGGCTCATCGAGTCGTTCTATCTCTTGCTGATATGGAGCCTGGTCTATCGTACCGCCCTGCGCGGTCTGGAACTGGCAGCCCGCCGTCTCGCCTGGCGCCGTGCCGTGGCCAAGCGTGAGCACAGGGCGCAAGAAGATGCGGAAGGGGGCGACGCCATCGAAGAGCAACCCATGGCACTGGAAGAGGTGAGCCAGCAATCCCTGCGCCTGACCCGCATCGTGCTGCTTGGCATCTTCGGGGTCGCCTTCTACTGGCTCTGGTCCGATCTTATCGCGGTATTTACTTACCTCGATAGCGTGGTGCTCTGGCACAAGAGTGAGGGAACTGGCGCCAATGCCGTGCTATATCCCGTCAGCCTGAGCGATGTCCTCACCGGCCTCTTCTTGCTGGGGGTCGCCTGGTCCCTGGCCCGCAACCTGCCCGGTCTGCTGGAGGTGCTGGTACTCTCCAAACTCAAGCTGGCCCAGGGCTCGGCCTACGCCATCACCACCATGCTCAACTACGTGCTGATTGGGGTGGGTACCCTCACCTCACTGGCCATGTTCGGCATGCAGTGGGAGAAGTTGCAGTGGCTGGCCGCGGGGCTCTCGGTCGGTATCGGCTTTGGTATGCAGCAGATAGTCTCCAACTTTATCTCCGGCATCATCATACTGTTCGAGCGCCCGGTGCGGATCGGCGATACGGTCACCATTGGCACCATATCCGGCACGGTCAACAAGATCCGGATCCGCTCAACCACCCTCACCGACTTTGACCGCAAAGAGGTGATCATCCCGAACCAGCAGCTGATGATAGAGCGGCTGATCAACTGGTCCCTGTCCGATACCGTCACCCGGGTCATCGCCCGGGTCGGGGTTGCCTACGGCTCGGATCTGGAGCTGACCCGTACCTTGCTGAAGCAGGCTGCCCAGGAGAACAGTCGGGTGCTCAAGGATCCCGAACCCCTGGTCTACTTCCTTACCTTCGGCGCCAGCACCCTGGATCATGAGCTGCGTTTCTTCGTGAGTGAACTCGGCGATCGCAACCCCGCCATCGATGAGCTCAACCGCACCATAGACCGCCTGTTCAAGGAGAATGGCATAGACATCTCCTTCAACCAGATGGATGTCTATATCAAGAACCTGCAAGGGGACGAGCAGAAGATTGCCTCTCACCCCGCCCTCCCCCGTGAAGATGGCAAAGCCGTCTGATCCTGACGGGTGGATCACTGACCAAGGGAGGCCCTGCTGCAGGGCCTCCCTTTTTTGTGGCCGTTCAGCGGGTCATGCCATGGCTTGCCCGCGCCTCAGCAATCAATGCCAGGACAGGCGCCACCATTGCATTTGCGAAATGGGCCCCCATCTAATGGATTCAAAAAGGACTATTAAAAGGATGCTGTCATGGATTACCTCTACGCCGTGGTGCTGTTTGCCATCTCATCCTCCATCACCCCCGGCCCCAACAACATCATGGTGATGACCTCGGGGCTCAATTTCGGTGTCAGGAGAAGCTTGCCACTGCTGGCCGGGATCTGCGTCGGTTTCGCCATCATGCTGTTGCTGGTTGGCCTGGGCTTTGGCCAGCTGTTTCGCCTGTGGCCTGACCTGCATCTGCTTATCAAGGTCACAGGCACCCTCTATCTGCTCTATCTCGCCTGGTTGATCGCCCGCTCGGCCGGGATGGCGACGGGCAAGGAGCAACAGCAACCGCTCTCCTTCATCAAGGGGGCCCTGTTCCAGTGGGTCAATGCCAAGGCCTGGGTGGTTGCCACCGGCGCCATTGCCGCATTCACCACTGTGGGTGCGAGCTTTTACAGCCAGAATCTCACCATAGCCCTCACCTTCTTCATCGTCTCCTTCCCCAGTGTCGGCATCTGGATGCTGTTTGGCTCCCTGCTAAAACGCTGGCTACAACATGACCAGGCCCGCCGGTGGTTCAACTACACCATGGCACTCCTGCTCGTCCTCTCGGTGGTGCCGGTGCTCGGCGAGCTGCTGGCACAGCTCGGATAAGCCCCTGCGGCAACGCCATCAAAAAGAACAGGCCCCGAAGCGGGGCCTGTTTCATAGGGGTGATTGCCATCACCTGATGCTGGTTGATGCCACCTTAGCTGCAGGGGCCAATCAGCTTCCAGGGATCCCCGGCCGTGGGCAGGTTACCGCTGCTCCACCACTTGGCCTCATAGATATTGCCGTTGTAGGTCACCTTGTTACCCGTGGTGTAGACGGAGCCGGTTGCCCAGTTCGCCGGGCAGGTGGTGCTGCTGCCAGGTTCGAAGCTGACCGACAGGCTATGAGCACCATTCAAGGCATTGAAGGTGTAGCTGCCGGCCACGGCCTGAGCCACCCCATCGACGCTCAGGGATTTCACCTTGTAACCGGTATTGGGCAGCAGGGTGACGGTAAAGTTGGTGCCGCCTTTTCCTTTCAAAATGCCGTTCGCCGGTGCAGGGGAGACAGTACCGCCCGCCCCTATGTTGACGCTGATGTCGAAGAAGACAGGGATGTCGATGGTGGCTTCGCTGTAATTACCGCTAAAGCCGGCGAAGTTGGCGGCCGTGATGGTGTTCACCGCCGTGTTCTTCAGCACTATCTTCTTGGCATCGCCCTTGGCATAAGGCTCCACCAGGGTGATGACCACATCACTCCCCTCCTGAGTCAGCTTGATGCCGGAGAAGGGCACCGGCTGATTGCTCGGAGTGGTGATGACCGTCTTGGCCGGATCGAAGCGATTGGCCACCAGCGTCATGTTCCAGCCCCAGTTCAGCGAGCTGAGCGGCACTATGTAGCCGAGGCGATCGTAACTGCCGGTGACATTGCTGAACATCTCGGGTCTGATGTCGTTGAGGGTCAGTCCCACCAGCTCGTAGGAGGAGTAGATGCCGCCATCTTCCGCCTGCGGGCCCATCACCACCGAGGTGGCCGTCTCATAGGCTTTCAGGTGTTTGAAGCCGATACCGGCACTGCCCGCTATCTTGTCGACCGCCGGATCGAAGCCCTGCACCACCTGCTTGCCCGAGTTCCAGGCCAGGGTATAGATGTCGGACTTGGTGATGACCGCGGCCGGATTGGCCTGCACAGAGGCCGCGCTGACTCCCTTGAGCACCACCCGCTGACCGGCGAATTGCAACTCGGCGCCATCGGCTACATCGCCAATGACCAGATCGGCCAAGGGTTCGGCCATGCTCCAGCCACGCAATACGATGAGATCGTCGCCGACCGTGAAGTCGTTGACCGTGGTCAAACCGTTCGCCTGCTCGTTGAGCAGGATCTGATCCTTGCCACCGCCGGTGATGACGGTGTCATTGCCCCAGCCCGCCGTCAGCACCTCATCATAGGGCGAGCCTTGGGTCGTGCTGTTGCCCGGTGTATCGAACAGGCTGTTGTAATCACCAAACTTGTAGACGTACTTGGTGATGCAGGTACCGAGTTCATCGCAGGTGATCTGGTTCTTGGTGAGCAGGGAGCCCACGCCCCAGGCGCCACGCAGATGCGCCGCGGCCAGGATGCCGGACATGGTGGCCTGCACCTGAATAGGCTGACCATTGTCATCGGTGTCGGGCCAGCTCTTGGCAAGGGCCTGGGCCCAGGTCATGTTGGCGTCCTTGAGCAGCTTGCTGATCACCTGATAGTTGAAGTGCATGGCATCGCGCATCACCAGCTCCTGCTTCTCGGGCAGGCGCAAGTCGGCCAGGGAGTTGATGCCATTCTTGCCGACGAAGGTGCCCTGCCAGCGGTTGACATCGGTCACATAGACCTTGTTGCCGCCCGAGCCCTCGATCTCGGCCAGGGCTTCGGTCTTGCAACCCGCCCAGGTGGAATCCGGCACGAACATGTAGAAGCTGTCGTACTCCTTGCCATCTACCGTCACCTGTTTCGGACTGTAGTAGCCGGCATCGATCAACACGGCCTCACCCAACTGATAACCGATAAAGCCCCACGCGTTCAAGGAGTTGTACTGCATGGTCCTGAACATGGCCGCATTCGTCGGGGTGGAGGAGTTATAAATATTGCCCACCCCCAGCTTGTTGAAGAAGCCGCTGATGGTGGTCGGCTCGGAGAGCATGGTGCCGGTGGAGCAATCCCGCACCAGACGACCCGGCGCCGTCACCTGGGCATAGGTGTAGACGGGGTTGTCGAGGTTTTGCAGATAGAAATCGGCCAGTGCCGGATTGATACCTGATTCAAAGTTGCGCAGTGCATCCAGGAAATCCTGGGTACCGCCCTTCGCCGCCAAGGCGGGGGCAGCCAATACCAGCAACACGGTTGCCGACACTATTTTCATGGTGGTTTTCAAATCCCGAACCCTCGTATTAGTCCATTAATAACTGGGCAATCGCCCATGAGCTCCCAACCACAGACTCCTAGGAGAAATCCCCCGCCATTCTCATGGCGGGAAAAGCAAAAACTTAACTGACCAGGCTCACCGCCCGGCTCTGCTGGGTCACCAGGGTGCCATTCAATACCTGCGCCGCGGCGCGAGCGCTCTCGGGGCGGGCCGAGTGGCTGCACAGGTAGTAGCGCACATCCGGATAACCGAGCAGGTCGTAGGGGCTGCGCAGCGCCACCACGATCAGTTTCTCGACGTCAAGGCTGAGTCGGCGCACCAGGGCCTGAGCCTCCTCTTGGGCGAAGTCTTCGCCGGGCAGAGGGTGATTTTCGGTCACCACCAGCAGCCAGCCATCTCCCACCGCCCCAAGCTGATCCAGGGTCAGGGGTCGCACCAGGCGAGTGCCGTTGTCCAGGGCTGCGAGGAAGTGATCGAAGGCAGGTTCGCGCTGATTGGGGCCTATGCCACGGGGATTGGTGAGGTTGTGATAGCTGGCGGCCGGTGTAGCATTGAGCACATGGAGTGGCCCCTCGCCAAGCTCTGGCACCTGACGCAGCCAGGTCAACGCCTGGTTGGCGCAAGTGTTGGCCACCTTCTGGCTCGCGGCCATGTCGATGGTTTGATAGAGCGCCATGGGCACCAGTTTGGCGAGTTTGAAGGCGACGATACGCGCCAGAGCGGCATCGATCAGCGCCTCGTCCAAGTCCCCCGCCGCCACCGCGGCCATGATGCCGTGGATCATGGCGAACTGCTTGTCGAGGTAGGAGTCGCTGTGATCGTAATGCTCCTCGGAGAGCATGATCATGTTGATGCCTGCCTTGAGCGCCTGCACCGCCGCCGTGGCGGGGGAGTAGTGATGAACGATGGCGCCCATGTTCATGCTGTCGGAGATGATGATGCCCTCAAAGCCCATCTCGTCGCGCAGCAGATCCTGCAAGATGATCGATGACAAGGTGGCCGGGTGTTGAGCATCTATCTGCGGGTAGAGGATGTGGCTGGTCATGATCAGATCCACCCCCGCATCGATGGCCGCCTGGAAGGGGCGCAGATCCTGCTCGCGCAGCTCATTCAGGGACTTGTCGACCCTGGGGATCTCCCTGTGGGTGTCACCATGGGTATCCCCGTGACCCGGGAAGTGTTTGCCGCTGCCGCAGATCCCGCCCTGGTGCAGGCCGCGCACCGCCGCCGCCGAGTGCAGTGCCACCTTGGCCGGTCGGTCGCCGAAGGCGCGGCTGTCGATGATGGGAGAGCTGGGATTGAAGTTGACGTCACAGCAGGGTCCAAGGATGCAGTTGAACCCGGCAAAGCGCATCTCCTCGGCCATGGTTTTATACATGAGTTCTGTGCCCTGTCCGGTCTCGGCCACGCCGAGGGCCAGGTTGCCGGGCCCGGTGGTGGACTCCCCCACCAGCA
>NZ_CDBJ01000021.1 GCF_000820045.1 Aeromonas rivuli | reverse complement strand
AGACGTTAACGTCAGCCTGCCGACCGATGCCAAGGCGGGTGACACCCTCAAGGTGAGCGGCCAGGCTGACCGTGTGCTGAGCGATGCCGACATCAGCGCCGGCAAGGTGGCTTACGAGTTTGACCGTCCGGCTGATGGCCAGAAGATTACCATTACCGCCACCCTCGTGGATGCCGCCGGTAACGTCTCGGCTGAAGGCAAAGACAGTGCCACCATGGGTGACACCACAGCTACCGGTGCGCCGACGGTAGTCATCGTGGACGACGTGAACAACGACCAGATGCTGACCAAGGCCGAGATCGGCAACGATCAGATCCAGGTGCGTGCCGGGGTCAGCCATGCTGATTTGGTTGCGGGCGGCAAGGTGACGCTGACTATCAACAATGGTGCCGTCAGCAGTACGGTTGAGCTGACGTTGAAAGCCGATGGCACGCTGCAATCGAACAATGGCAAGAGCTATGGCTATCAGAACGGCGTTATCAGCTGGACTGAAGCGACGCCGGGCAATGGAACATCGTTGACGGTGACCGCGACCCAGACCGACCAGGCGGGCAACACCTCCCTGCCGGGCAGCGATACTGCGCTGGTATTGGCCGTTCCCGTCACTTCCGGCGGCTACGCCAGTGGCGCCGAAGACACCCCGCTTTCCCTGAAGTGGAGCGATTTCAAGGCCAGCGATGCCGATACACCAGATGCTCAGCTGTCGATCAGGATCACTTCACTGCCAGCCGATGGCTTGCTCCAGTACAAGGATGCTGACGGTAAATGGCAGACAGTGACACAGGCTCTGGTGAATAGCGGGCTGACATTCAGCAAGGGGGATATTGATGCAGGCAAGCTGCAGTTCTTGCCTGACCTTCATGAGTCGAGCTCGGCTGCGGGCAACAATGGCGGCACTCCAGGCAACAAGTTTGGCGATTATGCCGCCTTTGATTACCAGGTCAGCGATGGCGTCAATGCCAGTGACAATGCCAAGTTCGTTATTGATATCAAGCCAGTTGTTGATGGCGTGACACTCAAGGTTGAGCTGGTGAGTGGCGGTTTGACCCCGGGTGCGGCGAAGGTGGAAGAGATCCTGGACTCCTTGCAAGGCAAAAATCCATCATCGAACCCGACCGGAGGGAATGATTATCTGGTGTCCAGCAATGGCAGCTGGGTAGATGGCGGGGCTGGCAACGACACGATCAAGTTCGGCAGCGGTACAAGCTTCCAGGCGATCGGTGGGGCTGGCAACGACACCCTGATCGGTGGGGCCAGCGTCAATGAGCACCTGATTGGCGGTGACGGAGATGACATTCTGATCGGTGGCAAGAATGCAACGTCCTCGGTCAAGCTGCAGGGGGATGGGGGCAACGATACGCTTATCTCTCAAAGTCTGAAGGCAACCACTTCCTATTACGGCGGTGACGGCCAGGATGTTGCCTACATGCCCGGCTCGATGAAGGCGCTGAAACTGGTCACGACCGGTTTGCCCAACAGCTGCGACTACCGGCTTGTCTATACGGACCCTGTCACTGGGGCGGTGACTAACCATGACTTCTACAGTGTCGAAACCCTCTATCTGCAAGATGGCAAGTACCAGTTTGAGGGTGGCCAACTGAGCAAGGTTGCCGACCTTGCAACCCTGAAGATAGATGCTGACTTGATAGACACAGACGGTAGCGAGCGCTTTACCGAGCTGACCATCAAGGGACTGCCGCAGGGGGCTGAGGTCTCCGGCGGTACTCTGCAGGCTGACGGCAGTTGGAAGGTGCCAGCCAGCATGCTGGATCAGGATGGCAAATTGTCGCTGCAGGTTGAACTGCCGGTCGGTAGCCAGAATATCAAGGTTACCGTTGTGGCGGGTTCGCAAGAGTACGACATGAATGGTCAACCTATCTCGGGTGAAGTGAAATTTACCGAGGCAGACGCCGGCTTCATGATTAAACCGGCCAATCCGAATGGTGACAACACCCTTGATGGCGGCGGTGGTGATGATGTGCTGCTGGGGGATATAGGTGGCATCAAGACGTCGGTCGAGCCTGGCAAGAATTACAATGTCGCCTTGATCGTGGATACCTCAGGCAGTATGAAATATGGCCTGAATGGGAATCAGGATCCCAGCTCAGGTCAGGATCGGATGACATTGACGATCAATGCACTGAAAGTGTTGGCCAACCAGCTGGCCAGCCACGATGGCGTGGTCAACGTGACGCTGATCGGTTTCGCCGGGTCGGCCAGCAATATGTTGAAGATCGAAGATCTCAACTCGGCAAACCTGCAGACGCTGATCAACAAGATCACTACCCTGTCTGCCAATGGGGCGACCAACTACGAGGATGCCTTCATCAAGGCGACCGAGTGGTTCAATACCAAGCCGGGGAGCGGGACAGGCCTGAAATTCGAAAACCTGACCTACTTCCTGACCGACGGCGATCCCACTGTGCACAACGGCGACTCCTCGTCTGGTGGTACCACGAATGATGCCGACATGCAGAAGGCCATCGACGCTTTTACATCTCTGTCGGGATTGAGCGAGGTCAAGGCAATTGGCATAGGTACCGGTGTGACGGAGGGTAACCTGAAGTATTTCGACAATACCCAGGTGGCCGGTGCGAGCAGTCAATATGGCCAGTCGCAAATACTGAATGACTTCTCGAGTAATAGTGGTGTGTGGAGAGCGAGCAGTTGGGGTAAAGCTGGTGATAGCTCCGGCACCGTTGTGAGAGACAACGACAAGATTGAGTTAACTGATAAAGCCTCTTCCAGTGCGTCGATCTTTACCAGTGCAACACTGGCGGTGGCGGCGGGTAATGGCATCCGCTTTGATTTGTCTACAGATAGCGATTTTTCTTCCGGTGACAGTTTCTCGGTGCAATTACAGCGCTGGAATGGCTCGAGCTGGGTCAATGTCGGTAGTGCTTTAAATACGACCGGAATGATAGACAGTGGTCCTTTAGTCGCTGCCGATTATCGCTATGTCTTTACATTGAATGATATAGATGACGGTTGGAGTTGGAGTCGGGGTTGGGATAACACGTCGGCCACGCTGGTGATAGATAACCTCGCCAAGGTGACGGACTATCCGCCGATCGGTCAACCCGACATTATCACCAAGGCCGAGGATCTCCAGGCCGTGCTTGTGGGTGGCTCGGTGACGAATACTCCCGCAGAGGTTGGTTCGGATACGGTCAATGGCGGTGCAGGCAGCGACATCCTGTTTGGCGATGCCATTAACACCGATTATCTGCCCTGGGGCGCGGCGGGCAATCCGGCCAAGCCGACGGACTGGGTCAATGGCAAGGGACTGGATGGCTTGACCCAGTTCCTGACCTTGAAGAACGGCTATGCCCCCAGCACCGTAGAGCTGTACGAATATATCAAGGGCAATGCCAAGTCATTTGATGTCGCAGGTGATACTCGTGGCGGGCACGACAAGCTGTATGGTGGCCTGGGAGACGACATCCTCTTCGGCCAGGGAGGTAACGACGAACTCTCCGGTGACGCTGGCAACGATGCCCTCTATGGCGGTACCGGCAACGACACCCTGAGCGGCGGCTTGGGCAATGACATCCTGACTGGGGGCCTCGGCAACGACATCCTGAAGGGGGATGCGGGATCAGATGCCTTCACCTGGCTGAAGGGGGATACGGTCGCAGGCTCGGTCGCCAAGGACTATGTGCTCGACTTCTCCAAGTCCGAAGGGGACAAGCTGGACCTGAGCGATCTGCTCGACAGCGATGGCAGCAAGAGCCAGAGCTCCCTGAAGAGCCTGCTCTCTGTGTTCCAGGACAGCGAAGGGGTGCACCTGCAGGTGAAGGAGAGCAGCGCGGCGCCGGTGACTCAGGAGATAGTGCTGATGAATCACAGCTTCGATACCCTGACGGGCAATGCGGGCGCGACCTCGACCCAGGTGATCGATTTCATGTTGAACAACCATATGCTGGAGATCGATAAATAAGGCTCTGCTGGATCCGCAAGTATCAAGACGGTGGCTCAGGCCACCGTTTTTCATGGTGCCAAGCAGGAAGAGAGAGCGAGCAGCAGTGACTTGAGCCTTGCATGGCAAGGAACAGCATCAGGTAGAAGAGGGGAGTCGGAAGGCAATATAGGAAGGCAATAGAAGAAAAATAGGAGGAGAGATCTCCTCCTAGCAAGGCGGCTGCTTAGAGAAGGGTAACGTTCTCAGCCTGCGGACCTTTCTGACCCTGAGTCACGGTGAACTGAACCTTCTGGCCTTCGGCCAGGGTCTTGAAACCAGTGCTCTGGATGGAGGAGAAGTGAACGAAAACGTCCGGGCCCTGGGATTGCTCGATGAAGCCGAAACCCTTGGTCTCGTTGAACCATTTGACTTGGCCGGTGCGAATGTCAGACATGTGTAAGTCCTATCTATAACAAAATGAAACTAACGCCTGGTACAGGCAGGGTTTGCCTAGAAGACAGGGGGAGGGCATGACTGACCTGTTTAACCGTCTCAGTCGTGCTCAACAGTCCCTGTTTAAAGCAAAAACGATTGTACGTGAGCGCGGATCCTTGTCAATTTTCGAGGATTCATTTTTTGAGCAAGGTAAAACTATTGGTCAATCAAGCCGTTGTCGGCAGGGATTGAGCATGAAAAAGGAGGCATCAAGCCTCCTTTTTCTGTTCGGCGCCTTGAATGCCTTACTCCTTGAGCGCAAAACCCTCGCCCTGGCGATCGTAACGATAGAGTACCTGGAAGTCGTCCCGGATTTCGACACGCTGGATCCGTTGATCGTCTCCGACCAGGATGTTGAGTGACTTGCCGGTTTGCATCCGGGTCAGCGGTCTGTCCGGTCCCTCAATGGCAATGAGGCGGCTCAACTCGACCCCGGGTAACTGAAACTGGCGGAACAGGGAGAACAGGGTTTCGCCCGCTGCCACCTTGTGCCGCAGCCACTTGCCATTGACCGGTTCGGGTTCGACGGCAACCTTTGCCTGATTTTGCGGCTGTCGCAGCGCGTTCTGGGTTTGGACCGGGATGGCGACGGGCACGCTGAGCACGCCGGAGGGGGCTGCTTGCGGCGCGCTGGGCGCAGGTTCCCAGGCCAGCAGGATCAACCAGACTGGCACCAGGATCAGCAGTGCGATGCAGTGCTTGCGGGGCAGAGGGGTTTGCCACTTGCGGCCCTGATCCGTCTTGGGCCGGCTGGCATCCCGGTTTCTCAGCTGCCCCAGAGTCTGGCCAAGTTGCTGGCGCAGGGGCAGGCTGGCGGCGTTGATACGTTCAAGCAGGGATCCTTGAGACTCGTCTTTATGACGCTGTGCTCGTCTGTTATGGCCACGGGGGCGACGATCCGGGGTGGGCACGGCAGTTACCTCTCACTACAATTGCCTGCCATCAGGCAAATCAGGCGCCTATGGTAAACGGACTCGTCCCCGAGGGGGAGAGCCCGTGACAGGAAAATTATCAGCGCAGTCGGAATTGTCCCAGTAATTGCTGTAATCGTTCCGCCGCCTGACGCAGCGCCTGGCTGGCGTTGGCGGTCTCGGCTGCATCCTGGGCGATGTCATTTGCCAGGACGTTGGTCTGGGCCAAATTGCCAGAGACCGTCTCGGAGACAGAGCTTTGCTCCTCGGCGGCGGAGGCTATCTGGTAGGTCATGTCATTGATGGTGGCGATGGCCTGATAGATGCTGCCAAGGGCGGCCTCTGCCAGATCCGCCTCTGTCACGGCCTGTTGCGTCAATTGCTGGCTGAGACTGATGGCACAGACGGCATTGGTCGAGCTGTGACGTATCTTCTCGAGCAGCTCCTGAGTGTTCTGTACCGCCTGCTGAGTGTTGCGGGCCAGCTGGCGCACCTCATCGGCCACCACGGCAAAGCCACGGCCCTGATCCCCGGCCCGGGCCGCTTCGATGGCGGCATTGAGTGCCAGCAAGTTGGTCTGATCGGCAATATTCTGAATGACGGTGAGAATGCTGGTGATCTGCTCGCTGTCCCGTGCCAGCCCTTCGACCACCTCGGCCCCCCGGCCAGCCTCCGTCGCGACCTTGTGCATCGACTGGATCACTTGCTGGAAGCGTACCTTGCCCTCATCGGCCGCGCTCTGGGCCTGCTTGGCGGAGTCGGCGGTGTTGTTGGCATGGGTCGCTACCTCCTGACTGACATAGGACATCTCCTGCACCGCGGTCAGCATCTGCTCCATCTCCGCCTGATGAGATTGCAGGTTGCGATCCGTCTGACCCGCGATGCGATCGGTATCACCGGCGTGACGGTTCACCTCGCTGGCGGTACCGAGGACATCGCCGAGCAACCCCTGTAGCTTGTCGATGAAGCGGTTGATGCCCTTGGCCAGATCCCCCAGTTCGTCGACTGAGTGAGCCTGGAGTCGCCTGGTCAGGTCTCCTTCGCCATCGGCGATGTCATCCACCAGGCTGACCATCTGCCGGATAGGACCCGTGATGCTGCGCGCAATAAACAGCATGGCGGCCAGGGCCAAGCCCAGCACCAGCAGGGCGCCTATCAGCTGCTGGCTCATGGCGGCACGGTTCAGGTCGTTGAGCTGAGCTTCGAGCTGATCGGCACGGGCCAGCACCACCTGATAGGGCAGGGTGACGATGATGGCCCAGTTGCGGTGCATGCCAGGTACCTGAATGGGCACAGAGATCCGAAATGCCTCGTTGAGTTCCTGGCGCTGCACCTCTGGCTTGAGGTATTGACGCCACTCCTGACCGAGCCGTTGTGCGGCCGGGCCACCGAGCAGGGCCGCATCGCCACTGGTGCCGGTGATCACCCCGGCGGCGCTGACGATCAATGTCTCACCCTTGCCGTCATAGATGTTGCTGTTGAGGTGCCTGGCCTGCTGATTGATGGAGTCTACCGTCAGATCCAGTGCCGCTATCCCCTTGAACTGACCCTTGACCATGATGGGGCTGGTGATGGTGCTCACCAGCACCTGCTGACCGTTGATGTCGACCTTGAAAGGGTCGATGAGGCAGGCCTGGCCTTGCTGTTTCGGGCAGGCATAGTAGTCGTTGGCCGGGTTGCCGAAGCTGTCTGTGTCGCTTTTCTCGATGGAGAGCAGCAGATCCGAGCCTATCTTGGCGCCATCACGATAGAAGTAGGGCACGAAGCGCCCTTGGGGGTCACTGCCCAGTTCAGTCTGACCGGCGAAAAGGGCATCATCGCCAGCAAAGCCATTGGGCTCGAAACCGGCGAAGGCACCATAGAGCTGTGGCTCGAGGGCGAGCTGGGCCTTGAGCAGATCATTGACCTGTGGACGGCTGAGGTTGAGCCGCCCCTCCTGTTGCAGGGTCAGTACACTGGCCATCTGCTGGGTGTAAGAGAGCCCCTTTTGCAGCAGTTGTGTGATGGCGGCCGCCTCGGCGCGGGCCTCGGCACTGACTTTCTGCCATGCCTCTTCTTGCAGGGCTTCGCGGCTGGAACTGACGGTCAGTTGCTGAGTCTGGCGGCCCGAATATTGGGTCTGCAAGATGAGGATCACCAGTGCGAGGGTCATGGCGATCCCAGCCATCACCAGTATGCGGTGTGAAATAGAACGAAACTGCATCATGCGTTCCTTGTTGTAGGGTGAAGTTGGCTGAAATATCGGCGGATTAGCTGAAAGCTCCAGCTTTTGTTAGCAGTAGAGCCGAAAATAGCGAGATGTTTTGCGATCCTCCTCATGTCCGGGGAGAAAGGGATTCATGCTTGCCCTGCGCAGGCCCAGATTTCCCCATTGGGAGCGCTGAGCGTTACCGTCCTGTTGTTCGGCCCCGTTGCTGGGATTTAGGTTCGACTCTCCCGGGGGAGAGCCTGTTGCATATCCGGGTTGCTCATCTTGAAGGGGGTGATCAATGTCCAGTTTTCCCATCCGGGGGCGGGAGTGCTAAAATGCGGCGGTTTTTCTAACGCATTGGCCCAAGGCCCTCTACACAAGGCTTAAAGATGAAAGTCAAAACCCGTTTTGCTCCCAGCCCGACCGGCTTTCTGCATGTCGGCGGTGCCCGTACCGCGCTCTACTCCTGGCTCTATGCGAAAAGCCAGGGTGGCGAGTTTGTGCTGCGTATCGAGGATACCGATCTGGAACGTTCCACCCAGGAGGCGATCGACGCCATCATCGAGGGCATGGAATGGCTGGAGCTGAACTGGGATGAGGGTCCCTATTACCAGACCAAGCGTTTCGATCGCTACAACGCCCTGATCGACGAGATGCTGGCCGACAGCCGCGCCTACAAGTGCTTCTGCTCGCGGGAGCGGTTGGACGCGCTGCGTGAAGGTCAGATGGCCAGCGGCGAGAAGCCGCGCTATGACGGCAAGTGCCGGGATGCCGCTCACGATCACCCGGCCGATGCGCCCCACGTCATTCGCTTCCGCAACCCGACCGAAGGCTCAGTGGTGTTCGATGACCACGTTCGTGGCCGCATCGAGTTCGCCAACAGCGAGCTGGACGATCTCATCATCCGCCGCACCGACGGCGCCCCCACCTACAACTTCTGCGTGGTGGTCGATGACTGGGACATGGAGATCACCCACGTGGTGCGTGGTGAAGACCACATCAACAACACCCCGCGTCAGATCAACATCTACAAGGCACTGAACGCGCCTGTGCCTGAGTTTGCCCACGTCTCCATGATCCTGGGCGACGACGGTGCCAAGCTCTCCAAGCGCCACGGCGCCGTGTCCGTGATGCAGTACCGCGACGACGGCTACCTGCCGGAAGCCCTGCTGAACTATCTGGTGCGTCTGGGCTGGTCCCACGGCGATCAGGAGATCTTCACCCTGGACGAGATGATCAAGCTGTTCAGCCTGGATGCCATCTCCAAGTCGGCATCCGCCTTCAACACCGACAAGCTGTTGTGGCTCAACAACCACTACATGCGTAGCCTGGATCCGGCCTATGTCGCCAAGCATCTGGCATGGCACATGGCCGCCCAGAACATCGACACCAGCAAGGGGCCGACCTTGCCTGAGGTGGTGACCCTGCTGGCCGAGCGCTGCAACACCCTGGTGGAGATGGCCGCCCAGAGCCGTTATCTGTTCGAAGAGTACGAAGCGCTGGACGAAGCCGCCGCCAAGAAGCACCTGCGCGGCGTCGCGGCCGAGCCGCTGACCCTGGCCAGGGCCAAGCTGGCGGCCCTGGAGACCTGGACCACGGAGGCGCTGCACGAGCTGATTGAAGCCACTGCCGCCGAGCTGGGCCAGGGCATGGGCAAGGTCGGCATGCCGCTGCGCGTCGCCGTCACCGGTCTGGGTCAGTCCCCGGCCATAGACGCCGTGATGGCGCTGGTGGGCAAGGAGCGGGTGCTCGCCCGCATCGACCGCGCGCTGGCTTATATCGAAGCGCGTATGGCCGCCGAGTAAGCTTGCCGTCGGACATTGTCGTCACCGGTCTGGGATAATCTCCCCCGGGTATCGACGCCTTGATGGCCTTGGTCGGCAAGGAGCGGGTGCTGGCTCGTATCGACCGCGCCCTGGCCTACATCGCAGCGCGGATGGCCGCCGAGTAAGCTTGCCGCCGGACATTGCCGTCACCGGTCTGGGATAATCTCTCCCCGGGTATCGACGCCGTGATGGCCTTGGTCGGTAAGGAGAGGGTGCTGGCTCGTATCGACCTCATACTGGCGTACATCGCAGCACGCATGGCCGCCGAATAAGTCGATTCATTGCCATAGAAAAAGGGCTCCCGTTCGGGGGCCCTTGTTGTTTGTACCCAAGAGTGATTTGTGACCAAAAACAGCAAGATAGCGACAGGGTCGCCGGTAAAAACAGCTAACTGCCTGAATTTTGACTAAACGCATCGACGCGGGGTATTTTTGGGTTGACAGCAAAGCGGTCGATGCCTATCATGCGCCTCCGTTGCCGGAGATAACTTTGGTAGCACCGAGGTGAGTTGGGGTTATAGCTCAGCTGGGAGAGCGCTTGCATGGCATGCAAGAGGTCCGCGGTTCGATCCCGCGTAGCTCCACCAAATTCTCCTCGAACAATCTGGAATCTAAGGGGTTATAGCTCAGCTGGGAGAGCGCTTGCATGGCATGCAAGAGGTCCGCGGTTCGATCCCGCGTAGCTCCACCAGATTCTTGATTGACGAATACCCAGGGCAGTGCGGTGTGTATCACCCAGGCCGACCTTTGTGGGGTTATAGCTCAGCTGGGAGAGCGCTTGCATGGCATGCAAGAGGTCCGCGGTTCGATCCCGCGTAGCTCCACCACTATTTCGCAGTAAGGCAAACGGACACCAGAACCGATTGTCTAAAAAGTAAAGATTTCGGGGTTATAGCTCAGCTGGGAGAGCGCTTGCATGGCATGCAAGAGGTCCGCGGTTCGATCCCGCGTAGCTCCACCACTATTTCGCAGTAAGGCAAACGGACACCAGAACCGATTGTCTAAAGAGTAAAGATTTCGGGGTTATAGCTCAGCTGGGAGAGCGCTTGCATGGCATGCAAGAGGTCCGCGGTTCGATCCCGCGTAGCTCCACCAATTTCTTGTTACAAGAAAGCTAAAGGCCACCGCATCGCGGTGGCCTTTTTGCTATGCGCATCCGCTCTTCGCTCCCCTTCCCGACGTGAATTGTCGTCTCATCAGTCATCGTATGGCGTCCTAGTCATGAGGTGGCTCACAGTTCCAGCGCATGATATCAGCGGTTTCGGGCATGTCGGTGTCGATGCTTGTGCTGATAATCGTGTTAATTGCTAGCTGTTCGCGGCATTTTGGCTGCTTTTTCTGCGTTTATTGTGTTCCGCCCAAACATATTTTCCTTTGTGAATGAAGATTGAGCATTTGCGGGCGACTTCCTATACTCGGGCCGTTCCAGATGGAATCCAGGTAAAGAGCAAACCGGTTGAAAGACCGGGACGCAAAGCCTCCGGTCTACCGACTCCAGGGTCCAGGATAGCGGGGTTACCCAGGTAAGAGTCAGTGACGCGTCCATCGTCACTTGTCTTCTTCGTCGTACCTGTTGCGGTTGTGCTTTGCCTTGGTCAGCGTTTTGCCAAGACAAAAAACAAGGATGATAACAAGATGCAACAACTCTTAAGACCAAGTCGGCTAGCCATGCTGGTCGCCCTCGCGTCCCTGCCCGGTTGGGCACTCGCGGCCTACCCCGCCTATCAGGCAGGCACCGCCTACAAGGCTGGCGACATCGTCAGCAACGTCGGTAGCCTCTACCAATGCAAAGCATTCCCCTACTCCGGCTGGTGCAGCGGTGCCAGCTCTCACTACGCCCCGGGCACAGGTACTGTCTGGGCCGATGCCTGGACGCTGTATCAGGATACGACTCCCCCTGCACTGGACCTGACACTCTCTTCCCCGGCCGCGGGCAGCTCGGTGAGCGTGGGTGCAGAACTGGCTCTGGCCGTCAGCCTGGCCGGTAGCAGCAGCGCCGTGACCCAGGTGGTCTATCTGGTCGATGGCAGTCAGGTGGCTGCCGCGACCTCTGCCCCTTGGTCAGCCAGTTGGGCTGCCAGCGGAGTGGGCGCTCATCAAATCACGGCTCGCGCCCTGGACAAGGATGGCAAGAACCTGGATGAAGCTCAGGTCAGTGTGACGGTGACGGCCGTGGTTGCCCCCGAGGCACCCAAGGCCAGCATCACCAGCCCGGCCGCCGGGGCCAAACTCACCCTGGGTCGCGCCGTCACAGTGACCGGCAATGTCACCGATGCCAATAACGATGTGGCCAGGGTCGAGCTCTATGTGGATGGCAAGAAGGCGGGTGAGGACAGCAGTGCGCCCTGGCAGCTGAGCTGGACGCCGCAGACCAAGGGGAGCGCCGCGCTGACCCTGGTCGCTGTAGACAGCCAGAACCTGTCGGGGGAGTCCGCCCCGGTGTCGGTCAGTATCGAAGAGGCGGCCTTGCCGCCCACCGGTGGCAATCTCTCCTGCGACGTTCGCCAGATCTATCGCGCCGATGGCAGCGAGTGCATGGGGGATGACCATGGCCGCCGCGTCATCGGTTACTTCACCTCCTGGCGTACCGGCAAGAACGGGCTGCCTTCCTATCTGGTAAACGACATTCCCTGGGACAAGATCACCCACATCAACTACGCGTTCGCCGCCGTGGATGAGCAGAGTCACCTCATCAAGGTGGATGACGCCGCCACCAAGCTGACCTGGGAAGGGGTGCCGGGCGCCGAAATGGATCCGGAGTTTGCCTATCAGGGCCACTTCAACCTGCTCTCCAAGTACAAGAAACAGTATCCAGACGTGAAGACCTTGATCTCCGTGGGCGGCTGGGCCGATACCCGTGGTTTCTATGCTGCCACCACCAAGGGTGACTGCTCGGTCAATACCGCTGGCATCAATGCGCTGGCCAACTCGGCGGTGAGTTTCATTCGCCAGTACGGCTTCGATGGGGTGGATATCGATTACGAATATCCGACCTCCATGAAGGATGCGGGTAACCCCAATGATTTCCCGCTCTCCAATCTGTGTCGGGGCAAGCTGTTTGCGAACTATGAAGTGCTGATGAAGACGCTGCGCGAGCGGCTCGACAACGCGGGCACCGAAGACGATCGCAAGTACATGCTGACCATAGCGTCGCCGGCGTCGGCCTATCTGCTGCGTGGCATGGAGAACTTCCAGGTCACCCAGTATCTGGATTACGTCAACCTGATGACCTATGACTTCCACGGTGCCTGGAACAACTTCGTGGCCCATAATGCCGCGCTGTTCGACAACAAGGCAGATCCGGAACTGGCCCAGTGGGGTGTCTATAACCAGGCTCAGTTCGGTGCCATCGGCTATCTGAACGCAGCCTGGGCGGCGCACTACTTCCGTGGTGCCATGGCGGCTGGCAAGATCAACGTGGGTGTTCCTTATTACACCCGTGGCTGGCAAGGGGTGACCGGTGGTACCCATGGTCTCAATGGCAAGGCAGCCTTGCCAAGCCAGAGCGACTGCCAACCGGGTACCGGGGGCAGCACCATCCCTTGTGGTAATGGCGCGGTCGGTATCGACAACATCTGGCACGATCTGGACAAGAACGGCAATGAGATAGGTGGCGGCGCCGTGCCCATGTGGCATGCCAAGAACCTGGAGCATGCGGCCAGCCTCGGCATCACTACCTTGCCCAGCTACGGCGCGGCTTGGGGGCTGGATGCCAATAACCCGGCTGACGTGATCCAGGGTCAGTACGTGCGTTACTACGATGACAAGGCCCATGCGCCCTGGTTGTGGAACGAAGAGAAGAAAGTGTTCCTCTCCACCGAAGATGAAGAGTCCATGGGTCACAAGCTGGACTACATCATCAAGCGCGGTCTGGGTGGCGTCATGTTCTGGGAGATGGCGGGGGATTATGATTTCGATCCCGCCAAGAACGAATATGTCATGGGCAGCACCCTCACCAGTCTGGCGTATGACAAGTTCGCCACGGCGAGCAAAGCTAGCCTGAAGCAGAATGATCTGCCGGCCCCGGCCGCTCAGCTCGACATTGCCGTCAGCCTGACTGGCTTCAAGGAGGGGGATTCCAACTATCCCATCAATCCGACCCTGAAGCTGACCAACAACTCCACCCAGACCATTCCGGGCGGCACCCGCATCGAGTTCCTGATGCCCACCTCCACTTCTGACACCATCACGGATCAGAGCGGTATGGGGCTGACAGTGGTCGAGAGCGGTGGCAACCAGAACTCCGACGGCATCGCCAATGAGAAGGACTTCCACAAGGTGGCCCTGACCCTGCCGGGCTGGAAGGCCTGGGCACCGGGGACGGATGTTGAAGTCGCCATGACCTATTACCTGCCGGCAGCCGGTGTGCCAAGTGGCGTGCGCCTCGTCAGCGGTAGCCAGACCATAGGCCTGAAGTCCGACTTCCCGGCCCTGGCCGAGGCGGTACTGGGCGGTGGCGGCAGCAACCCTGGCCCGGGCGGCACGACCTGCAGCTCCCAGAGCGTCAATCCGGCGGCCTATCCGGCCTACCCGAGCTGGCCGCAAGGGGACCATGCCAATGGCAACGATCGCATGACCAATGGCAGTGCGGTCTGGCAGGCGAACTGGTGGACCAGCTCCGAGCCCAAGGCGGGTGATGGTAGCTGGAAGCTGGTTTGCAGCTACTGAGAGAGAGATTAACAATGCAAACGGGGCCTCTGGCCCCGTTTTTTTATCAAGAAAACCCCGGTGGCGGCCGACATAACATAGTAATGGCCATAGTACCGGGATCGGCGAGTCCCTATACTGGACCGCATTCGGATTGGGAGAGAAGGGCAATCATGGCGAGCATATTGGATTCAGTGGATCAACGTACCCAGCTGGTAGGGGAGAATCGCCTGGAGTTGCTGATGTTTCGACTCGGCTCCCGTCAGCTGTTTGCCATCAACGTGTTCAAGGTGCGCGAGGTGGTGAAACTGCCCCACCTGAACAAGATGCCGGGCTCTCATCACAACATCAGCGGCGTGGCCAATATCCGCGGTGTCTCCATCCCCGTCATCGATTTGCGCAGCGCCATCGGCATGCGCGGCCAAGCCCAGGAGGGAGAGGCCAACCTCATCATCACCGAATATAACCGCACCATTCAGGGTTTCCTGGTCGGCCAGGTGGCCAACATCGCCAATATGACCTGGAAGGACATATTGCCGCCGCCGCGCTCGGCGGGTCGCGCCAACTACCTCACCGCCATCACCCGCCTGCGGGAGGGCGATAGCGAGCAGATCGTCGAGATCATCGACGTGGAGAAGGTGCTGGCCGAGATCATCACCTACGACATCCGCATCTCCGACGCCGTGCTGGATAGAGAACTGCTGCCGCAGATGCAGGGGCGCAAGGTGTTGATCGTCGATGATTCCAGCACGGCCCGCAACCTGATCCGCGATACCCTGGCGCAACTCGGACTCGAAGTGATCGAATGCCAGGATGGCCTGCAGGCCTTGCGTTTGCTCAAGAGTTGGTGCGATGCGGGCAAGAGAGTGACCGACGAAATACTGCTGATGATCACCGATGCCGAGATGCCGGAGATGGATGGTTACCGCCTCACCCACGAGGTGCGCAGCGACCCGCGTATGCAGGATCTCTTCATCACCCTCAATACGTCGCTCAGTGGCAACTTCAACGAGGCCATGGTCAAGAAGGTCGGCTGTGACCGCTTCATTTCAAAGTTCCAGCCGGACCTGTTGGTGGGGGTCGCCCAGGAGCGGCTGCGTCAGTTGCTGGGTTGACAGACTATCGGGATGGTTCAGCAACCAAAAAGGTCAGCATCTGCTGACCTTTTTGGTTCTACAAGAGCCTGTCAGTGAGTCAGCAAGGGCTCGACGAAGCGGGCCACCTTGTCGCGGATGAGCGGCTGTGCCTCGGCCTTGGGGTGGATGCCATCATTCAGCATGAGTTCAGGGCGAGTGGCAATATCATCGAGGAAGAAGGGCAGCAGTGGTCGCTCATTCTCCTTGGCAAGATCCGGGAATATGGTTTCGAACTGGCGCAGGTAACGGGCCCCGTAATTGGGGGGCAGCTGGATCTGGGTCAGGATGGTGTGGATCCCCTGCTGCTTGGCCATGGTCAACATCTTGGCCAGATTCTGGCGAGTGATGGCGGGCGGGAAACCGCGCAGGCCATCATTTCCCCCCAGCTCGATCAGCAGCCAGTCCGGCTTGTGCTCCTTGAGCAAGACAGGCAGTCTGGTGAGGGCCCCTTGCGTGGTCTCGCCGCTGATGCTGGCGTTGATCAACTGATGCTGGCCACCGGCTTGCTGCCACTGTTGCTGGAGCAGGGCAGGCCAGCTCTGCTCGGCCTGCATCTGATAACCGGCACTCAGGCTGTCGCCCAGCACCAACAGTGTCTGTGCCTGCAACTGGCCACAGGCCATCACCCACATTAAGGCGAACAGGATACGCGCCATGACTTCAACTCCCATCATTTCGATTAGCAACCTCGGCAAGTCTGTGCGCCTTGGCAGTGACAATCTGACCATCCTTGAGGGGATCTCGCTGCAAGTCAAGGCGGGGGAGACTCTGGCTCTGGTCGGTGCCTCAGGTTCGGGCAAGTCGACCCTGCTCGGCCTGCTGGCCGGATTGGATCTGCCCAGTAGCGGCGAGATCCGCATTCAGGG
The DNA here is from genome assembly GCF_000820045.1 of Aeromonas rivuli. Taxonomy (GTDB): domain Bacteria; phylum Pseudomonadota; class Gammaproteobacteria; order Enterobacterales; family Aeromonadaceae; genus Aeromonas; species Aeromonas rivuli. The sequence continues at coordinate 26,021 of NZ_CDBJ01000021.1, read as the reverse complement.
TCACTCCCTCGGCGAGCTGGATGAAGAGGGGCGCGCCCGCTTGCGCTCCGATCACATCGGCTTCGTATTCCAATCCTTCCTGCTGTTGCCGACCCTGAGCGCCCTGGAAAACGTCATGCTGCCTGCCGAGTTACGTGGCGAGCGCGATTGCGAACCCAGGGCCCGCGAGCTGTTGGCGGCGGTCGGCCTGAAAGACAGGCTGGATCACTTGCCCCCCAGGCTCTCTGGTGGCGAACAGCAGCGGGTCGCCATCGCGCGCGCCTTCATGACCAGACCCAGCCTGCTGCTGGCAGACGAGCCGACCGGCAACCTCGACAGCAAGACGGGGGATACCGTCATCGAGCTGCTGTTCGAACTCAACCGTACCCATGGCACCACCCTAGTGGTGGTCACCCATGATCTGGCACTGGCTCAGCGTTGCCAGCGCCAACTGACCATGGCAAGTGGCCGCTTGCAGGGCAGCCCGGGCGAGGAGTCCCATGCTGCTGACCGCGATGACCGCGATGACCGCGATGACCGCGATGACCGCGATGACCGCGATGACAGCAGCGCCGTGCGTGCCTGATGCTGGCCCCGGGATCCGGTTTTATGTCGATAGAGAGCAGTCATGACCCAGTTAACAGGATGTCAGCGCATGAGGAGATCGCAATGATGCGGTCAGGATGGCATGAGCGTCAGACAGTGAGGGAGCCCCAATAATGATGCATTTACGATTGGCGCTGCGTCTGCTGCGCCGGGAAGGGGCCAGTGGCGAGCTGCGCTGGTTCGTACTGGCGCTGGCGCTCTGCGTCGCCTGCGTGCTGAGTGTGGCCCTGGTCGCCGATCGGCTGGACGCTGGCCTCAAGGCCTCGGGTCGTGACTTTATCGCGGCAGACAGAGCCCTGGGCACGAGCCGGGCCCTGAGTCCCGATCTGCTGGCCAGGGCGCAGCAGGACAAGGTGGCGGTGCAAGCCACGGTCAGCTTCAACAGCATGCTGTTTCACGGCGAGGCGTTTCAGCTCGCCTCTATTCGTGCGGTACCGAGTGGTTTCCCCTTCTATGGCACCCTGGAGCTGACCCCTCAGCAAGCCCCCAAACCGGGCGAGATCTGGCTGTCGCCACGGCTGATGCAACTGCTCGATGCCAAGGTGGGGGAGGCGCTTGAGGTGGGCAATACCCATCTCAAGGTGGCGGGCCTGCTTGGCCGTGAGCCGGATCAGGGATTTAGCCCCTTCCTGCTCGCGCCGCGTGCCTTGATCCACAGTGATGACATAGGGGCAACCGGCGCCTTGCTGCCCGGCAGCCGTCAGCAGTGGCGCTACCTGTTTCAGGGCTCGCGGGCCGACATCAGCCGCTTCGAAGCCTGGATAAAACCCAAGCTGGTGACGGGGCAGAAGTGGGTCACCCCGGATGACAAAGGCTCACAGGTGGGGCGCTCCCTGGCCAATGCCGAGCGTTTCTTCCGGCTCGCGTCCCTGGCGGGGGTCTTGCTCGGTGCCCTGGCCATGGGCATAGCCGTGCGGCATTTTGCCGAACGCCAGACTAGCATGGTGGCCCTGCTCAAGACACTTGGGGCTTCGAGAGGAACCCTTTGGCGCCTGATGGGCACCCTGCTGCTCTGCCTCACCCTGGTGGGCGCTCTGCTTGGCCTGGTGGCGGGCAGCGCCATGCAGTGGCTTACCCTGCATCTGCTTGGTGGCCTCTTGCCTGCGGATCTGCCGCCCCCCTCCTGGCGTCCATTCGCCCTGGGGGTGGCCGTGGCGCTCTTTATCACCCTGTTGCTCGCCTTCATCCCCTTCTTGCGCCTGCTCAAGGTGCCGCCGCTGCGGGTCCTGCGCCGTGAGCTGTCGGCGAGCGTCCCTCCCTGGTTGGCGCTGCCGGTGGGTCTGCTCGGTCTGTTCGCCCTGGTGTGGGGCTTCACCGCCGAGCTGGGGTTGTCCCTGGGGCTGGTCGCGGGCATGGGGCTGCTGATGGGATTGCTGGCCGTGATGGCAGCGGGCCTGCTCAGGCTCGGCGGCCGCCTCCAGGGTCCCCACGCCTTGCGTCTGGCCCTGGCGCATCTCTCCAGGGAGCGAGGTGCCGGTCTGTTCCAGCTGGCGGGGTTCGCCCTTGCACTCATGTTATTTGGCTTGCTGTGGGCGGCCCGGGTCGATCTGCTCGACGAGTTTTCCGCCCGCTTGCCCGCCGATGCGCCCAATCGCTTCCTGGTCAACATCAGCAGCGAGGAGCGCATTCCCATACTCGCAGCCCTCGGCGAAGCGGGTGCCGTCACCTCGGACTTCTACCCCATGGTGCGTGGCCGCCTGACCAGCATTGCCGGCGACGTCATCGGGTCCAATGGCCGGGAGGGAATCGACAGGGAACTCAACTTCACCAGCACGGCGCAGTTGCCTGCCGATAACCGCATCACCCAGGGGCGCTGGCTGGCGGGCAAAGGCGAGGTCTCCGTGGATGATGAGGTAGCCGGGCGGCTGGGCATCAAGCTGGGCGACCAGCTGGGCTTCAACATCGAGGGGCGCGAGTTCGAGGCGAGCGTCACCAGCCTGCGCCATATCAAGTGGGACAACATGCGTCCCAACTTCTACATGATCTTCTCGCCGGATCTGCTGACTGACTTTTCGCCGACCTGGCTTGGCAGCTATCGGTTGCCAAGCAGCGGCAAGGGCGCCGAAGTGGCGCTCATACGTCAATACCCCACCGTCTCCCTCATCGATGTGGATGATCTGATAGCCCGGCTGACCCAGGTCTCCCAACAGGTGAGCCGGGCCCTGGCCTTGATGCTGGGGCTGGTGACGGTGGCGGCCCTGCTGGTGTTGCTGACCCAGACCCAGGCCAGCATGGCGAGCCGACGCAGGGAGCTGCTGCTGATGCGCACCCTGGGGGCGAGCAGTGAGCTGCTGCAGCGCATGCTGCGTTGGGAGCTGGTGGCGACGGGCCTGCTGGCGGGATTGTGCGGGGCGGCCGTGGTGGAGATCTGTTCCCTGGCTCTGCAACTGCTCTGGTTTGAAGGGCAGTGGCAGTTCCACTGGTTCATCTGGCTGGGCTTGCCTGTGCTGGGTGCCTTGCTGGTCACCTTGGCCGGACAGGGGATGCAGCGCCAGTTGCTGGCGGGCACCCTGAGCGATCGATTACGGGGCCTGGGTCAGGGGCTGCTCTAAGGGCTCACCCAGGTAGATACCGGAGAAAAAGAAAAAACGCTTCATCCGCCCGGATGAAGCGTTTTTATTTGAGGATCTCTGGTTACGGGCTCGATGGGGGGCGTTCCAGCAGATTGCAAAGCGCCTGGGGCAGGGCCGGGAAGCTGAAATGAAAGCCTGCGTCCTGCAGCCGTTTCGGCAGGACTCTTTGCCCGGTGAGCAGCAGGTCGGCGGCCTCGCCCATCATGAGCTGCAGCGCCCAGGCGGGAATGCGCATCAGGTGGGGGCGCTTCAACGACTTGGCCAGTTGCTGGCTAAACTCCCGGTTGCTGACCGGGGTGGGTGCCGTGCCGTTATAGATGCCTTGGCAATCGTCATGCTCGAGCAGAAACAGCCAGGCGCGCACCAGATCCTGAATGTGGATCCAGGAGACCACCTGCTGCCCTTCACCCATGGGGCCGCCGAGCCCGACCCTGTAGGGCGGCAGCATCTTGGGCAGGGCGCCGCCATCTAGCCCCAGCACCAGGCCAATGCGCAAGATGCAGACCCGGGTCTGTTCACTGCTGGCCGCCAGGGCCAGGGATTCCCACCGGTTGCAGAGCTGATGGGTGAACTCGAGACTGGGGTGATCGCACCCCTCATCCAGTGGCTTGTCATCCTGGCGGCCGTACCAGCCGATGGCAGATGCGCTAAGCAGTGCCTTGGGGGGGGTGGTGGAGAGCTTGATGAGATCGACCAGCTGTTCGGTCAGCAGCCAGCGGCTATCGCACAGCTGTTGCTTGCGAACCGGGTTCCAGCGCCCCTGAGCGATGGGCTCCCCCGCGAGGTTGATCACCACATCGATGTCGTTGAGATGGTCGAGCCGGTCCAGGGAGTCAATCAGCTGCACATCGTGGCCGAGCAGTTGATACGCATGGCTCCCCTGACGGCTCAATACCACCACCTGATGCTGTACTTTAAGGTGGGCGACTAACTTGCGGCCGATAAAACCTGTCCCCCCCGTGATCAGTATCTTCATCTCGTCTTCCCCTCTCTGTCTGGCTCTACTCTAGTGAGTCGGCAAGGGATGAACAAGCCATGAGCATGAGGCAAGGTACACCAAGAGGCACCATCTGCATCTGTTGTTTTCTTTCAAATGATCCAGAAACTATCCACAAAAGCTGTGGAAAAGTCTGTAGATTAGCGGTGTGTCTAGCGTTAGTTAGTTGATCTTAAAAGAGTATTTCATTCTGATCTCGACTGGAGTGCAATTGCTCAATCCCCTGGCGCGAATGTGAGTGTTCGCTCAGGCGCTGCGCCACTATTGGCGAAGGCTCTAGGCGCTGGGGCGAGATCTGACCGGATCCGGATTTGATCTTCGGGATCAACATAATGCCCGCCAGCCATAAAAAAACCCGCCAGGAGGCGGGTTTTTGCAAGATGGCAGAGCGGGGCTATTACTCGGCCTCTGCCTGGGCTGCCTGAATACCGGTCAGGGCGATGGTGTAGACGATGTCGTCCACCAGGGCGCCACGGGACAGGTCATTGACCGGCTTGCGCATGCCTTGCAGCATGGGGCCGATGGAGACCAGCTCGGCGGAGCGCTGTACCGCCTTGTAGGTGGTGTTGCCGGTGTTCAGATCCGGGAACACGAACACGGTGGCTTTACCCGCAACCGGTGAGTTCGGTGCCTTGGACTTGGCCACGTTCTCCATGATGGCCGCGTCGTACTGCAGCGGGCCGTCGATGATGAGGTCGGGGCGCTTGGCCTTGGCCAGCAGGGTCGCTTCACGCACTTTCTCGACGTCCGCGCCGGCGCCAGAGGTACCGGTGGAGTAGGAGATCATGGCGACGCGCGGCTCGATGCCGAAAGCGGCAGCGGAGTCGGCGGACTGGATGGCAATCTCGGCCAGCTGTTCGGCGCTCGGATCCGGGTTGATGGCGCAGTCACCATATACCAGCACCTGATCAGGCAGCAGCATGAAGAAGATGGAGGAGATCAGCGACGAACCCGGGGCAGTCTTGATGATCTGCATCGGCGGACGAATGGTGTTGGCGGTGGTGTGCACGGCGCCGGAAACCAGACCGTCCACTTCGCCACGCTCCAGCATCATGGTGCCCAGCACCACGTTGTCTTCCAGCTGTTCGCGGGCGACCACTTCGGTCATGCCTTTGTTCTTGCGCAGCTCGACCAGACGCGGCACATAGCGCTCGCGCACTTCCAGCGGGTCGATGATCTCGACGCGATCGGTCAGCACCACACCCTGCTGTTCGGCGACGCGGCGGATCTCTTCCGGGTTGCCCAGCAGCACCGGACGGGCGATGCCACGCTCGGCACAGATGGCGGCAGCCTTGATGGTGCGCGGCTCTTCCCCTTCCGGCAGCACGACGCGCTTGTTGGCCTGACGGGCCAGCTCGGTCAGCTGATAACGGAACGCAGGCGGGCTCAGACGACGAGAACGGGTGGACTTGGCAGAGAGAGACTCTATCCAGTGCTTGTCGATGTGGCCAGCCACATAGTCCTGCACCAGTTCGATCCGCTCGCGGTCATCTTCCGGGATGTCGACGTTGAAGTTCTGCAGGCTGACCGCGGTCTGCCAGGTGTTAGTGCCGGTGATCATGATCGGCAGGCCGGTGGCCATGGCCTGTTGGCACAGGGCCATCACTTGCGGTTCCGGGTGATAGTTGCCGGTCAGCAGCAGGGCACCGAGCTTGACGCCATTCATGGCGGCCAGACAGGCGGAGACGATGACGTCCGAACGATCGCCGGAGGCAACCAGCAGGCTGCCCGGACGGAAGTGCTCAACCATGTTGTGGATGGAGCGGGCACAGAAGGTCACGGTCTGCAGACGACGGCTGTCCAGTTCACCCTTGTGCAGGATCTTGGCGGCCAGGTGCTTGGAGAGATCCTTGGCGCGCGGGGCGATCAGCTGGGTGTTCCAGGGGATGCAACCCAGGATGCGCAGCGGGCTCTTGCCAAACACCTGCAGCACTTCCAGGTTATGGGCGGCATCTGTGGTGTGGTGATGGGCCTCGAACATCTCGGTGAGATCGGGGCGAGTCACGCCGTGCTCGTCCACCGGTGCGCCCACCTTGTTGATCACGCAGCCGACGATGCGGGGGTTGTTGACGCCACCGAAGTTGGAGCAGGCCAGTTCGATGCGCTCTTTGAGCTTCTGGCTGGAGTCATGACCCGGGTGGGTGACGAATACCATGTCGGCGTCCAGCGCCTTGGCCACGTCATAGTTGAGCTTGTTGGCAAAGGGCTGTTTGTCGGTGGGCACCATGCCCTCGACCACCACCACTTCGGCGCCGCTGGCTTTCACGTGCTCTTCGAAGCGAGCCACAATCTCTTCCAGCAGGATATCGGTGTTGCTGGTGGTGATCATGTTCTCGGCGTAGGAGAGGGCGAAGGGCTCGGGTGGGTTGATGTTGGCAGCGGCGCGGATCACGGCGGTGGAGCGCTCGGCTCCAATCTCGCCCGGACGCGGCTGGGCAACCGGTTTGAAGAAGCTGACATTGACACCGTGACGTTCCATGGCGCGAACCACGCCAAGACTCACGGAAGTTACGCCGACACCAGTGCCGACCGGGATGAGCATAATAGTGCGTGCCACTTATTACCCCTTGTTCATTTTTTGGGATCAGGAAAAGGCCGCCCTGGGGCGGCCTTGCTCTACAGCTAAATTATGCGCCGACGAGATCCAGCGCGTCGTGGGCAATGACCCACTCTTCGTTGGTCGGGATAACCAGGGCCTTGGTGGAGCCAGCCTTGGAGATCTCGCCACCCTTGCCGAAGCGGGCTTTCAGGTTGGCGTCGTGGTCGACGTCAAAGCCCAGCAGCGCCAGCTTGTTCAGGGCCATCTCACGGATAGGAGCGGAGTTTTCACCGATACCACCGGTGAAGACCACGGCATCCAGACGACCATCCATGGCGGCAGCATAAGCGCCGATGTACTTGGCCAGGCGGTAGCAGTAAACGTCCATGGCACGCTTGGCTTCTTCTTTGCTGTCGTAGTTGTCTTCGACGAAACGGCAGTCGGAAGTGACTTCAGTCAGACCCTGCAGACCGGACTCTTTGGTCAGCATGGTGTTGATCTCGGCCACGCTCATGCCCAGATTGTCATGAAGGTGGAAGATGATGGCCGGATCGATATCACCACAACGGGTACCCATCACCAGACCTTCCAACGGGGTCAGACCCATGGAGGTGTCGACGGACTGGCCATTCTTGATGGCGCAGACGGAGCCGCCGTTGCCCAGGTGGCAGTTGATGATGTTCAGCTCGGAGACCGGCTTGTTCAGGATCTTGGCCGCTTCCAGGCTGATGTAGTAGTGACTGGTACCGTGCATGCCGTAGCGACGGATGCCGTTCTCTTGGTAGAGTTTGTACGGCAGGGCATACAGGAAGGCTTCCTGGGGCATGGTCTGATGGAAAGCGGTGTCGAACACGGCCACGTTCTTGTCGGCCAGATGCGGGAACACTTTCAGGGCGGCACGGATGCCGACCAGGTGGGCCGGGTTATGCAGCGGGGCCAGGGTGGCGCAATCTTCGATGCCCTGGACCACTTCGTCGGTGATGACCACGGAGGAGGTGAACTTCTCACCACCATGCACCACACGGTGACCGACGGCGATCAGGTTCTCGGCCAGGGCCGGATTCAGGGGCAGGATCTTGTTGACTATGAAGTCCAGCGCTTCCTGGTGGGCGGCACCGGCGCCGAGATCGGCACTGCCTTTCTCGCCGTTGAGCTTCCACTTGATGCGGGCATCGTCGAGACCGAAGCACTCGGCCAGGCCGGACAGCAGGTCGTCGCCTGTGGTGGCATCGATCACGGCAAACTTCAGGGAAGAGCTACCACAGTTAAGTACAAGAACCAGCTTACTCATGAATAAATCCTATCGCAGATTGGGTTGTGTAGGAGGACTGCACGGACGCAAAGGCGTCCAACATCTTCAACTTATCCTTATGAGGGTTGGCAATCTGTTGCTTGCCCCTTGTATAGTGATACAAGACCCGAAATCCTGACGCCTGCCGATGGGTGCCCGAGGGGCCACTGGCGGTAAAAATAGGCGGACAAAGGATAACCTCATTGTTGAAAAATAACAAAGTCATCCTAAACCTTTGCTATGTTCCATCAAATTTTTACGCGGTTTTGCCGTTAATACGTTCAAAATTAGCTCGGAGGTAATATGAGCATGAATTCTTTTGGAACTAAGTTACAGCAAGGCCGACATTATATGACGATTTGGCCGCGCCGTCCCGAGCTCAATCCGCTGTTTCCTGAAAACCGTGTCATCCGCGCCACCGAGTTTGCCCTCAAGGTGATCCCGGCCCTGGCCGTGCTCAGCATCATGCTGCAGTTCCAGTTTGGTCAGGATTACTACTGGCCTTCGGTCATCACCAGCGTGCTCTTCCTGCTCAGCCTGCCGCTGCAAGGTTATTACTGGCTCGGCCAGCGTGCCGCCACCCGCCTGCCGCCCTCTCTGGCCAGTTGGTACCGGGAGATCAATAGCAAGATGAACGAGCAGGGCGGCCGCCGTCAGCTGGTGGCCCAGCCTCGCTATGAAGAGCTGGCCGATACCCTCAACGCCGCTTTCAAGCAGCTCGATAAATCCTTCCTCTACGAGTGAGCCCAGCTTGATGCATCAAGGCGCCCCGGGGCGCCTTTTTTATCGGTCGGGTTGTGCATCGGCGGTACCCTCAGGCGGCCAGGATCTTGCGGATCTCCTGGATGGAGAGCTTGTACTGACGTGGACACTGGCGCCACACCGCCAGCATCCGCTGGTATTTGTCACCCATGGCAATGTCGCTGGAGAGTTCGTCGCAGGGGCAGTCCAGCTCGGGGAAGCGCTTGTCCACCTCGAGCAGGAAGCAGACATAGTCTGCCAGGGCGGCTTCCTGGCTGCGGCTGTAGCCGTTGAAGCGCAGTCGACTGGCTGCTATCTCCCCCTGATTGACCGGATCCAGGTTCCCCCAGGAGATGGCCAGGGCATGGTGCAGCTCCAGGGTGTCCAGCACCCCTTGGCAGGTGGCCAGATCCAGGTGGCCGAAGTGTTTTTCCAGCTCGAGGATCTGCAGGCAGTAACCCTTTTCGATGATGGTACTGGCGCGCTGATAGTGGGCGGCTCGCTCCGGGTTGAGCTTGGCCAGGATCTCGTACTGGTTGCTGAGGATCAGGCGCTCGGTGTGGCTCATGTTCATGGGTTTTCTCGCTGCAAGATGAAACTGGCACCAAGTTAACCCAGATATCAGATGAATTTTTTGATCTCGAAGGGGAGTTGTCGTCAAAAAACCTGGCGGTGAGTCGGGCCGTGCCCAACGTGGGGCATCAAAGAGAGTGCGGCACAACGGCACACAGCAAGAGAGGGCCCCGGGCCCTCTCTTGTTTCATCTGTCTCATCCCAGCCATGGCTGGGATGACAGCCCCGGTTGCGGGGATGGGCTTAGCCCTTGACGAAGTCCAGCACCACCTGGTGGTGGTTGCTGGTCTTGAACTTGTCGAAGCGGTGGACAATCTTGCCCTCTTCGTCGATGAGGAAGCTCAGGCGATGGATGCCGTCATACTCCTTGCCCATGAATTTCTTCGGACCCCAGACCCCGAAGGCATCTGCCACGGCATGGTCTTCGTCGCTGAGCAGCCGGAAATTGAGGCTGTCGCGCTGTGCGAATTTTTTGAGGCGCGTGCTGGCATCCGGGCTGATGGCAAGCACCTCCACATTGAGGGCGGTCAGCTCCGCATTGACGTCGCGCAGGCCGCAGGCCTGGGTGGTGCAACCCGGGGTCATCGCCTTGGGATAGAAGTAGACCAGTACCTTCTTGCCGCGCAGATCGCTCAGGCGAACTGGTTGGCCATCCTGATCTTGCAGGGTGAAATCGGGTGCCATGGCACCGGCTGACAAGGGGTTGATGGGTTCAATGGCGGACATCTTGGCTCCTTGGTGAAGCGGGCAATCGGGGGATCCCACCTCAAGCATGCTTGCGGTGGATGATAAATTCGAACGACTCGGCGCCCAGGTTCTGACAAAAGGTCGCGAAGGCGGCCTCGGAATCGGTGACCTCGCCCGCGCGGGTCAGGTTGAGTTGAAAGGCGGCCTTGAAACGGTTGTAAGGCTGCTGCTCCCGGGTTTCGGTCTGCATGGCCTGGATGTCCCAGCCGTGATCAATGAAGAACTGGGTGCACTGACTGACGATGCCCGGCTCGTCACGGATCAGGATCTCGGCACTGGCATTGGTGTCATATTGCAGGGAGTGGTGGCGCTCGGTGCGCTTCATCATGGTGATGAGATCCCACTCCTGACTGCGCAGGGGCAGGCTTATTTCGAGCTGCATCAGGCTGTTCCAGTCACCGGACAGCAGCATGATGAAGGTGAATTCGTTGCCGAAGATGCCAAGGCGGCTGTCGACAATGTTGCAGCCACAGCCACTCACGTGGCGAGTCACTTCGTTTACTATGCCAGGCCTGTCCGTGCCGATGGCCGTTACGACCAGGTAATGCGTCATAAGTCCTCTCTCGTCCATTCATTATTCTGGCGCAAGAAGGCTCGGGTGAGCCGGGGTCCACGCAGGGGAACACCATTGCGGACATAGCGCCGTTTTGTGGCGGATGGTAACACGGCTTGCCACCTGCCTCCCTTGTTTTTCAAAGGGGTCAGCTTTACCATTACGCCCCTGAAAATCGGGAGAAATATCCATGTTACGCGGTAGTCTTGTCGCTCTTGTCACCCCTATGCTGGCTTCAGGTGAAGTCGATTGGGCCAGTCTGGCCCGTCTTGTCGAGTACCACGTGGCTGCCGGGACCTCGGCCATCGTCTCGGTCGGCACCACGGGGGAGTCGGTTACCCTGAGTGAGCAGGAGCATATCGCCGTTGTGGAAAGGACCGTGGCCCTGGCTGGCGGACGCGTGCCTGTCATCGCCGGTTGTGGCTCCAACAGCACGGCTCACGCTATCGCACTCTCTCAACGTCTCGCCCAAACTGGCGTGGTAGCGGGTCTCTCTGTCACCCCTTATTACAATAAACCGACCCAAGAAGGTCTCTATCGTCACTATTGTGCGATCGCCGAGGCTAGTGGTCTGCCTCAAATTCTTTATAATGTGCCGGGGCGCACCTGTTGCGATCTCAAACCCGAGACAGTGGCTCGGCTGGCCAAGGTGCCGGGGATCATCGGCTTGAAAGAGGCAACCGGCGATCTGACGCGCACGCCGCTGCTGCGCGAGTTGTGTGGATCCGATTTTCTTCTCTACAGTGGCGATGATGCGACTGGATGTGATTTTATGCTGCAAGGGGGCGATGGGGTCATCTCCGTCACCACCAATATTGCGGCGGCCCAGATGGCCGACATGTGTCGTGCTGCCCTGACTGGCGATGCCGGTCTGGCCCATGACATCAACAATCGATTGATGCCGTTGCATCGGACTCTGTTCTGCGAGCCGAGTCCCATCCCCGTCAAGTGGGCCTGTGCCCGATTGGGATTGATAGCGACGGCGACCCTGCGTCTGCCGCTGACCGACCTCACCCCCGAGGGCGAACAGGCGATGACGCAGGCTCTGACGACTGCGGAGTTGATGGCGAGTGTTTAAAACAAACGGAAAGGGAAGTGCAGTGCGTCTGGCCATGAGTGTGGTGACCCTGGCCGTACTGGCCGGTTGCAGCTCACCGGCAGAACGCAAGATGGCCAACCGTGGTTTCGAGTATGAGGAAGCCCGCCTGGAAGGCCGCGCTTTCCTGATACCTGCCGGGTTGCAGAGCCCCGCCTTTAACAGCGATTTCAATATCCCCGCCCTGCCCGAGAGCAGCCGCGAAGGCGCCATTGGTGCCAAGGTGGACGTGCGTCCACCCGCCCAGTTGTTGACTGTGGTACCGGGTAGCCAGGTGGTGGCCAATGCGGCCGACCCCACGGTCTCTTTCTATGCCCTGAGCACCCAGCAGGATATTCAGAATGATACCTGGGCCTTCCTGATGAACTTCCTGGCCAAATACAAGGTCACTACCGAGACGCTGGATCGCCAGAGCGGTGTACTGGAGACCGGCTGGTTCGACAACACCTTGGCGCTCGATGGCTGGGGTGAGGAAGATGACGATTATCAGATCCGTCAGCGTTACCAGTTCGTCTTGAAAAATGATCTCCAGCGCCATGCGGTCAACATGTCGGTGAAGGTGGTCGATCATGAAGAGATCCTCGACGGTGAGACCACGACCAGCCTGACGCCAGCCGAGGCCAAACGCTACGCGACCCGCGCCCTGAACCAGTTCTCCCTCTATTACGACAAAGAGCTCAAGGCGCGCGAGCAGCACAAATCTAGCGATGGCATGGCGTTGCAGCTCGGTCTGGACAACAACGATTTGAGCGCCTGGATTGCCGGGGGATCCTTCGATCAGGTGTGGCGTCGCCTCAACCAGATCCTGCCTGGCTACGGTTTCGTCATCAAGGATACCCAACAGTCTCTGGGCTGGATCGACGTCGAGTATGACGATCCGGGCAGCGATTTCTGGCAAGCCAAGGGGGCTGAGCCCTTCAAGCTGGAGGAGGATAAATACCGCTTCCAGCTCGGCGAGATGGCGGGGGGCAAGACCTCCATCACCCTGTTCGACAAGGATAAAAAACCTGTGTCGTCCGGGACTATCTCCCAGATGTATATCAGTCTGTCCGAGGCATTCGCCAAGGCCCAGGCCGATCAAGCCGCAGCAACAGCAGAATAGAAACAGGGGCCTAGTGCCCCTGTTTTATTAGGTTAATCCCCTACAAACTGGGGGCTTGCTTGGTGCGTGTGTTTGGCTAGTCCCCAGCAACAGGGGCCTGGCATGTGTGTTTTATCAACCCCCACAACAGGAAGTGTTAAAAGCCATGAGTCTTGCAGATCAAGTATTGGCGGTGAATGACGATTTACCGATCCGTACCGATAAACCTGTCCATTCCGGCAAAGTGCGCAGCGTCTACTGGTTGACCCAGGCAGACAGTGCCCGGCTCATCAGAGAGAAAGGCTATGATGTGCCGGCCGATGCGCCGCTGGCCATCATGGTGATCAGTGACCGTATCTCTGCCTTCGACTGCATCTGGCAGGGGGTGGACGGACTGAACGGCGTACCGGGCAAGGGCGCGGCACTCAATGCCATCTCCAGCCACTGGTTCAAGTTGTTCAAGGAGAAGGGACTGGCCGACAGCCACATCCTGGACATCCCGCACCCCTTCGTCTGGATAGTGCAAAAAGCCCGTCCCGTGATGATCGAGGCCATTGCCCGCCAGTACATCACCGGCTCCATGTGGCGTGCCTACAAGAATGGCGAGCGCGAATTCTGCGGTATCACACTGCCGGAAGGTCTGAATAAGGATCAGAAGCTGCCTGAGACCCTGATCACCCCTTCTACCAAGGGTGTGCTGACCGGTCTGGAAGGGGTGCCCGAGGCCGATGACGTCAACGTCTCCCGTGCCGACATCGAGCGCCACTACCAGGGCTTCAACTTCAGCAGTCTGGATGACATAGATCGCTACGAAGTGCTGCTCAAGGAAGGCTTCAGTGTCATCAGCGATGCCCTGGCCGCGCTGGATCAGGTCTTTGTCGACACCAAGTTCGAGTTTGGTTACGTCCATGATGCCGAAGGCCGCGAGAAGCTCATCTATATGGATGAAGTGGGCACCCCGGACAGCTCCCGCATCTGGGACGGCCCGGCCCTGCGCGAAGGCGAGATCATCGAGAAATCCAAAGAGGGTTTCCGTCAGTGGCTGCTGAACCACTTCCCGGATCCGGACATACTGCTCAACAAGCACCGCATGCCGGAACGTTTTGCCCTGGCTCGGGACAACAAGTTGCCCACCGAGGTGATGATGGATATCTCCAACACCTACGTGGGTATCGCCGAGAAGATCATCGGCCACAAGCTGGTGCGCAGTGCCAATCCCAAGCAGGAGATCATCGAGGTGCTGCGTGAGCAGTACGGCCTGATCGACTGAGGCTACGCTTTTTTATCGCCGAAAAACAAACGTTTGCTGGCGATGAAAGCAACCAGCTGATAAATGAACGGGCCCCATTGCGGGGCCCGTTTTTTATTGCTGATCTGGCTTGGCAGCGAGGCCGCAGGGATCAAGCATTGACCCTGAACACCTGACCGGTCTGCACCCCGAGCACGGATTTCTGATAGGCCAGAGCCACTCGGGCGGCCGGCACGGGCTCGAAGCCGGGGAAGAAGGCTGCGTACTTATCCATCGACTCGGTCAACAGGGTCGGGCTCACCACATTGATGCGCAGCCCTTTGGGCAGCTCGCAGGCGGCCGCCTTGGCGAAGTGTTCTATGGCGCCATTGATGGTGGTGGCACTGCAGCCCCAGTTGATGGGCTCTTCGCTCAATATGCCGCTGATCAGGGTGATGGAACCCCCTTCGTTCAGATAGGGAATGGCGGCGCGGGTCAGTTTGACTTGGCCCATCAGCTTGCTCTCCAGGCCGAGCTGCCACTGCTCATCGGTCAGCTCGGTGAGAGGGGCGAAGGCCACATTGCCGCTGGCGACCACCAGGGCATCGAACCGGCCGATGCCTGCAAACAGGGCGGCGATGGAGGCACCATCCGTCATGTCGACGGTGGCATCCCCCTGGCTGCGACCGACCCGGACAATCTCATGTTGAGTTGCCAGCAGGCTGCTGACGGCGGAACCGACTGTGCCACTGGCACCGACAATCACTATTTTCATGGCTGCACTCCTTGTTGGGATGTGTTGATGATAGCGCGCCAAAAAAGAATAAAAAGCGCTTAAAATAAACCAATTGTTGTCATTTTGGAGTTAATTAAGTGGAGATAGGCCATCTATCGAGCTTCTATCAGGTGGTACTGAGGGGCAGTTTCTCGGCGGCAGCCGACGCACTGGGGGTGAGCAAAGGCATGCTCAGCCGCCATGTCAGCAGCCTGGAGCGCAGCCTCAATGCCCAGTTGTTGCAGCGTACCACCCGCAGGCTCAGCCTGACCGAGGCAGGCAAGACCCTCTACCAGCAGGCGGGTCAGATCTTTGCCCTGGCCCAGCAGGCTCAGCAGGACATACAGGCACTGACGGAAGAGGACAGCGGCCGATTGCGTTTCACCTGCCCGGTCAGCACTGGAGACAGGATGGCGGCCGAGCTGCTTGAGCGCTTCGCGCGCCTCTGTCCCGGGGTGACGGTCGAGTTCAACTTCACCAATACCGCCCTCGACATGCGCCAGGGGGAACATGACATCGCCCTGCGTGCCATGGAGCGGATCCCGGACAATCTGGTCGCCCTCTCTCTGGGACGGCTCAGGGATGTGGTGGTGGCGAGCCCGGCCTGGGTGGCGGGCCATGGTCTGCCGACGACCCCCTATGAACTCGCCGCCCACTCCTGTTTGCTGCAGGATCATAATCCTGCCTGGGAGCAGTGGCATTTCAACAGGGAAGGGGAGGAGGTCAGCATACTGGTGCAGGGCCGGGTACGCGCCAATCACTACAGCACCCTGGTGCAACTGGCGGTGGCCGACATGGGGCCCACCAAGTGCCCGTTGATGCTGGTCGAGCCCCTGCTGGATCGGGGCCAACTGAGCTTGCTGCTGCCCGACTGGCAAAGCGCGCTGCATCCCATTCACATCCTCCATGCCCAGCGGCGGCGGGTACCGCGCAAGATCAAACTGTTCAAGCAACTGTTGCAGGCGTGGTTTCAAGAGCATCCGCACTATCTGGTGTGAGGGCGCGCAAGCGTTGGGTAAAACAGGGGGGATGAGGATATCCGCCGCACAGTGCTCAAATAACAATCCCCCCGGCCAGATGGCCACTCCTGGCTGTTATCTGCCTGTCACAAAGGCTCGTTAAGGTAGCGGGCCATGAGTGCAACAGATAATGGATGACAAGATGAACAGAGCATGGGGCCTTGCCCTGTTATTGGGCGCAGGGTCATGGAGTGCGGCCGCGCTGGCCGAGATCAGGGTATCGGTGCCTGCGCCGTTTCAGCTGCTGGCGGTGCAAGAGGGCAAGATCCTCGATGAGCACAGCGCCACCTTGAAGGAGGGGGTCGCTCAGCTGCTGATCCGCTATGACGGGGTGGAAGAGAGCCGCACCAGCAGCGACAACGACACCCATCATCTTTCGGAGCCGCAGGTGGTTCGGGTCGAACGCCACAGCGGTCAGCTGCAACTGCTGCCGGATGTCGCCGCCGGTGCACTGAACAGTGGCGAGCAGATGGCCGCCTTTGCCAAGGCGCCCAAGCTTAGCCTGGACGATGGTCAGGGCCAGCCGGTCGCCTTCACTCAGGATGAGCTGGCCAGCCAGGGTCTGCAACTGGGCATCGATTGGCCCGAGCGCCTGGCCGATTACAACCGGGATGGCGGGGTTGCGGCGCTGGCACTGATCGCCCCGGCGCAGGCCGTGCAGGGGGTGAGCCCTCGGCCGCTGAGCGCCAGCGGCCTGGAAGCCCAGTTGCAGCAACTGTTCCTGCAGGCCGATCCGGCGCTGCGCAAGCGCTTCATCGGCTGGGCCGTTCCTCAGCTCTAGTGTCGTGGCGAGCAGGAGAGCGCGCTTGCCGTCCGCTCTCCTGCTTTCCTTGCCAAAGCGCATACAGTAAGGTGGGCCCACATCAGTGCCCCCTTAACCGCGCCGAGGTTTTCATGTTCGAACTGCATCCCCGCCTGGCCGCCGACACCCGAGTGCTCGGCGACTTGCCCCTGTGCCGTGTCTTGCTCGCCAAAGAGAGTCAGTATCCCTGGTTGATCCTGGTGCCCAGGGTTGCCGATCTGCGGGAAATCCATCATCTGGCTCCCCTTCAGCAGCAGCAGTTGATGCAGGAGTCCTGCGCCGTCGCGACCTTGATGGAGCAGCGCCTGCGCCCTGACAAACTCAATGTGGCGGCCCTCGGCAATCTGGTGCCCCAACTGCACCTGCATCATGTGGCGCGCTTCATCGCCGACAAGGCCTGGCCGGGTCCCATCTGGGGGGCTCACCCGGTCATCGCCTATGATCCACAAGTTTTGGCGAGCGAGGCCGATACATGGCGGACGGCGCTCGCCACCCTCGCCGATTTCACTCCAGTCAATGCTGATGAGTGACTCAAGAGGGCTCTGGCTCCCAGCCTGATGGCAAGGAGCAGTGCGCGCCGCCGAGTTGTGCTATAGATAAGCCCATTTTCGCCGTTCAGGAAGAGATCATGATAGTAACGAGAGCCGATGACGATACCGTGCTGACCACGGAAGATGTACTACTGAGCCTGTGCAACTCGGTCACCAAGGTGCTGAGTGCCGCCAGCCAGAGTCAGGTGCGCTTCTCCGGCATGGTGCAGAAAATAAGCAAGACCTGTCTCAAGCCCGACATCGGTTGCTTCGTGCTGTTCGACGGCGGTTTCTCCGGTTTGGTGGTGATCAACTTCTCTGCCGCCGCGGCCATGGAGCTCTACGAGAGCTACATGCTGAGCATGGGCCTCTCCAAGGCGGATCTCGCCATCTCCCACACCTCCGACGAGGTGAGCAACGTGATGGGGGAGTTGATGAACCAGATAGTCGGCAACTTCACCCACAAGGTGGGTCGCGATCTGGAGACTCACATCACCCAGAACCAGCCCAAGATGCTGGCCCTGAACAAGCAGGTGATGTTGAGCGTCGATACCAACCTGGATAATCCTGAGTCGCGCCGTGTCACCTTCTTCACCGCCCGCAACAACATCTTCTATCTGGAGCTGGCGATGGACAAGGCGGAGTTCATCCGTCTGCACAATGAGGGACGGGATCAGGAGGAGCTGAGCCCGGACGAGCTGATTGCCCTCACCAAACAGGGCCAGGTGGCGCCGCCGAGCGCCGCTCCCAAGGCCGCAATGGCCAACGATCATGACGATCTGCTCGACTCCCTCGGCCTCTAGTTCCGGGTTAGCGAGTGCTCGCCAGCGTGGGCCGACCGCCCACCCCTGATGCAAGAAGGCCACCCCAGGGTGGCCTTCTTGCTATGAGCTCAGCACTCAGAAGTTGTAGAGCAGGCCGGCGCTCAGGGAGCTGGCGTTACTGTCATAGAAGCTGATGTCCGAATCGGCCTTGGCATAGCTGGCGCTCACCACTCCGGACAGGGGGGCGACCCCGAACAGCTGGTGCCAGAAGAAGGATCCACCGAGGGCGAACTCTTTGGCATCGGCGCGTCGGCCAAAGATGGGCTGGACGGCATCGTAGTCACGCTGGCCCAGATAGAGGTTGCTGACCAGAGACCATTGGCTGCCCTTGACGCCATAGCTCAGCTGCACACCTGTGCTGTCATAGCTCTCGGCGCGGCCATCGAGATCCGCCTGCTTGTAGACCAGTGCAGGCTCGAGCAGCTGACCCGGGGCAAAGCGCCACAGGTAACCGAGTTCAAATGCATACTCATGACCGTTGCGATCCAGCTGCTGGGCGACATCGTGGCCATAGCGTTCGCCGCTGTGTTCGTTGTCGATATCAATCTTGCGCACCGTCGCCTTGCCGTTGAAATTCGAGCCCCAGATCTTGTCCCAGCTCAGACGTATGCCGCGGGAGCTGCGATCCGTAGTCTCTCTGTCTACCCCGGTGGCGAAGGGATCCTGCCACTGTTCGGTGGGCAGGGCACTGAACACGTAAGAGCCGGCGATGATGCCCTTGTCGCCAAGTTGCTGCCGCACCCCGAACTGCTGGGTGAAGTCGAAACGCACCGCATCCTGGATAAGGTTACCGAGGAACAACTGGGTACGGGAGTCGGCGAAGGTGTAACGCAGATCCGCATTGATCAGGGGGGTCAGGCCATCGGAGCGCTCGGCCGAGCCCAGGTTGTCGATGCGGTCATGACTGTCATGTCCCTTGTAGAAGTTGGATTCGTAGCTGCTGGCGTTGATGCCACCGAGCAGGAAGCCGGAGAAACCAGACTGTGCCGGGATCTCGATGATCTCGGCATGAAGGGGACCTGCGGCCAACAAGCCGAGACCGAGCAACAGACTCTTGTGCATTTCTCACTCCTCAAACGAGAACGTTTCAAACTAATAAGCGATGGGCATTATAGGGCGCTGATGGGCGGCTGTCTGCGCCAATGGAGGCTGTTTTGGCCGAGGCGTGATGCCCCATTCTACTGAGTTTTTTGTCAGGTAAAGGGCGGGGGAGCCGGGCTCTTGCTTCCTCCGGGGCTGACCAGGAGCAGATCGCCGCATGGACGCCAGTGGGGCTTGGCTCACAAAGGCGGGGGCGAGGCGCCATCCCCGTGAGGGAGGGCAAGCGTTCCGGCGTTGAGGCTGGTATTCTGGGAAGCGAATAACGGGGAGAAAACAACGAGATGAAGCAGATTAAATCCTGGGCCCAGTATTATGTGGATCTGATGACCAAGCTGGGACTGGTGCGATTCAGCATGTTCCTGGCGGCGGCCATCATAGTGCTGGCGGTTTCCATCCAGATGGGGGTGACCCTGTTTCTGCGCGGCACCATCGATGTGGTCGATCTGGTGCGCTCCGTCTTCTTCGGTCTGCTGGTCACCCCCTGGGCCGTTTACTTTCTCTCCATCGTGGTGGATCAACTCGAGGACTCCCGGCAACGGCTGAGCCGTATGGTGCGCAAGCTGCAAGAGATGCGCGAGCGCGACCTCGAACTCAACAGCCAGCTACAGGAGAACATCAGTCGTCTCAACGTCCAGATAGCCGAGACCAACCGGGCCGAGACCTTGCGCCAGCAGGCCATCGAAGATCTGGAGAATGAGGTGTTTCAGCGCGAGAAGGCCCAGCTGCACCTGGGGGAGCGCACCGCCCTGTTGCGATCCTTCATCGATTGCTCCCCGGATCTGGTCTATTACCGCAACGAGGACGAGCAGTTCTCCGGCTGCAATACCGCCATGGAGCAGCTCACCGGCCGGGTCGAGGCTGAGCTGATCGGTCTGACGCCATTTGATGTCTACAAGCTGGATATCGCCAATAAAGTGGTGGAGACCGACCGACAGGTATTCGCCACCAATGAACCCATGACCTATGAGCAGTGGCTCGAATATCCCGATGGCCGCAAGGCTTACTTCGAACTGCGCAAGGTGCCCTTCTTCGACCGTTTCGGCAAGCGGCTCGGCCTGCTCGGCTTTGGCCGTGACATCACCGAGCGCAAGCAGTATCAGGACAAGCTGGAGAAGGCGAGTCGCGACAAGACCACCTTCATCGCCACCATCAGCCACGAGCTGCGCACCCCCCTCAATGGCATAGTGGGCCTGAGCCGGATGCTGATGGACACGCCGCTCTCTCCCGCCCAGCACCAGCAGCTCAAGACCATCCACCTGAGCGCCGTGACCCTCGGCAACATCTTCAACGACATCATCGATCTCGACAAACTCGACCGGCGCAGGCTGGAGATAGTACCGACCCGCATTGACCTGCCCGCCTTCCTCGATGAGCTGGAGACCCTGTCGCGCATCCAGGCCGAGCAGAAGGGGCTCTATCTGCATTTCGACCGGGATGGCGACATGCCGCAGTTCGTCATGGCCGACGGCACCCGCTTGCGTCAGGTGCTGTGGAATCTGGTGGGCAACGCGGTCAAGTTCACCGACGAGGGGGGGGTGACCATCCGTTGCCTCGCCCATGAGGCCGAAGCGCCGGGCAAGCTGGCACTGCACTTCGAGGTGGAAGACACCGGCATCGGCATCCCCCGTCCCCAGCAGGAGAAGATCTTCGCCATGTACTACCAGGTGGAGGGGCAGAAGCATGCCACCGGCACCGGTATCGGTCTCGCGGTCTCCCGCCAGTTGGTGCAATCCATGGGCGGTCAGCTCTATGTGGACAGCGATGTTGGGGAGGGCTCCTGCTTCACCGCCGAGCTGGAGGTGGCCTGCGTCGAGCCGGTGAGCGAACCCGAGTCCCCCGACAGTGGTCTCACCCTCGACATACTGCTGGTGGAGGATGTCGAGCTCAATGTCACCGTCGCCTGCGCCCTGCTCGGTAAACTGGGGCATGAGGTCAAGGTGGCCCGCACCGGCAGTGAGGCCATCGCCATGGCCAATCCGGATGACTTCGATCTGATCCTGCTCGATATCCAGCTGCCTGACATGACCGGATTCGATGTCGCCAGTACCCTGCTGGACCAGTATGGCGACAGCCTGCCCCCCATGGTGGCGCTGACCGCCAACGTCACCGGCGATCGCCAGTATTACCTCGCGCGCGGCATGCAGGATGTGATCAACAAGCCGCTGCGCTCCCAGGCGGTGCGCGCCGTGATCGCTCACCTGTTTGCCGATCTGACCGACGAGGAGGCTGAGGCCGCCACCGAGCAGACGCTGCAGAACGACTTGCTGGATCTGGGCTTTTTGACTGACTACGCCGACACGGTCGGCAAGCCGATCCTGCTGTCGAGCGTGGATCTATTCGAGAAGATGATGCCGGACTACATGGCCGTGCTCGACTCGAACATGATTGCCAGGGATCAGGCGGGAGTCGTGGAGGAGGCCCACAAGATCAAGGGGGCCGCCGGCTCCATCGGCCTGCGTCGCCTGCAACAGCTGGCCCAACTTATCCAGACCCCGGATCAGCCCGCCTGGTGGGAGAATGTGGAAGACTGGATTGAATCGCTGCGCCTTGCCTATCCCGGCGACATAGCCCGACTACGCAGCTGGCTGCAGGAGTGACCCCATGTACCAGACCCTGATCCCGGCCCTGCGCATCCATCCCCGGATCCTGCCTGAGGGGGAGGAGAGCCTGCTGGCGGCGACCGAGTTTGACCGGGCCCGCATCGTCCAGGCGGCGCCGGTGCGCCGCCTGCAGCAAAAGACTCAAGTGTTCCCTCTTGATGTCAAGGCCTCGGTGCGTAGCCGGCTGACTCACTCCCTGGAGGTGCAGGAGACCGGCCGCCAGATCAGTCGCCAAATTTTAGGGGCACTGCCCCTGGATGCCGTCTGCCCCTGGTCGTTTATCAATCTGGTGGAGATGGCCTGCCTGCTCCATGACGTGGGCAACCCGCCATTCGGCCATTTTGGTGAGCAGGTGATGGGGCAGTGGCTCGGCGAACAGCTCGATCCTCTGTTTGCGATGGCCGTGGGGCAGGGGAGCGAGCAGTGGCCGCTATTGCGCGCCGACCTGCTCGGCTTTGATGGCAATGCCCAGAGCCTGCGCCTGGTGCACAGCCTGCATGAGCTCAACCTGACCCTAGGGCAGCTGGCTGCCTTGTGCAAATACCCGGAGCAGCTCAGCCACGCCGGCGGCCAGGCCCAGCATCATGGCTGGGCGACCAAGCGCGGCATCTTCTTCAGTGAGCAACCCCTCTATGCACAGTTGAGCTTGAGCCTGGGGCTGGCCCCTGGCTGTCGTCACCCCTTGGTCTACATCATGGAGGCGGCGGATGACATCTCCTACTGCATCGCGGATCTCGAGGATGCGGTGGACAGGCGCATCCTCAGCCAGAGCGAGCTGAGGCGCGCCTTGGCGCGGGCCGACGAGGGGGAGTATATGCAGGCCTTGTTGCAAGAATCCCGACAGGCGCCCGAGGGGTTCTTCCCTCATTTCCGGCAGCGGCTGACCGATGATCTGGTGGCCCTGGCGGCGCAGACCTATCTGGCCGAGCATGAGGCTATCCTCTGCGGCAGTTACCCCCATGCGCTGCTCAGTGGCCAGGCCCCGGCGGCCCGGGTGCTCGAGACCCTGAAGCAAGTGGCCCGTGAACAGGTGTTCATGCGCCCGGAAGTGGAGGCGCTGGAGCTTGAAGGCTATGCCGCCCTGCGTGGCGTGCTGTCGACCTACTCCTGCCTGCTGGCCTTGCCAGAGCCCCAGTTTGCCCGCTTGCTGGCAGGAGCAGGGGGGGCCGAACTCTTCTTCGCCCGTCGCCTGTTCCACCGCTTGTCGGCGCGCCACCTCAAGGCATACCGCCTGGCGGTGGCAAGCTTGGATGCGCGTTTCCAGAGTCGCGCCGAGCAGGAGTGGTATTACCGGATGCGGCTGCTGCTCGATTACGTCAGCGGCATGACGGATACCTATGTGCTGGAGGAGTACCGGCTGCTCTCCGGCATCTGAGGCGGTCATCCCCGCAGTGACAGGTTTAAGTGGTCTCCCTCCCCAGATGGGGGTGAGGGCCAGGGGGACGCTTGAATTGAATCCGCTGCTTTTTTACACTCTCGACACTTGTTCCACTTTTCACGTTAAGGAGACGAATATGCAACATTCAATGTTCAACGTTGCGACTCGACACGGCACTGACCGTGTGTCCGTTCGTACCCTTTTACCGCGTGGAGTGAGCAGGTAACACTGTCACTATTTATCACCCGCGGTTCTTCCGCCGGGTGAATTTCCCCGCTCTTCGGGAGAACTGCAACGTTCAAACGGAGAGATCATATGTCTATCGAACTGACCCTGCTGCGTGGCGCCGCGCGCCTCATCGAGTTTCGGATCACCCGTATCGAGCAGCGCCGTACCCTGCTCAATCTCTCGCCCGCCCTGCTCAAAGACATTGGGCTGGAAGGAGAGGCCGTGCAGGTTTCCCACCTGCGTGAGCGGGAATACCAAACCGATTACCGGCTTGGGAATCGAATAACCTGATGGATGGGGGCCTTGCCCCCATCCCGGCTAACAGCGGGCCCCCGGGGCCCGCTTCGCCGAAAATCATTCTATCTTCCCCGGTGTTTTCCCTCATGAACCCCCGCCATCGGTCCGATAAGTCCTGAAGGGCCACCCGGTAGTGAGGTCAGTGGCTGCCCCTGCCAGTTGTGACTGTGATAGTCTCGAACCTGGTTGGCAAGGAGCCGCCCCGCCATCAGCAGAGCTCGCTACAGGTAGCGTCCGCTGGTCGCCAGACTCATCGACGCAGCGCTCAAGCGCTCTCCCCGGAACAAGGATGTTCATGAAAATTGCCGCAAAATTGTTACTCGCCTTCGGCTTCGTCAATCTGCTGATCCTGCTGTCAGCGGTACTCATTCATCATCAACAAAACAAGATCAGTGCCTCGGAACAGGCACTGATGCACCAGGCCCTGCCCGCCTTGCAGCGAGATGAGGCGAGTCAGAAGGCGCTGGTGGCCACCGTCTCAGCCCTGCGTGGTTATCTCATCCTCGGTGAGGATCCCGCCCAGGCACAGCGGCTCAAGCAGGAGTGGCAGGATGCCTGGCAGCGCATCGAGGGGCAGACCATGGCCCCGGCGCTGGGTGAGCGCTTGGCCGCCTTCAAGCTGAGTCAGCAGCAGCTGTGGGATCTGGCCCACACCGATGACAACCTGCCTGCCCATACCCTGATGCTGCAAGAAGCCGGTCCCCTGGCGGAGGCTGCCCTGGATCAGCTGCAATCCTTCACCAACGAGGAGGTGGCGAGCGAGGAGAGCCTGCTGCCCGGAGACAGACGCCGCCTGCTCAAACAGGTGGGGGATGCCTATAACGGTCTATCCAACGCACTCTCGGCGCTGCGTGATTACCTCATCTCGGGGGAGGCTGACTACCGTCAGAAGTATCAGGATTACTACCAGTTCCACCGCCAGCGGGTCGCGGAGATCGGGGGGCAGGCTGCCGACTTCACCGAGGCGCAGAAGAGGCTTTGGGGGCTGTTCGAGGAGATGTCGACCCCCTTCAGTGACCTGGTCGGGCAGGTGATCGCCAAACGTCAGGCACCGGACTGGAACAGAGCCAACTATCTGATGGCCAAAGAGATAGAGCCTGCGCTGCACGAGCTGGCCGGCCAGC
The DNA here is from genome assembly GCF_000820045.1 of Aeromonas rivuli. Classification (GTDB taxonomy): domain Bacteria; phylum Pseudomonadota; class Gammaproteobacteria; order Enterobacterales; family Aeromonadaceae; genus Aeromonas; species Aeromonas rivuli. Next base: position 1,339 of record NZ_CDBJ01000021.1, on the reverse strand, counting down.
TTGCGGATCAGGTCAGTCAGACCCATGCCGAGGTGGCGCGAATGGGGGCGCAGATGGATGGTGCCAGTAGCCGTATTCGCACCATGTTGATCGCCTCTACCCTGGCCGTCTTGCTGCTCAGCACCCTGGTGGCCCTCTGGCTCAGTCGCCATCTGACGGGGGACATCCGTCTGCTCGAGCGCCGTGCCAGTCTGGTGGCATCCGGCTGCCTGCCCGCCGAACCACTGCCGCTGCGCCGCCGTGATGAGCTGGGGGGGCTGACCGGTTCTCTGAACCAGATGTCGGCCCAGTTGCGCCAGCTGGTGGCCGATATCCAGGGCGCGGTCAATCAGGTGGAGGGGGTCTGCGGTGAAGTGAGTCACACGACTCGCACCATAGTGGCGGATCTCGCCAGCCAGCATCAGCGGGTGGGCAATGTCGCCGCAGCCATTGACCAGATCTCGGTCACCAGCGAAGGGGTCGCAGGCAGCATTGCCCAGGCCGCCCGCGCCGCGGCGGATGCCGAAATGCAGAGCCGGGGCGGGGATCAGGCACTCGGCCAGATGGTGGATACCATGGGCGCCATCGCCGCCATGATAGCCGAGGCCAATGACGCCATGATGCGGCTTAGCGCCCAGAGCGAGCAGGTGGGCAGAGTCACCGAGGTGATCGCCACCATCGCCGAGCAGACCAATTTATTGGCTCTCAATGCCGCCATCGAGGCGGCGCGGGCCGGTGAGCAGGGGCGAGGCTTCGCCGTGGTGGCCGACGAGGTGCGCCAGTTGGCCAGCCGCACCAGCCAATCCACCGCCGAAATCAGCCAGACCATCGCCAGTATCCAGCAGCAGACCCGTCAGACCGTGGCCACGGTGCGCGGTGGCACCCTGTTGGTGGAGGAGGGGAGCCGCGCGGTCGGCAGCGTCAGTCAGACCCTGCAGGGGGCCATCGGCCAGGTACAGGCGCTCTGCCTTCAGCTTGCCACCATCGCCACGGCCACTGAGCAGCAATCGCGCACCGCCCGGGAAGTGGCGGGCACCGTGGAGGAGATAGCTGGGCTCAGCGCCCAGTCAAGCCACCATAGCCAGCAAGGGGAGGCCATCGTTGCCCGCCTCGCTCAAGACACGGGGCGGCTCAGTCTGGCGATCAGCCGCTTCGAATTGCAATGACTTGATCCACAACGAGAAGGCCCCGCAACCTGTCAGGTTGCGGGGCCTTGTTATATTGGCGGATCCTGTGCCCGCTGGGGCGCTATCAGTCCAGACGGCGAAAGGCCTGATTGTCGAAGCTGCTGCTGATTTCCTGGTTGAGCAGGCTGACCAGCAGAGAGGGTGCGCTTCTCACCATCGGGATTTATGTCAGT
>NZ_CDBJ01000020.1:10338-53877 GCF_000820045.1 Aeromonas rivuli | reverse complement strand
CTCTCTATTGTCCCGATCCCCCGATGCCAGCTGCTCTCCCTCTCGATCTCCTCCCCCGCGCCCCCCTCCCTCACAGCTTCTGCCATGAGCTGGCCCCCGGCGCGCATCTGCTCGATGCGGGTTGTGGCGAGGGGCAGGATGCCCGCCATTTCCAGCAAAGCGGCTATGTGGTGAGTGCCATCGAGGTCGATATCACCCTGGCCAGGCGCGCTTCGCGTCATGCGGAGTTACCGGTGCGAGTCGGCGACATCAGTACGCTGCACACAGTGGTGCCCTTCGATGGCATCTGGGCCTGTGATCTGCTCCCTCATCTGCCAGCCTGCCAGCGGGCATTGATGCTGACCAGACTGGCCGCCTTGCTCAAGAGCGGGGGCATCCTCTACTGCAACCTCCCTCTCGGTGAGCGGCTGATCCTGCCAGCGGAGAGTGACCGCCCCGAGGCAGAGGCCAGGATGGATGCCGATGAGCTGGCACTGCTGAGCGCCCGCTCGCTGCATCTGATCCGGCAGTGGCAGGCTCCCCTGCCCCCGGAGCCCGAGACCCGAATCTGGCGCCATCTGTTGCTGCGCAAGGGCTGACTCTGATCGATGGATGGGCTCGGTCAGAGTCCGCTACCGACGACTCCTCTGGTCCGGATGAGTGGCGCCCCCGGCCTGGTATTACCTTGTCTTCACCGGCGGACTAACCCAGGCCATCCGGCACCTGGCTCGCAAGCGCATCTATCGGATAGATGCATCCTTCACAACATTTAACACAACCATAACAAGGCATAGACAGACATAAGAGTGTATATGTGTTAAAAAGCCGCACTAAATTCAGAAGACAATAACAAGTCAGACACTCATACCGGATCTGCCCATGAAACTCGTGCTCAAACTCCTCGCCGGCATCCTCGCCGGTCTGCTGCTCGGCCTCTATGCCCCCGACTGGGTCGCCCGTCTGCTGTTCACCGCCAAGACGGTGGTCGGCCAGCTGATTGGCTTCACCATTCCGCTCATCATCTTGTTCTTTATCACCAGCGGCATCGCCAGCTTGCCAAAGAACTCGGGCAAGCTGCTCGGCAAGACGGTGGCCCTGGCTTATGGCTCCACCATTTTGGCCGGCACCTTCGCCTTCACCCTGGCCAGTCGGCTGATCCCGACCCTGACCGAGGCCGCCACCGCCAGCGCGGATCCGGCCAGCAAGCTGGTCTCCTATATCAACATGGAGATACCACCGCTGTTCGGGGTCATGTCGGCCCTGGCCGCCGCCTTCATCTTCGGGATCGGCATCAGCGCCAATGAGGCCACTGACTTGCGTCGTATCGCCGATCAGGGCCGCGATATCATCGACCGCCTGCTGGCCCGGGTGATCATTCCCTTGCTGCCCATCTATATCGCCGGTGTCTTCGTGGAGATGACGGTGGAGGGCACCGTCTTCACCACCCTCAAGACCTTCGGGGTGGTGCTGGTGATGGCGATCCTGATGCACTGGATCTGGCTCTGTGTGCTGTTCGTCGGCACCGGGCTGGCCCTTGGCCGTTCGCCGCTCATGCTGCTCAAGAACATGCTGCCCGCCTACTTCACGGCCCTGGGCACCATGTCCAGCGCCGCCACCATCCCGGTGGCCCTGCGCGCCAGCCGTCAGAACGGGGTGAGCGAGGGGATTGCCAACTTTACCGTGCCCCTGTGCGCCACCATCCATCTGTGCGGCTCCACCATTACCCTGGTGACCTGTGCCACCGCCGTCATGTACCTCTCCGAACACCTGGCCATCCCGGGCTACGGCACCATGTTGCCCTTCATCATGATGCTTGGGGTCATCATGATAGCGGCGCCCGGCGCCCCGGGTGGCGGCGTCATGTCCGCCCTGGGCCTGCTCACCTCCATGCTCGGCTTCGGTGAGGCCTCCATCGCCCTGATGATCGCCCTCTACCTGGCCCAGGACAGCTTCGGCACCGCCTGCAACGTGACCGGAGACGGCGTCATCGCCCTCTGGGCCGATCGCTTCGCTCAGCGTGATAGCACCTCACGGTCTGAAGCTGCCTGACTCTGACGGTCATAAAAAACGGGAGCCAATGGCTCCCGTTTTTTATGGTGCGATCTCTGATGGGGCTGACCCCTTCACCCACTCGTCGCCACGCTCGCACTGAACACAGTGCCCCGACAGCGCTTCCGATATACAACCTGCGACTATGGCTTGCTCCCCCGGCGGCGGATCACCCCCTCCTGGGCGGTGCTCGCCACCAGCACCCCGTCCCGGGTAAAGAACTGGCCGCGCACCAGACCACGGCCGGCGCTGGCGCTCGGGCTGTCCACCACATAGAGCAGCCAGTCATCGAGGCGGAAGTCCCGATGGAACCACATGGAGTGATCGATGGTGGCCACCTGTATGTCTGGTTCCCAGTAAGAGACGCCGTGAGGTTGCAGGGCGGCAAACAGGAAATGGAAATCCGAGGCGTAGGCCAGCAGGTACTTGTGCACCCTGGGATCATCCGGCATCTGGCCATTGGCCTTGAACCAGACGTGGCGCAGCGGCTCGTGGACATCCGGCCGGATCGGATCGACCAGGGTCACCGGGCGAATTTCGAGGGGCTTCTCGCACAGGATCTTGTCACGCAGAGCGGGCGGGATCTGATGCTCATAGGGACGCACCAGCTCCAGCTCGCTCTTGAGCAACTCAGGAGGCGTGATCCCCTCCGGCATGCTGATCTGATGCTCGAAGCCCTCGGCCTCGACTTGAAAGGAGGCGTTGAGGTAGAAGATGGGCTTGCCGCCCTGAATGGCCTTGACCCGGCGGGTGGAGACGGTCTGACCGTCGCGGATGTTCTCCACGTCGTAGACGATGGGTCTATTGGCATCCCCGGGGCGCAGAAAATAGGAGTGAAAGCTGTGTACCTGACGATCGGCGGCCACCGTCTGCTTGGCGGCGGACAACGCCTGCCCCATGACCTGCCCGCCGAACACGGCTCTCAGGCCGAGATCCTGGCTCTGGCCCCGAAACAGGCCCTCTTCGATCTTCTCCAGCGCCAGCAGTGCCAGCAGCTCATCCAGTACCTTGCTCATTAGTTTCTCCTGTATCCGATAGCCAGAGGCTAACAAGGAGCCAGGGCCGAGGCAACCTCCCTTTCCCGCGGACAGGGTTGAGGCGCACAGCCCCAGGCCCTGTGGCGCCCCCATAACGAACAGGGCCCGCACTGAGGAGTGCGGGCCCTGTTTCGCGTCAGTCAGCATGACTGGCGGCTTACTTGCTGCCGGTACCCGAGTTGCGGGTCGAGGAGGTCGGCTTGCGACGGGCGCTCGCAGTGCGGGCACGGGGCTCCTGACCTTGCATCTCTTTGTGGCGTTTGACGGCGCGGCGGATCTGGGCGGCCTGCTTGTGACGGGTGCTCTTGCCCTCTTGCTGCAGATCGACCTTGGATTCGGTCTCGTAGTTCATGTGGACCAAGCCGCGCAGGTAGTTCACTTCCTGCAGTTTGAGCTCTTTCCAGCCACCACGGGGGATGCCGCGATCCAGGGTAACGTCGCCGTAACGCACCCGCATCAGGCGGCTCACCTGCACTTCCTGGGATTCCCACAGGCGGCGCACTTCACGGTTGCGACCCTCGGTCAGGGTGACGTTGAACCACTGGTTCAGGCCTTCGCCACCGGCTGCCTTGATCTTGTTGAACTTGGCCAGACCATCTTCGAGCTGCACGCCCTTGCGCAGACGCTGCAGCATGGCCTCGGTGATCTCGCCAAACACCCGCACCGCGTATTCACGCTCCACCTGGTGGCTCGGGTGCATCAGGCGGTTGGCCAGTTCACCGTCGGTGGTGAACAGCAGCAGACCCGAGGTGTTGACGTCCAGACGCCCCACCGCTATCCAGCGGGCACCATCCATCTTGGGCAGACGATCGAACACGGTCGGACGACCTTCCGGATCGTGGCGGGTACACATTTCGCCTTCTGGCTTGTGATACGCCAGCACACGGCAGATCTGCTCTTCGGCAGCACGGGTCTTGATCTGATGACCATCCACCCGGATCACGGCGTTCACTTCGACGCGATCTCCCAGTGTGGCAGCCTTGCCATCCACACTGACCCGACCTGCGGTGATCAGGGCCTCCATCTCACGACGGGAGCCGTGACCCGCGCGGGCCAACACTTTTTGCAGTTTTTCACTCATCGGGGTTACCTGATTGTTGTTCCCTGTCCGGCATGCCGGGCAAGGGTAATGACTGTGGTGGATCCCAGACGGGGATCCGCCACCGCTTCAATGATTAAGATACCGCACTCACCAGATCGCACCGCTCATTCGACCGGCTTGCTCAATGGGGAGCGCTCTCCTCGCCCAGCATGGCGGACAAGGGTTGTTGCAGTTCAGGATCCAGCTCGGGGAGCTGTTCCAGGCTCTGCAAATTAAAATAATCGAGAAATTCTCGGGTGGTGGCGAGCAGCTCGGGCCGACCCACCACCTCTTTGTGGCCTATGCTGCGCACCCAGCCACGCTCTTTCAGGGTATTCACTATCTGGCTAGAGACCGCCACCCCACGGATGGCTTCGATCTCGGCCCGGGTTATCGGCTGACGATAGGCAATCAGCGTCAACGTCTCCAGCACGGCCCGCGAGTAACGCGGCGCCCGCTCGCTCCACAGCCGGGAGAGCTCTTCGGCATACTCCTGGCGCGCCTGAAAACGCCAACCGGAGGCGACCTCCTTGAGCTCCACCCCCCGCTCGCTGTAATCCTGCTTGAGCTCGGCCAGCAGCAGCTGCACGTAACGGCTGGTCACCGGATAATCCGCCAGCACGCTGCCCTTGAGTTCGCTCACCGTCAAGGGCCGACCCGCCACGAACAGCGCCGCCTCGAGCAGGGTCTTGAGCCGTTCAGCAGGCAGAGCCATGACCACTCTCCTCCAGGCTTGCCAGACCGCGCTCGCCAAAGATGGCCGCAGCGCAAAAATCGCGGGGCGCAGCATACCACAAGTCGGCTGGCGAATTAATGAACTCTCGCTCGTGAATGATGACGATGGCCCCCGGCTCCCCTTCCGACGGGAGGGCCATGGCCGCCCCTGCCGCCATCGCGGCGGGCAGGGCCAGCCACATTGACTCATTGCTCATGTCCGCTCGCCTCTTCTATCTGGCTTGCCAGGGCGAAATGGATAGGGCCCAGCGGCTCGGCCTGCAAGATCCAGATAAGCTGCTCCTTGCACAGCTCAAGCAGAGCCAGAAAACTGACCAGCACTCCCATGCGCCCCTCTTCGGCGCGCAGCACATCGGCCAGCTGCAGCGTCTGCCCCAGGGAGAGCAAGGCGAGAATTTCGGCCATGCGTACCCGGGTCGGGATCTGCTCGCGGCGGATCTGGTGATGCTCAAAATGCGTCGCGCGTTTTACCACACTTTGCATGTAGAGTGCGAGCTCGACCAGGGAGACATCGGGTGACAGCGGCTTGAGGGCGCCAAAGTCCGGTGGCAGGGCGGCGGCAATAAAAATCTCCCGCTCCACCCTGGGCAAGCCATCGAGCCGCTCGGCACCATGCTTGAAGCGCTCATACTCTTGCAGGCGGCGAATGAGAGTGACCCTGGGATCCTCCCCCTCGTCTTCGTCTTCCAGCTCGGGCGCCTTGGGCAACAGCAGCCGGGATTTTATCTCCGCAAGCCAGGCCGCCATCAGCAGATATTCGGCTGCCAGCTCCAGATTGAGCCCCTGCATCAGCTCCACATAGCGCATGTACTGGGTGGTGATCTGCAGGATCGGCAGGTTGAGAATATCGAGTTGCTGGCGACGGATCAGGTAGAGCAGCAGATCCAGCGGCCCCTCGAAGGTTTCGAGAAACACCTCCAGCGCATCCGGGGGGATGAAGAGATCCTGGGGCAGCTCATGATAGGGCTGCCCCAGTACGGTCGCGATGGGTGTGGCCACCATCGGCGTCATCTTCTCCCTCTCATGGGATGGTGCGCTGGCCTCATTCAAACGGAGTGGGATCTCCGGCGCCACGGCGGCGCACCACGGGGTCTTCGTCGGAGAAATCGACCACAGTGGTCGGCTGCTCGCCGAGATAACCACCATTGAGTACCAGATCCAGCTGCTTGCCGAGCTTGTCGGCGATCTCTTCCGGGTCAAACTCCGCCATCTCGGATCCCGCCAGGATCAGGCTGGTGGAGAGCAGCGGCTCACCGAGGGCCTCGAGCAGTGCCAGGGCAATGTTGTTGGCGGGCACCCGGATACCGATGGTCTTCTTCTTCTCGTTCATCAGGCGGCGCGGCACTTCCTTGGTCGCCTTGAAGATGAAGGTATAGGCACCCGGGGTATTGCTCTTGAGCAGACGAAACGCGCTGTTGTCCACCTTGGCATAGGTGGCTATCTCGGAGAGATCCCGGCACACCAGGGTGAAATCATGAGTGGGATCGATGCGGCGAATGCGGCAGATCCGCTCGAGAGCGCCCTTGTCGCCCATGTGACAGCCGAGGGCATAGCCCGAGTCGGTGGGATAAGCGATGACGCCACCATTTTGAATGATCTGCACCGCCTGGCTGATGAGACGGGCCTGGGGATTGTCTGGATGTACATAGAAATGCTGAGTCATATATTCCTCCCGGAATAGGGCAGGCTCATCCTGCCTTCAATACAATAGCCACTTTAGCACGCTGCCTATCGGCTGGCGCCACTCAGGTCGCACGGCTCGCCAACAAGCGCTGGTGCTCATCGCTGCTGAGTCCGAAATGGCCCGGATAGGCGAGCCAGAGCGGCGTGCCCTCCTTGGGCAGCCAGAGATGGCGGCCCAGCTCGGTCCAGTTGGACGGGAAGTGAAAATCAGAGCCGACCGACACATAGAGATCGTGATCCTTGGCCCACTGGCCCAGATTGGCGCGCTCCCCCGGGCTCTGCTGGGGCAGGGAGACCTCCATGGCATCCCCCCCTGCGGCCTTGAACACCACCAGCAGCCGCTTGATCCACTTGGCGGTAAGATCATAACGGCTAGGATGGGCCAGCACCGCCAGGCCACCGGCACTGTGGATCACGGCGATCGCCGCCGCCATCTCGGGCCAGTCGGCCGGGGCATAACCCTTGTTGCCCCGGCTCAGGTATTTCTTGAACACCTTCTGCATGTTGTCGGCAATGCCGCGGGCCACCAGCACCCGGGCAAAATGGGCGCGAGTGACGGCGGCGTCGCCGGCCAGCTGCTTGGCCTCTTCATAGGTGCCGGGGATCTGGCACTTCTCCAGGCGCCGACCAATCTCCTGGGCTCTGGCCTCGCGCCGGGCGAGCTGGGCCGCAAGAAAATCCATCAACAGTGGATTTTTTTCATCCACCCCCAACGCCACTATATGGATCTCGTTATGCTCCCAGGCGGTGGAGATCTCGACCCCGCTCACCAGCCGCAGCGGCAGCTGCTCGGCGGCGATGGTGGCGCGCACCTCGTCAAGTCCGGCGAGGGTATCGTGGTCAGTGACCGCCAACACCTCTACGCCCTTCTCGGCGGCGCGGCGCACCAGGTCCCTGGGCGCCAGCACACCGTCGGAGGCTGTGGTATGGCAGTGCAGATCGAATCGCATTGGCTATCTCGCTCACATGGTTCAGGGCGAATTGGCAAAAGCGACTTGACTTGGTCGCCGCTTTATCGTTTTCTGTAGGCACTTCGATGCCAAGGGCATCCACTCGAATGACAGTCACAGGACTCTATCATGCAAACGACAATCACCCTGAACGCAAACTGGTGGTGGCACATTCCCTGACATGCGGGCGTGTGGTCGTTGCTGTACCTGTAATCTGACAGCAAATAAAGAACACAAAGAAAAAGCCCGCTGACCCCAGCGGGCTTTTTTATTATCCGGTAAATGGACGCGTGATGAAACCGATTAAACAGACATGGCGATGGCAACCCGACTGAAGCGGACAAAACCCACTCAATTTCAAGGAATAGAACGTCATGACTCGCTGTTTTCACTCCATAGGCACACGCCAAGTACCATCGCAAGGGAAGGCCTTATGACTCGTTTATCCCTGGGCGAATTTGACGCCCTCAAGCTCAACGCCCCTTATGTGGCCGACCCGTTGGCCCTGTTCACCCGGCTCTGTCAGGAGAGCCCCAACACCCTGCTGCTCGAATCGGTGGAGATAGACTCCAAGGCGGGCACCCAGAGCCTGCTGCTGGTCGATGCCTGCCTGCGCATCGAGTGCCGGGGCCGCAGGGTGCGAGTGCGCACCCTCAATGACAACGGCCCTGCGCTGCAAGCCTTGTTGCGCGCTCACCTGCCGACCTTCATCAGCCAGGCTGATGCCGATGGCGAACTGGTGCTGGATTTTCCCGCCTCGGATCGGGAGCTGGATGAAGATAGCCGCCTCAAGGGCTATGGCGTACTGGACGTGTTGCGCACCCTGCAGCGCGAGCTGCACTGCCAACTCGGCAAAGAGGCGCTCTTCCTGGCGGGCACCTTTGCCTATGACCTGATTGCCTCCTTCGAAGATCTGCCCCAGGTGCCGGAAGGCAGCAACGACTGCCCCGACTACTGCTTCTATGTGGCCGAGACCCTGATCACCATCGATCACATCAAGCAGAGCACCCAGCTCAGCGCCTGCCTGTTCGGTGGCGAAGGGGACCTGGACGAGCGTTGTGCCCGGCTGACCGACCGCTTGGCGGCCCTCAAGCTGGCCTGCCAGCAAGACCTCGCCGTCACGCGGACCGCCCCCGTGCTGACGGCGGGCATGAGCGTGGACAAGAACGACAAGCAGTTCTGCGCCGAAGTCGAGCGGCTCAAGGGCTTCATCCGTCGGGGCGACATCTTCCAGGTGGTGCCGTCGCGCAGTTTCTCCCTGCCCTGCCCCGACCCGCTCGCCGCCTATCGCCGCCTCAAGCAGACCAACCCCAGCCCCTACATGTTCTATGTGCAGGACGAGGGCTTCACCCTGTTTGGCGCCTCCCCAGAGAGCGCGGTCAAGTTCTGCGCCAAGAGCCGCGAGGTGGAGATGTACCCCATCGCCGGTACCCGCCGCCGTGGCCTCAACCCCGATGGCAGCATCAATCTGGATCTCGATGGCCGCATCGAGCTCGAACTGCGCCAGGACGAGAAGGAGGTCGCCGAGCACCTGATGCTGGTCGACTTGGGCCGCAACGACATCGCCCGCATCTCCGAGCCCGGCACCCGCTACGTGAAGGACTTGCTCAAGGTGGATCGCTACAGCCATGTGATGCACCTGGTCTCCCGGGTGGTCGGCACCCTGAGATCCGATCTGGATGCCCTGCACGCCTATCAGGCCTGCATGAACATGGGCACCCTGACCGGCGCCCCCAAGCTGCGGGCCAGTGAGCTGATCCGTGAGGTGGAAGGGCGCAGACGGGGCAGCTACGGCGGCGCCGTCGGCTATCTAAACGGCACAGGGGAGATGGATACCTGCATCGTGATCCGCTCTGCCTTCGTCAAGAATGGCATCGCCCATGTCCAGGCCGGTGCCGGTGTGGTCTATGACTCCAAGCCCCAGATGGAGGCGGACGAGACCCGCGCCAAGGCTGCCGCCGTGCTGGCCGCCATCGCCGCCAGCCATGGCACCTCACTGCAAGCCCTGAGCGCCCAGCAGGAGCAACATCATGACTAATATTTTCCTGCTCGATAACTTCGACTCCTTTACCTACAGCGCCCCGGCCGATCAGTTCCGCACTTCGAAGGAGCAGTCCCATGACTAATATCTTCCTGCTCGATAACTTTGATTCGTTCACCTACAACCTGGTGGATCAGTTCCGCACCCTCGGCTATCCGGTGCGCATCTATCGCAACAGCCTGCCGGCGACCCGCATCATGGCGGAAATAGAGTCCTGTGGTGGCGACGCCGTGCTGGTGCTCTCCCCGGGCCCTGGCGCCCCCCATGAGGCGGGCTGCCTGATCGATCTCATCAAGCTGGCCCGCGGCCGTGTGCCCATCCTCGGCATCTGCCTCGGCCATCAGGCCCTGTGCGAAGCCTATGGCGGCACCGTCGGCGCCGCCGGTGAAATTGTCCACGGCAAGCGCTCCCTGATAGAGCACAACGGCCACGGTGCCTTCGCCGGTCTGCAAAGCCCCCTGCCGGTGGCGCGCTACCACTCCCTGGTCGCCACCTATGTGCCCGAAGAGCTGCAGGTGATTGCCCACTATCAGGGCATGCCCATGGCCATCGAGCAAGGGGATGAGCGAGTGCTCGGTTTCCAGTTCCACCCCGAGTCCATATTGACGTGCGAAGGGGCACGCCTGCTCACCCAGGCCCTCGCCCATATCACCCGTCCAGTTAGTAGTGTGCGGTAAGGAGACCCTCATGCAGCATCATCTCAACACCCTCTATCAGGGACAGTCTCTCTCCCGCGACGAAGCCCGTGACGCCTTCGGTCAGGTCGTGCGCGGCGAAGTGGACCCCATAGTGCTCGCAAGCCTCTTGACTGCCCTCAAGCTCAAGGGCGAGACCCCCGAAGAGATAGCCGGCGCCGCCGAGGCGCTGCTGGCCGAGGCCCGGGATTTTCCGCGCCCCGATTACCCCTTTTGCGACATCGTCGGCACCGGCGGCGATGGCCTCAATACCATCAATGTCTCCACCACCTCGGCCCTGGTCGCCGCCGCCTGCGGCCTGAAAGTGGCCAAGCACGGCAACCGCTCGGTCTCAAGTAAATCGGGCTCGAGCGATCTGCTCGACAAGATGGGTATCAAGCTCGACATGAGCCCGGCCCAGGCTCGCCGCTGCCTCGACGAGCTCGGCATCTGCTTCCTGTTTGCCCCCCAGTACCACGCCGGGGTACGCCATGCCATGCCGGTGCGCCAGGCCTTGAAAACCAGGACGCTATTTAACGTCTTGGGGCCGCTTATCAACCCGGCCCGCCCCACCTATCAGCTGATGGGGGTCTATGCCCCCGAACTGGTGCGCCCCATTGCCGAAACCCTGCTGGCCTTGGGATTGAAAACCGGTATGGTGGTGCACGGTGCGGGTCTGGACGAAGTGGCCATTCACGGCCCGACCCAGGTCGCCGAGATCCGCGATGGCGAAATTCGTGAGTACTTGCTCACCCCAGCCGATTTCGGGCTCGATACCTACCCGGTCAGCGCCATTCAGGGGGGCGAGCCGGAAGAGAACCGGGCCATCACCGCCGCCATCCTGGCAGGAAAAGGCACCCAGGCCCACAATGCCGCCATCGCCGCCAACGTGGCCCCGCTGCTGGTGATGGCAGGCAAGGCCCCGGACCTCAAGCGTGCCGCCGCCCAGGTGCTGGCCAAGCTCGCCAGCGGCGAAACCAGCGCCCTCGCCCAGGCGCTGGCCACCCTGAGCCATCAGGAGGCATGATGTCAGCGGGACCCAACACAACTCATCGCAGCAAGGATATCGAAATGCTTAACCACCCCTCCCTGAGCCAGACCATTCTCGGCAACATTGTGGCTGCCAAGCAGGAGTGGGTGGCGGCCCGCAAACTGGCCCAGCCCCTCGCAAGCTTCCAGGCCGCGCTCACTCCAAGTGATAGGGACTTTGAGGGGGAACTGCGGGCAGGCGGCACTCGCTTTATTCTCGAATGCAAGAAGGCCTCTCCCTCCAAAGGCTTAATCCGCGACGACTTCAGCCCCGAAGCCATCGCCGATATTTATGGCAAATACGCCACCGCCATCTCGGTACTGACCGACGAGAAATTCTTTCAGGGGGATTTCGCCTTCCTGCCCAGAGTCAGGGCCAGGGTCAAGCAACCCGTGCTCTGCAAGGACTTCATGATTGACCCCTATCAGGTCTATCTGGCCCGCCACTATCAGGCGGACGCCATCCTGCTGATGCTCTCGGTGCTGACCGATGAGGGGTATCGCAGCCTGTTCGCCGTCGCCAGGGAGCTGGGCCTCGGGGTCTTGACCGAGGTGAGCAACGAAGAGGAGCTGGAACGTGCCATCGCGCTGGGCTCGCCGGTGATCGGCATCAACAACAGAGACCTGCGGGACATGAGCGTGAGCCTGGATCGTACCCGCCAGCTGGCGGCGCGGATCCCAGGGGATCGCGTGGTCATCAGCGAATCCGGCATCCAGGATCGCAGCCAGGTCGCCGACCTGCACGCCCATGCCAAGGGCTTCCTGGTGGGCTCCTCCTTGATGAGCGAATCCGACCTGGAAGGGGCGGTGCGAAGGCTTGTCCTGGGTCAGAACAAGGTGTGCGGCCTCACCCGCCCAGAAGATGCCGCCGCCGCCCATCAGGCAGGTGCGGTATTTGGCGGCCTTATCTTCGTGGCGAAAAGCCCGCGCTATGTAGATATCCCGAGCGCCCGCACCGTGATGGCTGGCGCACCGCTTAGCTACGTGGGGGTATTTCGCAATGCCCAGCCCCAAACCATCGCCAAGACGGTCGAGGCCCTCGGGCTCGTCGCCGTGCAGTTGCACGGGGAGGAGGACGCCGCCTATATCGAGGCGCTGCGCCCCCTGCTGCCCGTCCACTGCGAGATCTGGAAGGCGGTCGGCGTCACTCTCGATAAGGCAAGCGGCGAGCCGCTACCCGCCCTCGACTTCCCGGCGGATCGCCTGCTGCTGGATACAAAAGTCGGCAGCCAGAGCGGCGGCACCGGTCAGGCGTTCGACTGGGCCATGCTGGCCAAGCTGGATAAAGCCAAGCTGATGCTGGCGGGGGGGCTCAATCCCGACAACGCCCTGCAGGCCGCCCAGGTGGGTTGCCTCGGCCTTGATTTCAACTCCGGGGTGGAGAGTGCCCCGGGCCAGAAGGATGCGCACAAAATAGCGGCAGCCTTTGGCGCCCTGCGCCAACTGTAAGAGTGCTCTGCGCGCCCTCTGAACATGCACCAAATTAATGAACTGGATTTGCCTATAAGCACAAGGAATAATCTATGACTCTGCTCAACCCGTTTTTCGGTGAATTTCGTCGATGACATGTATGTGCCCCAGCCATACGCCTCAGCCCGCCAAGGCTCATACCTGATCTCAATTGCAGAATGTAAAGGAAGATAACCATGACCCTGCTCAATCCGTTTTTTGGTGAATTTGGTGGCATGTATGTGCCCCAGATCCTGATCCCCGCCCTGCTCCAGCTGGAGAAGGCCTTCGTCGATGCCAAGGATGACCCGGCCTTCGTGGCCGAGTTTGGGGAGCTGCTCACCGAGTATGCCGGTCGCCCGACCCCCCTCACCCTGACCCGCAATCTGACCAAGGGCACCAAGACCCGGCTTTACCTCAAGCGTGAAGATCTGCTGCACGGCGGCGCCCACAAGACCAACCAGGTGCTGGGTCAGGCCCTGCTCGCCAAGCGCATGGGCAAGAGCGAGATCATCGCCGAGACCGGCGCCGGTCAGCACGGGGTCGCCACTGCCCTGGCCTGTGCCCTGCTCGGCCTCAAGTGCCGGGTCTACATGGGTGCCAAGGATTGCGAGCGCCAGAAGCCCAACGTGTTTCGCATGAAGTTGATGGGGGCCACCGTCATTCCTGTGCACTCCGGCTCCAGCACCCTCAAAGATGCCTGCAACGAGGCGCTGCGTGACTGGGCTGCCAATTACGACAGCGCCCACTACCTGCTCGGCACCGCCGCCGGCCCTCACCCCTTCCCCACAATCGTGCGGGAGTTCCAGAAGATGATCGGCGAGGAGGCCAAGGCCCAGTGCTTCGAAAAAGAAGAGCGCTTGCCCGACGCCGTGATCGCCTGCGTCGGCGGCGGATCCAACGCCATCGGCATGTTTGCTGACTTCATTGACAACAAGGAAGTGCGCCTTATCGGGGTCGAACCCGGTGGTCACGGCATAGAGAGCGGCGAGCACGGTGCACCGCTGGGGCACGGCAGCAAGGGGGTCTTCTTTGGCATGCACTCCTACCTGATGCAGGACAACCAGGGCCAGATCCAGGAGTCCTACTCCGTCTCGGCGGGGCTCGACTTCCCCTCCGTCGGCCCCCAGCACGCCCACCTGGCCGCCATCGGCCGCGCCGAGTATGTCTCCATCACCGACAAGGAGGCGCTCGACGCCTTCCAGGAGCTGGCCAAATCCGAGGGGATAATCCCTGCGCTGGAGTCCTCCCACGCCCTGGCCCACGCCCTCAAGATGGCTCGCAGCGAACCTGAAAAAGAGCAGGTGCTGATCGTCAACCTCTCCGGCCGTGGCGACAAGGACATCTTCACCGTTGCCGACATTTTCGAGAAAGAAGGAACCCTGTCATGAATCGCTACGCACAACTCTTCTCCCGTCTGGATGCCGTCAATCAGGGCGCCTTCGTGCCGTTCGTGATGCTGGGTGACCCCACCCCCGAACTCTCCCTGGCCATCGTCGATGCCCTGGTCGAAGGGGGCGCCGATGCCCTCGAACTCGGCATTCCCTTCTCCGATCCGGTGGCGGACGGCCCCACCATTCAGGGGGCGGCCCTGCGGGCCTTTGCCAGCCACACCACCCCGGACGACTGCTTCGGCCTGCTCGGCCGCATCCGCGCCAAGTACCCGGAGCTGCCCATTGGCCTGCTGGTCTACGCGAATCTCGTTTATGTGCGCCATATCGATGGCTTCTACGAGAAGTGCCAGCAGGCAGGGGTGGACTCGGTGCTGGTGGCCGACGTGCCGGTGCAGATGTGCGCCCCCTACAAGGCGGCGGCCGACAAGTTCGGTATCGACAGCATCTTTATCGCCCCGCCCAACGGCGACACCGAGACCCTGAAAGCCGTGGCCGAGCTTGGCAGTGGTTACACCTACCTGGTGAGCCGCGCCGGCGTGACCGGCGCCGAGACCAAGGCCGGCATGCCGGTGGATGGCCTGATCAACACCTTGCGCGAGTTCAATGCTCCCCCCGCCCTGCTCGGCTTTGGCATCAGCGAACCGGCCCAGGTACGTGAAGCCATCAAGGCCGGCGCCGCCGGTGCCATCTCGGGTTCGGCCGTGGTCAAGATCATCGAGACCCACCACAAGAACCCGGAACATATGCTCACTCGTCTGAAGGAGTTTGTGGAAGGGATGAAGGCGGCGACCAATCGATAAGCACAGGATGTATCTGTATATATGTAATAAGAAAGGGAGACCACTAGAGTCTCCCTTTCTTTCCATTTAAATAATAAAAGCAGAGATCACAGACCAAGATAGTTAGTATACAAATAGGCGAAACCATACCTCGTTTTACTTCCGACCATGTATGGCGTTATTATTTTGTTGGCTATAAGGATTTGCTTAAAATCTTCTAGCGTTCCATTTTGGATACTCAAGTCATCAATGTGATTTGACTTTACCTCCTCTAACAGCCTATCAAAATTACTCTCATTTAATACATTCTTTTTATATTGCTCACTGATTTTATTATTTGCCAAATCCAAACAAAAATATTTAACGAACTCGTTACCCTGTTCATTCCATAGGTCTTCCAGATATTTAACAACAGCATTCTTTCGCACTTGTTTACTTGTACAATATGCCAATCCAATTATAGACTTCCCTCTATATTGCTTTTCAGCATCTTGTTCTTCCTGCTCTTCAATTGCATTGGTTATTAAGTCAATAAAAGGACGCAAATTAACGGTCTTATCTGCACTTTGAATGTTGCGATACAAGTCTTCATATGCAGTGCTGAGTCGACCATTCTTCTTCGGTTTTGGGGCACCAAAAAAAGCATTAATAACAGGTTGGATTAGATGTTTATCTAATGGTATTTGATTGTGTTCGATATTTTTTGTTTTTAATTTTTTCCTAATCTGAGAGATTAGCGCAGGGCTTGGCAAAGAGGAGTCAAGAAACTTAAAGAAATTTTCTTTTGAATAGCTAAATACAATTTTCAAAAAATATGAAAATATCTCATTTTGAGACCACTCAAGGTCTATTACTCTTGCACTAAAAGAGTTTTTATTCGTCAAATTACCTAGGCGCTCATAAAGATCCCTACGTAAAAATAACTTGGGATGGATATAGTCATATGGAAATCTCATTGCGATCTTAACCAATGGAGATATAACATCATTCCATAAGAATGGTTTGACAATGTTATCTAACTGGTCAAAAGTGACTATTAACCTTTTATCTTTACTTTTTAGATCCTTGTTAACTTCATTTAGATCGCTAACAATTTTCTCATACAAATCATCATCATTAATTAAAGCTATGATTTTACTTTGCTCATGAGAACTTATTTTTAAATCAATTAATAGATTATTATGCTCCCCACTATATTCTTTTCTAGATCGAATCGCATTCCAGATAAAGAACATCCAGAACTTTTTAATGAACAACTCATCTTTGATATACCGATCAAATCCTAAAAACTCAAAGTTATCATTATCAAAATCTGTAACGTTTAGTACATGATAATCTAAATGTTGCTTTTGTGCCTTTGATGTCAACATTTGGAAAAAGCTATCTATCTGAAGTGCTTTATAAAAAGCTGTTTTTCCTGTTCCCTTATCACCCAGCAGAATACTCTTTTCAGGAATGAATAAATCTTCCATGCACGGACGAAAATAGAAATATTTATTTATATATTCATCAGAATACTCAATGTTCTCAGCATATAAATTAGGCAACCTGCCTTTTACATCATTCAGAACCTTATCTTGTATAGAAATACACAATTCACGCTCATCTACATCTATACTCTCACTCACATTTGATGTTGAATCATCTACAGCTGTAGAATTCAAAAATGAGACGTTACTTTCACCCTCTTCTTTTTCTATTTCTTTTAACTCAATCTCATGTTTTAAAATGCCGGGCGAGGTTGTAACTTCATAAATATAATTAAAAAACTTTTGATATTGACCAGAACCATTCTCACCGTTAATAAAATCATCTACATCATCTTTATCTTCTAAAGGTGTCCCTATAAACTCTAGAGTGTTCTGACGATCAAAATAAAATACTTCAGCATCAAATGATGAAAGACCTTGAATTTGACTTACAAAATTATTGTATCTTTTACTAAAGTTACCACTCAAAATGGAAAGAACAAAACATGCATTTATGTTCATTTCATTCAAGGTTCGCGTTACATACTCTATCCCTGGCTGATTCTGTATGTCATCACCAGCAAGAACTACTACCGTTTTGGAAATTTGAGATAATGCACCAAAAGCGTTATTAAACCCTGTTCTAGAATCAACCAATATCACATCAGGGTGATATTTAGAATTTATGTCACTAATTACATCACTTAATATTTTTACCAGGCGCTCACCTTGTATATCTATCTTGGCAAGCCCTTCCAAGTAAGAAATTAAATCCTCATGACTGTGCAAGATATTACCAGCAGGCATGAGATTTATACTTCCACTACCAGAGTAGCTTTTCTCTATTTCATAGACATAATTTTCAATATCACATTGTTGCAAAAAAACACGGTCATTCAAATACTCAACCAAACCGCTCTTACAGTTATCGGATTGTGAGCTATTAAAGAAGTTTATTAACCCTGGAGCTTCAAAATCACAATCTAGTACAAAAACATTTTTACCTTTTCTCGCTAGATATGTGGCTGTAAGTGCTAGCGAAGTTGTGCGACCGACCCCACCTTTATAGCTAAAAAATGTAACTACATTGCCATTATCATCATTGCTCTTTTTCATGCTCAGCAATGCACCTAAAGAACGCCTCAAGCCATATGATGTTTTATCACCTTTAAATAGATGTTCATAATCATCACTATTAGCTTTTGCAGAGCTTAAAAAAACAATATCTATATTTTCATTTTCTAGCTCATCAGCGAAAATAGATTTCAAATACAAATCAGATTTTTCGTAAATAATGTCGCTAACAACATATACTTCAATGGTTTGATTGACGCGTAACTCAATATAAAAATCTTGAATGTTACTATGTTCAACATTCTCACGAAGATCATCTTCTAACCTTTGGATAAACCGAATTGATTCTAACATTATCAACCCTTACATTTTTTTTAGAAATTGAACTGTATGCTCATGCAATTCTTTTATTTTAAGATAATCTAACTCAAAGTAAGCATACCTTAATTCAGGTGACCAATTATGAAGAAGCTTGTTAAGGTCTTTTTGATCACTTACATAGGATAGGTCACTAACTAATGAACTCAAATAATTCTGCAATCTTTGAAAACTATGTGTTTTTATATTTTTTTGATAATCAATACCAACCTTGGAACAAGAGGCTGCATCAACTTCAGCATGAACATCATATCCATTTAGTTGAAATATCTTGAACTTAATTGCACACTCTATAATATACCCAGACAAATAATAAAGACTCATTACCAAATACTTATATTCATCACCACCGGCCTCTTCCACTGGTAATGAATCAATTTTTTCTTTTAATACCCTGCAGGTATGATTATGCTTTCTTGCAGATGATAAATATTCCAAATACGTCACGTAACGCCCCTAGGAAAAAAGTCCCATAAAAGGATCATATCAAATCCCAAGATTAAGTACACCATATTTAATATTAACATATTTAGACCACCTATTTTCAGGTGAAAAGCTCTGTCCGAACAGCATCACAAGCGGGTGTATCCCTATCCTTATTTGTACCCTCAAGGATATAGAGTGCAATGCAGGGCTGAAATGTGCACGATATATCCAATAGCCATTCCCATACATGAATCCCACCACTACAGCCCCCTGCCCCACACCCGCCACCCCATCAATACCAGCATCAACACAACCCCCGGCAGCCAGACCCAGTAGAGTTCGGAGAAGATCACCGCTTCGCCTCGGGCGGTGAGATAGGCCTCCAGCTTGAAGGGGGCGACCCGGATCACCTGCCAGGGGGCAAAGAAACGCTCGTCACGCCACGGCCAGAGCCAGCCAACCCCCTTGCCGCCAGTGGTGAGGGAATCGAGCAGGCTGTGGGAAAGTAGCGAGACCAGCAGAAACGACCAGACAGTGGCGGCACTCGCCCTAAGCTGGCGGTGAAACAGCATGGCCAGAGTGGGCAGGGCAAAGGCGAACAGCAATGAGTGTGTAAAACCGCGGTGGCCAAAGACATGGCCGTAGGCGACTCCCAGTTTGAAGGCGAGCACATCGGCATCGGGCAGCATGGCGATGGCAACCCCCACCAGCAGCAGACGCGGCGGAATAATCCGGCTGCCAAGCCCGAGCCCTAGGCAGAGGGGTACGACGGCGTGGGTAACTATGGCGGGCATAGGGTAAAGCTCCAACTGAAAACCGGTTCCTACCCTACCCCCGCTCGGTGAAGTGAACATGAAGTGCACTGCGGCTCTGCAAGCGAGCCCCTCCCGGCCCCTCGATCACCCCCCGGACCATCACTAACCACCTTTCTGTTCTAAAAAATGAACTCCTCTACACTTTTATCTCGCAACCAGCACCAGGACCATAAAAAGTGCACCATCGTACACTTTTTATTGCTGTTTACTCTTGCCATGGGTTAAGGTGTAATAACCTACACTTTTTTCCGTGATCATGATGGCAGACGCATCGTTGCAAACCGGCCCGAAAGAACTGGATCCCGCCTCGCTGGGGCTGGCGATCCGCGAGAGGCGCAAGGCCGCCAGGATGACCCAGGAGGTGACGGCCTCACTGTGCGGCATCTCCAAGAAGACCCTGATCAAGATTGAAAAGGGGGGTGATGTCTACCTCTCGACCCTGTTGCAAGTGATGAAGGCGCTGGGGCTGAGGTTGCAACTGGTGCAAGAAACGGGCTCACAGGTAGCGAGCGGCAACAGCCAACCAGAGGTCGGTGATGATGAGTGGTTCTGAGCACCATCGGCTGGAACTTCGGCTGGGTAACCAGCTGATCGGTCATCTTGAATATGACTCCCAACGGGATACTTTTCAGCTCGGCTATACACCTGAGTGGCAAGCACGTGGCTTCCCGCTCTCCCCCCCGCTGGCGCTGGATGGCTCGGCCAGCAGCGCCCAAGTCCGGGCATATCTCGGCAACTTGCTGCCTGAAAATCGCGGGCTGGACCATCTGATTGAGGCGCTCTCCGTTTCGCGCAGCAATCTCTTTGCCCTGATCCACGGCATCGGCCGCGATGTCTCAGGGGCTGTCACCTTTACCCTGCCCGCAGAGCCCGACGTCCCCACCCATTTTCGCCCCATCACCCCGGAAGAGCTGTTGCTGCGCCTCGATCAGCCCGAGATCTGGCCGCTGGAAGTCTGGGATGGTCGCCCCCGCCTCTCGGTTGCGGGCGTGCAGGCCAAGCTCAACCTGCTGCGACTCGAGGGGGCGCTGGGATTTGGCGAGGGCGAGCTCTGTTCCACCCACCTCCTCAAGTTCGAGCACCATCCTCATCTGGTGATCAATGAGTTTGTGACCATGCGGCTGGCCGCACTGCTGGGCATGCAGGTGGCACAGGTCGAACTGCACAGGGTCGGCCAAGGCGATAAGTCCCACCGAGGCTTGCTGGTAGAACGCTTCGATCGGCGCCTCGATGAGGATGGCGTTAGGGTACGCCGTCGCCATATGATCGATGCCTGTCAGGGGCTGGGGTTTCCCGTCGCCCGAAAATATGAACGCAACTTCGGTGACGGGCGGGACGTGGCCCATATTCGGGAAGGGGTGAGCCTGCCACGGCTGTTCAGCCTCAGCGCCCTCTGTGTCAATCCGGCGCAGGCCAGACTGGACATGCTGCAATGGCTGCTCTTCAACCTCTGCGTCAACAATCACGATGCCCACGGCAAGAACTACAGCTTCTTCGTATCAAAAGCAGGGCTGATGCCCACCCCCTGGTACGATCTGGTCAATGTGGGGCTTTACCCCGAGTTCAACCAGCATCTGGCCATGGCCATAGGCGACGAGTTTGCCCCCGAGGCGGTCAACGCATGGCAGTTGCTGGAGATGGCTGAAGCGTGTGACCTGCCCAAACGCCTGTTGCAACAGACCTTGCACAAGGTGGCCAACGACATCCTTCACCATCTGGATGCCGCTATCGCCATGGTTGAGACAGACAATCCCGCCGAGCTGGCTTATCTGGCAGGCTACCGAGACGACGTTGAGCGCCGTTGCCACCATTTTCAGGAGCAGGCGACGCTGTTGCCCGAGCTGCAACTGTAACCGGGCCTTGTCCACCTCATGGGACGCAACCCAGCCTTGAGCCCGTGGCGGGCATTGCCTACAATGACCCACTTTTTATCAAACTCAGGTCCATAAAATGAGCGACAACAAACCTGCACTGCCCGACCGTCTGGCGGCCAACCCGCGCAGCCCGCACCATGTGGCAGAGTGCTTCGAGCACGAGATCGGCATTCGCCTCAACGGCAAGGAGCGCACCAATGTCGAGGAGTACTGCATCAGCGAAGGTTGGGTGAAGATCCCCTCCCCCAAGGCAAAGGATCGCTATGGCAACCCCATGCTGATCACCGTCAAGGGCACCGTCGAGGCGTTTTACGCCTAATAGCCCATGGCAGCCGCCCTGACTCCGGGGCGCGAGCCTGGGTACCGCTCTCGTTATGCCAAGACACCGGCCTCGCGCCGGTGTCTTTGTTTTTCAGCCCAGGGCGCTGCGCCGTCCTCTGCGTATTTTCTCCCCTGATCGGCTTCCCTAAGCGGCTTGCCATTGGTTGCCGGGCTGGGCATGATCGCAGCATTTGGTGTCGTTTGAAAACAGGAACACAATGAAAACGCTGATCTGGCTCTTCGCCTTGGTGCTGCTTGCAGTACTGCCTGGGCATGCGCTCGCACAACCGGCCAAGACCGCCGCGCAGGATCCCCTCGATTTCATCCCTGAGGACTATGTGCTCTTTGAGAAGATGGAGGGGGATCTCAATCGGGATGGCCAGGCGGACATGGTCATCATCATCAAGGGCATGGACCCGGCCAAGCGGCTGGTGGACGAATACCGTGGCAAGCTGGATCGCAACCGACGGGGTCTCATCATTGCGTTCAAGCAGGGGGATCACTACGCCTTGGCGCTGGAGAACCTGGCCTGCTTCTCCTCGGAGCAAGAGGATGGCGGCGTCTATTTTGCCCCCGAGCTCTGGGTATCCATCGACAAGGGGATATTGCACATTCACTACGGTCACGGGCGCTATGGTTACTGGTCCTACAAATTCAGGTATCAGAACGCCGGCTTCACGCTGATTGGCTACGACGACAGTGATAACCGGGGGCCCCTGGTCGAGCGGATGACCAGCATCAACTTCTCGACCCGCAAGGTGCTGATCCGGGAAAACATCAACCAAGATGCGCAGGAGGATGGCGATGAAGTCTTCAGGGAGACCTGGCAAGGCTTCACCCTGCCAGCCCCCTTCCGGCTCGATGCCATCGCGGATTTTGACGGTTTCTATTACGACAAGGTGTACCCGCTGCTCCAGTAGCCGGTGGCGTTGGCCTGGGTCACTGCTGCGCATACCGATACCCCAAGAAGCCTCTGCCGAGGCCGGCTGTTAGCTTGCCGACCATAGGGGCTGAGTACGCCATCTGGCGGCCTCCCCTCTCGGTCAAGGGCGCTCGACAACAAGATTCCCTGGCCGAAAGTGGCCAGCATCCGCGCGCGCAATGACTACCATGGCTTTTTCACCTGATAGGACGTCTCCATGAATACCAACTTCATCATCCAGGCTCTCGATAAGAATCTGTTTGCCCGCGCCATGGGCATGAATGATAAAGAGCTCGAAGCCGTCAATGCCAGATGGCTGATCGCCGATGCCAGCCCAGGGTATCCCTGCCGGGTCTCCTTGCGAGAGGCCTGTGTGGGAGAGAGAGTGCTGCTGATCCACTTTCCTCATCACGACGTGAGTTCACCCTATCGCGCTTGTGGCCCCGTGTTTGTACGCGAACATGCCAAAACCGCCATGCTGGACACAAATGAGATACCTGAGATATTGCCGGGAAGATTGCTCTCTATCAGGGCCTATGACAGTTCCCAGATGATGATCCACGCACAGACTATTCAGGGTACAGAGTTCGAGCAGGCGGTTCGTAATCAGTTTTTAAACGAGAGGGTAAGCTACCTGCAGATCCACAATGCCAACCCCGGCTGCTTCAGCTGCGCCGTGTATCGCGCCTGATGTTGGCTCCAGCCCAAAAGAAGAGGCCCACCATCAGGCGGGCCTCTTCTTTATTGGGGGAAGGCAGATCATGCTTTTAACTCAAGCACCGAACTGAACCCGCCGAAGATCATGCGGGCGCCATCAAACGGCATCGCTTGATTGGCCGGGTTACTCGGATCCATTCTGGGATCCGCCATCATCTTGGCCATGGCGTCATCCCGGATGGCCTTGCTCGGCCACTCGACCCAGGAGAAGACCACAGTTTCATCCTCCTTGGCCGCCACGGCGCGGTAAAAATCGGTCTGCTTGCCGTGGGGCACATCGTCCCCCCAGCACTCCAGCACCCGGGTCGCACCGAACTCGAGGAAGAGGGGATCAAAGTGCTTGGCATGTTCAATCATGGCCTGCTTGTTGGCCGTGGGCACGGCAATCACGAATCCATCGACATATGACATAGAGCCTCCTTGTTGAGGATTTCAGCATAGCAATGGGTACTGTGTACCGCTCACTCCCAAACGGGCCCCATCAACCGGCGACCAGCTGCTCCAGATCGCTGCGCTTGATGCACCGCGAATCCACCTTGACGTAGAGGGAGCGCTCGGCGCTGTCGAGCAACACATCCTTCACCCCTTCACGGGCGCGCACCTTCTGCTCCAACGCCTCGGTGGCCTCCACGCCCTCTGGCAGCACGATGCGCAAGCTGCTGACATAGGGCGGCTCCTGCATGGTGAGGCTGATCCCGAACCAGACCAGCGCCAGCACGGCGCAGCTGCCAAACACCAGGGCGGCCCCCCCCTGGCTGTAGAGCAGGCCCCCCAGGCTGCCGCCGATGGCCACCCCGAGGAACTGACTGGTGGAGTAGACCCCCATGGCGGTGCCCTTGTAACCTGGCGGCGACTCCTTGCTGATCAGCGACGGCAACAGTGCCTCCATCAGGTTGAAACCGATGAAGAACAGCTGCAAGCCGGCCAATATGCTCCACAATTGCAGACCCGACTGCCAGAGCACCACTTCCGCCCCCAGCATCAGCAGCACGCAGATCTGGAATACCCGCTTCATCTGCCTGCGCTTCTCGGCGTAGATGATGAAAGGCACCACGCTCACAAACGCAATCAGCATGGTGCACAGGAATGCCTTCCACTGCTGGTCACGGGGTAGCCCCGCCTGCTCGAGCAGGGGCGGCAGCGCCACGAAGCTCGACATCAGCAGGGTATGCACGCAGAGGATGCCCAGGTTGAGCTTGAGCAGCCGGGGGTTGGCAAGCACCCTCTTGAGCCCGCCCTTGACCAGACTGGACTCGCGGTTGAGCAGATGCGCCTTGGGGGCCGGCACCCACCAGAGGGTGATGGCGATGCCGCCAAAGGCGAGCAGGGCTATCAGCCAGAACAGCCCCGAGAGGCCGATGGCATGGGTGATGAGCGGCCCCGTCACCATGGCGATGGCGAAGGTGATGCCAAAGCTGATGCCGATGAAGGCCATCGCCTTGGTGCGATTCTGCTCGCGAGTGAGATCCGAGAGCAGGGCCATGACGGCGGCGGAGATGGCGCCGCTGCCTTGCAGGGCGCGGCCGAGGATCACGCCCCAGATGCTGTGGGTCAGCGCGGCAATCACGCTGCCCAGGGCAAACATCAGCAGGCCGCCGACGATGAGGGGTTTGCGACCGATGCGATCCGAGAGCAGCCCGCAGGGGATCTGCAGCAGGGCCTGAGTCAGGCCATAGATGCCGATGGCGATACCGATCAGGGTTTCGGTGGCGCCAGCCAGAGACATGCCGTAGGTAGTCAGTACCGGCAGCACCATAAACATGCCGAGCATTCGCAGGGAGAAGAGGGAACCGAGTGCCCAGGTGGCACGCAGTTCACCCCGGGTCATCTTGAAATCATGCATGACGGCCTCAGTGTGATTGGAGGTGTGTGGTCGGGATAGTGGCCGAGGAACCGGTGGTCATGGGTAGCAAATACAGGCGATGGCGCTGACGCCGTCGCCTGGGAGAAAACAGACCTGGCCCTTGGCCATCCCCATATAACAACAGAGCCGGGAAAGTTCCCGGCTCTGGATTCTACTCATTTTCAGGGCAAGATGAACAAGCCGATCTCTACTCTGAGGGCGACCGCAAGGTTCAAGGCAACATGCTCACCAAGACGGGCGCCGCATCCGGCTGGAAGTCCACCGACATCATCACACTCAGACAAGTGATGGTGACAATCGAGAACATAAACAGCTTGCGGGCCCACAGGGAGTCATCGACCGCCTGCTTGTAACCCGACAGGGCCATCCCCAACCACCAGACGCTGACGGCCGTGGCCACGATCAGGTACTTGTAACCGGCGTAGCCGCCGAGGAACAGCATCAGGGTCGGTACCATGAAGGCCAGGATGTAGAGGGTAATGTGGTGCTTGGCCACAGAGATGCCCTTCACCACCGGCAACACCGGGATGCCCGCCGCCTGATAATCCTTGAAGCGGAAGATGGCAATCGCATAGGAGTGCGGCATCTGCCACAGGCTGAAGATCGCCAGCAGGATAAGCGCACCGGAGTCGAACTGGCCGCTCACCGCACAATAACCGATGACCGGGGGCGCGGCGCCAGACAGGCTGCCAATCAGGGTGCCATAGACCGAATGACGCTTCATATAGAGGCTGTAGACCCCCACATAGACAATGAAGCCAAACACGGCCAACAGCGCCGCCAACGGATTGGCCGCACCGTAGAGCAACCCGACCCCGGCGATGCCGAGGGCAGTCGCGTACCAGAGCGAGACGCCGGGGGCAATGAGCCCCCTCACCAGGGCGCGGTGCTTGGTGCGCTCCATGATACAGTCGATGTCCCGGTCGATGTAGTTGTTGAACACACAACCGGAGGCGACCACCAGGGAGACCCCCACCATGGTCATGATGAACAGGGGCAGATCCAGGCTCCCCTTGGATGCCAGCAGGAAACCGCCGATAACCGAAATGAGGTTACCGAAGATGATGCCCGGCTTGGTCACTTGCAGGTATTGCTTCATCATCACACCACTCAACTTGGCATCATGTTGATGTTGAGGTTGTACATGATCCACAAGGATCCCCCCACCACGATGGCGATGATGAGCACGGTAAACACCAGGGCCACCAGGTTCCAGCGCTCCTCGGAGGAGGTGTTCATGTGCAGGAAGTAAACCAGATGCACGAAGATCTGGATGACGGCAGTGGCGACCACAGTGCCCAGGATGAGGTGATGGGAGGCTGAGCCGTCCATCACCATCCAGAACGGGATGGCGGTCAGTATCACCGAGAGCACGAAGCCTATCAGGTACGTCTTGGCGCTGCCGTGGCTGGCGCCGTGATTGTCAACAGCATGACTCATTACATTGCCCCCATCAGATAGACCACGGTAAACACACAGATCCACACCACGTCCAGGAAGTGCCAGAACAGGCTCAGGCACATCAGACGGGTACGGTTACGCTCGGTCAGCCCCTTCTTGGAGATCAGCACCATCATCACGATGATCCAGATAAGTCCACTGGTGACGTGGATACCATGGGTACCGACCAGGGTGAAAAAGGCGGAGAGGAAACCACTGCGCTGCGGGCCGAAGCCTTCGGCGATCAGGTGATGGAACTCGTAGATCTCCATGGCGATGAAGCCGGCACCCAGCAAGAAGGTGACCATCAGCCAGGCCTTGACCGTGCCGACCCGGTTCTGGTTCATGGCCAGCATGCCAAACCCGAAGGTGATGCTGCTAAACAGCAGCAGCATGGTCTCGCCAAACACGAACGGCAGTTCGAAAATGTCCTTGCCGCTCGGGCCCCCGGCGGTGCCATTGACCAGCACCGCGTAGGTTGCAAACAGAGTGGCAAACAGGATGCAGTCACTCATCAGGTAGATCCAGAAGCCGAACACCTTGGTGGCGCCGGCATCATGGTGCCCGTCATGGGCACCCTGATGATGATTGTGTTGCAGAATATCAGTAGCCATATCGGTTCTCATGCCACCTTGCTGATGTTGTCATGATGCTGACCTTCGATGCGTTCGATCTCGTCGACCTGCACGTAGTAGTCCACATCATCGTTGAAGCTGTGAATGATCCAGGTGGCTATCATGCCAACGAAGCCGGCGATGGCCATCCACCAGATGTCCCAGATCATGGCGAAACCAAACACCACGCTGAAGGCGGCGATGATGACGCCCGCACCGGAGTTCTTCGGCATGTGGATCGGGGCGTAGCGCTGGGGCTGCTGGTAGGCAGAACCGTCCTGCTTGGCTTCCCAGAACGCATCCAGTCCGGCAATCTTCGGCTCGATGGCGAAGTTGTAGAAGGGCGGCGGGGAAGAGGTTGCCCACTCCAGGGTACGGCCACCCCAGGGATCGCCGGTCAGATCGCGGTTCTTCTCGCGGTCACGAATACTGACCACCACTTGAATCACCTGGCACAACACGCCGATGGCAATCAGGCCGGCGCCGCACGCGGCCACCACCAGCCAGCCATGGAAGGCGGGATCGATCTGCTGGCTGACCCGACGGGTCATGCCCATGAAGCCCAGCACGTAGAGCGGCATGAAGGCCACGAAGAAGCCGGTGATCCAGAACCAGAAGGAGCGCTTGCCCCAGGTCTCGTCCAGGGTGAAGCCGAACGCCTTCGGGAACCAGTAGGTGATACCGGCGAAGCAGCCAAACACTACGCCGCCGATGATGACGTTGTGGAAGTGCGCGATCAGGAACAGGCTGTTGTGCAACACGAAGTTGGCAGCCGGTACCGACAGCAGCACCCCGGTCATCCCCCCAATGGTGAAGGTGATGATGAAGCCGACGGTCCACAACATGGGCGAGGTGAACGCGATGCGACCCCGGTACATGGTGAACAGCCAGTTGAAGATCTTAACCCCGGTCGGGATCGAGATAATCATGGTGGAGATGCCGAAGAAGGCGTTGACGTTGGCACCCGACCCCATGGTGAAGAAGTGGTGCAGCCAGACCACGAAGGAGAGCACGGTAATGGCGATGGTCGCCCACACCAGGGAGGTATAACCGAACAACTTCTTCTTGCTGAAGGTCGCCACCACTTCCGAGAAGATACCGAACACCGGCAGCACCAGGATGTAGACCTCGGGGTGACCCCAGGCCCAGATCAGGTTGATGTACATCATCATGTTGCCACCCATGTCATTGGTAAAGAAATGGGTACCCAGGTAACGGTCTGCGGTGAGCAGGGCGATGGTGACGGTCAGGATCGGGAAAGAGGCGATGATCAGGATGTTGGCGCACAGGGCGGTCCAGGTGAACACCGGCAGACGCATCATGGTCATGCCCGGAGCCCGCATCCTGATGATGGTCGCGAAGAAGTTGACCCCGGTCAGCAGAGTGCCAAGACCCGAAATCTGCAGACTCCAGATCCAGTAATCGACCCCGACGCCCGGGCTGTACTCCTTGCCCGACAAGGGCGGATAGGCCAACCAGCCGGTCTGGGCAAACTCACCGACCCCGAGGGAGGTGTTGATCAGCACCACGGCCGCGGCGGTGAACCAGAAGCTCAGGTTGTTCAAGAAGGGGAAGGCCACATCACGGGCACCGATCTGCAGCGGCACCACAATGTTCATCAGACCGATCACCAGCGGCATGGCCACGAAGAAGATCATGATGACGCCGTGGGCGGTGAAGATCTGGTCGTAGTGGTGAGGCGGCAATATGCCCTCCCCCCCGGCCGACGCCATCACCTGCTGGGTACGCATCATCACCGCATCGGCGAAGCCGCGCAGCAGCATGACCATGCCCAGAATGAGATACATGATCCCCAGTTTCTTGTGATCCACCGAGGTGAACCACTCCTGCCACAAATATTGCCACTTGCCGTAATAGGTTATTAGCCCGGCAATGGCCATCCCGCCCAGCAATATGCAGGCAACCGTGACCACGATAATGGGCTCATGGTAAGGGATGGCCTCGAGTGTTAATTTTCCAAACATCTATTATTCCCCGGATACCGCTTGTACTGACTGGCTAGCCATCGGCATATTCATCTGACCGGCATGATCCTGGTGCTCACCCTGTTGCTGGTGTGCACTGTGATCCATGCTCTGGCCATGACTCATATCCATTTTTTCGCCCTCTTTCATCTTCATGCCGTGACCCATGAACTTATTGATCACCTTGGTGAACAGAGCTGGATCGGCACTGGAGAAATACTCGACCGGATGGTATTGGCTCGGTTTGGCAAGCACATCAAATTCACCCATGGTCATGAGTGGCTTGGACGACTGCTTCACCTTGGCAACCCAGGCATCGAAACCTGCCTGATCCGGCGTGGCGATGGCCTTGAATTTCATGCCGGAGAAACCGGCACCGCTATAGCTGCTGGAGATACCGTCGTATTGACCGGCCTCGTTGGCGATAAGGTGTAATTTGGTCTGCATGCCCGCCATGGCGTAAATCTGACCGCCCAGGCTAGGAATAAAGAAGGAGTTCATGACCGAATCGGAGGTGATACGGAAATTGACCGGCGTATTGGCCGGGAATGCCAATTCATTGACAGAGGCTATGCCCAATTCCGGATACACGAACAGCCATTTCCAATCCAATGAGATCACATCAACCTGGACAGGTTTGACGTCAGAGACCAGCGGCTTGTATGGGTCAAGCTCGTGGGAGGTTTTCCAGGTGATCACGGCCAGGATGGCAATGATGATGACGGGGACTGTCCAGACGACCACTTCTATCTTGGTCGAGTGGGCCCAATCCGGTGCGTAAGTGGCACTGGTATTGGAAGCGCGATATTTGCGGGCAAATACCACTGCCATGACGATGACTGGAATAACCACAATTAACATCAAATACAATGCTGTTAATATCAGTGACTTTTCTTCCAGGCCAACTTGGCCCTTGGGATTCATTAATGCCATATCACAACCACTCAGCAAACTGGCGGCGGTGATTAATAACAAAGTCCCCAAGCCCTTCTTATATTCCAAAGGTCTCATGCTACTTCCTTTATCTATCTTGCAAGACGTAAAGCTATAAATAAAACACATTATTTTGAGCAAGACACACCCATGTGAACAACATGAAAAATTAATCGAAGCAAATGGTTACTTTTTGGAAACCAGATGTCAGCGTTCCATTAACTAATCGCAAGGTCGTCGGGCACAAATAAGTGCCCCATGCGAGGCCCAAAAAAGCCATCATGACGCAAAATGAACAATCCCTGAACAGTTGCCATTGTGAAGAGTGGGGTCAATGGATGACCCGCGGGATTTTCATAAATGCAGGGAGGCCGCATCAGGCGGGCAAACAGCCGGCCCCCAAGGTTAGATTAATTATATTTTCGCCCTATGTTGACCACGAATAAGGCCCTGGGGGAGGGTTTACCCTCCCTTTAAATTAACAGACCAGAAACAAATAAAACCATTTAAGAAACATTTTCCCGAGCTAAACACTCCATTGCAATACATGTTATGGCTGCTGCGCCATATCAATATGTCCCATTCCATCCCCCCACTCTGACTGGCAATGGGCGCCTGGCATGGGAGGCCGGGATCAACGATGTTCATGTTCCATTTGAGTGGCAACCGCCACCCGGTTCCAGGCATTGATGGTGATGATCTGCATAAGACACTGGGCCAGCAGGGCATCCCCAAGCAGTTGTTGTGCTTGTCGATAGGTGTGTTCGGTGACGCCCTGCCCGGCAATCAGGGTCACCTCATCGGTCAGCGCCAGGACGGCGCGTTCACGCCCATCGAACAGCGGAGACTCACGCCAGGCCGCCAGCGCCAGCAGCCGCTGGGGGCTCTCTTGCATCTTCATCGCCACCTCGGCATGCATCTCAATGCAATAGGCGCAACCATTGATCATGGAGGCGCGCAGCTTGATGAGCTCCTTGAGGTTGAGGGGAATGTCCGTGCTGCCGAGATAGGATTCGAGGCCCATCATGGCTTGGATGGCGGCGGGGGCCTGGCTGGCCAACTGGATACGGTCTGACATTGTGGTGCTCCTGTGGGAGAGATGCCCGATGTTGGGCGACAACGTCATTGTCCATCCACGCACTGGCAAATAGAATACAGCTACAAACTGCAATAGTTTTGCGTTTATCGCAAAGGAGTCACAGTGCTGGATCGTGTCCGTATCCTGGCCCAGGTGGTTGAGTCAGGCAGCTTCTCCCGCGCCGCCCGGGCCCTCAATCTGGCCCCCTCCTCGGTAACCCGTACCATAGACAGCCTGGAAGCCCAGCTGGGGGTTCCCCTCTTCAAGCGCAGCACCCGCCAGCTGCTGCTGACCGAACAGGGGGAGTATTTCCTGGCCCGCTCGGTGCGACTGCTGGAGGAGGCCGATCAGCTGGTGCAATCCCTCCAGCCTTTGCACGAAGCGCCCAGCGGGCCGCTGCGAGTCTCGGTATTCGAGAGTTTCGGCGCGGCTTGCCTCTCGCCGCTGCTGCCCGAATTTCTGGCTCGCTACCCCCAGGTGCGTCTCGAAGTCGAACTCGATAACCGCCTGGTGGATCTGGATGCCGAAAACGTGGATGTGGCAATCCGTATTGGTCGCCCGGCCGACAGCAGCCTGCATGCCCGCCATTTGCTCACCAATCGCTCCCTGCTGGTCGCCTCCCCCGCCTATCTTGCCCGTCATGGCGAACCCGCCACGCCACACGAGATAGCCGGACACAACTGCCTGATCCGCGGCCATGGCCGCCAGCGTCAGCACTGGTATTTCAACCAGGGCTCACAGCAGTGTCGGGTCGCCGTGCAAGGCAACCTCACCTCCATTGGCGGTACCCCGCTGCTCGATGCAGCCCGGGCCGGCTGCGGGCTCTTGTTGTTGTCGAGCTGGATGGTGCAGCGCGGGATCAATGAGGGGAGCCTGCAGCGGGTGCTGCCGGGCTGGCAGGCTTCCCCCTATGAGAGCCGCAACGACGAGATCCATGCGGTGTTTCGCGGTGGTCGTTTCCTCAGACCCCAGGCCCGTGCCTTCATCGATTTCCTGGCCGAGCGGATCCCTGCCTTGCAGGACGGCCCCTCATAACCACATGGCGAGCGGCATGAAACGTCAATCTTGGCGAGCGGGCAATGAGGGAGAACAACTGGGGAAGCAGAGCGCGCAGATGGCCTGCGCGCTCAGGAGAGATCAAAAGGTGGCGGCGGCCGATAACCCGGCCTTGGGGTCTTCGCCGAAGCGATTGGGGCCAGCCTCTCCCTCACAGACCATGAAATAGAGGAAAACGAGGGTGCCCACCACCGGGATCAGGTTGATGAGCAGCCACCAGCCACAGCGGTCCGTGTCATGCAAGCGACGCACCCCGACCGCCAGACTCGGCAGCAATACCACCAGGGAGTAGAGGTTGGCAATCTGCTCCTTGAGGCCAATCAACTGGCCGAGCAGACTCAGTACCAGGGCTATCCCCAGGTTGCAGAGCACAAACATCCAGTACTCCTTGCGCCTCGCTCGTCCGCTAAAGACGGCGTATTGCTTCATGACGGTCAGATACCACTCCATAACACCTCCAGATGATGAACAAAATGAACGGTTTACACTTGGCTTCCCTAGCCTAGTCCCACTGCTTGCTCCAGTCGATCAGCGTCTTGCGATAGAGGGCGAGCAGCGCCTTCGCATCGACGGCCACCCCGACGTCCTGAGCCCGGAAGCGCGCCCAGTCGTCATGGGGATGACGCCTGTCATCAAACTTCTGCAGGGTGTGGCCGATGGCTGGCCCCGAAGTGATGACCCGCACCGGCCCCCGGCGCAGGGTAAAGAGCGCCGGATTGATGACATAGGCGATGGCCGAGGGATCGTGCACATGACAGCCATCCATGCCGATCCGCTCGGCATAGAAGCGCAGGTAGAAGCGACTGACGTCCCAGATGAAGCGGCCCGCCATCCCGGCCTCATCGCGCAGGGCATCCAGATAAGCCCCACTGAACAGGCTCTGCTGAGTGACGTCCAGCCCTATGATGACCAGGGGCCAGTCGGCGGTGAAGACAAGATCGGCCGCCTCGGGATCGTCGTGGATGTTGGCCTCGGCATAGGGGGTCACGTTGCCGCGGTGACCGTTGACGCCGAAGGCGCCCCCCATCACCACCACCTGCTTGACCAGGCTCACTATCTCGGGGGCCTTTTCAAGGGCCAGGGCCAGATTGGTGAGCGGACCTATGGTCACCAGGGTGATTTCGCCAGGGGCGGCCTTGAGCTGTTCGACGATGTACTGCCAGGCGGGACGGGGATCCGCGCTCAGGCTCGGCTCACCCGCCTCGACATCACCGAAACCATGGAGCCCGTGCACCACTGTGGTCGCCCCCACCGGGGGGCGCACCAGCGGCGCGGCGGCGCCTTGGGCCACATCGGCCTTCATGGCGAATTGCTCCTTGAGCCAGAGGGCGTTGCGGGTGCCATCGGCGATGGTGGCATTGCCAAAGACGGTGGTGATCCCCACCAGCTCGATGGCGGGATGGGCCTCGGCAAAGAGGATGGCCATGGCATCGTCGATGCCGGGATCCGTGTCCAGGATGATCTTGGTGGTCATGATAGGCTCCAGCTGGAAAAGGATCCCAGTGTAGCGAGTCCCTTCCATTCTGTCCGGGGCCCGCTCACACTTGTCCTTCTGAAAAACCTTGTCTGGCCGATTTGACGGCCCTGCCCCGTTTTTATGGCGCCCGGCCTGTTATAGTCGTCCGGGTACGGCGCCTCGCCATGCTGATGCGCCCTGTCCGGCTCCTGGCCGGTCTCTCCTCTCCCAACCAGGTGGACAGCTTATGGACAACCGACTCTCCCTCGCCGCCCTGCTCACGCTCAGTCTGCTCACCCCGACGGCAGCCTGGGCCGTGCCGGTACGCAGCCTGCAATCCGATCAGGATTACGGCCAGATCATCAGCAAGCGTCAGGTGGTTGATCAACTGCTCGGCGAGGCCAAACAGATCTTCGACTCCCCGGCCCGGGTCTCGGATGCGGGCTTCACCGCCAAGATGCCGAGCAACATGGAGCTCATCACCAACCGGCTGCTCGAAGCCTACCAACTCGAACCCTATCGCACCGACCTGCTCATCTCGGCGGCCAACACCCAGATTTACAACGGCAAGATTGACCGCGCCATCTCCCTGTTTGAACAGGCCCTGGTCGCGGCCCCGGATGATGTGGACTTGCTCTCCTACCTCGCGGTCTGGCAGCGCTTCAAGGGCAATACCGAACGCGCCAATACCTACCTCGGCCAACTGACGGCACGTAACCCGGGGCGCGAGGCCGACTTGCAGCGCATCTTTGCCACCATAGACAAGGTGGTCAAGACCCCGCTCAAGGAGCGGGCCGCGCGGGATCAGGACAAGAGTGGACGGCGCGCCATCGTCACCCTGGGCTATGCCCTCAACCCCGATGGCAGCATGAACGACATACTGCTCGGCCGCCTCGACACCACCCGCGCCCTGGCCAAGGCCGACCCCCAGGCCCTCATCATAGTGAGCGGCGGCGTGCCCCAGAATCGTCAGACCGAGGGCAAGCAGATGGCCGACTGGCTGGTGAGCAAGGGGATCAGTCGCTCGCGCATCATCGAGGAGAATTATGCCACCAGCACGGTGGAAAATGCCCTCTACAGTGCCTGGGTGCTGGCCCGCCATCAGATAGACAGCGCGACCCTGGTCAGCTCCGCCAGCCATGTGCGTCGTGGCCAGACCCTGCTCGAGATAGCCTGCTGGCAAACCGGCCCGGCCAAGATCCGCATCGACAGCGTCAGCTACCCGGACAAGCCCATCTCCAGCCTCGCCAAGGTGGAAGAGAGCGAGCTGCAAGGCATCTACCGCGACGCCTTGCGCACCTATGGCATGTGGAGCTATCGCTCGGCGCCCCTGCTGGAGCGCTGATGCGGCATGGCCCTTGTCGACCGATGATGAGGGTTCGCTTGCACCCACGCTGCGCGGCCATCTCTGTGGCTCAGCCACATAACAACGAAGGCCCCACTGCTGGCAGTGGGGCCTCTCTCATATCACGTCGAGCGCCCTGTGAAATAGGCGACTTCGCTCAGTGGCGCTTGTGACCCGAAGGCTGCTTGGACAACGGGCTGCGGTAATCCCCGTAGGGGAACACATTGCGCACCCGCTGTGCGATGGGCTCGGGGATGGAGCGGGAGAAGACGAGACGCACCCCGTCGCCATCGCGCACACCCCGAATGCGACCCCGCAGCGACTCTCGTTTCAGGATCTGCTCGAGTTGCGTGATGAAGGCGGGCGGCACCTTGCCCTTTTGCATCGTCAACTTGCCATGAGCCAACCTGAGGTCGAACAGGGGGCCGCGGCCCAGTTTGAGCAGCCACCAGATGAGGGCGATGCCCACCAACAAGGATATCCAGGCCATCTTGTCTCTCCTTAAACACCATGAACTTGACTCAGCATAATCCTTATATCGCCCGCAGATAAACCCTCAACGCATGACGTTGCGGACAACGGTGACCATGACCACGCTACCTTGCGCGGCCCCTACGGCTCTTGGTCGCCAGGGAAGGGGAGCGAGCCCGCTCAGACAGATGTTCATCTCGGGCTGCCGCGGCGTGTGTGCCGATGGCGGCATCCTGACAAACGCTGGAAAAAACCGCACTCGCACCGGGCAGGCTTGTCGGCACCCGTGTCAGGATGGTATCTCTGGGGCCAGACTCATGATGAGGGGAAAACCTTGTACCAACTGATCACAGTGGCCCAGCAGCGCAAGATGCCCTGGAAAAATGGCAAGGGCAGCACTGCCGAAATAGTGATAGCCCCGGCGGGCAGCTCCCTGGCCAAACTCGATTTCGATTACCGGCTGAGCACGGCCCCCATCAAAGAAGCTGGCCCCTTCTCCCCCTTCCCCGGTTATGCCCGCATCCTGTTACCTGTCAGCGGCGCCGGTTTCGTGCTCAACGGCCACCCCTATGCCACCTTCGAGGCGGCCCATTTTAGCGGCGACGATGAGACCCACTGCGCCTTGCTGAAAAAAGAGGTGACGGATCTCGGGCTCATCTATGACGCAACCAAGTTGGATGCCAATGTGCGGGTGCTGACCCTGCCCTTCTCCGTGCCCCTGACCCTGGAGTCTGCCCACACCTATCTGGTCACCCTGCTGGAGGGAAGCCTCAAGGTGGCGGAGCATGACCTCGCCAAGGGGGATACCCTGCTGGTCAGCGCGCAAGAGAGCATCATGCTCGAGTGCAGCAAGAAGGCCACTATTGCCTTCTTTACCCTGCGGCAACTTACAACGGCTGATACCAGACAGTAACCCCACATAGCCTCATAAGAATCTTTTGTACAAAAAGCACACGAGGCGCGCTAGCATGAGTCCCATCAATCAGGAGGGACTCTTATGCAATACATATTGGAAGGTTTTGATGCTCTTCCCGCCAACCCTACAGAAGAAGAAAAGAGCAATGTTCAGTTACGCAAACGAGTAAAGGACATTCTCGAGGCACAGGGTTACGTTCAAAGCCAAGATCTACTAACTCCTGGCACTTTCAAGAGCCATGTTGCTTATGAAGATCTCTATGGCACAACCGCATATAGTGCTTTTGTTATTTGTCATATGACAGGGGGTCTTACTCGTATAGAACCTCATCAGCAACAAGTCTCAGGCTCGGTGGATCGCAAGTTTCCCTTTTTCTTGCTCAGTGCCCAGAGAGCTCCAGAGCCAAATGTATTGCTGCTCATCGAAGGGAAAGGACATAAAAAAGCTGCCTTTGACTGGCTTTGTAGAGAGGCAAGAGCGTGCCAGTCCAAACAGATTATGTGCAAAGACCTAGCCGAGTTTGAACTCTGGTTATAAAAAAGCCGGGCAAGCCCGGCTTCTCTCATCTTGAGCCTCGCAATCAACCGACCTTGAAACTGCCTTTCATCATGGCCCAGTGGCCGGGGAAGGAGCAGAAGAAGGTGAGATCCTTGCCCGCCATCCCCTCGGTCGGGAAGGTGACGCTGGTGGTTTCACCGCCACCAATCAGCTTGGTGTGCGCCAGCACACGGGCATCATCCTTGGGCAGGTAGTGATTGTCCGGCCCCGCACTCATGCCAGCGGTCGCCACGTCCTGGAAGTCAGCCGTGGTGGTCAGCGCCCAGTTGTGTCCCATGGCCGTGATCGGCAGCTTGCCGGTGTGCGTCAGGTTGATGGTCACCTCTTTACAGGTTGCCGGTACGCTCAAGGCCTTGGCGTTGAACTGCATGGCGTCGTTGGCTTCCACCGCCAGGGTACACTCATCGGCAAAAGCGGGCGCCGCCAGGGCACTCAGCAACAACAGGGGAATTACCTTTTTCATCATCCTCTCCTTTGGTTGGCAGACGATAGCCACAGTATTGCCTGGCCAGCTCGGGCCTTGGCAGACAAAGATGCTGTCTGAATCGGCCTTATTGTACTCATTGGGTTCCAATCAACCAGGGTTTAGTCCCAAAACTGCGGGCCAGATCACCGCCTGACGCCTCGCCCTTTTCCCCCAAGCTCAGCAATGCTTAATTTTACTGCCCCCGAACCAGGCGCCGGGCTCGCATCCCCCCTTGCCTTGCCTTAAGCTCTGCCCCTTCATGCCCCGGCTCCTCTGCCGGGCCCCGGATGAGAGAGGTGTTGATGTTAGTTCCTGCCTTGCGGCCCGGTTTCGGCCTGCTATTGGTCTCGTTACTCGGTATGCTGCTGACCGCTTGCCAGCCCAAGCCCCCAACGGCAACCCGCCTGCAAGGCCAAACCATGGGGACCTACTACGGCCTGACGCTGCCCGGAGGCTACCCAGGCGGCGATCCCGCCCTCAAGCAGGATATCGAAACCCTGCTGGGCCGCATGAACAAGGAGATCTCCACCTACGATCCGGACGCCCTCATCTCCCGTTTCAATCGAGGGCCGGTGGAACCTGCCACTGAGATACCGGCCGAGATGGCGCGCATCGTCCAGCAAGGCATAGACGCAGGCCAGCTTACCCAGGGCAAACTGGATGTCACCATAGGGCCCCTGGTCAATCTGTGGGGCTTTGGCCCGGACAAGCGACCAGTCAAGACGCCGAGCGAGGCCCAGATTGCCGCCGCCCGCCAGCGGGTCGGTATCGACAAGCTGAGCCTGACCCGGCAAGGGGAGAAGTACCTGCTTCGCAAGTCGATCCCGGATCTCTATCTGGATCTCTCCACCCTGGGAGAAGGGGCCGCCGCCGATGCCATCGCTCGGCTGTTCGATGACAAGGGTATCGAGGATTATCTCATCGAGGTGGCGGGCGCGGTGCGCAGCAAGGGGGTCAATGGCAAGGGCCAACCCTGGCGCATAGCCATCGTCGAGCCCTCGGACAAGCCAGGGGCCTTCTCTGACATAGTCATGCCCCAGGGGATGGCGGTGAGTACGGCAGGCAGCTATCGCAACTACTACGAGCAAGACGGCGTGCGCTACTCCCACATCATCGATCCCGCCACCGGCCGCCCCGTGACCCATCGATTGGTGTCGGCCAGCGTCATCACCCAAGATGCCCTCGAGGCGGACGCCCTGGATACCGCCCTGGTGGTGATGGGCCCGGAGCAAGCCATGGCCTTTGCCAAGGCGCACCAGCTGGCGGTCTATCTCATCATCAAGATGGATGAGGGCTTCAAGGCCGATTACAGCCCGCAGTTTGCGCCCTATCTGGTCAAGTAGCCCTGCCGACTAAGCAAGATGCCGGGCCCATCACGGGCCTGGCAACTCCCCCACCTTTGCCAATTGCCTGATCCCGAACTTTGGTGGCACACTGACCTATCCCAGCCTCAAGACCCAGAGCCATGCCGACCCAGGACCCCGACCTCTCCGCTGGCGATGCGCCGCCCAAGCCTGCCCCCGTCAAGCCCCTGCGGCTGCTGTTGGTCGACGATCAGCGCGCCTTCCAGGTGATGATGAAGGCCATGCTGCAGAACATCGGCATCAATCGCATCAACTTTGCCAACAGTGCCGAGGAGGCGCGGCGCCGCTGCCAGAAAGAGAGCTTCGATGTCTATCTGTTCGATTACGATCTCGGGGGTGGGGAGAATGGCCGCCAGCTGCTGGAGAGTCTGCGCGACAAGGGGCTGATCCCGCCCCAGAGCGTGGTGATCATGATCAGCAGCGACAACTCCAGGGCC
The DNA here is from genome assembly GCF_000820045.1 of Aeromonas rivuli. Classification (GTDB taxonomy): domain Bacteria; phylum Pseudomonadota; class Gammaproteobacteria; order Enterobacterales; family Aeromonadaceae; genus Aeromonas; species Aeromonas rivuli. Next base: position 15,018 of record NZ_CDBJ01000020.1, on the reverse strand, counting down.
ATGGTGCTGAGCGCCCTCGAGGTCGAGCCCGATGACTACCTGATGAAACCCTTCTCCCAGGAGCAGTTCAAGTTTCGGCTGCGCCGGGCACTGGCGCGCCGTCAGGCACTGGAGAGCGTGTTCCGGGCGCTGGCCGAGGACAAACCCGAACAGTTGATCCGAGCCTGCGCCGAGCGGGCCGATGCCCTCCCACGATTTGCCAACTTCTGCCGCTGCCTGCAGGCCGATACCCAGCTCAGGCTGGGCCAGGCCAAGGAGGCGCGCAGCCTGATGCGCCAACTGCTGGCGGGTCAGGAGAATGGCTGGGCCCGGCTCACCCTCGGCAAGGCATGCCATACCCTGGGGCTCAATGAGGAGGCGGTGAGCCATCTGCAGGCGACCCTCAAACACCATCCCCTGATGGTGGAAGCCTATCGCTGGCTGGCCGAGGCGCAGCTTGCTCTGGGGGAGGAGGAGAGTGCCCAGCGCGAGCTAAAACGGGCGGTGGAGATATCCCCCCACTCCGTGCTGCTGTCGCGCCGTCTGGCCGAAATCTGCCTGCAGCGTCACGACTACGCCCAGGCCCGGGATGTGCTGCTCACCCTCATCGACCTGTCCCGCAACTCCATCCACAGAACCCCTCACTATCTGGGGGCCTACATCCAGTGCCTGACCCTCTATGCCCTCAACAGCAATGACGGCTATCACATCGCCAATCTGCAAAAGCAGGTCAACTCGGCGCTGTCACGCATCCGCGACTCCCTGATGGTGAGCGAATTCAACTACCCGGTGTTCGAGCAGATCTGCCAGGCCCGGGTGCAGGTGGCCCTCGGCCAGCTCATCAAGGGCAAGAAGATGCTCTATCGCGCCAACCAGCATTGGCTGGATCAACCGGCCAGCATGCCGGTCGCCCTGCTCGGCGAGACGGTGCTTGCACTCTATCAACTCGGCGAGTTCGAGTACGCCGAGAGCCTGCAAGACCTCCTGGCCGAAGACGAGGACCGGCTGCTCACCATCTGCATCCAGGCAACTCGCAATGACAAGACGGTGCAGGAGCGGCGTCAACGTTACCAACAGCTCAATGAGCTCGGCATCAAGGCCTATCAAGGGGGAGAGTTCGAGCAGGCCCTGACCCACTTTCGTGAGGCGCTGCGCCGCGCTCCCGCCAATACCGGGGCCGCGCTCAACAAGATACAGGTGCTGCTCAAGCTCATCGAGAAGCACCGCAAGAGCCCTGAATTTCCGAGCGAATGCAAGGAGACCCTGGCCATGCTGGATGGCATCCCCCTCAATCCCGCCCAGCAGGAGAGATTCCGCAAGCTGCGTCAGGAGTTCAGCCAGAGCCAATGAGGGGCCAGGCTTCGGGCTTGCATCGGCCCGGGATTCCTAGTCCAATAGTCACCTATAAAAACGACATGAGCACATCGACATGAAGATCATCTCTTTCAATATCAATGGCCTTCGCGCCCGTCTTCATCAGTTGCAAGCCATCATCGACAAGCACCAGCCGGACGTGATCGGCCTGCAGGAGATCAAGGTCCACGACGACGCCTTCCCGGTGGCCGACGTGGAAGCCATGGGCTATCACGTGGCATTCCATGGCCAGAAGGGCCACTACGGGGTGGCCATGATGAGCAAGCAGAAGCCTCTCTCCGTGCAAAAGGGCTTTCCGACCGACGCCGAAGATGCCCAGCGCAGGATGATCATGGCGAACTTCCAGCGCGAAGACGGCTCCATCATCACCATCATGAACGGCTACTTCCCCCAGGGTGAGAGCCAGGATCACGAGACCAAGTTCCCGGCCAAGAAGAAGTTCTACGAGGACTTGCAACACTACCTGGAGACCCACCACAGCCCGGATGATCAGCTGGTGCTGATCGGCGATGTGAACATCTCCCCCACGGATCTCGACATCGGCATCGGCGAGGCCAATCGCAAGCGCTGGCTGCGGGACGGCAAGTGCTCCTTCCTGCCGGTGGAGCGCGAGTGGATGGAACGCCTCAAAGGCTTCGGGCTGACCGACACCTTCCGCGCCGCCAACCCCACCGAGTGCGAACGCTTCTCCTGGTTTGACTACCGCTCCAAGGGCTTTGACGAAAACCGCGGTCTGCGCATCGACCTCATCATGGCGTCCAATGCCCTCAAGGACACAGTGACCGAGACCGGTATCGACTACGAGCTGCGCGGCATCGAGAAACCCTCGGATCATGCCCCCATCTGGGCCTGCTTCGCCTGATAAGGAGGCCCCTTCCCGGCCTCTTGCCTGGCCCCAGGTTCGACCTGGGGCTCATGCCTCTCCCGCCTGTGCCCTGCCCCTCTTGCTTGCATTGTTGATGCTTGTCATCAAACCCCAGGCTTCGCCTTGACCTTACTCTGACGGCAAGCTTTATAGTGAAGCCATCCCTCGTCAGGAAAGTCCCATGCTGTCATCGAGATTGCCCACAGAGCGCATTGCCCGGCTGTTGCTGGGGCTCTTGCTCGTCTGCAATCTGACTCTCTGCATCAGCTGGCACGCAGCCCCCATCGCGCAGCCGGCCGCACTTCAGATGAGCCATGACGCCATGAACCATGGATTCACGGGGGCCGACCATGGCGCTCCTCCTCATTCAAGTACCCTGATGGCCGATGCCGACCACCCTGCTCCCCCCCTCGGCTGCCATGCCGTCAGCGGCGATCAGAGCCCCCATGATGAGTGCCAGTTGCAGTCCGTGGTGGGTGCCACCCTCTCGCTGTTGCTGGCTCTGTTGCCCCTGCTGGCCCTGCCCTTGCTGCTCTGGTTTGGCCAACGAGCGCTGCCCCAGCGCCTCGGTCTCTGGCTGCGCAATCCCTTCCTCTGGGAACAACGCTGCCACCCTCCCTCCTGGCCTCGCCGCCACCTGATGCTGTCGGTGCTGCGCCACTAGCCACACTTTCTCCCTGCCTGTTTTGTGCAAGACGTGCCCTCGGCCGACCTTGCACGACGTGCTGTGCGCCAAGGACCCCGGTCTCTGACGCCCCTTTCCGCCCAACGCTATCGCTGCATCCCTGACACAAGCAACCCGCCCTCGGGGTTGCCGACCAGGATGCGCCTTGGCCGCGCGGCTCGACCAGAGAGAAGAAGTATCATGTCAGCAACCAATATTGCCCTGCGCCCCTGCGCCCCCGCCTCCTGCGCCGGAGGCTTGTCATGACCAAGACACTGCCGCTATCCCTGCTGCTGCTCGCCCTCGGCGCCGGTGGGGGTTACTGGGCCGCCAAACAGAGCACGGACAGTGGGGCCAAAGAGAAGGCACCGCTCTACTGGGTCAATCCCATGGATCCCCGTGACAAGCGCGATGGCCCCGCCAAGGACAACATGGGCATGGATTTCCTGCCGGTCTATGAGGAGCGACAAGATGGCTCTCCCGGCACCCTCACCATCAGCCCGGAGATCCAGCAAAATCTGGGGGTCAGGCTGGCCAAGGTCGAGTTGGCCCCCGCCTATCAGCAGATAGAGACCGTGGGTTATGTGGGATATGACGAGGAGAGGCTAGAGGCTATCAACGCCCGCATGGCAGGCTGGATCCGCACCCTGACCATCAAGAGCGAGGGGCAGAAAGTGGCCAAAGGCAGTCTGCTCTACGAGATCTATGCCCCGGACCTGGTCAATGCCCAGCATGAGTACCTGCTGGCCATGGGCAGCAACAACCCCCTGCTGCTGCGCGCCGCCACCGGTAAACTCAAGGCCCTGCAGGTCCCCCTCGAGCAGATTGAGCAGCTCAGGCGCAGCCGCAAGGTGAGCGAGACCATCCGCATCTATGCCCCGAGCAGCGGTTATATCTCGGATCTCAAGGTGCGCGAGGGTCAATACGTGGAGCCCGCCGCCGCCCTGTTCAGCCTCGGTACCCTGAGCCAGGTCTGGGTCAGCGCCGAGGTGTTCGAGCGTCAGGCGGGCCAGCTCAAGGTGGGCGATCCCGTCACCATGAGCCTGGATTACGCCCCGGGCCGCCGCTGGCAGGGCCGGGTGGATTACCTCTACCCCACCCTGGACGCGGGCAGCCGCACCCTCAAGGCGCGACTGCGCTTTGACAATAAAGACGAGTTCTTGAAACCGAACATGTTTGCCAAGGTGAGCATTCGCAGCGGCCATGGTCGGCCCCGTCTATTGGTGCCAAGCGAAGCGGTGATCCGCACCGGCAGCCAGGACCGACTGGTCCTGGCGCTGGGCGAAGGGCGCTTCAAGTCGGTGGCGGTCACCCTGGGGGCCCAGTTTGGCGACCAGCTGGCCATCATCGACGGGGTCGAGGCCGGGGACAGCATAGTCCGCTCGGCGCAGTTCCTGCTCGACTCGGAATCGAGCATAGATTCGGACTTCCAGCGCATGACGGCGCTGCGTCCCAGCCAGGTCTGGACTCAGGGTGAGGTGCAGAGCATCGATCTTGCCAACCGCACCCTGGGGGTCGCCCACCAGCCTATCCCCGAGTGGCAGTGGCCTGCCATGGAGATGGATTTCGCCGTGGCGGAGGGGGTCGACATGAGCCAGCTTGGCCAGGGTCAGACCCTGCATCTGCAAGTGGAGCAGGAGGGGGACCAGTACCGCATCACCACCATAGAACCGGAGAAATCCACCACGGCACCCTCGACCGACCGGCCAGCGCCAAAGGTCAGCAGTGCCCCCAAGGATGGGATGGAAGGGATGGATCACAGCCAGCATGACATGGGGGCCAAGCCATGATCCCGTCG
>NZ_CDBJ01000020.1:0-10291 GCF_000820045.1 Aeromonas rivuli | reverse complement strand
ACTCGCCACCATGCCCTGCCATTCACGCCACGCCAAGAGGGAGGAGCCAGGCCATGATCCCTTCCATTATTCGCTGGTCCATCGGTAACCGCTTCCTGGTGCTGCTGCTCACCGCCATGCTCACCGCCTGGGGGCTCTGGTCGGTCAAGCAGACCCCTGTCGATGCCTTGCCGGATCTCTCCGACGTCCAGGTGATCATCAAGACCCCCTACCCGGGTCAGGCGCCCCAGGTGGTGGAGGATCAGGTCACCTATCCGCTCACCACGGCCCTGCTCTCGGTGCCAGGGGCCACCACGGTGCGCGGCTACTCCTTCTTCGGCGACTCCTTTGTCTATGTGCTGTTCGATGACAAGACGGATCTCTACTGGGCCCGCGCCCGGGTACTGGAGTATTTGAGTCAGGTGACGGCCACGCTGCCTCCCTCGGCCAAACCACAGCTAGGCCCGGATGCCACCGGGGTGGGTTGGGTCTATCAGTACGCCCTGCAAGACAAGAGCGGCCAGCATGACCTGGCCCAGCTCACCTCCTTGCAGAACTGGTTTCTCAAGTACGAGCTGCAAACCGTGCCCGGCGTCGCCGAGATAGCCACGGTCGGCGGCATGGTGCGCCAGTATCAGGTGCGGGTCGACCCGGACAAGCTACGGGCCTACGGCATTCCCCTCTCCCTCATCAAGACCGCCATCGAGCAGGGCAACCAGGAGACGGGGGCCTCCGTCATCGAGATGGCCGAGGCCGAATACATGGTGCGCGCCAGTGGTTACATCCAGGGCGTGGCCGATCTCAAGCAGATCCCGCTCGGTACCCTGGTGCGTGGCGCCCCGCTGCTGCTGGGGGACGTGGCGGATGTGGTCATCGGTCCGCAGATGCGACGCGGCATTGCCGAACTCAATGGCGAAGGAGAAGTGGTGGGGGGCATAGTGGTGATGCGCTACGGCGAGAATGCCCAACACACCATCGACGGGGTCAAGGCGAGGCTCGCCGAGCTGAAGAAGAGCCTGCCCGCCGGGGTGGAAGTGGTCACCGTCTATGACAGATCCGATCTTATCGCGCGGGCCATCGACAACCTCTCCGGCAAGCTGCTGGAAGAGTTTGCCGTGGTGGTGCTGGTCTGTCTCGCCTTCCTGTTCCACCTGAGATCCTCGCTGGTGGTGGTGATCACCCTGCCCATCGCCATACTGGTGGCCTTCATCATCATGCACTTGCAGGGGATCAACGCCAATATCATGTCCCTCGGGGGCATCGCCATCGCCATCGGCGCCATGGTGGATGGTGCCATCGTCATGATAGAGAACGTCCACAAGCACCTGGAGAAGACCCGGCTCACCGACCAGAACCGCTGGCAGGTGATAGCCCAGGCGAGCATAGAGGTGGGGCCAGCCATCTTCTTCTCCCTGCTCATCATCACCATGAGCTTCCTGCCGGTGTTTGCCCTGGAGGCCCAGGAAGGGCGCATGTTCCATCCGCTGGCCTACACCAAGACCTATGCCATGGCGGCGGCGGCGGCCCTGGCCATCACCCTCGTTCCCGTGATGATGGGTTACTTCATTCGCGGCAAGGTGCTGCCGGAGCAGGCCAACCCCCTCAACCGCGCCCTGACCCGGGGCTATATTCCGCTGCTGGGTGCCGTGCTGGCGCGCCCGAAAACCACCCTGATGGTAGCGGCAGCGGTGACGGTGGCGGGCTTCTGGCCGCTCAACTATCTCGGCTCGGAGTTCATACCGCCCCTGGATGAGGGGGACATCATGTACATGCCCACCACCGCGGCCAATATCTCGGTGGGCAAGGCGCGGGAGATTTTGCAGCAGACCGACAAGCTCATTCGCACCGTGCCCGAAGTGCAGAATGTGTTTGGCAAGGCGGGACGCGCCGACACCGCCACCGATCCCGCCGATCTGGTGATGATGGAGACCAGCGTCCAGCTCAAGCCCCGGGATCAGTGGCGCCCCGGCATGACCCCGGAAAAGCTGAAAGAAGAGCTCGACGCGCTGGTCCGCTTCCCCGGTCTCACCAACGCCTGGGTACCGCCCATCAAGACTCGCATCGACATGCTGGCCACCGGTATCAAGACCCCGGTCGGCATCAAGATAGCCGGGCCCGATCTCAAGGTGATCCAGCAACTCGGCCAGCAGCTTGAGCAGATAGTCGGCAAGGTAGAAGGGGCCGCCTCCGTCTACGCCGAGCGGGTGGCGGGGGGCCGCTACGTCAAGGTCGACATCGACCGGCAGAAGGCCGCTCGCTATGGCCTCAGTATCGCCGAGGTGCAGGGGGTGCTCGCCACCGCGGTCGGCGGCATGGAGGTGGGTGAAACCATTGAGGGGCGCGAGCGCTACCCCATCAACCTGCGCTATCCCCAGAGCTATCGCGATTCGGTGACCAGTCTGTCGCTGCTGCCCCTGGTGACCCCCAAGGGGGAGCGCATCGCCCTGGCGGACCTGGCCCGGATCTACATCAGTGACGAGGCCCCGATGCTCAGAAGCGAAAACGCGCGACTCGGTGGCTGGGTCTATATCGACATCAGAAACCGGGACATCGGCTCCTTCGTGGCCGATGCCAAGGCGCAAGTCGCCGAGGATCTGGTGTTGCCCCCCGGCTACTCCCTCAACTGGTCCGGGCAATATGAGTACATGGAGCGGGCCAAGGCACGCCTCGCCTATGTGGTGCCGCTCACGGTCGCCATCATAGTGCTGCTGCTCTATCTGGCATTTCGCCGCATCCAGGAGGTGTTGCTCATCCTCATCACCCTGCCACTCGCCGTGGTCGGCGGTATCTGGACCCTCTGGCTGCTCGACTTCAACCTCTCGGTGGCGGTCGGGGTGGGCTTTATTGCCCTGGCCGGGGTGGCGGTGGAGACCGGGGTGCTGATGCTGGTCTACCTCAACCACGCCTGGGATGAGCTGGTTGCCCAGGGCAAGCCGGACAGAGCCGGGTTGCACAGGGCCGTCATCCAGGGCGCGGCCCTGCGCCTGCGTCCCAAGATGATGACGGTGGTCACCATCATCGTCGGCCTCCTGCCCATCATGTGGAGCCAGGGTACCGGCTCGGAGGTGATGCAGCGCATCGCCGCCCCCATGATAGGCGGCATGGTGAGCGCACTGGTGCTGACCCTGCTGGTACTGCCCGCCGCCTATTACCTGTGGCGCAGCCACAGCCTTGACCGGCGGCCACCCTCCGCACCGATCAATTCAGACTTTCGCGAATAAACGACGAGGACAAGATCATGAACTACCAGACGCTGACCCTGACATTGCTGCTCGGCCTTGCCACCCACACCGGCCTGCAAGCCGAAGAGATGATGAGCCATGAGGGTCATGACATGAGCCAGATGAGCGACATGCAGGGCATGAACGAGATGACGGAGAGGGTGATGACCAAGGGGGTCATCAGCCGCATCGATGCGGCCAATCACAAGGTGGGGATCAAGCATGAGGCCATCACCAACCTCAAGATGCCGCCCATGACCATGGTGTTTACCCTGGCCGATCCCGCGCAGCTCCAGGGGCTCACCGTCGGCGATGCGGTCAGCTTTCACGCAGAACAACAAGGGGGAAAACTGATCCTGACTCGGCTACGCAAACAATAAACCGGCGAACAGAGACCAAGACGGCGGGCCATATGCCCGCCGTCTTGTTTCATCAACCGGGGCTAGTGCCCAGCGGGTTTCGCTAAACTTGCCGGTTTATCCTGCCGGACAGGCCTTGGCAGGCCGGCTAGGCCATCGAGTAAAACCGGTGCGTCGCTCGTATCAATCAGATTAACGGACTTGTTGCACCAGCCAGGCCATCAGCTCCCTGAGCATCGGCTCTGCATGAGGATACTCGGCCACTAGCCTCTGCCCGAGAAGATCCAAGGCCTCTGGCCGATAAACGCTCCCTTGCAGGCGCTGCGCCAGGGCTTCCAGAGGCGCCAGATCCAGGCTGTCGCTGAACAGTTGCACCCCGCTGATCTGCCCCTGCGTCACATCGAAATGCAACTCGACCCCGCCCCAGACAAAGCGCTCGCTCAGGGTATGGCTGAAGGCTGGCGCCTTGCCAAAATTCCACTCCCAGCTCCCCTGATGGGCAAATTGCGACGGGAAACCGGGCAGATCCGGCAGCTGGGTCGGGGAGATAAATTCCGGCAACACCCGAGTGCCATAGTGGTCAAAAAAGGCCTCGCTCAGCGCCTCCACCAACTGCTCATGAGTGATCTCTGCGCCGAGTTCACTCAGGTTGGCAACCCGGCCTCGCACCGAGCTTATCCCCTTGGCAGCCAGCTTCTTGGGGTCGGGGTTGAGGTAGTCGGCAAGGCGGCCCAGATCGGCGCTGCGCAGCACAGTGCCGTGGTGAAAGCCGCGATCCTGAGTCTCTCTGTAGGCCGAGCCCGATATCTTGCGATCTCCCTCCGGGGTCGAGACCAGCAGGTCATTGCGCCCCGAGGCGAATGCCTCTATGCCCAGAGACGCCAACCCCGCCAGCACGATGGCGGTGGAGATGCTCTTATCGTACTCGGGCTTGCCCGCCATGAAGGTGAAACAGCTGTTGCCAAGATCATGGAAGACGGCACCGCCTCCGCTGCTGCGCCTGGCCAGCTTGATGTCGTCTCGCGCCATGCGGCGGGTGTTGCACTCCTTCCAGGGATTCTGGCCACGGCCGATCACCACGGTATCCTGGTTGCGCCACAGGAAGAGCACCCGCTGGCCCGCATCCATCTGGCGAAAGATGCACTCCTCCACCGCGAGGTTGAACCAGGGATCGAAAGAGTCAGAAATAAGCAAGCGAAGGGGCATGAGGGTATCCTCTCTGTCAGTCGAGGAGTCATGATAACAGCCCGGTGCCGTCTGGGGCGACCGGGCTCAGCAAGTGATGAAGGAGCTGGTTGCGACAGGGATCAGGCACCAGCCGCCAGGAGACGATCGACGCCGAGCAAGCCCACGGCCATAGCCAGCACGAACAGGGCGATGAGTGGCTGTTCCGTGCCCAGCATTGTCACGCCGAGCAAGGCAAGGCCGGGGCCTGGACAGATGCCGAGCAGACCCCAGCCAACCCCGAACAACGCCGCCCCTCCAACCAGGCGGGCATCGACTCGTCCCGTGGGAGGCGCGGGCAATGGCGTGCCAGAGAGGCTCTGGCGGCGGGGTTTGACAAGCCAGGCATAACCGGGCGCAAACACCAGCAAGGCGCCCCCCATCACGAAGGCAAGGCTGGGATCCCACTGACCGAACAGGTCGAGGAAACCCATGACCCTGGCCGGATCCACCATGCCGGAGACAACGAGCCCCAGCCCAAACAGCAGACCGGATAACAGACTGATCAGATTGCTCATCTCATCGACTCCTCACAACAGATGCAGGGTGACGAACAGGGTAACAATGCCGCTCGCCATGAAGGTGAGGGTCGCGACCAGGGAGCGCATCGATAACCGCCCCAGACCGCAGATCCCATGACCGCTGGTGCAGCCATTGCCGAGCCGGGTGCCCACCCCCACCAGCAGACCCGCCAACAGCACCAGAGGCCAGGCTGGCAAGGCGGCAAAATCGGGCAAGCGGGCCAGCCCCAACATGGTGGCGAGAGGCCCTCCCAGCATGAGCCCCAGCAAGAACAGCCAGCGCCAGGCTTGCCGGCTCTGCAGGGCGGTGGCGAAGATGCCGCTGATCCCCGCGATACGGCCATTGAACAGCAGCAACAGCAGAGCGGAGAGGCCAATCAGCATGCCTCCGGCCAGGGATAACCACCACGGGTTTGCCATCATTTCAACTCCTCATCCTGAACCGATGACGCGAAGCATAGCGTCCACCGGCCTGCTCTCTCCTCACGGCCCCACTGTCTAGCGTGGCCACACAACCCAATGAATCTTGCTCGCCTCAATTAACGCCTTGCCGCGCTCATCCTGCATGCAATGCTTGGTCGTTAAATTAGAATTCACTAATGTTAAAGGCATTTTAGCGTCAGCCATTAAATTAGCAATACCTGATTTAATGGCGCATTTGGTTGATGTGCAAAGGAGAAGATCCACGCATGACGGAGCCAGGGAGGCGGCCCATCCATGCCGGACCGGCTGAAAAGTCTCATACGAGATCAATTGGCACTGAAGGGAGGATGCTCAAAATAGAACGTCCCCTGCACGGCAGCGCAGGGGACGTTGAGAACCATCAGGCTTGAAACCCAGGACGTGTTATCGGCGGCTGCGCCAGCGCACTCTGGGGGGGATCACCTGGGCGGTCTGTGGGGGGGGATTGCCCGCGATCAGCTGCTGCATCAGCTCGAAGGCGGCCCGGGCCAGGGCTGGACAATCCTGGGCCACGGAGTCGATGCGCATGGGAATGCAGTCGAGCAGATCGTGATCGTCGAAGGTACAGAGCCGCATCCCCGTCTCCATCAGCCCTGCCTCGTTGAGGTAGCGCAGCACCCCTTCCAGCAGAGTAAAAGAGGCGGTAAAGAGCCCGCGGGGGGGCGCCCCCAGCTCGGCCACCAGCTCGGCCATCAGCTGATAACCGGAGCGCGGCTGATAGTCGCGATGGCGCACCTGGCTCTGTGGCGCCTCCAGCCCGGCGCGGTGCAGGCCCAGCTCATAGCCCGCCAGCCGGTGGCGGCTGGGGGAGAGATCCAGCAGGCCGCCGAAGTAGTAGATCTCCTCCCCGCATTCGCGGGCCATGTCCTGCACCAGCTCGGCGGTCGCCTTGCAGGCGTCCGAAATGACCATGGGCAGACGCGACTGGCCGATATGGCGGTCGAGCTGCACCACCGGCAGGCGGTCGTGAATGCGGGCATAGATGTCGTCGCTGTGGCCGCTGGAGGCGACGATGAGGCCATCCACCTGACGGCTGATGAGGTTGTCCACCACCCGCTGCTCCAGGGTGGGATCATCCTCGGAGCAGGCGATGAGCAGCTGGATCCCCGCCTCCCGGCAGTGGGCCTCGAGGGCACGCGCTATGCTGGCGAACCCGAAGTTGGTGAGATCGGGGATCACCAGCCCCCAGGTGTAGCTGCGGGTCTCGCGCAGGGAGCGGGCATGAAAGCTCGGCTGGTAGTGGCACTCATCCGCCACCGCCTGGATCCGCTTGCGGGTATCGTCGGCAATCCTGTACTCCGCACTCTTGCCGTTGAGCACCAGACTGGCGGTGGCCTTGGAGACCCCCGCGAGCGTGGCTATCTGGGCAATCGTGATCCGTTTCTTCTTCTCCACCTGGCCTCCCGGCTGACTCGCACCGGGCTATTGTACTAGGCAAGCCGCCAGCGGCCAGTGATCGAGGCAAATTTTGCAGCCCCCGCCCGCATTCCCTGCCGATAGCTGCGGCTTTTCACCGGGGAAGTAGCGCGCCGACAGACTCTGGCGCCCCTGATCCACGAAGCACTCCAGGCTGGAGCTGTCGCACAGCACGGTGATCTTGCCTCCGAGCCAGGGGGCGGATCTATCCTCCCAGGCCCCGCTCTGCCAGTTCTGGCGCCGCAGTGTGATGCGCCCAGGCTGCCACACCAGCTCGGCCACGGCGCCGAACCAGAGGCTGCCCTCACCGCCAAGCGCCAGATCGAGCCAGGCCGAGTCGATGGCCAGCCCCGGAAACTCCCTGAGCGTCCCCTCGAAGCGGGTCTGCTCCCCCTTCAATGCCGCGAGCTCCCCTACCGGCCGCTGGCAGAGCCACTCATCCTGCCAGAACAGCTCCCGCGGACAGCTCATCTGATGAAGCCAGCCATAGGGAATGGTCGGCTGGCTCATCTCGTTCTCCTCCGGCAGCCCCAGCCAGCCGAACAGCAGGCGGCGCCCCTGACTGTCTCGGGTGGTTTGCGGCGCATAGAACTCGAAGCCTCGGTCCAGCTCGTGGAAGGCCCGGTGCTCGAACTGCTCGCCGTCGAAATCCCCCGCCAGCCAGCCACACTGATGGAGGTTGCGGTAATACTCCCCTTGCGGGGCTATGCCCTGTGGGCAGCAGATCAGCACATGCTGATCCCCCAGGAGGAAGAGGTCCGGGCACTCCCACATATAGCCAAAGTCGCCGAGACCACCGCGCCCGCTGCCGGCGATGGGGCCCACCAGCGTCCAGGCATCAAGCGCGTCGCCGCGATAGAGCAGCACCTCGCCCTTGTCGTCCAGAGTGCGGGCCCCCAGCACCATCAGCCACTGCTGGCCGTCGTACCACACCTTGGGGTCGCGCACATGGCCGCTGTAGCCTTGGGGCAGATCGAGCACGGGGCCCAGCTTGTCGAAACCGCCCTCACCGTCGGCGCGGGCCAGACACTGGAAGGCGGTGCGGCTGCCATCCGGGTATTTGACGTTGCCGGTGTAGACGAGGGTCAGCCGCCCCTGCTCGTCGCTCACCGCCGAGCCCGAATAGCAGCCGTGGCTCTCATAGGCTTCGGTGGGCAAGAGCGCCACGGGTTCGTGCTGCCAGTGCAGCAGATCGGTCGAGGTGACGTGACCCCAGCCCTTGTTGCTGTGCTCGCAGCCGAGCGGATTCCACTGGTAGAAGAGGTGGTAGCGCCCGTCGTGCTCGATAAAGCCGTTGGGGTCGTTGAGCAGCCCCACCGGGGCTGCCAGGTGCCAGCGGGGCCTATGGGGATCGGCCGCCGCCTTGAGCTGTCCGGCCAGCAGGGACCGGACAATCTGGTTGAGGAGATAAGCGTCCTTCATCACTCCACCTTGTACTTGAGCAGGTAGGAGGCGACAAAGGCGGCACCGAAGGCGATAACCAGCCCGATGACGTAGTGGATGAGGCTCATGGGCTGGACTATTGCCATGCCCGGAATGCCGGTCAGCCCCACCGCCGTCATGCCCACCTTGGCGGCCACCACGTAGGCGCCGCCGCAGGCACCGCCGAACAGACCGGCCAGGAAGGGTTTGATGTAGCGCAGGTTGACGCCGAAGATGGCGGCCTCGGTGATGCCGAGCAGGCAGGACATGGCGGCCGGTACGGCAATGGCCTTGATCTTCACATCCCGGGTCTTGAAGTAGACCGCCAGGCAAGCGCCGCCCTGGGCCACGTTGGCCATGGCCCAGATGGGCAGCAGGAAGTTGACGCCTATGGCCGGGTTGGTGAGCAGCCCCGCCTCGATGGCGTGGAAGCTGTGGTGGATGCCGGTGATGACGATAAGGGAATAAGTGCCGCCGAATACCAGCCCCGCGAGCCAGCCCGCCTGCTCATAGAGGGCGCTCAGACCAAAGGAGATACCATCCCCCAGCACCCGACCCGCCGGGCCGATGAAGAGCAGCGCCACGAAACCGGTGATGATGACGGTCAAGAAGGGGGTGAGGATGAGATCCAGGGCGTCCGGGATGCGCTTGCGCAACTGCTTTTCCAGGTGGGACATGAACCAGACCGCCAGCAGCACCGGGAAGACGGTGCCCTGGTAGCCGATCATGGCCACATCCAGCCCGAAGAAGTCCATGGTCTTGAAGCCCCCCGCCACGCCCCAGGCGTTGGTCAGGGCCGGGTGGGTGAGGATGCCGCCAAGGGTCGCCCCGAGGTACGGGTTGCCACCAAATTCGCGCGCCGCGGTAAAGCCGATCAGGATCGGTAAAATGATGAAGGCCGCCGAGCTGAACATGTCCAGCATGACGAACAGGGCGCTGTCGGCATTGACCCAGCCGTAGGTGCGCACCATGCCGAGCAGCCCCATCAGCAGGCCGGAGGCGACGATGGCCGGAATGATCGGCACGAAGATGTTGGAGAGCGTCCGCGCCAGGCGCTGTGCCACATTGAGCTTGGCCGTCGCCATGTCGGTCAGCTCCGCCTTGCTGGCGGTGCCGGTGCCGGTCAGCGCCACGAACTCCGCATAGACCTTGTTGACCAGGCCGGTGCCGAAGATCACCTGGATTTGGCCGGCGTTGCTGAAGCACCCCTTGACCCCGTCCAGCTTGTCGATGGCGGCCTTGTTCACCTTGCTGTCGTCCGCCAGCACCAGCCGCAGCCGGGTGGCGCAGTGAGCGGCGCTGACGATGTTCTCCTTGCCCCCGAGCAGGGGCACCAGATCCTTGGCTATCGCACTGATATTCATAATCTTCCTCTTATGACCCGCCGGCTGGCGGGCCCTTGTCACATGAGAGTAGGGGCTGTTGAGCCGGGCTTCTAACCGCAGATCAACGGCCGCTTGTGCTCGATCGCGCCCAATAGCAAAAAGGCATCCAGTTCGGTGCGGGTCGGCAGCGCCGTCATGGCCCCCTTGGCGGTGGTGGCGAGCGCCCCGCAGCCGTGGGCCTGAGCCAGGATGGCGGGCAGCTCGCTCAAGACAGGCAATCGCTCACCCTCTGCCAGCGCCGCCAGGAGACCCGCGACGAAGGCATCCCCCGCCCCCGTGGTGTCGAGCGGCGCCACCTTGGG
>NZ_CDBJ01000019.1 GCF_000820045.1 Aeromonas rivuli | reverse complement strand
GCAAAGTGGGCGGAGTGAACTGATTCGGGAAGGTGAAGCGATCCGGCCGTTGATTATCGGAATCGACGAAACGCCTGTCATAGATACTGGTATCGGCATTGGCATAGCTATAGAGAATGTGGGTGCCGCCCCACTCCTCCCGCTCCGGGGAGACGGTGAGGTGCAATCCCTTGTGATTCTGAGTCCAGACATCATAGGGTTGGTTGGTCTTGGCGGAGCTGACATCGAATTTGCCGGGCGAGATGGCGGAGAGCCAGACCGAATGTTGCAGATCGGCGGTCCAGCCGAGGAAGATGATCTGCCCCTTGGGATCCGCCTGGCTGGCACCGCTGTGCAAGACCATGGCCATCGTCAAGGCAGTGGCGCTCAGTCGGTAACCCGTCTGGGCAAGGGAGGTGTTGGACTTTTCTTGGCTCATTATTATTTTCCTGCTAACGGATCGGCGGCTCATGTTGAGACCTGCACCGAACAGGGCGTGGGATCCATTCCCGCTACCCTGCAGGACATGACATGTCCTTCATCTAATGGTTCGAACGCTTTTGCAACTTTGCCGTCATGTAACCCCAGGCAGAAGTCGACACAAACTGAATTATTTTGTGACATTGCGCAACATTTAAATGACGCAGCAGCTTAACAGCTAACTATTTGGATACGACAGGACGAGGGGCGCGGGAGGATGAAAAAAAGGGACCTTGCGTCCCTTTGTCATTCGGATGAGTGGCTTCAGATGATGGCAGCCAGTTCGGCTCCCTGACGGATGGCGCGCTTGGCATCCAGCTCTGCGGCCACATCGGCGCCGCCGATGATGTGTACCGGCTTGCCCGCCGCCTGCAACCCCGCTTGCAACTCCCGCAGCGGCTCCTGCCCCGCACAGATGATGACATTGTCTACCGGCAGGCACTGCTCTCTACCCTCTATCACCACATGCAGCCCCTCATCATCGATGCGCTGGTAGTGCACCCCTGCGAGCATCTTGACCTTGCGATTCTTGAGCACGGTACGGTGGATCCAGCCGGTGGTCTTGCCCAGGCCATCACCCACCTTG
The DNA here is from genome assembly GCF_000820045.1 of Aeromonas rivuli. Lineage (GTDB taxonomy): Bacteria > Pseudomonadota > Gammaproteobacteria > Enterobacterales > Aeromonadaceae > Aeromonas > Aeromonas rivuli. The sequence goes on along the minus strand of NZ_CDBJ01000019.1, from coordinate 93,877 downwards.
CTCTCCTTGCGTTGCAGCAGCCAGATCTCGCGCTCGGGTGCGTCAATTTCCGCTCTCATCAGGCCGCCAGGCTCCTTGAGGTTCTTGTCGATGCCCCACTCCTTGAGCCAGTGATCGCGATGATGATCAGCGCTCCCGTCCTTCTTCTTCTCCACCAGAAACTCGGCCACGTCGAAGCCGATGCCGCCGGCCCCGATCACCGCCACCTTGTCACCCACCGGTTTGCCATCGCGCAACACGTCGAGATAATTGAGTACCTTGGCATGTTCGATACCAGGAATATTGGGGGTACGTGGCCGGATGCCGGTGGCGAGGATCACCTCGTCAAAGCCACCGCCAAGCAGGCTCTCGGCGCTCTGGCGCTGGCCGAGATAGAGCTCGACGCCGCACTTCTCCAGCCGTCTGGCGAAGTAGCGCAGGGTCTCGTGAAACTCCTCCTTGCCCGGGATCTGCTTGGCGAAGTTGAACTGGCCGCCGATCTCGCTGCCCTGATCGAACAGGCTCACCTGGTGACCTCGCTCGGCGGCGTAGCAGGCAAAGGCCAGCCCGGCCGGGCCCGCGCCCACCACCGCCAGCCGTTTGGCTTGAGGTACCCGGCCAAAGGTGAGCTCGGTCTCGAAACAGGCGCGGGGATTGACCAGGCAGGAGGCACGTTTTTGTTTGAACACGTGATCGAGGCAGGCCTGGTTGCAGGCGATGCAGGTGTTGATCTCGTCCGCCCTGTTCTCGGCCGCCTTGATGACAAACTCGGGATCGGCCAGGAAGGGGCGCGCCATGGAGACCATGTCCGCATCCCCGCCCGCCAATATGTCCTCCGCCACTTGCGGGGTATTGATGCGGTTGGTGGCAATCAGGGGCACCTTGAGGTGCTTCTTCAGCTCGGCGGTGACCCAGCTGAAGGCACCGCGCGGCACGCTGGTGGCGATGGTGGGGATGCGCGCCTCATGCCAGCCGATGCCGGTATTGATGAGGCTGACCCCGGCCTGCTCCAGCGCTTTCCCGAGTGCTATCACCTCTTCCAGGGAGGAGCCCTTCTCTACCAGATCCAGCATGGAGAGACGGAAGATGATGATGAAATCGGTGCCGACCCGCTCGCGAATGGCCCGCACTATTTCCAGCGGGAAGCGCATCCGGTTTTCGCTGCTGCCGCCCCAGCCGTCGCGGCGCTGGTTGGTACGCTCACAGATGAACTGGTTGATGAGATAACCTTCCGAGCCCATTACCTCGACCCCGTCATAGCCTGCCGCCTTGGCGAGGGCGGCGGTCGAGGCGAAGTCCCGTATGGTGCCACGGATCTGCCGTTCGCTCATGGCACGGGGCTTGAACGGGGAGATCGGCGCCTTGAGGGCGCTCGGCGCCAGGCTGAACGGATGGTAGGCATAACGACCGGCATGGAGGATCTGCAGCGCGATTTTGCCCCCCTCACCATGCACCGCCTCGGTTAACTTGCGATGCTTGCCGACCTGCCAGGGGAAGCTGAGCTGGGAGCCATGAGGTACCAGGCGACCACGCAGGTTGGGGGCTATGCCGCCGGTGACGATCAAGGCCACACCGCCACGAGCCCGCTCGGCATAGAAGGCGGCCAGCTTGTCAAAGCCCCCCTTCTCCTCCTCCAGACCGGTATGCATGGAGCCCATCAATACCCGGTTCTTGAGCTGGGTAAACCCAAGATCAAGGGGGGCCAGCAGCTTGGGGTAACGGCTCATCATGCTCTCCTCTTTGAGGCCAGGTGGCATGGGATAGAACCCAATGCCCGGTATGACCACGGGGTAACGCCGGGGCCAGATGGCGTCAGCAGACCAGGGTTGTGGCTCACGAGGCCTCCGGTTAATTTTTTGTTATCAAGTTGCAGTAGAGTAAAGAATCGAAATTGCTTTTTCAAACAAATGTTTGGGTGTTTTTTCAGCGAACAGGCGTAACGCCAAATCCGCGAGTGATGGAGCATGGCAATCGACGGTGCAACTGGTTAATAATGGCCTCACTAACCCATTAACAGGGCGATAACGCGACTATGTCTATTTTCAAAGGCCTGGGCTGGATTTTTCGCAGCCTCTGGCGCCTGATCAACTTCACCCGACTGATGCTGGTCAATCTGCTATTTCTGTTTGTCGTCCTGGTCCTGGTCTTTGTACTGGGACAGAAAGAGACGCCCCAGGCCCCGGTCGAAGGGGCCTTGACCCTGAATCTCGACGGCACCCTGGTCGAACAGCTCACTCAGACAAGTCCAACCGAGCAGCTGCTGCAACAGATGGGCAGCAGTGAAGACTTGCCCCATGAGTTCCTGCTATCGGATCTGCTGTGGGCCATCCGCTCCGCCAAGGAAGATGACCGCATTCAGGCTCTGGTGCTCAAGCCCCAGGGGCTGCAAGGTAACCTCTCCAAGCTGCAGGAGGTGGCCGCCGCCATCGATGATTTCAAGCAAAGCGGCAAGCCGGTCATCGCCATGGCCGACTACTACACCCAGGGCCAGTACCTGCTGGCGGCCCACGCCGACCATGTGCTGCTCAACCAGAGCGGCGCCGTGCTGCTCGAAGGACTGGGGGTCTACCAGACCTACTTCAAGTCGGCGCTGGAGAAGCTCAATGTCACTCCCCATGTGTTCAAGGTCGGCACCTACAAGTCCTTCGTCGAGCCCTATACCCGGGACGAGATGTCCCCGGAGAGCAAGGAGGCGAACCAGCGCTGGCTGGATCAGCTGTGGCAGGCCTATGTCCAGGACGTGGCCGAGCAGCGGGAAGTCGAGCCCGATGCCGTCTCCCCCAGCAAGGAGCAGTTCCTCGAGCGTCTGAAGAAAGCGGGGGGCAATGCCGCAGGCTATGCCCTGGACAATGGTCTGGTCGATGAGCTGGCGACCCGGGAAGAGATGAACCAGGCGGTGATCAAGGAGGTTGGCGAGACCGAGGATCACATCTGGAAAGGGATTGGCCTCGAGGATTATCTGGCCGCCATTCCCGAACAGTATCCCCAGAGTGGCAAGGATGAGGTGGGTCTCATTGTCGCCAGTGGCGCCATCATGGACGGCATCCAGCCCGCTGGCACCATAGGCGGCGACAGCCTGGCCAACTTGCTGGCCGATGCCCGGCTGGATGACCAGATCAAAGCCGTGGTATTGCGCGTCGACAGCCCGGGGGGCAGCGCCTTCGCCGCCGAGCAGATCCGTGCCGAACTGTTGTCCCTCAAGCAAGCGGGCAAGCCAGTGGTGGTCTCCATGGGCAGCTATGCCGCCTCCGGGGGCTACTGGATCTCCGCCGATGCGGACAAGATCTTCGCCTCCCCCACCACCCTCACCGGCTCAATCGGCGTCTTTGGCCTCTTTGCCACCGTCGATCAAGCCCTCTCCCAGTTCGGCATCCACAGTGATGGGGTCGGCACCACCGACTTCGTCGGCCTGGGCGTGACCCGCGCCCTGCCGGAACACGTGGGCCAGGCCATCCAGCTCAATGTGGAGAACACCTATCAGCGCTTCCTGGGGCTGGTCGGCAAGGGCCGTGGCCTGAGCCAGGAAGAGGCGGAGAAAGCGGCGGAGGGCCGTGTCTGGACTGGCCTGGATGCCAAGGCGCTGGGCCTGGTGGATGAATTTGGCAACCAGAGCGATGCCATTGCCGCCGCCGCCGAGCTGGCCAACCTGAAGGAGTGGCAGGTGACCCCCATCGAGCCTGAAGAGTCCACCAAGGATAAGTTCCTGCGTGAGCTGCTCGGCAGCAGCGCCCAGGCCCTGGCTCCCTCCCTCAAGGGGGTGATCCCGGCGCCACTCGGCCAGAGCCTCACCGCCCTCAACCGGGCCCTCGATCCCCTGGTGCGCTTCAACGACCCTCAGGGCACCTATGCCTGGTGTCCCGTCTGCCGTTGATAGCCATGGCTAATCGCCATCAAAAAAACCGCCTCTCGGGGCGGTTTTTTATTGGTTTTCACCGGGGCGATGGAGGGAAGATCCGCAATCTGTGCATGCCTACAGGGGCGGCAGCACGCCATCCTTGTGCCAGCGGTACAGCTGGGCCAGCACCCGGGTCTCACGATGGGTCCACTGCGGGCAGTGACCACCGAGCAGCCACTGGTTGTTGTGCAGCGCCTCCTCCAGTGCATGCCAGCCAGCCTTGAAGCCAAGACGCTCTTCATAGGCCTGCAGCCTTGGCGGGACCCTGTGCTCACCCACCCGGCACAGGTAATAGAGGGAGCGGATGCAGTAGGCATCATAGTCAGGCTCGCGAGCGCTGCGATACTCCCGGGTCTCGCCGAGCAAGCCCCCCTTGGCCAGCAGCTCGGCACCGCACTCCTCGCGCAGCTCGCGGGCCAGGGCATCCTGATGGCTCTCCCCCGCCTCGACCCCGCCGCCCGGGAACATAAAGTCGCCATTGACGCTCGAATGCACCAGCAACAGCTCATCGCCGCGCAGTACCACGGCGCGCACCGTCACGCGTTCGAGCAGCCGTTCCAGCTTGGGGAAATCACCGTGCATCAGACGCAGGGAGAAAGGGGACGGGCCCGTCATGATTGCATCTTCCATGGCCTCATTTGTGGTCTCGCTCACGGCCGGTAACTCCCCGCCTTGATCTGCTGCACCAACTCGGCAGCCTGGGTATCCAGGGTCGCCAGCTCCGCCTTGCTCAGACTGTGATAGAGACTGAAGCGCTTGGCCGAGACCTCGCTCCCCCCCAGAAAGGCCGCGCTGACCTTGCCCCATAGATACGCATCCGGGTAGTGCTTCTGACCCATGTGGAGCGTGCTGAGCGAGGTGAGCAGACGGCTGTCAACCTCATCCCCCTCCCGATAGAGGGAGAGGCCGTGTTTCATCACCTTGATGGCACGCTCGGGATCCGTCTTGGCATAGATCCCCCCCAGCGCCAGCTGCAAGGCGGGCTCTTCCAGAGATGGTGTCCCCGCCTGCGCCAGAAACTGCTGACGGGCCTGATCATTGGTATTGTTGGTCCAGTGCCAGATCAGCAGATAGGGATCCAGGGATTGGCGGGTCTCGCCATCGAGTCGCTCCAGCTCGGCGCCGGCGGCCAGCATGCCCTCGACCCGGTCGCTCTTGCGCTCCTTGGCATACTTGTACTCGATGTGGGTCGAACGTTCGATGCAGCGCAGATAGCCTTCCAGCTTGCTCATCAGCTCGTACTTGTGGCGATCACTCGCCTCCTGCTTGAGGGAGAAGCGCGCCCGGATCACATCGGTGCGCTCAATGCGGCACCAGCCATCATCGACCAGATCCAGGCAGAGCTCAGCATGGTTGACACAGATGTTCTGGAGGCGATCATCATTGCAGGCCACGAGGCTGAGCCCCATGGCGAGACCGAAAGCAGCCCGACGTAGTGGAAGATGGGTCATGGTTCATATCTGGTTGATAACATCGACAGCCCGCTTTAGCCACCATCGGCTAGCAAACCACTCACATATCCATTACAATGCGCGCGCCAAAAGCTGGCCGCGATTGCAGAATAATATAACGAATTATACGCCCCTACAGTGAGCTGCACTCGACGAATTTCTTTTTGCTTCAACAACGTGAAAAACACGGTTACGTGAAATAAAGGATCTGGTTAATGACCCACGAGCACCATTTGCAAGCGTGGCAGGAGAGCCAGGAGCTCGCCGAAGCCATGCAACCCTTGATAGGTCGCCTCTACCGCCAGCAAGGGATCGAGATCACCGTCTACGGACGCCCCCTGCAAAACGCCTCCACCATCGACATCCTCAAAGCCCACCGGGTGGTTCGCCGCCACGAAGGCCAACCCCTCGCCATACAACACAGCTTCCCGCTTCTTAAGGCCTTGTGCGAGCTGGCCCCCAGCGCCGCCGAGATAGACTTGGGCAAGCTGGCGGTCGGCTACTGGCGCGATCACAGCGATGAAAGCGGCATAGTCGATTACCTGGCCGCCAAGCTGGCACCCGCCCTCGGCCAGGGCGCCCTGCCGGCACCGACCGACGTGGTGCTCTACGGCTTTGGCCGCATCGGCCGTCTGCTCGCCCGACTGCTGATCGAGCGCACCGGCGCCGCCAATTCCCTGCGTCTGCGCGCCATCGTGGTGCGCGGTGGCCGTGAGGGGGATCTGGAGAAGCGGGCCAGCCTGCTGCGTCGCGACTCGGTGCATGGCTCCTTCAACGGCTCCATCGAGGTGGATCTGGAACGCAGCGCCATCATCGCCAACGGCACCTTCATCCAGGTGATCTATGCCAAACAGCCCAGCGACATCGACTATACCGCCTACGGCATCGACCGTGCGCTCATCGTCGATAACACCGGGGTCTGGCGCGATGAGCTGGGCCTTAGCGAGCACCTCAAGGCCCGCGGCGCCGCCAAGGTGCTGCTGACCGCTCCCGGCAAGGGTGAGATGAAGAACGTGGTGTTCGGGGTCAATCACGACGTGATCACGCCGCAAGATAACATCATCTCCGCCGCCTCCTGCACCACCAATGCCATCACCCCGGTGCTCAAGGTGATGCAGGACAGATACGGCATTCGTCATGGCCATGTGGAGACGGTGCACTCCTACACCAACGATCAGAACCTGATCGACAACTACCACAGTGGCGAGCGACGCGGGCGCAGTGCCGTGCTCAACATGGTGATGACCAGCACGGGTGCTGCCAAGGCGGTCGCCAAGGCCCTGCCCGAGCTCAAGGGCAAGCTGACCGGCAACGCCATCCGGGTGCCGACCCCCAACGTATCCCTGGCCATCATCAATCTGTCACTGGAACAGGGCACAGACCGGGAGAGCCTGAACGCTTATCTGCAGCAGGCCTCCTTGAGTTCCTCCCTCCATCGCCAGATTGATTTCAGCGCCAGCACTGAACTGGTCTCCTCCGACATGGTGGGTTCCCGTTTTGCCGGTATAGTGGACTCCCAGGCGACCATCGCCGAGGAGGATCACTGCGTGCTCTACGTCTGGTATGACAACGAGTTCGGTTACAGCTGCCAGGTAGTGCGGGTGATGGAGAAAATGGCTGGCGTGATCCGTCAGGATCTGCCCGCCTGAACCAGGCATTCATGATTTCGGGTTTTCAAGGAGAGACGCATGTCATTTCAACAGGTCATAGGGCAGATGCCCGAGGAAGTATACAAGCGGCTCAAGACCGCGGTTGAACTCGGCAAGTGGCCGGACGGCCAGCCTCTCTCCGAGGAGCAGAAGGCCACCTCGCTGCAGGCCGTGATGGCCTGGCAGGCGATGCACCTGACCAACCCCGAGCACATGAATATCGGGGCCGATGGCGAAATCGTGATGAAGAGCAAGAGTGAACTCAAGCGCCAGTATCGCGATGAGGAAGAGATAGTGCGGATCGACCTCAACCACTGAGCCTGACCTGCTAGGTAGCCCGCAGCAGCTACAACAAAAGGGGAGCCAATATGGCTCCCCTCTCTTTTTCCTGACATATCCCCCTCATCCCCAGCCCTTCTCCCGCCAGGGGAGAAGGGAGCAGGTCCGCAGCCTGAGGATAGTAAGTGGACAACCTGCCGGCAATCTCCATGGCGAGCCTCGTTGCCAACAACAGCTCGTTCTATCCCCTCTCCCCCTGGAAGAGGGCTAGGGTGAGGGCCGTAATGCTCAGGGCGTCAGCTCGCCACGCAGGGATTGCTGCATCAGCTCGCGAATGCGCGGCGCCGGCAAATCCTGGCTGAGCAGGAAGTGCAGCTTGGTCAGCGCCGCCTCGGCGGTCATGTCAAAGCCCGAGATTACCCCGGCGCGGGACAGGGCATTGCCGGTGGCATAGCCGCCCATGTTGACCTTGCCGTGCAGGCACTGGCTCAGATTGACAATGATGACGCCCCGGGCCGAGGCCTCGGAGAGCAGGGCCAGCATGGCGGGGTTCTGGGGGGCATTGCCCACCCCGAACGACAGCAGGATCAGCGCCCGGACCGGTTGCTGCAAGATATTGGCGATCACCTCGCTCGAGATCCCCGGATACAGGGTCACCACGCCGATGGGCTGGGGGGTGATGTCATGGAGCACCAGGGGCGCCTGACAAGGCTTGCCGAGCTCACCCGCGTCCAGGGAGATGGCGATACCGGCGTTGAGCAGCGGCGGGTAGTTGGGGGAGTCGAAGGCATGGAAGCCATCCGCATGGACCTTCTTGCTGCGGTTGCCACGGTAGAGCTGATTGTTGAAAAACAGCGTCACCTCGTGGATCGGGTAGTTGGCGGCAATATAGAGCGCATTGAGCAAGTTCTGCTGACCGTCGGAGCGCAGCTCGGCGAGGGGGATCTGGGAACCTGTGATGATCACCGGCTTGTGCAACTCCTCCAGCATGAAAGAGAGCGCCGAGGCGGTGAACGACATGGTGTCGGTGCCGTGCAGAATCACGAAACCATCGTACTTGTCGTAGTTGTCACGAATGTCTTCGGCGATCCGTTGCCAATCCGCCGGGGTCATGTCGGAGGAGTCGATGAGGGGGGCGTACTCGTGGATATGGTAATCCGGCATCTCGGGTCTGTGGAACTCGGGCATCCGCGCCAGACAATCTTCCATGAAGCCCGCCATCGGCACATAACCGTGGTCGGAGCGCTGCATGCCTATGGTGCCGCCTGTATAGGCTATATAGATGGACTTCTTCACACCCTCTCCTCATCTGGGCTGGAAACCGGCGAATTATAGAGTTTACCGACGACAATGACAGCCCGAACCGTTGGAAATCAAGGCCAAGTCACCGAAATCACTCATTCACAAATTAGATAAAAATGTCAACAAAAGGTAATTAACAGGTTTGATTTCTAAGAAATTTGGATGTTATCAGTGCTTTTTGCTAATATCGCCGCCGTTATAGCAAAGTCTACATCCGCGGCTCCTACCCTGCAGGGCCCGACAGGCCAGGTATATCACTGCCGGGCCGGGCATATTTGCCCCTCATTTTGATGGCCTCATATCCGTATGGTTCTTATCCATGCCCTTGAGCCACACTGTTTCAATCCCGGCTGAATCTGTGCGTCTTCGCAAGCGAGGACACAGCCAATCACCATGGGAGTACTCAATGTTACAACTCGATGCTTATGCCACATTAGTTGCCGCCACCCTGGTCCTCCTGCTCGGCCGCCTGCTGGTCAACCGGGTCGAGCGGCTGCGCACCTTCAACATCCCCAAGCCGGTCGCTGGCGGCCTGCTGGTTGCCCTGGTACTGCTGACCCTGCGCCTGACTGCCGGGATCGAAATCAAGTTCGACACCAGCCTGCAAACGCCCTTGATGCTGGCCTTCTTCGCCTCCATCGGCCTCTCCGCCGATCTCGCCAGCCTCAAGCGCGGCGGGCGCGCCGTGTTCACCTTCCTCGGTGTAGTGACCGGCCTGCTCTTGATGCAAAACGGCCTGGGGGTCGCCCTGGCCAGCCTGATGGGGCTGGATCCCCACATGGGGCTGCTGGCCGGCTCCATCACCCTGTCCGGCGGCCATGGCACCGGGGCGGCCTGGAGCGCGACCTTTGCCGATAAATACGGCGTCAAGTCGGCAGCTGAACTGGCCATTGCCTGTGCCACCTTCGGTCTGGTCCTGGGTGGTCTGATTGGCGGCCCGGTGGCCCGTTATCTGGTCAAGAAGGTGCAAGTCCCGGGCGAGGAACATAACCTGGACGAAGTGCCCCAAGGCTTCGAGATGCCCGAAACGGAACGGCACATCACCACCTTCAGCGTCATCGAGACCCTGGCGCTCATCGCCATCAGCCTCAAGGGGGGCGAACTGCTCTCCCAGGCGATGCTCGGCACCGCCTTCGAACTGCCAATCTTCGTCTGTGTCTTGTTCGTCGGCGTCTTGCTGCGCAACCTGCTGACCCTGCTCAACTGGCATGAGGTGAGCGACAGAGAGGTCTCCCTGCTCGGCAACGTCAGCCTGTCGCTCTTCCTCGCCATGGCCTTGATGAGCCTGAAATTATGGGATCTGGCGAGTCTGGCGCTGCCCATCTTCGTGTTGCTGGCGGCCCAGACCCTGGCCATGGCGCTCTACGCCATCTTCGTCACCTTCCGGGTCATGGGCAGCAACTATGATGCCGTCGTGCTGGCCGCCGGCCACTGTGGTTTCGGCCTCGGCGCCACCCCGACGGCCATTGCCAACATGCAGGCGGTCACCATGCGCTTTGGTCCCTCACACCTGGCCTTCCTGGTGGTGCCCATGGTCGGTGCCTTCTTCATCGACATCATCAACGCCATGGTGATCAAGCTGTTTATGGCGCTGCCCTTCCTCGCCTGAGCCATAGGTCACGGCCAATAAAAAAAACCGCAAGCCAGGGGCTTGCGGTTTTTTGTTGTCCGGCACTGGGTGCCAGCTTATTTGCACGACTCGCTGGAGGCCGAGTTGAGGTAGCTCACCTCCCCCTTGGGGGCGTAGTCGGCGACATGGATCACCTGTTTGGCGGCCAGATAGTCATTGAGCACCGCGGCATCGACCAGACCGGCATTGACGGTGTCTATCTTGGGATAGCCATCGCCGCCGGCCGCGCTGAAGCTGGGGATGGTGAAGCTGTACTGACTGCCCGCATCAAACGGCTTGCCGCCTATGCTGGTGATGCTGACCGACTTGGCCTGGCAATCCACCGCCATCTCTATGCCGCCAAACTGGGCATAACCGCCGGTGTTGCCGGTTTTGGTGGCCACCTGACCCAGATAAGTCACCAGCTCGCTGCCCGGCATCATCGCCTTGTTGACCGTGTTGCCAAACGGATGCACGGTCAATACGTCGCGATAGGAGATATCCCCCGCCTGAATGGAGGCACGCACCCCGCCCGAGTTGACGATGCCAAAATCGGTGCGCAGGGTCTCTGCCGTCGCCGTGGTGATGAGTCGGCCCAGGTTGGTCTGCCTGTTGCGCACATTGGCGCGCTCGCCATCGAGCAGGCCATCGGTCGCGGCAATGACCACACCCAGCTCCTCGGAGCCCTTGTCCTGATAGACCTGCAGCACCCCTTCCAGGGCCGGATCCCGCACTATCTCCTCCTGGATGAAGGCGCCGTTCTCATCCTTGAGGTTGACCGGGATCAGCTCATAGCTGGTGAGGGTGAAGTTGCCATCCTGGTAGTCGAACTGGGCGCGCCCCACATACTTTCCCCATTCGTGGGCCTGCATGATCCAGGTGCCATTTTGCTGATCCGGCTGGCAATCATCGCCAGGTTTGAAGTCGGCGTACTGGTTCGCAACCCCCGGCTCCATGCAGACCGGATTCTGGGAGTGACCGCCAATGATGGCATCGAGCTTGCCAGCGGGCAGCTGACGGGCCATCTCGACATCACCGGGTGCATTGCTGCCGTGTTCGCCATCGGCATAGTGACCCATGTGGGTGATGGCGAAGATGACATCGGCCGCATTGTCTTTCTTGATGCCGTCGATCACCTGCTCAACTTCCACCTTGGGGTCGCGGAACTCCAGGTTGAGTACATGATTGGGGTCGACCAGCTGGGCGGTATCTTCCGTGGTCAGGCCGATGACGGCGATCCGCAGGCCGTTGTTCAGCTTGAAGATCTTGTAGGGGTCGAAGTAGCGCTTGCCGCTCTTCTTGTCATAGATGTTGGCCGACACCATGGGGAACTTGGCCCATTGGCGCTGCAGCTCGAGGATATCCAGGGGATTGTCGAACTCGTGGTTGCCGACCGCCATGGCGTCATAGCCGATGTGGTTCATGGCGATGAAATCTGGCTCGGCATTTTGCAGGTCTGACTCGGGCACCCCGGTGTTGACGTCTCCCCCGGAGAGCACCAGCACCTCGCTGTTGGCGGCCTTGGCCTCGGCTCTCAGCCGATCGACCAGAGTCTTCTGGGCCGCCATGCCATATTCGCCATCTTCATTGTGCCAGAAGCGGCCATGGGTATCGTTGGTGTGCAGCACGGTCAGCTTGCACACATCCTCAATGCAGGCCTTGCTCTCATTTTTCGAACTGTTGCAGCCAGCCAGAGCCGCCAGCACGGCCAGTGCCAGGGTCCCCTTGATCAAATTATGTTTCATTCCTTCACACCTTGATTTTGTTAGTATTTAGTCTGACCATTCCGACTTTGGTCAGGGGCAATATATCAACGATTGATATCCAATCGGCATCCTGCCCGGGAAAAATGACATAAGTGTGATCTCGGCTTATTTCCAATTAGCTCAACAAGATTGGCAAACGTTTTTCTGCAGATGAAGGCCATCGCCCAGCGCTGGAGAGACCCAACACCGCTGCCGTCAGCGCCATGGCTATGCCATAATGCGCCCTCGCCCACATGGAGCAGCCAGATGGCCAAGTACGACAAAATTTCCCCTGAGACCCAGCAGGCGGCCTTGAGTGTGGCTCGCGCCAATCAAAAACCTGGCCAGACCAAGGAGCAGACTCAGCTGATCGCCCAGGGTATTCAAAAGGGCATCGAAGAGTACAAGAAGCAGATGAAGACCCGCGCCCGTGAGGCCAGCCGTCAGAAGAAACAGCAGAGCCGCAGCAAGGCGCCAGCGTCCCACACGCCAGAAGAGGAGTCCGCCATCGAGCTGGTCGAGGTGAGCCGTCAACACCCCCTGCCCTGGCTGCTGCTGGCGCTGAGCTGGGCAGGCTTTGCCGCCTGGTACTGGTTGAACCGCCACTGATCGCACCTGAGCGGCACGCCATTCGCAAACCTTTGCCTGGGATCTTCCTCACAGGACGGGTCCATTCGGCTGGTCAAGGGCCCGGCACACTGGTTAAATCCGCCACCCAGCCCTTGTCACATTCTGCGTCACCCCATTCGTTACTCACAGGACAGCATCATGAATCCGGCTCCTCTCTACCTGCTCGCGCCCCTGGTGCTCTTTATCGTCACCCTGGTGCTCTATCGCATCTCGCCCCTGCGCGCCGTGGCATCGGGCAGCGCCCGCTGGTTCATCCTGCCCGCCTTCACCCTGTTTATCCTGCTTATCGTCATCAACGGCGCCGCCGACCCCAGCCTGCGCAGCCCGGGTTTTCACTGGCTGATGCCAGGGCTGGGCTTTGCCCTGTGCCTGTTCCCTGCTCTGCCCAAGGCGCTGGTGCCACGTCTGGCCATCAAGGAGGGTGCCTTCGCGGCCCTGGGGTTGATGATGATGAGCCTGGCCATGGTCTACTGATCTAGCCGGTGAAAATGACGGGGCGACAGGCCCTGTTGCTGGGGCCCCGCCAGTCTGTCTCCACGTGATCAGGCTGTGACGGGGCCCTCTTGTATGAAGAGTGGTCAAGAGGCATGGTGTCATCAGGACGCATGGCACGGAGGCCAGATGCAGATCGACTTCATGACCCTCTGGGATTATCAGGATCCCGTCACCAGCGCCATGCGCTTTCAAACTCAACTCGCCGAGGCGGTCGCCAGCGGCGATCTCCCCCTCGAACTCGAGCTCATCACCCAGCTGGCACGTACCCACTCCCTGCGCCACCAGTTCGATGAGGCTCATCAGCTACTCGATGCCATGACGCCCCGCCTCACCGCCCACACGGAACGGGCCAGGCTCAGGTGGCTGCTCGAGCGGGGACGCTGTTTCAACAGCGCAGCCGACAAGGAGGCCGCCCGCCCCCTGTTCGAACAGGCCTGGCAGTTGGCTCTCGCCCTGAAAGAGGATTACCTCGCCATCGATGCCGCCCACATGGTCGCCATCGCCGCACCGCTGGAGGAGCAGAGGCGCTGGCACCAGCTGGCGATGGCACTGGCGGAGCGCAGCAGTGACGAGAAGGTCCTCGGCTGGCTCCCCAGCCTCTACAACAATCAGGGCTGGACGCTGTTCGAACTGGGCCGCCTGGAAGAGGCCCGCCAGTATCAGCAAAAATGCCTGGCCTGGCACGCGCAGCACCACAACCCGGCCAAGGCCTTTATCGCCCGCTGGAGCCTGGCGCGGCTAACCCGGGCGCAAGGCTTACACGAGCAGGCGCTGGCCGAACTGACGCAGCTGCAGGAACAGATGGTGGAGGCTGGCGAGCCGGAGGATGGCTATCTGTTCGAGGAGCTGGGGGAAAATGCACTGGCGCTGTCTGACCCGGCCGCGGCCGAATACTTCGCCCGCGCCTGGTTTCTGCTGTCACAGGATCCCTGGCTCAAGGCCAACGCGGCAGAGCGACTGGCCAGGCTCAAGCAGCTGGCCAAGCTCTAGACCGGGGCGACCCAAGCGCCGCCCACCACTCAGGCCAGATCAGCTTCTTCCCAGCTCTGTTTCTTGCGGTAGATGGTGGAGGGGCTGATCTCGAGCAGGGCCGCCGCCTTGGGGATGTTGCCATCACAGCTGGCAATGGCCCTCTCGATGGTCTCTTTCTCCACCTGCCAGAGCGGCCGGATCGGCCCTGCCTGATCGCGACTGCCGACCTGAGCCTGCCCCTGACTCAAGGGGGGTGGCGCGACCCCCATGCCCCCTTGCAGTGGCGGTGGCAGTATGGCCGGGCTCACGATGTCACAATCGTTGAGCACCACTATGTTGCGCACCACGTTTTGCAACTCGCGCACGTTGCCGGGCCAGGGGTAATCGAGCAGCACTCGTACGGCGCCGGCATCGAAGTCCTTGAAACGTTTATTCTCCTCCCTGGCATAGCTCTGCAGCAGATTGCGTGCCAGCAGCAAGATGTCTTCGCCGCGCTCGCGCAAGGGGGGCAGGGTGAGCGGGATCACGTGCAGGCGGTAGTAGAGATCCTCCCGAAAACGTCCCGCCTTCACCTCGGTCAGCGGATCCCGGTTGGTGGCGCAGACGAAGCGCACGTCCACCGTCTCCAGCTTGCCGCTGCCGACCCGCTGCAAGGTGCCGGTCTGAATGAAACGCAGCAGTTTGCTTTGCAAGTCGAGATCCATCTCGCAGATCTCATCCAGAAACAAGGTACCGCCATCGGCCAGGCTGGCCGCCCCCTTGCGATCCCCCTGAGCGCCGGTAAAGGATCCCTTCACGTGGCCGAAGATCTCGCTCTCCATCAGATCATGGGGAATGGCGGCGCAGTTGAGTGCGATGAAGGGCTGATCCCGACGGGGGCTGCATTGATGAATGGCCTCGGCGCACACCTCCTTGCCGGTGCCACTCTCCCCCATGATAAAGACCGTCGCCTTGCTCGGCGCCGCGCTCTCTATGATGCGATAGACAGCCTGCATCGGCATGGACGAGCCGATGAAGCCGGCGAAGGAGCTGCGCTCGAAGTTCTCCCGGTATTGGGCCACCAGCGAGCTGAGCTGCTGATGATTGACCGCATTGCGCACCGTGGCGCACAACCGCTTGCCATCAAACGGCTTGGTCAGGAAGTCAAAGGCCCCCAGACGCATCGCCTCCACCGCCACATCCACCGAGCCGTGGGCGGTGATCACCACCACGGCACTCGGTAACTGCTGCTCGGTGATCTGCTGCAATATGTCCATCCCCGACATGTCCGGCAGTTCAAGATCGAGCAGCACCACCGTCGGCGGCCGAGTCAGCAACAGCTCGATGGCCCGCTGGCCACAGTCGGCCAAGGTGACCTCATAGCCCTCCTGACGCAAGTACTGCTCGTAGACCACAGCCAGACTGCGGGTATCTTCCACCAACAGCACTCGGGGTTTGTTTTCCGCCACGGCGACTCATCCTTGCAATTGATTTGCTTGTCTATTTTGATGGGCTATCGCCACGGACTCAAGCCTGCGATGGTTGCTATCTTCCCCCTAAACGGGGCTGGCACCAATAAAAACGGCTCCCGAGGGAGCCGTTTTTCATCACAGGGTCGCCTTACTGCTTGGCAGCGGCGTCCGCTTTGGCGGCATCGCCTTCGGCAGCCGGCTTCTCGATGGCGAGCAGCTCAACGTCAAACTCCAGTACGGCGTTCGCCGGGATGGAGCCTGCGCCGTGCTCACCATAGCCCAGCTTGGAGGGCAGGAAGAATTTGAACTTGGAGCCAACTGGCATCAGCTGTACGCCTTCGGTCCAACCCGGGATAACCTGGTTGAGCGGGAAGGTCGCCGGCTCACCGCGATCGACGGAGCTGTCGAACTTGGTGCCGTCAATCAGGGTACCGGTATAGTGAACCTTGACCACGTCGGTGGCTTTGGGTTTGGCGCCGTCACCCATCTTCTCGACCTGATACTGCAGGCCGGATTCGGTGCTCTTGATGCCCTCTTTCTTCAGGTTGCCGGCCAGGAACTCTTCACCCTTCTTCAGGTTGTCCTGTGCATCCTTGTCAGCCTTGGACTTGGTCAGTTCGTTGATCTTGGCGTCATAGGCCTGCAGCACTTTCTGGATCTCTTCATCCTTCATGTCTGCTTTCTTCTCCAGGCCGTCGGTTACCCCTTTGAGAATGACGGCGTTATCCAGCTTGATACCGAGTTCTTGCTGGCGCTCGAGGGTATTGGCGATATAACGACCCATGGAGAGGCCAATAGCATAACCAGACTGTTCTTCGAAGCTCTTGGCATCAGCCTTAGGGGCCTCTGCCGGCTTGCTGGCTTCTGCCTTCACCTCTGCATCCTTGGCGGCAGGGGCTTCATCTTTTTGGCAAGCAGTCAGACCTACGGCAACGGCCGCGGCCAACAGGGACACCTTCAGAAAATTGTTCATCAGTTTCTCCAAAACTCTAAATACCGCTCTCGGTTCCTTCGTGAAATGAGAGGTTTATCGTGATAAGCGCCTTATACTAACGCCGTGATCGCAGGTAACGAAAGCATGAGACAGGAAAAATGATAAAAAGTGCCATTTATCTTATCGGTATTTGTCTGATACTGACCGGCTGTCATTCGGAGCCTCCCTCCGACCGCCAGATCCCCCTCTCCAGTGTCGGCGCCGTGAGCGCGGATTTGAGCGCAGATGGCAAGCTGGCCCTGGTCACCAGCATCGAACAGGGCACCCTCGCCTGGGATCTGGAGCACGACAAGCAGTTATGGCGCTGGCGCCTGTCTGACAGCCCC
The DNA here is from genome assembly GCF_000820045.1 of Aeromonas rivuli. GTDB lineage: Bacteria > Pseudomonadota > Gammaproteobacteria > Enterobacterales > Aeromonadaceae > Aeromonas > Aeromonas rivuli. Next base: position 77,100 of record NZ_CDBJ01000019.1, on the reverse strand, counting down.
AAGGAGCAGGTGTTTATCACGCGTTTCGGGCCGGGCGACAGCCATGCCGTGATAGCGAGCCTGGACACCTTTGCCATCTGGCGACTGGATAATGGTCAGGCAGAAGGCTACTACTCCCTGCCCGAATCCAGGCTGCGCGACATCGCCATCTCGAGCGATGGTCGTGATGTGCTGGTCGGGCGCGAAGATGGCAAAGCGGAATGGATTGATACCCGCACCGGCCGGCGCTTGCAGTTTCTTGGTCATACCGAGCAGGTCAACAGCGTGGACCTCTCCCCCAACGGCCGCTACGCCCTGACCGGTGGCAATGACTACAGCGCCTACCTGTGGGATACCCAAAGCGGCCAAGTGCTGCATCGCTTCAACCATGAGGGACGAGTGGTGATGGTACGGCTCGACGAGTCCGGTCGCTATGCCTTCACCGCCGACAGTCGCAGCGGTCGCATCTGGGATCTGGTCAGCGGCAAGGAGTTGAGCCGGCTCGACAAACAGGCCCGTTTCGAGGTTTACACCAGCGCCCGCTTCGTCAATCAGGGGCAATGGCTGGTCACCGGGGCCCCGTCGCGCAAGCTGACCCTGTGGCAGGTAAAGGATGGCAAGGCGCTGGCAAACTGGGCGGTGGCCCCTCGTCCCGGGGTCAAACCACCGAGCGCAGTGGTGTACGCCGCCGCTTTGCGCGACAATGACCACCTCGTCAGTGCCAGCTCCAGCGGCCTGGCAGAAATCTGGACCATCAAGTGAGGACCCAAGGCCCATGAGCCAGCAAGAACGCGAACGCATCGAACTCCTGGAAACCCGTCTCGCCTATGCCGAGTACACCATAGAGCAGCTCAATGACGAGGTGACGACCCAGGGCCGCGAACTCGACAGGCTCAAGCATCAGATCCAGTTGTTGATCGACAAGCTGCAAGGGGTGGAGCCGAGCCAGATCGCCAGCATGGCCGAAGAGAGCCCCCCTCCCCATTACTGAGTCGCCGCAGACAATGGATCGCCCATAAAAAAACCCGCGCCAGGCGCGGGTTTTTTACGAGAGAAGGCAGGGGATCAGTGTTGATGATCCTGGCTGCCGCAGCTGCCGCCACCGCAGCAACCGCTCTTCTCTTCGGCTGCATCATGGCTGTGAGCATGATGACCGCCGCCACAGCAACCGCCGCCGTGGTCGTGATCATGGTCGTGGCCGTGATCATGACCATGGTCATGACCGCAACCACCGGCACCGTGCACATGGCCGTGGGCCAGCTCTTCGGCGGTGGCGGCACGCACGTCCTTCACTTCCACCTTGAAGGCCAGGGTCACACCGGCCAGGGGATGGTTGCCATCAACCTTGACGAAGCTCTCGGATACCTCGACCACGGTCACGGGACGGTGACCATCGTCAGTCTCTGCCACAAAAGTATCCCCTTCGGACACTTCCATGCCATCGAACAGTTCGCCCGGCACTTCTTGTACCAGGGTCTCGTCAAATTCACCGTAAGCCTGGGCCGGGGCCAGGGTCACTTCGAAGGCATCGCCCACACTGCGACCTTCCAGCTCGGCTTCCAGGCCGGAGACCAGGTAGCGAGTGCCGTGCAGATAGATCAGCGGCTCTTTGCCGACTGTGGTGTCGATGACTTCACCGTGCTCGTCGGTGACCGTGTATTCCAGCGTGACTACGCTCAGGGGAGCTACTTTCATGTCAGTGATCCTGCGAATAGAGAGAAAAAACCGGCTCAGAATACCCTAAAAAGCAGGGCAAGCATATGGTGAGCGCCACTGAGGGGTCAGGAGACTCCGCCCTTATTCCGGCCGGAATACCCCTATGACCTGCTCAGCCTGACGGCCCGCCTCGGTCACGGCTGCCTGGGTCTGCACCTGGGTATCACCGCACTCGACACAGGTCACCTTCTCGACTCCATGCTCCATATACAGCATCATGGTGTCAATTTTGCCGCACGCCGGGCATTTGGCCCCGGCAATAAAGCGTTTTTTACGTCTGGTTTCCATTTTTGTTACCTCCAGGCAGCATCATATCAGGATTTACCCATGCATCACGCCATCGAATGCCAGCATTTTTCTCCCCGCTATCTGCAGGTCGGTGCCCGCAAACGCGCACCCCAGGGTCAATTGCTGCACCTGATCAAGGGCGTTGCGTTGCTGCGTCTCGGCCAACATGAGCTGCTGATCCCCGCTGGCAGCAGCTTCTGGCTGCCCGCCGATGCCCTGGCCGCGTTTACCCCTCTGGCGGGCTGCGAGTACGCCCTGTTGAGCTGCTCCATGCGCCTGTCCCAACCGGGCCAGTCCGGTTGGCTGACCCCTTCCCCCCTGCTCGGCGCCTTGCTGGCCTCCCTGCACCACTGGGATCGCCCCCGTGATTGGCAAGGCTCCTATGGCGAGCGGCTGCGGGTGATCCACGATGAGTTGCAACACAGCCAGCTCGTCCCCCAGGCCCATGGCGCCTTGCAACAGGCCTGGCAGAACCTGGCCAGCGGCAAGGAAGAGGCGCAGGCCAGCTGGAACCGCATCGGGGGGCAGTGGCTCGATGGCGCCGCACTCGCCAGTCAATGGCGTCTGGTGCAGGCGCTGCGCCTGCTCAAGGGGGGGAGCAAACAGGCCGCCCTCGAGGCCAAGCTCCACTATAAAGAGGGGGAACTGGGTCAAGCTTGCCATGAGTGGCTTGGCTGCCCCCTGGCCGAGGCGCCAGGCCGCTAATCCGGCGCCAGCATCTCGGACCCCAGATCCAATGCCTTCCCTCGGCTCGAGGGAAGACTACAGATTTCCCCCTGGCGGTCGCTAACAGAACAGAACCTAGGCATGCTAGTGAATCAGAGCCCGCTCGCTTAGCCCCTCTTCTCTCGAACACAGGATTTTTGCCATGAAAAGCAAGGCCAACCAATCTCAGGGAATGTTGCTGTTTCACCTCGCCGCGCGCCAGTCGTTTGCCATCGGTACCCTCAAGGTGAAGGAGATAGTGCCCTATACCCGATTGACTGCCCTGCCTCACTCACATCCGACCGTGCTCGGCGCCGCCAACATGCGTGGCACCACCATCCCCGTCATCGACATGGCCATGGCGGTGGGCTATCGGCGGATCAGCGACGAGGAGATGGCAAGCTGCTTCATCATCATCACCGACTGCCGCCGCACCCTGGTCGGTTTTCTGGTGCGCGGCATCGACAAGATAACCGAATGCAACTGGCGCGACATAGCGTCGCCGCCCCCGGCCCTTGGCAGCAATGTATTCGTCACCGGGGTGACCCGGGTCAATGATCAGCTGGTCCAGCTGCTGGACGTGGAACTGATCCTGTCGCGGGTCTACCCGGACGATCCCAGCCATCTCTATCCGGTGCTGACCGATGTGCAGCGGGAGCGCATCAAACCGATGCGGATCCTGCTGGTCGATGACTCCTCCGTGGCGCGCAAGCAGCTGACCGCCGCCCTAGACTACATCAACATCCCCTACGAGGTATGCACCAACGGCAAAGATGCCCTGGCACTGATGCAGGACAGGGCCAGCAAGGGGACGCCCATCGACATACTGGTGAGTGACATAGAGATGCCGGGACTGGATGGCTACGAGCTGGCATTCGAGGCCCAGAGCGATGCGCGCCTGGCCGGTGCCTACATCATATTGCACACATCTCTGTCGAGTGAGATCAGCGTCGAGCGCGCTCATCAGGTCGGTGCCCACGAGGCACTCACCAAGTTCGAGGCCAATGAGCTGATCCAGGCTATGTTACGCGGTGCCGAGCACCATGACAGCCTGGTCAGCTAAACGCCATCTGATGATACTCACCGAGAGCCCAGCCCCCACCGGGGCGGATCCAGAGGATCATGGTTACGTGGCGCCGAGCACCATGACAGCCTGGTCAGCTAAACGACATCTGATGATACTCACCGAGAGCCCAGCCCCCACCGGAGCGGATCCAGAGGATCATGGTTACGCGGTGCCGAGCACCATGACAGCCTGGTCAGCTAAACGCCATCTGATGATACTCACCGAGAGCCCAACCCTCACCGGTGCGGATCCAGAAGATCATGGTTACGCGGTGCCGAGCACCATGACAGCCTGGTCAGCTGATCTGGATCGGGAGCCCATATGCTGACCGAGAGTCTTTTCCGCGCCCCCTGGTGGGCCCGCAATCCCCACCTGCAGACCATATTGCCCAAGTGGTTGCGCCGCAAGCCAGTCCGCTATGTGGCCGAGCGCTTCGAACTGCCGGATGGGGATTTTGTCGATCTGGCCTGGAGCGGCCCGATCAGCCCAGATAACCGGCCACTGCTGGTACTGTTTCATGGTCTGGAGGGCAGTGTGGAGTCCCACTATGCCCGCGGCATGCTGCAACACTTGCAGCAACGGCGGGAAGAGGCGGTGCTGATGCACTTTCGCGGCTGCAGTGGTGAACCCAATCGCCTGCTGAGTGCCTATCACTCCGGGGCCATCGAGGATGCACTGGCACTGCTCGCCGAACTGGCCCGCCGCTTTCCTGGCAAGCCCCTGCTGGCGGTAGGCTACTCCCTGGGCGGCAACATGCTGGTCAATCTGCTGGCCCGTGCCTGTCCGCCCGCCCTCAAGGCGGCGGCGGTGGTCTCGGCGCCGATGCGACTCGACGCCTGCGCACACAGGGTCAATCAAGGGTTCTCCAAGCTGTATCAGCGCTACCTGCTCGGCACCATGCGCGCACATTTGTTGAGCAAGCTGGCGGTTCACCCTCAGGCAGCGGCGCACTTTCGGGCCGGAGATATCAAGGGTATCCGCACCCTCTACCAGTTCGACCAGCAGGTCACGGCACCACTCCATGGCTTCGAGAGTGCGGATCACTACTACCAGTGCTGCTCGGGTCTGCCGCTACTGGGCCAGATTGCGGTGCCGACCCTGATCCTCCATGCCGCCGACGATCCCTTCATGACCCATGAGGTGATCCCGCAAGCCGAGCATCTCTCTCCCTCGGTACAATATGAATTGAGCCAGCAGGGCGGCCATGTCGGATTCGTCTATGGCTCCCCCTGGCGACCCCGTTTCTGGCTGGAGGAGCGCATCAGCCAGTGGCTGGGGGAACAAGGTTACGGCGCAACCGAGTAACCGTCACGCCCCTGCTCCTTGACCCGATAGAGCGCGTCATCGGCCCGTTCGAGCAACATAGACAGCGTCTCGCCCTGTCGCCATTGAGCGATCCCCTGGCTCAGGGTGAGATGATCCGCAACCTCTGACCCCTCATGCCGCAAGGCACGCTCGGCCAAGGTGCTGCGAATGCGCTTGGCGACCTGCTCTGCGCCTGCCAATCCCGTCTCCGGCAGCAAGACAACGAACTCCTCACCGCCATAGCGCGCCACCAGATCCCCGGGCTCACGCACACTCTGCGTCAGACATTCGGCAATCAGGATCAGGCTCGCATCCCCCGCTTGATGACCGTAGCCATCGTTGTAACGTTTGAAGAAGTCCACATCGAGCAGGATCAGCGATAACTGGCTACCCGCGTCGCCATTGGTCAGGGTCTGCTCTCCCTCCTGATCGAAATAGCGACGATTGGCAAGCCCGGTCAGCGGGTCCTGATGCGCCAGCGCATCGAGCTGATTGACCATCAACAGCTGTTCATATTCACGATTAACCGCCAGCACGAACCAGCTAAGCAGCATGCGCCGCCCCGACTCCAACAAGATAAGCAGGATCAGCATGCCGGCCCCGAAGAGCCAGGGAAATGACACCGCGTTGATCACTACATGGCTAGTCAGGCTCGTCAGAATAGGCAGGCAGAAACCGTACAGGACCTGGCTCATGGGATAAAACGAAATGAGTCCAACCAGCAGCAGGGTGGTCGCTACGGCAGGCTCCATGACTCCTCTGCCGGGCAGCGCTGTCTTGAGCAAGGCATAGATGGCACTGGCCCAGAGGCATCCCCATAGCAGCGCCAGAATGAAGACCGCCTTGCGCCAGCGTGTCAGCGGCCATCGGTCCAGCCAATACCAGAGCAGCGGTTGCAGGATCAGTACCAGCACCAGCACCAGCACCAGCACCAGCAGTTCGACATGGATGAACTGCCAAGGCAGAGCTCCCTCTCCCACCAAAGGGGCATCGTGCATCGCCTTGACATGAAACCACATGAAGGCGGCGAGCATCAGCTGTATGCCCCAGGCCCAGTGGGCCCCTTTGAGCAGCGCCTGGCGAGTCGCTTGCGCGAGCAAACGTTGCAACTTCGGCGATTGACGCCGATTTGATAATGAGGTCATTGCTCTCCCGGAGAAAGAAAAACAGTTTGCAGCGAAGGCGCCCTGATCGACAATGGTGCATCCGCATTTAAGGGCACACCCTATGATCATTCCTTGGCAATCCTTGGAGTTCGACACCCTGCAACGATTAATCGAACAGTTCGTATTGATGGAGGGTACCGATTATGGTGAGCAAGAGTCCAGCTTGGCCGACAAGGTCGCCACCGTGCTGGCGCAGTTACGCCAGGGCAGCGCGGTGATAGTGTACAGTGAGCTGCACGAGAGCGTGAACATAGTACCGACCGATCGATTCGACTCATCCAAGGCTGAGATGCCCTAGGGCAAGCGCCCACCTGCCGTACCCGTTCGGCTCATTCTCATGGACAAACCCTCTTCATTGCAGGGACAACAGCAAGGAAACAGACGCTTATGTCGGCCAAGCATCCCATCATAGCGGTCACCGGTTCCTCCGGCGCCGGTACCTCCACCTCCACCAATGCCTTTCGCTCCATGTTTCATCAACTCGGCTATCAGGCGGCGGTGATCGAGGGAGACAGCTTTCATCGCTACACCCGCCCCGAGATGGACGTCGCCATCCGCAAGGCCCGCGAACAGGGCCGCCATATCAGTTACTTCGGACCCGAGGCAAACGACTTCGCCCTGCTCGAATCCTTCTTCCAGCAATATGGCCAGGATGGCAGCGGCCAGTATCGACGCTATCTGCACTCCTTCGACGAGGCGGTGCCCTTCAATCAGATGCCGGGCACCTTTACCCCTTGGCAGGATGTCGCCAGCGAAACGGATCTGATGTTTTACGAAGGCTTGCATGGGGGGGTTGTCACCGAGGATCACAATGTGGCTCGCCATGTCGACTTCCTGATAGGGGTGGTGCCCATCGTCAACCTGGAGTGGATCCAGAAGCTCATTCGTGACACCTCGGAGCGCGGTCACTCCCGGGAGGCGGTGGCCGACTCCATCGTCCGCTCCATGGATGACTATATCAACTTCATCACTCCCCAGTTCTCGCGCACCCATATCAACTTCCAGCGGGTACCGACCGTCGACACCTCAAATCCCTTCAGTGCCAAGATCATACCTAGCCTGGATGAGAGTATGCTGGTGATCCGTTTTCGCGGTATCAAGAACGTCGACTTCCCCTACTTGCTGTCGATGATCGATGGCGCCTTCATGTCGCGCATGAACACCATAGTGGTGCCAGGGGGAAAGATGGGCTTCGCTATGGAGCTGATCTTGCGCCCCCTCATCCAACAACTGATCGAAACCGGAAAAATCACCTGAGAGTGAGGAGCAAACTATGCAGACAGCCCTGAAAAAACTATCCGCACTCATGCTGTTTGGGCTGCTCGGCGGCTGCAGCAGCGGCCACCAGGCTCCCGTGGTCGACATGGGCACACAGGTGATCCGCCCGGCCAGCCACTGGCCTTTCCCGGCCCAGCCACGCTACGCCCTGGCCGAGCAGTATCAATATGCGGGAGCCAGCACCGAAGGCTGGCTCGAGCCGATACAGCAGGCGGTGAGCCAGCATCTGGATGCCAAGGGCTGGCGCAGCGCCCCTCTGGATGAAGCGGATGTCTGGGTCGCCATCGGCGTCGCCGGTGCCCAGGATATCAGCGATGATGAGTTGTTCACTCGCCTCGGCATGAATCCTGGCGTACAAGCCAAGGCAGGAGAGCGCAAAGGAACCCTCGCCATCATCTTGCTGGACAGAGCCCATCAGCAGGCGGTCTGGAGCAGCGTTATCCAGCTGACCACTGACAGCGCCATTCCCGCGTCCGATCGGGCCGCATTCAGCCAGGATCTGGCCGCCAAGATGCTGGACAAGCTCCCCTGAGCCTTGGTTCAGAACCCCCCATAAAGAGAGAGGCCTGCAGGATGCAGGCCTCTCTCTTTGCTGACGCCAACGGCTATTTCAGCGTGCAGTTCATCAGGGTGACCCCTTTCTGGGTCAGGGTCAGCTGGTCGCCTTGAGTCCAGAACATGGTCACGCCATCGGAGTAACGAGCGCTATCTTTCTCGGACTCGACGCGATCCAATTTCTGATACACCCCGTTCAAGGGAAACTGCACCATGTCGGCCTGGGGATCATAGGTCACCGCCAACATCTCTTCACCACACTGGTACTGATTGTATTGATACTGGGTCGGCTGCGGTGAGCTACAGGCGGCCAGCCCCAGCAGGGGGATCAGAGCGACTAGTTTCTTCATTGCACTTTCCTTATGTGATGACGAGCGAAGCTGGGGTTCAGGCCTCAATGATTTGATAACTATGGGTAATTTCGACCGCTTTTTCCAGCATTAGGGAAACTGAACAGTACTTCTCCATGGAGAGGTCAACGGCGCGGGCCACCTGCTTTTCAACCAGCCCTTTACCGGTCACGACGAAGTTCAAGTGAATCTTCTCAAACACCCGTGGCACAGTATCGACCCGTTCACCGGATAACTCCACATGGCAGGCCGTCACGCTCTGACGTGCCTTCTCCAGAATGGAAACCACGTCGATGGAGCTGCAGCCACCAACCGCCAGCAGGATCAGCTCCATCGGGCTGGCCCCTTCTCCCGGGTTGGCGCCGTCCAGGATCACCTGATGGCCAGACTCACTCTGCCCCACAAATTTCATGCCTTCAACCCAGCTGACCTTGGCTTTCATCTTCACTCACCTCATGCATCTATATTGGTGTCCGGGCGGACGCGATGCCATAGCATACCTCAGCCGAGCTCCCGACTGCATCTGCCGTCCGCCCGCCAACACGCCGGGACACCATGGCAGCCAAGGCGCCTTGCGAAAAAGCGCCACGAGAGCAGGCTCATATCGCCGTGGCCACTCTCTTCTCCTTGATTGCCCCTTGGGGCACCGAGAACCTGTGGCTAACCGGATCAAAATCAACGTTTACGGCATTTATCTTCCCTAGAATGCCTGTCCAGTGCAGTAGCTGGCGTCCAAAGGAGGCCCTAAGCCTTGTCAGCACAGACAAAGGCTCTTATCCTACTGCCACTGACACAAGGAAGGGCAAGACTGGCAACTTGTCTGGACGCATAACGTCCCGTAAAGACACTACAGAGGAAATCTCATGGTCATTGGCAAACCGCAAAGCGATCCCACCCTGGAATGGTTCTTGTCGCACTGCCACATTCATAAGTATCCCGCCAAGAGCACCCTGATCCATGCGGGTGAAAAAGCGGAGACCCTGTATTACATCGTCAAGGGTACGGTGGCTGTCCTCATCAAGGACGATGAGGGGAAAGAGATGATCCTCTCCTATCTCAATCAGGGGGACTTCCTCGGCGAGATGGGCATGTTCGAAGAGAACGATAACCCGGAGCGCAGTGCCTGGGTCCGTGCCAAGGGTCCCTGTGAAGTCGCCGAGATCTCCTACAAGAAGTTTCGTCAGCTGATCCAGGTCAACCCCGAGATCCTGATGCGCCTCTCCGGCCAGATGGCGCTGCGTTTGCAGCACACCAGCCAGAAAGTAGGTAACCTGGCCTTCCTGGATGTCACAGGCCGGATCGCTCAGACCCTGCTCAACTTGGCCAAACAGCCAGATGCCATGACTCACCCGGATGGCATGCAGATCAAGATCACCCGTCAGGAGATAGGCCAGATCGTCGGCTGCTCCCGTGAAACCGTCGGCCGCATTCTCAAGATGCTGGAAGAGCAAGAGCTCATCTCCGCCCACGGCAAGACCATAGTGGTGTTTGGTACCCGCTGATCGCGGCATCCTCACCCAAGACAAAGGCTGCCCAGGCAGCCTTTTTCGATCCCGGTCCGGTCAAGAACATGCAGCGCCAAGATAAAATGCATCGAGGCCGCCCTTTTCGGCGCAATCCCCCTATAATGCCCCCCTATCAGCAGTCTCAGCATCAGGCTCGGCCTGCAAGTACTCTAGATCCGAAGCGAGAATCCCATGCACCTGCAATGTCCCCGCTGCCGCAGCCCACTGCACCTTCATCAGGCCTCCAACGGTCGCTACTGCGATAACAAGCACCACTTCGACCCGGAACCTGAAGGCTATCTGGACCTCATCCCGGGCAAGAAAAACCCCAAGGATAGCGACAGCCGCATGTTGATGCGTGCCAAGCGCAACTTCCTGGAACAGGGCCACATGCAGCCCCTGGTCGAGGCCATGGCCACCCTGCTCGCCCCCCTGGGTGAGCGTGAGCTTATCCACCTCGGTTGCGGCGAAGGCTACTACTGCCGAGCCCTGGCCGAGCGTCTGCCTGGCTGGCGCTTCGCTGGCGTCGATCTGGCCAAGAATGCCATCTTCGCTGCCAGCAAGGCGCAGCCTGAGGCCAGCTTCATCATCGCCGATCCGGCCCGGGCCCCGCTGCAATTGGGCCAAGCCGAGCTGCTGCTGGTCAACGACCTCAAGGTCAAGACGGAGCAGCTGTGCGACTGGTTGGCACCGGGTGGCTATCTGCTTCATCTGCAGCCCGGCCCACGCCACCAGTGGCAACTGAGGGTCAGCCTCAATCCGGTCAGCATGGAGCACCCCCTGAGCTGGCCGACCCTGACCGGTCTGAACCAGGTCGCGCAGCAGCGCAGCCAGTTCTCCCTGACCCTGGATCAGAGCCTGCGCAGCTTCGTGCTCGAGACCAGCCGTCTCGGCTGGCGTGCCGATGCCGAGCAGCGTCATCTGTTCACTCAGCAAGGTCCGGATGAATTGGAACAGGATCTGCTGCTGAGCCTGTGGCAAAAGCCGCTCTGAGCAACGGTCCGGGTGCATGGACAAGGTAAATAACAGAGGCCCAGCAGGGCCTCTGTTATTTCAAGGATGATGGCGACGCCCTGGCTGCCAGCAGGCCCCGCCAGGGGCAAGGTATCACGCCTTGACTGCGGGTAATGCGCAGCCCTGCGTTACCTGATGCCATGCCCCCTCACCCAGCCACCGGGATCCGTTGTCACGGGCGACCGGCAACCTCCGCATATAATCCGCACATAAAAAGAGGGGCGCCATGGCGCCCCTCTCCGACTTGTTACTCTTGGCAACTGATCAAGGACAACTAGCCGCCCCCATATCTTGCCAGACCACGGCAACACCTGGCTCCTCTCCTTTGGTCCAGTACTGGGCCTTCCAGCTGTGGCCCTGATGGGTGGTGAGATCGCCAGCATTGTAGGCAACGGCGGCATCCCACCCGAGCTGTACCTGGCTGACCAGTTTCCACTGATCGGCACTGCGGCTCGGCTCGTTACCTTGAGTCCAGTACTTGGCCTGCCAGACCAGGCTGTTATGGCTCACCTTGGCGTTGCCGTTATAGGCGACACTGGCCTGCCAGGCCGGCCAGTTGGCGGCATCCGGATCCGTGCTGCCGCACTCGCCGCCACCGCTCACCGGCTTGACGGTGAGGCGGGTACTGGCCTGGGCATCCAGGGCGCCATCCGTGACGGTCACGCTCAGGTCATAGCCGGTCGCGGCATCGACCGCCGGGCCAGTCACCACTAACGTGGCGCTATTCTGGCCCGTAACGGTCAGGCCGGCTGGCACTGTCCACTGGTAGCTCAGGGTATCACCATTGGGATCGCTGGCCTGGGCCTGGATGCTCACCTGCTTGCCGGACTCGACACTGGCAGTGGCAGGCAGGGTCACGGTGGGGGCCAGATTGGGCTGGGGTGCCTTATTGGTCACCACGGTTTGATCCTTGGCCTTGAGTCCATCGGCATCGGTCACTGTCAGTTCGAACACCAGGTTGACGTCCTGGGTCACCCCATCGAGGTTGAAGCTGGCTTGCGCCTGATTAGCCCCAGCCAACTGAACCGCCGGACCTGATACCTGTACCCAGGCGTAACCGATGGCCGAACCTTCAGGATCCCGGGAAGCCGAACCGTCCAGAGTCACGCTCGCCGGGCCTGTTACGCCAAGATCCTTGCCCGCGTTGGCAATGGGCGGCTTGTTGGCTGGCGGTGTGCCGCTACCATTGCCCAATCCCTCATGCATGGCGTTGAGGATGTCACCATTATCCGAGTCGATCTCCCACGCAAACAGACCGCCGAGCTGGTTCGCCAGCACATACTGCCCCTTGGCCTTGACCGAGCGATCGTTGTCAAAGGTGATGAGATCCCCGGTGCTGGCCTTGAACACATAGGGCGCCTCCGCCACCTCGTCATAACCCTGCTCCCAACCGGCGCCCATGTAGTCATTGACGATCTGGCGATAATCCACCACACCGTTTTCCCAGGTGCCCTTGACCGGGCCTGTGGCAGTGCCGGTGAAGGGGTTGCCAGCCTGATAGCCACTCACCCCTGTCCAGCCGCGACCATACATGGCCGCACCGACCACTATCTTGCCCGGGGTCACGCCCTGGCCAAGCAGCGCTTTGACTCCCTTGTCGGTGGTGTACTTGGTGTTGGCATCCCAGCTGGCTTCAAACAGGTTGGTCTGATGACCCAGCTCGGTATTGGTCCAGGCGCCGTTGAAGTCGTAACTCATCAGGAAGATGTGGTCCATGTACTGCTGGGCCGCCTGATAATCGACCTTGGCAATCTTGTCGCCGCCGGCACTGATCGCCGAGGTCAGCTCGTACTGGCGGCCCGTGCTGGCCTCCAGCTCGTCGAGCATGGTGCGCAGCTCCTTCATCAGGGTCACATAAGTGGCACCGTCATTGGGGCCACCCAGGCTGGGGTTCGCGCCCTGACCACCCGGGAATTCCCAGTCGATATCCACCCCATCGAAGAACTTCCAGGTCTGCAGGAACTCTTTGACCGAGGCGACGAAGGTATCGCGCTTGGTTTTATCGCTGAGGAAGTAGAAGGGATCTGACAGGGTCCAGCCACCGACCGATGGCAGGATCTTGAGGTCGGGATGGGCCTGTTTGAGGGCCATCAAGTTACCGAAGTTGCCTTTATATGGCTCATCGAAATCCTTGAGGTTGCCCTGGGGCATCTGGATGGCAGCCCAGGGATCATGCATGGCCACCTTGAAATCGGCACGACCGGCGCAGGCCCGTTGCAACGCTTCAAAGCTGCCTTCGATCGCTTTGAGGCTGTCATTGATGCCGTTGCCGCCACAGATGGGGGTAAAGCCATAGAGGATATGGGTCAGATTCTGGGCGGGGACCTTGTCGACGGTGAACTTGCGACCATAGACGCCCCACTCCACGTAATAGGCACCAACCACTTTGCCGGACTTGTTGGTATAAGGCTTGTTGTTCTCTTGCAGCGGTGCGTTGAGCGGCAGCAGGTGGCTGCCATCGGTGTCGGCGACCACTATCTCTTTGGCATCGGAGCGGGTACAGCCATCGGCGTTGCAGAGCTCTATCTGCATCTGGTAGCGACCACCCTTGGTCACCTTGAAGTTGGCAGTGCCGGATGCGCCGGACGGGCCGCGCCACACCTCGACACCATCGAGCAGCACCTTGGCGGTCTGACCCACGTCACCAGACCAGAGGTTCCAGCTCACGCTGACCGGCGCCCCATCGGCATGGACGGTCACCAGCTTGTTGTAGGCGGTCGCAGCCTGATCCACTTCGACGATGGCGAACTTGGTTTCGCCCCAGCCGATGGTGGGTTTTCCCGGGGCGGCCGCATAGGCTGAGGAGGCAAATAGCCCGGCCACCATCAAGGCCAGCAAGGAGGGTTTTGGACTTAACATGTTGAATTTCCTTATTCGTTTATAATTTTGTCACGAAAAAGGCAACGCATGTCAGACAGGTACAGCAGACAACATCCCAGACTGGCTTGGCGTCCGGCTGGAAATACAATCCTGTGGTGACCCCGCTATCTTAGGTACGACAGACCCTTAGACCGGAAGTTTTGCGTCCCGGCCTTTCGACCGGTTTGCCCTTTGGCACAACTTGATTCGCGATAAAAATAATCGCCAAGGAAATATAAGGCCCAACTGGCCAGCAGGCAAACACCCCACGCGAGTCAGCCCCTGTCGCAGGGAGCCAAATAGCACAAAAAAGGGCCATTCATTGACATAAATGGCCCTTTTTGCAGAGAACCTCTGCCAAGTTGTTTACCCGCAAGCTGATGACTAATGTGTTAATTCGTGATCATCATCAAGTTTGCAGACACCGCTCATGCTGTTCATCAGCGCCCTGAGCTTGAGGGGCTTGACCGGTTTGCTGATGTAGCCATAACCATGCTCGCGGATCTGGGCCTGCAGTTCGCCTTTTCGATCCGCACTGATGATGATCCCCCCCACCCCGGTCCCCAGGGCGAGCCGCAGCATATGCAGCGCCTGCAACCCCGTCTTGCCATCGTCCAGATGGTAATCGGACAGCACCAGGTCTGGTTTGAAGCTCTCCACCAGCGTCAGGGCCTGAGCCAGGTCCTGAACGCACTGCACCTCACAACCCCAACGCCCCAGTAGCGAGGCCATGGCCACCAGTATCTCGGGTTCATTATCGAGACAGAGCACCCGCACCCCTGCCAGCTGGCTATCCCGCCGCGGCTCTGGGCTCTGGAGAGCCCGCTCCACCAGAGGACGGCTGGCCAGATTGAGGCTGATGGCAAACACCGAGCCTGCCCCTGGCCAACTGCGCAGCGTCAGTTGGTGCCCCAACACCTGCGAGATACCGCGCGCGATGGCCAAGCCCAGCCCCAATCCCTGCTCGCGGGTGGTGCGGGAGTGATCCAGACGCTGGAACTCTTCGAAGATGGCCTCCTGCTTGTCCTGGGGGATGCCGGGTCCGGTGTCCCACACCTCGATCCGCAACCGCTGGCCCTGACGGCGACAACCGAGCAATACCCGGCCACCGGGGTTGTAACGAAACGCATTGGTGAGGAAGTTTTGCAGCACACGCCGCAACAAGCGCACGTCGCTGTGTACCGCCAGCCTGGTATCGACCACGGCAAACTCTATCTCTCCTGCCTGGGCCAGCACCCCAAACTCGGCCTTGAGGTTGTCAAAGACATCCGCCAGGGCAAAGTCGAGTTTCTTGGCCTTGAACTTGCCCGCCTCCAACCGGGAGATATCGAGCAAGTCGGTGATGAGATCCTCGGTTGCCCCCAGGGCATCATCGATATGGCGGGCGAGCCGGGCGGGCTCCCCCTCATCGGGCAAGGTCTCTATCAAGGAGGAGGTAAACAGCTTGGCGGCATTGAGCGGCTGGGTCAGATCATGGCTCACCGCCGCCAGGAAGCGGCTCTTGGAGTGGTTAGCCCGCTCCACCTGCTCGTTGACGGTGCGCAGCTGGCTGTTGAGGGCCGAGAGCTCGCGGGTACGCTCGGCAACCCGCGCCTCCAGATGTTCATTGGCCTCACGCAGCACGCGCTCGGCATCGCGAAAGGGGGTGATGTCGGCGAATGTCATGACGAAGCCGCCACCGGGCATGGGGTTGCCTTGCAGCTCGATGACCCGGCCATCCGGGCGCTCCCGGGAAGAGAGATGGGCGCTGCCGCGCTTCATGAATCCGACCCGCCGTGCCACATGGGCCTCGACCTCTCCCTGGCCGCACAACCCCTTGACGGCGTTATGGCGGATAATCTCCTCGATGGGGCGCCCCACCTGGATAAGCCCCGCCGGATACTGGAACAGCTCGATGTAACGCTGGTTCCAGGCGACCAGCCGCAGCTCCCTGTCCACCACCGAAATACCCAGCCCTATGTGTTCGATCGCCCCCTGCAACAGACCACGGTTGAAGCGCAGCACGTCCGAGGCCTCGTCCACTATGGTGGCTATCTCCTCGAGCTGCATATTGCGCCCCTGCAGGGCAGAGGCGAGCACCAGCCGCGCCGACGAGGTGCCAAACACCCCGGCCAGCAGCCGCTCCGTGTGCGCAATCAGCGCTGCGCTGGCCTGCATGTGCGGCGCCAGGGTGCCACCGGATTCACCGGCGAAGCGACCGAAGGATCGCTTGACCCGGCTCGGGCCGACGAAGCGGGCCGCCAGCATCTCCAGCTCCTTGACGCTCACCTTGGCCTGATAAAGGGCCGCGGTATCCCGGCTGGGCTGGCCGACGAAATTCGCCGCCTGCAACCGCTCGCTCACCGCAGCCCGGGTCAGCAGGGAGCCCGCCACGTAGCCGAGCAGGTTGAGCACCAGGCTGAGAAAGAGGCACCAGGCCCCCAGGCTCAATTCACGAAATGCGGGCCAGTCGGGGGGGGCCAGCATGGCCTCCAGCGGCGAGCCCGCCAGCAGGCCGCTCTCGGCCAGCAGAGTGATGAACCAGAGGCTGATCCCAAGCCCCAGGCCGAGATAGACTCCCTTGCGGTTGCCATGGCGCCAATAGAGGCCTAGCAACAGCGCCGGGGCAAACTGGGCCACGGCGCCAAATGAGAGGTAACCGATGCGCGACAGGCTGGTGAGATCGCCGAGCCACAGATAGAGCGCCCAGGCCGCCAGCAGGATCAGCAAGATGGCGCCACGCCGTACCTGCAGCAGCAGATGCACCAGCCGTTCATCCCGCCCCTCTTGCCAGAAGCGGCGCAGCAGCACAGGCAATACCAGATCGTTGCTGACCATGATGGCCAGGGCGATGGTGGAGACGATGACCATGCCGGTCGCGGCCGAGGTGCCGCCAAGGAAGGCCAGCATGGCCATCCCCTGATTGCCCAGCGCCATGGGCAGGCTGATCACATAGGTATCCGAGGCCATCTCGGCGCCGACCCACTGCTTGCCCGCCAACGCCAGAGGCCAGATGAAGAGCCCCATCAGGAACAGATACGCGGGGAACAACCAGCGAGCCCAGTGCAGATCCTGGCCCTGATTGTTCTCCACCACAGTCACATGGAACTGGCGCGGCAGGCAGATCACCGCACACATGGTCAGCAGGGTATAGATGGCGAGTTCGAGCAGGTTGCCCGGGCTGACATCGACCACAGAGGCAAAGAACGCCTGGGTAACCAGGTCCCGGCTCTCGTTGGATTGTCCCAGGATGAGCCAGAGCGCAAAGCCCCCCACCACCATAAAGGCCAGCAGCTTGACCACAGACTCGAAGGCGATGGCCACCACCATGCCCCTGTGGTGTTCGGTCGCATCCAGGTTGCGGGTGCCAAACAGAATGCTGAACAGGGCCAGCAGCAGGGTGACCCCCAGGGCCAGCTGACCGGTGTTGCCTGAGCTGCCGACCAGGGTATCCCCCGCCATCAGCAGATCCAGCCCGGTCACTATGGCCTTGAGCTGCAATACCAGATAAGGCAGCACGCCTATGATGGCCACCAGACTGATCAGCATGGCGAGGCGCTGGGACTTGCCGTAGCGGGCGGCGATAAAGTCGGCGATGGAGGTGATGTGCTCACGCTTGGCGACCAGAATGAGTCGGGCCAGCAGCCGCCAGCCAAACAGGAACACCAGCATGGGGCCGAGGTAGATGGGCAAGGGCGACCAGGGGGACTCACTCGCCTGACCGACGGTGCCAAAGAAGGTCCAGGAGGTGCAATAAACCGCCAGCGACAGGCTGTAGAGCAGGGGTTGGCCCTTGAGGCGGCGGCGCTTGTTTTTGTCCGCCACGAAGGCTATCAGAAACAGCAGCCCCAGATAGGCGAGGGACAAACCGATGAGCAACCATCCTTGGTGCATTGCTAACTCCTTGTCATCAATAGGGTTTTATCAGGGAGCAACCTATGCCGCCCTCATGGAGATGAATCAAATTCAGGTCCGTTGCGAGCGGTCCGGTTTCAGCCGCAATACGAAGACAGGTAGCACCACCAGGGCCATGATGAAGAAGATGCCACCGCCCAGCGGTTCAAACAGCAGGCCAGATAAGGTCATCAGGGTCGCCACAGTGATCCCGAGGGAGAGGGCGGCGTAGAGCGCCTGGGTAGGGATCAGCTGTTCCGGCGCCAGATCCTTGGTCATGAAGCGCACCGCGCCCAGGTGACTGATGCAGAAGCTCACCCCGTGCAGCAACTGGGCAAACAGCAGGACGCCAAACTCTGTGGTAGCCCCGAGCAGACTCCAGCGCAGCAGACAACCGATGGCGCCAATCAGGAACAGGCGCTGGGCGCCAAAGCGGCTGAAATAGCGCTTGTCCGCGGCAAACATGGCAATCTCGGCCACCACGCCCAGGGCCCATAAGTAGCCAATGGTGGAGCCACTGTAGCCCGCCGCCTTCCAGTGGATGGCGCTAAAGCCGTAATAAGCGGCATGGCTACCTTGCAACAAGGCCGTCACCAGCAAGAAGCGGCGCACGGTGGCGCTCTTGAGGGTATCACGCAGGGAGGCGTGGGCTCGCTCCCCCTGCACATCCTGAGGGGCTGGTCTGAGCGGCAACCAGCTGAGCAGCAACATGATCCCCAATCCCAGCACCATGATGTGCAGCACCCACTGGCTACCCCAATCGGTGATGAGGACCCCGACCAGGGTAGAGGCCAGAATGAAGGCGGCCGAGCCGCACAGTCGCACCTTGCCATAATCGAGCTGGGTCTGCAGCACCATGCGGGTGGCCAGCGCCTCTCCCATGGGCATCAGGGTCGGATAGATAAAATTGGCCACCAGGGTCAATGCCACCAGCCACCAGAGTTGATGACTGACATAGAAACCGAGGAAGGCGAGCAGGGAGAGCAGGCAGAGCAGTCGGGTGACCGGCAGCAGCTGGGCCGCCCCCTTGATGCGCCCCATCACCATCAGGTTGCCCGCAAAACGGATCGCCATGCCAGCCCCCAACAGCATGCCGATCGCCTCGGCGCTGACCCCGATCCCTTCCAGCCAGAGCGACCAGAACGGCAAATAGGCGCCGTAGACGAAATAAAAGGCACCAAAAAACAGGGCTAACCAGGAGAAAGCAGGCATAGGACCTCACAGGGCCGGATCGGGACGCAGATGATAACCCATTTCCCGGGCAGGATCCCGAGCGACCCCGCCCGGATAATCATGAAAAATATCAATAAAGTTGAACTATTGGCGAAACCCCGCTGTCTATTGAGACACACACCTCTCCTGGTTAGTGTTGCAATCCTTCTACCCGCCCCTGGCGGGTTTCTTTTTTGGGGCATGCGTCGAGGGCGGCGACCAGAACCGCGCTTCAGCAAAACCCGCTGACCGGGGATCCGGCGGCGAGCGCCCATAAAAAAGAGGAGCCGCAGCTCCTCTTTCCACATGCCTATCTTTGACGATCAGAATATGTACTTGACCCTGGCGCTCAGGTTGCGGCCCGGCTCCGTCATGTACTGGGTATCTGTGCCGGCAGCCTGGCCCGCCACCCGTTCGTAGCTGACATACTCTTTGTCGAACAGGTTGAAGACGCCGACGTTGAGTTGCAAGTCGGTCAACGGCTTGAACTGGGCATAGAGATCCACCACGCCCCAGCCTGCACTCTGGATATTGTCATTGCCGCGGGAGTCCTGGCTGACCTTGTTCATGTCATCGGCAAAGCGCAGGGCAGTGTTGATGTTCCAGTTCGGTTGTTCGAGGCGAACCCCCACTGAGCCGTTGAGCGGACTCAGACTGTTGATGTAGTTGCCTTCGCCATCCTCACCTTCGATATACGCCAGGTTGCCCCAGACATTGACCAGGTCGTTGAGCCAGTAGTCGGCCTTGGCTTCGACCCCCTTGGTGGTGGCCTCATCCAGGTTCTGGTACTGGTAGAGAGCGGTCCGGCCCGAGGTACCGATGGATTGTAGCTCGATAAAGTCTTCGAACTTGTTGTAGAAGGCGGTCACTTCATAGCTGAACCCACCCTGGCTGCCACGCACCCCGGCATCGATACCGTCACTGCTCTCGGATTTCAGATTGGGGTTAGGCTCGATACGATAGCCGTAAGCCTGGTGGTTAAGGGTCGAGAAGGCACTGTCATACATGGGCGCCTTGAAGCCATGGCTATATTGGGTGAACAGATTGGCCAGCTCATGCGCCTTGTACACCAGGCCCAGTTTCGGGGAGAACTCGCCCTCGGAAATGGTCTTGAGATCATCCCCCGTGTAGGCGGGATCACTATCCGGCTTCATATGGTAATACTCGTAGCGGGCCCCCGGGGTCAGCACCCAGCGCTCGCCAAATTTTATCTCGTCGAATGCCCAGAGTGCGGCACGCTGACTGGTGGTCGAGGGGAAGCTCAACTCGCTGTAGGAGTCGAAATCACCGGGCACGGTCGGGTTCTTGATGCGAGTCCGCTCGTTATCCGTGTGCTCATACTCCACTCCCCAGGCCAGACGCTGGCTGGCGAGGGCCTTGCTGAATTGCACCTGGGCGCCCAGGCTCTCCTGCTCGAAGCCATTGTGATCGAGCGAGTTCTTGGTCACATAGGGGTTGCGCGGATTGACCGGATACTTGGAGGAGGCGTACTGATCCAGGGTCTGCTTGGTGCGGGCGTAATAGAGCTTGCTGTCGATGCGATCAACCCAGTTGGCCCCTAGGGCGATGCCGTGATCCAGCACCACCGAGAGGTTGTCCGTCTCTTTGTCGGTGATGGGCTGATTGAAGACGCTGGCGGTCTTGGAGAGATCGATCGAGTCTGGATCTTGATTCTCGCTGAGGTAGTCGACGGTCAGCTTGAGGAGTTGATCCTCGTTGATATTCCATTGACTCTTGAGCAGCACGGCATTGGTGCCGATATCGAAATCTGTCTTGGTGGAATCGTAATTCTGAGTCACACCGCTGTCGCGCCAGGTGTAACGCAGCAGGCTCTCGACATCACCGCTGCGCAGTGCGCCGGTAAAGCCCAACATCCGCTGATGGCTGTCGGACGCATAGCCACTGGTCGCATCCAGGTAGTGATCCTTGTCAGTGAGGAAATCACTGGCATCCTTGGTGGTGATGGCGATGACGCCCCCCAGGGCATCGGAGCCATAAGCGGCAGATGCCGGGCCCTTGGCAACCTCCACCTGCTTGATCATGTCGGTATCAAAGTAGCTCTGACCAACGCCCCCCTTGCTGTAGGCATCATTCTGACGCACGCCGTCCACCACGACCTTGACCCGGTTTTCACCCATACCACGTATGATGAAGGTCTGGGCACTGCCCACGCCGCCAACCACCTTGACGCCCGGCTCATAGCGGAACAAGTCAGCCGCATTGGTGACCATCTGTTCTTCTATGTCGGTGGCGGTGATGACGCTGACCGAACTGGCGACATCTTCCAGTTTCTGGGGCATGCGCGAGGCACTGACCACGACGACCTCGTCGGCGTTGGGCTTGGAAGTCTGGTTCTGTGCGGCGTGAAGCGGGGAAGTGAGTGCTGTCATGACCGCAATTGCGATCAAAGAGGGGGGATTAGTATAAGCCACTGCATGTCCTTGATTGAGAATTATTATCAACATGAGCATCTTAGTCAGTCACAAATAAAGATCAATGATAATCGTTATCATTTTTATTTGATTGAGGTTTACACTAGCGACCCTTTACTCGATTGTGACCGCGCCCGCCAACTTGGCGAAGCTCCATCACCCAACCTCTGAACGCGAGAAATCATGTTTCGACCCATTGCCCTTGGCACCCTATCCCTGCTACTCAGCGCCTGTACCCATCACACCATCAGCCCCCGTCCCCAGACGGCCGCGACCCTGTATGATTATCGACTGACCGATGAAGCAGGCTCGGCCATCTCCCTCGCCCAGGCCGTGGATAAGGTTGAGGATGCCGACATAGTGCTGGTCGGGGAGCTGCACACCCATCCGGCGCTGCATCTGCTGGAAACCGAATTACTGGCAGCCTTGCAACTGCATTCCCAAGACGATGGCCGGGCCCTGGTGCTCTCCATGGAGCAGTTCAGTCGCGGCTCCCAACCCGTTCTGGACGCCTACCTGGCTGGCCAGATTGGGGAGGCCAAACTGATCCGCGATAGCGATGCCTGGCCCAACTATGTGAGTGATTACCGCCCGCTGGTTGAGTTTGCCAAATCCCAGCGACTCACTGTGCTGGCCGCCAATGCCCCCAAACCCCTGATCAGCTGCGTCGGCCAGGAAGGCCCCGCCTGGCTGGACAAGCTGCCTGCCACCCGCCGCAGCCAGCTGGCCCGGGAGCTGACCCTGGGCGATGACCCTTACCGCCAGACATTCATGGCCTCCATGCATCATGGGGATGCGGATAGCAATGACCGCCGCTTTGCCGCCCAGACGGGCTGGGATGACACCATGGCCGAAACCATGGTGGACTACCTCAGATCCCATCCGGGCAGACGCATCATGCACATCGCCGGCAATTTCCATGTAGAGGGTGGATTGGGCCTTGCCAGCCGCATTGCCAGTCGCAATCCGGCACTCAAGGTTGCCCTGGTGGTGCCCCAGAGCGGCACCGATCAGGTTGCAGGGCGCCGTGCCGAGGTGGGGGTCAGCATCGAAGCTTTACCCAAACGCTGGCAAAGCGAGGGGGAAATGAAGCAAGATATGGGCGCACTGCATCAATCCCGGCAGCGGGACTGCAACCAGTGGTTACAGCCCTGACCAGGGCCCGAGGGGTGATCAGCGCAAGATGACGAGCATCAGGCTCCCTGATGCTCCACCACACAGCCGAGATGGGGGACTCCCCCAACCTCTTTGAGGAGTGCATATGGACGTGTTACTGGTTATCGATGTGCAACAAGGGCTGTTTGATGTTCCGCGCCATGAGGACACCCAGGTGTTCTCCAATATCAATCGCCTGACCGACGGTGTGCGTCAGGGCGGTGGCCGAGTCATCTATGTGCAACATGACGAACCAGGTGGCGAACTCGAACCAGGTAGTCCGGCCTGGCAAATCCATGCGGCCCTCTCCCCAAGACCCACAGACAGCCGGGTACGCAAGACGGCATGTGACAGTTTTCTCGATACCGAACTCGGCTTCCTGCTGGCGGAGCAGAGCGTGGACAGATTGATCCTGTGTGGCTGCGCGACCGACTTCTGTGTCGATACCACAGTGCGCAGCGCCGCCTCTCACGGCTTCGACGTCACAGTGGCACAGGATGCACATACCACGGCAGACAGGGCTCACCTGAATGCAAACCTCATCATCAAACACCATAACTGGATGTGGGAGAACCTGGCCCTGCCGGGAGAGCGTCTCGTCCTGGTTCAACCCACAGAACAGATTATTTGAATGAAATTTCCCGTGCGCCCCCATACCGCTTTGCTCATCGTCATGCTGCCAGGCCTGGTTGCCTGTGGCTTCACTCAGCCATCGGATCAGCCGCCCCCTCTGTTCAGCACTCATATCAATGAGGAGGGCAGCAAACGCTTCCTGTTCGAGGCCGCGCCGCTGGAGACATTGCCCACCCGGCTGCAAGATGACGATGGTAGCAAGTTGCAACGCCAGCAGAGCCTGCTCGAACGACGCACCGCCCTGCAGGATGCCCAGCTCCAGCAAACACTGGAAGAGCGGGGTTACTGCCATCAGGGTTTCATCGTGCTGAGTCAGACCTCCTGGCGGATCAGGGGCGAATGCAATGAGACTGCCAATGAGGGTGATCGCCAGGCCTTCCCCAACCGGGTTGACTGGCAAGGTTGATGAGCGTTGAAGTACCCGACATAAAAACGGACAGCCAAGGCTGTCCGTTTTTATGTCGAAGGGGCGCTTAAAGCACCTTGTCGGTGCGGGTGATCGCTTCACCTGTATCGACGCGCTTGTGGCCTTCCACCAGATGCACCACCTCCACCAGCTCATCACTCGAGACCTGGAAGGCCTGGCCAAATCCTTTCACGAACAGACCTTGCTGGGGCTTGAGGCAGAACAGCTTGAAGTCCTCCAGCCTGGACAGACCGGCAATGATCTCGCCGAAACGATCCTGCAGGGCGGTCACCGCGGCCTGCCAGCGGCCATCATCCCGTGCCACCACTTCGGCGCTGGCATCGAAGGTGAGGCGCTTGCGCGCAAACAACTCACGGGCACCGCCTTCATCTTCGATCAGCATCAGCGAGACCTGGGGCACCTGCTGCAAGTTGCGGGCGTGACGGGCTATCTCGGAGATAAGCACATAATAGCCATCGGATTGCAGCACAAAGGGGGCATAGCTGGCATTGGGTCGCCCTTCGCCATCCACGGTCGCGAGCTGCAGGGTGCGACATGCATCACGAAACTCGCGGATTTCCGGCTGCAACCGATTTTGCAGGCGCTCCTGACGTTCACTCATGCTTTTACTTCCTCTTGATGCTGATGGCGCAGGGCCATGAAACGCTCGACTTGGGCGGGAAGCAGCTGACGCTTCTCATCCCGGCCCAGATAGACCTTGAAAATGCAGCGGCCCCTGTGGCCAAAGAACTGGAAGGAGTGACCCTCCTTGCCCATGAACAGCTTGCTGACCAGGGCCACGTGCAGGACGTTGTCGAGCTTGAGGTGACCGTGCATCTCGCCATCTCGTCCCATCAGGTTGTAATAACCCCGGGCATTCTTGCCCTTGGGGAAAGGCGCCTTCACTTCGAAGATGGACCCCTCTGATTCCACAATCGTGGTCACTTGTCCCCAATCGGCCAGATCCGCCAACAAGCCTTCGGCTTGATCCCCTGCCAACAGGGTGACCAGCTCCCTCGGCAAATGGCGAACCACTTCCCATTCACTGACCGCCAACTGGCTCGCTATGCTCGATGGGTGAGCGCCGGGATCCTGTTCCAGCAGTTCATGAATGCGCAGTGCAATGCTCATCTGTTTTCTCCCTCGGGACTCACATCCCCTCTGCAAATCGTGGTGGCACTCTAATAAAACGTGGCAAAAAGCACAATTGATAATTGTTTGCATTTGTGTTCATATTTGAGTTGTTGACTACCAACCCCGTTCACCCCCTATCTATCTTCTGGAGATTAGCATGGCCCCACGCCTTGCCCTCGCCCTCTGGCTGAGTTGCATTCCCCTGTCCGCCTCCATCATGGCGGCAGAACGCATCATCAGCGTAGGCCCCGCCACCACTGAACTTATCCTGGCACTCGGCGGCGAAAAACAGCTCGTCGCGACCGATATCAGCAGCCAGGATCCCAAGGGGTTACCCAGGGTGGGTTATCACAGGGCCCTGGCCGCAGAGGGGATATTGAGCCTCTCCCCCACCCTGGTGGTCGGCAGTGATGAGATGGGGCCCAAGGCCACCCTGGAACAGCTCGGCCGTGCAGGCGTCAAAGTGGAAGTGCAAGCCACCGCACCTACCCTGGCCAACCTGAATCAACGCATCACGACCCTCGCCACGCTGCTCGGCATGCCGCAAGCCGGTGATGCATTGAACGCGCGCGTCAATCAGGAGGCCGCCAGCCTCGCCACCGAAGCGAAACAGAACAAGCCGCTCAACGTGGTCTTCCTGCTGCTGCACAAGGGGCAGCCCACCAGCATTGCCGGTGGCGATACCACGGCCAGTGCCCTGATCACCCTCGCCGGAGGCGTCAATCCGGTCGCTACCCTGCGCGGTTACAAGCCCGTCTCGGCCGAGTCATTGATCGAGATGCAGCCCGACCTGGTACTGGTCAGTGGGCGTGACTGGCAACAATATCAGGATCCCCACACAGTGTTGCAGCAAGTCTCTTCCCTGAGCGCCACCCCGGCAGGCAAGCGCCTCGCCATTCATGCCATCGATGGGCATGCTCTGCAGGGGGGGCTCAGCCTGACGACCTTGGCACAGGCCAGCAAGGTCGCCGGCTGGATCAAACAGGGTTCATGATGCGGCTGCCCCTCCCCTGGTTGCTGCTTGGACTCGGTCTGCTGCTGAGCGGGCTCCTGCTCGGCTCCCTGGCCACAGGGCCGCTGCCTCTCTCGTTCAGCGAGAGCTTGCAGGCGCTGTTGGCCAGTGAGACCAGCCAGCTTGCACCTCACAAATTGCTGGTAGTACAAGAGATCCGCCTGCCCCGGACCCTGCTCTGCCTGGCCGTGGGCGGCATACTGGGCCTGTGCGGCGCCGTGATGCAGGGGCTGTTTCGCAACCCCCTCGCCGATCCCGGCATCATAGGGGTTTCAGGAGGCGCTGCCTTGGGCGCCGCCCTGGCCATAGTGCTGCTGGCCCCCCTGGAGCAACAACTGCAAGCCAAGCTCGGCATCGGCTTGCTGCCTCTGCTCGCCTTTCTCGGCGGAGCCATCACCACCACCCTGGTCTATCTGCTCGGCAGTCGCCAGGGGGGGACTTCCGTCACCGTCATGTTGCTGGCCGGGGTGGCCATCACGGCGTTATCGGGCGCCGTGATGGGGCTGCTCAGTTACCTGGCAGACGATCAGATGCTGCGGGATCTCAGCCTGTGGCAGATGGGCACGCTTGCGGCTGGGAAGCCCGCTGACATGCTGCTTTCCCTCGCGACCCTGGCCATACTCCTGCTGCTATTTAGCCGCGATGCCGGTCCGCTCAACGCCCTGCTGCTGGGGGAGTCCGAGGCCCGTCATCTGGGGGTCAATGTGCAGTCCCTGAAGCGGCGACTGATCCTGCTCACCGCCGCCGGTGTCGGTGTCGCCGTGGCGATCGCCGGCATGATAGGTTTTGTCGGCCTGGTGGTGCCGCATCTGGTGCGGCTGCTGTGTGGACCCAACCATGTTCGCCTGCTGCCCCTCTCGGCACTGGTCGGTGCGGCCCTGCTGCTGGGTGCCGACATGCTGGCTCGCACCCTGCTGGCGCCAGCCGAGTTGCCGGTCGGCATCATCACCGCCCTGCTCGGCGCCCCCTTCTTCATCTGGCTGCTGCTGCGCGGCCGTCGCACACTCTAGGCGCCCCATGTCCATCCCCCCCCAACACAATCCGGCCGAGCCGCTGCTCAGTTGCCACGCCCTCAACCTGCACCGCGGTGGCAAACCGATACTCCGTGACCTGAACCTGGCCCTGAGTGGCGGCACCCTCACCGCCCTGCTCGGCCCCAATGGCGCAGGCAAGAGCAGCCTGCTCAAGTGCCTCACCGGCGAGCTCGATTATGGTGGTGAGATACGGCTATTCGGCCAGCCCCGTGAGCAGTGGCAGGCCAGTATCCTGGCCCATCGACTGGGTGTGCTGCCCCAAAGCTCCTCTTTGAACTTTCCGTTTCTGTGCGAAGAGGTGGTCACCATGGGCCGTCTGCCCCACAGCGAACCTGCGGCACGCCAGCGCGAGATTGTCAGTGCCGCCATGGCCCACTGCGGGGTCGAGCATCTGGCCAATCGCCTCTACCCTGGGCTATCGGGGGGTGAGCGCCAGCGAGTGCAGTTCGCCCGGGTACTGGCCCAGATCTGGCAAGCGCCCAATGCACCGAGCTCCCCTCGGCTGCTGCTGCTCGATGAGCCCACCTCGGCACTGGATCTGAAATACCAGCATCAGCTGCTCACCCTGGCACGTGCCTTGGCGGCCCGTGATACCGCGGTACTGGTGGTGTTGCACGATCTCAATCTCGCCGCCCGTTACGCCGATCGCCTGCTGATGCTGGCCGATGGCAAGCTGATGGCCGACGGCCCTCCCGCCGAGGTGCTGACGCCGACCCTTATCCAGTCTCTCTATGACTATCCCGCCGAGGTCATGTTTCACCCCCAGAGCGGGCTGCCCATCGTCAGCTAAACCAGATAACAACAACGAAAAGAGCGCCTCTGTGGCGCTCTTTTCAATGGGATGGCTGTACTGGATTCAGGCTATCTGATAACGGCCCGGCTTGTGGTTGAGTGTCAACATCAGGTTACAGATGATGGCCGCCGCCACGGAAAGGGCCAGCAGCCAAGGGGATACCACGAAGAAGGAGGTGACGACGATGGCGCAATCAAGCCCCATTTGCAGCTTGCCAGCGCGGATGCCGAACCTGTCCTGGATAAACAACGCCAGGATATTGAAGCCCCCCAGACTCGATTTATGGCGAAACATGATGAGCAATCCCATGCCTATCAGGGTGCCGCCAATCAGGGCCGCGTAGGCGGGCTCAATCTTGCCTATCTGCAACACGCCATTGAGGTGATCCGTCATGAAGGAGACCGCCGCCACAGAGACAAAGGTATTGAGGGTAAAACGGGGCCCCATCCTCAGCCAGGCCAGGGCATAAAAAGGCAGGTTGATGCCAAAGAACAGCAGACCAAAGCTCAGCCCTGTCACCTGTTGCAGCAGCAACGCCAGGCCAGCAGTGCCACCGGTGAGCAGACCTACCTGATGAAACAGAAAGATGCCAAGAGAAACGAAGCCAGATGCGATCAGCAGGGCCAGCACATCCTCATAGAGGGGATGTGCACTGGTGTGGGGGGTCTTGTCCATAAGTTGTATCCGTTTGCGAAGGAGTGCGCCTTGCTGAGCCAGGCGAGTGCGGGCCCTCTCTTCAGGGCCTTCTTGATTCGCACCAGTCTATTTTTTGTGAACAGGATCACAATAGCCAACCAGCATGCACCAACTTGGTATCTGTCACCTCACCTTGACAGGGGTTGCACCAATATAAAGCGGCCCACCACCCCCGGAGTGATCAAGAGATATCCATGTCAGTCCCTTCCTTGCAGGGCTGTTCGGCCTGCAGCCCTTCAATCATGATGGCGGCTATCTCGTCATAGGCGCTGGACCAGGCCAGAGCGAGCGCCGGGGTAAAGTGCTCGCCCAATCGCTTGGCCATGACATTGGTCATGGCCAGCTTGACCAACGCGAAGTGTTCGGAGGTGACGCCATAGCGCCTGTGTTGCTGTCCCAGGTGGCGAATGATAAAACGCAACGCGTCGAGCTGCTCCAGGCTGGTCAGCACAATGTTGAGGGTCTGGGAGACCTTGCTGACAAGCTGCTCATTCGTCATGGTGAACATGGGGACAAGGCCCGGGTCCAGGATAAACAACTCCCGGTAGATCTCCCTGACAAAATCATTGCTGAACAGGGAAATACGGCTCCAGGTCCGTTGTACCAAATCGATATCATCAGAGGTCATAGGCAATCCTTAGCCATCATCGCTCCTCGTCCAGAGGCAGCCACACAGAATCTAATAACAAAGTAGTTATTAGCACCATGTTTGGCATTACCTCGTGCATCAATTCATTCGCATCCTTGTGGTTTGCCTCGGCGTCAGGGCGTCCGGCGATAAGTTCCAGACCATTTCGTTCTTGAAGCTCGCCATACCATAACCACAGAGTCCACCCTCTGGCTGGCACTTCCTCCGCATTTCCCCTATAGCTTTTGGACGTTGAATGGAGAGATGTCATGGTGAATGGGCTAGAGAAGCAGCTGTTTATGCTATTGACCCTGCTGTTACTCAGCACTGGGATAGCAGAGGCCGCCACCAAGGAGCCATTTCGTCAGGCACCTCGCGCCATCAATGCCCTCCAGCAGGGGCAGGCGGCTCAAAATAGGGGCAACATCAGCCAGGCGATACGGCACTATTGTGTCGCCGCCAGCACCGGCAACCCCGAAGGCTATTATCGTATTGGTCGCCTGCTCGCCCCCCGCAACCCCAAGTTGGCCAACGGCTATCTCTCCATGGCGATGCGCCTTGGCAACCAGCAAGCCGCCCGCTACTACAACAGCCGGGTTGGCAATGTCCCCATGGGGGACAATTGCGGCGCGGGCATCGCGGGGGGGGGCGGTTATTTTGCCATTCCCACTACCCCCTTCAACCTCGACGCCTATGTGGCGCGTCAATCCCCCGAAAAACGAAAACTGGTGAATATGTTGCGTCAGGCCGCCGATCGCCACGATATAGACCCGCGTCTGGTACTGGCTATCGCCATCGCCGAGTCCAATCTCGAACCCGGCGCCATCTCCCCCAAAAATGCCCAGGGCGTGATGCAGCTCATCCCCGCCACCCAGGCTCGCTTCGGTGTCACTCGCCCCTTCGATCCCGAGCAGAACATCCGCGGTGCCATGGCCTATCTCAAGTGGCTGCATCGCCGCTTCGACGGCGACTGGGTGCGGATATCGGCGGCCTATAACGCCGGGGAAAAATCCGTGGATCAATACGGCGGCATCCCCCCCTATGCCGAGACCCAGCAATATGTGCGCAAGGTGCTCTACTTCGCGGGCAAAGAGCCCACCCCACACCAGGCCAGGAGCCGAACCAGCAAGCCATAGTCCCACCACTGAGCCCACGCAGAACCTTGTATGACACTCAACCTCTTATCCCCCATTGAATGCCCCTCTCGTGCGCCATTTCCACACCGGCACCGACTTTCCCCCCGTCGGCCATTGGTTTACAATCGCACCGTTATTCGGAACCGGCTGGCCCCTGTCGCCAGTTGGCCCCACCACGACATCAGCCTGTTGACGAAATAAAGTTAACCTGATGAAAAGGAAAGAGAATTAGCCAATGGCTCAATTTATTTACACCATGAACAGGGTGGGTAAAGTCGTACCGCCCAAGCGTCATATTCTCAAGAACATCTCCCTCTCCTTCTTCCCGGGCGCCAAGATAGGCGTATTGGGTCTGAATGGCGCCGGTAAATCCACCCTGCTGCGCATCATGGCGGGGATAGACACCGAGATCGAAGGGGAAGCCCGTCCGCAGCCCGGCATCAAGATTGGCTACCTGCCCCAGGAGCCCAAGCTGGATCCGGAGCAGACAGTGCGCGAAGCGGTCGAAGAGGCCATTGGCGAAGTCAAGCGCGCCATGGCCCGTCTGGACGAGGTCTATGCGGCCTATGCCGACCCGGATGCCGACTTTGACAAGCTGGCCCGCGAACAGGGCGAGCTGGAGGCCATCATCGAGTCCCAGGGTGGCCACAACATGGAAAACCAGCTGGAGCGCGCGGCCGATGCCCTGCGTCTGCCCGCCTGGGATGCCAAGATCCAGCACCTCTCCGGTGGTGAGCGCCGCCGGGTGGCCCTGTGCCGCCTGCTGCTGGAAAAGCCGGACATGCTGCTGCTGGACGAACCGACCAACCACCTGGATGCCGAGTCCGTAGCCTGGCTGGAGCGCTTCCTGCACGACTACGAGGGCACTGTGGTCGCCATCACCCACGACCGCTACTTCCTCGACAACGTGGCGGGCTGGATCCTGGAGCTGGACCGCGGCGAAGGCATTCCGTGGGAGGGCAACTACTCCTCCTGGCTGGAGCAAAAAGATGCCCGCCTGGCCCAGGAAGCCAGCTCCGAGGCTGCTCGTCGCAAGTCCATCGAGAAAGAGTTGGAGTGGGTTCGTCAAAACCCCAAGGGTCGTCAGGCCAAGTCCAAGGCCCGGATGGCGCGCTTCGAAGAGCTCAACAACAACGACTACCAGAAGCGCAACGAGACCAACGAGCTGTTCATTCCCCCCGGACCCCGCCTCGGCGACAAGGTGCTGGAAGTGAGCAACCTGCGCAAGTCCTATGGGGACCGCGTGCTGATCGACGATCTCTCCTTCGCCATTCCGAAGGGGGCCATCGTCGGCATCATAGGCCCGAACGGTGCCGGTAAATCGACCCTGTTCCGCATGATGTCAGGCCAGGAGCAACCGGATTCCGGCACCATCAGCCTGGGGGATACCGTGGTGCTGGCCTCTGTGGATCAGTTCCGTGACAGCATGGATGACAAGAAGACGGTGTTCCAGGAAGTGGCGGACGGCCAGGACATATTGCGCATTGGCAACCATGAGTTCCCGAGCCGCGCCTATATTGGCCGCTTCAACTTCAAAGGTGCCGATCAGCAGAAGCGGGTCGGCGAGCTCTCCGGGGGTGAACGTGGCCGTCTGCACCTGGCCAAGCTGCTGCAAACCGGTGGCAACGTGTTGCTGCTCGATGAACCGACCAACGATCTGGACATCGAAACCCTGCGCGCCCTCGAGAACGCCCTGTTGGAGTTCCCGGGTTGCGCCATGGTCATCTCCCACGATCGCTGGTTCCTTGACCGCATCGCCACGCATATTCTCGATTATCAGGACGAGGGCAACATCGCCTTCTTCGAGGGTAACTTCACCGAATATGAAGAGTGGAAGAAGAAGACCTATGGTGCCGAGTCGGTTCAGCCGCACAGAGCCAAGTACAAACGCATCACCAAGTAAGCGATCACGCACCGAACCAGATAGGCAAGCGTATCGCCCCATCAGGGTGATTGCATCGTGACAAGGGGAGCCAAGGCTCCCCTTTCTACTGCCTTTTGACTTACAATCTCCCCGCCTTCCCCTACCGATACCAGCCGATGACCCAGACCACTGTCACCGCGAAGAGACTCACTATCCAGATCCGGCTCGAACCCGGCTGCCTCGGCCCCGACGGCAAGTCACACATAGAGACCTTCTGCGCCGCAGCCACCCGCATTTTTGCGGCCATCGAACCCGAACGGGTGCACTGGGTGCTGCTACCGCGCCATGACAAGCAGTTGCCCGAACAGACGTTCTTCCTCGGGGATCGCAAATTGAGCGAGGAGCAAGCCGCTCAACTGATGAGTCGCTTGGGGCTGGATCTTGCCACCCTGCAGGAGCGCAGCGATGCCATGCTGGCACTGCTGGTCGAACGCTACTTCAAGACCCTCTGAGCCTCACCCGACGGTATCATGGTCTCTATCGAGTTCCATTTTCACTGCACTGACGGCAAACGTTTGAATTTTTACTCTATTCGTTGATCCCCTTCGCAGATCCGGGGTTTGTAAACGACGACGCCTGTGTGAAAATGTGCGCGCTGTCACGGTATCAGGACGAGTCCGGCTATTCATTAGCCAGCGACGCCGGTCAGGATCCCTCATGGATGGGTCTGGCCGCGAGCCTGCTGCTTATTTCACGTCACCCATTGGAATACAACATGAATCAACCACATCAAACCGATCATCAGGCCGCCAGCCAAGCTGCCGGGCAAGGATTGCTCGAACGCCTGTTCGCCCTGAAAGGCCATGGCACCACCGCCCGCACCGAGGTCATCGCCGGGGTCACCACCTTCCTGACCATGGTCTACATCGTGTTCGTCAACCCGCAGATCCTCTCCAATGCGGGCATGGACACCCAGGCGGTATTTGTCACTACCTGCCTCATCGCCGGCATCGGCAGCATTCTGATGGGTCTGCTGGCCAACCTGCCCATCGCCCTGGCCCCCGCCATGGGTCTCAACGCCTTCTTCGCCTTCGTGGTCGTCGCCGGCATGGGTTACTCCTGGCAGGTCGGCATGGGCACCATCTTCTGGGGCGCCCTGGGCTTGCTGATCCTCACCCTGCTGCGGGTGCGCTACTGGCTCATCGCCAACATTCCGCTCACCCTGCGAGTCGGCATCACCGCCGGTATCGGTCTGCTCATCGCCCTGCTCGGCCTGCACAACGCCGGCATAGTAGTGGCGAGCCCGGCCACCATGGTGACGGTGGGCAATCTCACTTCCCTGCCCTGCCTGCTGGGGCTGCTTGGCTTCTTCCTGATCTGCATCTTCTCCGCCCGCGGCGTGCACTCCGCCGTGCTGATCGCCATAGTGGTCACCACCACCCTGGGCTGGCTGTTTGGGGATGTGACCTTCAAGGGCTTCGTCTCCCTGCCGCCCAGCATCACCCCGGTGTTCGGCCAGCTGGATCTGATGGGCTCGCTGGACATCAGCCTGGCGGGGATCATCTTCTCCTTCATGCTGGTCAACCTGTTTGACTCCTCCGGTACCCTGATAGGTGTCACCAGCCGGGCCAAGCTCGCCGATGACAAGGGCCGCTTCCCGCGCATGAAACAGGCGTTGATGGTCGACAGCATCAGCTCGGTTGGCGGCGCCTTTATGGGCACCTCCTCGGTCACGGCCTATATCGAGAGCAGCTCAGGGGTCGCCGTCGGTGGTCGCACCGGCCTGACCGCCATAGTGGTCGGCGTGTTGTTCCTGCTGGCGATCTTCTTCTCCCCCATCGCCGCCATGGTGCCCGCCTATGCCGCCGCCGGCGCGCTCATCTACGTGGGCGTGCTGATGTGCTCCGAGCTGACCAAAGTCAAATGGGAAGACTTGACCGAGGCGGTGCCGGCCTTCATGACAGCGGTGATGATGCCGTTCAGCTTCTCCATCACCGAGGGGATCGCCGTGGGCTTCATCTCTTATTGCGTGATGAAGGCGGGTACCGGTCGCTGGCGCGAGATCAACCCCTGCGTGCTGGTGGTCGCCCTGCTGTTCGTGATCAAATTCGTCTGGGTCGATAGCCACTAAACCCCGGCTTGCGCACACAAAAATGCCCGTCATCGACGGGCATTTTTGTTGGTGGGCAACAGGCAAGGTTCAACGAATGCCGCGCGCCTCGCGGATCCACTCCCAGGCCTGCTGTATTTCCTGGGCTTTCTCCTTGGCCATCTCCATCATCTCCGGCGGCAGACCCTTGGCGGCCAGCTTGTCCGGGTGATGCTTGCTCATCTCCTTGCGATAGGCCTTCTTCACGTCGGCATCCGACATCTCTTCGCTCACCCCCAGCAACTGGTAGGCGTCCTTGAGCCTGTCACGGCTCGGTGGCTGCTGGCCCGCGGAGTGATGACCGCCCTGATACTGGCCCCGGCCGCCGTGGCGGAAGAAGTTCATCTGTGCCTCGGCCATGGCCAGGATCCGCGCCAGCTCTATCTGGCTAAAGCCCAGCTCCTCGGCAATGGTCTGCAAGATGGCGCGCTCGGCCGCTTCGACCTGACCATCGGCAAAGGCCGCTTGCAGTTGTACCTCCAGGAAGAAACGCAAGATGTCGCGCTGGCCCTGACTCGCACTGCGAAACCCGGCCAGGGTCTGACGCAGGGGAAAATCAGCCTCTTTACCCTCGCGAAATGAACGCTGGGCGTTGCTGCGCTGCTCGGGGGAGAGCCGCATCCGCTCCATCAACGCCGCAGCGACCCGGATCTCCTGCTCGGTGACCTGGCCACCCGCCTTGGCAATGTGGCCCATGACCGCGAAGGTCGCGTGGAAGAAGATGGCTTGCTGCTCGGCGCTCGGGGTGCGACGAAATGCCCCCTGGATGCCGATACCACGGTCAAACCGGTGACCGAGCCAGAGACCAATCAGCAACCCGAAGATATTGCCGAGTAAAAAACCGAAGAAGGCGCCGAGCACCTTGCCCCAAATACGCATGACTCAAGACCTCATATTAATTAGTGGAGCTTAACTCGTCGTCCAGGGCACGCAGCCGCGCCACAGTGCCGATATCGCGCCAGTCCCCGATCAGCTGTGAGCCACCCACTCGCCCTTGCGCCATCCAGTCGCGCAGCAGCGGGGCCAGTTTACGACTGCCCTGGGTGAGGGCACTGAAGGCTGACGTGTGGTAAAGACCGACGCCGCTAAAGGTCAATCCGGGGCGATCCTGTACTCTGTCTCCCTCGAGGGAAAAATCCCCCTGAGGGTGCTGGGGAGGATTGGGCACCAGCCAGAGATGGGCGAGATCGTCTCCCAGAGACTGAGACACCAGAGGCGCGTAATCCATTCCCAGCCAGGTATCCCCATTGATCACCAGAAAAGGGCCATCCCCCAGCAGTGGCAGGGCCTGCACTATGCCGCCCGCCGTTTCGAGCGCCGCAGCCTCGGCAGACCAGGCGATCTGTACCCCGACGTCACTGCCATCACCGAGCGCCGCCACCAGCTTGTCGCCTAGCCAGGCATGGTTGATGACCACCTCGCTGATGCCAGCGGCTTTGAGCTTCTCGAGATGATGAACGATAAGCGGCTTGCCCCCCACCCTCAGCAGCGGCTTGGGCACACTGTCGGTGAGCGGACGCATCCGCTCACCGCGACCGGCCGCCAGTATCATGGCCTTCATGGGCCCTTGCCCTCCAGCACTGCGCCATCAAAACCGGGCAGAACCCGGCGCACCAGCCACTCTCCGAACTCGGCCAGCACCGGATAGGCGGTGCCGTGCAGCTCGCACACGTCCACCACATAGCCCAGAGTACGGGGAATATCCTTGAGGTAACCTGACTTGCCATCGCGATGATAGAGACGGGTGAACAGGCCCGCCGCCTTCAGGTGACGCTGCATACCGGTCAGGTCCGCATGACGACGGAAACTGGCATAATCCAGCTCGCCGAGCAGCCCGGCTTGACTCAATCGGGCATAGCCAAGCTGCATTCCCTGCTCGAGCACCTCATCGGGCCAGCGCACGTAGCAATCCTTCAGCAGCGAGACGAGGTCATAGCTGAGGGGGCCCATGACCATGTCTTGAAAATCGATGATGGCCAACTCGCTCAGGGCCGGGACAGGGTCCCCCGCCCCTTCGCTGCACACCATCAGATTGCGACTATGGAAATCTCTGTGCATCACCCCCTGGGGCTGAGCCAGGTTATTGGCGGTGAGGCAGGCGAAAGTGTCATCCAGCAACTGCTGTTCTGCGTCGCTGAGCAGCAGTTGCAGATGCTTGCCCAGCAGCCATTCGGGGAAGATGGCGTTTTCCCGGGCCATGAAGAGATCATCGAAAGGCTCGAGCGGCAACGCCACGCCCCCCAGCCGGGGCAGCAGCGCAATGGCTTTCTCGTACCAGGCCAGTACGCTGTGCTCACCCAGACAATGAATGAGCTGGATATCGCCAAGATCTGTCACTGCCAGCAGGCCCAGGCTGTAATCGACAGCTCGCACTTCGGGCGCCAGCAGATTGCAGGCATGCAGGGCTGCCGCATTGCGAACAAATTCGTGATTCTTTTCGGTGTGGGGATTGGCATCCACCCAGACAAGATCTGCCCCCCGATAGTAACGGCGGAAACTGGCATCGCCAGAGATAAGGGTCAGCGTCAGCTGGGGGTCGCCGGTGTACTGGCGAGCAAACTGGAGCAGGGAGTCGAAGCGATTGGACATGAGTGAAGGACCGGCTGAAGGTGGAAAGCAGCGCTTGGCTGTTAGCCCTGGCCGCAATAATGCTTTATCATTGCCGGCTAACATAAAGCAATGAGATGCAATGTCAACTCGATGAGTCCTGGCGTATTATGCATGCTCTTGAATCAGCCGTTTCGATACGGATTGCGCGAGTCTTCTAAATGACAAAATGGACACTGGGGCGTGCCTGTCCCATCGCCCTGACCATTGGCCTTGCCAGCCCGGCATATCTCCAGGCTGCGCCATTGAGCGTACCCGCCGCCACTGGTCTGCTGGACGGGCTCTGCTATGACTATGTTCCCAAGATAGAGAAAGCCCCCGCCAATGAGGACGCCAACGCCCTGCCGGTGGAGGTCGATGCCGACAGGCTCGAGGCCAAGCAGGGTGGCACCGCCGTCTATCAGGGCGACGTCAAGGTTCGCCAGGGTGTGCGCAAGTTTGATTCTGATTATGCCCAGGTCGATCAGAAGAGCCGGGATGTGATCGCCATCGGCAACATCTATTACAACGACGGCCAGGTCACTGTCACCAGCGACAAGACCCTGAAATCCAACCTCACCACCAAAGATTCCGAGCTGGAAGAGGGTGTCTATCAGGTGCATGGCTCACCGGTGCGTGGCTCCGCCGACCGGGTCATCATGACCAATAACAACCAGAACATCACCCTGGAAGGCGCGCAATACACCACCTGCCCACCGGGCCAGGAAGCCTGGACCCTGAAGGCGGGCAGCATCGACATCGATCAGAACGAGGTGTTTGGCGAAGCCTGGAACGCCAGTCTCTGGCTCTATGACTACCCGGTGTTCTACTTCCCCTATATCAACTTTCCGATCAAGGATCAGCGCAAGACGGGCCTGCTCTACCCTAGCTACGAGCAGAGCTCCAAGAACGGCATGGACATCAACCAGCCGTTTTACTGGAACATAGCCCCCAACTACGACGCGACTATCAGCTCTCGTTTCATGGACAGGCGTGGCCTGATGGAGCAGGTCGAGTTCCGCTATATGCCGAACCCGTCCCATACCGGCAGCCTCTATTTCGAGAACCTGGCCGATGACAAGCAGTATGATGAGACGGATACCCTCAATGACTATCTCGCCGATGGTCATCGCTACCTGCTCAGTGCCCGTCATACCTCGCGCTTCCTCGACAATGCCCTGGTGATGTCCCTCGACTACACCAAGGTACGCGATAACGATTACAACTATTTCAACGACTTCTCGCCGCCGGTCGGCACTCAGGTCGATAACCAGTTGCAACAATCCTTCAAGGCCGGTTATTACCAGCAGAACTGGAACCTGACCACAGAGGCGCGCACCTATCAGATATTGCTGGCCGGTGCCCAGCAGCCTCACACCATGTTGCCGCGCATCAATCACAACTTTTACCATCAGGGCAACTGGTACGATCTGGCCTGGAATACCGAATTGACCAATTTCGGCTATGACAACGATCAGTCCACCATCGGCGAGGCCTACACAGGCACCCGCCTCTACAGTGCGCCTACCCTGACGGTGCCGCTCATCGATGCGGCTGGTTACTACCTGGATAGCCAATACAAGCTGATGTACACCCAGTACAACCAGGATGTACCGGATAGCAGCAAGCTCACGTCCTATTACCGCAACAAGGGGCTGACCGATCTCGACGACAAGGTCACCCGGGTACTGCCCTCGTTCCGCCTCAAGGGTGGCATGACCTTCGATCGCCAGCAGGATTGGTTTGGTGAAACTGCCAACCAGACCCTGGAGCCCGAGTTTCAGTACCTCTATGTCCCCTACAAGGATCAGGACAACATTGGTATCTATGACTCGACCAGCATGCGCCAGGACTACTACAGCCTGTTCAGCGATCGCCGTTTCGCCGGTCTGGATCGGATAAGTGATTCCAACCGGGTCTCCGTGGGTCTCACCAGCCGGGTCTATGATGCCGTAGGTGATGAACGTCTCCGTCTGGCGGTGGCTCAGGCATTCGATTTCGTCGCCCCCAAGGTAACGCTCTATCCCAGCGATGAGGCGAGCACCAACACCCGCTCCCCCTTGTCGTTCGAGGGGGATGCCAAGATAAGCGAACAGTGGTTCGCCCATGCCGGCGCCCAGTATGACGTGCAGGAAAAAGAGTTCAGCTCCGCCAACAGTGCCCTGGAATACCGCCATGAGAAGCTGATCAGCCAGGTCAACTACCGCTTCGTGCGTGATGCCAACTATGACCTCACCCGCAGCGGTGAGACGGCCAACATCAATCAGGTCGGCATGGTGGTGGGCTCGCCCATCAATGACCAGTGGCACATGTATGGCGGCTATTACTACGACCTGGATCAGAACGTCAAAGTCGACCGCAAAATAGGCGTCAAATATGACTCCTGTTGCTGGAGCATCAACTTCAACCTGGAGTGGGTCAACAGCCCGGATAACGTCACCTACCAGCCCACTTCGGAGCGTAGTTTCGGCATCCAGTTTGAAATGAAAGGATTGGGTAGTGTGGGTACAGGGGCCAAGGGCACCAGTCTGGATACAGATGCCCTGCCTTACATTCGTCCGTTTAACCTGCGGGACAAGTGAGTCATCGCAAAACGCCTTGAGAGATGGATATGAAGAAGACGTGGATTTCCCTGCTGACTGCAGGCCTGTTAGGTGTCATGAGCCAGAGTGCCCTTGCCTCCCCCGAGCTCATCGACAAGGTGCTGGCGGTGGTCAACAAAGACGTGGTACTCGCCAGCCAGCAAGAGGCCCTGGTCAACAAGATCAAGTTCTCTGCCAAGGAGAGCGGCCAGGCGCTGCCCGATGACGCCACCCTGCGCAAACAGGCGCTGGATCGCCTGATCCAGGAGAGCCTGCAATTGCAGCTGGCGGACCGGCAAGGTCTGAAGATCAGCGATACCCAGCTCGAGCAGGCGATCAACAGCATCGCCGCCGATAACAAGATGAACCTGGAACAGCTGCGGGCCCAGCTCGACCGTGAGGGTCTGAGTTATGCCCAGTACCGGGAAGAGGTGCGCCGCGAAATCCTGATGAACGAGGTTCGCCGCAACCAGATCCGTCGCCGCATCAACATCTCCGATCAAGAGGTCAAGCAAGTGGTGCAGGCACTGCAGAAACAGGGCCAGCAACAGCAGGAGTTCCATGTCGGTCACATCCAGATAGCCCTGCCGGACAACCCGAGCGCCGAACAGCTCAATGCCGCCAAAGCCAAGATCGACAGCCTGCTCAAACGCCTGCGTGATGGCGCAGACTTCCGCGAGCTGGCCATCGCCGAGAGCAATGGTCCCAAGGCCCTGGAAGGGGGGGATTGGGGCTGGATGAGCCCGCAAGAGATGCCCACGCTCATGGCTGAGGCCGTGCAGGGTGCCAAGAAGGGTGACATCGTCGGTCCGCTGCGCTCCGGGGCAGGCCTGCACATCGTCAAGGTGTTTGATGCCAAGGGTGCCCAGCAAGTGGTGCAGACCGAGGTCAAGGCCCGCCACATTCTGATCAAGCCCTCGATCATCCTGAGTGAAGAGAAGGCCAAGGGCATGCTTGATGGCTTCCTCCACGACATCAAGAGCGGCAAGGCTGACTTCGCCGCCCTGGCAGAGAAGTACTCCGAAGACCCCGGTTCTGCGGTACAAGGTGGCGAGCTCGGCTGGTCCGATCCCGGCGTCTATGTGCCCGAGTTCCGCGATATGGTCAATCGCCTGCAACCCGGTCAGTACAGCGAGCCGTTCCGTACCAGCCACGGCTGGCACATAGTGCAGCTCGAAGACAGACGCAGTCAGGACGCCACCGACAAGGCCCAGGAACAGCGCGCTTACCAGCTGATCTACAATCGCCGCTTCGTGGAAGAGTCCCAAGCCTGGCTGGATGAGCTGCGCGATGAAGCCTATATCCGCATCGAAGGCGCCGGCAGTTGATGATTTGCCAACGTCTCGCCATCACCCCGGGTGAGCCGGCCGGTATTGGGCCGGATCTGGTGCTCGACATCGCCCAGCGCGATTGGCCCCACCAGCTGGTGGTGGTGGCCGATCCTGCGCTGATGCGCCGCCGCGCCGCCATGCTGGGGCTCGATATCGAGCTTGTCCCCTATGATCCAGCTCTGCCGGCCAGCCCCCAGCGGGCCGGTAGCCTGACCCTCTGCCCCGTCACCCTGGGGGCAACTGAGACCGCAGGCGCGCTCAACGAAGCCAATGGCGCCTATGTGCTGGCCACCCTGCAGCGAGCCTGTGATGGCAACCTGAGCGGCGAGTTTGCCGCCGTGGTCACAGGCCC
Organism: Aeromonas rivuli; assembly: GCF_000820045.1. Classification (GTDB taxonomy): domain Bacteria; phylum Pseudomonadota; class Gammaproteobacteria; order Enterobacterales; family Aeromonadaceae; genus Aeromonas; species Aeromonas rivuli. Next base: position 36,306 of record NZ_CDBJ01000019.1, on the reverse strand, counting down.
GGTGCACAAGGGCATCATCAATCAGGCCGGGGTCTCGTTTAGCGGCCACACCGAGTTCTTTGCCCAGCAGGCAGGGGTCGGTGATGTGGTCATGCTGCTCGCCACCGACGGCCTGAGGGTGGCGCTGGCCACCACTCATATTCCCCTCGCCAATGTCGCTCGCGCCATTACGGCGGAGCGTCTGGGCAAGGTGATCCGGATCCTGAATGCGGATCTGAACAGCAAGTTTGGTATCACTCGTCCCAGGATCTACGTCTGCGGCCTCAATCCCCACGCCGGGGAAGGGGGTCACCTGGGCCGGGAAGAGATAGACGTGATCGAACCCGCCCTGGCCGCCCTGCGCCAGGAAGGGATCGATCTGGTTGGCCCCCTGCCAGCCGACACCCTGTTCCAGGAGAAGTACCTCAAGGATGCGGACGCGGTACTGACCATGTACCACGACCAGGGGCTGCCCGTGCTCAAATACAAGGGCTTCGGGCGCTCGGTCAATATCACCCTCGGACTCCCCTTTATCCGCACCTCGGTGGATCACGGCACGGCCCTGGACTTGGCAGGCAAAGGCCTGGCCGATTCTGGCAGCCTGATCACCGCGCTTAACCACGCCATTCTGATGGTAGAGAAAAAAATATGAGCAGTAAGATGCACATGGGCCACACGGCCCGTAAGCGTTTCGGTCAGAACTTCTTGCACGACAGCTATGTGATCGATCAGATAGTGGCCGCCATCAATCCGCAGCCGGGTCAGAACCTGGTGGAGATAGGCCCGGGTCTGGCGGCGCTGACCGAACCGGTCGCCTCCCAGATGGACAAGATGACCGTGGTCGAGCTGGACCGTGACTTGGCCGCACGCCTGCGCGAGCACCCCACCCTGAAAGAGAAGCTGACCGTGATCGAAGCCGATGCCATGCGCTTCGACTTCGGCACCCTGATGGGCGAAGGCAAGGGGCCGCTGCGCATCTTCGGCAACCTGCCCTATAACATCTCCACCCCCCTCATCTTCCACCTGTGCGAGTTCGCCGACCGGGTCGAGGACATGCACTTCATGTTGCAAAAAGAGGTGGTATTGCGGATGTGCGCCGGCCCGGGCAGCAAGGCCTATGGTCGCCTGAGCGTCATGGTTCAGTACTACTGCCAGGTGATCCCTGTGCTGGAAGTGGGCCCAGGCGCCTTCAAGCCAGCCCCGAAAGTGGACTCAGCCGTGGTACGCCTGGTGCCCCACAAGAACCCACCCCTGGTCGCCAAGGATCTGCGCTGCCTGAGCCGGGTCTGTACCGAAGGCTTCGGCCAGCGTCGCAAGACCATCCGCAACAGCTTTGCGAACTTCATTACCGTGGACCAGCTCGCCGAGCTTGGCATTGACAGCACCCTGCGCCCGGAGAACCTCTCCCTGGCACAGTTTGTGACCATCGCCAACTGGCTGGCCGACCAACAGCAGGCCTGACACCATGGCGACACCGACCATTCATATCCGCCCCCATCCCGGCTATGTCGAAGGCAGCCAGGATCCCTACCAGTTTCTCTATCTCATCGAGATCCATAACCTGGGGCCAGGCCCGGCACAACTGCTCGCCCGGCGCTGGATCATCACCGATGCCAACGGCAAGATAGTGGAGGTCGAGGGGCCTGGCGTGGTCGGTGAGCAGCCCGTCATCCCCCCTGGTGAGACCTTCCGCTACCAGAGCGGGGTTCCCCTCGATACCCCCCTCGGGGTCATGGAGGGGAGCTATCGGATGCGCGATGAAGCGGGCAACGAATTTGATGCCCCCATAGCGCCCTTTACCCTGGCGGTTCCCCACATTATCAATTGAGGTTTCATGGCAAACTGTTTTGTCGGCGATGTCCAGGGTTGTTATGACGATCTGCGCCGCCTGCTTGAGCTGGCTGATTTTGATCCCCAGGCAGATACCCTCTGGCTGGCGGGGGATCTGGTGGCGCGGGGGCCGGACTCCCTCTCCGTGCTGCGCTTTGCCAAGTCCCTAGGTGACAAGGCCGTCTGCATACTCGGCAATCATGATCTGCATCTGCTCGCCGTCGCCGAAGGGGTGGCCCCCCTCAAGAAGAAGGACAGATTGCAGGCCTTGATGGAAGCACCGGACAGAGAGGCCCTGCTGGAATGGCTGCGCCATCGACCGCTGCTTGCCGAGTGCCCCCACCCGACACGCCCTGTGATGATGGTCCATGCCGGTCTCTCTCCGACCTGGGATGCCGATACCGCCCGCCTCTGTGCCCGCGAGGTGGAGAGTCTGCTGCAAAGCGATCAATACCTCTGGCTGCTGCACCACATGTATGGGGATCATCCGGATAGCTGGGACGAAGGCCTGCTCGGCATAGAGCGCTATCGCTACATCATCAACAGCTTCACCCGGATGCGCTTTTGTCACGCCGATGGTCGACTCGACTTCAAGTGCAAGCTGGGGCCCGATGACTCGACCCCCGGCCTGCATCCCTGGTTCGAGCTGCGGGAGCGTCACAGCGATGACCCCACCCTGGTATTCGGCCACTGGGCGGCACTGATGGGCAACACAGGCCGTCCTCATATCAAGGCCCTCGATACCGGCTGCGTCTGGGGCAACACTCTTACCCTGTGGCGTCTGGAAGATGATGCCCTGATCAGCACCCCCTGCCCCCTGCATGCTCGCTGAGCAAGGGATGGTGCATCACGGACAGCAAAAAGGCCCTCACGGGCCTTTTTTCATGGTGCGACTGAGGGGATCAATGGGCGATCCGCTCCAGGGTCTCGAAACAGTAAGGGTGGGGATTGCGCTCATCGGGCTGATGGGCTTCCCGCTCCACGCAATGCCACTGCTGCCCCTCATACTCCGGGAAGCGGGTGTCACCCTCGACGGCCAGCTCAATGTGAGTCAGATAGAGGCGATCCGCGCGCGGCAATAGCTGGGCATAGAGATAACCCCCGCCAATCACCATCAACTCATCGGGCATCTCGCTCTCGGACAAGGTTGCGAAGACTTCCTCGATGGATGAGAAAACCTCAATGTTGGGCGCGCTAAATCCTGAATTACGACTGATCACCAAATTTCGGCGCCCAGGCAGCGGGCGGCCAATGGACTCGAATGTCTTTCGCCCCATCAATACCGGTTTGCCAAGGGTGACCCTCTTGAAGTGGGCCAGATCGGCGGGCAGGTGCCAGGGCATCTGGTTGTCCTTGCCGATCACCCGATCCCGGGCCATGGCGGCAATCATGGAAATCTTCATGGGTTCAGCCTCTCACGCCGTCTCTCACACAATGGGGCGATTACGGTACACGACCAGCGAGGGTATCGCCAGCCCGAAGCTCAATGCTCCTACGATAAAAATAGCCTTCAAACCATTCTCCAAGGCGCTCTGAATAAGCGCCAGGGTCACGCCGTGAATGTTGAGTTCGACGATGGCTATCATCGTCTTGAATGCATAGCTGCCCGGGATCATCGGGATGATAGAGGCCACGCTGAACACGGGGCGCGGGGCCAGCAGCCGCCGCGACCAATAGACACAGACAAAGCCGACCGTGGTCGCCGCCGCCAGGGTTGCCCACTCGATGGGCATCCCCTCGTGCATCAGCAAGGTGCGCAGACTATGGGCCAGGGCGCCCCCCATGGCGCAGTACTTGAGCATGCGGGGCGGCACGTTGAACAACATGGCAAACCCCACCGCAGGAATGGCCGACCAGAAGGCATCCTTGGCCAACAACCATGACAGCTCCATCATGGCCTGCTCCCATCACCACCGGCTGACGGGAGCGCTGCCATAGCATGCGAGATGCGGTTCATATCAGCCTCCACCATACCTTGCCTCCCCAGACCTCGGCGATGGACATGGCCAGTATGATGCCGATGGCGGCGCTGATGGTGAGCAGGGTCGCCGTCCCCCAGCGGGCCAGCCCCATGTTGAAGTAACCCTTGACCATGTCAGAGACCGCATTGATGAGGGGGAACCCCGGCACCAGCAACAGCACGCTGGCCGCCATGGCGAGGTAGGGCTGCTCGCCCCAGCCAAAGAAGGTGGCGCTGGAGGCAAGGAGCGTTGCGATAAAACCGGTCAAGGCGAAATTGATAAGCGGACTGTGATGGTGGCGCGCCATCAGCTGGCGTACCCGCATGGCAACGGCGCTGGCGACAAAAGTCACCAGGAAAATGGGCCAATCGCCGCCGAACAACAGGCTGAAGGCACCACAGGATAGACCCACCATGGGCACGACCAGCCAGGGGTGATAGTGGAAGGGCTTGATGGCATCGAGTCGCTGCCTGACTTCCCGCGCCCCAATGAGATGCTTCTCAGCCATGATGCACAGTCGTTGCACCTCACACACCACCTGCATATTGATGCCGTGCTCGCGCACCCTGCGGGTGGTGGTGACACAATGCCCTTGATAGAGGCTGGTCAACACGATGGCGCTTGAGGAGATGGCCATCTCGACACTCTCCAGTCCAAGCGCCAGGCCCAGCCGCGTTGTCGTTTGCTCAATGAGTCGGCTTTCGGCACCAAACTGGGCCAACATCTGCCCTGCCTTGACGAGGATACGGGTGACCTCCGTCTGCTGTTCCCGGGACAGCACCCTTCTTGGACTGATACTTCTCATGTTCCCTTCGAGTCGTAGCGTTAAAGGCACTATCTTAGCCTGGCTGGCCAGGCTATTCACCCACCCCTGACAGGGTAAAATAGGGGGCAAGATCAACGAACCGGATGATAAATAGCTTGCAACCGGTATCACTCATAATAAAGCGCGCAGCCAACGGCCCCCATGGGATAGCGGTCTCTTTCGGATCACCTAATGTCAGCGCGATAAAGGAAACACGACCGGGATATGCCAAATACGGCCCAGCTGGGTCACCGGAAATAATCCATTCCCGTCTATAACCCGGCATTGAATATTTCCGAATGACACTTATTTGTGGCGATGGTCCTGCAATGAGATCACATTATTACGGGGTGGTAAGGGAGGGAGTTCATCTTCGTCCGAGAGATAGCAGAGCCGGCTCATTTCACTTCGCATCAGGAAGAAGGAGTCTTGCATCATATTGACGATGCGAAGGCAGCTATCGATGGGGTTCTTGGCCAGCCTGCGCTGGCAGTCGACCTGAAACTGCAACCCTCTCAATCTGCGCTGCTGATCCGGGGTGGCCGTTTCTATCACCGCCTCTATCTGTTCATAGAGCAGGGTCTCAAGCAGATGAGGCTCTGTCGCGGCAAGCCGTTTCAAGGTGTCAAAATCAGGTAATTCCATGTCGCCCTCCACTCTCGCATTGAGAGGGTGTGATGCTGGCACATTGACTCTTCCAGCCTCTCCTACTGGTTATATATGCCAAGGGTGAGCGGAGTTCAATTTACCACCAGACAGTCGACAAGCTTCCATTGAATACTGCCAATCAGGACATCAAGATATTAACCATTACAGATCAGCACGTTGAATTTTAAACGCCAATATCCTGTCTAACCATCAATCCTTATACATTTTTCACAAGCAGGGCAGCACTATTATTCCCATTACTGACTTCCGGCCTGAAAATGTATTTTCAAGCCGTATGCCAAGAGCCGGATCAAGCAGGCGACACCTCGGGCATTAAAGCCAGCATTTAACATATCTATCTGATTATGCTATTTTATTTCCCTATCCACCGCGACAGACAAGGGGTCGTATGAATAAGGCAAAGATCGGCATCGTCACCGTCAGTGACAGGGCCAGTGCAGGCATCTACGAGGATCTCTCCGGCAAGGCCATCATGGACACGCTCGGCTGCTATCTGAGCTCTGAGTGGGAAGCCGTCTACCGCCTGATCCCGGACGAGCAACCCCAGATTGAGGCGTGTCTGGCTCAACTGGCGGATGACATGCAGTGCTGCCTCATCGTCACCACGGGGGGCACAGGCCCTGCCAAGCGGGATGTCACCCCGGAGGCGACCGAAGCGGTGTGCGATCGCATGATGCCGGGCTTCGGTGAACTGATGCGCGCCGAGTCCCTCAAGTTCGTCCCGACCGCCATACTGTCGCGCCAGACCGCGGGGCTGCGGGGCAGCACCCTGATCGTCAACCTGCCAGGCAAACCAAAATCCATTCGCGAGTGCCTGGATGCGGTCTTCCCCGCCATTCCCTACTGCATCGATCTGATGGACGGCCCCTATCTCGAGTGCGATGAGAGCGTCATCAAGCCTTTTCGCCCCAAGCAGTAAGCGCAGCTCATCCCCCATAAAAAGAGGCGCCCAGGGGCGCCTCTTTTACCATCTTGATGGTCACGACCAGCGCTTGAAGATGAGCGAGGTATTGATGCCGCCAAAGGCGAAGTTGTTGGACATCAGATACGCCACATCCAGCACCCGGCCACCGCTGCGGATATGGTCCAGCGGGGCGCAGGCGGGATCCGGCTCGTTCAGGTTGAGGGTGGGAGAGAACCAGCCCTCATTCATCATCTCCAGAGAGAGCCAGGCCTCGATGGCGCCGCAGGCCCCCAGGGTGTGACCAAAGTAGCTTTTCAATGAGGAGATGGGGGTCTTGTCCCCGAAAATAGCACCAGTGGCATGGCTTTCGGCAATATCGCCGCGCTCGGTCGCCGTGCCGTGAGCACTGATATAGCCAATATCCTCTGCCTGCAAACCTGCATCATTCAGGGCCATCGCCATGCAGAGCTGCATGGTCTCTCTCTGGGGCTGGGTGACATGGGCCGCATCGCAGTTGGTGGCAAAGCCCACCAACTCGGCGAGTATGGTCGCGCCCCGGGCCAGGGCATGTTCCAGCTCCTCCAGAATAAGGGTGCCTGCCCCCTCCCCGATCACTAGCCCATCGCGCTCCCTGTCGAAGGGCCTGGGGCTCAGCTGCGGGGTCTCATTTTGCAAGCTGGTCGCAAACAGGGTGTCAAACACCACCGCCTCGGAGGGGCAGAGCTCCTCGGCGCCCCCCGCCACCATCAGATCCTGATAGCCATGCTTGATCGCCTCATAGGCATAACCAATGCCCTGACTGCCGGAGGTGCAGGCGCTCGAGGTGGGAATGACCCGGCCTCGCAGGCCGAAGAAGAGGCCGGTATTGACCGCCGCCGTGTGGGGCATCATCTGCACATAGGTGGTGGCCGTGATGCTGGCGGTGGTCTTGTCGTTGAGCATGGCGCCGAAGGCACTGATGGGCGCGGTGCTGCCAATGGAGGAGCCATAGGCGATGCCGGTGCGCCCACCGGTGAGGACAGGGTGGCCAATCAGGCCGGCGCGGATCAGGGCCAGCTCGGTCGCCACCGTGGAGAGCTGTGAGACCCGGCCCATGGCGCGAGTCTGCTTGCGGGTATAGTGGCTCGGCAGCACAAAGTCCGGGATGGGGGCGGCCAACCGGGTATTGAGCCCCTCATAGACCGCCCACTCCGGCATCTGGCGCACCCCATTGCACTCGGCCTTGAGGCGGGGCCCCACGCTCTGCCAATCGTTGCCAAAGGCGGTCACCCCGGCCATGCCGGTGACCACGACCCGCCTGCTGTTCGCGCTCATATCAGGCCCCCGTTGATGGAGATCACCTGACGGGTCACATAAGCCGCTACGTCCGACATCAGGTAGGAGACCAGCCCCGCCACTTCATCTGCCTGGCCCATGCGCTTGAGCGGGATCATCTTCATCGCCTCGGCCTCCACCTCGGCATTGACCATGCCGGTGTCGATGAGCCCGGGGGCCACGCAGTTGACCGTGATCTTGCGTTTGGCCAGCTCCAGGGCCAGGGCCTTGCTGGCCCCTATGATGCCCGCCTTGGCCGCGCTGTAGTTGACCTGGCCCCTGTTGCCCATGATGCCTGAGACAGAGGAGAGGGTGACGATGCGCCCCCCCCGCCGCAGCCCAATCATCGGCATGATGCAGGGCTTGAGCAGGTTGTAGAAACCATCCAGATTGGTGTGCACTACCCCATCCCAATCCTCATCGGTCAGGGCCGGGAAGGCACCGTCGCGGATGACACCGGCATTGCTGACCACGCCGTAATAGGCGCCATGGGTCTCGATGTCCGACTCGAGCCGGCTGCGGCACGCCTCCCGGTTCGAGATATCGAACTGGATCAGTCGCCCCTGGCCCCCCGCCGCCACGAGCTCGGCCAGGGTTGCCTCGGCACCCGAACGGTCACTGTGATAGTGCACCACGATGTGGAAGCCATCCCTGGCCAGCTGCAGGGCGATGGCACGGCCTATGCCCTTGCTGGCACCCGTCACCAATACGGTGGAACTCATAAATCAATCCTTCCCTAACAAATTCAGATAATGGGGTCTCAGGCACCCAGAGCGCCCCTCAGGCGGCACTCAGTTGCCCGCCGAGCCAGCCCCCTGGCCAGCCCGGCGCTATCGGTCAAGCGGTAAGATATTGGCCAGTTCGCTATCACTGGGCAGATAGGTGCTGAGCCGCGCCTCGGCGCAGAGCCTATCGCCGCGCAAGATCCGGCACTCGAAACTGGCCATGCCACCATCTTCCAGCAGGCATTCGGCCTCGATGACGAGCCGCTCCCCGGCCGCGAAGGCAGGCAGCTGGCTCTGATACTGGCGACTGCCGAGCAGCATGCCGATGCGCACCGGCTCGCCCCGCTCGCGCCCCCGCATCCCGGCCCAGGCGGCTATGGTCTGGGCCATCAGCTCCAGGCCGACCCAGGCGGGCAGGCTCCCCTGCTCATCGAGCAGCAGGCGGTGGCGATCCCCCACCCGGGTCTCGCAGCGCACCCGCGTCCCCTGGTAATCGAGCAGGCTATCGAGCAGCAGCATGGGGGCCTGATGGGGCAACAGCTCGGCGATGGTTATCTCATTCATGGTCGGTATTCATCTCTTGTGTCGCAAGGGGCGCAGTCCCCTCGGCGGAGCCTGCCACGTCCCGGCGACCCAGCAGCAGACTGACGTTATTGCCACCAAAGGCGAAGGAGTTCGACAGAGTCAGGGCGAGGGGCTCACCGGCGAGAGCAGACCCGCGTCCCTGTACGAGTTCAATCTGGGCCAGGGCCGCATCCTGCACACCTCCCTGCCCGGGAGCTGGCAACCCTAGCTCCATCAACAGGCAGCAGAGCGCCGCCTCTATGGCGCCCGCCGCCCCCAGACAATGACCGGTCAGCATCTTGCTGGAGCTGCAGGGGGCCGTCTCATCGCCCCCGAATAACCGGGCCAGGGCGCGGCTCTCCATCTCATCGTTGAGTCGGGTCGCGGTGCCATGCAGGTTGATGTAGTCGAGCGCCCTGGCCTCCACCCCCCCCTGCTGCAGGGCCATGCGCATGGCCGCCTCGGCCCCCACCCCTTCCGGATGAGGGGCCGAGATATGCCAGGCATCGGAGGATTCCCCCGCCCCCAGCAACGCCAGCGGCGCCGGGGCCTGGCTCAGCAAAAAGAGGGCGGCCCCCTCGCCGATGTTGATGCCGCGTCTATCCGCGGCGAAGGGGCGGCAGCGCGCCAGACTCAGGGACTCCAGGCTGTCAAAACCATTGAGGGTCAAGCCGCACAAACTGTCGGCCCCGCCGACGATCACCGCGTCGGCCAACCCGGCCGCCAACAGCCGCTGGCCGCTGATAAAGGCGCGGGCACTGGATGAACAGGCGGTCGAAAGGGTGTAAGCCGGCCCCGTCAGGGCCAGCTGGCGTGCCAGAAACTCACTCGGCGAGCCCAGTTCCTGCTGGCGATAATCAAATGCAGCTGGCAGTGACGTCCCTCGCTCCCTGGCCGCCACAGCCAGCTCCGCCTCGGCAATCCCCGCCGTGCTGGTACCCAGTACGATGGCGATGCGATCCGCCCCCAGTCGGGTCACCAGCGCATCGACACTGGGCCGGATCTGGGCCAGGGCCGCCAGCAGCAGTCGATTGTTGCGAGAGTCATAGGCCGCCAGTGTGTCAGGGACAGGAGGCAGCGCCTCCCTCACCCGGCCCACCGGGGTGAGTCGGCCATCACTCAGGGCTTGCTGTTCAGTGTCGAGGGGGCTGATGCCCTCCGCCTGCCAGGTGGTCAGGGCCGTGCTCACCGCCGCCTTGCCCTCCCCCAGGGCACAGATCAGGCCGTAAGCCTGGATATAGCAGGGGGAAATGGGGGTCATTGCCTGGGTCATGGGGCCAGCTTCTCCATCTGCAACTGGTAATCGAAGGCATGCTGCACCAGACGCACAGGTTCTCGCTCTCCGGCGATATCTTGATAGAAGATCTCGCTCACCAGCGTGCCCTTGGGGTCTCGCAGGCGCCGCACCATGCCCTCGTCCTTGAGCTGCCAACCCCTGGGCAGTTGCGGCTGCCAGGATTGAATGGGCCAGTAGCTGAGCATGACATCGGCCAATACCTGAGCCACCGGGGGCAGGGTCGTGCCTCCCAGCAGACTGGAGAGTTGCTCGGTGCGAATCGCCTCACCGTCATAACTCACGCGAAACAGCCGGATCCCGCTCGGGGTCAACCCCACCAGGGTGAGCTGGCGGCCATCGGCCTCCAACACCGTCAGCAGCTGATGCTCACCCCCCTGGGTCCTGGCACTCAGCAACTGTTGGCGATAGAGCGGCTGAGCCAGGGTCGGCGCCGGCAACACCAGACGGGTCTCCTGGGTCAGGAAAGCGCGATTATCCGGCACCGCGGTCGGCACACTGGCACAGGCGCTCAGCAAGCTGGCGCATAAACAGAGAGGCAGAAGCGACTTCATCTTGTGTCCCGGGCGTCTGGGGTGGGCCAAAAAGGGGTGGATCATGGGATCATCTCCGGTCCAGCACCAGCGGCGACAGGAGGAAAGCGGTAAAGATACCGCCGCTCAGCACCAGACCAAAACCCGCAATGGCCGGAGTGTGACTCAGGGCCAATAGCCCGAATGCCAGTTGGGTGGTCAGGTTGGCCAGCAAGATGGCAAGCAGGGTCGAGCGCTGCCGGTAGGGATCGACGCCACTGTGGGCAAAAAAGAGCCCGTAGTCGATGCCGATGCCAAAGATGAGACTCAGGGCCAGGACACCAAACAGGGTGAGCGGCTGACCACAGGCGGCAAGCAGGGCCAGGCCCGCCCCCAGGGCCAGGACGTTGACCAGCAGGACTCGCCCCCCCTTGCGCCAACCCAGCCGCCAGCCGAGCAACAGGGCGACCAGTCCCATGGCCACTCCCAGCAGCTCGGCCAGCTTGATGCGATAGTGGGCGAACAGCTGGCTCCATTGCGCCCGCTGATCCTGCCAATAGACGCCGGACTGGTTTGCCGCCAGGTTCGCCATGGCCGTCGGCGCGCTCACCCCTGAGATCGGCAGCCAGATGGCGACCCGGCCATCGGCCATGCCGTGCCAGAGCAGGCGGCTCCCCTCGCTGACCGGGCTGGCCAGCCACAGCGCGGGCGTCAGTGGTTGCCAGGGTCTGGCGACGCCCTTGACCGGCACGCCGGCCTGGTTGAGCCCTGCCACTACCTCGGGCAGGAGCTTGCCAAGGGCGTCGTGATCCGCCCTTTGCTGCGCGAGGGATGGCAGCCACTGCGCCAGCGAGACGAATCCGGTCAGTTGCCCCTGGGCCTTGGCCAGGGCAAGCGTCCGGGTCAGGGCCTCCAGCCGTTGCAAGGCCGCCTCCCCATCGTTCCCCGTCACCAGGAAACCCGCCATGCCCCCCTGCTGGCCAATGAGGTGCTGGATCTGCTGCTCCTGGGCTTGCAGCTCAGCGGGCAGCGGTTGCAGACGGCCGATATCATCATCGATCTGCAACCGGCTCAGACCCGCGACCACCAGCAACAGGCACGTCAGCGGCAGGCCCCAGCGCAAGCCGCGTCGCTCGCGCCACAGATTGAGCCAGCCACTTAGCCACACCAACCCCCTGGGCTCTCCCTGCGGCAGGGGGCCCAGCCAGAGCGGGAAGAGGCAGATCACTGTGATGAAGGCGGCGAACAGTCCGACCAGGGCGCACAGCGCGAGCTGTTGCAAACCGGGGAAGGGCGCCAACCAGAGCAGGCCATAGCCGATCAGGGTGGTGAGCAGCGCTAGCCAGAGGCTGGGCAGCAGCCGGATCCTCGTCTGATGGGGGCTCTCCTCACCCCCATGCAGACGCCGCTCGCTCAGAAAATGCAGGCCATAGTCGATGGCGATGCCGATGAGGCTGGTGCTGATCACCAGGGTAAAGAGGTGCACTTCGCCAAACCAGAGCAGCACGGCCAAGAGCCCCCAGCCCAGACCGATGAGGATGGGCAACAGGGCAAGCCAGAGCGCACGGGCCGAGCGGAACACCCCCCAGATGAGCAGCACCACCCCAATCAGCGAGCCCAGCCCTATGGTGGAGATATCCGCCTGAGCCAGGTTGCTGGCATGCTGGCTATAAAACAGCGTGCCACGACGCAGCAGATCGACCCCCGGATAGTGCGCCTTGAGGGTCTGCTCGGCCTCGTCGAGTCGGCCGAGCAGGGCGCCGTTGCGGGAGAGATCGAAGGCGGAGCGATCCAGCTCGGCCCGCAGCATATACCAGCGCCGTCCCGTCTCATCTTGGCTCACCAGCCAGTCATGGTCGAGGCGCAGCGGCGTGGCTGCCTGGCCCTGTACCCCGGCCCGGGTCAGCAGCAGGGGATCGGATTGCCACTCGGCGCGGGAGACGCCGCCAAAGGGGCTGTAGATCTGGCCGAGTACCCACTGGCTCCACGCCTCGGGGCCAGCCGCCAACCTGACACGGCTGCGCTCATCGAGCCGCTGCCAGGCGTAGTCATGCAGATACCCTTGCCAAGCTCCCGTCAGCTCAGGCTGGGCACCGCGAACGCTACTGAGCTCAGGCAGCCGTGCGAGAGACTCGGCCCAGGCCTCTGCCGCGGCGCGGCCATCCTGGCCCGCCGGCAGGCTCAGCATCCAGACCAGCTGACCATCGAGCTGGCGCAGCAACCCCTGCTGCAGAGCCGGATCCAGGGCGGAACGCTCACTTTGGGGCAGCAGATCCATCAGGCTGGTGTTGATGCGACTGTGGGGCAGCAGATAGCCGAGCAGCGCCAACGCCAGCAGGCAGAGCAGCAACCAGCCCAGGGCAAGCTTGCGCCAGCTGGCCTCGCCGATGCCAAGGGTCGGCTGCGATGGGACTATGGGCGCTTTATCGGGCAAAATAGGCCTCTTGCTCAGGGGGAAGTGGCAGCGTCACTGCCTGCCAGCGGGAGAAGTGGATGCGGGTCTCATCCCCTTGTCTGTCTGCGATCGACAGCTTATCCAACTGCTCGCGACCACTCAGGGTGAGCTTGGCAAATACCTTGTCAAGGGGCGACGCCAGCGGCGTCAGGGTCAGGGCCCACCCCTGCTCGCCGGACTGAAAATCGAGGTCAAAATAGCGGGCCAGCGCCTGCTCGTCCGAACCAAACAGCGCCAGTAGCATCTTGCTGAATTCGAGCAGTTGGGGGTTATCTATCACCTCGGCCCGCCCCTGACCCACCCGCTGGCTCATGCGCTGGTCGGTGAGGCTGAGGGCGAGATCAAAGGGCGCCTGCTGATGCCACCAGAGCCCCTTGCTCCGTACCAGCAGCAGCTCGCCGCTGGCCCGCAGGGGCTGGCTTAAGCCTGCCACCTGTTTCTCCTGCTCAAACCGGGCGCGCTGAGCGGGCTGCTCGCTCAGCAACTGACGCACCTCGGCCTGGGTCATGGCCGCGGCCTGGAGAGGTAACGGGCTCAGCACAGTCGTCAGCAGCAGCGCCAGGCTTAACCAGCGCCTCATTCGCTCACTCCCAGCTTGTCGAGCAGCACCCGGGGCGAGGCCAGGCACATCTCGCCACTCTCCTTGTCCACCGCCACCTGAATGCTGTAGCCCTTGCTGGTACGCACGCCGCTGGCGGCGTCGAACAGCTCGTACTCGATTTTGAGCCGGTTCTGATACTCGCAGAGTCGGGCCTCGACTCGCACCTTCTGACCAAAGCGCAGGGGCGCCATGTACTTGAGTCGCAAGTCGATGACGGGCCAGACATAGCCGGAGGCCTCCATCTGGGGATAGTTGTAATCGATGCGCTCGAGCAGGGCGCAGCGGGCCAGCTCGATATAACGCACATAATGGCCATGCCAGGCCACCGCCATCATGTCCACGTCGTGAAACGGGATCTCTATCTCGATGCTGTGGCTAATCATCCAGGGTTCACTCTGCATACAGGCTCTCCATCGGGCCGTGCCAGACATCCGCTGCCATCATGTCCACGTCGTGAAACGGGATCTCTATCTCGATACTGTGGCTAATCATCCAGGGTTCACTCTGCATACAGACTCTCCATCGGGCCGTGCCAGACATCCGCAGCCATCATGTCCACATCGTGAAACGGGATCTCTATCTCGATGCTGTGGCTAATCATCCAGGACTCATGCTGCATGCAGACTCTCCATCGGGCCGTGCCAGACATCCGCTGCCATCATGTCCACGTCGTGAAACGGGATCTCTATCTCGATACTGTGGCTAATCATCCAGGCTTCACTCCCCATGGGAGATCTCCTCATAGAGCGGGTAATGACGGGCCTGCAGACGGGCGATCAGTGCCCTGAGTTCCTGCTCCAGGGGCCTGTCTTCCACCAGGGCCGGGTGGTGTTCGCGTACCCCTAGCACCATCCTCTGCAGCTCAGCGCCAAGCTCGCTGAGGGTGCGGCCCTGGGCCAGCAACCGCAGCTCGACCCCCTGCACCGCCGCCAGCAGGCAGGCGGCGCCAACCTGTTCACTCAGGGTCAGCACCCGCAGGGCATCCCGCGCCGCTATGGTGCCCATGCTCACCTTGTCCTGGTTGTGGCACTCGGTGGAGCGGGAGAAGACGCTGGCGGGCATGGTCAGCTTGAGGGCCTCGGCGGTCCAGGCGGAGACGCCGATCTGCACCGCCTTGAAACCGTGATTGATCATGCGTCGCTCGCCGCTGGCACCCGACAGGTTGCTCGGCAGGCCACCGTTGAACTTGCTGTCCACCAGCTGGGCCAGCTGGCGATCGAGCAGGTCGGCCAGATTGGCCACCGCCGTCTTCATGCTGTCCATGGCCATGGCGATGTGGCCGCCATAGAAGTGGCCGCCGTGCATCACATGCTCAAAGTCGCCATCGATCAGCGGATTGTCATTGGCGCTGTTGAGCTCGTTCTCGATGAGCTGACGCCACCAGGGCAGGCTGTCGGCCACCACGCCGATGACATGGGGTGCGCAGCGCAGGGAGTAGCGATCTTGCAGCCGGTCGCTGTGGCGCGGCAGCTCGCCGCTCTGCAAGTCGGCCCGCAGCCAGGCGGCGATGCCCTGCATGC
Source organism: Aeromonas rivuli (assembly GCF_000820045.1). Classification (GTDB taxonomy): domain Bacteria; phylum Pseudomonadota; class Gammaproteobacteria; order Enterobacterales; family Aeromonadaceae; genus Aeromonas; species Aeromonas rivuli. The sequence continues at coordinate 21,173 of NZ_CDBJ01000019.1, read as the reverse complement.
CGGGGTGAGGCTTGGCCGCGAACAGCCGCTCATCGAAGTGGAAGGCGTTGCCGGCCATGGCGACGCTGACCAGGGCGGTGATGCGGGTGGCAAGCTTCATCAGGTATTCGGTGCGGGCATAGGCCAGACAGGCCAGCGCCGTCATCACCGAGGTGCCGTTCATCAGCGCCAGCCCCTCCTTGGGCCTCAGGATCAGGGGTGTGACCCCGAGCGAACCATAGACATCGGCGGTATCGGCCAACTCTCCGTTCCGATAGAGCTCGCGCTCCCCCACCAGCACGGCGGCCACGTAGGAGAGCGGGGTGAGATCGCCGCTGGCACCGACCGATCCCTCTTCGGGAATACGGGGGATTAAGTCCTGCTCCAGCAACCAGCAGAGCCGCTCCAGCAACGCAGGGCTGACCCCGGAGACCCCCTGGGTCAGGGAGCAGAGCCGGGTCGCCAACACGGCGCGGCCAGCCTCCAGGCTCAGATCCGCCCCCAGGCCGCAGCCATGGAAACGGGTCAGGTGCAGGGGCAGCTCGGCCACCAGGGCGGGCGGCACGGCCCGGGTCACGGAGTCGCCATAGCCGGTGGTCACCCCGTAGATGACTCCCTCATCCTCGAGCAGCCGATCGAGAAAATCGGCGCCGCGCTGGATACGGGCCATAAAGGCGGGATCCGGGTTGAGTACGGGTCTGGCCCGCCCCTCGGCCAGGGCCACTACCTGCTCTATGGTGAGCCTGTCTGCGCCGAAGGTGACCTGGGGAGAAGGAGTATCACTGTTCATCATGAGTTAGCTGCCAAAAATCGAAGAAGTTGAACCAGTCGAGAGGGGCTCGCAGGCAGTGGTGTTGCAACCTGTCCGCATAGGCCTGCACCCAGTGCTGCAGCGCCGCCTCCCGATTGCTACGCGGCAGCAACAGCCGCTCTGCGAAGGGCTCGAAATGGACCCGGAATCGACCCTGTTCCTTGAGGCCGAACATCAGATAGACGGGGCAGGCCAGCACGCTGGCCAGGGCGAAGGGGCCAAGGGGAAAAGGGGCCGGGGCGCCGAGAAAATCGGCCCAGACCACCCGCTTCTCCCTGGTGACCGAGGTGCGATCCCCGACGATCACCACCCACTCCCCCGCCTCTATCTTCTCCTTGAGCAAGATGGCGGTGTCGGCCCCCATCTCCTGCACCTGGATGAGATTGAGCCCGGATCCTGGATTGATCTGCTTGAGCAGGGCATTGAAACGGGCCGCATGGCGGGTGAACACCAGGGCGTTGATGCGCACTTGGCCCGCCTGGGTGCCAAGGGCCCGGCACAGCTCGAGATCCCCGAGATGGGAGCCGAGCAGCAACAGGCCACGCCCCGAAGCAAGAGCAGCCTCCTGGTGTTCGCGCCCCACCAGCTCGACCTGCTCCGGGGCTATGTCGCCGCGCCAGCCCGCCAGCTTGTCCAGGGCCGCCTCGCCAAAGCGCAGCAAGTGACGAAAGCTGGATCTCGGCTCGGCAGGCAGTGGAATGTCGTTGGCCGCAGCAAACGCCTCTAGCCGGGCCAGATACTGCTCCGAAGCCGCCCGCTGACGGCGGCCGGTCAACCAGAAGTAGCCGATGACCGGATAGAGCAGCGCCTTGAAGCCCCTGCGTCCCAGCAGCCGATAGCTGGCCAGCATGATCCGCAAGCCAAGCAGGCTGCCTCGTTCCGGGGTGCGCGACCAGTGTGCCCTGCCCCGGTGCCAGAGGCGAGCGGGCCAGCGCAGCAGCTGGCGGGTCAGATCCCAGAGCAGGCGGCACACCAGCCGGGTGTGCATCCAGGAGATATCCAGATTGTCTTGCCAGAGCCGAAAATGGGAGCTGCCATCGGCGGGATAGATGACCCGGGTCGCCACGAAACGACTCTTCACCCCGCGCCAGTGGAGGCGCACCATGATCTCGGTGTCAAAATCCATCCGCGCGCCGAGGCGCACCTCGTCAAACAGGGCGCAGCTCGCCGCCAAGGGGTAGACCCGAAAGCCGCACATGCTGTCTTCGATGGTGAAGGAGAGCGTCTCTATCCAGACCCAGACATGGGTGACATAGCGGCCATAGAGCCGCCCCTTGGGCACAGAGTCGTCATAGAGGGGGCGGCCCGAGATCAGCGCCTCGGGATGGGCCTCGGCCTCGTGCAATAGCCGCGGCACGTCAGCGAGATCGTGCTGACCGTCCGCGTCTATCTGCACTCCATGGCTAAAACCGCGCTCGAAGGCGGCCTTGAGCCCGGTCATCACCGCGGCCCCCTTGCCCAGATTATGGGGATGACGCAGCAGGCTCACCCAGGCCTGATGCTCCCTCGCCAAGCCATCGAGACGGGCGGCGGCGCCCGGCTCGCTGCCATCGTCGATGAGCAGACAGGGCAGCCCCAGGGGGGCCAGCCTGGTCAGCACCCCGGCCAGGGGAGCCGAGTGGTTGTAGCAGGGGATGATGATGCAGGGAGTCAGGGACATAACCGCACTCTTCCACTACTGGCGAGCTCATCGGCGAGTCGATAGCTGAATAACAACTGACCCTTGTCGGCCTGCCAAGTCAGGTGCAGGCTGCACTGCTGACCCGGGCGCAGGGGGCGCTGGAACTTGAGCTGGCTCATACCGCCAAAGGTGCCAGAGAGGCCAAGCAACTGCCGACCATAGTGGATGGCCCAGTGCACCTGCGTCACGCCGGGCAGCAGCGGCGCCCCCGGAAAATGGCCGCTGAACCAGGGGAGCGCGGGGTCAAGATGAAGCCGCAGCACCAGCGCATCCTGGGCCTGAGTCTGCTCGAGCAGCGTCGGTAGGGTACTTGCTTGCATGGCGGCAGCCCCTGAGTCGTTGTTGTTCATCTCTTTTCTCATCGGCTGACCGGCTCCGCCACCCGCCATCTTGTCCGCAGGCAGCTCATCAAATAGCGCTTTCAACTCGGACCAGGGGCGCTTGCCCTGACTGCTCAGGGGCAGGGTCGCCAGGAGTCGTACCCGGCGCGGCAGCGCCACCGGTTCGAGCCAGGGTCTGAGCCGCTCGCGCAGGGCGATGAGGAAACGCCCATGCCCCAGCATCTGCCACTGGCGCTGCCCCTCAGGGGTCAACACCAGCACGGCGCCGAGCGCTTGCCGGGTCGCCACCGTCAGGGGCAGCACGGCGGCGGCCTCCACCCAGGGCAGGGCCTGCAAGCGGGTCTCGACCTCATCGAGGGAGATCCGCTTCTCTTCGATCTTGATGAGCCGATCCCCGCGCCCAAGCAGATGAAAGCCAGCCTCTTCCCATCGAATGCGATCGGCGCAGAGCAGCGGCTCGCCATCGGGCAGAAAGGGGGAGTGCAGCAACAAGCGATCCTCGGCAGCCACCAGGACCCGGATCCCCGGCATGGGCTGCCAGGGGGTATGGAGCGCCTGACTCTGGCGCCAGGCGATGCCACCGGTCTCGCTGCTGCCAAATACTTCGATGGGCAACTGACCAAACAGCTGAGCGCTGCGGAGTGCATCCGCCAGGGCCAGGGGACCGCCGGAGGAGACAATCAGGCGGCACTCCCCCTCCCCGAGCTCAGGATCGAGTCGACTGAGAAAGGCGGGAGAGGCGATCAGGGCCCAGGGCCCTCGCTGCCCCTTGAGCTGCTCCGGATAGAGAGTCAGGGTGCGGGCGAAGGGCACACCCAGTACCAGGGGCAGCAGGATGCGAAACAGCAGGCCATAGATATGCTGATGGCTGACGCTCGCCAACAGACGTGTGCCATCGAGCCTCTCCCCCCAGAGCGCAATCAAGACTCGCAACTCGGCCTCGAGCTGGTGCCAGGCCTTGGGGATCGCCTTGGGCACGCCGGTCGAGCCCGAGGTGAACAGGGTCAGTTGCAAGCCGGTGGGGGCGGCCCAGCGCGGCGCCGGACTCTCATGCTGCGAAGCCGTCAGGGGCAGACGCAACCAGGGGTGCTCGCACCCCTCCCCCAGCTGCTGGCTATCGGTCAGTATGCCGTCGAAACCCGCACCGAGTTCGGTCAGGGCGGCCGGGCGCTGATGACCGGGCAGCACGACCTCACGACCCGACAGGGCGCAGGCCAGCAGGGCCTGGGCAAACAGCAGGCTGTCATCGAAGCAGAGTGCCCAGCGCGTTGCCGGTGAGGCCGCCAGCACGCTGGCCAACGCCTCGGCGCCGCCTCTTAGCTCACCGAACAGGCTCTCACCCTGTGGGCCGAACGCCACCACCTCCTCGTCTGCCCGCGCCCAGATGGCGGCGAGCAGACGTTGGCAGGGCGCGAAAGAGTCAGCTGCATGACTCATCAGGCAAAACTCCGTTTGACCCGCAGGCGCACCAGATATTCCCCGCCCATTAACAGCCCCATCAGCAGGTAGCTGATGAGACCGTTGTAGAGGCTCCACAACGCCAGGTCTCCGTGCCAGATGGTGGCGGCGGCAAGCACGCCATTGACCACGAAGAAGCCGCACCAGACCTGGGTCACGGTGCGGGTATAGCGCACTCCCGCCGGCGGCAAGTCGGGATCGGTCAGGCGGGCGAGGCGCTCCACCAGCGTCATCGGCTGGCGCAGACTCCAGCCAAACAGGCAGAGCAGCGCCAGGGAGACGGCGAGGGGGTAATAGAGCAACCAGTGCTGGGCCGAGAAGAGGGCGCTCAAGCCCGTCAGCAGCAGGCCGACACCGGCGAGCAGGCGGCCGAGCAGCAGCCACTCGCGCACCGGGGAAACACCGGGCAGCAGCCGCAAGGCAAAGGTGACCAGCAAGATGGCGAGCAGGGAGGATCCCCCCCAATGGGTCAATCCCCAGTAAACGGCCAGGGGATAGGCCAGCAGCAGCCCCCCTGCCAGCAGGGAGAGCAGTCGCAGCACGGGTCTGACCCTGGGATCAGGCATCGGCCAGCAGGCGCTCGACCGCGTCGACCACATCGGCCACGCTGCGCACCGTCTTGAACTCTTCGGGCTTGATCTTCTTGCCGGTCAGTTTTTGCAGATGCACCACCAGATCGATGGCATCTATGCTGTCGAGTTCCAGATCCTGATAGAGCTGGGCGTCCAGGGTGATCTCCCCTTCATCCACCTCGAACAGCTTCACCAGGGTGGCCTTGATCTCGGTAAAAATCTCGTCTCTGTTCATCTGCGTTTCTCCGAAAAGGGACGGGCTCAGGCTTGGGAGTGAACCAGGGCAACCAGGGCTGCGACACTGGCAAAGTGACGACGGGTATTCTCGTCATCGGCGGAGAGCACTATGCCGTAGCGACCCTTGATGGCGAGCCCGAGCTCGAGCGCATCGATAGAGTCCAGGCCCAGACCATCCCCAAACAGGGGAGCCTGGCTGTCGATGTCGTCCGGGGTCAATCCTTCCAGATTGAGGCTGTCGATAATGAGTTGCTTTATTTCTTGTTGCAGGTCTTGCATTGCTGTTCCATACGCTGTCATTGGGCCCCGGGTTGCAGGACCCTGGTGAGAAATCGGGTTAGCTGGCGGGCGGCCAGGGCGCTGCCCTGTTCGTTGTCGACCACCTCTGCGGCAGTGATCTGCGGCAGGAATTCCAGGGTGAAGCTTGGCTTGTGCTTCGGTGTCCTGAACCACTTGTCCTGCTTGGTGAGGAAGCGCTCACTGCAGTGAATGCGCACCGGCTGCAGCGGCACCTGACTGCGCAGTGCAAGCTGAGCCGCCCCCCGTTGCAGGTGCAGTGGCTGGCCTGGGGTGGTGCGAGTCCCTTCCGGAAACACCAGCAGCAGGCCGCCGCTGCGTACCCGCGCCATACAGAGCGGCAATAACCGCTCGGCCTCCACATTGGGAATGTAATCGGCGGCACGCACCACCCCCCCCAGAAACGGATTATGCCACAAGGCTTGCTTGACGATGCAGTCACATACCGGCAGCTCGGCGGCCAGCATCACATAGTCGAGCAGGCTGGGGTGATTGGCGACCACCAAGGCCCCGCGCAGATCCTGAGGCATGCCGCTCACCCGGTAATCCAGTACCCCCAGCCCCTTGAGCAGCGACATAAACAGCCGAAAACTCTGCTTGATGCTGGCCTGGGCCAGGGTGCGACGCCGTTCCCCGCGCAGGCAGAGCGCCAGCAGCGGGAACCAGCAGAGACTGAGCAGCAGCCCCCCCAAACCAAAGAGGGTGAAGCCAAGGGCGGTGCCAAACAGCCGCCAGAGCCGGTTCAGCCGCGCCGCCATGCCCACTCCTGACGTCCATCCTCCAGCAGGCATGTCGTTTGCTGCAACAAGTGCGCGCGCCAGAATGCCAGGGGCTGGGCCAGCGCGGGAGCATGGCCATGAATCCTCGCCCCCTCGCAGTGCCAGCGCTCGCCTTGCTCCTCATCCCCGAGTACCAGCGCGACCCCATAGGGGGGAGTGGCCGGGATCCAGGGGTGATGAAAGGCGGGGATCTCCCCCTCGAAGATCACCAGCAGCACCCGCCGGTAACCGGCCTGCAGGTTGGCGACCGCCTCGGTCAGTCCCGCCATCAGTCCCCCTTCCCCTGCCGCCAGCGAGCTCATGGGCAGCGCCGCCTTGCCCTGAATGGAGCAGAGTCCGGCCGCGGTGTTGTGCACCGACATGGAGAAATCCGTGGGCGAGAGGGGGTTCGCCGCCGCCAATCCTTGCAACAGCGTGAGAGAGCGGGCCAGCTCACCGTGGCGGCTGACAAAGATGGCGTTGTCTATCTCGTGGCGACCGAGCATCTCCAGGCCGAGCTGCACCGCGAGCCGGGCCCCGGCGCTGAGGCGACGGGCCATCATCATGGGCAGCAGCGGAGTCGGTGGCAACAGGGCAGCATCGGGCCACAGGCCCTGTTCCGCCCACTGTTGCCATTGACTGACCTGGTTCAGCCCGGGGGAGAGCGCCTGCGCATCAAGGAGTGAAAATGAGAACATGATGACGAGTTTCCGTCCTGGTGCGGCGCAATGGCTGATGAGTTGGGTTAATCAGATTGCCGGCTGTCATCCGGCGGGAAACATGGAGAAATAATGCTGGTTTCATGCCTGTCATTAATTCGGCGGCCATCATAGCATTATTTTCCGTAAATAATAGATGCGAACCATATAAGCCCTTGTCTTCAGTCATATTTATTGAAAATAACGCCATTATGTTGTCTCATTGCCCCGCTTCATAAGAAACCGACCTCGGGGAACAATAATGAACATGATGTCCAAATCCGCCTTGCTGCTCGGCTGCGCCCTGCTGGCCGCCTGCGCCACCAGTCAGCCGGTGCATAATTTGCCAGCCAATCAGGTGAACTTCACCCTGACCCAAGAGCAGGTCGGCAACGCCATCCTCAATGGTGGTCTCAGCAAGGGCTGGGTGATGAAAAAAGAGCAGCCAGGGCTTATTCGCGGTCAATTGAATGTGCGCCAACATCAGGCGGTGATCAATATTCCCTATAGCACTCATGACTACGCCATCAATTATGTCAGCAGCATCAATCTCGATGATGATGGCAAAGGTGCCATACACCGCAGTTATAACCGCTGGATCCAGGGATTGAACCAGGCCATCCAGATCGAGCTGTCCCGCACTAGCAATAATAAATAACCCCGGAGTGGCAAGTCCTGTGAAACATTACCAAAGCGAGGGACATGACGCCCTCGCCGCCATCAGCCAGGCGCAGCGCATCGCCTTCGCTCCCATGTTGTTCCAGGCGAGCTGGTGCCTGCGTGAAACCGGTGTGCTCGCCTACCTGGAGAGCCGTGGTAAAGAAGGCGCGACCACCGCCGAGATAGCCCGCCACTGCGCGATCAGTGAATACGGCGTCGGTGTGCTGCTCGACATGGGGTTGGGGGGCGGGATCTGCCATCTGGCCGGGGCGCGCTATGTGCTCGGCAAAGTGGGCAAATACCTGCAAAACGACCCCATGACCCGGGTCAATATGGACTTCACCCAGCACGTCTGCTATCAACCCCTCGCCCACCTGCTCGATGCCATTCGGGAAGGCAAGCCCGAGGGGCTCAAGGTGTTCAACCGCGACTGGGCCACCATCTATCCCCACCTCGACGAGTTGCCGGAGCCAGCCCGGGCCAGCTGGTTTGCCTTCGATCACTTCTACTCAGACTGGGCCTTCCAGCAGGCTCAGGACCATGTGCTGGGCTATGAGCCGCGCACCCTGTATGACGTGGGCGGCAATACCGGCAAGTGGGCACTCTCTTGCGCGGCCCGGGATCCCGGACTCAAGGTCACAATACTGGACTTGCCCGAGCAGCTCGCCCTGGCCCAACCCCGGATAGAGGCCGCCGGGCTGGCAGCCAGAGTCAGCGGCCATGCCGTCAACATGCTCGAAGCCGAAGGCCCGTTGCCCGGTGAGGCGGACGTCTGGTGGATGAGCCAGTTCCTGGACTGCTTCAGCCACGAGCAGATAGTCGCCATCCTCAAGCGCATTCGCCAACACATGAAACCCGGGGCCCGGGTCTGCATCCTTGAGCTGTTCTGGGACAGGCAGAGCTTCGAGGCGGCCAGCTTCAGCCTCAATGCCACCTCCCTCTACTTCACCGCCATCGCCAACGGCAACAGTCGCTTCTACCACTCCAAGCAGATGTACCAGTGCCTGCGGGAAGCCGGTTTCCATGTGGAGGCCGAGCACGAGATCCCGGGACCCGGTCACACCCTGCTGGTTGCTCGTCCGCTCCCTCAGGGGCAATAATGGCCTCAGCCCTTAGCGAGGAGGTTGGCATGCGTCATTTATCCCTGCGTCACTCATCCCTGATGGCGCTGCTCGCCGGCCTGGTACTGGCCGGTTGCGCCGATATCAAGGAGGCGGGCCGCACCATAGGTCACACCACCAAACATGTGACCCGCGAGATTGGCCACACCAGCCGGGATGTCACCCGTGAGATAGGCCACAGCACCCGTGATGCGGTCAAACAGGTCGGGGATGAGATCAGTAAATGACAACGGGGCCGAGGCCCCTGTTGTCATGAGGGAGAGCCACTGCCCATATGGCCATCAGCCTGAACTCCATGGCCTCTTCCGGCTCATCAGGTCGCTCGGCGCAGACGTCGAGCCCGCTCCGCTGCTTCACCTCATCTACCGTTACTGCGTAGTCCGCAAGCCGGCTGGCCGACTTGTTGTCCTGAGGCACAGCCCTCCCGGTACAGCAGTTGACCAGGCTGACCAATTATATCGGCCCAATTACCCGTTCAGGGCAAGGCCAGCGCCAGCAGACAATATTTACTCTCGCTCTTGAGTCTGCGAACAATCGCAGCTTCAGCCTGCCAGGGAGCAATTATTAATCATTTGTTAAAGTTGAAAACAGGAATAAAAAATTACAATAAAAACAATGCATTGCGATATTTTTGGTAGATTTTAAGCGAAGGCTTGCGAGGAGAAAAAGCCTAACTTCGATGAGAGGGACATGAAAAATTTCATCTTGGATACCAGCCAATTAATTAGATTGCTTTCATTTTACAGAGCCACCATTCAATATTAAGGAGTGGCTTAAGATTATTTAGATTCATATTAAATGCATCATAAATATCGCCTGCAATGATCCTTAATAATAAATATCCGGTCTGACATTCTGTATCCCGCATTCCAGAGAATGCCATCTGCTGTCCCCTCACCGAGTGGGGAGACGGATGGCCGCGCTTTTCAATCAAGATAAGGATGCATGATGAGAAAGTCCCTGTTGGCCTGCTCTCTGTTGTTGTGCCCCACCGCCTTCGCCGCAGCTCCGCACTGGGAATACAGCGGTGAGGCCGGCCCGGCGAAATGGGCCAGCCTGACCCCGGAATTTGGCCAGTGCGCGGGCAACAACCAGTCGCCGGTCAACCTAACAGGTCTGGTGGAGGCCGAGCTGGCACCACTGCAGTTCCACTACCTGCCGGGCGGCAAGACCTTGGTCAACAACGGTCACACGGTGCAAGTCAACTATGCCCCGGGCAGCAGCCTTGAGCTCGACGGCATGCGTTTCGAGCTCAAGCAGTTCCACTTCCACGCCCCCAGCGAAAACCTCATCGAGGGCAGGTCCTACCCCCTGGAGGGACACCTGGTGCACGCCAATGACAAGGGGGAGCTGGCAGTGGTCGCCGTGATGTTCGAACCAGGTCAGGCCAATGCGGCACTGAGTCAGGCCTGGCAAACCCTGCCAGTCAAGGCGGGGGAGATCCACGCCTTCAAGGAACCGATCTCGGCCGAGTCACTACTGCCCGCCAGGCGCGACTACTACCGCTTCAGCGGGTCGCTGACCACGCCGCCCTGCTCGGAAGGGGTGCGCTGGCTGGTGATGAAGCAGCCGGTGCAGGTGAGCCAAGCCCAGATCGATGCCTTCAAGGCCATGATGCACCACCCCAATAACAGACCCGTGCAACCCCTCAACGGTCGCCTGGTGCTGCAATAAGGTTTTATGTAACCGATTTGCACAATAAGAAAGAGGGCCCGCAGGCCCTCTTTTGCATTCATCCACCTGCCGTTACAGGCTGGCGGCGATGCGTGCCCCCAGGGCGGCATTATTGAGTACCAGCTGGATGTTGGCCGCCAGGGAGTTGCCGCCGGTCAGCTCGCACACCCGGGCCAGCAGGAAGGGGGTGGATGCCTTGCCCTTGATGCCCTGTTCCTCCGCCTCGCACAGGGCCTGTTTGATGGCGCTGTCGATATCGGCCTGGGCCATGGCAAATTCACTCGGGATGGGATTGGCCACCACGGCGCCGCCGGCCAGTCCCAGCTCCCACTTCAGGCGCAGCGCCTCGGCAATGGCCGCCGGGGTGTCGAGGCGGTAATCCACCTTGAAGCCGCTTTCGCGGATGTAGAAGGCGGGCAGCTCCTCGGTCTGATAGCCGATGACCGGCACCCCCTGGGTCTCCAGGTACTCCAGGGTCAGGCCGATGTCGAGTATCGACTTGGCACCGGCGCAGACCACGGCCACCGGGGTCTGGGCGAACTCCTGCAGATCCGCCGAGATATCGAAGCTCTCCTGGGCGCCGCGGTGCACGCCGCCGATGCCGCCGGTGGCGAACACCCGGATCCCCGCCATGGCCGCAATGATCATGGTGGAGGCGACCGTGGTGGCGCCCAGCCCCTTGTTGGCCAGCACGAAGGGGATGTCCCGGCGGCTGCACTTGGTGGCTGCGTGACCGGCCTTGCCCAGCGCCTCCAGCGCCCCTGCATCCAGACCCACCTTGAGGCGGCCATCGATGATGGCAATGGTGGCCGGCACGGCGCCATTGTCGCGCACCACCTGCTCGACCTGGCGCGCCGTCTCCACATTCTGCGGATAGGGCATGCCGTGGGAGATGATGGTGGACTCCAGGGCTACGACGGGTTTGCCGGCGGCCAGGGCCGCGGCGACGACCGGTTGGATATCGAGGTAAGCGTTCAACATGGGTACTCCTCCAGAACACGTTCAACGGCGGCCTTGGACAGGCCGGAAAAAACAGTTTCATGACAACCGACGGTGAGGGCGGCGCAACCCAGGGCAAAGCGGGTGCTTTGCGCCATGTCGCTACCGGCCAGCCAGCCATGGACCAGGCCGGCCATGAAGGCATCACCGCCGCCGGTCACATTGCTGACCGGGCAACCGAGGATGGGCAGGTGACCCTGCGTCTCCCCGTCGCTGTAAAAAATGCCCTGCTCCCCCAGACTCAGGAACAGGCGCTGCACCCCGGCGCTGTGGAACCAGTGCGCCGCCCTGGGCCAGGTATCGGGCCCTGTAATGGCGAAGCCGCACAGCTGTTCGGCCTCGCTGCGATTGGGCTTGAGGGTATGGATGCGGCCGAGCCAGGGGCGGATCTTCTCCACCTTGGCCACGGAGACGGTATCGACAAAGAGCACCTGCTCCCCATGGCGGTCGAACAGCCAGTCCAGGGTGCCGGTGGCGAGATTGGTGTCGAGCACCAGCACGTTGGCGGCAGCGAGAAAACCGCCAAGGGGGCTCAACCGGGCAGGGGTCAGCTCATCGATGATGCCCATGGCATTGATGGCGCAGCTCATCTCCCCCAGGCCATCGTGCAGGCTCAGGTAGCAGGAGGTGGTTTTGCCGTCGAGCACCAGCGTCTGGCGCACATCGACACCAGCCTGCTGGCTCACCTCCAGCAGCTGATGGCCATGCTGATCGTTGCCCACCGCCGTCACCAGACGGGTGTCGGTGCCAAGCCGCGCCAGGTTCTCCGCTATGTTGCGTCCCACCCCGCCGGCCGAGGTGCGCACCGAGCCCGGGTTGGAATCCCCCATGCGCAGGGCTCCCTGGCTCTGGCCACAGATATCCATGTTGGCTCCCCCCACCACCACGGCGTAAGGGCCCTCGCGCAGCACATAACCGCGCCCCATCACGAACCCCTGCCGCGTCAGGCTGGAGACATGGCTGGCCAGCGCCGAGCGGCTGATACCAAGTTGAGTCGCCAGCTCCTGCTGGGGGATCATGGGGTCCTGGCGCAGCAGGGCGAGGATCTCTTGCTCACGGTCTGTCATAGACAAATATCCATGTCTAGGCTTTTGTTTAAGCTAACAGGAAAACGTTTCGACATAAGAGGGACGGTGCAGAATTGTCGGGTGGCGCACAAAAAAACACCGGGCAGGCCCGGTGCTGGTGACGCATCTGATTGCATGTTGGTGACCTGGCTCAGGAGAGCTTGACCCAGATGGTCTCTCCCTCCAGCCGGGTGGGCCAGGCGCGCACCCCGAGGGCCGGATCGTCGAGACAGCGGCCATCCATCAGGGCATAGCGCTGCTTGTAGAGCGGCGAGGCCACCACCGGCTCTCCGCCAAGATCCCCCACTATGCCTCGCGAGAGCAGGGCAATACCCGAGACGGGATCCCTGTCGTCAAGCACATATACCCGCTCCCCGAGCAGAAACAGCGCCAGCTGCTGCTCCCCAACCCGGGCACTGCGGCCCTGGCCGGGCAGCAGACTGGCCAGGGCGCAGACCGGCAACCAGGTTTCTTGCTGCATCATATCAACTCCTTGATCTTGATCGCCGGGACCCACTGGCCACGCTCCTCGCGCCTTGGCGGCGTGGCAACCGGCTCGTCATCGACGAATGCCTTGAACAGCGCCACCTTGTCCGGATCGGCCAGGGTACTCCGCCACTCGCACTGCCAACTGCCGACAATGGACTCCATGTGGGCCTCAAGTTCGGCCCCGAGGCCCAGTCTGTCCGCCACGATCACCGACTTGAGGTAGTCGAGCCCCCCCTCCATGCTCTCCATCCAGACCGAGGTGCGCTGCAGGCGCTCCCCGGTGCGCACATAGAACATCAGCAATCGGTCTATGTAGCGGATCAGGGTCGGCTCATCGAGATCGGTGGCAAAGAGGTCGGCGTGGCGCGGCCGCATGCCGCCATTGCCACAGACATAGAGGTTCCAGCCCCGCTCGGTGGCGATGACACCGATGTCCTTGCTCTGGGCCTCGGCGCACTCCCGGGTGCAACCGGAGACGGCAAACTTCAGCTTGTGGGGCGCTCTGAGCCCCTTGTACCTGTGCTCGAGCCGCATGGTCAGCCCCATGGAGTCCTGCACCCCGTAGCGACACCAGGTGGAGCCCACACAGGATTTGACGGTGCGCACCGACTTGCCATAGGCCTGGCCGGTCTCGAAGCCCGCCGCGATGAGCTCCCCCCAGATGTCCGGCAACTGATCGACCCTGGCACCGAACAAGTCGATGCGCTGGCCGCCGGTGATCTTGGTGTAGAGCCCGTATTTGCGGGCCACCTCGCCGATGGTGATGAGGCCGTCCGGGGTGATCTCGCCGCCGGGGATGCGCGGCACCACCGAGTAGGTGCCGTCTCTTTGCAGGTTGGCCAGGAAGGCATCGTTGGTATCTTGCAGTCCCCGATGGGGCTTCTCCAGCACGTGCTCGTTCCAGAGCGAAGCCAGAATGGAGGCCACGGTCGGCTTGCAGATATCGCAACCCAGCCCCTGACCGTGACGATCCCGCAGGGCATCGAAGGTCTTGATCTCCCCCACGCGGGCCAGGTGGTAGAGCTCCTGACGGCTGTAGGCGAAGTGCTCGCACAGACTGTGGTCGGCCTCCACCCCCAGCTCGGCCAGGGCCACGTCCACCACCTGCTTGAGCAAGTTGCTGCAACCGCCACAGCCGGTGCCCGCCTTGGTGCAGGACTTGATGGCGGCCACATCCTGATTACCGGCCCGCACCGCCGCCACCACGGCCCCCTTGCTGACGTTATGGCAGGAGCAGAGGATGGCGCTGTCGGGCAGCACCATGGGCGCCGCCGCCTCGACCCCCTCCCCCATCAACAGGGAGAGCACGGGTTCGGGCAGGGGCAGAGCGTTCTGGTAGTACTGGAGCAGCCGCTCATAATCACTGCCATCCCCCACCAGGATGGCGCCGAGCAGCCGCTTGCCCTCGCCATCGGTCACCAGTTTCTTGTAGATGCCATTGACCCTGTCCAGCAGCAACAGCTCCTGAGCCCCTTCGCTGCTGGCATGGGCATCGCCGATGGAGCCCACATCCACCCCCATCAGCTTGAGCTTGGTGGACATGTCGGCGCCCTGGAAGCGGGTCTCACCGCCACAGAGGGTCGCCACGGCGGCACGGGCCATCTGATAACCGGGGGCCACCAGTCCGTAGATGCGCCCCTGCCAGAGCGCACACTCACCGATGGCCAGGATGGCGGGATCCGAGCTGATGCAGCCCTCATCGATGCAGATACCCCCTCGCTCACCCACCCTCAGCCCCCCCTGACGGGCCAGGGCATCCGCCGGGCGTATCCCGGCCGAGAAGAGGATCACATCCGTCTCCAGATGCTGACCATCGGCGAAACGCAGGCGATGGCGCGCCGTCTCGCCATCCTCGATGGCCTCGGTGGCGGTGGCCGTGTATACCTCGACCCCCAGCCCCTGGATCTTCTCCCTGAGCAGGGCGCCGCCGCTCTCATCGAGCTGAACCGGCATCAGCCTGGGGGCGAACTCCACCACCCGCGTCTTGAGTCCCAGCAATCGCAGGGCATTGGCCGCTTCCAAGCCGAGCAGGCCGCCGCCGATGACGACGCCAGTGCGGGCGGCGGCGCAGGCATCGCGGATCTCGTCCAGATCCCCCAGGGTGCGATAGACGAAACAGCCAGCCCGCTCATGACCGGGGATGGGCGGCACGAAGGGCACAGAGCCGGTGGCCAGCACCAGACGGTCATAGTCGAGGCGCTCCCCGGACTCGAGGCAGAGCTGGCGAGCGGCCCTGTCCAGACTCTCGACCTTGGCACCGAGCCGCAAGCTCACCCCTTGTTCGGCGTACCAGGCCGGGTCGGCGAGACGCAACGCGTCGGGCGCCTTGCCGCCAAACACCTCGGAGAGATGCACCCTGTCATAGGCGGGATCGGGTTCGGCCCCCAATACGGTGACCTCGAAGCGGGCCAGTCCATCTGCCGCCACCAGCTGTTCGATGAAGTGATGACCGACCATGCCATTGCCGACGACCAGCAGTTGCTGTTTCTCAACCACCTTGGGTTGTTCGGTGAAGTGATGGTCTATCTCACCAGCCATGCCATTGCCTATCACCACCAATTTTTGTTTATCCATCTCGTTCATCCTTGTTCCCTTGTCCCGATTCAGGCGGTGCGTCTGATGACGCCCCCGGTGGCCGTCTTGAGCTGTGTCACCTTGCGCTGCTTCTCGTAGAGGAAACGCAGCACCTGCTGGCGCAATTTGTGGTACGCCGGGTCGTCGGCCAGGGCCACCCTCTCCCTGGGTCTGGGCAGGTTGACCGCCAGAATTTCCCCCACGGTCGCCGCCGGGCCATTGGTCATCATGATGATGCGATCCGACAGCAACACCGCCTCGTCCACGTCGTGGGTGATCATGATGACGGTGTTGCCAAGCTCAGCCTGGATGGCCATCAGCGCATCCTGCAGATGAGCCCGGGTCAGGGCATCCAGGGCGCCGAAGGGTTCATCCATCAACAACACCTTGGGGGAGAGCGACAGCGCCCGCGCGATGCCGACCCGCTGCTTCATGCCCCCCGAGATCTCATGGGGCATCTTGTGGCTGGCATGCTCCATCTGCACCAGGGAGAGGAAGTAGTGCACCTGTTCGGCCACCTCCTCGCGCCCCGTTACCCGCCGCCTGACCGCCAGTTCAACGTTCTGATGAACACTGAGCCAGGGCAGCAGGGCGTGGTTCTGGAACACCATGGCCCGCTCGGGCCCTGGCCCATCCACCTCGCGGCCATCGAGGATGATGCCCCCCTGGCTCGGCTCCAGCAGCCCGGCCACCAGATTGAGCACAGTGCTCTTGCCACAGCCCGAGTGGCCTATCAGGGAGATGAACTCCCCCTTCTCTATCTTCAGGTTCACCCCGGTCAGGGCCTCGAAGACCCCGTGCTCAGTGGTGAACGACATGCCGAGTTCACTCAAATCCAGATAGGTTTTCATCACGACTCCTTGCCCGTCAGGGCCATCAACGCAGCAGTTGCCGCTTGTCCCAGGACAACCACTGCTGCAGCGCCAACATCAGGCGATCCAGCGCGAAACCGATGAGACCTATGGTCACCACGGCCACCATGATCCGGGCCAGGGAGGCGGAACTGCCGCTCTGGAACTCGTCCCAGACGAACTTGCCGAGCCCCGGGTTCTGGGCCAGCATCTCGGCGGCAATCAACACCATCCAGGCGACGCCCAGGGAGAGGCGCATGCCGGTGAAGATCATCGGCAGGGCGCTGGGCAGCACTATCTTGGCGATATGCGTCAGGAAGGGCAGCCGCAGCACCCGGCTCACGTTATGGAGATCCGGGTCCACCGAGCTCACCCCGACCGCCGTGTTGAGCAGAGTCGGCCAGAGTGAACAGAGGGCCACGGTCAGCGCCGAATTGACGAAGGATTTCGCCAGCCAGGGATCCGGGCTCACATAGACGGCACTCACCACCATGGTGATCAGCGGCAGCCAGGCCAGGGGGGAGACCGGCTTGAGCAGCTGGATCACCGGATTGGCGATGCGATAGAGCTGCGGGTGTATGCCAAGCACTATCCCCAGGGGGACGGCCAGCAGGGTCGCCAACCCAAAGCCGGTGGCCACCGTCAGCAAGCTGGTGCCAATCTGGTCGAAGAAGGTCGCCCGTCCTGGGTAGGCTCTCACCTTGATGCTGGCAGCGGGATCCGCCGCCAACCGCTCGGCATTGCGACTGGCCTGACGGGCCAGGAAGCCGGATTCGCGCTCCCGCTCGGCCAGGTGCTCCTGGCCCAGTTGCCAGAGCTGGCTGGCGGTCGCCCCGGGGCCCGGCAAGGTACCCAGACTGGTCTTGACCTGACTGGCCCCCAGCTGCCAACAGAGCAGAAACAACACTATGCCGAAGCAGGGGGCCAGCAGGCGCCCGATCGCTGTCGCTTTCATCATGAAGACTCCTTGTCCTTGGCTTCACTGCACCTGTTCATCGCCCTTGAGGCCGATGGCAAAGTGGTTCAGATAGTCATTGGGATGGCGGCCGTCATAGACGATGCCGTCGATAAAACCTTGTTGCGGGCCGCGATAACCGCTCTCGGTCGCAAACGCCGGGAAATCCGTCGCCTTGAGCTTGCCCTCCTCGATGAGTGACAGCGCCGCCTGCTGGTACACCTCGGGCCGATAGACGGCGCGGGCGACCTGCTCGAACCAGGCATCGGATTGCGCCTGGGGGATCTGCCCCCAGCGGCGCATCTGGGTCAGGAACCAGATGGCATCGGAGTAGTAGGGGTAGGTGGCATGATGGCGAAAGAAGACATTGAAATCGGGCAGGCTGCGCACGTCGCCCTTGTTGTATTCGAAGCTGCCGGTCATGGCGGCGGCGATCACCCCTTCGTCCGCCCCCACGTAATCGGGGCGAGCCAGCAGCTTGGCCGCCGCCCGGCGATTGCCATTGTCGTTGGCATCGAGCCAGTGGGCGGCGCGGATCAGTGCCTTGACCAGACGGACATGGGTATTGGGATAGCGTTCGGCCCAGGCCTGGGTGACGCCCAGCACCTTCTCGGGGTTGTTGCGCCAGATCTCAAGGTCGGTGATGACCGGGACTCCGATCCCCTTGGCGATCGCCTGCTGGTTCCAGGGCTCGCCCACGCTGTAACCCGAGATGGTGCCTGCCTCCAGGGTGGCGGGCATCTGGGGGGGCGGGGTGACCGAGAGCCGCACCTCCCCCTGACGCTGACCCGAGTCATCCCCCTTGAGCGGGGCATAGTAGCCAGGGTGTATGCCCCCTGCCGCCAACCAGTAGCGCAACTCGTAGTTGTGGGATGAGACGGGGAACACCATGCCGAAGTTGAAGGCCTTGCCCGACTGGCGGTACTGGTCCAGCACCGGCTTGAGGCTGCTGGCCGAGACGGGGCGCACCACCTGGCCATCGGCCTGCTTGGCCAGCTGAGGCAGCATGGCCTGCCACACCGAGTTGGCAACCGTGATGCCATTGCCATTGAGATCCATGGAGAAGGCGGTCACCAGCTCGGCCTGGGTGCCTATGCCGATGTGAGCCCCCAAGGGCTGGCCCGCCAGCATCTGGGCACCGTCAAGCTCGCCATCGATGACCCTGTCCAGCAGCACCTTCCAATTGGCCTGAGCCTCCAGGGTGACATAGAGGCCCTCGTCCTCGAAATAGCCCTGCTCATAGGCCACCGCCAGGGGCACCATGTCGGTCAACTTGATGAAGCCCAGCTTGAGCTCTTCCTTCTCGGGGGCTCCGATGCCGACCGTCTCAGACGCAGCCGTTACCGCCCCCAGGGCTGGCCAGGCCAACATGGCCAGCAGCGCACCTTTGCACATCATTCTTGGCTTCATAGTTACCTCTTCACTTCGCTCATCCGGGTCTGGCCATCACGCGCCGTTGCGTTGTTGCCATCCCCGTTTTGCCAAAAAAAAAGGCCCCATCGACCTGATGGTCGATGGGGCCACATTGCCCAGTTTTCATGGTGCCAGCGTTCATGATGCCAGCACTCATGGTGATAGCCCCGAAGGGCCTGGCGCCTGTCCGCCCTTGGCGGCACCGGCTTGTTATTGCTCTCTATTAGCTATTCAGGATACGTGCCAACTTCTCACGTGCCCTGTCTACCGGGCGAATGGGGCTGCGCGTCGGGCCAGGGTGCGCCAGCGCGGCGCATCTGCACCAAGTTGGCCACCCATCCCCCCTCACCTCGCTCGGGTCGCCTGAGTGACGCCGCCTCTCAGGCGGGCAACGCCTGGAGCAGACGGCGGGCCAGCTCCGCCAGGCTGTGGTTCTGGGCCATGGCGGTGCTGCGCATCGCCTGGTAAGCCGCCTCCTCATCCAGCCCCTGGTGGCGCATCAAGCGCCCCTTGGCCTGCTCGATAAGCCGTCGCTCTTCCAGCTTCACCTTCAATGCATCCTGAGCCTGCTGCTGTTGCTGCACCATGGCCAACTGGGCGCGGGCCAGTCGCAGCCACTGCTCGACAGGTTCCCGCTCACCGCAACCATGGGGCACCACCAGGGCTCCCTGGGCCAGCAGCTCAGCCTGCTGTTGCGCCGTCAGACGATCGCAAAACAGTATCCGGGGCAGTAATTGCCCCTGGGTCATGGCCAGCCTGATTTCGGCACTGAAGCGCCGACAGCTGATCAGCAGCCCGTCCCCTTGTATATTGCCGCCCAGCAACCCCCGCTCATCCAGGATGCGGGGGCTGTGACCATAATGGCTGACCAGGATACCCAGCCGGTTGGCCTGTATCCTGTCATCGGCATGGATCAGCAGTATGGAGTGGCGCCCCTCAGAGTTACCGCCTTGATGTTGCATGCCTCACCTCTTGTCAGTTCAATCCATCGAACAGGTTCTCTTTGACGCAACATGGGGGCCAAGTGTTTGAATCTACCCCTAAATTATCCAGCTCTAGGTAGTAGGGGTAGATCAGGCGACCCGGCTCTCCAGGCCAGTGAGCAGTTGATCCAGTTCATCACGCAGCGCCACCACCTCTCCCAGAATGATGAGCACTGGCGTCGCGCCCCGCAGGGCCTCTGCGGCCCGGGCCAGGTCACCGAGCCGGCAGCGGATCACCCGCTCATGCTCGCTGCACCCCGCCACGATCAGGGCCACCGGCAGCGCCCCATCGGCGCCCGCCCCCAGCAAGCCAGCCTCTATCTTGCCAGCCTGCTCCAGCCCCATGTAACAGACCAGGGTCTGGCCCTCTCCGACCAGGGTGCGCCAACCATTGAAGCTCTCTTCCCCCTGCAGATGGCCCGTCACCAACGTCACCGAGCGAGCCAGCCCCCGGTGGGTCAAGGGGATGGTCGTGCTGGCAGCGCAGCCGAGCGCCGCCGTGATCCCGGGCACCAGCTCGGCTCGAAAACCGTGATGGGCCAGATAGAGGGCCTCCTCCCCTCCCCGGCCGAAGATGAGCGGATCCCCCCCCTTGAGCCGCACCACTCGCTTGCCGGTACGCGCCAGCGCCAGCAGCAGGGCATTGATCTCCTGCTGGCTCGGGCTGGGCTCGCCACAGCGCTTGCCCACATCGAAGCGGGCCGCACCGACCGGTATGATGGCGAGGATCTCGGCCCCCACCAGGCGGTCGTAAACCACCACCTCGGCCGCTTCGATGCGGCGCAAGGCCCTCAGGGTCAACAACTCGAGAGGGCCAGGGCCTGCCCCCACCAGAGCGATGTGAACGGCGGTCTGTTCCGGATAGTGTTTCATCATGCTGACTCCAGGAAGCGGTGTTGTATCAATAGCTTGTCAATCTCTGGCAGACAGGTGCCGCAGTTGCTGCCGCACTGAAGCAACCCCTGCAGCCCCGCCAGTTCACTCACCCCCTGCTCGCGGATGGCGTTGACGATGCGCGCCTCCGTCACCCGGAAGCAGGAGCAGACGAGCCGGGAGTCACCGGCAAAGGCATCGCTCAGGGTCTGGCTGAGGGCCCCCGCCTGCAAAGGCAAGCCGAGCAGGCTCGCCAGCAACTCAACCTTCAGGGTCGGCCAACGCTCACCGACCAGCAGCAGGCTCTGGATCCGTCCCTGGGAGAGGGAAATGGCGAGCCAACCCCCCTTGACGGGCAGGCGCAGCCAGTGCCCATCCAGGGCCAGTCGCTGCCAGCAATCACTCATCCCCTCAGACCAGGAGGCAAGCAACCAGCACTCCCCGCCCTCCAGAGGGCGGCGCGCCCACCAGTCCCCCCGCTCGGCAGGCGCCTGCTGGCCAAGCCAGACGCCCTGCCAATGGGTGGGTTGTTTGTTGAGCCTCACCCTGGCCTGTTTGAACATGGGCTGACCGGAGTGCGGATCCGTGCGCGGGGCCACCAGCCGGTTGACCGCGCCTTGGCTGCACTGGCTGTCGGTCCAGTGCATGGGCAAGAAGGCCTCCCCCTCCCGCAACCCCTCAT
>NZ_CDBJ01000018.1:471-3691 GCF_000820045.1 Aeromonas rivuli | reverse complement strand
GATCGGCAAGGGCAGGGGGGCAAAACCTTGAGCCAGCTCCCAAAAATCCTTTGCCGAAGGGGCGCGGTTTCGTGTAAAAACGGGGAAGTCCTTCACTCTTTACCACCTCACGGAAAGTGTCATGAGCAAACAGGTTTACAACTTCTGCGCCGGCCCCGCCATGTTGCCGGTCGAAGTCATGGAACGCGCCCAGCGCGAATTTTGTAATTTCCAGGGATTGGGTGCCTCTGTCATGGAGCTCTCCCATCGTGGCAAGCCCTTCATGGCGGTTGCCGAGAAGGCCGAGGCTGACTTGCGCGAGCTGCTCGCCATCCCGGCCAACTACAAGGTGCTGTTCATGCATGGCGGCGGTCGCGGTCAGTTCTCTGCGGTGCCCATGAACCTGCTCGGCGGTGCCAACAAGAAGGCCGACTATCTGCTGACCGGTGTCTGGGCCCAGAGTGCCGTGGACGAGGCGCACAAGTATGGCGACATCCTCACCCACGCCGGTGTGACCAAGACGGCGCAAGGCGTCAGCCAGCTGCTGCCGACCCCGGCGTTTCGCAGCGATGCCGCCTATGTCCATTACTGCCCGAACGAAACCATTGATGGCATAGAGATGTTTGACATCCCGGCCACAGGTTCGGTGCCGCTGGTGGCGGATCTCTCCTCCACCATACTGTCTCGCTCCCTCGATATCAGCCGCTTCGGGGTCATCTATGCCGGTGCCCAGAAGAACATCGGCCCCTCCGGTCTGGCCATCGCCATCGTCCGTGACGATCTGCTGACCCAGGCCCGGGCGGACGTACCCGCGGTGTTTGACTATGCCCTGACCGCCAAGCATGACTCCATGTTCAACACCCCGCCCACCTATGCTTGGTATCTGGCCGCTCTGGTGTTCGAGTGGCTCAAAGATCAGGGTGGCCTAGGCGAAATAGAGGCGCGCAACCGTGCCAAGGCCGAATTGCTCTATGGCTATATCGATGACTCCAGCTTCTACGCCAACCAGGTGGATGTTGCCTGCCGTTCGCGCATGAACGTGCCCTTCCAGCTCAAGGATGACGCCCTGGACAAGCTGTTCCTTGCCGAATCCGAAGCCGCGGGCCTGCTGGCACTCAAGGGTCATCGCATCGTCGGCGGCATGCGGGCCAGCCTCTATAACGCCATGCCGCTGGCCGGGGTCGAGGCGCTGGTCAGCTTCATGGAGCGCTTCGCCAAGCAGCACGGTTGAGCCGCAGGGGCCGCAGCTTGCCCCTGCGGCCCCACCGCGCACTCAGTTGTTACCGCCAGTTTCATGCAACGGCGCTCCTCGGGGCGCCGTCTCGTTTCACTTTGACACCCACCCTGCACGCCAGGGGATGGCAGGGCGCAAGCAAGAGCCTTGCCCTCCTTCCCCTTGGCTGATAACGTCCGGGCAGGTGTTTTTTGATATCAGTACAGGAAGGCTATGAATTCGTTGCGTTTGGAACCTATCGCCCGTGTCGAAGGGGTCGTGAACTTACCCGGCTCCAAGAGCGTCTCTAATCGAGCCCTGCTGCTGGCAGCCCTGGCACGGGGCACCACCCGTCTCACCAACCTGCTCGACAGCGATGACATTCGCCACATGCTGGCGGCCCTCGGCCAGCTCGGCGTCAAATACAAGCTATCCGCCGACAAGACGCAGTGCGAAGTGCAAGGTTTGGGCCGCAGCTTCGCGGTGAGCGACCCTGTCACGCTCTTTCTCGGCAACGCCGGTACCGCCATGCGACCGCTGTGCGCGGCGCTGTGCTTAGGGTCAGGCGAGTACATGCTGACCGGCGAGCCGCGCATGGAAGAGCGCCCCATCGGCCATCTGGTTGACGCCCTGCGCGAGGCCGGTGCCCATGTGCAATACCTCAAGCGCGATGGCTTCCCGCCGCTGGCCATCGATGCCAAGGGCCTGTGGGGCGGGGATGTTCACATAGATGGCTCCGTCTCCAGCCAGTTCCTGACCGCCTTCCTGATGGCGGCGCCCATGGCTGCCGGTGATACCCGCATTCACATCAAGGGCGAGCTGGTCTCCAAACCCTACATCGACATCACCCTGCACATCATGAAGCAGTTCGGTGTGGTGATTGAGCACGACAACTATCAGACCTTCTACATCAAGGGCAACCAGAGCTATGTCAGCCCGGGTGACTTCCTGGTGGAAGGGGATGCCTCCAGCGCCTCCTACTTCCTGGCCGCGGGCGCCATCAAGGGCAAGGTGCGCGTCACCGGCATCGGCAAGCACAGCATTCAGGGTGATATTCACTTTGCCGACGTGCTGGAGAAGATGGGCGCGCGCATCACCTGGGGCGACGATTTCATCGAAGCCGAGCAGGCGCCGCTGCATGGCATCGACATGGACATGAACCAGATCCCGGATGCGGCCATGACCATCGCCACCACGGCACTGTTTGCGAAGGGGCCCACCTCCATCCGCAACATCTACAACTGGCGGGTGAAGGAGACGGATCGTCTGTTTGCCATGGCGACCGAGCTGCGCAAGCTGGGCGTAGAGGTGGAGGAGGGTCACGACTTCATCACAGTGACCCCGGCTGCCCAGTTGCAGCATGCGGCCATCGATACCTACAACGATCATCGCATCGCCATGTGCTTCTCCCTGGTGGCGCTGTCAGATACGGCGGTGACCATCAATGATCCGGGTTGCACCTCCAAGACCTTCCCCGATTACTTCGAGAAGCTCGCCAGCATCAGCCAGGTGGTTTGACGGGCGGCCTGTCGCCCCTGGCACCTTGAGCAAAGGCCCGCATCTTGCGGGCCTTTTTCATGGGCTGGGCACACCGAACACGATTGGCTAGCATCATTTCAGTAACATGCAATGGTAGGCTTGAAGATATTTTATTGTACGATGTAATTTTCTATTTACACCCTGGCCCCGCTCGGGCTAGATTGGTGCAAGCAATGTGTCTAGCCAAGCAGGAAGCCGAAGTATGCAGCATCAAACCGACGACGTTCGTATCAGTGAAATCAAAGAGTTATTGCCCCCGGTTGCGGTGCTTGAGAAGTTTCCGGCGACCGAGGCGGCCGTCTCCACCGTATTTGAGTCCCGCCAGGGGATCCACAACATCCTGACCGGCGACGATCAGCGTCTGCTGGTGGTTATTGGTCCTTGCTCCATCCATGATCCGGTCGCCGCCATCGAATACGGCAAGCGCCTCAAGACTCTGCGTGACAAGTACCAGGATCAGCTGGAAATCGTGATGCGGGTCTACTTCGA
>NZ_CDBJ01000018.1:0-371 GCF_000820045.1 Aeromonas rivuli | reverse complement strand
CCACCGAATCCCAGGTGCACCGTGAGCTGGCCTCAGGTCTCTCCTGCCCGGTGGGCTTCAAGAACGGCACCGACGGCACCATCAAGGTCGCCATCGACGCTATCGGCGCCGCCAGCGCGCCACACCACTTCCTGTCGGTGACCAAATATGGCCACTCCGCCATCGTCTCCACAGCCGGCAACCCGGATTGCCACATCATCTTGCGCGGTGGCCGCGAACCGAACTACAGCGCCGCCCATGTGGATGAGGTCGTGAAGGGATTGGACAAGGCGGGTCTGCCCCAGAAGGTGATGATCGACTTCAGCCATGCCAACAGCAGCAAGCAGTACAAGAATCAGATGCTGGTGGCCGAGGATGTGGCGGGCCAGATC
>NZ_CDBJ01000017.1 GCF_000820045.1 Aeromonas rivuli | reverse complement strand
CCCCAACCATCGGTTTTGGAGACCGCTGTTCTACCAATTCGAACTACGCCCCTGCATAAGAAAGCCCCTATTATAGGGGCTTTGCTTTATTTATGTAAGCCAAGATTAAGCGATCACGCTTGCAACAACACCAGCACCTACGGTACGGCCACCTTCACGGATAGCGAAACGCAGACCGTCGTCCATCGCGATCGGCGCGATCAGGGTAACAACCATTTTGATGTTGTCGCCTGGCATTACCATTTCAACGCCTTCCGGCAGTTCGATGGTACCGGTCACGTCGGTAGTACGGAAGTAGAACTGAGGACGGTAGCCTTTGAAGAACGGGGTATGACGACCACCTTCTTCTTTGGAGAGTACGTACACTTCAGATTCAAACTTGGTGTGCGGCTTGATCGAACCCGGCTTGGCCAGTACTTGACCACGCTCTACGTCTTCACGCTTAACACCACGCAGCAGGGCGCCAACGTTCTCACCGGCACGGCCTTCGTCCAGCAGCTTGCGGAACATTTCAACACCGGTACAGGTAGTGGTCACGGTATCTTTGATACCGACGATTTCTACAGACTCACCCACTTTCACGATGCCGCGCTCAACACGACCGGTTACTACGGTACCACGGCCAGCGATGGAGAAGACGTCTTCGATTGGCATCAGGAACGGCATGTCGATCGCGCGCTCCGGCTCAGGGATATAGGAATCCAGGAAGCCAGCCAGCTCGATGATTTTCTCTTCCCAAGCCGCGTCGCCTTCCAGCGCTTTCAGCGCGGAACCACGGATCACCGGCAGGTCATCACCCGGGAAGTCATACTCGGTCAGCAGTTCGCGAACTTCCATCTCGACCAGTTCGAGCAGCTCTTCGTCGTCGACCATGTCGCACTTGTTCATGAACACGATCATGTACGGGATACCAACCTGGCGACCCAGCAGGATGTGCTCACGAGTCTGCGGCATCGGGCCGTCAGTCGCTGCAACAACCAGGATTGCGCCATCCATCTGGGCAGCACCGGTGATCATGTTTTTAACGTAGTCGGCGTGACCCGGGCAATCTACGTGAGCGTAGTGGCGGTTCGGGGTGTCGTATTCTACGTGGGAGGTGTTGATGGTGATACCACGCTCACGCTCTTCCGGGGCCTTGTCGATCTGGTCGAAGGCGAAGGCTTTACC
>NZ_CDBJ01000016.1 GCF_000820045.1 Aeromonas rivuli | reverse complement strand
CCGCTCCGCCAATAAATAGAGAAGGCCTTCCCAATCGGGAAGGCCTTTTTGCTTTTGTGCGTTTTTAAGCCGCACTGCAGGTGTAGTACCTGGCATTTGAGTAGGGGGACTTCATCGCTGAGGCCTGTCGGGCTGCTAGGTGTCTAGGGGGGGTGATTGAGATCGTGCTTGCGGAGGAAAATTAACTCATGGCGAATTGATCGCTGCGATCATCCAGCGCAATTGCGTTTTGGTCTTTGTACTCTCTATGTTGCCCAATGCCCAATGCCCAATGCCCAATGCTTGGGAATTGATGTGGATCCGCAAGCGAGTCAGCCAGGCTTGTCAGGATCTTGCGCTGATTGCGTCTTGGACCTAAGAGAGGGTTCGTAAGAAGCAACAGGTGCTAACCAGGTGCATTGACTGCTTTATGCATGACGAGTTGAGCGATGGTGTGTTCAGCGCGATTGGATTCTCATGCTCTCCTGGATGCCTCAAGTGGGCCAACTGTGTAGAACCATGAGGCGTTCCACCCTGCAGGGAACGATGCATGTGGGGGTATGTCAGGGGATAGAGGCTATGAAGCGCGAGAATAAGAAAAGGGGACGGCTGAGCCGTCCCCTTAAGTCGTGTCGTCCAGTCCTTGAACTGCAAATGCTCCCTGCATTCCCTGACTGTATCCAAATCCGTTGGATTTCCCCTTCCCAATCCGTTGGGGTGTCCATATGTCATCCTGACCCAGCAATCCATCCTGATTGCTGCACTGTCTCCATCCTGGAGGTGTCCATTACCACATCCCGTGGTGTTCCTGCGTCATCCTGACAGACAATCATCCTGATTATCTCGTCTTCATCCTGAAGCTCGTCCTAACCACATCATGTGGTGATCCTGGGTCGTCCAGACTAATAACCATCCGGGTTATGCTTCTCCATCCTGGAGGTGTCCATAACCACATCCTGTGGTGTTCCTGGCCGTCCTGGCGGATAACCTTCTGGTCATCCAACCTCATCCTGAGGTGTCCTGTGGTTAGTCCTTTATTCTTGTGGGCATGCATCCTGTAGATGCCCGCGCCGTCCTTGTGAGATAGATAATAAGGGATAGAGATGAGGCTACAAGAGGGGGGTGAGAGAGTTAAATCTGGAAAACGATTTTACACAGCGTCTTTATTGTGTTTTTTCACATATAAATCATGAAGTTAATTTGTTCCACCTGAAAGCGAGTAGTGCTGGAAGTGGCCTGACCTACGATACGAAACAGCGGGCTCTTACAGGGGGTATGGACGATCTCTCACAAGCAGATAGAAGGGTGTTTTTGGTTTCAAGAGGAACTTAATATTCACTAGCTGTAATCAAATTTTTTTGAAGCTTTCTGCTTGTTATTCCACCTTCTCTGTTATTTATGCCTGAAAAAGCCGGGCTAGGCCCGGCTTTCTATTATCAGTTGGCCCGACTGGTGGGGTAGGCCTTGCGAAGGGATTCCGGTGCCAAGACTTCCAGATTGCCTTCCATGTTATTGAGCCAGTTGCGGAACTCCGGGGTGTCCTGCACTTCGGTCTCAACCACCACGCTGCGTTTGTCATAGCGAGTCATGCGTGGGTTGTGGCCCGGGATCTGGCCATCCGTCAGGGTGGCGCTGTTGGCATCTATGCGGCCAACGAAGCGGATGGGACCGCTGACGTCCTGGTAAGACTGCTCGCGGATCAGTTTTTGAACGTTGAAGTCCTTGGGCTGAGTCGCGCTGAAGTTGGTCAGCTCCACATCTTTGATGTGGTCGAACGGTATGCCATACACCTTGGGGTCAAGCTCGGACAAGGTACAGAGCAGGGTAGGGCCATCGGCCTGGTTCAAGATACCGAGCGGATTGATACGGTCATAGCAGAGCCACACGGTGCGCTCTTTGATGACACGCTGGATCTCGGCGCTGAACTTGCGGCCTCGCCAGAGGGCATCGCGGATCAGGGTGCTGCGGCGAATTTCCGGGTTACCGGCGAATGGACGCGGTGACTGATGCACGCTCTCGAGCCAGCGTTCGGCCAGTTCACTCTGACTGTCGCGGATAACCTGGCTGGCCTTGTCGATCAGCGGGTTCAATTCCGTCAGGACGCTCGCCGGCAGCAGCTGGCTGGCCTGGTCGCTCCAGGTTTTGAGGGCGACGGCGAGGGAGAGCGGCATGATATTGGCAAAGTCGTTGAGGCCATGGCGCTCGAAACACCAGCCGTGAGGCTTGCTGCGCTCATCAGAGGTCAAGTCAAACAACCCCATGCCAGACATCTCTTCCAGGTCCCGTTGCACGGTCCGCAGACTGACATGTATGCCTTCTTCTTCCAACTTAACTTGCAGTTGGCTGGCGGTCAGTTTGTAAGGGCGGTGCGGGATGCAACGCGCCAAGGTCAGTTGTCGTAACAGCTTCTTGCTCATGGTGCTTGCCTTCACTGGATTAGCGTTGAGTCTATCCTAGTCAGTGGTTGCGACAGTCTATGTCGCAAGTTTTGCTGCGACAAGTGTCGCCATTTTCATACAGCTCTAGTTAAGCTGTTGATTATTAATGGTTAGTTGAATTTAAGTTGCTGTTATTACTTCAAAATTAGTTGGTGGTGAGGGGAGAGACTGGGTCATTCACCGGCCGTACTTGAGGGCATGAGGGTAAACCGGGCGTTGAGATCTCAACTATGGGGGAGCAAAGGCGCGGAAAATCTGGTTAGGCGGGTACTGTCAAAGAAAAGGGGGAGGCCGATGCCTCCCCTATTGTCAGGCGAACCAGGCCCAGGGCGACTTGCTGACGGCGACCCCGATGATGTAGTTGAACACCAACAGGGCGGCGATGCCCGCGATCACCTTCTGTTTGCGGTCGGGGCGCTTGAGTGCCATCACGCCGAGGCCAATATAGACCACCAGCGCAATCAGCTTGGCCAGCAACCAAGGTTGGGAACCCGGGCTCATCTGCAGGGTGACGGCCAGCATGATGCCGGCCAGCAGCAACAGGGTGTCGTTGAGATGAGGCACTATCTTGAGCCAGCGCTGTTGCAGACGAGGGCTCTCGTTGATGGCGAGGGCCCAGCGATAGATGAACAGCAGTATGCTGACGATGGCGAGGGTCATGTGCAGGTGTTTGAGCAGGGGATAATAGGCAATCATTTTGCTTCCTTGTCTTGGTTGGGGAGGCCGCTATCCCAGTTATGGGCATGGACATGCTCCTGACCCTGCTGATCGTCTCGCAACAGATCCGAGAGTATGTCCCTGTATTGCAGGCTCTTGTTGATATAGGTGTGTTCGTCATCCAGATAATTTATCTGTTCGCGCAGCAGCCAGTTGTCATGGCGCTTGAACATCTGGCCGGCACGCCAGGCCTGATTGGCACGAAATCCCAGGTTAGTGAGGGCTTCCACCCCAAGATCCACCGCCGACCCCAGGGTCTCACGAAACACGCCATCGACACCCAGGCGCAATATGTTGTGGGCATGGGGTCTGTCCTGGGCGCGCGCCAGTATCTTAAGGTGCGGGAAGTGTTTCTTCACCATCTCGATGACGGTCAGCGAGGTGACGGGGTCATTGATGGAGAGCACCAGCAGCTTGGCCTTGTGCGCCCCGGCGGCATGGAGCAGATCGATGCGGCTGGCGTCGCCATAGAACACCTGATAGCCAAACTTGCGCAGCGTCTCTATCTGGCTGGCATCCTGCTCCAGGATGGTGGTGCCTATGCCATGTCCATGCAGCAGACGGCCCACTATCTGACCGAAGCGGCCAAAACCGGCAATGATCACCGGATTGTCCAGGGCCTGGGGCTGTTCATGTTCAGGGCGTTCCGGCTGGCTGCGATAATCGAACCAGGGCTGGATCACCTTGTCGTTGAGGATCAGCAGCAGCGGGGTGAGTGCCATGGAGAGCGCTACCACCAGCGTCAGCAGGCCTATCATGGGTTCCGGCAAGACCCGGTTCTGGCTGGCGAAAGAGAACAGCACAAAGGCGAACTCCCCTCCCTGAGCCAGTGCGAGGGAGAAGGTCCAGCGTTGGCTGGGGGATACCCGTAGCACCAGGCCAATCGCCATCAACACCAGCCACTTGAGTGTCATCAGACCTATCACCAGGGTCGGGATCAGCACCGGGTGCTCGGCGAAGAGCCCGAAGTTGATACCGGCGCCCACCGACATGAAGAAGAGCCCGAGCAGCAATCCTTTGAAGGGATCGATATCCGCCTCCAATTCGTGGCGATACTCGCTATCCGCCAGCACCACTCCCGCGAGGAAGGAACCGAGGGCGGGGGAGAGACCAACCGACTCCATCAGCACGGCGATACCGATGACCAGCAACAGGGCGGCGGCGACGAAGATCTCCCGCATGTGCGACTGGGCAATGGCCCGAAACACAGGGCGCATCAGGTAGCGGCCACCGAAAATGATGCCCGCGATGGCGGCGGCGACCAGCAGGCCGTGTTGCCAGCCTGCCAGCTCACTCTGATCACTCTGGGCCACGGGCGCCATGGCGAGCAGGGGCAGCAGCGCCAGTATGGGGATGACGGCGATATCCTGGAACAGGAGCACGGCGAAGGCGGAACGACCGCTCTCGCTCTGCATCTGTTTGCGCTCCTGCAGGCTCTGCAGGACGATGGCGGTGGAGGAGAGTGCCAGGATGAGCCCAATGGCCACCCCTTGCTGCCAGGGCAGTCCTATGAGGCAGGCAAAGCCAGTCAGGGCGGCGGTTGACAGTGCGACCTGGAGGCCGCCTGTGCCCAGAATGGGTCCCTTTAGCTGCCAAAGCAGGGCGGGCTTGAGTTCCAGGCCCACCAGAAACAGCATCAGGACTACCCCGAATTCGGCGAAATGCATCACATCCTGACGCTCCCCGACCAGACCGAGCAGGAAGGGACCTATCACTATGCCCGCCAGCAGGTAACCAAGCACTGAGCCCAGCCCCCAGCGTTTGGCCAGCGGCACGGCGATCACCGCCGCCGAGAGGTAAATAAAGGCGTCAAACAGAATGCCGTGTCCCATCAGATAACCTCCAGCAGATCGCGCAGATAGTCGACCCCGTCCAGCTGGGTCGGGCTGAGCCGTTCATCGCGCAAGGCGAGCAGCAGCTGGCGATATTCCTGGCCGCAGCGGCGCAGCGCCTCGGGATCATTGAGTTTGTGGAAGGAGTGCAGCACAAAGGGCGGCAGCCACTGCATGCCGCACAGCCGGGCCGTCTGGCTGAAGGGGCGCAGGAAGTCGATCAGCGGGCTCTTGTTGTAACCCTCCTGGCAATAGGACTCTGGAGCCCCTCCGGTGGTGATGGCGCTCAACCACTGCTTGCCCCCCAGACCGTTGCCATCCGGGCCATAGGCATACCCGTACTCGAGTACCAGATCCAGCCACTCCTTCATGATGGCGGGGCAGGAGTACCAGTAGAGCGGGTGCTGGAAGACGATGATATCGTGCTGCGCGAGCAGGGCCTGCTCCTGTTTCACATCGATGAACAGGTCGGGATAGTGCTGATAGAGGTCGTGAATGGTCACGCCCTCCAGATCCGAGATGGCTTGCAGCAGCTCGCGATTGGCCTTGGAGCGCTGCAGGGCGGGGTGAGAGAAGATCACCAGAATGCGTTTCATAGGGTCATGACCTGGGGCATGGAGTTAGCTGGAAACTTATCAAGAAGCGGGCCCTGCGGCCAGCTCGGGGATCAATGCGGACAGGGCCGGGCTCAGGGTCTGACGTGCCGGATAACAGAGCCCGATACGGCGAAACATCCGCGGCCCGGCGAGGGGAACTGCGCGCAGGGCCGGCTCTTCCTCGATCAGGCCATCGGGCAGAAAGCTGATGCCTGCCCCGGCCAGTACCAGGGCCATCACCAGCCCCTTGCTCTGGGCCTTGGCGACCAGATTGAGGGTGATCCTGTCGCAGGCGAGTAACCCCAGGGTCTGCTGATGGGCCTCGCAGGGCGGACACTCGATGAAGTCATGGGCCTGCAGCTCATGGAGCTCGACTCGTTCGCGCAGGGCCAGGGGGTGGTCGATGGGCACGCACAAGACATAGTCCTCTTCCCAGAGCGGCAGGAAGATTTCGTCCTCCCGGCGCAGCACATCCAGGGTCAAGCGGCAGTCGGCTGGCGTCTCAGGGTCTGACAGGGTCAGGTCCAGGGAGGGTAGATGCCGCTGGATCCGTTGCAGCAGGGTAGCGAGACGGCGTTTGCTCAGATCCGGCATCACGGCGAGGTTGAGGCGGGCCCGGCTCGCCTTCTGGCGAAACAGCTCGGGCAGGCGGCGCGCCTCTTCAACCAGTTTCACCGCATGGGGGTAGAGATAGTGGGCAGGGGGCAGGGCCTCGACCCCTCTCTTGCCGCGCAGGAACAAGGTGTCTCCCAGGCTCTCCTCCAGCTGGCGCAGGCCTGCGGAGAGGGAGGGCTGGCTGACATGGCAGCGTTCGGCGGCGGCGGTGATGTTCTTCTGCTCATAGATGGCGATGAAAAACCGCAGCAGTCTCAGGTCCAACATGGCATTACCATAGTTATTTCAGATGATAACCAGCGGAAATCTATATTTATCGCTGATAGATAGCGCGACTATAGTGATTGGACTCGGTGCTGACCAGCCCCTCTCTTCCATCAAGGTAAGGAAAATACCATGTCCAACTCCCTTGTCGTCGTGACCGGTGCCTCCGCAGGCATAGGTGCCGCCATTGCCCGCGCCTTCTCGGCGGCCGGTCATCCCTTGTTGCTGCTGGCCCGCCGGGTCGAGCCCATGGTGGCGCTCGATTTACCCGATTGCCTCTGCCTCTCCCTCGATGTGACGGACAGTGCCGCATTTAAAGCCGCCATCGTTCAGGCCGAGGCGCGCTTCGGCCCGGTGGGCTGTCTGGTCAACAATGCCGGTGTCATGCTGCTCGGCCAGGCCGATGCCCAGGATCCCGCCGAGTGGCAGCAGATGCTCAACATCAATGTGATGGGGGTGCTCAATGGCATTCATGCGGTGCTGGCCGGGATGAAGGCGCGGCGCAGTGGCACCATCATCAACATCAGTTCGATTGCGGGACGCAAGACCTTCCCCAACCATGCAGCCTATTGCGCCACCAAGTTTGCGGTACATGCCCTGACCGAAAATATCCGCGAAGAGGTGGCCGATTTGGGGGTGCGCCTGGTGACCATAGCGCCGGGGGCGGTCGAGACCGAGCTGCTCAGCCACACCACGGATGAAGACATCAAGGCCGGTTATCACGGCTGGAAGGAGAGCATGGGTGGCGTCATATCCCCCGAGGTGATCGCCGAGGCCGTGCTCTATGCCTGGCGTCAGCCCGCCGGTGTCTGCGTGCGCGAGATAGTGCTGGCCGCCACCCGTCAGCAGCCTTGAGTGGTGCGAAGGGCCAGCTGCCTCGCAGTGACCGACAGGCACTGCTCGTCGAGCAAGCGGATCGGCCATCAAGCTGATCCCGATCAAGGGTTGCCCCGCCGGCACCCTTGACCTTACCCCAGGGGGGCGGGTTAGCATGAGGGCCTGTTTTCCCAGAGCGTACCTTGACCCGCACCATGCTGCTGACCCCTCGCCAATTCGATCATGCCCGCCGCTGGCTGCCCCTCTGGGGTCTGCTGCTGGTGTTGATGTCGTTTGGCAGCCGGGCCGCCGCGGATCTCTGTACCCTGACGCCCCATTGCAGTGAAGCCGAGCGCAGCCTGGAGAAAGCCATGCCCTGCGGCAGCTTCACCGCCGTGCTGGCCATGAGCCTGGTCAGTAGCGACAGCCTGACCCTGGCCGAGTTGAGCCCGGCCGACCCCGAATTCATTGCGCCTTCCCTTTATATGCCTTCGCCGCCGCTGGCGCGACTCGAACGCCCACCTCGCACCGCAATCTGATGATGGTTAACCCCAGCCGGGGTCCTTTGTTTCCATTCAGCTGAAATAACATCAGTCGAGGTCGTTATGTCTACACACAAGATCCCAGCCCTGTGGTTGGCGCTGATGGCGGGTCTCACCAGCCTGTCTACCCTGGCCGCCGAGCAGATGACGGTCTACAAGTCCCAGTATTGCGGCTGCTGCGAGCAGTGGATCAAGCACATGCAGGAGAGTGGTTTCGAGCTCAAGGTGGTCGACACCGAGCAGCTAGCCCCCCTCAAGCAGCAACATGGGGTGACGCCGCAGCTGGCCTCCTGCCATACCGCCCTGGTGGGTGGATATGTGGTGGAAGGTCATGTGCCGGCCGCCGACGTGCAGCGCATGCTGGAACAGAAACCGGCCATCCGGGGATTGACTGTCCCTGGCATGCCGCAGAGTGCCCCCGGCATGGATATCCCGGGTCAGCCTTATCAGGTGCTGGCCATCGATGAGGCGGGTCAGACCGCACTCTGGGCCAGCTACCCGGGCTAATGGCTCTGGGTGAGGATTTCCCCCATGTGAGGCACACCTGAGCGAATCTTGCCTCACCCAGGAGCTGGATCAGGCCGTTCTCTTCACAGAACGGCCTTTTTCATGGGTGCCTCTTGCAACCGGGCGTCACAAGGGGCAGATTGATGACCGATTAAGGGGGCGTCAGTCCCCCGTGTTAACCCTTAAATAAATCGCAAAGGATGCGACATGTTCAGCTTTTCTCGCTGCCTCCTGTTGCTGTCTGCGCTGGCCGCAGGCACAGCTTCATATGCCAATGATGAGTCCCCCATGCCGATGAAAGACGTGCCGATGACAGATGCCGCCCCCCAGCCGCCTCTGGCTGCCAAACACCCCAAGATCCTCAAGAAGCACGGGCAGAGCCGCACCGATAACTACTATTGGCTGCGCGATGACGATCGCAAGGATCCGGCCGTGCTGGCCTATCTCAATGCCGAGAATGCCTATACGGCGGCGCGGCTGGCGCCGAGTGCCCCCCTGCGGGCCCAGCTCTACCAGGAGATGGTGGCGCGTATTCCCCAGCAGGATGCCTCTGTGCCCTATGTCAAGAATGGCTATCGCTATCAGACTCGCTATGAGCCGGGCAAGGAGTACGGCATCTATACCCGTCAGGGAGTGGAGAAGGGGGAGACGGTGACCCTGCTCGACAGCAATGAGCGCGCCGAGGGCCATGATTTCTACGAGTTGGGGGCCCTGGAAGTGAGTCAGGACAATCGCTGGCTGGCGGTGGCGGAAGATTATCTCTCCCGTCGCCAATATCAGGTGCAGTTCCTGGATTTGAACAGTGGTCAGTGGGCCAGCGACAAGCTGGACAACACCTCGGGCAACATCGTCTGGGCCGCGGACAACAAGACGCTCTTCTATGTGCGCAAGCACCCGCAGACCCTGCTGCCCTATCAGGTTTACCGCCACACCCTGGGCTCGGATCCTGCCAAGGATCAGCTGGTCTATGAGGAGAAGGATGACACCTTCTATGTCAGCATCGGGGCCACCACCTCGGAAGATTTTATCGTCATCTCTCTGTCCAGCACCACCACGGACGAGGCCTGGCTCATCGATGCCGAGCATCCGCAGCAGGCGCCACGGCTCTTCCTCAAGCGCCAGCCGGATCATGAATACACGCTGGATCATTACCGGGGCCGCTTCTATGTGCGCTCCAACAAGGACGGCAAGAACTTCGGCCTCTACGAAACCAAGGAGAGCCCGGTCGATCGCTGGCGTCCCGTGGTGGCACCGCAAGCGGACGTGCTGCTCGAGGGTTATGCCCTGTTCAAGCAGTGGCTGGTGGTGGAGGAGCGCAGTCAGGGGCTGACCCGACTGCGTCAGATCAACTGGCAGAGCGGCGAGCAGAAGGAGATCAGCTTCGACGATCCCGCCTATGTCACCGGCCTCTCTTACAATCCGGAGCCGGACACCGAACTGCTGCGTTACGGCTACAGCTCCATGACCACGCCGACCTCCACCTATGAGCTGGATATGGCGAGCGGAAAACGCACCCTGCTCAAGCAGCAGGCGGTGGCGGGCTTCAAGGCAGAGCGTTACCAGAGCGAGCGGCTCTGGGTGCAGGCCAGGGACGGCGTCAAGGTACCTGTCTCCCTGGTCTATCGCACGGATCTGTTCAAGGCGGGCAAGGCCCCCTTGCTGGTCTACGGCTACGGCTCCTATGGCGCCAGCATGGATCCCGATTTCAGCTCGGCGCGGCTCTCTTTGCTGGATCGCGGCTTCGTCTACGCCATCGCCCATGTGCGGGGCGGTGAGGAGCTGGGCCGCCAGTGGTACGAGGATGGCAAGCTGCTCAACAAACAGAACAGCTTCCACGACTTCATCGATGTCACCAAGGCGCTGGTGGAGCAGGGTTATGGTGCCAAGGATCAGGTCTATGCCATGGGCGGCAGCGCAGGCGGCTTGCTGATGGGGGCCGTCATCAATCAGGCGCCCGAGCTCTATCACGGTGTGGTGGCCCAGGTGCCCTTCGTCGATGTGGTGACCACCATGCTCGACGAATCCATCCCGCTCACCACCGGGGAGTATGACGAGTGGGGCAACCCCAACAAGAAGCGCTACTACGACTACATGCTCGACTACAGCCCCTACGATCAGGTCAAGGCGCAGGCCTATCCCAACCTGCTGGTTACCACGGGTCTGCACGACTCCCAGGTGCAGTACTGGGAGCCCGCCAAGTGGGTGGCCAAGCTGCGGGAAATGAAGACGGATCATAACGAGTTGCTGCTCCATACCGACATGGAGGCGGGCCATGGTGGAAAATCCGGTCGTTTCAAAGCCTATGAGGACATCGCCCTGGAGTTTGCCTTCCTGCTGCAACTGTCTCAGCCGGAAACCGTCAAGCCGGGCTAAGGGATAGCCAGTCGCGGCCCTATTTGGTCGGGCCGCGACAGTTGTTAATTTCTATGACTCATGGGAATCCCAAGTTCGCTACTGAGCGAGAGAATAGGATGACTTCTGTCATAAATTACGCTATTTCTAGCGCCATTTTTGCACTCCTGTTTGATTTATGTTGACGGTGTGTGGTTAAAATCTGAGTGCGTTATTTTTGATTTGCTTGATAAAACAGGTAAATCGTCTTCGGTCGGCAGGATGCTGGCGTCTATTCGCAGGGTTGCGACAATCTTGGTGCTGCCATGCCTGGCAGACGCCATCTCCTAATCGGGGTCGAGACGGACCAGCCTGGTGCTGAGGGCCGCTCCTTTGATTTCACCCGGGAGTCGGGTGATGTAAAACCCAATGAAAAAAAGGATGGAAAACATGAAAGGATTATCCTTGGCGTGCGCCATGTCCGCCGTGCTGGCTGCTGCCTCTTTCGGTGGTGCCGTGCAAGCGCAAGAGCGTTTCGTGACCATAGGCACCGGCGGCCAGACCGGCGTCTACTATGTGGCGGGCCAGTCAATCTGCCGCTTCCTGAACCGCGGCGCCGCCGAGCACAACATCAAGTGCAACGCCCCGGCCAGCGGCGGCGGTGTCGCTAACGTCAACGGTATTCGCAGCGGTGAGTTCAACTTCGGCATCATGCAGTCTGATCACCAGTACAAGGCGATGAAAGGTCTGCCCCCCTTCCAGGCCGAAGGTGCCATGGATGACATCCGCGCCGTCTTCTCCCTGCAGAGCGAAGTGTTCACCATTCTCGCCCGCCGTGACGCCAAGATTGCCAGCTTCGACGATCTGAAAGGCAAGCGCGTCAACATCGGCAACCCGGGCTCCGGCCAGCGTGACACCATGGAAGAGATCATGGCCGTCAAGGGCTGGGACAAGTCTGCCTTCAGCCTGGTCTCCGAGTTGAAACCCGCCGAGCAGGCCTCTGCCCTTGGCGACAACAACATCGATGCCATGAGCTACTTCGTGGGTCACCCGAACGGTGCCATCCAGGAAGCGACCACCACCACCGATGCCGTACTGGTACCGGTGACCGGCGCTGACATCGACAAGCTGCTGGCCGAGAAGAGCTACTACACCAAGGCCGAGATCCCCGGTGGTCTCTACAAGGGTAACGACAAGCCGACCCCGTCCATCGGTGGCAAGGCCGTACTCTCTACCAGTGCCAAGGCCGATCCTGAAGTGGTCTACCAGCTGGTCAAGTCCGTGTTTGACAACCTGGACCGCTTCAAGCGCCTGCACCCGGCTTTTGCCGACCTGAACGAGAAAGACATGATCAAGGTCGGTCTGTCTGCTCCGCTGCATGAAGGCGCAGTTCGCTATTACAAAGAGCGTGGCTGGCTGTAATTGCGGTGATTAGGGACCCTGCCGGGTCACTGTAGTTGTACATCGACACTCGTCAGCGCCTGGTTTACCAGCGGGCTGACGAGTGTTGCTCTTGTTGTAACCCTTGGCAAAAACACACCCTATGCAAGAAAAACAACTCTCTACCGAAGAACTCATCGCCCAGGACGTAGGGGCTCGTCTGCCCATAGGTCCCATGGGCTGGCTCATCACTACCCTGGCCCTGGCCTGGTCGCTGTTCCAGCTCTGGATAGCGTCCCCCTTGCCTTTTCTGGTCGGCTTCGGCGTCCTGAATGACACCGAGACTCGCGCCATTCACCTGACGTTTGCACTGCTGCTGGCCTATCTGGTGTTTCCGGCTTTTCGCAGCTCCCCCAGAGAGAGAGTGCCGGTCGCGGACATAGTGCTTGGCATCATTGCCGCCTGCGCCGCCTCCTACCTGTTTGTGATGTATCAGGACCTGGCCCAGCGCCCTGGCAATCTCACCACGGCAGATCTGATCACCGCCTGTATCGGCATTCCGCTCTTGCTGGAAGCCGCTCGCCGCGCCCTGGGCCCGGCTCTGGCCGTGATTGCGCTGGTCTTCCTGATTTACAGCCTGGCCGGTCCCTATATGCCGGGCTTGCTTGCCCACCGCGGGGTCAGCTTCACCGCCCTGGCCAACCACCAGTGGATCACCACTGAGGGGGTATTCGGCATCGCCCTGGGTGTCTCCACCAGTTTCGTGTTCCTGTTCGTGTTGTTCGGTGCCCTGCTCGAGCGAGCCGGTGCCGGTCACTATTTCATCCAGCTCGCCTTCAGCATGCTCGGCCACCTGCGCGGCGGCCCCGCCAAGGCGGCGGTGGTTGCCTCGGGCCTGACCGGGCTCATCTCCGGCTCCTCCATCGCCAACGTGGTCACCACCGGCACCTTCACCATCCCCATGATGAAGCGAGTCGGCTTCAGTGCGGAGAAGGCGGGGGCCGTGGAGGTCGCTTCCTCGGTCAATGGCCAGATCATGCCGCCCGTGATGGGGGCCGCGGCCTTCCTCATGGTCGAGTACGTAGGCATTCCTTATGTGGAGATCATCAAGCACGCCTTCCTGCCGGCAGCCATCTCCTACATAGCGCTGCTCTACATCGTGCATCTGGAAGCGCTCAAGCTGGGCATGGAGCCTATCGGTGGCCAGCAGCCCAAGACCTGGTTGCGTCGCCTGACCGGTTTTGCCTTTGGCACAGTCCTGATCAGCGGCTTGTCGCTCGCGGTCTACTATGGTCTGGGCTGGCTCAAACCTGCCCTGGGTGACTATGCCCTCGAGGGGGTCAGTCTGCTGCTGGCACTGGCCTATGTGGGTCTGCTCAAGATTGCCGCCAGCAATGAACCCCTGCCGGCCGAAGATCCGGACAAACCCCTGACCGAACTGCCCCAGACCCGCGCCGTGCTGCTCTCCGGCCTGCACTTCCTGCTGCCCGTGGTGGTGCTGGTGTGGTGTCTGATGATAGAGCGGCTCTCGCCGGGTCTGTCCGCCTTCTGGGGCACCGTCATGCTGGTGATCATACTGCTCACCCAGCGGCCACTGCTCAACTGGCTGCGCACCGATGGCAAGCATGACTACGGCAGCGTCCGGGACGGGGTCGTGGATCTGCGGGAGGGGCTGATCGCCGGTGCCCGCAACATGATTGGCATCGGCATCGCGACGGCGACGGCCGGCATCATAGTGGGTGCCGTCTCCCAGACCGGGGTTGGCCTGGTACTGGCGGACCTGGTGGAGGTGCTCTCCATGGGCAACCTGCTGCTGATGCTGATCCTGACCGCCGTGCTCAGCCTGATCCTCGGTATGGGGCTACCGACCACCGCCAACTACATAGTGGTCTCCAGCCTGCTGGCGCCCGTGGTGGTGACGCTGGGGCAGCAGAACGGCCTGATAGTGCCGCTCATCGCTGTGCACCTGTTCGTGTTCTATTTCGGCATCATGGCGGACGTGACCCCACCGGTGGGGCTGGCCTCCTTCGCGGCGGCGGCCGTCTCCAAGGGCGATCCCATCAAGACCGGGATCACGGCCTTCTACTACAGCCTGCGCACCGCGGCGCTGCCCTTCCTGTTCATCTTCAACACGGATCTGCTGCTGATCGATGTCGACTTCAGCCACGGGGTGCTGATCTTCGTGGTGGCGACCATCGCCATGCTCATCTTCGCCGCGGCGACCCAGGGTTACTTCCTGGTCAAGAGCCGCTGGTACGAGAGCCTGGCCCTGCTGCTGGTTGCCTTTACCCTGTTCCGCCCCGGCTTCTGGATGGACATGGTGCATAACCCCTACCGTGATACGCCGCCGGCTCAGTTGACCCAGACCCTGGGTGACGTGGCGGCCGAAAGCACACTGCGGCTGCGTATCGCCGGGGAAGATGCGGTCGGCAAGCACAGAGAGTACAGCCTGCTGCTAGGGGTGCCACAGGGCGCCACCGGCGAGGAGCGCCTGGCCAAGCTGGGGCTGAGTCTCTATGAGCAGGACGGCAAGACGCTGATCGACAACGTGGCCTTCGGCAGCCCGGCGGCCGATGCCAATCTGCAGTTTGATCAGCAGATAGTCGCCGTCAGTGCCCCGACCGAAGGCTGGCGCAAGGAGCTGATGTGGCTGCCAGGTTTCCTGCTGTTTGGCCTGATAGTGATGCTGCAACGCAGACGGCAAAAGGCCGCCTGAACAAGGCAGTAACTCCCATCATGATAACGGCGCTTCGGCGCCGTTTTTTATGGGGCATGGCGCTGTGGCCGTGGCGGGGAGCGAGGGCCCGAGTGACTTGCCAGAAAAGACAAGGCGCCCGCAGGCGCCTTGTCGCATTTATCTCCTGGGCTCTCCAGGACAGGGCAGGAACATCAGTCCTGCAGCTCCCGGCTCTGCATTGAGCTCAGGGTCTGCTGCTCGGTCAGAGTCAGGCCGAGCTGCTCACAGGCTTGCTCGAAGCTGATGCCGAGGTGGCACATCATGATATCGATGGCGGGCAGATAGTTTTTCATTGGCTCTTCCATGGTGTTCCTCCAGAGACACCCTTATGCCTGATCGGCAGGGGAGAGGGCAATTAGACTTTAGGCGTAACCAGCTCATTCGTGTCTCACCCCTGCCCCCGAGAGCGGGAATTTGCTACCCTAGCGCGGCACTGGGTCTTCACTTCGCCAGGCAAGCATCGTCATGGGGAAGAGGTATCCGGCATGTGGTTGAGTGTGTTGATCATCGCGTCTGCCTGGTGGCATATCAAGGCCGCCTACGGCACAGATACCCGCCAGTTCTACCTGAGCAAGCCGCTGACCATGCTGTTGATCGTGGCCCTGGCGTTCGGTTATCACGGGGACGATCAAAATGGCTCCCACGCCTGGATCCTGCTCGGCCTCTGTCTCTCCCTGCTTGGCGACGTCATGTTGATGTTGCCGGTCGATCGTTTCTTGCAGGGATTGGCGGCATTTCTTGTCGCACACCTCTGCTACATCGTCGGGCTGGCTCAGGGGCCACTGGTGCTCAATCTGGTGGATGGCTTGCTGCTGATCCTGGTGGCCGGGCTCTATTTCGGCTTGCTGCGCCCTCACCTCGGGTCGATGCGCTGGCCCATGCTCTGCTACACCCTGATGATGATAGGTCTGGTCTGGGTCGCCGCCGCCGCCTGGCGCGCCTCTCTCACGGCGGGCAGTGCCGCCGCTTTGGTCGGCGCACTCTTGTTCCTCTGCTCCGATGCTCTGCTGGCCCTCAACCGCTTCCGCCGCCCCTTCCCCCATGCCAGTGCCTGGGTGATGAGCAGCTATTTTGCCGCCCAGTTCCTGATTGCCGCCTCCCTGGCGAGTTAAGCCAGCCATCCACGCATTATCACAGCACATAGCAGAAGGG
The DNA here is from genome assembly GCF_000820045.1 of Aeromonas rivuli. GTDB lineage: Bacteria > Pseudomonadota > Gammaproteobacteria > Enterobacterales > Aeromonadaceae > Aeromonas > Aeromonas rivuli. The sequence goes on along the minus strand of NZ_CDBJ01000016.1, from coordinate 105,516 downwards.
GCCCCAAGGGCCCCTCTGTCGTCAATGCGCGGTCAGTGGATGGCGGTGTGTCGCTTGCGCAGGCTTCAGGCTCTCTCTTCTCGTCAATGCGCCTCCAGGGGTTCGGCGTCGCTCGCCCTGGGGGCGGGGGATTTGAGGAACAAGACGAGGGCGCTGGCGATGAGCAGGAAGATACCCATCACATAGAACACCTTGTTGTAGGCCATGATGGCGGCATCCCGCTCTATGGTGCCAGCCAGTCTGGCCTGGGCCTGCTGATAGGCGATGGCGGGGTCGCTGCCCTGGGCCTGCATGGCGCTGGCCAGGTTCATCAGATAGGCCTGCCCCTCGATGCTGCTGGCGGCCAGGGTGCTGGTGATCTGGCTGACATGCACACGGGTGTCGTTGTCGAGCAGGGTGGCGATGATGGCGATGCCGAAGGCGCCCCCCAGGTTGCGCAGCACGTTGAGCAGGGTGGAGGAGGAGGGGATCTCATCCTGGGTCAGGCTGGCGGTGGCGATCAGGGAGAGGGGCACCATGACGAAAGGCTGCCCCAGCGCCCGCACTATCAAGGACTGGATCAGCTGGGGCCCGGCGTAGTCGGCACTCATGTTGACGTTCATGAAGCAACTCAGACCGAAGATGAGGAAGCCAAAGCTGACCAGATAGCGCGGGTCTATCTTCTGGATTAGCTTGGGTACCAGGGGCAGCACCAGCAGCTGGGGCAGCCCCATCCACATCAGTACCTCGCCAATCTCCAGGGCATTGTAATTGTGGATCTGGGCCATATAGAGCGGCAGCACATAGATGGATCCCATCAGCGCCATGCCCAGCACCAGATAGGCGAAGCAGGCCAGGGCGAAGCGCGGGTTGTGCAGCAGCCGCAGGTTGACCAGAGGGTGGCGGCGCAGTAGCTGACTCATCACGAAGAAGATCAGCGCCACCACGGAGATGAGGGTGAGCTTGACGATGAAGCTAGAGCCGAACCAGTCCTCCCTGTTGCCCTCTTCCAACACCACTTCCAGCAGGCCGAGTCCCACGGCCATGGTGAGGATGCCCACCAGATCGACCTGACGCATGATGGTCCAGTCGATGGCTTTTCTGTCCAGACCATGGGCCAGCATGGCCATCACCAGCAAACCGGGCGGCACGTTGAGGTAGAAGATGTAGTGCCAGGAGAGCTGCTCGGTCAGCCAGCCCCCCAGGGTCGGGCCTATGGCGGGGGCGAAGGTGGCACAGAGGCCAAACAGCGCCATGCCGGTGGCCCGCTTGTGCAGCGGCAGCAGGCTGATGATCAGCGAGAAGGCCATGGGAATGAGGGCGCCGCCGGTGAAGCCCTGCATGGCGCGAAACACTATCATGCTGGTGAGGTTCCAGCTGAACGAGCAGAGCACGGAGGAGAAGATGAAGGCCCCGGTGGTCCACAGCAGATAGCGGCGCACACTCAGGCCGCGGCTGAGCCAGCCGCTGAGCGGTATGGCGATCATCTCCGCCACCAGATAGGAGGTAGAGATCCAGGAACTCTCGCTCAGGGTGGCCGAGAGGGCCCCCTGAATGTCCTTGAGGGAGGCATTGGTGATCTGGATATCGAGGATGGCCATGAAGGCGCCAATGAGGCCCCCCATGACGGCGATCCAGTTGCGACGCGGTACGGCTTCCATCAGTGGGCGGCCAGCTGGGACTCGGTGTCACCGGTGCTGCGGGTATCCACTATCACCTCGGTGGAGAGACCGGGCAGCAGCTTGCCGGTCAGGGCCCCCGGCGCCGGGATGCGGATCTTGACCGGCACCCGCTGCACTATCTTGGTGAAGTTGCCGGTGGCGTTCTCCGGCGGCAGCAGGGCGAACTTGGCCCCGGTGGCCGGGGAGAGGCTGTCAATGATCCCCTCGACCGGCTGGTCCGGATAGGCATCAAGGATCAGTTCCACCTTCTGGCCAGGCACCATGTTGGCGAGCTGGGTCTCCTTGAAGTTGGCTTCGACCCAGACTCCGCTCAGGGGCACCAGGCTGGCTATCTGCATGCCGGACTGAACATAGAGCCCCTCGCGCAGACTGCGCTTGCCGATGACCCCGTCGGCGGGGGCCTTGATCTCGGTGTAACTCAGATTCAACTCGGCCTTGGCGAGCTGAGCCAGGCTGAGATCGATCAGCGCCTGCCTCTGATCGCGCTCTGAGGTGAGCACGGCCAGGCGATCCCGCGCCGCTTGTACCCCGGCTTCGGCATCCTGCTGCTGGGCCTGGCTGACCTGCAAGTTGGCGCGCACTTCATCCAGATTGTCCTGGGAGCTGTAGTGAGCCGTGTTGAGCCGACCAATTCGGCTGACCTGTTGCCGGGCCCGCACCACCTCGGCTCTGGATTCGTTCACCTTGGCTTCGGCCTGGCGGATCACGCTGTGCTGCTGGATGAGGTTGGCCTCCAGATTGGCGGCATCCGCCCGGTTGAGGGCGACGTTGGCCTCGGCCTCGGCTAACTGGGCGCGGTACTCCCTGTCATCGAGGCGGGCAATCAGCTGGCCCGCCTTGACGGTCTGGTTGTCGGTGACCAGCACCTCGCTGATGTAGCCGGGCAGCTTGGTGGCAATGCCCGTCATCTCGCTCTGCAGATAGGCGTTGTCGGTGCGCTCGAAGTAGCGGGCGTAACCGTACCAATACAGGGCGAACAGCAGGCCAAGGAGCAGCAGCACCATGGCGACCAGCAGGGGGATCTTCTTTTGTTGACTCATGGGGTCTATTCCTGAACTTAAGGTGAACAGGCTAACATCCTGTCACTGTTTCGATTAGTATCGTTCCATGAGAAATACAGTTTCACTGGTGCAACAATGGACTTGAACGCAGCCCTTATTCTGGTGCGGATTGTCGACAAGGGCTCCTTCACCGCGGCCGCGCAAGAGCTGGGCATGACCAAGGCGACCGTCAGTCGTCGCATCGCCGAGCTGGAGCTGCGACTCGGGGTGCGACTGCTCTATCGTTCTACCCGTCAGCTCACCCTGACCGAGGCGGGGGAGGCGTATTACCTGCGCTGCAGCAAGGCGGTGAACGAGCTGGCCCAGGCCGAGCTGATGCTCAGTGCCAGCCAGCAGGCGGTGACGGGAGTGCTCAAGCTGGCGGTGCCCATCGAGACGGGGCAGATGGTGGTGGCCCGCATGGTTGCCCGCTTTCTGCAGGCTTATCCCGCGCTCAAGGTCGAGCTGGAGCTGACCAACCGGGTGGTGGATCCCATCAGCGAGGGGCTGGATGCCGTGGTGCGGGTCGGCGACATGATAGACTCCAACCTGGCGGCTCGCCGGCTGTGGGGCACGGAGCGGATCCTCTGTGCCAGTCCTGCTTATCTGGCGAGTCATAGGGCCATTCTGCGGCCCGAGGATCTGGCGAGCCATGAGCGGATCAAGGTCAGCAGCGGCTTTCTCACCAACCATTGGAGTTTCGAGCGTGGGGAGGAGGAGGTGCTGGTGGATCCGCCCTCCCGCTTCGTGGTCAACAATATTACCTGTGCCAGGGAGGCGGCCAAGGTGGGGCTCGGTCTGGCCTCTCTGCCCGCCATGCTCTGTCAGGATGAACTGGCGGCCGGCAGTCTGGTGTCGCTGTTGCCCGAGTGGCGCCAACCCAGAGTTTCGCTCTACCTGCTGTTTCCTGAGCGTCAGCTGATGCCGCGCAAGTTGCGCGTCTTCATCGACTTCATGGTGCAACACGGGGAAGAATTCGGTATCGACAAGCTGTTATGAAGGAGCAAGATGGATAACTGGTTCAATCTGTATCGCGCCTCTCACACTCTGGAGGCCCATGCCCTCAAGGGGGCGCTGGAAGTGGAAGGGATCCCGGTCAGGCTCAGCGGTGAGGGGCTGGCCGGGGCCATCGGTGAGCTGCCGGTGGACTTGCTGCAGGTAACCTTGCTGGTACGTGAGCAGGATCGCAGCCGGGCCGGGCGGGTGATAGAGCGCTACCAGCAGCGGCAGGGCAATGGCTGGCTCTGTGGCCAGTGCGGGGAGGAAAACGAGGCCAACTTCGAGATCTGCTGGCGTTGCCACCATGATCCCCACGATGCCTGACGAGGCATCCATCAACAAACAGGGGCCCTTGATTGGGCCCCTGTTTGTTGATGGCATGCTGGGCCTGGTTCAGCGGGCGCTGAAATCACTCTCTTCCCCGGCCCTGGGATCCTGGTAGATCGCCAGATCCAGCTCATCTTCACGGCGGCCGATCAACACTGAGACCAGCAGATCGCCCGAGACGTTGACCGTGGTACGGGCCATGTCGAGGATGCGATCTATGCCGGCGATCAGCGCCACCCCTTCCAGAGGCAAGCCCACCGCAGTCAGGGTCAGGGTCAGCAGCATCAGACCCGTGCCCGGGGTGCCGGCGGTGCCTATGCTGGCCAGGGTGACGATACTGATAATGATTAGATAGTCGAACAGGTGGAGATCCACCCCAAAGGCCTGGGCGACGAACAGGGCCGTGACCCCCTGATAGAGGGCGGTGCCATCCATGTTGATGGTGGCGCCTATGGGCAGCACCTTGGCGGCGATGCGGGGCGACACCCCCAGCCTGCGTTCGGCACAGCTCTGGCTGATGGGCAGAGTGATCTCGCTCGAACTGCTGGTAAAGGCCACCGCCTGGGCATCGATGATGCTCTTGAAGTAGTGCAGCGGGTTGAGCCGTGCCAGCAGCAGTAACAGGCTGCTGTAGACACCGAGCACATGCAGCAGGCAGCCGAGGTAGACGGCGCCAATCACCTTGAACAGGGGCAGCATGATGGCCCCGCCATACTTGCCCGTCATCCAGGCCATCAGGGCGCAGACCCCATAAGGGGCGAGGGACATCACCATCTGGGTCAGGGTGAACATGCCATCGGCCAGGGAGGTGAAGGCACGTATGGCCGGACGACCACGGCGACCGCTGGCATTGAGCGCCAGAGCCAGGGCCACCGCGAAGACGATGACCTGCAGTATTTTGCCATCGACGATGGCCTGGATGGGGTTGCGCGGCACCAGCTGGGTCAGCGCCGTGGCCAGGGTCAGATCCTGGATCGCCGCTGGCCGCTGGTAGGGGCCCATATCGGCGCCGACTCCGGGTTCGAGCAGCCAGCCCATCATCAGGCCGATACAGATGGCCAGGGCGGTGGAGCAGAGGTAGTAGCCGATGGCGCGCATCCCGACGCGGTCGAGGGTCTGGCCCTTGAGCAGGCCGGTGAGGCCGGCGATGATGGAGCAGAAAATGAGGGGCACCATCAGCATCTGTATGGTGTTGACGAACAGAGTGCCTATGGGTTTGAGCAGCAGTGCTTGCTCACTCCAGCCCAGACCGATGGCGATGCCAGTCAGCATGCCGATCAAGGTCTTCAGCCAGAGGGGGCGGCGGGTCCAGATCCGCCAGGGCTTGAAGGCCCGTCCATGGAACAGCATGACGCCAATGTCCTTATTTTCAGTCGTGGTGGCGAAAAGGGCGCCAGTGTAGCCATCCCCTCATCCGGTTGCCACATTATCGACAAAGAGACCATCGGGGCCAGCCTGACGTGCGGTTAATTGCGCATTTATTGGCATATATCAAGGAGTCCCCGCCTGGGGCAGGTTGTAATGGATGCTCATGAGGGTCATTTGGAGGTGAAAGATGTCCGAGTCTATCCATGGTCATGCGGTGATGGAGATGATGCTGTCCGAGGGGGGGCCGTTCAGCGAAGGGAGCCTCAAGCAGGCAATGGCCAGTCACTTTGGTGTCGATGCCCGTTACCACACGTGCCGCATGAGCGACCTGGATGCCGATGGTCTCATCGCTTTCCTACGTGAGCGAGGCAAGTTCATCGACAGTGAGCAGGGTTTTCAGACCCGTGCCGACAAGATCTGCCGCCACGGCTAGCAACCCGCTTCGATGATTGCGTGACTGCGAGCCCGCTCATGGGCTCGCAGAGACCCCCTCCCTTTGCTATATTCGCCCCTCTCTTCGTTCTTGTTCCCCTGGAAGCGCTATGGATACTTTTTCCGCCGCCGTCATGCTGTTTCTGATCATGGATCCCCTCGGCAACCTGCCGGTGTTCCTCTCGATCCTGCGCCATATCGACCCCAAGCGGCGCCGCAAGGTGATGATGCGCGAGCTGCTGTTCTCCCTGGCCATCATGATGGGCTTCCTGTTTGCCGGTCAGCAGATCCTGAGCTTCCTCAATCTGCGTCAGGAGGCGGTGAGCATCGCGGGGGGCATCATTCTCTTCCTCATCGCCATCAAGATGATCTTCCCGGGCCCCGGCGGGGTGACCGGGCTGGCCGCGGGGGAGGAGCCCTTCCTGGTCCCCATGGCGATCCCCATGATTGCGGGGCCATCCATCCTGGCCTCCCTGCTGCTGCTTGCCAACCAGGCGCCGGGTCGCATGACCGACTGGTCGCTGGCGCTGCTGATGGCCTGGGGGGCGAGCGCCGTCATCCTGATGTTCTACGAGGTATTCAACAAGCTGCTGGGTGAGCGAGGACTCACGGCGGTGGAGCGGCTGATGGGCATGCTGCTGGTGATGATCGCGGTGCAGATGTTGCTCGATGGGGTGCATCACTACTTGCTGGTCGTGGGCTAAGGGTGAGCTAAGCCCGGGTACGCCACCCCATGGACGATAGACGGAGCCCGGCCCAGTGCCGGGCTCCTTGTTTGTGGCGGGCTGAGAGGGGCTTACTCATTATTCGCCAGCGCTCAGGCCGCTTCCTCCGCCAACCCGGCGAGGATCAGCTCGAGCAGGGTCTCCCGCAGCCAGCGATGGCCAGGGTCGGCCTCATGGCTCTGATGCCAGATCAGCAGATGGGAGATGCTGTCCAGGGCGATGGGCAGCGGCAGCTGGGTCAAGGGGTAGACCTGGGTGGCGTGGCGGGCATAGAGGCGTGACAGGGTCACTATCATGTCCGAGTGCATGCTCATGCGCAGGGCCGCTTCGAAGGAGGGCACCGTGGCCTCTATGCGGCGTTGCAACGCCTGTCCCGCCAACTTGTGATCCAGCATCCAGCGATCCCGTCCCTCGCAATAGGTTTGCACATGGGGATAGGTGAGGTAGCGGGCCAGATCCCAGTCGGGCTCGGTCAGGGCCTGGTGATCGAGCCGCACCAGGCAGGTGAGGTTGTCGATGGCGAGCAGCCGCTGGCAGATGGTGCCGGGCAGGGTGTCCTGGCGAAAGTCGGAGGTGAGGCAGTTCTCCCGTACCGTGATGGCAAGATCGACCTGACCCTGACCCATCTCGGTCAGGCTGTGCTCCGTCCACTCCTCGTAGCGCAACCGCACCCTGGGGGCGCGACGCTTGAGCTCGCGCAGGTAGAGAGGTGCAAACAGGGTGAAGGCGCTGTCCATGCTGGCGATGACGAACTCGCGCTCCGAGCTCGAGGGGTCGAACGCGGGCGGTTGCAGCAAGGTGTCCAGACTGAGCAGTATTGGCTGTAACTGTTGCTGCAAGGCCAGGGCGCGCGGCGTGGGCTCAAGACCATAGGCGGATCGGATAAACAGCGGATCGGCGAAGGCGTCCCGCAACCGGCCAAGGGCCTTGCTGACGGCGGATTGGCTGAGGTGCAGGCGACGGGCGGCGCGGCTGCCGTTGCGCTCCTCCAGCAGCACTTGCAAGATGATGAGCAGGTTGAGATCGGTGCGGACCAGCTGTTCCAGAAACATGTGTTATGAATCTCCCTCAATTCTAAGATGAATTTATACCATTTGTATTCATATCTCCATCCCCCTATCCTGAGTCCCGTCTCTGGCCGAAGGCTAGCTGTCACAGGAGGTGACGGTTGAGGGGACGAGTAGCACCAACTTGATACGGCGGCCCTGGGTCGCCGTATTTTTTTGGTGGTGTTGCCGCCTTATTTGGCTCACTCTTGATTTCGCCCAACCCGTCACCCCCTCTCGTCTGTTACAACTGACATCCCGATACCTCGGGCTTGAAATCATCTTATTGAAGTAGGAGTGTCATCATGTCGGTAGAAGATAAAGTGCAAGAGACCTGTGACAGCTGCGGCTGTTTTGCCGAGATAGGCACCATCATTGGCGAAGGCGATGATGTGCTGGATCTGGTGATAGCGGCGCCGACCGAGCAGGCTGCTCGTGCCAAGCTGGTCAGCTATGAGACCCTGGCCAGGCAGGTGAGCGAAGCGGCCGACGTGAGCTGCGAGCTGAGCCAGGTGGCTGACGGGGTCGAGCTCAAGGTGCGTCTGCAATTTACCTGCACCGCCGAGAAGCTGATCTTCGAGTTGCGGGCCCGTTCACTCTAGGGTGCCCCTCGATCACGGCAGCGGGATGCTGCCGTGTCGGCCCCTCTGCCCCGGGTCTCGTTCTATCTTTCATCATTATTGGGGCCATCCGGCGTGCACCGGTCAAGGAAGGCGAATAGATGCGGCTATGGTTATGGGCTCTGCTGGCCTGGTTATTCTCTCTCCCCCTGTTGGCGGCGGATCTCAAGCCGCACCTGCTCCCTCAGCCAGGGGATCTCGACAATATCTTGCAGCGCAAGGAGTTGCGGGCCCTGGTGGTCTATGAGCGCGGCTTCTTCTTCTTTGACAAGGGGCTGGAGCGCGGGGTGCTGGTCAATCAGCTGCAAGGCTTCGAACGCTGGCTCAATCAAACCTATCTGGCCAAGGATCCCATCAAGCTCAAGGTGGTCTACGTGCCGGTACGCCAGGACAAGCTGCTCGATTATCTGGCCGAGGGGCGTGGCGACATGGTGGCGGCCAACCTCACCGTGACCCAGGGGCGCCTGGAACAGGTCAGCTTTACCCAGCCGGTGATAGCGCCCATCGAGGAGTGGGTGGTGAGTCAGAAGGATCTGCCCGCCTTCAACCGCATCACCCAACTCTCCGGCAGACGCATCTGGGTGCGCGAAAGCTCAAGCTATTACGAGAGCCTGCAGCATCTCAATCGTCTGCTGCGGGAGCTGGGCCTGCCCCCCGTCTATATCGAGACAGTGCCCGAATACCTGCAGGATGGCGATCTGCTGGAGATGGTGGCCGCCGGTCTGGTGCCGCTGACGGTGACCGACAGCTTCAAGGGGCGGATCTGGCTCGACATGTTGCCCGGCCTCAAGGCGCACAAGCTGGTGCCCCTGCGTGACAACGGCAAGAGTGCCTGGGCGCTGCCCAAGCACAGCACCGGGCTGCTGGATGCCGCCAACCGCTACCTGGCAAAGACCGACAGCCGGCGCCTCTACAGCGATCTCATGCTGCGGCGCCTGCTGAGTCAGAGCGATCCCATGAGCAACCTGCTTGCCACCGAACGGCTCTCCCGTCTGACCCGCATTCGTACCGTGCTGGAGAAGTATGCCAAGCAGTATCAGCTGGACTGGCTGATGCTGGCGGCGCTGGCCTATAAGGAGTCTGGCCTGGATCCCGGCGCCCGTTCCCCGGGAGGGGCCATAGGCCTGATGCAACTGCGGCCCGTGGCTGGCGCAGAGGTGGGCATCAATGGCGCCAGGCTGGCCACCCTGGAGGGCAATGTGGAGGCAGCCTGCCGTTATCTGCGCTTCCTGCTCGACACCTATTTCCAGGATCCCAAGATAGATGTGCTCAATCGTCACCTGCTGGCGCTGGCCGCCTACAACGCCGGACCTAACCGGTTGCAGAGCTTGCGGGACAAGGCCGCAGACCAGGGGCTGGATCCCGATGTCTGGTTTGGCAACGTCGAACAGCTGGTGGCCAAGGAGGTGGGACAGGGCCCCATCAACTATGTGGGCACCATCTACAAATACTATGTCGCCTACCGGTTCAGCCTGCCCCAGATAGAGGGCAAGGCCGCAGCGATTGAAGCCACCACCGCTCAGCACTGATGCGGGTCTCTCTGAGGTCCGGATCCGGATGGTGGAGAAACCAGAGAGGCAATGGCCATTCAGGCTGATGGCGGGGCGGACAAGCGGGAGGATGTGACGCCTGCTGGCTGAGGTTCATGGGGGCTCCTTATGGCGACCAGTTCTGTCACTATATGGGCCATGACCATGACAAGGCGATGACGAGGGGGCAGGGTGAAGGAAGGGGAATTCGTGCTATTGGCCGAGCCGTCATTGGCCCTGAAACAGCGTCTGGCCCTGATCCGCGCCGCCCGTAGCCGAGTTCAGGCCCAGTATTACAGCTGGGCCGAGGATGGCAGCGGCAAGCTGCTGCTGGCCGAGTTGCTGTGCGCCGCCCGGCGCGGGGTGCGCGTGCAGCTGCTTATCGACGATCTCTACGCCGGGGAGAATCGCTTCCTGGAGATGGTGGCCTGCGAGCCCGGCATCGAGGTGCGGCTGTTCAATCCGTTCTGGTTGAGGGGCTGGCGGCCATTGGCGCTGCTGCTGGAGGCCTGCTTCAGCTTCCGTCGCCTCAATCACCGCATGCACAACAAGCTGCTGCTGGTGGATGGCAATACCGGCATTCTGGGGGGGCGCAACATCGGCGATGCCTACTTCGGCCTGGGCACCGGTCCCCACTTCCTCGATCTGGACATTGGCTGCCGGGGCCCCCTCTGCCAGTCACTGGAGCAGGGATTCGATCAGTTCTGGTGTAGCCGCTGGAGCCAACCTGTTCGCCGCTTGCTGCGCCGTCGTCCCGGTCGGATGGAGGCGGGAGTGATCAACGATTTCCTGCTCAGCCTCACCGAGCCCACCGTTGCTGCCATCTACGATCTGCCCGCTGATCTGTTTGAGGATCCGGCTCCGCTGACCTGGCATCCGGGCCGGGCCGAGGTGCTGTTCGACCGGCCTGGCAAGGGGCTGGTCTCCCGGCCTGGCACGGCCCGCTACCTGTGGCGACGGCTGGGGGAGTGTCAGGGCATGCTGCAACTGGTGAGTCCCTACCTCATCCTGACCCGGGGCCTGCGCCGTGAATTGCAGCGTCTGCGCCGACAGGGGATCGCCATCAGGCTGCTCACCAACTCCCTGGCCAGCACGGACGTGCCCCTGGTGCATGGTGCCTATTATCGCCACAGACCCTGGTTGTTGCGCCAGGGTATCGGACTGGCCGAGCTGCCGGCCAGCAGCGGGCTCAGCCTGCATGCCAAGCTGATCTTGCTGGGGGAGCGGGAGGCCCTGCTCGGCAGCTTCAATCTGGATCCGCGCTCCTTTCACCTCAACACCGAACTGATGCTGCGCCTCAATAGCGGGCCGCTCTGCGCCGAGCTGCAGGCCTGGCTGACCCATTGGCAAGGGGTGACCGCCGAGCCCGATCCCGTCTCCTCCTGGTGGCGGCGCCTGATCGCCCGCCTGAGCCATTGGCTGCCGCTGCGTCCCTGGCTGTAGCGCTTTCGCCCCTCCCTTGTGCGAGATCTCGCAAAGCCTTGTAAGCCATTTGGCGAGGCAGGCAGCAATAACGCCATAGGCTAGATTTCAACCATCTGTTTTTAAACATAAATAAAAACATGGAGCGGATGAGTGTGGGGACATGCGGGGGGGCGGGATGCTGGCGAAACGTTTTTTCGATGACGAACTGAGTAAGATTTCAATCGCAAGGACAAACAGCCCGGTTCGCCGGGTTGTGGAAGAAGAAACGTCAATTCAACCCATGGGATCGCTCCTGTGGGCACTCGTCTCGAGGGAGCGGAAACCCGGGAGTCAGGTGCGTGATTGATGAATTGGATTCCAATATGGAACATGCTATTTGCGAGGGGGTGACATGCAGATGTCGCCCCATTTTTTATGGGATTTTCCCGCCACCGTTGGCCATTGGCCCGAGCTGAGCCTCTCGTCGATAGCTGGGGGCAGGCTGCCCGGCAGTCATCCATGCCATGAAAAAGAGCAGGCCCCGTGTTGGGGCCTGCTCTTTTTATTGTCGATTGCGCGCTCAGGCCAGGTTGGCCAGCAGGCGATTCCAGTTGCGGCGACTGACCCGGAAACCGCCCTTGAGGCTGCGGTATTCGAGCTGCAGCTTGAGGGCATCGTAGCGGGCCAGAGCCTTGCGTTTACGCTCTTCGAGCAGGCGCTTGCGGCTGGCGTAGTAGTGCTGCAACTGCTGGCTCAGCTTGTCGTACTCCTCCTGCAGCAGCGTCTGCCACATCTCCATGTCGTCGCGTTTTTGCAGCTTGGCATGGGCGCGTTTGAGCTGCATCTGCAGCCGTGCCTGCTCGATGCGCTCCTCCGGGCAGGTACGCAGATCCCTGGCCAGCCCCAGCCAGGCGGAGCAGCGGATCAACCATTTGGTCGGATCGAACTGCCACCAGTGGATGCCGTTGCGGTAGTCGTTCTCGAACAGGTGGTGGTAGTTGTGATAGCCCTCACCGAAGGTGAAGAAGGCGAGGATGCCGTTGTCGCGGGCGCTGTTGCGATCCGTGAACGGCTGGCTGCCCCAGATGTGGGCCAGGGAGTTGATGAAGAAGGTGGTGTGGTGGGTCATCACCATGCGCAGCACCCCGGCCAGCAACAGCATGCCGAGCAGATCGCCATGGATAAGCCCCAGCAGCAGCGGGATGCAGATGTTGGTGGCCAGGGTCAGCGCCAGATAGTGTTTGTGCTGCCAGGCAACGACGGGGTTGTTCTGCAGATCCCGCACATTGCTGTAGTCGTGATAGCGATCCCCCTGGTATTCCCGCAGCATCCAGCCGATGTGGGAGTACCAGAAGCCGCGGCTGGCGGAGTAGGGATCCTGATGATCGTCATCTACGTTGCGGTGATGGCGGCGGTGATCCGAGGACCAGTGCAGGGCCGAGTTCTGCAGGGCGAGGGCGCCGCCGATGGCGAACAGCCACTGCAGCGCCGGGTGCGCCTTGTAGGTCTTGTGGGACCAGAGTCTGTGATAGCCCGCGGTAATTGAGATGCCGCAATAGCAAAACAGCACCAGGAAGCTGGCCCATTGCCAGCTATCGAAGCCATGGGTCAGACCGTACCAGGGCACGGCAATCAGAGCCGTCAGCCCGGTCAGGGCAAACAGCAGGGTGTTGGAGATGATAATGGGTGGGCGTTCCATTCGGAGTGTCCTTTTCAGCTAACAGCTGTGCGCTATTCTCTGTGCAACCCGGCGGCGGGTCAATGGTAAAAAAGTGACAGCCTGACCCGCCTTCGGGTTATCATTTGGCCTCGATACGTGGAAGGTGACTGTTTTCGTGGGTATTCGCGCAGAGCAAAAAGAAAAGACCCGGCGTACGCTGATCGACGCTGCGTTCAGCCAGCTGTGTGCCAACCGCAGCTTCTCCAACCTGAGTCTGCGAGAAGTCGCGCGGGAGGCAGGCATAGCGCCAACCTCCTTCTATCGTCACTTCCGTGACATGGAAGAGCTGGGGCTGACCCTGGTCGATGAGGGGGGCTTGACCCTGCGCCAGCTGATGCGTCAGGCGCGACAACGGATCGCCGGTGGCGGTGGCGTGATCATCACCTCTGTCTCGACCTTCATGGAATTTGTCGAAAACAATCCCAATATCTTCCGATTGCTGCTGCGCGAGCGCTCCGGCACGTCGGCTGCCTTTCGTCAGGCGGTCGCCCGGGAGATACAGCACTTCATCGCCGAGCTGACCGACTATCTGGAAGCCACGTCGGGGGCGCCACGGGAGGAGGCCTATATCCAGGCCGAGGCCATGGTGACCATCGTCTTCAGCGCCGGTGCCGATGCGTTGGATATGAGCAGTGAAGAGTGCCGGGCCCTGGCCGATCGCACCGTGCGCCAGCTGCGGATGATCGCCATGGGCGCCGAGCTACAGCATCAGCGCCGCCGCGAGGCCATGTCTTGAGTCAACCGTCAGGAGCCAACAGGAGTTTCCCCATGCATGACATCAACACCATTCCCAAACGCCCCCTGCTGCTGGCCCTTCTGGTCGGCATCTGTGGTGACGCCAGCCTCGCTGTGCTGGTATCGGATCCCGTGCCCTTCTCCTTCTTCCCCATCATCGCCTTCCTGCTGGCGGCCCATCAGCTCTATCGCTGCTATGTGAGCGAACCCATGGAAGGCAATACGCCGGTCTGCGTCTGGCTCAGCTTCTTTATCGGCGGTTTTGGTCATGCGGCGCTGCAAAAAGTGCAGTACCCCGAGCTTGGCAGCAACTTCTTCTCGCTGATCATGATGCTGCTGTTGCTGGCCGCGCTCTCCATCAAGCTGGGCCTCAGCGTCGGTAAAAAAGAGAAGGCCTGACAAGCAGGCCTTCCAGACAAGATTGATGACCGGGGCAACCCGGTTTTTTTATGACTGCGGTTTGCTGCCCGCCTCCACAATGGCCTTGAGCCGGGCGCGGATGTCGCGCATGCCGAAGACGCCGAAGATCAGCACCTGCACAAATTCACTGTTGGTCACGAAGAAGTGGGGCTTGCAGGCGGCGCGGATCATGCTGGCCTGTACCCAGTGCATCAGCGCCACTATGACGCCGCAGATGGGCAAGAAGCTGCTCAGCTTGCCGGGCAGGGTCACCACCAGACTGACGATGACTCCAAACCAGAAGAAGAGGGTGAGGCCCATGGCCAGCAGATTAAGCAGACGTCCCATCGTATAACTCCCTTGAATAGCACCAATATCGAACAGATCTTACGCAGAGGCGGCCCAGTGGTTCAACCATAGTCACTCGCGTCAATGAGACACCGTTTAGGCAGAGGCCTCCGGGGTGCTCCTTGCATAGAGCTGATAGCAGACCTGACCGGCCTGCTTGTCCTTGAGACATTGCCAGTTGCCGGGCAGCACCAGATCGTCGAACTCCTTCTCCCGCTCCAGATAGATGAGCGCACCCGCTGCCAGCCAACCCCGTTGCTCCAGCAGCTCGCACACTTGCGGCAGCAGCTCACGGCGAAAGGGCGGATCGAGAAACACCAGATTGAAAGGGGTGACGGGGCCTTGCAGCCAGTGGATGGCGTCGGACTGGATCACCGCACCCTGGCTGCTGCCCAGCGCCGCCAGGTTCTTCTTGAGTTGATCGGCGGCGCCCTTGTCCATCTCGACCAGCGTGACCTGCTCGGCGTAGCGCGACAGCGCCTCCAGGCCCAGCCCCCCGCTACCGGCGAACAGGTCGAGACAGCGGCTGCCGCGGACATGGGCGGCCAACCAGTTGAAGATGGTCTCCTTGACTCTGTCCGTGGTGGGTCTGAGTCCCTCCACATCCTGCACCGGCAGCTTGCGACCACGCCATTGGCCACTGATGATACGGACAAAGCCGGATTTACCCTTGGCTCCCGGGCGCTGGGCCGGGCTGTTTTGACTGGATTTCACTCTGGGCATCGCGTTTCGTCGTCAGAAAATAAAGTGATAGTATAAGGCGGTTCATTTTTATGCCGACCCACCGAGGGACGGCTATCTTAGCAGTCAGCCAACGAAGTGAGTATTTTTAAAAATGGCAAAAGGTTTGTTTTCCTGGCTGGGGTTCGGCCGCAAGAAAGAAGAGGCTGAGGTTGTCCAACCACAGACACCCCAATCCGAGACTGTCAGCACCCAAAATGGCGCCAGCGCCACTTCTTCCCCATCGACCGACGTCATCTCCGCTGAGTCCGGCGAGACTTCCCTGCCGCACGCAGACCCCCTGCTCGATCCTTTGGCTGAGGATCTCAACACTGCGCCCCTGGTGATCGAAGAGTGCGCCAGCTCCCTGGAGCCCGTCATCGTCAATCCTGAGCTGCTGAGCCCGGAGGAAGACGCGGCCAAGGTTGCCGCCGAGCAGGAAGCTGCCCGCGTTGCCGTCGAGCAGGAGGCTGCTCGCGTTGCCGCCGGGCAGGAAGCTGCCCGCATTGCCGCCGAGCAGGAAGTCGCTCGCGTTGCCGCCGAGCAGGAAGCTGCCCGCGTTGCCGCCGAGCAGGAGGCTGCTCGCATTGCCGCCGAGCAGGAAGCTGCCCGCGTTGCCGCCGAGCAGGAAGTCGCTCGCGTTGCTGCCGAGCAGGAGGCCGCTCGCGTTGCCGCCGAGCAGGAGGCCGCTCGCGTTGCCGCCGAGCAGGAGGCAGCTCGGGTTGCCGCCGAGCAGGAGGCCGCTCGCGTTGCCGCCGAACAGGAAGCGGCTCGCATTGCCGCCGAGCAGGAAGCTGCCCGCGTTGCCGCCGAGCAGGAAGCGGCTCGCGTTGCCGCCGAGCAGGAAGCGGCTCGCGTTGCTGCCGAGCAGGAGGCCGCTCGCGTTGCCGCCGAGCAGGAGGCCGCCGCCCTGGCCGCGCTCCCTCTGGCGGCGGATGTGGCCGATGATACTCAGGCCAAGCCGCAGCGGGAGGGCTTCTTTGCCCGTCTCAAGCGCAGCCTGGTACGTACCAGGGAGAACATAGGCTCTGGTTTCTTCAGCCTGTTCAGTGGCAAGCAGATTGATGATGAGCTGTTCGAGGAGCTGGAGACCCAGTTGCTTACCGCGGATCTCGGGGTCGATACCACCACCCGCATCATCAACAGCCTGACCCAGCACGCCAGCCGCAAGCAGCTCAAGGATGGCGAAGCCCTCTATGGCCTGCTCAAACAGGACATGGGCGAGATGCTGGCCAAGGTCGAGCAGCCCCTGGTGATCGATACCAGCAAGAAGCCTTATGTGATCCTCATGGTGGGCGTGAATGGGGTGGGCAAGACCACCACCATCGGCAAGCTTGCCAAGCAGCTGCAAGCCGAGGGCAAGAGCGTCATGCTGGCCGCCGGTGATACCTTCCGTGCCGCCGCCGTCGAGCAGTTGCAGGTGTGGGGCCAGCGCAACAACCTGCCGGTCATCGCCCAGCATACCGGCGCCGACTCTGCCTCCGTCATCTATGATGCCATCGAGGCCGCCCGTTCCCGTGGCGCCGATGTGTTGATCGCCGACACCGCCGGTCGCTTGCAGAACAAGAGCAACCTGATGGAGGAGCTCAAGAAGGTGGTGCGGGTCATGAAGAAGCTCGACGAGGAGGCCCCTCACGAGATCATGCTGACCCTGGACGCGGGCACGGGCCAGAACGCCCTGAGCCAGGCCAAGCTGTTCAAAGAGGCGGTGGGCTTGACCGGTATCACCCTCACCAAGCTCGATGGTACCGCCAAGGGTGGCGTCATCTTCGCGGTGGCGGACAAGTTCCAGATCCCCATCCGTTTCATCGGGGTGGGTGAGGGGATAGACGATCTGCGTCCCTTCGTTGCCAATGACTTCATCGAGGCGCTGTTTAGCCGCGACGAATAAGCAAGCCGGGCCGCCTTGGGCGGCCTCTTGCTCTCTCCAGTGCCCCGCAGAAGGGGCCCGTTCAGCTTCAGGGGCCAGAGATGATTCGTTTTGATCAGGTCAGCAAGGTATACAGCGGTGGCCATCAGGCGCTGCAGAAGGTGAACTTTCACCTGCGCAAGGGGGAGATGGGCTTTCTGACCGGTCACTCCGGGGCAGGCAAGAGCACCCTGCTCAAACTCATCAGCGTGATGGAGCGGCCCACAGATGGCCGCGTCTTCTTTCATGGGGAGGATGTGAGCCGGATCCAGCGCCGCCAGATCCCCTATGTGCGCCGTCAAATAGGCATGATCTTCCAGGATCACCGACTGCTGATGGACAGAACCGTGTTCGACAACGTGGCGCTGCCGCTGGTGATCGATGGCTACAGCCATGGGGACATCAACAAGCGGGTCGCGGCGGCCCTGGACAAGGTGGGGCTGCTCGGCAAGGAGCGCTACCAGCCGCGCATGCTCTCCGGAGGGGAGCAGCAACGGGTCGGTATCGCTCGCGCCATCGTCAACAAACCACCGCTGCTGCTGGCCGATGAACCGACCGGCAACCTGGATCCGCAACTCTCCATGGACATCATGCGCCTGTTCGAGGAGTTCAACAGCTTCGGGGTCTCTGTGCTCATCGCCACCCATGATCTCGGGCTCATCGCCCGCATGCGTTATCGCACCTTCACGCTCAAGGCGGGACGAATGCACTCCCAGCAGGAGGATTACTGATGGCTATCGTGCGTCACAAGCAGCCCCTGCTGCGCCGCTTCGTCATGTATTGGGTCGATCACCTGCGCCAGGCGTTCGCGAGTCTGGGCGAGCTGTGGCGTAACCCGCTCGCCTCCCTGATGACCCTGGCCGTGCTTGGTGTGAGCCTGGCGCTGCCCTCCTGCTTCCATGTGCTGCTCAAGAATGCCGAGCTGGTGGAGGGCAATTGGCAGAATAGCTCGCAGATCTCCCTCTACCTGCGCAAAGAGTTGCCGGAGCAGAACATTCAGGAGCTCAAGCAGCGCATTCAGCTCTACCCCGAGGTGGAGTCGGTGACCTACATGAACCGGGATGAGGCGCTCAAGGAGTTTCGCGAGATCTCGGGCTTTGGCGATGCCCTCGACTATCTGGACAGCAACCCGCTGCCACCTGTCTTGAGCGTGATCCCGGATCCGCGCTGGCAGAACCCGGACGGGGCGGCCGAGCTGCTCGCCAAGCTGGAGAATGAACCCGGTATCGAACAGGGCAAGCTGGACTTGCAGTGGCTGACCCGCTTGCAGGGCATCATGAACCTGCTGCGCCACACCATCACCGGCATTGCGGTGCTGCTGCTCTCCGCCGTGCTGCTCATCGTCGGCAACACCTTGCGGTTGAATATCCTCAACCAGCGATCCGAGATCGAAGTGCTCAAGCTGGTGGGGGCGACCGATGCCTTCATCCACAGACCCTTCCTCTATACCGGCATCTGGTACGGCGTCATCGGCGGCATGCTGGCCTGGTGGCTGACCGAGGTGATGGTGATCTGGAGCGAGGGGGTGGTCAAGGAGCTGGCCGGTCTCTACAACAGCCATTTCCGCCTGGTCGGCATGGGCGGGGTAGACGGTATCAACCTGATACTGCTCGGGGCACTGCTTGGACTCATCGCTTCCTGGTTTTCGGTCCACCGTCACATTCGTGATATCGAGCCTTCTTGACCCATTTTTAGACAAAACTCGCTGGATTTTGCGAGCTGGATCAAGTAAAAAAGTGACCCTTTCTGGCACAGGAGGCGTTCAGCGAGTAATCTGGACGTCAATGATCGCCAGGATCTTCTCAAGATCCGTGGAACCTTTTTGACGTGACGCAGTCTTAAAATCGAACTTATACGGGTGTGGCGTAAGACCCCCGCTCGTCAGACTTGGCAAGCATGTGAAGGTTGCGAGCTCCGCAACAATGGACTTAGCATGCTACTTTTCGGGGGTCCTTCACTGTGACCCCCTTTTTTTGGCTGTTCATTTTTGATTCATCCCGCATTCCTAATATGTGTCGGGTTCTGACTTGGTTCAGTACTTGATTCAGGCCGCAGAATAGTCGTCGCTTTCTAGACAGCCTCGGTGAGGATGCTAGACTGGCGCGACTGAAGAGTAAGAGGTAAAAGATGGGAACTTCATTGCAACGCACTATGGCCCTTATCCCCCAAGGCAGTCTGGAAGGTTATGTCCAGGCCGTTAACGCTATCCCCGTGCTCAGCGCGGAAGAGGAGCGTGAGCTGGCGATGCGGTTGCAGCAGGGTGGCGATCTCGAGGCTGCCCGTCAGCTGGTCATGTCGCATCTGCGCTTTGTTGTTCACGTTGCCAAGAGTTATGCCGGCTACGGTCTGCCCCAGGCAGACCTGGTACAGGAAGGCAACATAGGTCTGATGAAGGCGGTCAAGCGCTTCGACCCCAGCGTCGGTGTGCGCCTGGTCTCTTTCGCCGTGCATTGGATCAAGGCCGAAATTCACGAATACGTACTGCGTAACTGGCGCATGGTCAAGGTGGCCACCACCAAGGCCCAGCGCAAGCTGTTCTTCAACCTGCGCAAATCCAAGAAGCGTCTGGGCTGGTTCAGTCATGATGAGGCGCGGGTTGTCGCCGATGAGCTGGGTGTCTCGGTCAGCGACGTGACCGAGATGGAAGCGCGGATGAGCAACTACGATCAGGCGTTTGACCTGGTCGGTGACGAAGATGACGAAGCTGGCTTCGCCCCCGTTCACTATCTGGAAGACAAGTCCTCCGACTTGGCCGCGACCATAGAGAACGACAACTGGGACAAACATGCCACCCGTCGTCTGAGTGCGGCCATGGCGACCCTGGACGAGCGTAGTCAGCACATCATTCGTGCACGCTGGCTGGATGATGACAACAAGACCACGCTGCAGGAACTGGCCGACAGCTATGGCGTTTCCGCCGAACGGATCCGTCAGCTTGAGAAGAACGCACTCAAGAAGCTGAAAGACGCCATGGTGGCGTGATGCTTCATCGACAAAACAGGGCCTGATGGCCCTGTTTTTGTTTCGAGAGCATCTGGTCGGCCTTGCCTTGGTTACCCTTGTGTATGTTATGTTGCCGCCACTGCCACAGTAGGGAGAGCAGATAGTGAAACTGTTGAACGACCTGTTTACCAACAACCGCGAGTGGGCGGAGCGGATCAAGGCCGAGGATCCGAATTTCTTCGCTACCCTCTCCGCCCAGCAGGCCCCCGAATACCTCTGGATCGGTTGCTCCGACAGCCGGGTACCCGCCAACCAGCTGATGGGACTGCTGCCGGGAGACGTCTTCGTCCACCGCAACGTCGCCAACCTGGTGGTGCACACCGACTTCAACTGCCTCTCGGTGCTGCAATATGCGGTCGAGGTGCTCAAGGTGAAGCACATCATCATCTGCGGCCACTATGGTTGCGGCGGCGTCAAGGCGGCGATGCAGAACCAGGAGCTGGGGCTCATCGACAACTGGCTGCGCAACATCAAAGACGTCTACTTCAAGTACGGCGAAGAGCTCGAGGCCATCGAGGATGAGCACGAGCGGTTCGACTACCTGTGCGAGCTGAACGTGGCCGAGCAGGTTGCCAACGTCTGCTACACCACCATCATCCAGAACGCCTGGCGCAAGGGTCAGGAGCTGGCGGTGCATGGCTGGATCTACGGCATCAAGGATGGTCTGCTGCACGATCTCGATCTCTGCATCAGCGGGCCGGATCAGATCCCCGATGTCTATCGCGCCTGGCCGGACAAGCGTCCGCCCCATCGCCGTCGCTGAGGACGCTGCCGTTGGCCCCCGCGCTCTATTTGCAGATCAAGCAACACGTGCTCGACGGCATTCGCTCGCGCCACTACGAGGCGGGAGACAGGATCCCGACCGAGGCCGCCCTGTGCGAGCAGTTTGCCGTGAGCCGGATGACGGTCAACAAGGCGCTGCGCGAACTGGTGGCCGAGGGTTGGCTCAACCGCACCGCAGGCTCCGGCAGCTTCGTGGCAGACAGGCGCACCGAGTCGACCCTGCTCGCCATTCGCAACATAGCGGACGAGATAGCGGAGCAGGGTGCCGAGTACAGCGCCAGGGTGATCCGCCTCGAACGTCAGGCCGCTGATGAGAAGGTGGCGGTGCAGCTGGGTCTGCGAGTCGGTGCCCCCATTTTTCACAGCCTGATCGTCCATCAGGCCGATGGGGAGCCGCTGCAGCTTGAGGAGCGTTTCGTTGATGCCCGGCAGTTGCCCGGTTACGGGGAGCAGGACTTCACGCGCCAGACCCCGAACCGTTACCTGATGGAGGTCTGCCCGCTCTCCGAGATGGAGCACGTGGTCGAGGCGGTGTTGCCGAGTGCGGGGGAGGCGGGGCTCTTGCAGATCCGGGTCGATATTCCCTGTCTGCTGCTCCACAGACGCACCTGGTCGGAAGGGGCACTGGTCTCCTACGCCCGGTTGCTGTCGCCGGGATCCCGTTACAAGCTGAGATCCCAGACCCGCATGTCCTGAGCCCAAGGCTCGACAACAAGGCCCCTCGTGGGCCTTTGTTGTTTTTGGCCTGGGATCCTGCCGGGATCCAACGGGGATCCCAATGTTTCAAACCTGTTAATTTTTTGTTTTGTCCTTCTCGGTGAACTGGTGTAGATATGTATATACATTTAAGGTCGTCCACGCAGACGACCCACCAGGGTGAGTCAACACTGAGTCAAGACAACAGGGAGAGACAAGATGGAAAGGGAACAGGTCATGGCACCCAGCACGGGGGCCGGTACGGCCCTCAAGCTGATCATCACCGCTATCATCGGCATCGGCAGCTTCTTCGTGCCCTTCGAGCTGGGGGGCAAGAGCACCATATTGGTGGATCATCTGGCGAGTCAGCTCGTGGCGCAGCGCACCCTGGCGGTCAGCCTGGTGATGGCGCTTATCCTCTACGGCGCCTGCGCGCCTCTGTTTAATGGCAGCTGGCGTGCCCGCCCCATCGACAGGGTGCTGACCGTCTTCAAGCTGCTTGGATTGGGACTGGCGGTGGTCTACCTGACCGGGGTGGGCCCGGCCTGGCTGATGACCCCGGATCGTCTGCCCTTCCTGTTCGACAAGCTGGCGATGACGGTGGGATTGATCGTTCCCATCGGTGCCCTGGCGCTCACCTTCCTGCTTGGCTTCGGCCTGCTGGAGCTGATTGGCGTCTTGATGCAGCCCATCATGCGTCCCCTCTGGCGCACTCCCGGTCACTCCGCCATCGATGCGGTCGCTTCCTTCGTCGGCAGCTACTCGGTCGGCCTACTCATCACCAACCGGGTCTATCTGGCGGGCAAGTACAGCCTGCGCGAAGCGGCCATCATCGCGACCGGCTTCTCGACGGTGTCGGCGGCCTTCATGATCATCGTCGCCAAGACCCTCAACCTGATGCCCTACTGGAACTTCTACTTCTGGTCGACCCTGGTCATCACCTTCCTGATCACTGCCATCACGGCCCGCATTCCCCCCATCTCGCGCCTCGATGATGCCGGTAGCCAGGACGATCCTCTGCCCGTCGGCATGAATCGCTGGCAGGCGGCCATGGCCGCGGGTCTGAACCAGTCCCGGCAAGCGCCAGCCACCTGGCGACAGTTGCTGGATAACCTGCGCGATGGGGTGCAGATGGCGGCGGCCGTGGTGCCCTCCATCCTTTCGGTGGGGCTGATGGGGCTGTTGCTGGCTCAGCACACCCCCCTGTTCGATGTGATCGGCTGGATCTTCCTGCCCATCACCTGGCTGCTCGACATGAATGAACCCATGGTGGCGGCGCGATCCCTGGCCGCTGGGCTGGCGGAGATGTTCCTGCCCGCCATCCTGCTCAAGGATGCGGATCTGCTGGTGCGCTTCGTGGCGGCCGTGGTGTCGGTCAGCTCAGTGCTCTTCCTGTCTGCCTCTATCCCTTGCATCCTCGCCACCAAGATCCCGCTCGGGGTGGGTCAGTTGCTGGCGATCTGGCTCATTCGTACCTTGCTGGGCCTGCTGCTGGCCGGGGGCGTGGGCCATCTGGCCATCGCCATGGGTTGGCTCGCCTGATTTTAATTGTATATACATATTTGTGTGATATCAGCCCACCCTCAGGTGGGCTTTTTCATGGCTATACTCAAGTAAATCCACTGTTATCAAGATGTGATCTCGTCGCTGTATTTTCTGTCAGAGATCGGCTATAACATATTGTATATACATTTGTGGGGGCGATATGAACAAGGAACTGTTGAACTGCGAGCGGGTCTGGCTCAACGTATTACCAGCCACCATGCGGCCCGATCTGGCCGATTATGGCCTGCTGGAGCCTCATGCCATCGGCGTGCGGGATGGCGTCATCCAGGCGCTGGTGCCCATGCATGAACTCAAGGGCAGTTTCCCCGCTCACTGGCAGGACATGAAGGGCAAGCTGGTGACGCCGGGCCTTATCGATTGCCATACCCACCTGGTGTTCGCCGGCAGCCGGGCCGAAGAGTTCGAACAGCGCCTCAAAGGGGTGCCCTATGCCGAGATCGCCAAGCGTGGCGGCGGTATCCTCTCCACCGTCAAGGCGACCCGTGCCGCTAGCGAGGATCAGCTCTACGATCTCGCCCTGCCACGGGTGAAGGCGCTGATGCGTGAAGGGGTGACCACGGTCGAGATCAAATCCGGCTATGGCCTGACTCTGGTGGATGAACTCAAGATGCTGCGAGTCGCCCGCCGCCTCGGTCAGTCTCTGCCTATCCGGGTCAAGACCACACTGCTGGCGGCCCATGCCGTGCCCCCCGAATGCAAGGATGATCCGGACTCCTGGGTCGAGACCATCTGCCAGGAGATCATTCCGGCCGCCGCCGAGGCCGGACTGGCCGATGCGGTGGATGTGTTCTGCGAGCATATCGGCTTCTCCCTGGCCCAGACCGAGCAGGTCTACCTCGCCGCTGCCCAGTATGGCCTGCCGGTGAAGGGGCACATGGATCAGCTCTCCAACCTGGGGGGCAGCACCCTGGCCGCCAACTTCGGCGCCCTGTCGGTGGATCATCTCGAATATCTGGATGTCGACGGCATCCATGCCCTGGCCCACCGTGGCGTGGTCGCCACCCTGCTGCCGACTGCTTTCTACTTCCTCAAGGAGACCAAGCTGCCGCCGGTCGAGGCGCTGCGCCGGGCCCATGTGCCCATGGCGGTCTCCTCCGACATCAATCCGGGTACGGCTCCGATTGTTTCCCTGCGCATGGCCATGAACATGGCCTGCACCCTGTTTGGCCTGACCCCCCCCGAGGCCCTGGCCGGAGTGACCCGTCACGCCGCCCGTGCCTTGGGGGAGCAGGAGCGGCTCGGTCAGTTGCGGGTCGGCATGCTGGCGGACTTCGTGGTCTGGAGCTGCACCCATCCCGCCGAGCTCAGTTATCTGGTCGGTGTCGAGCAGCCGGTGTGCCGCGTCGCCAATGGCAAGGAGACTATTCATGGTTGATATGAGCGTCTGGCAGGGTCGTCAGGATCCGGAAGATGGTGAGCTGGCCCTGCGTTGGCACGACCGGGTCCAACCCTGGCAGCCAGGATCCCCCAAGGGCGTCGCGTTGATCGGCTTTGCCTGTGACGAGGGGGTGCGCCGCAACAAGGGCCGCGTCGGCGCCGCCGAGGGGCCCCTGCATATCCGCAAGGCGCTGGCCAATACCGCCTGGCATGGTCGCCGCCCGGCCTGGGATGCGGGGGATGTCGCGTGTCTGGATGGCGAGCTTGAGCTGGCCCACGAGCAGTTGGCCGAACGGGTGGCGGCCTTGCTGGCCGATGGCCAGTTCCCCCTGGTACTGGGCGGCGGGCATGAAGTGGCGTTCGGCAGCTGGAGTGGCCTCAACCGCCATCTGGCTGGCCGTGGCCGCGTCGGCATCATCAACTTCGATGCTCACCTGGACTTGCGCCGCAAGGCGCCTCAGGCGAGCTCAGGCACCCCCTTCTTCCAGATCGCCGAGCAGTGCCAACTGCAGGGCACGGCATTTCGCTATGCCTGCCTGGGGGTGGCCGAGACGGCCAACACCCAGGCGCTGTTCGCCCGCGCCGACGATTTGAATGTCTGGATCGTCAAGGATGAAGAGATGACGGAGCGGGAGCTACCTGGCGTGATCCTGGGCCTGGAGGCCTTTATCGCCGAGGTGGATCACCTCTACCTGACCATAGATCTCGACGTGCTGCCCGCAGGCCAGATGCCTGGGGTCAGTGCCCCGGCCGCCCATGGGGTGGCCCTGAATCTGCTAGAACCCCTGATCGCCGAGATCCGTGCCAGCGGCAAGCTGCGTCTCGCCGATCTGGCCGAACTGAACCCGAGTCTGGATAGGGACGGCATCAGCGCCCGTGTGGCCGCCCGTCTCATTCACCAATTAACAAGATAAGCGGGCCTAGCCCCACAGTGAACAAGGAGAGTCAAATGTCTGAGCACAATCAGCAGCAAGAACCGCAGCAGAAGCAGGATCCCCGCCATGATCCCAGCCGGGTCATCCGCGCCGCCCGTGGTACCCAGTTGACCGCCAAGAGCTGGTTGACCGAGGCGCCCCTGCGGATGCTGATGAACAACCTGGATCCGGAAGTGGCCGAGCACCCCCAGTCCCTGGTGGTCTATGGCGGTATCGGCCGCGCCGCCCGCAACTGGGCCTGCTACGACAAGATTGTCGAGGTGCTGACCCGGCTCGAGGACGATCAAACGCTGCTGGTGCAATCGGGCAAGCCGGTCGGGGTGTTCCAGACCCACAAGGATGCGCCCCGGGTGCTGATCGCCAACTCCAACCTGGTGCCGCACTGGGCCAACTGGGAGCACTTCAACGAGCTCGATAAGAAGGGGCTGATGATGTACGGCCAGATGACGGCCGGCTCCTGGATCTACATCGGCACCCAGGGGATAGTGCAGGGCACCTACGAGACCTTCTTCGCGGTGGCAAACCAGCACTTCAACGGCGAGCCTGCGGGGCGCTGGATCCTGACCGGTGGTCTGGGTGGCATGGGCGGTGCCCAGCCCCTGGCCGCCACCATGGCCGGCTTCTCGATGATCGCCGTCGAGTGCGACGAGACCCGCATCGATTTCCGCTTGAAGACCCGCTACGTCGACAAGAAGGCCCACAGCCTGGACGAGGCGCTGGCCATGGTCGAGGCCGCCAAATGCAGCGGCACCGCCGTCTCCGTCGGCCTGCTCGGCAATGCCGCCGATGTGTTCGCCGAGCTGGTGGCCCGTGGCATCACCCCGGACGTGGTGACCGACCAGACCTCGGCTCACGACCCCATCCACGGCTATTTGCCGCAAGGGTGGAGCGTCGCCCAGTGGCGTGAGCTGCAAAAATCCGCCCCCCAGGAGGTGAACCAGGCGGCTCGTCACTCCATGGCGCGACAGGTGGAAGCCATGCTGACCCTGCAGAGCCGTGGCGCCGCGACCCTCGATTACGGCAATAACATCCGCCAGGTGGCGCTGGATGAGGGGGTATCGAGCGCCTTCGACTTCCCCGGCTTCGTGCCAGCTTACATTCGCCCGCTGTTCTGTCAGGGCATAGGCCCCTTCCGCTGGGTGGCGCTGTCTGGCGATCCGGAGGACATCTACAAAACCGACCAGAAGGTCAAAGAGTTGATCCCGGACGATGCACACCTGCACAACTGGCTCGACATGGCCCGTGAGCGCATCGCCTTCCAGGGCCTGCCGGCGCGGATCTGCTGGGTCGGGGTCAAGGATCGGGTGCGGCTCGGCCTGGCTTTCAACGAGATGGTGAAAAATGGTGAGCTGAAAGCCCCCATCGTCATCGGTCGCGATCACCTGGATTCCGGCTCGGTGGCGAGCCCGAACCGGGAGACCGAATCCATGATGGATGGCTCGGACGCCGTCTCCGACTGGCCGCTGCTCAATGCCCTGCTCAACACCGCCGGTGGCGCGACCTGGGTCTCCCTGCACCACGGTGGCGGGGTCGGCATGGGCTTCTCCCAGCACTCCGGGGTGGTCATCGTCTGTGATGGCAGCGATGATGCCGCCAAGCGGGTTGGCCGCGTGCTGCGCAACGACCCGGCCACCGGCGTGATGCGTCATGCGGACGCGGGCTACGAGATTGCCATCGATTGTGCCCATGAGGCGAAACTGGATCTGCCCATGCTCGAGTCGCAGGGTTTCCACACTGGTGAGGTGAAATAAGATGTTTGCATTGACTGTGAAACCGGGCGAACTGGATCTCGCCACCCTGCGCCGCGTCAGCCGCGAGCCGGTGTGCCTCTCGTTGGACGAGAGCGCCATTCCTGACATTCGCGCCTCCGCCGAGGTGGTGACCCGAGTGATAGAGCAAAACCGCGTCGTCTACGGCATCAACACCGGCTTTGGCCTGCTGGCCAATACCCGCATTCCGGTGGAGCAGCTCGACGAGCTGCAACGCTCCATCGTGCTCTCCCATGCAGCCGGTATCGGCACCTACATGGATGACGCCACCGTGCGACTGATGATGGTGCTCAAGGTGAACTCCCTGGCCCGCGGCTTCTCCGGCATCCGGCTGGAGGTGCTCAATGCCCTGATCACCTTGATCAATGCCGAAGTCTATCCTGTGGTGCCCAAAAAAGGCTCCGTCGGCGCCTCCGGCGATCTGGCACCCCTGGCCCATATGAGCTGCTTGCTCATCGGTGAGGGCAAGGCACGCCACAAGGGTGAGCTGATGGATGCCGCCACGGCCCTGAACATTGCCGGTCTCGAGCCTATTTCATTGGCGCCAAAAGAGGGGCTGGCGCTGCTCAACGGCACCCAGGCCAGCACGGCATTCGCGCTGGAAGGACTGTTCCACGCCGAGGATCTGTTTGCCGGTGCCATCACTATCGGCGCCATGAGCGTCGAAGCGGCGCTGGGCAGTCGTCGCCCGTTCGATGCCCGCATCCATGCGGTGCGCGGTCAGCGCGGCCAGATCGATGCGGCCAGCTGTTATCGCCAGCTGCTGGTGGAGGGCAGCGAGATCGGCATGTCCCATCACAACTGCGAGAAGGTGCAGGATCCTTACTCCCTGCGCTGTCAGCCCCAGGTGATGGGCGCCTGCCTGACCCAGATCCGTCAGGCCGCCGAGGTACTGGTGTGCGAGGCCAATGCGGTCTCCGACAACCCGCTGGTGTTCGCCGAGGATGAGGAGATCCTGTCGGGTGGTAACTTCCATGCAGAACCCGTGGCCTTCGCCGCCGACAACCTGGCGCTGGCCATCGCCGAAATCGGCTCCCTGTCAGAGCGTCGCATGGCGCTGCTGATCGATTCGCGGATGTCGGGTCTGCCGGCGTTTTTGGTCAACAACGGCGGCGTCAACTCCGGCTTCATGATCGCCCAGGTCACCTCGGCGGCGCTCGCCTCCGAGAACAAGAGCCTGGCTCATCCTGCCTCGGTGGACAGCCTGCCCACTTCCGCCAACCAGGAAGATCACGTATCCATGGCCACCTTCGCCGCGCGTCGCCTGACCGACATGGCGGAGAACACCCGCGGCATCCTGGCGGTCGAGTTGCTGGCTGCGGCCCAGGGTCTGGATTTTCGCGCCCCCCTGCGCAGCACCGAACTGATCGAGCTGGCCAAGGGTCGCCTGCGCAGCCAGGTCAGCTTCTATGACAAGGACAGATACTTCTCGCCGGACATCGAAGCCGCTGCCGCCCTGCTGGGGGCCGCCAGCTACAACGATCTGATCCCGGCCGGTATCTTGCCGAGCCTGTAAGCAGCTATTTCCGCGAGAGAACTTTCGTCAAGAAAGCAAAAAGAGCGCCACCAGGCGCTCTTTTTTCGTCTCAAAAACAGTGCCTGTCAGGAGGGCTCGAACATCAGGAACAGATAGACCACGAACAACACCAGATGGGTGGCACCGTGCAACACATTGGTGCGACCGCTGCTGAAGGTCACTTTGCAGACCATGAGCGTGGTGGCGAGCAGCACCATGTTGGCGCCGGAGAGGCCCAGGCGCACCTCCTGCCCCATCAGGGCGCCGATAAACAGTACGGCGGGTACCGTCAGGGCGATGGTGGCCAGCACGGATCCGAAATAGAGGTTCATGGCGCGTTGCAGCTGGTTGTTGAAGGCCGCCTTGATGGCACCGACCGCCTCGGGGGAGAGCACGATACAGGCGACGATGAAACCGCCGAGGGCGGGCGGAGCCGACATCACCTGTACTCCATGATTGATGGGAATGGCCAGGGTCTTGGCCAGCAGGATCACCACCACCAGGTAGGCGAGCAGCAACAGGGTGTGATAGACGTTGCTGCGCAGTATGCCGTGGTGCTCCTCATGATCTTCATGATCGCTGTCGACGAAGAAGTGGCTATGGCTGCGAGTCTGGATCAGCAGGAAGACGCCGTAGAGCAGGATGGAGATGATGATCAGCATCCAGGACATGGCGCTGGACATGCTGCCTTGGGTGCCGCCTTGGGTGAAGTTGGGCAGCACCAGACAGAGCAGCGCCAGCGGTATGATGGCGACCAGGTAGGATTTCACTCCATCCAGATTGAAATTCTGGGTGTGATAGCGCCAGCCGCCAAACAGCAGGGTGAAGCCCACCAGGCCGTTTATCACCAGCATCACCACGGCAAACATGGTGTCGCGGGCCATCACAGGGTTGGGATCGCCGGTCAGCATCACGGAGGAGATCATCACCACTTCCAGGGAGATGACCGACAGGGTCAGGATCAGAGTGCCGAAGGGTTCACCCAGCTTGATGGCCAGGGCATCAGAGTGGCGCACCACGGAGAAGATGGCCCAGGTGACGATGGCGAGCAGGGCTAGTGACACCGGCAGGTAGATCGCGAGCGGAGTCGCTTCTGTCAGCAGGTCGCTGCCTAGCGTCTTGAAGAAAACCAGGGTGATCAGGCCAGCGGGCAGGGCAATCTCTTGTCGGATAAATGACTTCATAGGCGGTAATTCTCATCTCAGGGCGGCGTTTGCCGACGGGGACCAATCCGCCATGGGCCATGGCGGATTGGTCAATGATAAAGGCTGGTGCCTGATTAGGGGAAAATCATTTGGCTGCTATCCATCAGCGGAGAGATGGCACGTGACGATGCGGGGAACCGTCACACAACCCTTCGTCAGCGTGGCGCTACGATGTGGGGGGAGGTTTAAGAAAAGCACCGGCTGATGCCGGTGTCGGGGAATAACTAGAACTGCGTTGATAGATATTATTTTTACTGACCTGAAGTTATGCTTTAAACTACGGCCTATACTTTTCTATTAGGTAAGATTTAATTTTACCTGCATTATCTAATGGGTAATTAATGATCTTTCCATTTTTATTAATTTGATAGCCTGATAGCTGAGTATCTTTATTGGAATCAAGATTCAATTTATACCTGTTATTATTTTCTTTCTGATACGTTTTAATCTCATAAAAATATGGATATTGAATTCCATTACTTTCGTAATTTACATTCCAACGAAGCAGTACTACAATATTCTTTTCCCCATTGACAGGAGAAAAGAAAACAGACATTAATTCGGCTGGCGCATCAGAGTAATAATATGTATCAACCACCTCGTTATATATGCCATCCTTTGACATATAACTGAGATAAAACATTATATTTCTTTTGTCTGGTGTATTTTGAAAGCAAACAACCCCATCATTAAATGCACTATCTTTGAAAGGCCCCTGAATAATAGCATTGGGATTATCACCGCAAGCTTGACTAAATGATGAAAAAACAAGAGTGATAAAAGAAAAAAATATTATAATTAAGTAGCTCATATTAAATCCCTTTTGCCAATTCATTTTCAATTAATTCAGCCTCACCTTCACGACGGTTTCTTAATCCACGCTGGTTGGCCCATAAACGCTTCATGCTTCTTAATCTGCTGGGAATACTGTTTATGTTGCCTTGAGAAAAATCATCGCGAATTTCTCTCATTTCACGTCGTCTATCAATTGAATCCCCCGGTTTAGGCCTCGCTAATGATGGCCCACGATTATAAACCAAAGATAGTATCGCTCCAGCGCTATCTGGTGGGAGATTTATCGCCTGAGGGTAAGTGTCCACAACGGTTTGAGAATATTGTTTTTTTAAAACCATTGCCATATCTAAAGCTTTATCTTTTTCAATTTTTATATCAGATAGGCCATGTACTATGGCTCGTGCTTGATCGCCTTTCCGGCCTATAGCCGTGAGTAATCTCTCTACTTGAGAGGGCGTATAATAATCAATTAGTATTGCCTGTGCCGATGAGGCAGCCTGCTGTCCCAAATCATATCCATATCCAACAGTCACACCGCTCAATTGATCTCCTGCAGGGACATATGGTCGAGGCATATAGGCTTCCCATGACAATATAAACTCTGCTGATTTTTTAGAGATTCTATAGATGCCAAGCGTAGTTTCAAAATCTATCGTATTTCCTATCGGGAATTGCTTAGCCATCAATCCAATCATCCCCATTGGGTAAACATGCCACAGATCTGGGCCGAGCTTTAATTTGGCGGCACTCTGCATCCATTCCAGGCTGTCGATGCGTTGCTTCTCATGATCAACCAGCTTGTCGAATTCCGGCAGACCCACTTCCGCCATCAATTCATCCAGCCACTGGTAGCTGGGCGAGGCTGATTTCTCGTACCACTCGCTCGGATGTTTGACGATCAGCTTCTGGATAGTCTCCGCCTTGGCTTTGTCTTGCAGGATCTTATGGACATCGGCGCTAGTCCATTCTCCCTCGTGCTTGGGATCAATCGCCTTTGCCAGTGTCAGGAAAAAGGGGGAGGGGGCCTCAGGAGCCAGGTGGCCGTCCGAGCCGCTGCCATCAACCTGCTGAAAACCAATTTTGAGCCAGTCATGCTGACTCAGCATCTCCACCTTGCTCTGTTGCACGAATAGCCCTGTCATCACCTCTATCCAGTCGATATCGGCATTATCTTTTGCTTGCTTGGGGGAGTCGAGCAGAACTTCCTGACTCAGGGTCTCGGTCGGGGTGAAGCTGACAGCATTGGCTTGCTGCGATTTTTTGGCGAGAGTGAGGCCTGCGGGCACCTTGGCATAACTGGCGCCACCTTTGGTCTGGGCCTTGTTGGCGAGTACATCGGCCAGCTTGGGATCCTGGCTGAAGACTTCCAGATGCAGCTGATGGATGCTCTTTTTTTCATCTCTTTCTACCAGGCTGGTCGGGGTCTCGACCAGACCCAGATAGCCAATGGTGTCACCAGCCGCTATGGGCAGCGGACTGGGCAGCACATAGAGCTCACCCAGGTGGCTGGCCGACTTGTTTTGCACCTTGATATATTCATCTTCGACGCAGACCCAAGCCATGCCGCACAGAGCGGCTGAGCCGCCTTGAATCGCTGGAGTCTCGAAGGAGCAGCGCGCCATCTTGCGTGATTTGCCGTTGCTCTGCTGGAACTCCTGTTGGTGCGCATCGAAGCGGATGCGGGTGCCAGCGGGCAGAGAGACGGAGTGTGCCCCTGCCTTGGGCAACTCGCCAGCTTCACCCGGTATGGGATCGGCGCGTCCGGCCATGGCGGTGGTCAGCTCGGCCTCCACCTGGTCATAGAGCCAGTTGGGTAGTTGAGGTTTGATGGTTGCCACCGCCTTCTCATCCATGGCAAGCCAGACATTATCACCCTGAGCCGCCAACATCTGCTGACTCTGCCTGCCAGGGCTCAGCACCTTGACCAGGACAAAGTCGTAATCCGTTTTTCCCAGGGTTCCCCGTTTGGTTGGCGTGCCCGCCACCCGTTCGAATTCTGTACCTGCGGGCAGGGTCAGGGAGGGCAGCTGCTCGTCAGACAACAGCTCCTCTGGCGTTGGATGCAGATGAGGCACAGAATTGCGCACATTACGCCCCACTTTCAGGACCAGCTTGTCCCCTTGCTGATGGTGATCCCAGGGCAACAGATGCATATAGAGGGAGTAAAACGAAAATTCGTTTTTCTCCTTCGTATCAGGGTTGGTTTCACAATAAGCGTGCTCGACTAGACAGAAACAGTTGGAATATTTGAGCGTCTGATCCTGAAAGGTGGAGCTGAGGTAGTCCGGCATCATGCGAAAGGCGACGACCCTGCCATCGGCGATGCAGCGCACCGGATGTTTGTCCTTGCACCAGGGCGCCGTCTGTTCACTGATGTGAATGCCGCCATGCCATTTGCTGTGGCCACCCAGCAGATAGTGACCACCCGATTCACCCTTGAGCAGGCCATTGAGCGCCTTGCTATCGGCAAATTCCTTGCCGTCCTGGGTCAGTATGGGAAATGCGTACTTCATGGGGGCGAGCTCCACTATTCAGAAAACAAGAAGAAAGCCTTGGGCTTAGGTGGAACCAGCTCCTGCTCCTTGAGCAGGGCTTCCATGCCAAGCTGACTGGGAGGAGGGGGGGTAAACTCGGCTTCCGCAGGTGCGGGAACAGCGGCAACCGGCTTGGGCGGTATGGGCATCTTGCCCGCCCAGCCAGAACCTGATCCGGGACTGCCACCGGCATTGAGCTTAATGCCGGGGCCTGAGAGGGTCACTGCACTGGGATCCACCTTGATGAAGCTGCCGCCCCCTTTGAGGGTGATCTCGCTGCCCGCCTCCAGCACCAGCTTGTCGCCGACCTTGATATGCACCTCGGAGCCCGCCTCGACCAACAGGGATTGCCCCAGCTTCTGATGCATGGAGCCATCTACGCTGAGCGACAGATCGCCCTTGATGTGGTCGCGCTTCTCACCATTCACAGTGAGATGGTCATTGGCCTTGATGCGGGTCACCCGCTCATGGTCGATGTCGCTGTGCTGGTCGTGCTTGATGTGCCAGGCGGCATCGTTCTCTATCAGCACATTGAGGTCTTTCTGACCGTGAATGTAGATCTCCTCCTGCCCGGCCTGATCTTCGAAGCGCAGCTCGTTGAACCCCTCCCCCTGATGGGTCTCGGTGCGCAGCACGGTGCGGGTCTTGTGGGTGGGCAACTCGTAGGGCGGCCGGTTGGTGGCGTGGAAGGTGCGACCGGTGACGATGGGCTGATCCGGGTCCCCTTCCAAAAAGCTGACGATGACTTCGTGGCCGATGCGGGGAATGGCCATGATGCCGTACTGGCCACCGGCCCAGCCCTGGCTGACCCGTACCCAGCAGGAGCTCATGTCGTTGGAGCTGCCGTAGCGGTCCCAGGGGAACTGCAGCTTCACCCGGCCATGCTGGTCGCAGTAAATCTCCTCGCCTGCCGGGCCCACCACGAAGGCGATTTGCGGGCCGTCGACCATGGGCTTGTGGGGGATCCGGGGGCGCCAGCTCTGCTTGGCGCGCACCACGGCAAACTGGTTGTAATAGACGGTGGGCTCGCTGCCCCCCTCCTCTTCCAGGGCCTGGGGCTGCTTGCCGGTGTGCTGGATGCTGACCAGTTGCCAGTCGTCGTTGAGAGCCGCGTTGGGGTGTTCGCTCAAGGTAAACCGCTGGCCCGGCTGCAAGGCGGCGCAGTTGGATTGGCCCGTGCTGATGGCGGCGTCATTGCGCAGGGCATCGAGCCGGTACTGGCTGAACGCCTTGCCGCTGGGGTCGGCCTTGAAGCGGCCCGGGTAGTCAAAATGCTGGTAGGCATCCCGTTGATGGTCGAGGGCGCTGCCCACCGCCTGATGGGAGAGGCCATAGGCCGGGGTCTGGAAGCTGTAGTCCTTGAGCTCCACATCGCTGGTGCGCACCGATTCGCGGTAGTGGAACTGACGTACATAGGGGCCCTGCTCCAGGGAGCGGTTGCCGAGATTGAAGAACAGCTCGGGGCCCGCCACAAGGGCGGCGGCATCGTCGGCGAAGACGATGCGGTGCTTGCCCTGCTCGAACTCATGGAAGTAGAAGATACCCTCCTCGGCGGCGAGGCGGTTGACGAAATCGAGGTCGGATTCCCGGTACTGGACGCAATATTCCCGCTGGCCATGGTCGTTTTTCAGGGCGAAGGCGTAGTCGGTGATGCCCGCCTCCTGCAGCAAGATGCTGATGATTTCATCGGGTTTTTGCGCCTGGAAGATGCGGGCGTTGCGACGAAGGCCCAGGCGCCACAGGGCCGGTTTGACCTCCAGCTGGTAGCGGGTGCGGCGAAAGCCGCTGTCTCCCTGGGCCGCGTCGCTGACCACACCGCTGACCCGGCGCTGCAATTCGCCGTTGTACCAGACCAGCAGCTCGCAGGGCTGGTCGAGCAGGTCGGCGAAGGGGAGATCGGCCTGATGGCTGGCGAGATCGAGCCGCAGGCTGAAGGGGCGACTCAGCTGCTCATCGAGGTTGAACTCGACCAGGGCGAAGGTGGATTCGGGCAAGGCCCCTACCCGGGCGGTGAACTGTAATCCGGTCTGATTGGCCATAGGAACTTAGACTCCCCTTGTATTTTATGATCGGGCCTGTCGCCAGGCCGGATGAGAAAACACAAAAGCCCCGGCGCCATCCCTTGCGGGAAGAGCCGGGGTAAACTGCACAGATCTCAACACGAAATCCAAAGCCTGTTGCCACACAGGCGGATAAGAAAGGACATCGAAGAGATTAAGCTTCGATCGGGGCGCGCCAGTCGTCAGCACCCGAGGTACCAGCGACGGTGTGCTCCCAGTCGATCTTGCGGTAGGCCAGAGAGACCTGGATCAGCTGGGTGAAGTCGGATTTTGCCGGATCCTGGCAATGGGGCATCTGGCAGTCGATATCGACGACGGTGGCATCGGTCAGCACGGTAGAGAAGAAGTGCTCCTGCTTGCCTTCCACGGAAGTGCGGTACCACTTCAGAGTCACTTTCGGCAGCATCTCGCCGGAGGCCAGGGAGTTGTACATCAGCGGCACGGCCTTGTTCAGGGCGACGGT
Source organism: Aeromonas rivuli (assembly GCF_000820045.1). Taxonomy (GTDB): domain Bacteria; phylum Pseudomonadota; class Gammaproteobacteria; order Enterobacterales; family Aeromonadaceae; genus Aeromonas; species Aeromonas rivuli. The sequence continues at coordinate 69,832 of NZ_CDBJ01000016.1, read as the reverse complement.
GAACTTGAACGGCTTGTGGACACGCTGGCCAGCCGGCTGACCGGATTGCGGGTCGGTCGGTACGGTGACGATGTGCTGGAACTCTTGCACCAGCATCTCGTCTTCGTGACCTTGTACGAAGATGTTGCCGACGGAATCTGAGGTGAAGGCACCGGCAGTGATGTTGCCCTGGGTTTTACCTTCAATGCTGATATAACACGGTGTTGGCATGGAAATGCTCCTTTGCGAATAGTAGTAAGATTCAGCAAGAGGTAGCAGGGAGCGTGCCATAAGTTAAATTAGTTATTTTTCAATATCTTACCTGTAACGATCGTTATAAATGGAACCGGTTGAGCAATAAGTTGCGCGCCGCCACCCGATTGGTCTGCAAATCATTGCCATGGCAGCGTTTATTGCTATCAAATGGCGCAAAAACTTGCCTGAGGTAGATGTATCCCCTATTTGGTTGCCAGAAAATAAAACAGGCGATGATCGCTCATCGCCTGTTGGGTCGCTGGGGAGGGGCTACTTAGAAGTCGTAGCGAGCGGCCAGCTGGAAGTCATCCTGGTTGGCGACGGCCTGATCCGGCTGGCTATCCAGATTGTTGATGCGGTATTCACCTATCACCCGGAAGTTGCTGTTGAACTTGTACTGGGCACCCAGGGTGTAGTAGTCGATGGAGTCGACGTCATCCTTGCCTTTCTGCTGGACCTCCTGCTTGTTCCACAAGGCCATCAGGCCGATGCCGTTGCTGAAGTTGTAACCCAGCGCGGCTTCCCAACCGTTGTGATCCTTGTCGGTAGCCAGGAAGTCGTTGCCATCGGCGTAACTCAGGGCCGCGTAGATGCTCTTGTCATCATATTTGGCAGAGAGCAGCCACAGTTTGGCGTCGGCTTCACCGCTCTTGTCACGCAGGCCCACGTTGTAAGCGGTACCCAGGGAGAGGTTGAACGGGAAGGTATAGGCCACCGCGGCACCGTAGGCGGCATCGCTGTTCTTGTTGGTGGTCTCTTCGGTGTCACCGCCATCGAACTTGTAGCTGGTGTCGACCTGGAAGCCGTTGAACAGGCCAGAGTATTTGAGCACGGAACCGGCGCGGTTGACGGCGAAGTTATCGGTGGTGGCGCCGAGGGCCTCGTTACCATAGCCGTCGGAGAGGGAGACGTCGGTCCAGTCGGCCAGGAAGCCGGGGGCGCCTTTCTGGCGGCCGAAGGTGACAGTGCCCCAGTCGGCACCGACCCCGGCGAAGGCCAGGCGGGTGCGCATGTTGTCCGAGTTCTCGCTGATGGTCTTCTCGCTGTCATTGACGTACAGCTGCAGCTCGTATTGAGCCAGGGCCTTGAGATTGCTGTTGATCTGGCTGTCGACCTTGGCACCGAAGCGAACAAACTGGTTGGCGCCTTGCTTGGCGCTGTAGTCATCCACGATGTCGCCATTGTCATCGAGCTTCTTCTTGTCACCGAAGAACTGACCGGCATAGATACGGCCATAGAGGTCGAGCTTGGTGGTGTCATTCTTGAAGACTTCGACGGCCTGTGCCTGGAAAGCGGAGCTCAGCGCGAGCGCTACTACTGTCAGCTTTTTCATCTTAATCCCTTGTGTTGCAAGCTTTTGTTGTAAAAGACGGGGCTATGCTAGGGGTGTGAAATGACGGTTCGGTTACTGACAGATGAAGAGTGAGTGGTGATTTGATGTCAGTTCGATGAAGAGGGCTGCGTCAGGATCTGTGTGCTTGAGCCTGAGCGGGTCTGTATCGGTCATTGGTTGTGCAAAATGGTAAAAATACGGTGAGCATGCAGTTTTGCGCGCAAAGGTTTGCCCTTGTGGTAGAATGCCGCCCGTTTTTCGAGCTCCTATAGGTTGGATTAGCGATGAGACGTGAACTGGCAATCGAATTTTCCCGAGTGACGGAAGCGGCTGCACTGGCTGGCTACAAGTGGCTCGGACGTGGCGACAAGAATATCGCCGATGGCGCGGCCGTGGCGGCCATGCGTCATATCCTCAATCAGATCGATATCGATGGTGAGATAGTGATCGGCGAGGGCGAGATCGACGAAGCGCCCATGCTCTATATCGGCGAGCATGTGGGCACGGGTCAGGGGGATGCGGTGGACATCGCCGTCGACCCGATCGAAGGCACCCGCATGACGGCCATGGGCCAATCCAATGCCCTGGCCGTGCTGGCCGTGGGTGACAAGGGATCCTTCCTCAAGGCCCCCGACATGTATATGGAGAAGATCATCGTCGGCCCCAAAGCCAAGGGGGTGATCGACCTGGATGTAGCCCTTGAGCTCAACCTCAAGGCGGTTGCCAAGGCGCTCGGCAAGCCGTTGTCGCGTCTGACCGTCATCACCCTGGCCAAGCCGCGTCATGACAAGGCGATCAAGGAGATGCAGGGACTGGGAGTGCGCGTCTTCGCCATTCCCGACGGCGATGTGGCCGCCTCCATCCTCACCTGTCTGCCGGACAGTGAAGTCGACATGCTTTACGGCATCGGCGGCGCGCCGGAAGGCGTCATCTCGGCGGCGGTGATCCGTGCCCTGGATGGTGACATGCAGGCGCGCCTCATTCCTCGCCATCAGGTCAAGGGTGACGATGCCAATGCCCGTGCCCTGGGTGAGCAGGAGATAGCCCGCTGCATCGCACTGGGTATCGATGTCACCAAGGTGCTCAAGCTCGAAGACCTGGCCAAGAATGACAACGTCATCTTCTCGGCGACCGGCATCACCAAGGGTGATCTGCTGGAAGGGATCAGCAGCGATGGGGTCATGGCGACCACGGAGACGCTGCTCATCCGTGGCAAGTCACGCACCATCCGTCGTATCAAGTCGATCCATTATCTGAATCGCAAAGATGAAGTCATCCGCGACATCATCCTCTGATCCGCAGTGGCAATGTGCATTGCAATCCAAGCCCGGCCCAGTGCCGGGCTTGTTGTATTGAGGGTGACCGTAACGTGACGCGTCACGCCTATCCACTTCGTCGCATCAAGTCGATCCACTGTCTGAATCGCAAAGATGACGTCATCCGCGACATCATCCTCTGATCCGCAGTGGCAATGTGCATTGCAATCCAAGCCCGGCCCAATGACGGCTTTGCTGTATGCCGCGCCTTGACACCGATAGTGATAAGAGGTTGTCCGGGCCTGGGATAGACTGGCGCTCCCCTTGGATGGATATCGTCATGGAATGTCGTGCCGGCTGTGCCGCTTGTTGTATCGCCCCCAGTATCAGCAGTGCCATTCCCGGCATGCCCCTGGGGAAACCCGCTGGTGTGCCCTGCGTCCAGCTCGATGAGCGGCTGGGTTGCCGCCTGTTTGGCTTGCCCGAGCGTCCCGCGGTATGCGGTGGTTTTCGCCCCATGATGGATGTCTGCGGCACTCACCGGAGCGAGGCAATCTGGTTGCTTGGGGAGTGGGAGCGGCAGACCTCCTGAGCCTTGGCTTGCATGAGGCGGGTAGCGCCAGGCATCCTCTGCCTGGTGTTGTTCGACCACCATAGAAAAGAGGCCGCAATTGCGGCCTCTTTTTGCAGATTCGGCTCAGGGGCTGGCTAGACGCCGGCGAGCTGCAGGGCCTGACGATAGTACTCGTTGGCCTTGTTGGTGAGCCGGCGCTTGTCCATCAGCTGGCCCATGGCATGGCAGAGGGCGGCGCTTTGCGCCTTGGCCAACTCGATCTCCAGCAGTCGCTGTGCCTCGTCCAGATGGCCTGCCAGCAGGTTGACTTGGGCGAGGGCCGCCTGGGCACCCGGTTTGTCCTGCATCTTGCCAAGCAGGGTCAGCAGCGGCTGGTAGTCATCCAGGCGCAGACGAGGCAACTCGGCCAGCAGTTGCGGCGAGGCATCCCGGCGCAGGGCATCGAGCCAGAGATCGGCGGCGGCCTTGTCTCCTTGCAGGCTGCGCAACTGGCGGCCATAGCCGAGCAGCAACTCGGGATCCTGGCGCAGCTTCTTGGGCATGGCCTGCCAGATGGCAGCCAGCGTGTCGGCCTCGTCGGCCCCTTGTTGCAGGCGACCAACCCAGGCCTGGCGGGTCAGCTCCTCTTCCTGCTTGGGATTGAGCTTGCCGACCTTGTGCAGCACCGGGATCAGCTCCAGCAGGGCGGCCCAATCCTGGCGTGCCAGTCGCACCTGACGCAGCTGATCCAGCACCATGGGATGGCGAGGGTTGAGGGCCTGCAGGGACTCCAGGGTTGCGAGGGCGCTCTCGTACTGGCCCTGCTCTATCTGCAACTGGGTCTGGGTCAGGGTCAGGGCCAGCTCGGCCTTGGGGTGCTCTTCCTGGGCCTGCTGCAGATACTGATCCCGGCGGCTGTCATCGCCACGGGCCTGGGCCGCCTTGGCGGCGGAGAGGTAGTTGAGCAGGGGAGTTTCGCTGTTGCGAGCGCCCTTGACCATCAGCTTCTCGGCCTGGCTATAGTGCCCCTCGGCGAAGGCCAGGGTCGCGGCCACCGTCTGCTGGTTGGCCTTGCGGCGACGGCGGTAGCCGTACCAGCCGAGGGTCTTGCGGCGCAGACCAAATACCCGGGCCAGCAGCCACTCGACGATGAGCAGCAGACCATAAAACAGGATGGCCAGGATCACCGCGCTGGTGACCGAGGACTCCAGGGTGTAATTACCCAGGGAGATCATCACATAACCCTTGTTGCCCGAGGCTTCGGGACCGAAGGCCAGCCCTGCAACCATGACGGCAACCAGAATAATCAAACGGATCATGGGGCTCTCCTCAGTTACCGGTCGCGATGCGTTGCAGGCGCTCGGTCAGAACCTGCTCGAGCAGGGCCTGGGTGCTGAACTTGTCCGGATAGTCGAACTGGATCTGTTCGCCCTTGAGCTTGTCGAGCTCTCCTTGCAGGTAGTGGGTCGCGCTGTTGTCGGTATCGAAGTACTGCGCCAGCCAGCGGGAGGCCTTGTCGATGCTGTCTTCGTACAGGGCTTGCTGCTCGCGATACACGGCGAGCTGGGCCTGGAGCAGCTTGGTTTTGAGGTTCTCGCGCAGGTAGATCTCCTGCTGGGGCGAGATGAGTGCCTCGACAGCGCCATCCCGGCGGCGAATGGTGATGAAGTTCTCGGTAAACTTGACCCAGTTCTTCTTCAGATTGCTCTCCCACTCATCCGGATTGCTGCTGACCGCCTGATTGGCCTGCTCCTCGGCGGTGGGCATGGTGACGTTGGAGAGGGGCAGCTGATCTATCTGATCTTCGAGGGCGGCGAGTTTGAGGGTGAGCCCTTCACGATCGACCCTGGGCATGGCCTTGAGCTTGGTGATGTCTTCGGCCAGGGCCTTGCGGATCGGCATCAGGCTGGGATCGTTGAGCGCCTTGATGCGTTCGTCTGCGTTGCCGAGCAGGGTGATGGCGGAGATGAGATCATGCTCGAGCCACAGCTTGCGGCCCGCCATCCGTACCAGGTATTCAGATTCGGCCAGCATCCAGTCGTTGGGGCGCTTGTCGTTGAGATCCAGCACCCGGTTCTGCAGGCCCTTCAGCTCCTCTTGCAGGGCCTGCTGGCTCTTGCCAAGTTCACCCAGCTTCTGCTGCTCCTGACTGTTACCCCGCTCGACCCGACCCATGACATCCCCCAGCTGCTGCTTGAGCTGAGCAAGCTCTGCCTGCTGGGCCAGGGCGCCCTGATGGCCGTGGTAGTAGAGGCCGCCGGTCAACCCAAGGGCGACCAGTATGGCGACGGCCCCCATGAGTACGCCAGCGCGCCCCTTGCTCTGCCTGGTTGGCGCAGGGCTGGCCTGGGTCGTTTGGCTCGCCGCACTCTGGCGTGGCTCGGCCCCCTCTTGCGAAGTGGCCTGGGCTTCTTGCTGTTCTGTCATCGCGTCTTCCTCTGTTCCAGGGCGGCCAGCAGGGCCTGATTGGCTGCCCCCTGGGCAATCGTGATATGGAGAAAACCCAACCCTTCGGCCATCTCGGCCACGCGGGGACTGGGGACCACCAACTGGCAACCATGGAGCCAGGGGTGTGCATCATCGGGTACCAGCGTCTGCAGACGCTGCAACAACTCCCCGCTGGTGATAAGCAGGCTGTCGATCCCGGCCTCTTGCCAGTCACGGGTCAGCGCTGGGCCATCCAATTCGGGGTAGTGGCGCTCATAGGTGCAACAATAGTGCACCAGAGCCCCTCTCGAGGCCAGCGTTCGGGCGATGAGATCCCGGCCACCGTTGCCGCGCAGGATCAGTACCCGCTTGCCAGCGAGCTGCTGCAGTTCGGGCAGTGCGATCAGCCCCTCACTGCGGGGATCCGTCGGACTCATGGCGGCGATGCCGAGATCGGCAAAGGCTGCCGCGCTGGCGGCACCGACGGCAAAGTAGTCAATATTTGGCCAGGTCTGACCAGTTTGCAACATAAAATGATCAGCAAAAAGAATGGCATGGACGCTCACGGCGACAATTACATCCGCCTCGGCCAGCAGGGTGGCCAGCTTATCCAGCTCACTGCCCGGCCCCAGGGTGAGCAGGGTACAGGGGTGGGGGTCATGGCCATGCTGACGAAGCAGCGTGCTGAGCTCGGTACCCTGTTCGGCGGGGCGTACCACCAGAGGAGTCATTGAGGCGACTCCCGAGTGGTGATGAAGGGGCAAGGAGTCAGCCTGACCACTCGCACGACAGGGTCAGCATGAGGGGCACGGACCTGCCGAGGCTCTCTATGACGACCCTGAACCATCATGCCTGATAGACCTGGGCGAGTATGGTATCGGCACCGGCGGCCAGCAGGCGCTCGGCCAGTTGCTGACCCAGGGCTTCACCCTGGGCGAGGGGGCCGCGGATCTCGTCACGCAGCACCTGGCTGCCATCGGGTTGGCCAACCAGGCCACGCAGCCAGATCTGATCCCCTTCCACCAGGGCATAGGCTCCGATAGGTACCTGACAGCCACCCTGCAGGGCGCGGTTCATGGCGCGCTCGGTCAACACCCGGATGCGGGTCTCGGCGTGCTCCAGCGGCGCCAGCAGGGCATGCAGCGCCAGGTCGTCGTTGCGACACTCGATACCGACCGCCCCCTGACCGTTGGCGGGCAGGCTCTGCTCCGGCTCGATGAAGGCGCGGATCCTGTCCGCCATCTCCAGACGCAGCAGACCCGCGGCGGCCAATATGATGGCGTCGTACTCACCGCCATCGAGCTTGGCGAGGCGGGTGTTGACGTTGCCACGCAGATCCCGCACCACCAGATCCGGGCGCGCGGCGCGCAGCTGGCACTGGCGGCGCAGACTGGAGGTGCCGACCACGGCGCCCAGGGGCAGCTCGGCAATGTTGGCGAAGCGGTTGGAGACGAAGGCATCACGGGGATCTTCCCGCTCGCAGATGGTGTGCAGGCCGAGTCCTTCGGGAAACTCAACCGGAACGTCTTTCATGGAGTGAACGGCGATATCTGCCCGCCCTTCCAACATGGCAGTTTCCAACTCTTTGACGAACAACCCTTTTCCGCCAACCTTGGCCAGCGGAGTATCCAATATCTTGTCACCCTGAGTGCTCATGGGCACCAGCTCGACGGTGAGTTGCGGATGCAGGGCTTCGAGCCTGTCTTTGACAAAATTGGCCTGCCACAGGGCCAGCGGGCTCTTGCGTGTGGCGATTCTCAGGGTACGGGCTGCCATATCAATCAGTTGTTTCATATTTAAAGGAAAATGATCTTACCACCCTTTACAGGGGCTTTCATGGCGCTGGCTGCAAAAGCGGGATCTGGCCGAAAAAGGAAGGGGAGGAAATGATTTTCACTGGGGAGTGCTTGAATGGCAACTATCTGATTATAAATACCTTATTTGCTTTCCTATGATACCGTTCATCTGGCTGTCATAAATAATCCTGCTATTCGCTGTGGGCTTGTTTACCACCGCAGTTTGCATTGTTAACATGATCACACTTTTTTGACGCCTCCCCGTTTTGGTGCGTCAATTGCAACCCCCAAATAGGCAGGTCATTGCTGGTACAACTCGATGCACTCGTATCGCGTTATGACGAGATCAATCGTCTCAAGACGCAGCGAGCGCTAGGTCTCATGAGTCGCTATGGGCAACAGGTATTCCAACTGCTGCCCGTCATGCTGCACTTCAATCATCCCCTGCTGCCCGGTTATGTGGGTGGGGATGTGCCTCACGGGATCTGGAGTTTCAACGCCAACGAGACCCAGCAGGCCTTCATCGAAGACCTGTGCCAGAACGCCAACTGCCAGAGTGGGCTTAGCACCCAGGAGAGAGCCATTCAGGGTCTCTACTCCATGGGCAGCACCTCCTCCATCGGCCAGTGCTGTCATTCGGATCTCGATATCTGGGTCTGTCACGTGGCGGGCCTCTCTCCCGATCGCCTGGCCCTGCTCGATCTCAAGTGCCAGCAGCTCTCCAAGTGGGCCGAGCAGCGCGGCGTGGATCTCAATTTCTTCCTGATCCCCGAAGACAAGTTCCGTCAACACAATGATGCCGAGATGCAGGGCGAGAACTGTGGCAGCGCTCAGCATCTGCTGCTGCTCGACGAGTTCTATCGCAGCGCCATGCACATCGCGGGCAAGCGCCTGCTCTGGTATCTGGTGCCCCGCGCCTATGACGAGCAGTATGATGACTATGTGGCAGGCCTGTTTGCGAGCGGTCAGCTCAGTCAGGATGACTGGCTCGATCTGGGCAGCTTCAACCGCATTCCGGCCGAGGAGTACTTCGGCTCTGCGCTCTGGCAGCTCTACAAGGGGATCGACTCGCCCTACAAGGCGGTGCTCAAGTCGGTGCTGATGGAGGCTTACTCCCACGAGTACCCGAACACCCGGCTGCTCTCCTTCATCAGCCGCGACTGGTTCCAGCAGCATGAGGGCATGAGTTTTCGCCAGGATAACTACTGCCTGATGCTGGACAAGGTGACCAACTACCTCAAGTCCATCGGCGACATGCAGCGTCTGGATCTGGTGCGCCGCTGCTTCTATCTGAAGGTGTGTGACGGCCTGAGCCATCCCAACGAGGAGGGCTCGCCCCTGTGGCGGCGGGAGCAGATGGAGCAGCTGGTCGCTTACTGGGGCTGGAGCCCGGAGCGGCTCCATCATCTGGATCATCGCCAGGAGTGGAAAGTGGAGCAGGTCAAGGTGGCCCATGCCGAGCTGCTCGAAGCCCTGATGCACAGTTATCGTAATCTGATCCAGTTCGCCCGGCGCAACAACATCAGTGAATCCATCAACCCGGAAGATATCGGTATCTTGTCGCGCAAGCTCTATGCGGCCTTCGAGAGCCTGCCGGGCAAGGTGCAGCGCATCAACCTCAAGATAGCGCCGGATCTGAGCGAGCCGGATCTGAGCCTGGTGCAGGTGCCCAATGGCCGCCTCAATCGCGCCGGCTGGTATCTCTACAAGCACTCCCTTGAGCCGTCTGACATCATTGGCCGGGCGCCCCTCGAACATAACAGCTACATCAGCAAGCTGGTGGCCTGGGCCTATTTCAACGATCTGCTTACTCCCCAGTCGCGGGTGCACCTGTTCAATCAGGGCTCGGATCTGCACATCGACAACTTGCACCAGTTCTGCCGCGATCTCTCCGGCACTTTCCCGGTCAAGTACCCGCGCGCCACCAACGTGGCCCTGAGCCGCCCTTGCGAAATCCATCAGCTCTCCATCTACCTCAATCTGGAGGTGGATCCGAGTAGTCACTGGGTCGGCCAGGTGATAGAGTTTGATGCCAACAGCGCCGATGTCTTCTCGTTTGGCCGCAATATGGAGTGTCTGGTGGGCTCGGTGGATCTGGTCTATCGCAACTCCTGGAGCGAGATCCGCACCCTGCATTTTCGTGGTGACGAGGCGGTGGTCGATGCCCTCACCACCATTCTCGGCAAGATGCACCAGGATGCGGCTGCCCCGGAAACCATCGCCGTATTCTGCTATAGCCAGCATTTCCGCTCCCTGGTGCGCTCCCGCTTCCAGCAACTGGTGGCCGAGTGCATCGAGCTGCGGCTGGCCCGGGACAAGCAGCAACTGGTCAAGACCCTCGCCCTTGGCAAGGAGAAGTACGGCATCTTCTTCGAGCGGCGCGGGGTCTCGGTCAAGAAGCTGGAAAACGCCATCGACTTCTACCGGCACATCTCCCACAACAAGCTGGATCACCTGCCGCTGCGCCTCGACAAGACCCACAGCCAGCATCTGCCGGGCATAGTGGATACCTATGCCAGCGAGGGCCTGGTGCAGTTCTTCTTCGACACCCGCAATGCGGGCACCAACATCTACATACTGGACGAGGCGAACAGGGTCGAAATCTACCAGCATTTCGCCGGCAACAAAGATGAACTGGTGGCCGGGGTGAACCGCTTCTATACCTCCAGTCACGAACGGTTCAGCGATGATGGCCAATTCGTCAACTTCAACCTGCCCCAGTACTATGAGATAGTCGAGAGGGGGGAGACGCTGGACGTTATTCCTTACCGCAGCCAGGGGCTGGGGCGCGATCCTCAGGTGCAGGCCCGTGACGTGGGCTGAGCCAAGCCACCCTGGTGATGTGAAGAGGGCCTGCAATGCAGGCCCTCTTCTTGTTACGGGGATTGCCCGGCCCCATGTCATAGGGGACGTGAGCTGGGTCTCAGGGGGCGAAGCAGGCCAGCAGCCAGACGCGGATATCCCCTAGCTGAGGGCGGCAGATCTCGTGGCGCATGGGGTACTCGTGCCACTGGGGGGCCAGACCCGCGGCCTCCAGGCGCTGCCTGGCGTCCCAGCCCATGGAGAGGTGAACCACGTCGTCATAGATGCCATGCATGTAGCAGATTGGCAGGCTGCGAGCGCCATCACTGAGTTCTGCCAGCAGGGCATCCGGCGCCGCCAGATAGGTGGACATGCAGAGCAGACCGGCCAAGGGGGCAGGATGGCGCAGGGCGGTGAAGGAGGCGATGACGCCCCCTTGGGAGAAGCCGGCGATGACGACGCGCTCGGGGGCGAAGCCCTCTTGCTCGAGCTGCGCCAGCAGGGTCGCAATCTGGCGGCAGGCCGCGCGCACCTCGGTCTCATCGGCCCTGTCTTCCGGCCGCTCGAAGCCCTTGATGTCGTACCAGCCGCGCATCTTGTGGCCCATGTTGATGGTGATGGGACGTTCGGGGGCATCGGGCAGCAGATGGCGGATGGGCAGTGCGCTGGGCAGGGCCAGCGCCTCCACCAGGGGGGCCAGCCCGGCCCCTGAGTCTCCCAGACCATGCAGCCAGATCACCGCATGACGGGCCCCGTCGGGGTGGATATCTATCATGGGAAGGTCACGTCCTCGCCAGATTGCAGGGTGCAGGCGCGGGTGAGCAGGGCCTTGAGTTCATGGCCGAAGCGGTTGTCTATCCAGGTGTCCCCTTTCAGCTCGAAGTGGAAGCCGTTCTCGCGGGTGGCGACCCAGATCTGGTGCAGGGGTTCTTGCTTGTTGAGGATGACCTTGGTCTTGTTCTCGAACGCCAGGTTCAGTACGCCGCCAGCCCGCTCGCAATCGATATCCGGGTAATTGGCATCTATGGTGTCTTCCACATACTGGAAAAAGGTGTCTACCAGGGCGTGATACTCGTGATCCTTCATCGGTTTATCCTGTTGCTTTTAACAATGTGAGTGCGATTATAGAGGGCCAAAATTTTTTTCGCAGCGAACCATTATGATCATTCAACTCGTCCGGTGCCTGTCTGCCGCTCTTCTGTCGCTCACCCTGGTTGCTTGTGGCCTGAAAGGCCCGCTCTATATGCCGCCGGCCGAACAGCCGGACAGCCAGCAGTCGACTCCGTCTGAAGCCGAACCGGCGAAAGACTCGCAGAGCACTCCCCAGACCCCGGCCGAGGCGACCCCAGAGGCTACGCCGCACTCGTCATAATTTGGAAGGAACCGCCCCTTGGATCACTTTAATTACAACGCCGCCGGCCAGCTCCAGGCCGAACAGATTGATCTGCAACAGCTGGCCGATCAGCATGGCACCCCGCTCTATGTTTACTCCCGCGCGACCCTGGAGCGCCACTGGCATGCCTTCGATCAGGCGGCGGGGGCCATCCCCCACCTGGTCTGCTATGCGGTCAAGGCCAACTCCAACATAGCGCTGCTGAACTTGCTGGCGCGCCTCGGATCCGGCTTCGACATCGTCTCCGGCGGCGAGCTGTCGCGGGTGCTGGCGGCGGGGGGCGATCCGGCCAAGGTGGTCTTCTCCGGCGTCGCCAAGAGCGAAGCAGAGATGCGCCTGGCGCTCGATAAAGAGATCCTCTGCTTCAACCTTGAGTCCGAAGCCGAGCTGGAGCGCCTCAACCGGGTCGCAGCCAGCATGGGCAAGGTGGCGCGGGTGTCGGTGCGGGTCAACCCGGACATCGATGCCGGTACTCACCCCTATATCTCGACCGGTCTCAAGCAGAATAAATTCGGTATCCCCATCGAGCAGGCCCCCGCCATCTATCGCAAGGCGGCGGCCATGAGCAACATCGAGATCAAGGGGGTGGATTGCCATATCGGTTCCCAGCTCACTGAGTTGAACCCCTTCATGGAGGCGGCGGACAAGCTGCTGCGACTGATCGACGAGTTGGCGCTGGAGGGGATCCACATCCATCACCTGGATGTAGGTGGTGGCCTGGGGGTCAACTATGGCGCCGAGCAGCCGCCACACCCGACAGAGTATGCCGAGGCCCTCAAAGCCAAGCTGGCCGGTCGCGAACTGACCCTGTTGTTCGAGCCGGGCCGCGCCATCGTCGCCAATGCCGGTGTGCTCTTGACCCGGGTTGAATACCTCAAGCCGGGCGAGACCCGCAACTTCGCGCTGATAGACGCCGGCATGAACGATCTGCTGCGCCCCTCTCTGTATGGCGCCTGGATGAATATCATCGAGGTCGACAGCAAGGCCCGGCATGAGCCAGCCCTCTACGATGTGGTGGGCCCGGTGTGCGAAACCGGTGACTTCCTCGGCAAGGAGCGCACCCTGGCGATTGGCGAAGGCTCCCTGCTGGCGGTGCGTTCGGCCGGTGCCTATGGCTTCACCATGTCTTCAAACTACAACACCCGCCCCCGCGCCGCCGAAGTGCTGGTCGACGGTGACCAGGCGTTTCTCATCCGGGAACGTGAGCCGCTGGAGTCACTCTGGCAGGGCGAGCATCTGCTGCCTTGACCGGCTTGGAGGAGCGCGAGAGGGTCTCTTTTCTGACTCTCAAGGCTCCTCTGGGCTATGTGAGCGGGTGATGACGGGGACAGGAACGCAGGATGTTGATTGATATCTCCAGGATGCATGGGGCGTTGGATAACGCCCCCATGATGGTGGACGATCTTTTGTTGTGGCCTGAACAGCGCAGGGAAAAAAGATGTTAATTGAATTATCCAGGATGCATGGGGTGTCGGATAACGGCTTCATGGTGGTGGACGACCTGCTGTTGCGGCCTGAACAGCGCAGGGAAAAAAGATGTTAATTGAATTATCCAGGATGCATGGGGTGTCGGATAACGGCTTCATGGTGGTGGACGATCTGCTGTTGCGGCCTGAACAGCGCAGGGAAAAAAGATGTTAATTGAATTTTCCAAGATGCATGGCTTGGGTAACGACTTCATGGTGGTCGATGGTGTCACCCAGAAGCTGTTCTTCAGCAGTGACGTCATCAAGAAGCTGGCGGATCGCCACTTCGGAATAGGGTTTGATCAGCTGTTGCTGGTCGAACCCCCCTATGATCCCGAGCTCGATTTTCACTACCGTATCTTCAATGCCGACGGCAGCGAGGTGGAGCAGTGCGGCAACGGTGCTCGCTGTTTCGCTCGCTTCGTGCGGCTCAAGGGGCTCATCAACCGGGATCGCATCTCGGTCAGCACGGCCCGTGGCCGCATCATCTTGCAGCTGGAAGGGGAGAATCAGGTCACGGTCAACATGGGGGTTCCCCAGTTCGAGCCGGGCAAGATCCCGTTTCGCGCCCAGAAGGCGGAGCAGACATATCTGTTGCGGGCACAGGATCACACCGTCATGTGCGGCGCCGTCTCCATGGGCAACCCTCATTGCGTGATAGAGGTGCCCTCGGTCGATGCCGCGCCGGTCGAGACCCTGGGCCCCATCATGGAGCGCCACGAACGTTTCCCCGAGCGGGTCAACGTCGGCTTCATGGAGCTGGTCGATGCCACTCAGATCCGGTTGCGGGTCTTTGAACGGGGAGTAGGGGAGACCCTGGCCTGCGGCACCGGTGCCTGCGCTGCCGCCGTGATCGGCATGAGCCAGGGCAAGCTCAAGGAGCGGGTGACCGTCTCCCTGCCCGGTGGCAAGCTGACCATCGCCTGGAAGGGGCCGGGCCAGCCTGTCTATATGACGGGCCCTGCCGAGCATGTGTTCGATGGGCAAATCGAGCTGTGAGATGCTGGCGGCTTAGGCCGCCTTTTCTCTATGTGGGGCCGCCCGGCAGGCGGAGGGGGCTGGGGGCGGCCGCTTCAATGCATTGATGTGCAAACGCGACTGTATTTGACGCCCCGATAGCGCTCTAATAGAGGCCTGGCTACCAATGTTCCCTGTGCAGGCGCCACCCGGACGCGTGTCGCACAGGGTCATCAAGACGGGATTGATCAACATGAGTGAAGTTAAACGGCAGGAGCATGAGGCCGACGAGGCCATGGTGCTGGCGTACCTGAGCCGTTACCCCGAATTTTTCCAGCAGCATGCGGGCATGCTGGATCGCGTGCGCATCCCCCATGAACGCAAGGGCACCGTCTCGCTGGTGGAGCGTCAGCTCGAGCGCCAGCGGGAGCGTATCGAGGGATTGGAGCTCGAGATCACCGAGCTGATGAGCCTGGCCAGCGCGAACGAACGGATCTTTCGCATCTACGCGGATCTCTATGGCGAACTCTATGGCTGCCAGACCCTGAGCAAGCTGGTGAGCGCCCTGCAAAATGCCTTCGTTGACCAGCTGCGCCTCTCTGGCGTGCGGCTCTGGCTCAGCCCCAAGCAGTATCAACCGGGGGAGGGGCAGCGCTTCCTCGTGCTGAGCAAGGGGATAGAGCAGATCATGGGCCAGCGTCTGCCAGGTCAGGGATTCTACTTTGGGCGCCTCAGCCAGAGCGAACAGCAGCAACTCTTTGGCAGCGACACCCTGGTCGGCTCCGTGGCCTTGATGCGGCTAGGCGAGCTGGGGCTGCTGGCCTTTGCCAGCTCGGATCCCGGCCATTTCTCCCCCCACAGCGATCCTTTGCTGCTCGGTCAGCTTGGGCGCCTGTTGCAACTGCGTCTGCCGGAACTCATCCGTGACAGTCAGCGCTGACGGACTTGCCAGCCTGCCTCCTGCGCTTGCGCAGGATCTGGCTGACTTCATCGAATACTTGCGGGTGGAGCGCCAGCTGAGTGGCCATACCCGCAGCAACTACCTGTCTCACCTCATCGCGATGACCAGCCAGCTGGTGGATCTGGGCCTGAGCCATTGGCCCGGGCTGGAGGCGAGTCAGGTGCGCAGCCTGATGAGCAGGATGCACAAGGGCGGGCTGGCCCCGCGCTCCCTGGCCACCAAGCTCTCTGCCTTGCGCAGTTTCTGCGACTGGCAGGTGCGTCAGGGGCGCTTGATTGCCAATCCGGCGCGGGGTATCAGCACACCCAAGCAGGGGCGTCCCCTGCCCAAGAACCTGGACGTGGATGAGATGTATCAGCTGCTCAATATCACCGATGAGCAGGATCCGCTGGCGGTGCGGGATCGCGCCATCATGGAGCTGATGTACTCCTCCGGCCTGCGCCTTGCCGAGCTAGTGGGGCTGGACCTGACCGATCTGCGGCTGGACGATCGCCAGCTGCGGGTAGTGGGCAAGGGCTCCCGGGAGCGGGTGCTGCCCATAGGGCGCATGGCCCTTGAGTGGCTGCACAAGTGGCTGGCCCTGCGGCCCCTGCTTGCCTCGGGGGAGGAGCCTGCCTTGTTCGTCTCCAAACAGCGGCGCCGCATCTCGGCGCGCTCGGTGCAGATGCGTCTCGATGGCTGGGGCAGCAAGCAGGCCCTCGACGCCCACGTTCACCCCCACAAGCTCAGGCACAGCTTCGCGACGCATATGCTGGAGTCTTCCGGCGATCTGCGGGCGGTGCAGGAGCTGCTTGGCCACGCCAATCTATCCACCACTCAGATCTATACCCACCTCGACTTCCAGCATCTGGCCAAGGTCTATGACGGTGCCCACCCCAGGGCCAAGCGGCGTGGCGCCGGGGATGAGGAACAAGAGTAAGCCCGGGTCGTCATGGTAAAAATGGCGGCGGGTGGGCATGCAGAACAACAGGAGTGACAATGCTTTTCTTCCGCCGTTGGCAGCCGGTCAAGGCTATCTCGTTCGATCTCGATGACACCCTCTATGACAATGGCCCCCATATCGCGCGGGCCGATGCCTGGATGCTGGCACGCCTGCGCGGCGACTATCTGGCGGGCGCCATGATGGATGCCGATCGCTGGCTGGCCTGCAAGCGTCAGGTGCAGCAGCAGGACCCTGAGCGTTGTCATGACGTCAGCCTGACGCGCAAGCTCAGCCTGCAACTGGCCTTGCGCCAGGGGGGGATGGAGGCGGGTGCCGCCGAGGGGGTTGCGGCCGAGCTGTTCGAAGGCTTTATGGCCGAGCGTTCCGCCATCACTGTGCCTGCCGCTAGTCATGAGCTGCTGGCAGCCCTGGCACGCCGTTATCCTCTGGTGGCGATCACCAATGGCAATCTGGATCTGGTGCGGGCCGGATTGGACGGCTACTTCCAGGGGGTCTACAAGGCGGGGGAGGGTCAGCGGATGAAGCCGGCGCCGGACCTGTTCGTGCAGGCGGCGACCGAGTTGGGACTGGCCCCCGCCGAGATACTGCACGTGGGGGATCATGAGCGCAGCGACGTGCTGGGGGCTCGCCTGCACGGCTACCGCGCTGCCTGGCTCAATCAGGGAGGGGGGGACTGGCGCCGCCTGTCCCAGCTACCGGATCTGATGCTCAACCGTCTGGACGAACTGGGTCCTTTGCTGCTCGGCCATGAGTGAACCCGCATGATGAAGATGGCCGCGGCTAATGAGCGTGTGTATCGGCGGTGCAGCTCTTATGCTGCCGCCTGGAGAACAAGGGAGTGGATGGCGGTGTTGAGTCGTTACGGTTTATTGGCAAGCCTGCTGTGGCTGGGGGGCTGCGATCTGCTGACTGACAGCTACCGGGTCGAGTTCAGCGATGGCTCCTGGCGAGAGATTGCCATCACCCCTTTCTCCGATGAAGCCCATTGGCGTGAGGGGTGTGCGACGGGGGAGATCTTTACCGATCTGGTATTGCCCCTCAAACGCGGCAAGAAGGTGGAGGGCAAGCAGCCGCTGCTCATCGGTGGCGAGCGCTTCGAACTCGATGGTGACAGCCTGTATCGCAGCAATGGCATGGTATTTGGTCACTCGCCGGATCACATACAGCGGGGGCTGAAGGGCATCGATGCCTGCCGTGGCTTGCGGCCGGTGCGCGGTGGCCTGCCCAAACTCAAGGCGCGGGGATTTGGCGATTGAGCATGACTCGCCTTGGGCGCTGTACATCAAGAGAGAGGGGCCCCATGGCCCCTCTCTCGTGATGTGTATCGCGGCACGCTAGCCATGGGCTGCATGCTGACGGCAGGCCTCGCCGAAGGCGGTGAAGATCTTGACCGAGTGGGGGTTGTCCTTGGCATGCCATTCGGGATGCCACTGCACTGCCAGGGTGAACTGAGGCAGCGCTGGGGCATGGATCGCCTCGACCAGGCCATCTTCGGCATAGGCCAGCGGCGCTAATCCTTTGCCCAGGCGCTTGATGGCTTGCCCATGCAGTGAGTTGACCGGTATTTGCGTGGCGCCCATCAGTTCGGCGAACCAGCTGTCTTCGACCAGCTCGACCATGTGGCTCTCCCCATACTGCACCTCGGGCGGCGTCTGGGGATCTTCGCGATGATCCTCAAAACCCGGCTCGCAGTAGACCTTCTGATGGATGTCACCGCCGAGGGCGACGTTGATCTCCTGCATGCCGCGACAGATGCCGAGTATGGGCAGCCCCTTGTCGATGGCGGCGCGTACCAGTGCAATATCAAACAGATCCCGCTCCCTGTCCTGGGCCTTGTCCGGGGTCAGGTTTGGCTCGCCGTAGAGCGCCGGATCTATGTTGGATCCGGCGCCACTCAGATAGACACCATCGGCCAGGGCCAGATAGCTGTCGAGATCCTCGATGCCGCAGCAGGTGGGCACCAGTAGCGGGGTGCAGCCACCTATCTCGACCAGCGGTTTGATGTATTTGTGGGTCATCACCTGATAGTCATGACCATTGCGTGCCTGGATCCCCATCGTCATCAGAACCAGGGGCTTTCGTGTGGGGGCAGCTTGTGTTTGTGCGGACATAGATCACCTTGGCATTCCTTTGCAGTCCCGCGGGGACATCTCGCGCCTTGGGCTCGCCCTGACCAATATCAGGGCCTGCCTCAAGGCAAGTCTAGGAGATCCGGGGCGTCATATCGGGCTATGCCGAGGGGCGAGAAGAGAGAGATGACGGCCTGGACCCCGATTTCAGTCTGCCAAGGCCGTTAAATATGTCAAACGAAATGCGCTGATTTTGTTACTGTACAGTGAGCATAAAGAGAGGGATCTGGCAAATTCAGGGCTAACGGATGGTTGGCTATGAGAAATAGGAGTGCTTGGTCGGTGGATATATTAAACGGGTGGCAGGTCATGCCTGCCACCCGTTTTGCTGACAAAGAGGCTGACTCAGGCCAGCACAAACTCTTCGATGACCCGGGCGACCCCGTCTTCATCATTGCGGCTGGTGATGTGCTGGGCCAGGGCCTTGAGTGATTCGGTTGCATTGCCCATGGCGACGCCGAGCCCTGCGTACTCGACCATGTGGCTGTCGTTGCCAGCATCTCCCACGGCAATCACCTGGCTGGCGTTGAGGCCAAGGTGCTCCGCCAGGGCGGCAACCCCACTGCCTTTGTGGCTCTGGTTGTTCATGATCTCCAGGAAGTAGGGGGCGCTCTGTACCACGGTATAGTCCTCATAGAGGCTGCCAGGCAGCGCCGCTATGGCCCGGCTGAGCAGGCTGGGCTCATCGATCATCATCACCTTGAGGATGGCCTCGTCAGGGGGCAGGGCGGCGAAATCGACCAGCTTGATGGGCATGCCGGTCAGACGGGATTCATGCTCCGTGTAGTGGCTGAGGCGGGGTGTGATCAACCCTTGGGATACCGAGAAGCCATGGACATTGACACCCTGCTGGTCGGCAAGGCTGGCGATCAGGCTGGCGTCGGCCCCGGTCAGTAGTTGGCTGCGAATGACACTACCACACGCCACCCGTTGCACCATGGCGCCGTTGTAGCTGATCACATAGTCATCCGGGCCCGTCATGCCCAGCTCCTCCAGATAGCGGGTCATGCCCTCCAGGGGGCGACCCGAGGCCAGTACCACGGTCACGCCGCGGGCGCGGGCGGCCTGAATGGCAGCCTGGGTGCGGGGGGATATCTCCCCTTGCGGGGTCAGCAGCGTGCCATCCATATCTAATGCGATCAGTTTGTACATCGACTTCTACCTGCTCTGTGTGGAGTGCAAGCTGCGAGTGTACCCAAGATCCCGCACGGGATCACGGCGTGGCGTAGCTACGGCCCCCGCAGGGTTGCAGCACTATCGATTCCTGCTGGATGGCGATGCGTACGGGATATAGCTGCGTGGCGTATCTGCGAGCCTCAAGGGGAGTCACACTATCGGCTCCCGCTGGGTGGCGATGCGTACGGGATATAGCTGCGTGGTGTATCTGCGAGCCTCGAAGGGCCATCACAGTATCGATTTCTGCTGGATGGCGATGCGCACGGGATATTGCTGCGTGGCCTATCTGCGCCCCTCGAAGGGCTGCAACACTATCTGATCCTGCTTGATGGCGATCCTGATGGGGCCGTGGTCGATGTCGACCCGATAGCTGCTGTTGGCCAGCTCCACTTCGACGCCGGCACAGAGGCGCTGGGTCGCGGTGACGTCCATCTCACTGAGGAGCTGCTGCAGGGCTTGCTGGGCCTCATCGAGCTTGGCGTCCAGCCCCTTGCTCTGGGTCAGGAACTGCAGGCGCAGCGTCTTGATGTTTTCCAGGGTTTGCGGGTTGCGGCGATCACTCGGCAATTGCAGCAGCTTGAGCAGCAGGTCCTGCACCTTGAGTAGTTGTTCCCGGCAGGCCTGCTTGCGCTGTCTGAGCTCCTGCTCCTGCTGTTTGTGAGTGAAATACCCGCCGAGGATCTGCAACCGGGTATGGTTGGCGGCAGAGGCGCCTATGCTGGGGGCCAGGATCTGGCGATTGGCAATGCTGATGCCGCCGAGCAGGGTTCCCTTGCGCATGGCGCTGTCGCCGACCAGCAGATCCTGGCCGCTGCGGCTGTGGCAGTGGGTGAGCTGAGTCTGGATATGGATATTGCCGCCCGCTTCGAGCCTGGCGTACTGGGCATAAGCTGCGTGGATCTCCCCCTGAGCACTGAGTCGGCAGAGCAGTTCGCTCTCCTCCGTCTTGCGACCTATGATGCCGTGGCGGACCGTGATGGAGCCGCCGGATTCGATATCGGCCCCCTCGACGAAGCCACCAATCACCACGTCGCCGCTGGCCTTGACGCGCATGCCGGCGAACACATCACCACTGATGACCAAGGCACCCTCGAAGGTGACGTGACCGCTGCGTGCATCCACCTGTTTGAGGCTGAGCACATCGTCGACCCGCATGCCCTGTTTCTCCAGGCAGGGCAGGCCGGGGCGGCTGGCGACGATCAGGTTGGGATCATCGGCGGCTATCTCAGTTCCTTCCCCAGGCACCATGGCTATCTCCTTGCCCGGTTTGACAGGCAGGTTCTGACCGGTGACGGTCAGGCCGGGAGAGCCCTGGGTCGCCGGGTGGCGGCGCATCAGGGGTTCCCCGGTGCGCACCGTGATCAGGCTGCCGAGATCGCGCAGGTCTACCTTGCCGTGTTCCGTTTCCTGGGGGGTGAGGATGCGATCGGAGGGGGTCTCAACCAAGCGCTCGAAGCGGGTATCCAGACCGGGGATGGGAGGGGTACCGTGGGCGATGGCGGGCTGGATCAGGCTGCCAGGCGCCCCCTCCTTGGCGAGCTTGATGGCCAGCTCTATCAGGGTACCCTGCACGCCGCTATTGACCTCACTCTCGGCCAGGGCTTGCTGC
Organism: Aeromonas rivuli; assembly: GCF_000820045.1. Classification (GTDB taxonomy): domain Bacteria; phylum Pseudomonadota; class Gammaproteobacteria; order Enterobacterales; family Aeromonadaceae; genus Aeromonas; species Aeromonas rivuli. The sequence continues at coordinate 48,797 of NZ_CDBJ01000016.1, read as the reverse complement.
ATCTGCTCAAGGGTCAGGGGTCTCCCGCCCCAATCGCAGGTGATCTGGGCCCGGGCCGTCATCTTGTCGCTGTCGATCAGTATCATCAGCCGGGCATCCTGGCGCTTGGCGATGGGGATCGGATTGGGGGGGATGGGGGCATCGGGTCTGCTCTGCAGGGTATTGAGCAGGGTGACCACCTGCTTGATCCCTTCGTGCAGGGGCTGGTAGCGGCGACAGCTGGAGGCGTGCAGCAGGGCGATCACATCGGCTTCGCGCACTGGTTTTTCTGACCCGGGCAGGATGCGCAGGCAGGCCAACTCCATATCTGCTGACAGCTGTAACCACTCTTTGCTTAACACCCTGGCTCCTGCACAGTCCATCTGACTGATTTATCTATCAATTCCATGAATGCCCACCTTGTCGATACCCTGACGGGAGTGGGTTATGGCCCAGTATCCTGAACATTCTTCTTATTGGTCAATGAGCTATGTCCAAATGGGTGACGAGGGTTGAAGAAATCCCCGGGGGGAGGGGATATGCTCAGGGCACAGTCGCAAGGGGGAAGGCAAGATGGACTCATGGCACAGAGGCGGGCTCTGTCTGCTGGCATTCACGCTGGTTGGCTGTCAGCCAGCGACCGAGCCGGGGGCGCTCGGTACCCTCGAGCGGGACAGGGTGGAACTGACGGCCACCGCAAGCGAGATCATCCGCGCCCTGCCACTGGCAGAGGGCAGTCAGGTGGCGGCCGGGGATCTCTTGGTGCAGCTCGATGACAGCCGCCAGCAGAGTGTGCTGGCCGAAGCCAGATCCGCTGAAGCGGGGGCCCGCGCGGCCCTGGCCAGGCTCACCAATGGTGAGAGACCCGAGGACATAGCCGCAGCCCGTGCCGACAGGGATCAGGCCCAGGCCAACTTGCGCGAGGGGGAGCGCAACTTCACGCGCGTCGCCCAGCTGGTACGTCAGAAACTGATGAGCCCGGCGGATCTGGACCGGGCCCGCGCCGAGCGTGATGGCGCCCTGGCCGCCTGGCAGGGGGCGGAGCAGCGTCTCGCCAAGCTGGTGCACGGAGGGCGTATCGAAGATATCGAAGAGGCCCAGGCCAACCTGGCCGCGACCCGTGCCCGGGTTGCCCTTGCCGCTCAGGGGCTGGCAGATTTGAGCGTGCGGGCTCCCCGTGGCGGTCGGCTCGACAGCCTGCCTTATCAGTTGGGAGAGCGGGTGGCGACCGGCGCCGTACTGGCTCGCCTGCTGGCCGAGGATGGACCCTATGCCAGGGTCTATGTACCCGAGCCTGACCTGGCCCGCTACGTCCCGGGGCTGGGACTGGCGGTCTATGTCGACGGGGTGGCCGACCCCATGACCGGCAGCCTGCGCTGGATTGCCAAGGATCCCGCCTTCACCCCCTATTACGGACTCAACGAGCTGGACAGGGCGCGGCTGGTCTATCTGGCCAAGATTGATCTGCCGGCCGCCGCCAACCCCTTGCCAAGCGGCATACCCCTGCGAGTGGAGCCGATCGATGAGTGAGACGGCTCGCCAGGAGAATGCCGGCATTGGCGAGCCAGCGATCCTTGCCGAGGGGCTGACGAGGCGTTTCGGTGACATGGTCGCGGTCAAGGACTTGGCACTCTGCCTGCCCAGGGGGCAGATCCATGGCTTCCTCGGCCCCAACGGTTGTGGCAAATCCACCACCCTGCGCATGTTGACCGGCCTGCTCACCCCTTCTGCGGGGCGGGTGAGGGTGCTGGGGCTGGAGATCCCGAGGCAAGCCGAGGCGCTGCGCCAACGGATCGGTTATATGACGCAGAAGTTCTCCCTCTATGACGAGTTGACGGTGTGGGAGAACCTGGAGTTCATGGGGCGCATCCACGGCATGGCCCAGCCCGCCCTCAAGCTGCGTCAGCAAGAGCTGCTCAGCACCTATGAACTCACCCCCCTGGTCCGGCGGCGGGCGGGGGGGCTGAGCGGTGGCCAGAAGCAGCGTCTCGCCCTGGCCGCCGCCGTCATTCACAGGCCGGATCTGCTGTTGCTCGACGAGCCGACCTCGGCAGTGGATCCCCAGAACCGGCGCGATTTTTGGGAGAAGTTATTCGATATCAGCGAGGCGGGGACCAGTATTCTCGTGACCACCCACTACATGGATGAGGCGGAGCGCTGTCACCATCTGGCCATCATGGAGGCGGGCCAGGTACGGGCGCAAGGTTCACCCCAGGTGCTGATGGATGCCATGGCGACCCGAGTGGTGGAGGTGCAGGCGCCGGATTTACGCGCCCTCAAACAGCAGTTGCTCGCCCTGGGCATGGTGCGTTCGGCGGCCCAGCTCGGTCAGCGGCTACGAGTGCTGGTGGACAAGGAGCAGACAGACCCTGTGGCCTGGTTGCGTCAGGCTTGCCCCGCCCTGATGGGGGCCGAGCTGGTGCAGGTCAGGCCCAGCCTGGAGGATGTGTTCGTCAGCTGCACGGGCCAGGAGGTGAGGGCATGATCCGCTGGCTGCGGCTGTGGGCCATTACCCAGAAGGAGCTGCGTCAGCTGGCCCGGGACAGGCTCACCTTTGGCGCTTGGGCGGTGATGAGCCCCTGTTGCCTGAATATCACGGAAGTCACGACGAGGGTGAGGGCATGATCCGTTGGCTGCGGCTGTGGGCCATTACCCAGAAGGAGCTGCGTCAGCTGGCGCGGGACAGGCTCACCTTTGGTATGGTGGTGATGATCCCCCTGATCCAGCTGCTGCTGTTTGGCTATGCCATCAATACCGATGTGCGCCATATCCCGGTTGGTCTGCTCGACATGAGTCGCACGGCGGATGCCCGTCTGCTGGTGGAGGCGGTCAAGGCGACCCAGGTGGTCAGCATCGCGCGCCACTATGAGGGCGTCGACCAGGCGGAGTCGGCCCTGACCCGGGGGGAGGTGCGCGCCGTGCTGGTGTTGCCGGCGGATTTGCCGAGGCGGCTCGGTGAGGGGCGCCCCGTGGGGCAGTGGCTGGTCGATGGCTCGGATACCCTGATCGCCAGCGCCCTGCTTGGCCTGCGCAGCATGCCGCTCACCGAGCTGGACGCCCGCCTGACTCAACCTCCGGTCAGCCTGGAGACGGTGCTCTACTTCAACCCCTCGCGCCGTTCGGCCATCAACATAGTGCCGGGTCTGCTCGGGGTCATCCTCACCATGACCATGATCATGTTCACCTCGGCGGCCATAGTGCGCGAGCGGGAGCGGGGCAATCTGGAGCTGCTCATCACCACCCCGGTGACGGCGCTGGAACTGATGCTCGGCAAGATATTGCCCTACATCGGGGTAGGCCTTGTCCAGGTCGCCATCATATTGGGATTGGGCCACCTCATTTTTGCCGTGCCGATCAACGGGGCCCTGAGTCAGGTGCTGCTGGCCACCCTGCTGTTCATCGCCGCCAGCCTGACCCTGGGGCTGCTCATCTCGACCCTGGCTCAGACCCAGTTGCAGGCGATGCAGATGACGGTGTTCGTACTGCTGCCCTCCATCCTGTTGTCGGGTTTCATGTTTCCCTACGAGGGGATGCCGGTGCCCGCCCAGTGGGTCGCCGAATTGCTGCCCGCCACCCACTTCATGCGCATCATTCGCGGCATAGTGCTACGGGGGGGCGAGCTGGCATCGCTCTGGCAGGATGCCCTCTGGCTAGGGGGCTTCGCCGCCATAGTGCTGCTGCTGGCGGCCCATCGTTTCAAGAAGAGCCTGGATTGAGGTGGTGGAAGAGGACCCCGGATTGCCGGGGTCTGTGGCATCACTCGGGCAGACGCCGGGCGCTGCGGGGCAGGGTGGGATAATCGGCGATAACCGGCAGCGCTGCCTGCTGGCGGCGCAGCATGTCGAGGGCGGCGAAGGCGAGCAGGCGTCGGCCACTGGCGGGATCCGGGTGATTGACCCTGAGGGTCTGTCCCCAATGGCGGCCATCACGAGAGAGCAGCAGGGGCACCCCCTCGGGGCCGGCGCGGCCTATGGTGAGCGCCAGTCCCTGTGCTGGCCCCTCGAGCCGTGCCAGATCCTGGGGCAGATCCTGGCGGTAGCTGGCGCTCACCCCGACCCGATCCCGGCACAGGGCCAGCAGGGCCCCCTGACTGGCCCCTTCAATCAGTTGCAGGGGTTGGTGCTCGTCGAGGCTTGCCAGTATCTGCAACCAGGGAGCCTGATCCCCTCGCCCTACCAGCCAGGGCTGGATCGCCTGGATCAGCCGGGTCTCGGCGATCGCCATGTCTGCCGCACTCGCCCCGTGACCGATCAGCTTGAGCTCGATGAGCGGCATGGCGGAGCGGTAGCCGAGCTCGATCCCGGCGGGCCAGGGGGCGGCATCGAGCTGGTCGCTCAAGGCCGACTCCGAGATGCCGAAGCTGTAGAAGCGGCGCAGCTCGGTGTCCCGGGCACTTCCCGCACCGCGTAGCCGTGGCACTATCTGCTCGCGCACCATCTGCTTGAATTCGAAAGGCACCCCAGGGGTAAAGAAGAGTCGGCTCTGGCCATGGCTGACCAGGAAGCCGCAGGCGGTGCCGACCGGGTTATCGAGGATCTCGCTGCCCCCTGGCAACCAGGCCTGTTTGGCGTTGCTGGCAGGCATGGGGCGACCCCGGCTGGCATAGCGCGCCTTGATGACCTCGAGCCAGCCAGGGCAGAGCGTCAGCGGCGCGTCAAAGGCTTCGGCGGCGGCTTGCGCGGTCAGATCGTCGGCAGTGGGCCCCAAACCACCACAGACCAGCACCAGCTCGGCGCGGGCCGCGCATTCGCGCAGCAGGCTCACCAGGTCGGCCATGTTATCGCCCACCGTATGGCGGCGCCGCACCTGCCACCCCTGTTCGAGCAGCAGGGCGCTGAGCCAGGCGGCATTGGTGTCCACCACCAGGCCGGTCACTATCTCGTCCCCGGTGCTGATTATCTCTATGTGCATGACAGATTCCTGATGAGGCTGGTTGAACATGGGGGGCGGCCAGCTTGCCGTGTCGTCGGGACAGGGCGCCAGGCAGCATGGGATTGTAGCGGCCCCACGGGAAGATTATCCAGAGGATCCATCCCGGCCACTATTTCGGTTTGGGGTCGAAGTAGTAGCTGATGCGAGTGCGCGGGTTCAGGTATTCAAACACGGCGGGGGGGAGGCGCTTGGGGTGGATCACCTTGGCGATGGTGAGTCCGACCTGGCTCAGATCGATGATGGCCGCCTCCTGACGTGGAATGCCCGGGTCATAGAGCAGTACGCTCGGATAGAGCAGGCTGCTGCCCTTGATGGCGATGACCAAGCCAATCTGGCCATTGGATAGCTGTACCACGCTGCCCGGAGGATAGATGCCGAGCAGGCGGATCAGCAGGGCCAGATAGTCGGGGTTGAATTGGCCCTTGCGCTGCTTGTAGAGGCTGGAGAGGGCAGAGAAAGGCACCTTGGCATGGCGGTGGCAGAGATTGTCATATTCATTGATCAGGGAAACGAGCTGGGTCAGAGGATCGAGCTGGCTGGCCTTGAGTCCCAGGGGCCCGCTGCCATCCAGGTACTCGTGATGGTGCAGCACTATGCCCTTGGCCTCCTCGGGAAAGGATGGGGTCAGGTTGACAAGGCTGAGGCCATAGCGGCCATGTTGCGCCAGCAGGTTTTGCTCCGGCTTGGTCAGCGGCTCGCGTTTACGCACTATCTGGCTCGGGATCTTCAGCTTGCCGATGTCATGGAAGAGGGCGCCCATGCCGACCTGGCTTATCTGTTCAGCCCCCAGATTGCACTCCTTGGCCAGCATCATGCTCAACACGCTGACGTTGAGGGAGTGGTAGTAGAGCTGGTCGTCCACGTCACCCTCGGCCATCAGGTGCAGCACCAGATCGTCCGCCGCCAGCAGTTGCCTGGTGATGGCATCGATGAGCTCTTTCGCCTCGGTGATGGCATTGAGCGGACGGGCCTGCACCTTGCCCATCAGGCTGCGTACCTGGCTCAGGGAGTGCTGAAACTGCTTGTCGCACTGCTGTACGTCATGGCGGTATTGCTGCAACCGGGCGATGCGCTCCTCTTTATCCTGCTGCATCGCCTCTTGTTGGCTGCTCTGCTCTGACGCTGGGATCTCAACGGGGGCGACACTATCCGGAGGCAGAGGCGGGCTGTCGCTCTTGTCGGGGAACAGGGTGACCTGTTGCAAGCCGAGGCGACGGATCAGTGCTATCTCTTCCTCACTCTTTATCTTGAAGCTGGAAAACAGGAAAGGGTGCTCACGCCAGCCCAGAGGCAGGGAGACATAGTTGCCGACTTGCAGCCTGTCTACTGAAATGGTGATGCCAGCCATGATGCTCGGAATGAGGGGCGCTTGAGCCGTATGCTAGTCAATGGCAGGGGTGAACACAAAGGTATCTGATGACAGCTCGGGTGCTTTATTATAGGCTTCTAGATGTCCAGACATTCTTACCGATGCAGTACAGGGAGTCAGCATGCCCATCAAGATCCCGGATCAGTTGCCCGCCGCCGAAGTATTGGGGCAGGAGAACATCTTCGTCATGACGGAATCCCGGGCCGTCACCCAGAACATACGCCCGCTGCGGGTGCTTATTCTCAATCTGATGCCCAAGAAGATAGAGACGGAGATCCAGCTGATGCGGATGCTCTCCAACTCGCCCTTGCAGGTAGACGTCGATCTGCTGCGCATAGACGATCGGGAGTCGAAGAACACGCCCCAGGCGCATCTGGAAAACTTCTATCACGATTTTGAGCAGGTGCGTGGCAACAACTACGACGGCATGATCATCACCGGGGCCCCCCTGGGGCGGGTGGAGTTTGAAGAGGTCATCTACTGGGACAAGGTGGTCGAGATCATCGAGTGGTCCCACGAACATGTTACCTCCACCCTCTTCCTGTGCTGGGCCGTGCAGGCGGCGCTCAAGGCGCTCTATGGCATGGACAAGCAGACCCATGGCGAGAAGCTGTCCGGCATCTATCGCCACCACCGGCTGGATGAGAACGAGCCGCTGCTGCGCGGCTTTGATGACGACTTCGTGGCGCCCCACTCCCGTTATGCCGCCTTCGATGGCGATCTCATCCGCGCCCATACCGACCTGCAGATCTTCGCCGAGTCCGAGGAGGCTGGCGTCTATCTCGCCGCGACCAAGGATTGCCGCCAGGTGTTCGTCACCGGCCACCCCGAATATGACGTGCTGACCCTGGATGGGGAGTACAAACGGGATCTCGAGGCGGGACTCGAGCCCATGGTGCCGGTCAACTACTACCCCGACAATGACCCGGCCAAGCCGCCGCGCGCCAGCTGGCGCAGCCATGGTCACCTGCTGTTTGCCAACTGGCTCAACTACTACGTCTACCAGCTCACCAGTTATCGCCTGGAAGATATCGGCAAGGTGTTCACCTACGAGAAGCCCCGCAACTGAGGGTGACTTGCCGTCTCTCCCCCATGAAAAAGCCGCTCAATGAGCGGCTTTTTTGGCCTTGCAGGGCGGTCTGAGTGCAACCTTTATCAGTCAGCTCAGTAATCGCCGTGGGCCCGCTTGGCTTTTTCGATCATGGGGGTGATGGTCATCCCCTGGATCACGATGGAGAACATGACCACGGCATAGGTCATGATCAGTATCACTTCGCGCAAGTCCACCCCTGAGGGGAGCATCATGGTGTCGGTTGGCAATGCCAGCGCCATCGCCATGGCCAGGCCGCCCCGCAGGCCGCCCCAGGTCAGGATGCGGATGGAGAAGGTGTTGTAGCTGCGGAACTTGCGAAACGCCACATAGGGCAGGGAGACGCTGATGAAACGCGCCGCCAGGCAGAGTGGAATGGCGATGATGGGCAACAGCCAGAACTCCCAGCCGATATCGAGCAACACTATCGCCAGACCGATCAGCAGGAACAGCAAGGCATTGAGGAACTGATCCATCAACTCCCAGAAGTGATCCAGATAGTGCTTGCTCTGTTCGGAGAAGCCGGTGTGACGAGTCCAGTTGCCGATCATGATACCGGTGACCACCATGGCCAGGGCACCGGAGACACCCATGATGTTGGCCAGGGCAAAACCGGCAGTCGGGATGCAGAGGGTGAGCAACAGTTCGAGGGAACCATCATCGGTGGCGCTGATCATGACGTGGGCCAACAGGCCAAGCAGCAGACCGAACAGTATGCCGCCGACGGCCTCATGCATGAAGACGGAAGCCACCCCCGAGAAGGTGGGCTCGCTGCCGCCAAAGGCCACGGCAAAGACGGTGACGAAGATCACCAGACCCACACCGTCGTTGAACAGGGATTCCCCTTCGATCTGGATGGCGATCTGGGGTGGCGCCTTGAGCTTCTTGACGATGGCCAGCACGGCGATAGGGTCGGTGGGGGAGATGAGTGCCCCGAACAACATGCAGTAGATGAAAGGAATTTCCCAGCCCAGCAGCGCCGAGATGCCCCAGAAGCCGTAGCCGATGAGGAAGGTCGACAGCAGGGTGGAGAAGAGGGCGAGAATGGTGATTTCCCACTTCTGATCCCGCAGTGCTGGCAGGTTGATCCCTATCCCGCCTGCAAACAGCAGGAAGCCCAGTATCCCCTTGAGCAGGAAGTCCTGGAAGTTGATGCTCTCCATGGTGGAGACGGCAAGGGGTTCCAGATTGAACCAACCCAGCTTGCCGAACATGACCATCAACAAGGAGATCAGCATGGAGCCCGCCGTGATGGCGATGGTGGTCTGGATTTTGAGGACATATTGGTTGGCGAAGGCGATAAGAATCGCCAATGCTGCCAAGAAGCAGAGAGTGTAGTAGACGCTCATAGTTATTTTTCTCGTTGGAGTTACAGCAAGCACGAGTCCCTATAGGACGGGCATAGGGTACTCTGTGGTGATAGTTTACTCACTACCTACTTTTGGGTATCGAGACGAAAGTTTTAGACAGATAGACGGCTAGATTTCCATTTTTTTCCTTTGCTGTTAGGATGAAGCCACGCAGTTGCATGGATGTAAGAGGGAAGAGCGGTGTCGATAAATAACAAGAGTCTACAGGCCTGTCTGGCGCAGAGGATCCTGATCATAGATGGCGCCATGGGTACCATGATCCAGGGCTACAAGCTGGGAGAAGCGGATTACCGGGGCGAGCGCTTCGCCGACTGGCATACCGACATCAAGGGCAATAATGACCTGTTGGTGCTCAGCCAGCCCGGGATCATTCGTGAGATCCACGATCAATATTGCGCCGCCGGGGCCGACATCCTCGAGACCAACACCTTCAACGCCACCCCCATCGCCATGGCCGACTACGAGATGGAAGCCCTCTCGGCGGAGATCAACCTGGAAGCGGCCCGTCTGGCCCGCGCCGTCGCCGATGAGTGGACGGCCAAGGACCCGACCAAGCCGCGCTTCGTGGCGGGAGTGCTGGGCCCCACCAACCGCACCGCCTCCATCTCGCCGGACGTCAACGATCCGGGCAAGCGCAATGTCACCTATGACCAGCTGGTGACCGCCTACACCGAATCGACCCACGCCCTGATCGAGGGGGGCGCCGACATCATTCTGATCGAGACCATCTTCGACACCCTCAACGCCAAGGCGGCCGCCTTCGCGGTGGAAGGGGTGTTCGAAGAGCTGGGCTATGCCCTGCCGGTGATGATCTCCGGCACCATCACCGATGCCTCCGGCCGCACCCTCTCCGGCCAGACCACCGAAGCCTTCTATCATTCGCTTCGCCATGTCAAACCGCTGTCGTTTGGCCTCAACTGCGCGCTCGGCCCGGACGAGTTGCGGGAATATGTGGCTGAGCTGTCGCGGATCAGCGAGAGCCATGTCAGCGCCCACCCCAACGCCGGTCTGCCCAATGCCTTCGGCGAGTACGATCTGGATGCCGATGAGATGGCGGCCCATATCCGCGAGTGGGCCCAGAGCGGCTTCCTCAATCTGGTGGGGGGCTGCTGTGGCACCACCCCGACCCACATTCGCGCCATGAGCGAGGCGGTGGCGGGCATCAAGCCGCGCGCCCTGCCCGAACTGCCGGTGGCCTGCCGTCTGTCGGGGCTGGAGCCGCTGATCATCACCGCGGAGTCCATGTTCGTGAACGTGGGGGAGCGCACCAACGTCACCGGGTCGGCCAAGTTCAAGCGACTGATTAAAGAGGGGCTCTACGACGAGGCCCTCGATGTGGCCAAGCAGCAGGTCATGAGCGGCGCCCAGATCATCGACATCAACATGGACGAGGGGATGCTGGACGCCGAGGCGGCCATGGTGCGCTTCCTCAACCTCATCGCCGGCGAGCCGGACATCGCCCGGGTGCCGGTGATGATCGACTCCTCCAAGTGGGAGGTGCTGGAGGCGGGGCTCAAGTGCGTGCAGGGCAAGCCGGTGGTCAACTCCATCTCCATGAAGGAGGGGGAGGAGAAGTTCATCGAGCAGGCCAAGCTGCTGCGTCGCTACGGCGCCGCCGTCATCGTCATGGCGTTCGACGAGCAGGGTCAGGCCGATACCCGGGCCCGCAAGTTCGAGATCTGCCAGCGCGCCTACCGGGTGCTGGTGGACAAGGTCGGCTTCCCGCCGGAAGACATCATCTTCGATCCCAACATCTTCGCCATCGCCACCGGCATCGACGAGCACAACAACTACGCGGTGGACTTCATCGAGGCGGTGAAGGACATCAAGGATAATTTGCCCCACGCCATGATCTCCGGCGGCGTCTCCAACGTCTCCTTCTCGTTTAGGGGCAACGAGCCGGTGCGGGAAGCCATCCACGCGGTCTTCCTCTACCACGCCATCCAGAACGGCATGGACATGGGCATCGTCAACGCCGGTCAGCTCGCCATCTATGAAGACATTCCGGCGGAGTTGAAAGAGAAAGTGATCGCCGTGGTGCTCAACCTCAACGACAACGCCACCGAGGATCTGCTGGCCATCGCCGAGAAGTATCGCGGCGCCGGCGCCCAGGCCGAGGATCCCCGGGATCAGGAGTGGCGCAGCTGGCCGGTGGGCAAGCGGCTGGAGCACGCCTTGGTCAAGGGGATCACCGACTTCATCGAAGAGGATACCGAAGAGGCGCGGGCCGGGGCCGAGAAGCCGCTACACGTGATCGAAGGGCCGCTGATGGATGGCATGAACGTGGTCGGCGACCTGTTTGGCGCGGGCAAGATGTTCCTGCCCCAGGTGGTCAAATCTGCCCGGGTGATGAAGCGGGCGGTCGCCTACCTGCAACCCTATATAGAGGCGGAAAAGTCGGGAGGGTCGAGCAACGGCAAGATAGTGATGGCCACCGTCAAAGGGGACGTGCACGACATCGGCAAGAACATCGTCGGGGTGGTGCTCCAATGCAACAACTACGAAATCGTCGATCTCGGGGTCATGGTCTCCTGCGAGAAGATCCTCAAAACTGCCCGGGAAGTGAATGCCGACATGATCGGATTGTCCGGCCTCATCACCCCTTCCCTCGACGAGATGGTGCACGTGGCCAAGGAGATGGAGCGTCAGGGCTTCAAGCTGCCGCTGCTGATCGGCGGTGCCACCACCTCCAAGGCCCACACAGCAGTCAAGATAGAGCAGAACTACTCCGAGCCCGTGGTCTATGTGTCGAACGCCTCCCGGGCGGTCGGGGTGGCCCAGAGTCTGCTCAACCCCGAGCTCAAACCCGCCTTCGTCGCCCGCATCGACAAGGAGTACGAAATCGCCCGGGAGCAACATGCCCGCAAGCAGCCGAGATCCAAGCCGGTCAGCCTGGCCCACGCCCGCGCCAACCGCCAGCAGCTGGACTGGGTGAACTATCAGCCCCCCGCCCCCCGCGAGCCTGGGGTACAAAAATTCGAGAACATTGCCATCTCGGTGCTGCGCCCCTACATCGACTGGACGCCGTTTTTCCTGAGCTGGGAGCTGGCGGGCAAGTATCCCCGCATCCTGGAAGATGAGGTGATAGGCGAGGAGGCGACCAAGCTGTTCGCCGAGGCCAACGCCATGCTGGATCTGCTCGAGCGTGATCAGAGCGTGCGCTGCGCCGGCATCATAGGGCTGTTCCCGGCCAACCGGGTCGGCGACAGCATCGAGGTCTATAGCGACGAGTCACGCAGCGAGGTGCGCAAGGTGCTGCATCACCTGCGTCAGCAGAGCGAGAAGCAGGGCTTCCCCAACTACTGCCTGGCGGACTATGTGGCACCCAAGGAGAGCGGCAAACCGGACTGGATCGGTGCCTTCGCGGTGACCGGCGGCATAGGGGAAGAGGCCATCGCCAACGCCTACAAGGCGCAGCATGATGATTTCAATGCCATTCTGGTGCAGGCGGTGTGTGACCGCCTGGCCGAAGCCTTTGCCGAATACCTGCACGAGCAGGTGCGCAAAGTGCATTGGGGTTATGCCGCGGACGAGGCGCTCAGCAAGGAGGATCTCATTCGTGAGAACTATCAGGGCATACGGCCAGCCCCTGGCTATCCGGCCTGCCCCGAGCATACCGAGAAGGGCAGCATCTGGGAGCTGCTGGATGTAGAGCAGGCGATCGGCATGCAGCTGACCGAATCCTACGCCATGTGGCCGGGTGCCGCGGTATCGGGCTGGTACTTCTCCCACCCGCAAGCCAAGTACTTCGCGGTGGCGCAGATCCAGCAAGATCAGGTCGAGGATTATGCCATGCGCAAGGGCATGAGCCTGGCCGAGGCCGAGCGCTGGCTGGGACCCAACCTGGGGTGAGGCGCGGTTCGGCCCGACTGGCCATAGGCCCATGACAACGGCGGCCCCACTCTGGGGCCGCCGTTTTACATCTGGATGACAGAGACCGAGTTTTTGCACTTTTTGTGTGGATTGTCTTGTTGTCAGGATAAACGATTGGCGTTGTCATAGGGCTGTGGCACCTTATACTCTCCCGCCCTATCCTGCCCAGGCACTGCCTCCTAGCGGAACTTTCATGAAGATTGCTATTTTATCCCGTGAGCCTAGAAACTACTCCACTCGCCGTCTGGTCGAGGTGGCTCGTGCCCGTGGTCATGAGGTCGAGGTGCTCGACACCCTGCGCTGCTACATGAATATCGCTTCTCATAATCCCTCCATCCATTATGAAGGGGTGGAGCTTGGCAATTACGATGCGGTGATCCCGCGCATTGGTGCCAGCATCACCTTCTACGGCACCGCAGTGCTGCGCCAGTTCGAGATGATGAGCACCATGGCCCTCAACAGCTCGGTGGCCATCTCCCGCTCCCGGGATAAATTGCGTGCCATGCAACTGTTGTCGCGCCACGGCATCGGCCTGCCGGTGACAGGTTATGCCCACAGCACTCATGATGTCCCGGATCTCATCAAGATGGTGGGGGGCGCCCCCCTGGTAGTGAAGCTGCTGGAGGGTACCCAAGGGATAGGGGTGGTGCTGTGCGAGACCCAAAAGGCCGCCGAGAGCGTGATCGAAGCCTTCATCCAGACCAATAACAATATTCTGGTGCAGGAGTTTATCCGCGAGGCCGATGGGGCCGACATTCGCTGCCTGGTGGTCAATGGCAAGGTGGTGGCCGCCATGCGTCGTCAGGCGCAGCCGGGGGAGTTTCGCTCCAACCTGCATCGCGGCGGCACGGCCGAGGCCATCAAGATCACCCCGGAAGAGCGGGCGACGGCGGTGCAGGCCGCCAAGATCATGGGACTGGACGTGGCCGGTGTCGACATTCTGCGCAGCGCCCGCGGCCCGCTGGTGCTGGAGGTGAACTCCTCCCCCGGCCTGCAAGGGGTGGAAGCGGCCTCCGGCAAGGATGTGGCGGGCAAGATCATCGAGTATCTGGAGCTCAAGGCGAGTCGCAAACACAAGCCGGCGGAGTAAGTGCCCCAGCTGACACCTGCAATGGGTCAGCGGGACTGAATAGCAGAGGGGAGCCAGGGCTCCCCTCTGCCATATACGGCTCAAGGCCATGGCGCCAGGGTGGGCTCATGTCAGGGCCTGCTGCCCCCGGTTTTCAAGGCGCTCGCGAAATGCCAGGGCCAGCCTATCGTAGAGATCCGGCGCCTCTTTATCCTCGATGTCGCCGCGGATCCAGGGGTTGTCGATGATCTCGAGCAACACACAGCCCTGCCCCTGTTGACGCAGATCCACGCCAAACAGGCCGTTGCCGAGCTGATGCACGGCCCGGCGCGCCATCTGCAATACCCGCTCCGGCACCTCGTTCATCGCTATCGCCTCGATCCGGCTCATGTCGAGGGGGTGCTTGCGGCGGCGGATTCGGTTGCCGGGTTCGGGACGGTAGCGGCGGCAGGCAAACAGGGGGGAGCCGTCGAGAAAGCCGATGCGCCAGTCAAACTCGGCCGGGATCCGGCTCTGCACCAGCAGCAGGGCGGAGCGGCTCAAGCCCTCCTCCAGCAGACGGGCGAGCTGCGGCTCGTCACTGGCCATGGCCAGATCCCGTCCCTGAGCGCCATCCGGGATCTTCACCATCAAAGGCAGGCCGAGCCGCTGCACCAGCTCCTCGACCTGATGGCGACCGCGCCGGGTGACCACCATGGTCGGGGGCATGGCCACGCCGCTGCGCACCATCAATTCATAGAGATAGAGCTTGTTGCTGCAGGCGAGAATGGCGCGGGAGCTGTCGATGACCGGCATCTTGAGCTGCTCGGCACGACGGGCAAACTCGAAGGTATAGTGGCCGACGGCGGTTTCGGATCTCAGCCAGAGGTTGTCGAATTCAGGCAGTCGCTCGATGGCATTAGGGGCCAGGATCTCGGCGTGGATCCCCTGCACGGCAGCGGCCCGGATGAAGCGAGCCAGGGCGAGTTCATCGCTGCTGGCGCGACCATCGCCAGGATCGGCCAAGATGGCGAGCTGGTAGCGCGGTGTGCTGGGTTCGGCCCGATCGCCGACCAGGGATTGGACATGACTCAACATCAGGGCGCGCTCCCCCTCGCCAAGGGCGAGGGGTGACAGGCTCTGCTGCTGGCGCACCGACCAGCCGTGGCGGCCGCGTTTCAGGGTCAGCTCCTGGAGCGGCAGCTGGCTCAGGCCATAGTAGTAGCGAGCCAGCCCCGCCAGCGCCTCTTGCTCGCATTGTCCGAAGATGGCGCGCACCCGGATCCTGTCTTCATTCTGCTGGGCCAGCCAGCCTTGCAGCTTGCGCCACAGCTTGGCGGGGGGCTGCTGGGGTTGCAGCACACTGATGGCCTGCAGCCCGGGCAGACAGTGGTGGCCACGGGCCTGGGCCAGCAGTGAGCAATAGTAGCCAGCGCTCAGGTGATCCAGGCTGCGGCAGAGGTTGATGATGCGACCGCGTCCCCCGGTAGTGGGCAGGCCATGTTGCAGATAGGAACGGGCAGTCAGCAGATAATCGCCGTGACAGGGCCAGTCCCCCGGCTCCTCGACGATGACATAGGTACTCATATTTTCGGCTCCAGGGATCGGACTGCCGGTATGGCAGTATCCCCGGTGGGCTTCGATGCACCGACAGCACGACCATGGCGCGAGGGGGGACAAGAGGTTAGAGTGCCTAATATGACGCTTTGGTAACTTGTGATACAAGTCGCATTTCTGGTGCTGAAGATAAATAACTCAAACGAGGACTTCCCTGTGTTGACCCTGCGCGCCGCCCTTCCCGATGATCTGGGCGCCATCGTAAAACTGGAGCGTTACTGCTTCCCACCCGAGGTCGCCTTTGGCCGCAATCGCTGGCACTATCTGCTCGGTCATGCCAAGGGGCGCACCCTGCTGCTGCACGATACCAAGGGCCAGCTGATGGGCTATCTCTGCCTGCTGGAACACAAAGGCTGGGATCGACTGGTGATCCAGACCCTGGCCATTCATTGGCGGATGCGGCGCCAGGGCTGGGCCCGTCGTCTGCTTGAGCAGGTGATCGCCAAAGGCAAGGCCCAGGGATGGGGGGCCATCCGGCTCGAAGTGGCCGATGGCAACGATGAGGCGCTGCCTCTCTATCAGCGGCTCGGCTTCAAGGCCCAGCAACGACTGCCCGATTATTACGGCCGGGATCAGCATGCCCATCGACTGGTGCTGCGACTGCGTGAACCCAAAAGGGCGGGCGCTGTCGCCATCCCGGATTATCTCCGTGAGCTGTGAGGCCTGTCTCGCGACTGCGATCCGCGCCAAGCTGGGCCGTTGCCCGGTCTGCGCCATCCAGACCCTGGTCATCGGCCTGATGGGGTGGGCCGCCTGGTGGTGGCTGGGGGCAGACCGCTCGGTTCATGCCTTGACGGCCCTGCTGTTCGGACTCGCCGGTTCGTTGCTGTTTGCGCTGCACCTGCTGGTTTTTATCTGGCGCAAGGTCGGGGGACGCGAGCTCGACTGACACATCTCAAGAGATGAGAATCTTCGATAACCGATTTGAATAGCAGCCAAGGAGGCTCAGATGATTGCAATGGTAACGGGCGCCTCGTCCGGTTTTGGTGAGGCGATCAGCCGCGCGCTGGTACAGGCGGGTCACAAGGTGATTGGCACAGGACGGCGTGCCGAGCGTCTGGCAGCCCTGGCCGATGAGCTGGGTGACAGCTTTCTGCCGCTGGTGTTTGACGTGCAGGACAAGGCGGCCACCCGCGCCGCCCTCGAGGGATTGCCCGCAAGCTGGAGCGAGGTGGATCTGCTGGTCAACAATGCCGGTCTGGCCCTGGGACTGGCACCGGCCCACCAATCGGATCTTGATGATTGGGAGCAGATGATAGCCACCAACATCAGTGGCCTGACTCTGGTCACCCGGCTCCTGCTGCCGGGCATGGTGGCGCGCAACCGCGGCCATGTGATCAATATCGGCTCCATCGCGGGCACCTACCCCTATCCGGGCGGCAACGTCTATGGCGCCACCAAGGCGTTCGTGAAGCAGTTCAGCCTGAATCTGCGTGCCGATCTGGCTGGCTCGGCGGTGCGGGTCACCAATGTGGAGCCCGGCCTGTGCGGCGGCACCGAGTTCTCCAACGTGCGCTTCCATGGTGACGATGCCAAGGCGGCGACCGTCTACCAGGGGGTGCAGGCTATCTTGCCAGAAGACATCGCCAATACGGTGCTCTGGATCGGCGAGCAGCCCGCCCACGTCAATATCAACAGCATCGAGATCATGCCGGTGGCCCAGACCTTCGGCCCCCTGCACATCAGCCGTGGCTGAAGGGTCACAGGTATTGCGTTGACCAAACAAGAAGAGGCACCCCAGGGTGCCTCTTCTGTTATGCGGACTGATGTTGACGGGCGATGGGAAGCGCTCGCCCGGGGGTTATTTCTGGGCTGGCGCTATGCTGATCCCCACCGCCTGGGTCTGAATTGCCTTGATCTGATCGCCTTTTGCCATCAGGGCAAACTGATCCGGGTTCTGGACCTTCACGACGACGGTGTGATCCACACCTTTAACGGTGACCGTTTGCTGCTGTTTGTCGAGAGCGATGATGTCCCCATAGAGGGTGACCTTGGCGCCAACGCCCGCCTCTGGGGTCTGACCCGCGGCGGCTTTATCCGCAGCCACTTCCACGATGCGCTTTCTCACCCCGGCGGTGCCTTTGAGCAGCTCCAGATCCAGCATCTGCAGGTACTCCAGCGTGATAGTGTCACCGACTTTGAGGCTCTGCAGGTTGGTGACCTTGTCACCGGCCACTATGTCGAACAGATCCCCTGCGGCATTCTTCAGGCTGACCTTGCGGCTTGCCATGTCGATGGCGGTGACGGTCGCTGAGGCGGTCATGACCTCCATCAAGTTGGCCTTACCTGGCGCGCTCAATACTTCGGCAGTGAGCTCGGTTGCCTGGGCCAGGCCGGTCGAGAGGGTGAAGAGGGCGGCAATCCATGCATGCTTCAATTTCATTTTTAACACCTCATAGCTGGGAAGTAGTGGCAAAGCGGGCCTCTGTGAATGATGACGCGGCATGATGCTTATTTACCGGAGTCTTGCCCTGAACGACCATAACAGAGTCGCGCTTGGCTACCTCATTGAGATTGGTGACAATCTTCATTTTGATGGTCAGCTCTCGTTTTTTGACCTCATGGGGCGGCAGGGGCACAATGACGGCACAACGCTCCCCGTTTGACCATCTGTGAGGATCCTGCCTTGTACAACTTTCAATACTCGAATCCGACCCGGGTCTGCTTTGGCGAAGGCCAGATTGCCAGCCTGCCCGACCTTATCCCGGCAGGCAGTCGCGTGCTGGTGCTCTATGGCGGTGGCAGCATCAAACACAACGGCGTCTATGACCAGCTGGTGGCTGCACTAACGGGTCTGGACTGGCAAGAGTTCTCCGGCATAGGCGCCAACCCCCAGTACGATCAGCTGATGGAGGCGGTCGCCCTGGTGAAACGCGAGGGGATCGATTTCCTGCTGGCGGTGGGTGGCGGCTCCGTGGTGGATGGCAGCAAGTTTGTCGCTGCCGCCGCCTGTTATCAGGGCGAGGATCCCTGGGACATATTGAAGAGCGATGCACCCTTCGAGCACGCTCTGCCCCTTGGCTGCGTGCTGACCCTGCCTGCGACCGGCTCGGAGAGCAATCCCGCTGCCGTGGTGAGTCGGGGCGATGCCAAGCTCTCCTTCTACAATCCGCTGGTGCTGCCGCAATTTGCGGTGCTCGATCCCACGACGACTTACAGCCTGCCAGTGCGCCAGGTGGGCAACGGCGTGGTGGATGCCTTCGTCCATATCCTGGAGCAGTACCTCACCTTCCCGGTCGGGGGGGATGTGCAGGACAGGCTGGCCGAGGGCTTGCTGCAGGTGCTGATCGACAATGGCCCCCTGGCCCTGTCCGAGCCGCAGAACTACCAGGTGCGCGCCAACATCATGTGGGCCGCCAGTCTGGCCCTCAATGGCCTGATCGGCCGCGGCGTGCCCCATGACTGGTCCACCCATGCCATCGGTCACCAGCTCACCGCCCTGTACGGGCTGGATCACGCCCAGAGCCTGGCGGTGGTGCTGCCCTCCCTGCTGCGGGAGCAATCTGCCCAGAAGCAGGAGAAGCTGTGCCAATATGCCAAGCGGGTCTGGCAGGCGAGTCGGGAGGACAAGGCGCTGCGCATCGAGGAGGCCATCATCCGTACCGAGCAGTTCTTCCAGCAGATGGGCGTCGGCACCCGCTTGTCGGATTACGGCCTCAACGAGAGCTGCATTCCGGCCATCTGCTCCAACCTCAAGCGCTTCGAACTGACGGCGCTGGGTGAGCATCAGGACATAGATCCGGACAAGGTCGCCAGGATCCTTTCACATGCGCTTTAAGTCAGGGGCTCCAGCTTCGGGCGACAGAGAGAGCCGGGCAATAATAGTGGCGCGGATCCTTTCCCACGCCCTCTAAGCCCGGGCGCTGGAGCCAAGGGAGAGGTTGCCAGGATCTTCCCTGTGCACTCAGATCCCTCGGCTCCCGAGCTGAAAAGAGAACGCCCCGCATTCGGGGCGTTTTGCATGTTGTGGTGGCGTGCCGGGGGCTCAGGCGTGATCCAGCTCGCGTTCCAGGGCTGCCGCCTTCTGACGGGCCGGATGGGTATTGAGGCGTTCCCAGTAGCTCTTAAGGTGCGGGAACTGGGCCAGCTGGCCGCCCTGGGCCAGCAGATCGACCAGGAAGGAGTTCATGATGTCGGCGCCGGAGAGACGCTCCCCCACCAGATAGCGGCGGGTCGCCAGCACCTCATTGAGATAGCCCAGCACCTTGGCGCACTCCACCTGGGCGTAGCCCGGCAGGAAGCGCATCAGGCTGCCATCCTTGCGCACGAACATGTCCAGCAGCAGCGGCAAGATGCCTGAGCTCTCGGCGAAGTGGAGCCACTGCAGGTAGTCGGCGTACTCCGGGCTCTCGGGATCAGGAGCCAGGGTGTGGGGAGCATGGCGGGCGATCAGGTATTCGGTGATGGCGCCGGATTCTGCCAGGATCCGCCCGTCAAACTCGATGACAGGGGATTTGCCAAGGGGATGAATGGCCTTGAGCTCGGGGGGGGCCAAAAAGGTAGCGGCATCGCGCTGGTAGGCCTTTATCTGGTAAGGCAGCCCCAGCTCTTCGAGCAGCCAGATGATGCGTTGGGAGCGGGACTTGTTCAGGTGATGCAGGACTATCATGGGAACCTCGATGGGGTGGCGGAAGGGCATGATACGCGCCGGCGTGGTGACTGGTTCACCGGCAGACAAAAAAGAGCGGGCAGATGCCCGCTCTGTACTGATTCAGGCCGCCAGCGCCTGATCCAGATCCACCAATATGTCTTCGATGGCCTCGATCCCCACCGACAGCCGGATCATCTCCGGCTTGACCCCCGCCTTTGTCTGTTCCTCCTCGCTCAGCTGGCGATGGGTGGTGGAGGCGGGGTGGCAGGCCAGGGACTTGGCGTCGCCGATATTGACCAGTCGCTTGAAGATCTTGAGCGCATCGTAGAAGCGCACCCCGGCCTCGTACCCTTCCTTCAGACCGAAGGAGAGGATGGCCGAGGGGCGGCCGCCCATGTACTTCTCCGCCAGCGGATAGTGGGGGTGATCCGGCAGGCCGGCGTAGCTGACCCAGGCCACCTTGGGGTGATGCTTGAGGTGGTGGGCGACCCGCAGGGCGTTGTCCACGTGGCGCTCCATGCGCAGGCTCAGGGTCTCCAGCCCCTGCAACAGCAGGAAGGCGTTCATGGGGGCCAGGGCCGCACCGGTATTGCGCAGGGGCACGGTGCGCACCCGGCCGATGAAGGCCGCAGGGCCGAAGGCGTCGGTGTAGACCACCCCGTGGTAGGAGGGCTCCGGCTGGGTGAGCTGGGGGAAGCGTTCGGCGTGATCCGCCCAGGGGAACTTGCCCGAGTCGACGATGACGCCGCCCAGCGAGTTGCCGTGACCGCCCACGTACTTGGTGAGGCTGTGCACCACTATGTCGGCGCCGTGCTCGATGGGCTTGCACAGCACCGGGGTGGCGACGGTGTTGTCGACGATAAGCGGCACGCCACGGGCGTGGGCCACCCTGGCGAAGGCCGCCAGATCGACGATGTTGCCCGCCGGGTTGCCGATGCTCTCGCAATAGACCGCCTTGGTCTTGTCGTCGATGAGGGCGGCGATGGCCTCGGCGCTGTCATCCCTGGCAAAACGCACCTCGACCCCGAAACTCGGCAGCATGTGGGCGAACAGGGTGTAGGTGCCGCCGTAGAGCTGGGGGGTGGAGACGATGTTGTCGCCGGCGGCGGTCAGCGCCTGAATGGCGTAGGTGATGGCGGCAGACCCCGCCGAGACCACCAGCCCGGCGATGCCCCCCTCCAGGGCGGCCATTCGCTGCTCCAGCACGTCGTTGGTGGGGTTCATGATGCGGGTGTAGATGTTGCCGGGCACCGCCAGGTTGAACAGATCCGCCCCGTGCTGGGCGCTGTCGAACTCGTAGGCCACCGTCTGGTAGATGGGCACGGCCACCGCCTTGGTGGCGGGATCGTGGGAAAAGCCGTGGTGCAGGGCCAGGGTCGCATCTTTCATCACACACTCCTTGTTGGACGTCGTCGCCATTATGGATGGATAGACGTCCAATCTAGCAGGCCCTCACTCGTTGTAAACAGACCGTATTGGCAAAGCTATTGCGCATCTCTGCTACAGGCGGCGACGGTACTCCTTGTCGTCGATCTGGTGCATGTCCCACTGCATCAGGCGATTGAGCTGGGCCATGGGATCTTCCACCAGCGACAGTGGGCGGGGCAGGATCCGCTTGAAGTAACGGCGCATCCCTTGCTGGATCCGGCTTGGTTTGAGGGGCTGTACTGAGTTCATTTGAGTGCTCCTGTGCTGTGGTTCTCACGTTCGCCAGCAGTATTGAGCTAAAATGCGGAAGTAAAAACTGACGACTTAGCCAACCAGGATTTCCTCTTTTATGACCAGCCTCCGTCTCTATCAGCATTTTCAGCGTCTGAGCCGCCTGCTTGAGGCGGATCGACTGGAACTCAGCCTGGCCGAGGTGGCCGAGCTGCTCTGCTGTACTCCCCGTAACGCCCGGCTCTTGCTGCGACGCATGGAGCAGGAGGGGTGGCTCAGCTGGTCGGCCCGGGCCGGGCGTGGCAAGCGATCCACCCTGCAACTGCTCGACAGCCAGGAGGGATCCCTGCAGCGCAGATTGCGGGCTCTGCTGAGCCAGGGCCAGCTCGCTCAGGCCATGGCGTTGGCGGGGGAGCGGCTCGATCTGGTCACCCCCTTGCTCTATGAGCAGCTGGGTCAAGCGACCCGGGAGGGGCGTCAGATCCTGCGAGTACCCTATTACCGGCCACTGCCTGGCCTGCTGCCGAGCGGCCCCCTGCGTCGTTCCGAGGTGCATCTGGCCCGTCAGCTGTTCAACGGCCTGACCCGGCGAAATGAGGAAAATGGGGAAATCGAGGGGGATTTGGCTCACCACTGGGAGCTGTTGAGCCCCTGTCATTGGCGTTTTTACCTGAGGCCTGCGGTGCGCTTTCACCATGGCCGGTCCCTGGATATCCAGGATGTGATCGACAGCCTGGCCGCGCTCGGGGATCGCCCCCTGTTCCAGCATATCGTCGGCTTTGATCACCCTTGGCCGCGTACCCTGGACATACACCTCGCCAACCCGGATCCCTGGCTGCCCCATCTGCTGGCCGAGCCCATGGCTGCCATCTTGCCGCGGGAACTCAAGGATCAGCCCGGCTTTGCCCTGCGCCCGGTCGGCACAGGTCCCTACAAGGTTGGCGCCAATGATCCCTTGCAGCTCCGGCTGACCGCCTTCGATGATTACTTCGGTCTGCGTGCCCTGCTCGACGAGATAGACATCTGGATGCTGCCCGAACTGGCGGAGCGGCTGGAGAGCCACCTGCGCCTCGGCAGCGACAGCCCCGAGCTGGGTACCATGCAGGGTGAGTCAGAACTCGAGTCCGGTTGCTACTTCTTGTTGCAAGATGACAGGTCAGCGGCCCTGGCCGATCTCTCCCTGCGGCGCTGGCTGCTGACCCTGCTCAATCCGGTCGCCCTGATGGCCAGGGTGGCCCCCGAGTTGCAACGGGGCTGGACCAGCGCGCTAGGCTTGCTACCCCATTGGCGTGAAGCCTTGCCGCCACCTCAGCCCGAACCCGCGGCCCTGCCAAGGCGACTGGTGCTGGCCTGTTTCAACCAGCATCTGGAGTTTCACGAGTGCGCCGGCGCCATGGCCAGCCTGCTGGCAGAGCGGGGCATCGAGCTGGAGGTGCGTACCCTGGATTACGGTCGCTGGGTCAGCGGCGAGGATGAGGATGTGGATCTCTGGCTCGGCACCCTCAATCTGGAGCATGAAGGGCCTTTCGCCCCCTATGCCTGGCTGCAGGGGACCCCCCTGTTGCAAAGGGTCTGGAGCAAGCAGAGCGCCCTGTGGCAGGGGCTGGCCGCCTGGCGTGCATCTGGTCATGAGTCCGGGCCACGGCTCCTGCTCGCCCGGTTGCAGCAGCAAGCCTGGTTTGTGCCGCTGTTTCACCACTGGCTGGAGCTGGAGAGCCGGGTCGGGGTGCACGGGGTGCGCATGACGGCGCTGGGCTGGTTCGATTTTCGCAGTGCCTGGCTGCGGCCCGAGCTGGCGAACGGAGCCGCCGAGGAGGAGGGCACGGCTTAGCTCGCGGCGCGCATTTTCGCCGCCGCCCCTCCTGACTATTATGTTGCGTCTCAAAAAGCCAGGAAGGGGTGGGGGGATCACAGAAGAGATCATCCTCATGTGCCATGCTGATTCTGGTTATGGAAAGCAGAGCAAGTGAGGAAAATGATGAGCAACAATTCAGAACATTCCCAAGGACGATGCCCGGTCATGCACGGAGGCAGCACGACGACCGAGATGGCCAATATGGAGTGGTGGCCCAAGAGCCTGAACTTCGACATCCTTCATCAGCACGATACCAAGACCAACCCCCTCGGGCCCGATTTCGACTACCGCGAAGAGCTCAAAACCCTGGACGTGGCCGCCCTCAAGCAGGATGTGATCGCCCTGATGACCGACAGCCAGGATTGGTGGCCGGCAGACTGGGGCCACTATGGCGGCCTGATGATCCGCATGGCCTGGCATGCAGCCGGTACCTATCGCATCGCCGATGGCCGTGGCGGTGGTGGCACAGGCAACCAGCGCTTCGCGCCGCTCAACTCCTGGCCAGATAACGCCAACCTGGACAAGGCCAGGCGCCTGCTGTGGCCCATCAAGCAGAAATACGGCAACAAGATCAGCTGGGCGGATCTCATCCTGCTGGCCGGCACCCTGGCCTATGAGTCCATGGGGCTCAAGACGTTCGGCTTCGGTTTCGGCCGCCAGGATATCTGGCATCCGGAGAAAGATATCTATTGGGGAGCAGAGAAAGAGTGGCTGGCACCCAGCGACAACCCCAACAGCCGCTACTCAGGGGTGCGAGACCTCGACAACCCGCTGGCGGCGGTGATGATGGGGCTCATTTACGTCAACCCTGAAGGGGTGGATGGCAACCCGGACCCACAGAAAACGGCGCAAGACATTCGCGTCACCTTCGCCCGCATGGCGATGAATGATGAAGAGACGGTCGCCCTGACGGCCGGTGGCCACACCGTCGGCAAGACCCACGGCAATGGCAGCGCCAAGCAGCTTGGTCCTGAGCCGGAAGGGGCCGAGATTGAGGATCAGGGGCTCGGCTGGCTCAACAAGACCAGCAGAGGCGTCGGCCGCGATACGGTCACCAGCGGCATCGAAGGGGCCTGGACGACGCAACCGACCCGCTGGGACAACGGTTACTTCGATATGCTGTTCGGCCACGAGTGGACCCTGACCAAGAGTCCGGCCGGGGCCTGGCAGTGGATACCCATCGACATCAAGGAAGCGGACAAGCCGGTGGATGTGGAGGATCCCTCGATCCGCTGCATGCCCATCATGACCGATGCCGACATGGCCATGAAGGTCGACCCCGAATACCGCAAGATAGCCGAGCGTTTCCGCGATGATCCTGCCTATTTCTCGGATACCTTCGCCCGGGCCTGGTTCAAGCTGACCCACCGGGATCTGGGGCCCAAGGCGCGCTATCTGGGGCCTGATGTGCCGGCAGAGGATCTGATCTGGCAGGATCCTGTGCCTGCTGGCCGCAGTGGCTACGACATTTCGGCCCTCAAGGAGCAGATCCGCAACTGTGGCCTCAGCGTCGGGGAGCTGGTCGCCACCGCCTGGGACAGTGCCCGTACCTTCCGTGGCTCGGACATGCGCGGTGGCGCCAACGGTGCCCGCATCCGCCTGGCGCCCCAGAAAGAGTGGCCAGGCAACGAGCCCGCCCGACTGGCCAAGGTGCTCAAGGTGCTGGAACCCATGGCCGCGGCCGCCAAGGTGAGCGTGGCGGATGTGATAGTGCTGGCGGGCAATGTGGGCGTCGAGCTGGCGGCCAAGGCGGCCGGGGTGCCGGTGACAGTGCCCTTCTACCCGGGGCGCGGTGATGCCAGCGAGCAGATGACGGACGTCGATTCCTTCGAGCCCCTTGAGCCGCTGCACGATGGCTATCGCAACTGGCTGAAGAAGGAGTACCTCGTCAGTGCCGAGGAGCTGATGCTGGATCGCACCCAACTGATGGGGCTGACCGCCCATGAGATGACGGTGCTGGTCGGGGGCATGCGGGTGCTTGGCACCAACCATGGCGGTACCCGGCACGGGGTCTTTACCGAGCGTGAAGGGGCGTTGACCACGGACTACTTCGTCAACCTCACCGACATGGCCAATCTCTGGCATCCCACCAGCAAGCAGCTCTATGAGGTGCGGGATCGCAAGAGTGGCAAGGTGAAGTGGACGGCGACCCGGATCGACCTGGTGTTCGGCTCCAATTCGGTGCTGCGTGCCTATGCCGAGGTCTATGCCCAGCACGACAGCAAGGAGAAGTTTGTGGGTGACTTCGTCGCGGCCTGGAACAAGGTGATGAATGCGGATCGCTTCGACCTGATAAGCTAAGCTCGACCTCATTGCCCCGCACACTACCCTGTGCGGGGCATTTTTTTGTCTGCCACATACCTGGATATGGCGCAGTGACGTCGTCTGACCAGGGGCATCCCTGTCCTTTGAGGCCGGATATCGGTAACATCCTGTCAGCCGATGATGGCCAGCCCCCGCTCATCCACTGACAAGGAGTCACCCATGCTGGAAATGCAGATCTTCCCCCGTTTTCAGGAGACGGATGCCCTGGGGCATATCAATAACACAGTGCCAGCGGTCTGGTTCGAATCGGCGCGGGACCCCCTGTTTCGCATCTTCTCCCCCGAGTTGGATGTCCATGACTGGCATCTGATCATCGCGGGCTATACGGTGCAGTTCAAACGGGAGCTGTTCTACGGTCAGCCGGTGCTGATCAAGACGGGGGTGAGCCGTATCGGCAGCAGTTCCTTCACCCTCTGGCAGGAGGCCTGGCAGGAGGGCGAGCTGGCGGTGACCGGTGAGACGACCCTGATCCATTTTGACTACCAGACCCGCCAGTCCGTGGCGCTGAGCGAAGCGCAGCGGGACGGGCTCAGGAGCTGGTTACTCGAGCGTTAACCTTGGCCATTGGCCAATCACAGGATATCTATGCGCAAGATCCTCATCGCCCTGACCTTGGGGTTAGGTTCACTGCCCGCACTGGCGGCCTCTCTCGCACAACAGTTCACCCTGATGGAGCAAGGTGCCCAAAGTGCTCTGGATACCCGGCTGTTCAGTCATGACGGTGTCGAGATCCAGGCCTGGATAGATGGCCCCCCGGTCATCATCGCCGTGCCCATTCGTGACGAGCAGGGCAAGCTGGTCGGCGAGAGCCGTTACTACTTCAAAGGCGGCAAGCTGTTTGGGGTCAAGGAGCCCGAGGCCCAATTTGGCTTCGATGAGCAAGGTGCCCTGACCCAGTGGCTGGATGCCAAGGGTGAACCGGCCGAGTTCGTCAGCAAGATGAGCATGCAGCAGCGTGAAACCTGGCTTAGCAAGCGCGCCACCGAGCTGACCGCGCTCTTTGCCTTGAGTCCGGGGGAGCTGCGTCTGGCCAACGGGGATGCCAGCATCAAGCTCAAGGGGGCGGCGCTCGCCCACTGGCTGTGCAACGACAAGCTGATGGCTCTGACCGGTGGGGACAAGGTGACCTCGGAGCAATCCGGGCTCAAGGTGAGCGAAGAGCAGGTGGTGGGGGCCGTCAATCTGCGCCTCGATAAAGGCTGGCAGCCGCTCTCCCTGCGCTGCGATCTGCAGGCCGGACGGGTCACTCGCCTCACCTGGCAGCCCTTGCCCGGAGCCAACAAGCCGCAGTGATGATGCTCGCCGTGCGGCGACGCTCTTTATCACAATGACAGAGGGGCCCCAGGGCCCCTCTGTCATTGTGAGGGGGTCTGCGCTTGGCGCAGCCGGGTCAGGGCCGCCACCCGGCGCCACTGCTGCTCGGGAAACCATGACGCCAGCAACTGTTGGCGGGTCTGGGGATCCGGGTCTGTCATGGTCGCCAGCGCCCCCAGATAGCCATCGAGTTGCCGTTCGAAGTGTTGATTATCCTGGTCGAGTTGCTGCAATCGGCCCTGTGCCTCGGGTCCGACCCGTTCCAGCATGGCGAGACGCCGGGCCTCGGGGGGCAGGTGCGCCATGTGCTGCAGATCGCTTATCAGCCGGCCATTGGCCTCCGCCTCCTGAAACCAGTCCGGCTGCTCGGCGAGCCAGATGTCGAGCGCCTCCCCAAGGGCCGCCTGCTCGGCGGGACTCGCCTCGGCCAGCCCCTTGCGCCTCAGGGTCCACTGCTCCATCAGCCTCTCCTCACCAAACAATCTGGCCTGCTCCTGGGGGGTGAAACTGCGTTGGCGCAGCTGCTCGCGGGAGTCGAACAGCTGGCTCAGGCTGGCGAGATCCGGGGCCTGGGGCAGGGCCAGTCTGGCCTCTTGCTGGAGAAATGCCTGATAGCGCCTCAGCAGGGGATCCGCGATGGATTGACCGCTGGCGAGGTGCTCGACGAGTTGTTGGCGCAGGCTGGATGGGTCGGGAGCCGGGGGCTTGTCCTGCCCCTGGTTCAGCCAATAGCCGAGCAGGCCGAGCAACAGGCTGGCTATCGCCAGTGTCAGCAGCCTTGTGTTGCTCTTCACAGTCCCATCTCCTTGAGGCGGTTGGCATGTTGACGGTAGAGGCTGACCGGATCCGTCTCGAACAGATGATGGATGCCAAATGATTGATTCACTTCGTCCAGATGGTTCATCCGGTAGCCGGTGCCAATCACCTTGCCGAGGTGGCTGCTACAGACCCCCACCAGGCCATCATTGGCCTCGCTGAAGAAGGTGCCGGTGAGCACCAGGGCCGGATCCACGGGATCCAGGATATTGGTCAGGTTGCCGCGCCCGCTCCAGGAGAAGTAGTAGACACCGTTATCGGCGCGCAGGGGCCCCTCGCCACAGTAGCGGCTGGGCAGGCCTTCCGGGTAGGCGGCGTTGAAGCGGGCAGCCCCTGTACTGGTGAGGGCATCCAGGGCTGCGAGAGGATCCTGAGGCAGGGTGGCGGTGCCGGACAGCAGAGAGATGACCCCGGACAGGGCGGAGGCGGCGGAGGCCGCCAGCGCTTCCCCGGCCGAGCCGGGGAGGACTCGCATCCGCACCTTGTCCGCTATCTCTGAGCCGAAGTTGACGCCGCCGACGCTGGTGGCCGAGGCGACCAGCTCGGGGGCGACCGAGGCCACGTAACGAATGGTGGGGCCGCCGTGGGAGTGGCCGATGAGGTTGACCTTGTCGGCACCGGTCACGGCCAGCACTTGCTGCACCTGGGTCAGCAACTGCTCGCCCCGCAGCTCCGAGCTGGCGGTGGCAGAGACCTGGGCGACATATACCTTGGCGCCATCCCGACCGAGGGCCTGGGGGATCCCGTAGAAGTAATCCACCCCCAGCAGCTTGTCGAAACCGAACAGGCCGTGGACCAGCACTATGGGGTAACGGGTCTGGGTATAGCCGCTCGCCTGACCCAGCAGGGGCAGGGCGCAGAGCAGCAGTAACAACCATCTCTTCATATCAGCATCCTTGTTGATAGGGTCATGGACCACGTCCGGCATCATGCCAGTCCGAGCAGCATGGCTTCCGCAGGGGAACCGGGCTGTGCGGGGGATCACTAAACGGTCAGCCTCGGTCGTGGCTCCCCCATATGGGGTTGGCCGGGTCTGCTTGTTTCCTGCGGATTAGTATGAAATGATAATTAATATCATTCAACTTGTGGGTGGAGCAGAGATGGCGAGACAGGATCCCATGGCCCAGTGGCGGCAACATACCCGGCTGGCGAATCACCACTTTGCCGAGGGCAATCACCTGGCGGCTCTGCCCGGTTACCGGCAGGCCCTGCGCCTGGCCGAGCAGCAGTTGTTGAGCTGGCAGGATGCGGATGAGGTGGTTGCCGCCCTGGTCGTCGCCTGTCATAACCTGGCCGACCTGATGATGGCCATGGGTGAGGAGTCGAATGCCACCACCTTGCTCTGTCAGGCTCACCAACAACTGCTGCAGCTGTCCCATTCACCCTCTTGTCGCAACGCACTCAGGGTGGCGGCCCTCAATCACAGTCGCCACACCCAGATGGAGCTGCTTGCCTTCCTGCGCAAACGGGGACCCAACGTCGTCATCCAGGCCTGCCTCGACCAGTGCCATTGTCAGGGGCGCAGCGCCCACACTCTTCATTGATCGCCCATTACCCAGTCGCAAGGAGTTGCCATGAATCATGTCCTGCCCGCTCTGCCCTATGCCTATGATGCACTCGAGCCCCACCTGGATGCGCTCACCATGGAGATCCATCACAGCCGCCACCATCAAACCTATGTGAACGGTCTCAACGCCGCCCTGGCCACTGCGCCTGAGTGGGCAGACAGGCCCCTCGAGCAGCTGCTGCGCGGCATCGACAGCCTGCCCGCCAGCCTGCAAGGTGCGGTGCGCAATCATGGTGGCGGCCACGCCAACCACAGCCTGTTCTGGCAGGTGATGAGCCCTCAGGGGGGCGGCCTGCCAGAGGGGGAGTTGCTGGTGGCCATCGAGCGGGATCTCGGCGGCTTCGAAGGGTTCACCAAGTTGTTCACCCAGGCGGCTCTAACCCGCTTTGGCAGTGGCTGGGCCTGGCTGGTGGTCACCCCGGCTGGCAAGTTGCAGGTCGAGAGCAGCGCCAACCAGGATAGCCCGCTGATGCTGGGATTGACCCCGGTGCTGGGTCTGGATGTGTGGGAGCATGCCTACTACCTCAAGTACCAGAACAAGCGCCCGGACTACATTGCCGCCTTCTATGAGGTGATCGACTGGCCGCAGGTGGCAGAGCATTATCGACAGGCATTGGCACGTTAAGCAGGCAGTGCCAAGTCTGCTGTGAGCCCATATAGCAAGACCCGCCGAGGCGGGTCTTTCTCTTGCTAGCTGATGGCATTGAGTCGAATCAATCGGCCAGAGTCGCACTCGCCGCCGAAGGCGGGATCAGCTTGTTGCTGGCCAATGGCTGCAAGGGTGTGAACCGGGTCACTCGACCTGGGTCGCACTCACTGCCGAAGGCGGGATCAGCTTGTTGCTGGCCAATGGCTGCAAGGGTGTGAACCGGGTCACTCGACCTGGGTCGCACTCGCTGCCGAAGGCGGGATCAGCACCTGCTCGCCACTGGCCAGGGGCTCGGTTGGCAGCGGCAGGCAGGGCTGGCTCAGCCCCAGGGTGCTGAGCGGGCGACAGGGGATGGGCTCGCCAATATTGACAGGCTGGCCGAGGAACTTGGGGCCCTTGTCGAGGATATAGAGATCGAGCAGCCCCATCAGCCGGGCGAAGACTTCACGCACACGGGTGCGGATGCCCTGATAGGCGCTGGGATCTTCGGCATTGAAGCCAACCGCCTCTATGCCGAAGTGGCGGGCGATGAAGATGGCGCGTTCATTGTGGAAGGCTTGGGAGACCACGGTGAAGCGATCCTGACCGAACACCTCCCTGGCGCGCACCATGGAGTCCAGGGTGCGAAAACCGGCGTAATCGCTATAGATGGCTTTGGCGGGAATCCCCGCCTTGATCAGGGCGCGGCGCATCTGGCGCGGCTCGTTGTACTGCAGGGTTGCGTTGTCACCTGAGACCAGGATGTAGTCCACCTTGCCGTTGTTATAGAGCGCGCTCGCCGCCTTGATCCGGGTCTGGAAATATTGATTGGTGCCGCCGCCGACCAGGTATCTGGAGGTGCCAAGCACCAGGGCCACTCTGTTGTAGGGCACCTTGTCGACATCGTCATAGGTGTATTGACGGCTCCCGGACACGGCCCACTCCCCGTAAACCAGCAGCAGGGCGGCAGAGCCCAGCAACAGGCAGAGGCAGATGAGCAGTATCTTGCGAAGCTTCGTCATGGGCGGTCAGAGTCTGGCTTGAGGGTGAAACAGCGTGGCCGTCATTCTATTACATCTTGGTTGCCCCCGTCATGGGCAATGGCCTTATTCGAGTGGGCAGCAGCCTGTACCTGTCGCAGCACATCGTTTCTAACCCCTTGATAGAGTACGAAACTTGTGCAAAGGGGCAGCGATGGCTGCCCCTGTTTGCTAACCCTCATC
The DNA here is from genome assembly GCF_000820045.1 of Aeromonas rivuli. Classification (GTDB taxonomy): domain Bacteria; phylum Pseudomonadota; class Gammaproteobacteria; order Enterobacterales; family Aeromonadaceae; genus Aeromonas; species Aeromonas rivuli. The sequence continues at coordinate 17,541 of NZ_CDBJ01000016.1, read as the reverse complement.
CTCAATGGGAGGAGTCGTTCGCCTTGCACTCGTCAGACTCCTTGTTGGCCTCCCACCAGGGCAGCAACTCGCGGCCGAGCCACTGCTGGTAGGCCTCGCTGTCGCTCGCGATAAGCGCATCCAGCTCGGATTCGAAGGCGCTCATCGCCTGCTGTTGGTCCGGGTTGCGCAGGGCCTGGGCCAGCGCCAGCCAGCTGGCGCCGCGCCCTGTCTCGCTCAGGAAGCGATGCACCGTATAGGACCATGAGTAGACCAGCTCGCCCCCCTTGTCGTAATCCAGATGCAGTATGTCGGCCAGGCTCGGTCGTTCGGCCGCCGGGCGACCCGCCACATTGTCCATGCCGCGGGCGAAGCACTGACCGTGGGCGATGAACTCCGCCAGCCCTTCCGCCCACCAGGTGGTGCGGTTGAGGGGGTAGTGGCCGAAGCTGCCGTACTGGTTGAAGCGGCCATCCAGGTAGTGGACGTACTCGTGGCGCAGGTTCCACACCTGGAAGGCGGGGCGCTTCCACTCGGCCTCATAGGCGAAGAAGCGGGCCTGGTTGCCGGGACGGGCCGGATCCCCTTCGATGTAGATGCCGCCGTTGTCGGTGGAGACACCACCAAACAGGGCGCTGCCGTAGCGCTTCCAGTCGGCGGAGGAGTCGAAGATCACCAGCTCCAGTGCCTCGTTGAGATCGTCCGCCACCGGCTGCCAGCCGGTTTCCAGCTGCCGATGGAACTGCTGCTCCTCGGCACCCAGCTCGCGGCAGATGCCGTCGGCCTCGGCCTGGCTCAGCTGCTGGGCCCGCAGGCGCAGGGTCGGCGAGCAGGTGTGCTCGAACGGCAGCACATCCTCCAGCCGGATCGGGGTGCAGAGTCCGGCAAAGTCGCCGCTGATGCAGGCTTCGCCGGTGCGATCCGTGTAGGTCAGGTAGTAGGTGGAGAGGGTCAGCGACATGTCGTCCAGCAGCGTCTGGCTCTGCTGGCCACCCGGGATCAGGCCGTGATGACGGATGAGCGCGATGACTGAGCCATCCAGCAGGGTGCGATAGCCTTCGCTCTCGTCCGGACGGGTATAACGGGCGACCCGGTAGAGGCGGGTATAGGCATCGAGCACGTTGTTGAGCAGGAACAGATCCGCTCCGTCCCGTCCTTGCCACAAGGCGAGCTCGCTCATGGCGAGGGCGTGCAGCTGTTTACGCAGCTCGCCATCCTGCTGGCGGAAGTCGGCGGCGAAGGCGTCGCTATGGTCGCTGGCGAAGTCGAGGAAGTTGAGCAGATCGAACAGGCCGGTGGCCCAGGCATGCTGACCGTTGATCTCGCTGGCATGCAGGGTGGCGTAGGCCAGCATCTGGTTGAACTGGCCGAGCAGGGTACCGAACCGGCTCTGCAGCGCCGGGCTCTTGAACTGGCCATGGAGGGCGATGCTCCAGGCCCCCATGACGGCGCCCACCTCATCGCTGGCCTGCTCCGGGTAGAGCAGCGGATGGGCGCCTAGCGCGGTCAGGGCTTCAGCCAGCGCCTCGGCGGCGGCCGGGCCATCTTCCTTGTGCTTGCCATGGTTGTGATAGTTGTGGGCGCGCACATATTCCAGCAGCAGCTTCATGGCCGGATGGGCGGGCTGATTGGCCGCCAGCAGACTCTGCATGCCCCGCGACACCGCCAGCAGCTTGCGGTCGTCGTGGCCATAGTTTTCCTGCCAGACGGGAGCGGGCTGGCCGCTGGCATCCTGCACTATCCTGGCGGCCTCGGCATCCAGCAGATCCGTGCCCGGCTGCTCCGGCTCGGTGCAGGGGCGACCATCGGCGCGGTGGCAATCGAGCTGCTCCTCCTTGCTTGCCAGCACTATGGGGCGATTGAGCACCCGACTCTCCTGCCATTCGCTGGTGTCCGGCAGGGGCTGCCACTCGCTGCCACCGACCGGGTATTGATAGCCGCTGTCTTTGAGTACCACCTGCACCTCGCTGCCGGCGGGCAGGGTCTGGCGGCAGACCCGGTAGCTGATGGTGTTGTCCCCCTCCTGGCGGGTCTGGGGCTCATCGCACTCCTGTTGTGCCCTGGTTTCGTCCAGCTGCCAGCTGTACTGGCGCCAGAGGTGCAGCTCGCGGACCTGGCTGGCGGCCTGACTGCCTGGCACGGGTTGCAGGCGGAAGAAGATCTGCTCGAGGCGGCCATCCCGCTCATTGGGGGTCTCCTCCAGCACGCTGAGATGTTGCCAGTCTCGGGGCTGGTACTGCCAAAGCTGCTCGGCGCAGCGCCCCTCGGTATTGAGCTCGCAGCGATCCAGCTCCTGCTCGCTGTGACCCAGTATGATGCGCTCGGGGAGCGGCAGACTGTCCTGACGCGGGGCGGTCGGGGTGCCCGTCAGCGGTTCCCAGCGGCCCTGTTTCAGGCCGTAGCCAAAGTCATAGCTGCTGGCCGGGATGGCCTTGCCCAAAGGCACCACCTGCTCGCAGCTGCGATAGCGGATCTGCCAGCCCTGCTCGACCTTGAGCTGGGGCTCGCCGCAGGCTTGCTCCGCCAGAGCACTGAGGTCGCTATCGTTCCAGTCGAAGCGGCGGTAGACCCGCAGCTGCTGATAGGGGGCATTGTCATCGCGAGCGCTGAGCTCGTAGGTCACTTCGGTGACCCGATCGCTCAGCTGGCGGCTGGATTCACCGTTCAGCCGGTACTCTTGCCAGTCGGGGGAGTAGTTGGCCAGTGCCGAGGTGGCGAGCAGGCCGGGAGCTGCCAGGAGCAGCAGCCTTGTACCCAGATAGTTCATGGTTATCCCTTTGCGTTATTGTCTGCGTGGTTAGCGCGGGCAATGTACAGGGCCCCAAAAGGGTATCAACTGACCATCTTGGTCTTATAAATCATGTATTTAATCTGGTGAATAACAAAATGAGCCCCATAAGGGGCTGGCGTGATAGCAAGGACTCAGCGCCATTTGGGGGGCAGGTCTCAGTCCCCGGTGTGCAGGCTCCGGGCGAGCAGGGTGCGGGAGGGTTTCAGGCTGCCGCCGAGATCCGGCCAGGGCAGCCAGCGGTCCGGCACCATAAAGCCGGGTAACGCCTGCCTGATCCAGGCGGCCAGCTCGGCGTGGGGCACGGGCTCGCCGTGCCAGTCGATGAAGGCGGCGGGGCGCTGGCCCCATTCCTCATCCGGGATGGGCACCACCAGCGCCTGGGCCACGGCGCCGTGATCCACCAGTCGCTGCTCTATGGTCTCGGGCTGGATGTTTTCGCCCCCGGAGATAAACAGGTTGTCGAGCCGCCCCTCCACCACCAGTTCCCCGTCCGCGTTGAAGTGGCCCTTGTCCCGGGTGTGGAACCAGCCCTCCTCGTCCAGCGGCAGCACCAGCTCCCCGGCCTGGAAATAACCGGCAAACAGGGTGTCGCCGCGCACGCAGATCTCGTCTTGCTGGATGCAGACTTCCCGCCCGGGCAGGGGCAAGCCGACCACGCCCGCTGCGGCAGGTTGGCCGGTGCAGACCTGACTGCCCATCTCGGAGAGGCCATAGCTCGACTTGGGGGTAAAGCCCATGGCGGTGAGACGGTTCACCAGCGGCTGCGGGATGGCGGCGCCGCCGAGCAGCAGTTCGCGCAAACGGGTGCGGGCGGGGTCGAAGCCTTGCGCCAGCAGGCGCCAGAGCTGGGTCGGCACCAGCGAGAGGTGGGTGATGGGCAGGCGTTCGAGGCGCTCCTTGAGGGGCTGGCTGCGATCGTCCAGCACCAGACTGGCCCCCGCCAGGAAGACCCGGAACAGGATGGCGTAGCCCCCGACGTGAAACAGCGGCAGAGAGAGCAGCCAGCCACAGTCGCCATCGAGGGGGATCAGGCTGGCCGAGCCCCGGGCCGAGGCGAGGTGATTGGTGAGGCGATGCACCACCGCCTTGGGGGTGCCGCTGGACCCCGAGGTGAGCACCATGTTGTTCAGCCCATCGGGATCCCATGAGAGGGTCTGGCCGGTGGCGGGAAGTGCATGGTTGAAATCCAGCCTGAGCGATTGCCATGGGCCAGCCGGTGTCTCATCTGCCGACCAGAAGGCGGTCGCGGCCAGCTGATGGGCCAGCTCCCCTTGTCTGGCAAGGGGAAAGGCCGGATTGAGGGGACAAAACAGAATGCCGCTGCGCACACAGGCCCATGCCAGCAGCACATCGTCCAGGGCGCCGCGCACCACGGCGGCCAAGTGATCCCCTCTGTGGATTCCCGCTTGTGCCAGCTGTTGGCAGAGACTGTTGAGTCGCTCATCGAGTTGCCAATAGCTGAGCGGGGTGGCGGCATGAATGGCGATGCGGGTCGGGGCTAGCCCAGTCCAGTGGCGTACCGGGCAGTGAGTCGAGGGGGGTTGTTCAATCACGCAGGTACAGGGTCTCCAGGCAGGCGGGATCGGGCTCGCCATCTGCCCCCAGCAGATCGCTGGCGAGCCAGCGGCGGGTGTCCAGACCCGGGGCCTGATCCGGCGCCCACTCGGCGGCGAGGCGGGCCAGTTGACCCAGCCCCACTCCCGACTCGAAGCAGGATGAGACGATCACTTTCAGCCGCAGTTCGCGGGCACGGGCCACCAGTGCCTCGCTGTTGGCCAGCGCCCCGAGCAGCATGGGCTTGAGCACCAGGGCCTTGAGTTGGGGGATGGGTTGCCAGGGTTTGCCCTGTACCAGCAACTCGTCGAGGGCGACGGGCATGCCGGTACGGCTGGCGACGAAGGCGATATCCTCGAAGCTGGCGCAGGGATCTTCCAGGTATTCGATGCGGTGTGGATCCAGGTGGCCGCAGAAGGCCCAGGCCTCCTCCCGGGTCCAACCCTGGTTGGCATCCAGCACGAGATTGAGAGTGGGGCGCCGGTCGAGCAGCAGGCGGATCAGCGCCAGCTCGTCGCGCATGGGATAGCGGGCCACCTTCAGCTTGGCTTTGGCCGGCGTCTGGTGCAGCCACTCCTTCCAGTGCTTGAGCAGATCCTGGGGGGCGCCCTGGATCAGCGGATAAGGCTCGGGCAGCGGCTTGTCCTGCGCGGGCCAGTGGCGGCGCGCGCAGTCAAAACCGAACTGCACCGAGGGCAGGCGCGGGGCCGGTGTCTCCCCCCGGGCCAGTTGTTCCAGGCAGGCTCTGGCCTCCGTTTCGGCCTCGGCCAGGGATTCCTGGGAGAAGCCGGGCAGGGGGGCTATCTCGCCCCAACCCAGGGGGGTGCGCAGCAACAGGCCCTGGCGCACCGACTCGACCCGGCCGTGGAAGCTCAGGGGCTGGGTAAAGGGGAGCTGGTAGCGGTACAGGGCATATCTCATCAGGGGTTGCGCTTGTATTTGGAGAAGTCGGGACGGCGCTTCTCGTTGAAGGCGTTGCGACCCTCCTGACCCTCTTCGGTCATGTAGAACAGCATGGTGGCATTGCCCGCCAGCTCCTGCAGACCGGCCTGACCGTCGCAGTCGGCATTGAGGGCCGCTTTCAGGCAGCGCAGGGCCATGGGGCTGTTTTGCAGCATCTCCCGGCACCAGCGCACCGTCTCGCGCTCCAGCTCGGCCAGGGGTACCACGGTATTGACCAGCCCCATGTCGAGGGCTTGGCTAGCGTCGTACATGCGGCACAGGAACCAGATCTCGCGCGCCTTCTTCTGGCCGACGATGCGGGCCATGTAGGAGGCACCCCAGCCGCCGTCGAAGGAGCCGACCTTGGGGCCGGTCTGGCCGAACTGGGCGTTGTCCGCCGCGACGGTCAAATCACACATCATGTGCAGCACGTGGCCACCGCCGACCGCATAACCGGCCACCATGGCGACCACGGGTTTGGGGCAGGTGCGGATGTCGCGCTGGAAGTCGAGCACGTTGAGGTGATGGGTGCCTTCGTCATCTTGATAGCCACCGTAGTCGCCGCGGATCTTCTGGTCGCCACCGGCGCAGAATGCCTTCTCACCGAAGCCGGTCAGGATGATGGTACCGATATGATCGTCGTAACGGGCATCGGCCAGGGCCTGCAGCATCTCCTTGACGGTGCGGGGGCGGAAGGCGTTGCGCACCTGGGGACGATTGATGGTGATCTTGGCGATGCCATCCTGAGACTTGTGATAGAGGATGTCCTCGTAACCGGCAGAACAATCCTGCCACTCAATGGGGGCGTACAGTTCCGCTTCCGTCATTGCTTCAATCATCTGTGCTCTCTTCTCGTTGTTGTCCTGCCCACTCCCTGAGGATCCGGGCAAATTGCGCGGGTTGGCTGGCGTGCAGATTATGGCCGCCATCCAGCGTCAAGTGTCTGATTCTGGGGTTCTGGCTCCCCAGCTGGCAAGCCAGATTGTGAAATTTCCGATCCCGTTGGCCGGAGAGATATGCGACCGGCAACGCGGTGGCTGTCAACCAGGGTGCCAGATCTGGCTGCTGACCGAGGGAGGTGGCTCTGAGCATGGCGGCGACGGCGCGACCGTCGTTGCCGAGTCGTCTGGCTCGCTGCCGCTCTCTTTGTCCTTCATCAAGATCCGCAAACACCTCCTGGCGATACCAGTCTGCCAGCACCTGGGTCAGAGGCTCAGTGTCGAAGCGTCTGGCCCAGCCCTCGTCGTGGGCGATGCGGGCGGCCCGCTCTGCCAGGGGCAGGCCCGGGTGGCTGTTCTCCAGCAGCAGCGCGCACAGACCGGCAGGCTGCTGGCTGGCGTGATAGAGGGCGAGCCGACCGCCGAGGGAGTAACCCACCAGCCGGTAACGGGAGATGTCTCTCGCCCGCAGCGCAGCGCACAACCACTGATCAGCCTGCTCGAAGCCATTCACTCCGAGCCCCCGATTGTCACCATGGCCGGGCAAGTCCAGCGCAATCATCGGGCATGCTGGCAGGGCATCCATCACCGGCTGCCAGTCGCGGCCATCGCCGAGCAGCCCATGGAGCAGTACCAGGGGCACCCTGTCGGCGGACAGCGGCTCAGTGGCCACGGATCTGCACCCCCAGAGCATGGAGATCCTCGGCCACTTCGCGGCTCGGTACCTTGATTTCAATCAGGATTGCGCCGTTTTCCCGAGGGCGGTTTTCCAAGGCGGTAACATAGACATGTTCAAATTCCGCCAATGTGGTCGGGGCATGATAGCCCAGGCCGAACATGGCGGCGGCCTGGGCAAAGCCCAGTCCGTGGGGCAGGCAGTAGTAATGCTCCAGCAGCTCGCCCCTGGGCACGGGCAGCATGCGAAATATGCTGCCGCCATCGTTGTTGAGAATGATGACCACCAGGGGGGCCTGCGCCTTGGTGAGCAGGGCCAGACTGTTGAGATCGTGCAGGGCGCTGAGATCGCCGATGAGCAGGGTGGTGGGCTCGGGGCTGGTCTGGGCGAAACCGTAGGCGGTGGCGATCAGGCCATCGATGCCGGAGGCGCCGCGATTGGTCATCACCCGGCAGGGGCCCTTGCCCGTTTCGCCGAGCATGTCCATCAGTCGGGCTGGCATGCTGTTGCCGACAAACAGTTGCCCCTCGATGAGCGACCCCAGGCGGTGACACACACCGAGTTCGGAGAAGCGATCGCAGGCGGCGGCTATCTTCTGGCTGCTGGCGTGCTGCACGTCGTGCAGTCGGTGCCAGGGGGCATGAGCCGAGGGTTGGGGGTGGGCGGCCATGAAGGCGGCGGGGGAGCAGAGCAGGCGGCGGCGCAGCCGATAGTCGGGGTCGAGCCTGGCCGGTTGGGGGTCGATGAGCCAGTAATCCTGCCAGGGATGGCTCTTGATAAACTGACCGAGCCGTTTTGAGATGAGGCGGGCGCCAAATTGCAGCAACACCTCGGCCCGGGCCAGCTCGGCACGAAAGTGGTCATCTTGCAGGGCCAGATCATGGTGACCGAGATTGCGATCATCGAAGTGGAGCTGGCTCTGCAGATCCGCCAATAGCGGCCAGCCGAGCCGCTCGCTCAGGGCGGCGATGACGCTGGCCTGCGCGGGATCCTCGATGCGACCGGCGACGATGATGCCTCGCTTGGTACTCAATTCAGACCAATCCTGCTGGGCCGGGCAGGGGGTGTCACTCGTCTGCCAGGGGCTCCAGGGCCGATCCGACTGCAGCCAGTCGCCGAGCGGAGCCAGATACTCGCTGACATCGAGATACTCATCCCCCGGGTAGAGGGGCTCTGGGTACATGCAATTGAAGTGCACCGGCCCCGGGGTCAGCGCCTGCCTGGCCAGGGCCTGATCCACCGAGCTCAGCACGAAGGCGGCGGGGATGGTCGGGCTTGGGCTCGGCAGGTTCTGTTGATAGACGGGGTAGCGAGCGAAGATGCCCTGCTGATCTATGGCCTGATTGGCGCCGTTGTCGATGAGCTCCGGGGGGCGATCCGCGGTCAGCAGGATCAGGGGCACCCCGGTCAGCTGGGCTTCCGCCACCGCGGGCCAGAGGTTGGCCACCGCCGTGCCCGAGGTGGTGATGATGGCAACCGGGCGGCCACTGCCCTTGGCCAGTCCCAGGGCCATGAAGCCCAGTCCCCGCTCGTCGAAGTGCAGGTGACGGCGAAAGCCGGGGTGGGCCGCCGCCGCCATGGTCAGCGGTGCCGAGCGTGATCCGGCGGCCAGCGCCAGGTCGCGTACCCCGAGGCGATGGAGCTCCTCCAGCAGGAGGGAGGACCAGACGTGATTGAAGGTGGCATGACGGCTCGCGAACATGAGGCTCTCGCTATGGGGGTTGGTGCTATCCCAGCAGGGACAGGACGTTGGCTATCTTGTTGTCGAGTTCGGCCCACTCGGCGGCAGGCTCTGACCCTGCGACTATGCCTGCCCCGGCGAACAAGGTGACCGTTTGGGGCCTGATCAGGGCGCTGCGAATGGCGACGCTGAATTCCGAGGTTTCCCGGCTCAGCATGCCACAGGCGCCCGCATACCAGCCGCGAGCATGGGGTTCATGGTCGCGGATAAAGCGCAGGGCCGCTTCCCGGGGGGCACCGCCCACCGCCGGGGTCGGGTGCAGGGCCGCCAGCAGTTGCCCGTCGCTCACGGCGGGATGCAATTCGGCCTCGATGTCGCACTTGAGGTGTTGCAGCAGCCGCAACTTCAGTACGCGAGGCTCGGTCAGGGTGGCGTCATGGGTCAGGGGCGCGAGGCGTTGCAGTATGTCGGCCTGCACCAGCCGATTCTCGAGCCGGTTCTTGCCATCGCCCATCAGCTCGGCGGCGAGCTGGGCATCCGCCGCCTCGTCACCGCAGCGGCGTATGGTGCCCGCCAGCGCTTCGGTATAGAGGTGGCGCTGCTCCCGGCGATAGAGACGCTCGGGGGAGCAGGCGATAAAGGCCTGCTCTGGCTCGAACTGGAAACCGAACTGGAAGCACTCCTCGGCCTGCAGCGTCCAGCTTGCCAGCAGGCTCCAGGGATTGACCCTGGCCCCCTCGAGCCGGCTCTCCCGGGAGAGCACCACCTTCGGGGTTTGTGCCTGGAAATCGGGGGCGGTGACCGCCGCCACCAGAGTTTGCCACTGGGGGAAATCCGGGCTGTCGTGGCGTTGCCACTGCTGGGGCAGCAGGGGCGGCAGAGGCGCTTCGGGTTGCAGGCTGGCGAGGGCTGCGATGGCGCTGTCCAGCTCGGCTTCCCGGTTGTGTTCATCGAACCAGAGATTGAGGCAGAGGTGGGTGCATTCGCCCCGGCGTATCAGCTCGATACGTGGCAGCACGAGGCGGCAGGGGCCAAAACCCTGCCAGTCATGCTGCCTGGGATCGAAGGCGAGACCGCCGTAATAGCGCGGGCTCTCATCCTGATTGTCATGGGCAAAGATCTGCTGGATCTGCTCGGGCCCGGTCAGTTCGTGGATGCAACCCAGGGCCACATAGTGGGGTTTATCACTCCCCCTGGCATGCCAGTAGATGCGTGGGTACAGGGTCTGGGCGTTGAGCCAGCCGAGGAAAGAGTCCACCTCAATGGCCACGCGCACTCTTGCCAGGCCGCAGGCCTTGTCGTGACGCAGGGCGTCCAGTTGTTCCTTGATATGGGTCTGAGCCAACATGGATTTCGTATCCGAGCCTTGGGGTAGCGGTCTAATGGGCGGGTGTCGGCCGCTGGTTGATGCCAAAAGGGCGATTATTCCTATATATTATCTGCCCATTCATCCATGTACATTGCCCGAGGGAGCCCGGCTCCCAGGCTGGCAAGTATACCCAAATCCGTTTCGATAACCCTTAACACGATCAATATCTGATTGTTTGGCCATCAAAATATGACAAATACCTTCTCTGTGTGGTTGTTGGCGGCGCGTTTGCGAACCCTGCCCCTGGCCTGCTCTTCCATCTTGCTGGGGTCGGGCCTGGCCGCCAGTCGTGGCGCCTTCGATCTTGGCATCATGGTGCTCTCCCTGCTGACTGCCATTTTGCTGCAGATCCTCTCCAATCTGGCCAATGACTATGGCGATGCTGTCTCAGGGGCGGATAATGGCGAGCGGATTGGCCCCCAGCGCGCCGTGGTCTCCGGACTTATCACCAGGCAGCAGATGTGTCTGGCCATGGGGCTGACCGCTTTGGCCGCCGTGGTGAGCGGCCTCGCCCTGTTGATCACTGTCTTCGGTGAGCAGTGGCTGCAGATCCTCGCCTTCGTCGGTCTGGGGGGGGCCGCCATCATCGCGGCCATCACCTACACGGTCGGCAAGACCCCTTATGGCTATCGCGGCTTCGGCGATATTTCGGTGTTCCTCTTCTTCGGTCTGCTCGGTGTGCTCGGCTCCTACTATCTGTTCACCCAGAGCCTGCAGTGGGATCTGCTGCTGCCCGCCACCGCCTGCGGCCTGCTGGCCACCGCCGTGCTCAACATCAACAACGTGCGCGACATCGAGACGGACGCCGCCAGCGGCAAGATCACCCTGGCGGTGCGGCTCGGTCGCAACCGCGCCATCGCCTACCACTGGAGCCTGCTGGGGGCGGCATTGCTCGCCACCATGGCTTTTCTGCTGACTCAGCCTGCCAGCCTCTGGCCCTGGATCTTCCTGCCCGCCCTCAAGCCGCTCACCGATGCCGCGCGCACCCTGCGCCAGAGCTATGACGGTGAGGTGTTGACCGGCGCCCTCAAGAAGACCGCCATCAGCGCGTTTCTCTACAGTCTGTTGCTCTCCGTCGGCCTGGCGCTCTCCTGAGTACCTGCCCTTGACGTCATGTGCAGAAGAGGCGCCCTGGGGCGCCTCTTCTCATGGTGAAGGCGGTGGCATCTCGCGCGGGCTAACCTGCCGGGTGTCGCTCATCCGCAGGCTGGCGCAAAACAGCCCCTGTTCCAGGCGGGTTGTTATCTGCCAGCCGAGCTTATCGCAGATGCGCGTTATGATGGTGAGGCCGCAGCCGTAGCCGAGGATCTGATCCGGCGCCGCTGCCGTGGGGTTGCTGATGGTGAGATGATCCCCCTTGAGCACTATCTCGATGTGGCCCTCGGCATAGCTCAGGGCATTCTTGAGCAGGTTGCCAAGGGCAATGGCGAGCAGGGAGAGGGGGGCCTGCACTTCGCTTTGGGCATCGAGGTCGAGGCGGATATCCAGGGGCTCGCGTTGCAGCAGGGGGGCGAGGCGGGCCAGCTCCCGCTGGATCAGCGGCGCGACGCGCTGAGCTGAGCACTCCACCGCCTCCTTGCGACCCAGCAGCAGGAAAGTGTCGGTCAGTAGCGCCATCTCCTCGCTGGCGGCGCGAATGCGGCTGGTGGCCCGGGCGGCGGGGGCGGGCAAGTCTGTTACCTTGCCGAGCAGGGCGGCCGAGCCCTGGATCACCATGTTGGGGGTGCGCAGCTCGTGGCTGGCGAAGCGGCTGAACTCCTGCTCCCGGGCGAACACGGCGGCCACCTCCTGCTTGCCAGCCAGCAGTGCCTGCTCTATGTCCCGCAGCTCCTGCCAGGGGGCGTCGGGGATGAAATCCTCGCTGCCCGGGGTGAGGTGGGCGACCCTCTGCTGCAATTGCTCAAGGGGCCCGGAGATCAGGCGCACCAGCCAGATGCCAAAGCCGATACAACCCAGCAGCAGGGCCAGCCCGATCAGCCGGGTGGTCAGATGCAACTTGTCTTCGTAAGGATCCAGATAGTCATCGGCATCGTCATTGAACACCAGATAGAGCAAGCCCTGGCCGGATGGGTGGGGCCGCACCAGGAAGTGTTTGTCCTCCTTGCCGAGCTGGTGTTCGAAGAAGCCCGGGCTCTGATAGGGTTTGAGCCAGGCTGGCAGGCGACCCCGCTCGGTCCAGTAGCTGGAGAATTGGCGCGGGCTGGGGGCCGGGGCCGCCAGCCCGAGTCGCAACCAGTCATCGTTGTAGCGGGTGACTTCGGCTTCCAGCCAGTGCTGCAGGCTCAGCTCTTCCATCTTGTCTTCGGCCACCACCATCAGCAGGCTGATGAGGGTCAGCAGCAACAGACCCGCCGCGCTCAGGCTCAGGATCAGGCGACGGCGTAAACTGGGCAGGCTCATCTTGTCACCTTGCTGAATGGGGTCATGACCCCTGGCCACGGGCTGACAGGGCGCGGGTCTGCGTGATTCATGGGGTGACCAAGCGGTAACCCTGACCGTGCAGGGTTTCCAGCATGGGGCTGGGGAAGGGCTTGTCGAGGGCGTTGCGCAGGGCGTAGATGTGGCTGCGCAGGGCATCGGAATCGGGCTCCTCATCCCCCCAGACGTTGTCGATCAGCTCCTGGCGGCTCACCAGCGCAGGCGCGCGACGCACCAGGTGGGTGAGGATCTGGAACGGGATCTTGCCGAGTCTCAGCGTCACGCCGGCCCGGGTGGCGAGGCCGTTGGCGGGATCCACCTTGAGGTCGCCGAAGCTGAGCTGTCCCACATCGACTCGGGCACCCCGCAGCGCCAGCGCCTGAAGCCGAACTTCCAGCTCCTCCATGGCAAACGGCTTGACCAGATAGTCATCGCCGCCCGCTCGAAAGCCGGCCAGCTTGTCATCCAGGCTGTCACGGGCGGTGAGGAACAATACCGGGGTGGCGTTGCCATCGGCCCGCAGCCGCTCGACCGTGCTCAGCCCATCGAGGCGCGGCATCATGACGTCCATGATGATGACGTCGAAGCGTTGCTCGGCCAGCAGTTGCAGGGCGGCCTGGCCGTGATAGACACAGTCCATGCTGTGCCCCGCCAGCGCCAGATAATCCATGATGGTTTCTGCCACCTGGGGATTGTCTTCCACCACCAATATTTTCATGGGTTGATCTCCTGATCTTGACCGATATTTCACGGCCATTTCACACCGGATAAGGCATCCTGTATGGCAGTGTAACCCCGAGGATCCCCGATGAAGAAGTCTCTCTGCGCTCTCCTGCTGCTGATCTTGTTGCCACTTGGCACTGCACAGTCGGCCGAGTTCAAGCTGACCGGTCGTACCACCTGGCAACTGGGCCAGTTGATGGTCAATGGCATCCCCTTCGTGCTCGATGGGCAGGCCCGTTTCAAGGATGGGCTGAGCGAGGATGATCTGGGGGGGACCTGGGTTGACTTGGAGGGGGTGGTACAGGGGGAGCAGAGGTTGATCCGCGAGGTGGAAGCCCTGGAGGAGACCGACGAGATGGAGTTGGAAGGGCCGGTCGCACAAGGGCGGATCTGGGGCTACATCACCTCGGATGGCAGTCTGACGCCGTTTGAAGGGCGTTGGCTGGAGCTGGAGTGTCGCTTCGACGGCCAGCGTCTGAGCCAGTGTCGCGAAGATGACTGAGGCCAGAGGGGCGGCCGTGCCAAGTCATCCATCCTCAACGGCAGGATCCGGCGCCAGGAACCATAGTTAGCAGACCCTGCTCCGTCACCGAGGTGGCCATGCCCTCTCTTTTTTCCACGCTCCTGCCCATCATCCGCCCAGTCATGGGCTTGCTGCTATCACTCCCTCTCGTGTATCAGACCGCCTGCGCCGATGAACTCTGGCTGGTCGAGCTGGAACGACAAGATGGGATCACTCTGCAGTTTCAAGGGGCCGAGCTGGAACTGGGCAGTGCGGATATGGGAGAGATGGCTTTGGAACGGCTTAGGCCAGGTGCTCGTCTGGCTATCCTGAGCCGGGATGGCATCGCCTTGCAGATCCGCCCCAGATCCTCATGGCACGCCAACGAGCAGGGTCATTGGCAGCGGGCAGAGGCCAACCTGCTGGCCGTGGCCGGTCACCGCCTGACCCTGCAGGCGTTGGGCACTGTCGAGATATTGCCTCAGACCCGTTGGCGCAACGGCGGGCCCGGGGATCTGCAACAGGGTCGCCGTCTGGTGTTGAGTCGGGATGCCGACGGGCGGCTGCTCGAGATATTGATCCCCAATCCGGAGGAGTAGACCCCGCTCGCCAGAGATCGGAGTTGTTAAAGGCTTGTGCTTTCCATTTCCCCACCTATACTGGCGCCATCTTGTCGGAGTGCCGACCGTCGAACGACGCGAAGCTGAGACCGTTAATTCGGGATCCGTGGAACCTGATCAGGCTAGAACCTGCGAAGGGAAACAAGGGTAACCAGTGGGTTGCCGCGCGGGGAGAGGGACAAGCCTCTCCCGCTCATCGAAGGGTCAATCCGCGATGAGTCAGGGCGCACAAGAGGGAGTCTGTCCCGTCCAGCCTGTCCATCGCGGCGCCGTACGGCCCGCCCGAACAGGGGGGATCCAGACAGCAGAGCCGGGAGGCACAGCTCCCGGGCTCGCTCCCTCTTGAAGCACATCTCACCCACAGGTTCATCACTTCTCCTCGAACTCCAGACAAGCAAACACCCATAACTTCAACCAGTTAATGTGAGTTTTGCTATGTCTACCCCCATCCAGTCCGTGCCAGAAGCAGAGTCCGTTTCAGAAAACGCCGTATCTGAACAGATCAAGCCAGCCGTCGCCAGCCGTCGTCAGCAACGCGCCAGCGCCCAGCGCTTTATCGATAACTTGAAGGGCATGGCCCACCCCAACTCCAGACGCATCTTCATCCAGGGCTCGCGCCCAGACATCCGGGTGGGGCTGCGGGAGATCGCCCTGGCCGATACCTTCATCGGTGGCAGCGAGGAGCACCCCAAGTTCGAAGCCAATGAATCCGTGCCGGTCTATGACACCTCGGGTGCCTATGGTGACGAGCTGGCCGAGATCGACGTGCGCCGCGGCCTGCCGCGTCTGCGTGAACAGTGGATCCTGGAGCGGGGCGACACCGAATCCCTGGAGGGGCTGAGTTCCCACTTCACCCAGGAGCGCCTCGCCGACGAGGGGCTGGATCACCTGCGCTTCGATAATTTGCCCAAGGCGCGCCGCGCCAAGGCTGGCAAGTGGGTCAGCCAGCTGCACTATGCCCGCCAGGGCATTATCACCCCTGAGATGGAGTTCATCGCCATTCGCGAGAACATGGGTCGTGAGCGGGTGCGCTCCGAGCTGCTGCTGACCCAGCATCCCGGCCAGGGCTTCGGCGCCCGCCTGCCGGAAAACATCACCCCGGAATTCGTGCGCGCCGAGGTGGCCGCCGGCCGCGCCATCATCCCAAGCAACATCAACCACCCGGAGGCCGAGCCGATGATCATCGGCCGCAACTTCCTGGTGAAGATCAACGCCAACATCGGCAACTCGGCGGTCACCTCCAGCATCGAGGAGGAGGTGGAGAAGCTGGTCTGGTCCACCCGCTGGGGCGCCGACACCGTCATGGATCTCTCCACCGGCCGCTACATCCACGAGACCCGCGAGTGGATACTGCGCAACAGCCCGGTGCCCATCGGTACAGTGCCCATCTATCAGGCCCTGGAGAAGACTAACGGCATCGCCGAGGATCTCACCTGGGAGCTGTTCCGCGACACCTTGCTCGAACAAGCCGAGCAGGGGGTGGACTACTTCACCATCCACGCCGGTGTCCTGCTGCGCTACGTGCCCATGACCGCCAAGCGCCTCACCGGCATCGTCTCCCGTGGCGGCAGCATCATGGCCAAATGGTGCCTCTCCCACCACAAGGAGAGCTTCCTCTATGAGCATTTCCGCGAGATCTGCGAGATCTGCGCCGCCTATGACGTGGCGCTCTCCCTGGGGGATGGCCTGCGTCCGGGCTCCATCTATGATGCCAACGACGAGGCGCAGTTCGCCGAGCTGCGCACCCTGGGGGAGCTGACCAAAATTGCCTGGGAGTACGATGTCCAGGTGATGATCGAGGGGCCGGGTCACGTGCCCATGCACATGATCGAGCGCAACATGACCGAGCAGCTGGAGCACTGCCACGAGGCGCCCTTCTATACCCTGGGCCCGCTCACCACCGACATAGCCCCCGGCTACGATCACTTCACCTCCGGCATAGGTGCCGCCATGATCGGCTGGTACGGCTGCGCCATGCTCTGCTACGTCACTCCCAAGGAGCATCTGGGGCTGCCAAACAAGGAGGACGTCAAACAGGGCCTCATCACCTACAAGATTGCCGCCCACGCCGCGGATCTCGCCAAGGGTCACCCGGGCGCCCAGATCCGCGACAACGCCATGTCCAAGGCGCGCTTCGAGTTCCGCTGGGAGGATCAGTTCAACCTGGCGCTGGATCCCGAGACAGCCCGTGCCTATCACGACGAGACCCTGCCTCAGGAGTCCGGCAAGGTGGCGCACTTCTGTTCCATGTGCGGCCCCAAGTTCTGCTCCATGAAGATCACCCAGGACGTGCGCGACTACGCCGCCAGACTCGATGCCGCCAAGCTGGAGACCATAGAGGTGAAGCTGGTGGACATGAATGGCCAGCAGCAGCGGGTGCAGGCCGAGGTCGAGACGGGCATGGCTCGCATGGCAGAAGCCTTCAAGGAGACGGAGATAGAGAGCGGCATGGCCCACAAGGTGACGGAGACCTTCAAGCAGGCCGAAATCGAGAGCGGCATGGCCAGGATGGCGGAAACTTTCAAGGAGAAGGGGGGCGAGATTTACCATCAAGCCGCCAACCTCAAGGAAGAGGCATGAAGCCAATGGCGCCACAACCGGCAGCCAAGCCCATCGTCTGGACCATAGCCGGTTCGGATTCCGGGGGCGGCGCCGGCATCCAGGCCGATCTGCACACTATGCAGTCGCTCGGGGTGCACGGCTGCACCGTCATCTCCGCCATCACCGCCCAGAACTCGGTGGCGGTGAAGATGGTGGATCCGGTGCTGATGCAGAGCTTCACCGCCCAGATCGACGCCCTCGGCGTCGACTTGCCCCCCGCCGCCATCAAGATCGGTCTGCTGCCGACCCGGCTCCATGTGGAGGTGCTGGCCCGCCGGCTCGATACGATAAACGCCCCCTTCGTGGTCTATGACCCGGTCGCCATCGCCAGCAGCGGCACCCCCATGGCGGAGCCCAACATGCTGGTGGCGGTGCGCGAACAGCTGCTGCCACGCTTGTCCCTCATCACCCCCAACGGCCCCGAGCTGGAGGCATTGACCTCCATTCCGGCGACCAGCCCGGCGCTGGTGCGGGCGGGGGCTGCCCGGCTGCGGGAACTCGGCGCCAAGGCGGTGCTGGTCAAGGGGGGGCACCTTGAGTGGAGCGGGGATCACTGCCTCGATTACTACCAGGACGAGAGCCGCGAGTTCTGGCTCGCGGCTCCTCGTCTTGCCACCCGCCACGGTCACGGCACCGGCTGCTGTTATGCCAGCGCCATCGCCGCCGTCTATGCGTTGGACTACCCCATCGAAGACGCCATCACCCTGGCCCGCGCTTATTTGCAGCAGGGGCTGGCAGGGGCGCAGG
>NZ_CDBJ01000015.1:125510-129342 GCF_000820045.1 Aeromonas rivuli | reverse complement strand
TCGAAGGCGAAGGCTTTACCGCCGTAGTGCTTGGCCAGCACGTTGGTGATGGCGGCGGTCAGGGTGGTTTTACCGTGGTCAACGTGGCCGATGGTACCCACGTTTACGTGCGGTTTATTACGTTCAAATTTTTCTTTAGACATGATCGACCCTCTAAACTAACGCTGAGTACGCAGTGGCAAGCTAACCACAGAACAGTTTATATGATGGATTTGAATTGGGTGGGGAAGAGAAGCGGGTACTGACAGGCCGATTTGAACTGCCGACCTCACCCGAGGCATGGCTCCTGGCATTGCCTGAGCCATATCAGCATCTTGGAGCGGGCAGCGGGAATCGAACCCGCATCATCAGCTTGGAAGGCTGAGGTAATAGCCATTATACGATGCCCGCATTTCTCTAACCCAAAGCACTCAAACCGCAGAGAAATATGGTGGAGGGAGAAGGATTCGAACCTTCGAAGGCAGAGCCGTCAGATTTACAGTCTGATCCCTTTGGCCACTCGGGAACCCCTCCGTACTCGATTGTCACAACGGTAATTCTGCTTGCACCCGCTGCTTTGTCGCTTTTGCCTGGCAAATGGACGACAGACATCTAAGCGTCGCGCATTTTATTGTAAGGTTTTTAGCGATGCAACTGTTGCGGTTGGCAAAATGGCGATTATTGCCATGTTCCCGCCAAAAAAACGGCCCTGCCCTCACGATCCCGACGCGTCCCTTGTCGCTCTCCCCCCCTTGGTGTATGGTCGCCCTGCCCCAAAAACAGTGATGAGCCCATGACGACAGAGCACAATCCCTATCTGCAATTCACCCGCGAACAGTGGGCTGTGTTGCGCGATGCGGTCCCCCTGACCCTGACAGAAATCGATCTCAAAACCTTGAGAGGCATCAACGAGAAGGTGTCACTGCGGGAAGTGGAGGAGATCTATCTGCCGTTGTCACGGCTGCTCAATCTCTACGTCAAGGCCAAGCAGCGCCGTAGTCGGGTGCTGGAGCAGTTTCTCGGCCAGTCCAGGGGCAAGGTGCCTTATGTGATCAGCATTGCGGGCAGTGTGGCGGGGGGCAAGAGCACCACGGCTCGTATCATGCAAGCCTTGCTGGAACGCTGGCCCGAACACCCCAGGGTCGAGCTGGTCACCACTGATGGTTTCCTCTATCCCAACAAGGTGTTGGAAGAGCGTGGGCTGATGCGCCGCAAAGGCTTCCCCGAATCCTATGATATCCGTCGTTTGGTGGAGTTTGTTGCCAACATTCGCGCCGGTCACGAACGGGTCGAGGCCCCCGTCTACTCTCACCTCATCTATGACGTATTGCCCGATGAGACCAAGGTGGTGGAGCAGCCAGACATCTTGATCCTGGAGGGGCTCAATGTGTTGCAAAGCGGCATGGATTACCCTCAGGAGCCGCATCGGGTGTTTGTCTCCGATTTCGTCGATTTCTCCATCTATGTGGACGCCGATGCCGAGCTGTTGCGCACCTGGTATATAGAACGCTTCCTCAAGTTTCGCAGCGGCGCCTTCTCGGATCCTGACTCCTACTTCCACCATTACGCCCAGTTGGCCGAGAGCGAAGCGACCCGGATTGCCAGCAACATATGGCAAGAGATCAACCACCTGAATCTTGAAGAGAACATACTGCCCACCCGGGAGCGGGCCAACCTGATCCTCACCAAGGGTGCAGAGCACGCCATCGAGCAGATCAAGCTGCGCAAATAGCGAGAGGGGGCCAACGCCCCCTCTTTCCATTTCGGCAAAGCACAGTGTTCGCCTCAGTCCCCACGGCGCAGCGACAACTCCCCACCCAGATAGAATTTGATCCCTTCAGCGGTTTCCAGCCGCAAGGCGCCGCGATCATCGATGCCGCGTTCGATGCCACGGATCTCCTGTTCCCCCATCAGCAGCCGCACCGGCCGACCCGCGAAGTGATCGAGCCGGTTCCAGTCAGCAACGAAGTCGCCGAGGCCCGACTGCTCGAACCTCGCCATGGCCTGCTGCAGCGAGGTGATGATCCTGGCGGCCAGCAGGTTACGATCGAGCAGTTCCGGCTGGATATGGCGCAGCTCGGCCCAGGCCTGATCGATCTTCTCCCCCTCCCGCTCCGGCATGGCTAGATTGAGGCCGATGCCGATCACCAGATTGCAGCTCGCACCCGCGCTGCCGCTCATCTCCACCAGAATGCCTGCCAATTTTCGGCCTTGATAATAGAGGTCATTCGGCCATTTCAGCTCGACCCCGTGATAGCCGAGGGATTCGAGCGCCTCGACCACAGCCACCCCAACCGCCAGACTCAGGCCCATGGCCGCCGCCATCCCCTGCTCGAGCCGCCAATACATGCTGAGCAGCAGTTGGCAGCCAAAAGGGGAGACCCAGGGCTTGCCGCGACGGCCCCGACCCGCAGTCTGGCACTCGGCCAGGCAGCATTCGCCGGATCTCAGACTCGCCACCCGATCCAGCAGATATTGGTTGGTAGAATCGATGACGTTGTAGACATGGACGGGGGCCAGCGGTATCGCCGATTGCAGCTGTGCCTGATCGTAAAGGGCAAGGGGACAGGCGAGCCGATAGCCCTTGCCCGTCAGGCTGAACAAGTCCAACCCCAGCCCCTTGAGGGCCGCCATGTGTTTGCTGACGGCGGCGCGGCTGATGCCAAGCTGTTCGCCAAGCTGTTCGCCGGAATGGAACTGGCCATCGCTGAGCAGGCCGATCAGGGTTTGTCGAATGGGCGTCAGGCTCATAGCAGCACCTCGTCGAGACAAGTCTCGCCACGGGCGCCCATGAAGCGCACCTCATGCTCGAGCAGGACACCGAAGCGCTGCTGCACACTCTCACGCACATGAGCGGCCAGGGCGATCAGCTCGACGGCGCTCGCGCCGCCCCGATTGACCAGTACCAGGGCTTGCTGACCATGAACCTGGGCGCCGCCGATGGCGAACCCCTTGAGTTCACACTGGTCAATCAGCCAGCCAGCGGCCAGCTTGCACAGCCCCTCTCCTGCCGGATAAACGGGCAGAGTGGGCCAGGTCGCCTTGAGGCGTTCAGCCTGAGCGGTGGGCACCACGGGGTTCTTGAAGAAGCTGCCGGCATTGCCGAGCACGGCCGGATCAGGCAGCTTGGCCATGCGGGTGGCACAGACCACATCGAAGATGGCCTGTGCACTTGGCGCCTCCCCCAGGGCGCCGAGGGGGCCATAGCCGAGCACAGGCACCCAGGCCTTGGGCAGCGCCAGTCCCACCGCGATGATCAGGTGACTGTCCTGATAGTCATGCTTGAAGATGCTGTCGCGATAGCCGAACTGACAGGCATCGGCGGGGATCCGCTCCTGCTCGCCGGTGTGCCAGTTGAAGGTATCCACATGGCGGCAGAAGGAGGCAAGCTCGACGCCGTAGGCACCGATGTTCTGCACCGGTGCAGCACCAACCGTGCCCGGGATCAATGCCAGATTCTCCAACCCCGGCATGCCCTGGGCCAGGGTGTGGCAGACCAGCTGGTGCCAGGATTCACCGGCGGCCACATGCAACAACCAGTGATCGCCACCATCCTCTACCTGAATGCCGAGCAGGCGGTTATGCACCACCACGCCGTCGAAATCACAGGTGAACAGCAGATTGCTGCCGCCTCCCAGTATGAGTCGGGGCAGCCCCAGAAATTGAGGATCGGCGGCCAAGGATGACAACTCATCCACCTGATGGATCTCGGCCAGCCAGCGGCAGTGAGCCTGAAGGGAGAAGCTGTTGAGGGTGGACAAGTCGGCGTGGGCGGTGAGTTTCATCTGCGGATCCCGGCAATAACAGGCCGCCAGTCTACCTCAACTCGATAGATGACGAGAAATCCCCCGCT
>NZ_CDBJ01000015.1:0-125368 GCF_000820045.1 Aeromonas rivuli | reverse complement strand
CCCTATTCCCCGGCAATGGCTGGCCCTCAAACCCCCTTCAATTCGATAGATGACGAGAGATCCCCTCACCCATGGCGACCCATAAAAGCCCCCGGATCCCGGTTCTCGATGAATAATGCCCCTCTTTGCGGACTCACTCGGCTGGTTTAGAGTAGGCAAATCGCTCTCCTGAGGAAGTACTCATGAATAACCAATTTGCCGTCATCGGCCTGGGGCTGTTTGGCACGGCGCTGTGTGAAGAGCTGGAACGCCAGGATGCCGAGGTGCTGGCCATCGACATTGACGAGGTGAGAACCCGTCAGGTCGCCACCTTCTGCAGCCATGTGATAGTGGCAGACGCCACCGACGAGAATACCGTCGCCGAGCTGGGTCTGGCCGAATACGACATCGTCTTCGTCGCCATAGGTGACAGCCTGGAGACCAGCATTCTCACCACCCTCGTCCTCAAAGAGGCCGGCGTGAAGAAGGTGTGGGTCAAGGCCCGCGACAAGTTCCACGCCAAGATCCTCAAGAAAGTGGGCGCCGACAAGGTGATCAACCCCGAGTGGGACATGGGCCGCCGCATTGCCCAGAGCATGTTTGATACCCGGCTGGTCGATTATCTGGAGCTGGGCCACGACATGGTGCTGACCGAGTTCGTGATTGGCCTGCAGCTCAACGATCGCACCCTGGCCAATCTCGATCTGCTGCAGCAGACCGAATTCCAACTGCTGGCCATCAAGCGGGGCCAGGTGCTCCATAACGTGCTGACCGGCACCATGACACTGGCCCTCGGCGATATTCTGATCCTGGCTGGCAACAAGCACGCCATCGACCGCTGGCTGGACAAGCAATGAGCTCTCTCTGGCGCGACACCTACACCTTTGCCATACGCCCGGATACCGAGTCCCGCTGGAACGAACCCAAGCTCATCCTCGGCAGCTTCCTGATCATATTACTGATAGGGACGCTGTTTCTAGTACAACCTTCCAGCCACAAAGGCGAAGTCACCTTCATCAATGCCCTCTTTACCGCGACATCGGCCATCAGCGTGACCGGGTTGGGGGTGGTCGATACCGGCAGTGCCTTCACCCTGCAGGGCCAGCTCTTCCTGCTGGTGCTGATGGAGATCGGCGGGCTGGGACAGATGACCATGACGGTGCTGCTGCTGGCCCTGCTCAGCAAGCGCGTCGGCCTTCGCCAGCAAGTGCTCGCCAAGGAGGCTCTCGGCCAGGGAGGGTCAATCAACATAGTGCGGCTGGTCAAACGGATCATTCTCTTTGCCTTCCTTGCCCAGCTGATCGGCACCGCCATCATGGCCTTTCGCTGGGTGCCTGAGATGGGCTGGGCCCACGGTCTTTATGTCAGTTTTTTCCATGCCGCCTCGGCCTTTAACAATGCGGGTTTCTCGCTGTTTGCTAACAACCTCATGGACTACCGAGACGATCCTCTGATCAGTCTGACCGTCTGCGCCCTGCTGATCCTGGGTGGCATCGGCTTCACCGTCATCATGGATCTGGTGCGTACCCGCCGGCTGCGCAGACTCAAACTGCACAGCAAGCTGATGCTGGTGATGACCCCCGTCCTGCTGTTGATCGGGACCCTGATGTTCTGGCTGCTGGAGCGAGGCAACCCGGCCACCCTGGGCGGTCTTAGCCTGGGCAACCAGTGGCTGGCCGCCTTCTTCCAGTCCGCCACCGCCCGTACCGCCGGTTTCAATACCCTGGATCTGGGCCACTTCACCTCAGCCTCCCTGCTGTTCATGATGATGCTGATGTTTATCGGCGCAGGCACCACCTCCACCGGGGGCGGTATCAAGGTCACCACCTTCGCCGTGGTGATATTGGCCACTCGCGCCTTCCTCACCAAGCGTCCCCACATCACCGCCTTTGGCCGCACCATAGCGCCCCACGTCGTGACCCGATCCCTGGCCATCATCATCGTCAGTGTGATGGTACTGATGCTGGCCATGTTCCTGCTGATGATCACCGAAGACCTTCCCTTCGATCGCATCATGTTCGAGACCATCTCCGCCTTTGCCACCGTGGGGCTCAGCACCGGGATCACGGCCCAGCTCAGCGAGCCGGGCAAGCTTATCCTGGTGATGGTGATGATATGCGGCCGTTTGGGCCCCCTGACCCTGGCCGTCATGCTGGCCAGGCCGAGCGAGACCCGCATCAAATACCCGGAAGAGAACGTACATACCGGCTAATGTGGCCGATGTGTGCCTGGGATATTGAGAACTGATATCACGAAGGGGCCCGAGGGCCCCTTTCATCTAACGACTCGTCATCCCAGCTTGGCCCTCAGCCCACCTTTGCCTTGGCCGCCTTGCGAGGGGCGCTGCTATTCGACGACTTGGCCGCCGTCCCCGGCTTGGCTGCGGACTTTCGCCCGGCGCCACCCTTGCGGCGGGGGAAGGGAGTGCGTCCCGCACTCTCCTGAGGCAGGGCGCTAAAATCGGCGCCGGTGTTGTGGCGGGCACCGTCGATCAGCTGATGCAACTGCGCCGTCAACGGATCCATAAACTGCTGATAGCTGCCATGGCGTTCGGCGATCTGACTCAGGCTCTGCTCCCAGAGCGCCGTCATGTCAGGGGTAGTCGCACTATCCGGCAGCGCCTGCACCAGGGCCCGGCCAGTAGCGGTCGCCTTGATACTCTTGCCCAGGCGATGCAGAAACTGGCGCTTGAACAGCAGATCGATGATGCCTGCCCGGGTTGCCTCCGTACCCAAGCCATCGGTGTCCCGCAGGGTCTTGCGAATGTTGGGATCCTGCACGTAACGGGCGATGCCGGTCATGGCGGCAAGCAAACTGGCATCGGTGAACGCCTTGGGTGCCTGAGTCATCTTCTCCAGCAGTTCGCCTCGCTCACAGTGCAGCGTTTCTCCCTGGCGCAGGGCTGGCAGCGTGCCCACCTCTTCCTCATCATCCTCTTCAACCCCGAGCAGCGCCTTCCAGCCAGCCTTCAGAATGCGTCTGGCCTTGGCCTGGAAGAGGCCACCTTCGATGCGCAGCAACACCCGGCTGTCGTTGTACTCAAACGGCGGATAGAACTGCAGCAGATACTGGCGCGCCACCAGGGCGTAGATCTTGTTCTCATCCGCCGACAGTGTGCCGGCGTTGCCTCGTTTCTCGGTCGGAATGATGGCGTGATGGGCATCGACCTTGGCATCATTCCAGGCCTTGCTGCGCAGGCTTCCCTTCGCCTGTGCGACGGCGCCCGCCAGGGGCGGCGCCGTCGCGGCAATGGCCTCCCGCACCCGGCCGGCCCTGTCGTAGTGCTCGGTAGGCAGATGACGGCTGTCAGATCTGGGATAGGTGATGAGTTTGTGTCGCTCGTACAGACTCTGGCAGATGTCGAGCACCCGCTTGGCGTCCATGCCAAAACGCTTGGCGGCATCGATCTGCAGGCTGGAGAGGTTGTAAGGCAGTGGTGGCGCCTGCTTGCGGGCCTGCTCTTCCACCTCCTCGACCAAGGCAGGTTTGCCTTCAATCCGTCGCACCACGTTTTCCGCCAGGGAGCGCTTCAATACCCTGCCCTCTTCATCTTGCCAGGGCTGGCAGGCCTCGGACGGCAGCCACTTGGCCGTAAAACTGTCACGACTCTGCGTCATCAGGTGCGCCAACACCTCGAAGAAGGGTTTAGGGACGAAGGCATCTATCTCCAGGTCCCGGCGCACCACCAGCCCCAGCAAGGGGGTCTGCACCCGGCCAACCGACAACAGGGCGCTGCAACCGGCCTTGCGACCAAGCAGGGTATAGGCGCGGGTCATGTTGATACCATAGAGCCAGTCGGCGCGGCTGCGCGCCAGGGCAGAGACGGCCAGCGGCACGAACTCCTTGTTATCGCGCAGGGTTTCCAGGGCACGGCGCACGGCTGGTGGATTGAGATCGCTGATGAGACAACGCTGCACGGGTTTGTGCTTGGGATAGCCAAGGTGAGCTATCACCTCATCCACCAGCAACTGCCCTTCCCGGTCCGGGTCACCGGCATTGACCACACAGTCGGCTCGCTTGATCAGGCCCTTGATGGCAGTGAGCTGGCTACGGGTCTTGGGCTTGGCCACCAGCTGCCACTGCTCGGGGATGATGGGCAAAGGCTCCATACGCCACTGTTTGTAAGCGGCGTCATAGGCATCGGGCTCCGCCTGCTCCAGCAGATGGCCGATGCACCAGGTCACCACATCCCCCTGGGCTGTCTCTATGAATCCATCCCCCTTGATGTGAGGCTTGGGCAGCACATCGGCGATGGCTCGTCCCAGACTGGGTTTTTCCGCGATGAAGAGTCGCATGGCTGACGCCCTGAATACTGTATATGTAGCCAGTATACCCAGCCAAACGGCAAAGCCCAAGTCCAGCCAGAGCGGCCGAGCCGAACCTTGACGCGCCTCCTCCAGCAGAAGTTCCTCCCTCCCTGAACTAGGCTGCTAATGACCGTGCTTGGCCTATACGGCGCCTCAGCGGCTGTTGTCCCCCATTTGGCAGTCTTTGCCGCAGAGTCCAGATAGGCGAAGGGAAAGCAGGACTCATTTGTGATAAATATTCAAAAATCTTTTATGCTATGAATTAAGAAACAGAAAAATAACGACTTTTTGGATTTTGCAATGATGGGTGTCAAGCTTTGACATCGGCCAAACTACTACCATATGGGTATTAATAACCTAGGAACTGCCACCATGCTTGGATCTCTTCTCAAGAAAACCTGGTTCTGGCTCCTGCTGCTCGGGGCCTTGCTGGGCGTCGCGGCACTGGGCGTCACCGCCACCATACTGCACAAGACCAGCTCGACCGAATTCTGCGTCTCCTGCCATTCGATGCAGACGCCGCTGGCCGAGTATCAGGGCAGCGTCCACTTCCAGAACAGCAAGGGCATACGCGCCGAGTGTGCGGATTGCCATATCCCGGGGGATCCTACCTCTTATCTGTGGACCAAGATCCGCGCCGTGAAGGACATTTACCACGAGGCGATCGGCACCCTGGATACCCCGGAAAAGTATCAGGAACGCAAGCTGTTGATGGCTCAACACGTCTGGGATGAACTCAAGGCCAACGACTCGGCCACCTGCCGCAGCTGCCACAGTTATGAGGCCATGGACATCCTGGCCCAGCGCCCCAACGCCCGTGCCGAACACCCGGTCGCCATCAAGGAGGGGCAGACCTGCATCGATTGTCACAGGGGCGTGGCTCACATCATGCCGGACATGAGCGGTCTGGCCGCCGCCGGAGCGAGCGAACTGGCTCAGGCTGCCGCCAAGACTCCCGCTGATGTCACCACCCGCTACGCCATCGCGACCACGCCACTGTTCATGGATGCCAAGAGCGATGCCAATCAGGGCAACTTGATGCCTTCGACCCAGGTGCAGATCCTCGGCAGTGACAACGGCCGCGCCCAGGTCGAGATCGCCGGCTGGCAGCAAGATGGCGTCGCCGACGTCTTCTACGCCGCTCCCGGCAAGCGCATCCTGAGTGCCCTGCTCGGTGATGAGGCCAAGCAACAGCTGGTCACAGGAAAGAGTGAGACCGATGCCAGCACCAATCTTACCTGGCACCAGGTCAAGCTGACCGCCTGGGTTGACCAGAGCCAGCTCATCGGCGATCAAGACAAGTTGTGGCAGTACGCCTCCTCCCTGATGTCCGCCAACTGCACCGGCTGCCACGGCCTGACCGCCCTGGATCACTTCAATGCGAACCAGTGGATAGGCGTCATCAAGGGCATGGAGCCCCGCACCTCCCTCACTCCCGAGCAGGCGCGCATGTTGACCCAATACGTGCAAAAACATGCCAGTGACATGAATTCGGCCCTCTAAGGCAGGACACTAAGGAATTGTTATGACTCTTTTCAACGATACAACCGCCAACCTGTCCCGCCGCCGCCTGCTCAAGGGCCTGGGGGCCTGTGCCGCCCTGCCCCTGCTCGGCGGTCTCTTTCCCAAGACGGCACTGGCCAGTGCCATCAGCACGGCGCTCGATCAGTTCACCACCCTGGTCCCGGCCCAGAAAGGCATCTTGACCGGGGCCCACTGGGGTGCCTTCGAAGCCATCGTCGAAGATGGCCGCATGGTCAGGGTTCAGCCGGTGCCCGATGATCCGGCCCCGAACGAGCTGATCGACATGGCCCCCTATCAGGTTCATGCCAAGAACCGCATCAAGTCCCCCATGGTCCGCAAGAGCTGGCTGGAACATGGTCCCGGCGCCAGCCCCGAGCTGCGCGGTGCCGATGAATGGGTCAAGGTGAGCTGGGATAAGGCCATCGAACTGGTCGCGGGCGAGATCAAGCGGGTGCAGAGCGAATTCGGCCCCCAGGCCATCCACGCCGGCTCCTACGGCTGGAAGAGTGTGGGCCTGTTCCACAACAGCCGCACTCTGCTGCACCGGCTGATGAACCTCTCCGGTGGCTTCACCGGCTACGCGGGTGACTACTCCACCGGGGCGGCCCAGGTGATCATGTCCCATGTGATGGGCTCCATCGAGGTGTACGAGCAACAGACTGCCTGGCCCAATGTGGTCGAGCATGCCGAGCTGGTAGTGCTCTGGGGGGTCAATGCCCAGGTCACCCTGAAGAACAGCTGGAACATGCCGGATCACGAAGGCCAGGCTGGCTTCAAGGCACTCAAGGAGAAGGGCACCCGGGTCATCACCATCGATCCCGTCTACAACGAGACCGCCAAGCTGCTCGGCGCCGAGTGGCTGGCCCCCAATGCCTACACAGATGTCGCCATGATGCTGGGGGTGGCCCATAGCCTGTACAGCGCCAAGAAGCACGATCAGGCCTTCCTCGATCGCTACAGCAGTGGCTTCGACAAGTTCCTCGACTACCTGCTTGGCAAGACGGATGGCCAGCCCAAGAGCGCCGAGTGGGCGGCGGCTATCTGCGGGGTCGATGCCAAGCAGATCACACAGCTTGCCCTGGACATGGCATCCAAGCGCACCATGATCATGGCGGGCTGGGGCATGCAGCGTCAGCACCATGGCGAACAGCCAAACTGGATGCTGGTCACGCTAGCCGCCATGCTGGGCCAGATTGGCTTGCCCGGTGGCGGGTATGGTTTCAGCTATCACTACTCCTCGGGGGGCAGCCCGACCGCCAAGGGCGGCATACTGTCCGGCATATCCGCCGGAGAAGCCCCCAAGAACAGCCCCGCGCCCATCCCGGTGGCCCGCATCGCCGACTGCCTTGCCAACCCGGGTAAAACCATCGATTTCAACGGTCGCAAGGTCACCTACCCGGACGTCAAGTTGGTCTATGTGGCCGGTGGCAACCCCTTCCACCACCACCAGGACACCAACAACCTGCTGCAGGCATGGCGCAAACCCCAGACGGTGATAGTGCATGAACCTTACTGGACAGCGACCGCCAAGCACGCCGACATAGTGCTGCCGGTCACCACCAGCTATGAGCGCAACGATCTGGAAATGGGAGGCGACTACTCCCAGCGTTATGTCTTCCCCATGCACCAGTGCGTGCCGCCTCAGCACGAGTCGCGCAACGACTTCGACATCTTCCGGGCCGTTGCCGCCAAGCTGGGGCTGGAAGAAGCCTATACCGAGGGCAAGGACGAAACCCTCTGGCTCAAGCAGATGTATGACGCCATGGCCGCCCAGGCCCGGGGTGCCAAGGTGGCACTGCCACCCTTCAGCATGTTTTGGGAGTCGAACAACTATGTACGCTTCCCCATCCCCGAGGCGAACAAGCAGTGGATCCGCCATGCCGATTTTCGCGAGAACCCGTTGCTCAACCCCCTCGGCACCCCGTCAGGCAAGATAGAGATCTTCTCCAATACCATCGACAAGATGGGCTATGCGGACTGTGCGGGTCATCCCAAGTGGTTCGAGCCCAAGGAGTGGAAGCAAGGCACGACAGCAGCTCAATACCCGCTGTCGCTCAACACCTCGCACCCGACTCAGCGTCTGCACTCCCAGCTCGACAACACACCGCTGCGCGAGAAGTTCGCGGTGGCCGATCGGGAGGCCATCATGATACATCCGGACGATGCCAAGGCCCGGGGTATCGCGGATGGCGACCTGGTCCGCGCCTTCAACGGTCGTGGTCAGATCCTGGTGGGTGCCCTGCTCTCCAAGGACGTACGACCCGGGGTGGTACGCATCTGTGAAGGGGCCTGGTTCGATCCGGCCGAGCCTGGCAAGGCTGGCGCCCTGTGCAAGAACGGCAACGTCAACTGCCTCACCTTCGATGAAGGATCGTCGAGCCTGGCCCAGGGCAACTGTGGTCATATGGCTCAATTGCAGATAGAGAAGTTTGTCGGCACCGCACCAGCCAATACCGCCCATGCCGTGCCAGCCAACGCCTGAGTGCTGACTTGATCTACCAACACAAACGGCGCCATCAAGGCGCCGTTTTCTATTGTGAATCGTGACACGCGGCAGCCCCTCTCAACTCGCTGACGGTGACCCGAAGTGCTGGCAGGATAACTTAGAAATCCCCTTCCACCATGTACTCTTCCGCGCACTCTACTAGCTGGGGCCAGAGCTCTTCCGGTACCCAGGCTTCGGGGTCATCTTCGTCACCATCATACTGGGTCCAGAAGTAGGCGCGCAGCCCGCTGGCAAAGTCATCGCTGATCTCGGCCAGCTCGGAGAGTGGCCCCAGCCAGGCGATGCGGCGCAGGCCGCTGGCCAGATCGTTGATGGCATCGATCAGACTCCGGTTATCCGGGTTCTGCTCCACCAGCAGGGTGA
Source organism: Aeromonas rivuli (assembly GCF_000820045.1). Taxonomy (GTDB): domain Bacteria; phylum Pseudomonadota; class Gammaproteobacteria; order Enterobacterales; family Aeromonadaceae; genus Aeromonas; species Aeromonas rivuli. The sequence continues at coordinate 116,689 of NZ_CDBJ01000015.1, read as the reverse complement.
AGCGCTCGCGGGCGCTCTCGGTCTGATCCTCCTCCAGCTCGCCCGCATCGGCCAGCAGGTCGATAAAGTCCTCCAGCAGGAACTCGATCAGGTGGCCTCGATCTTCAAACCACTGGATCTGGGCTCCCTTCCGGCCCAGCAACGAGGCATCGAACGAATCATCAAGATGGCACAGTGCCCATGGATCGTCGGTCATGAATCTCTTCCTCAGGCATTCACAGATGCCACATGGTAAACCCGACCCGGTCCCCTCGCCACTCAGGCTGACAGGGCCCGCTTCGGGCATGGATAAAGGGGGTGAACCCGTGATGTGTCAGGGGGGAGGTGACTAACCGTCGACCCGTGCCACCTTGGGCAGCGAGAGGGAAGCCGCCAGCCCCCCCAGCTCGGCACGGCCCATGATGAGGCTGCCACGATAGGCCTCAGCCAGATCGGACACTATATTGAGGCCGAGCCCGGAGCCGGGCACCTTCTCGTCCAGCCGCACTCCGCGCAGCACGGCGCGGGTTATCTGATCTTCTGTCATGCCGGGGCCGTCGTCCTCGATGCGCAGGCTGATCCAACCCCCCAGCTCGGCGCTGGAGACCCGCAACTGCCCCGCCGACCACTTGTAGGCATTCTCCAACAAGTTGCCGACCATCTCATCGAAATCCTGCTCTTCCACTCCCACCGCCAAATTGGCAGGCACCTGCAGATCCAGGGTGCGCCCCGGATAGAGGCGAGAGAAGGCGCGGCAGATATATTCCACCCGGGCACGCACCGGGGTCGAGACTCCCAGCACCTTGGACGCCCCGGTCACCCGCGCCTTGCCGAGGTGATAGTCGATATGGCGCTGGATCTGATCGAGCTGCTCCTGAATGCCCCCTTGCTCCTCTGGCGGCAACTGGGAGAGCTGATTGCGCATGATGCTGAGCGGCGTCTTGAGGGCGTGGGCCAGGTTGCCCGTATGGGCCCTGGCACGCTGCAGCAGTTCACCATAGTGATGCAGCAAGCGGTTGATGTCCTCGACCAGGGGCTGGATCTCCAGGGGATAACGCTGCCTGAACCCCTCCTGATGGCCCTGATGCACCCGCACCAGCTCGCGGCGCAGCAAGTGCAGCGGGCGCAGACCGTAAACTATCTGGAAGGCAAAGCCGAGCAGCAGCCCGGCAGCGGCAAACCCCAGACCGAGAAACAGGCCGATACGAGTCTTGTGCAGCGTCTGGGTCAGGGCCGTACTGTCCTTGGCCATCACCAGGGTGAACACCTTGTCGGAGCCTGGCAGCAGCACGTTGCGGGTCATGATCAGCAAAGGTTCCTGATTGGGGCCCTTTCCAACAAAGAGATCCGGATCGCCAAAAGCAGACTTGAGGTGGTGGCTCTTGAGGTTGGCATCCCAGAGCGAGCGGGAGCGGCTGACGATCTGCTCCCCCAGCTCCAGCTGCCAGTAGTAGCCGGAATAAGGCTGCCGGTAGCGGGGATCCGCCATGGGTTCGGTGACGGCAGGCAACCCTCCCTGCTGCACCTCAATCCGTGCCAGCAGATCGTAGAGTTGCAACCTCAGGCTGTCGGCCTCGGCCTCCTGCCAATAGTTGCGCATCATGGTCTGCAGGCTAAAGCCGGTGGCCGAGAGGAAGAGCCCGCACCAGATGAGGGCGATGACCACCAATCTGCCCCGCAGGGTACGCACCAGACTCATCCCCTCTCCCATCTGGTGAAGAAACGCGGCCGTGAAGAGAGAACCCCGCTCGGCATCATTCGTTGATCCGGTAACCGAGACCGCGCACCGTCTCAATCAAGTCGGCATGGGTCTTCTTGCGAATGCGGCCGATGAAGACCTCCACCGTATTGGAGTCGCGGTCAAAGTCCTGAGCATAGATATGATCGATGAGCTCGCTGCGCGATACCACCTTGCCCTTATGCTGCATCAGATAACCCAGCACCCGGAACTCATGGGCCGTCAGCTTGATGGGCGTGCCCTCATACCAGACCTGTGAAGCGGCCATATCCAGACGCACGCCACCGATCTCCAGGATGGAGCTGGCATTGCCCGCGGCGCGGCGCACCAGGGCATGCACCCTGGCCACCAGTTCGGCGACCTGGAAGGGCTTGGTGAGATAGTCATCGGCCCCGGCGTTGAGCCCTTCTATCTTCTCGTGCAACTGGCCGCGAGCGGTCAGCACCAGCACCGGGGTCACCACTTCTTTGCTGCGCCACTCCTTGAGAATGCTCAACCCATCACGACCCGGCAGACCGAGATCCAGAATGATGGCGTCATAGGGCTCGGTCTCCCCGAGAAAGCCCGCCTCGTTGCCATCATGGCAGAGGTCGGTGACAAAGCCGGACTGGCGCAGTTGCTCAGCCAGCTGGTTGGCCAGGGTCTTTTCATCTTCAACGATCAGAATGCGCATGAATGGGTCCAGTGAAAGAGGGCAAGATCACTCGGCGGCAGGGGCCGGCGGAATAAAGAGATGTTCGAGATGATGGCCCTTGAGCCACACCATTTCCAGATTATCGGCGCGATAGCCGACCTTGATGACGCTATTTTCATGGTCGATCAGCTTGAGTTCGTAGAGCCAGACGCCCTGTTGCTCGGTCAAATCAACCCGCAATACCCGCCCCGGCAAGTGAGCCGCGGCAGCCATCACCTCATGGAAGGGTTTCACCCGTCCCTCGCTGACCGCCTGCTGCAGCTGTGCCTCGCTCGGCTCACCATGGGCAAGCAGGGGCAGCAACAGGGCAAGCAGACCCAGGGCTCTATTCATGGGTGATTCATCTCCAGAAACCTAACATAATTGCGGTTATAGTCTGCCAGCCATGAATCCGGAATGAATATGATCCCGCGCACTGTTCTGCCCATCTGCGGCCTGCTGGCCAGCCTGTCTCCGCTCTGGGCGGGGGCGGCGCAAACACGGCTCGACATGGCCGAACTCATACGGCTGCTAGTGGCGCAAGGGTACCACGATATCCGGGAAGTCGAGCTCAATGCAGACCGTTTTGAGGTCGATACCCTGGACAAGGATCAACGCAGGGTGCATCTGGTGGTGGATGCCCATAGCGGCAAACTGCTCAGCCAGGAGCAGGATTAATCCCCCAACACCATTTTCCTGAGTCCCACCATCAGAAAAGAGGCCATCAGGCCTCTCTTGCATTCATCTTGTCTCGTCCCTCTGCCCGGCCAGTGCCTGCCTGACGGGAGCGCCAGGGTTTGAGCAATTTGTCTCGCCGAGGCCAGAGCAGCGCCAGCGCCACCAGCAGATAGATGGCGGGCTCAACCCAACCGCTTTTGACCGACCACCAGTAGTGCACGGGTACCAGCAGGGCTACCCCGTAGATCCAGTTATGCAGCCTCTGCCAGCTCGGCCCCATGGCGCGCAACAACCGCGGGATCGAGGTGATGCTGAGCAGCAGCAACAGCAGCAGAGCGATGGCCCCGACCACGATGTAGTTGCGCTTGACCAGTTCCCCCCCTATCAGTCGCCAGTCGAACTGCAGATCCAGTCCCAACCAGACCATGAAGTGCAGCAACGCCCAGGTGAAGCACCAGAGGCCGAGGGGACGGCGCAACCGCATCAGCTGCCCCAACCGGAAGCGTTTGGCGAGCGGTGACACCAGCAGAGTCAACAACAGCAGATGCAAGGCTCCTTTGCCCAAGTAGTGGGTCAGCCCCTGCACGGGATCGCCACCGAGCAGGCCGGCAGGTACGGCATAACCGAGCCAGAGCAGAAAGGCGAACGCGGCTGTGTGCACCAGCCAGCGCAGCCGGTTTGCCTGGGTATTGGTGATCCTCAGGGTCATAGGGAGAAACCTCCATCATGGAAAGAGTGCGGCCATTTTGCCTGCGACACTGCGGGGATCAGTACCATTTGCGCAGGTCCATGCCCTGATAGAGGCTGGCAACGTCGTCGCCATAGCCGTTGAACATCAGCGTCGGCTGGCGCTTGGCACCGAAGATGCCCCCCTCACCGATGAAGCGCTCGCTGGCCTGGCTCCAGCGCGGGTGATCGACCTGAGGATTGACGTTGGCATAGAAGCCATATTCATTCGATGCCAGCAGGTTCCAGGTGGTCGGCGGCATCTCCTCCACCAGCTTGATGGAGACGATGCTCTTGATGCTCTTGAAGCCGTATTTCCAGGGCACTACCAGGCGAATGGGCGCACCATTCTGGCCCGGCAGCGTCTTGCCATAGAGGCCGACTGCCAGGAAGGCGAGGGGGTGCATGGCTTCATCGATGCGCAACCCTTCCACATAGGGATAATCGATGCCGCCCCCCAACGAAGAGCCCTGCCCCGGCAGCTGCTTGGGATCATAAAGGGTCTCGAAGGCGACGAATTTGGCGCGGCTGTTGGGGGCGGCCTGCTTGATGAGAGAGGCCAAAGAGATCCCAGTCCAGGGCAAGACCATGGACCAGGCCTCGACACAGCGCAGCCGGTAGATACGCTCCTCGAGAGGTCCCTTGTTGATCATGTCCCAGACATCCAGGGTGAAAGGCTTATCTACCTCACCACCGACCTTGAGCGTCCAGGGTTCCGGCTTGAGGTAGTGGGCATTGCGAGCCGGATCCCCTTTGTCAGTCCCCAGCTCATAGAAGTTGTTGTGAGTGGTCGCCTTGTCATAGGGCGTCAAGACCAGACCTTCCGGGCGCGCGGCCGGCGTCACCTTGAGCGGCTTGCCTTCTGGTATCGATGGCGCTTTCTCTTTGAAGAGATCGAGCAAGCTCGCCTGGGCGGGAAAAGCCAGGCTGGCACCCAGGCCCGCTGCGCCTAGCCCCAAGCCTTTAAGAATAAGCCGTCGATCCTGATACACGGACTCGGGGGTGAGGTCACTTTCGGTCGGGTGATGGGAAGACGTGGATTTGATCAGCATGAAGGGCTCCCGCACAGAATATGGTGTTATTGATAAGACCGCGCCGGATCAGGATCCATTTCATCTTCCGTCAAGAAATGGCCGCCTGGGTCAAACTGCGCGAGGCTATTGGTAGTAAGGCAGCGCCTTGCACATGGTGCCAACCAGAAACAACATGATGAAGATCAGCAGGGGAACCAGGACGTTTGACGGCATGAGACTCACTCCTTCAAGGCGACGGGGCCCATAACTATGGTGCACACCCTCGAGGCCAGCCAGTGAACTTTTCGCGAGCGCAAGCGTATTCCTGCCGGGCATAATGTGATGGCGATCACAGCTCCCTCAGCACCAACTTGCCGCTTCTTTGCGCAGGCGTATCCTCGCGCCCTTTCCACCAAGATAGGGGTCGTCGCCATGTCTCCATTGATTGCCATTGCCCTTACCACGGGCATCCTCTCCGCCCTCTGGGGCTGGTTGGCCGTGGCGCTGGGTTTGATTTCCTGGGTCGGTTTTCTCGGCTGTACCAGCTACTTCGCCTCCAAGGGCGGCCTGCGGGCCCTGGGCCAGACCCTGCTCTGCAATGCCAGCGGCATGTTGTGGGGCCTGTTGCTGATCCATGGGGAGTCCTGGTGGGGAGCCGGTCTGGCCGGTTATCTGATGACGGGGGTGGTCGCCACCCTGATGTGCATGCAAGCCAAGCAGCACTGGCTCTCTTACATACCCGGTACCTTTGCCGGTTGCTGTGCCGCTTTTGGCGCCGCGGGTGACTGGCGGCTGATATTGCCCTCCCTCGTCATCGGTGCCCTCTTCGGTTACCTGATGAAGGCGAGCGGCCTCTGGCTCTCCGCCCGCAGTCGCCCCATGGCAAAACCGGGCACCAACAAGATGAGCTCCTCGGCCTGAATCCGCCTCATTTCCCCGTCGAATCACCCTCGGCCGGCGCAAGAACCTCCCTTGCCAGCGGCGTGCCATCACCCGGCTGACCCGCGCCACTGCGGGTCAACGTCACCTCCCTCCCTAGCTCTTGGGTTTGAAATTCGCCGCCTCGATGGCGTGACGACTGAGCAGTTTGTAAAAGTCGGTGCGATTGCGGCCCGCCATGTTGGCGGCCAGGGTGACGTTTCCCTCTGTGGTGCGCAGCAGGCGGATCAGGTACTCCTTCTCGAACTCGGCGCGCGCCTCGTTGAAGGAGGGGATGCCGCCACTGCTGCCGCTCAAGGCAGACTCCACCATGACAACACCTATCACCGGGCTGCTGCACAGGCTCGCCAGCTGCTCCACCAGGCTGGATAGCTGGCGCACGTTGCCAGGCCAGGCTGCACTGGCCAGCATGGCCAGCGCCTCGGGGGAGAAGCCCATCGCCAAACAGTCGGGGTGGCGGGCCTTGTAACCATCCAGGGCCTGACGGGCCAGCAGGGGAATGTCTTCACTGCGGGCGCACAGGGGGGGCAGGGTGATATTTGCCACGTTGAGGCGATAGAAGAGATCCTCTCGAAAGCGCCCCTCATCCATCGCCGCCACCAGATCCTGATGGCTGGCACTCAATACCCGCACCTCGGCAGTCCCCTGGCCGTACTCCTGCAAGACTTGCAGCAGCTTGGCCTGCAGCGAGGCTGACAGGTTGCCTATCTCGTCGAGAAACAGGGTCGCGCCCTTGGCCTGGGCGAATATGCCGCTGCGGCCATCCTCCCCGAACAGCTCCTGATCCAGCGCCTCCCAGGAGAGGGCCGCGCAATTAATGGCATAGAGCGGCTGCTCGCGCCTGGCGCTGGCCTGATGCAGGGTGTGCGCCATCAACCCCTTGCCGGAACCTGAGGGACCCAGGATCAGCACGGGCACCTCCATGGTGGCGATGGTGCTGGCCTGGATCAGGATCTGCTCCATCTGCGGATTGCGGGTCAGGATCTGGGACTGCCACTCCCGCTTCTGCTTGGGCCGGGTCAGGCTGAGTGCATGCTCGATCGTGCTCAGCAGCTCATCCTTGTCGATGGGTTTGGTGAGGAAGCTGAACACCCCGGAGCGGGTCGCCTGAATGGCATCGGGAATGGTGCCATGGGCCGTCATGATAATAACGGGCATGCCGAGCCACTGGGTCTGGATCTTCTCGAACAGCGCCAGGCCATCCATTCCCCCCATGCGCAGATCGCTCAGCACCAGATCGGCCCGTTGCTGACGCAGCCGATCGAGGGCCGCCTCGGCGCTATCGGCGGTATCCACCTCATAGCCCTGACTGCGCAGCCGCATACTCATCAACTTGAGCAGGCTGCTATCGTCATCAACCAGCAGGATGCGGCTCATGGCCGGGTCCCGTCCGTCTCTTGATACTTGCGTTTGTTGAGCTGTTCATCGATGGCGGACAACTGCTCTATCTGACGCTTGAGTCGCTGCACTTCCTGACTCTGGTTATCGCGCCGACCGTCCCGCTCCAGCAGCTGCTCCCCCAGGGCTATCCAGCTACGCAGGAAGGCCTGGGCATCCAGGCCAAGCTCCGGTTGTAGCCCCTTGAGGGCATCGAGCCCGGCGCGACGGCTCGCCACCGATTCTGCCGGGTGGCTGTTGACCATGGCCAGGCTGACACGGCTCTCCAGATCGGGTTGGCCCTTCAGGCGATCGCGCTCTTGTTCGCGCTGCTGGGGCTGGCTGGCCAACAGCCAGTCAGAATACTGCAGGCGCACCTGCATCTCTTTGTTGGCAAATTCCATCCGCTGTGCCAGCTCGGTGTCAGTGACCGAGGAGGGCTCCAGATGCGGCAACAGACCGCAGCCTGTCAGTATGGTCGCCAGGAAGGCGGGAAACATCAGTGGTTTGATCATAGGTATCACTTCAACGTCAACCGGAAACAGACGGGGGCCTGGGCATCGTCCACCAGGCTCAGCTCGCCGCCGAGGCTGATGGCAGACTCGCGGGCGATGGATAGCCCCATGCCAGACCCTTTCAATAATCCCTGCCGAGCGATACTGCCCTGCTCGAAGGGTTCGAAAATGCGTTCACGCTCATCCTGAGGAATAGGGTGGCCCTCATTGGCCACCTCCAGCCAGCTCTCTTGCCCGGCCTGACCGGAGCGGATCCAGATCTGCCCCCCCTGGGCGCCATAGCTGACCGCGTTGGAGAAGAGGTTGTCGACGATCAGCCGCAGCCGGTAAGGGTCGGCTTGCAGGACAAGATCCGTCTCTGGCAGATGAACCTTGACCTCTTTGGACTCGATGGCGAGTCGGTACTCGGCACACAGCTCCGTGAGCAGCGGCGTGAGCGCCACCGGCACCCGTTCGAACTCCTCTTGCTGACTCAAGCGGTTGAAGTCGAGCAGCCGTTCAATCAGGGTCTGCAGGCGGCGGCTGTTCTGCTCCAGCATCTGGCAGATCTCCTGCTGATCCGGATTGAGCGGTCCCACCAGCTGCTCCGAGAGCAGATCCGCCCCCTCCCGCAATACCGCCAGTGGCGTCTTGAGTTCGTGGGAAACATGGCGCAGGAACTGATACTTCTGCTGCTCAAGCTCCTTCAATTTGTCGTGCAGCCAGAGGATGCGCTCCCCCAGGACAACCAGCTCGGCCGGGCCGTCCACCGGCTGCTTATCCGGCTCTATGCCGGCGCCAAGACTGAGAATACGCGACTCTATCTGACGGACAGGGTGAATGATCAGATAAGTGAACAGCAGGATCAACAAAAGACTCAATAAGGCGACCAGGCCGCTGACCCACCAGATCTCCTTCATCAACTCATCGATGGCGAGCCGCACCCTGAGCAGATGCTCATCAACCTGGCTGCGGGTCGTCACCTCCAGCTCAGTGCTGACCTGGTCGAGCTCCTCGAAGCGGATACTGGTCGACTCCACCTTGGCCCGGGTCAGATCCTGCAGGCTGTCGAGCCAGCCGAGCAGTTCCCCCAGCTGGCCATAGACGGGAGCATTGGGGATGGAGATCTGGTGTTCGGCAAGCAGTTCACGATAGTGGGTCAGTTGTTGCTGATAGCTGGCGAGGATGCGACTGTCCCCCAGCACGGCATAGCGACGCAGGGTACGCTCCAGATCGACCGCCAGATTGGTGAGCAAGGTGGCGCGCCGGGTATCGCGGACAGCCCGCTCCATCTCAACACTGGTGAGCTGACTCAGGTGTTCGAGGGCGCGGCTGTCATGCCAGATCATGCCGCCAAGTGGCATCAGCACCAGCACGAAGCCCATCAGGACGACTTGTAACAGTGAGCGCGGCCTTACCCGTGTCATCTTGTTCTCTCAGCTCATTATTGGGTTGGCAAGCATATCCGCAGTCGCGCAAAAAACAAAACCGGCCCAGTGGCCGGTTTGATCGTCTCTAACCCGATCAGACGAAGAGCACGGCGATGGTACTGATGACAAATACCATGGCCAAGGCACCGCTCGCCGTCAGCAAAGCCCACTTCATTTCTATACTCATAACCCCTCCTTAGTTGCTCAATCAGAGCCCGATCACAACATACCTGGCCGATGTTAATGCATAGTTAAGGGGATTAACGTGAGCCAAGTAACCATTTCAGATGAGCCCTAACGCAAGGAATCGCGGCATGTTCTATCTGTGTAGCATAGGATCCAATCTCGAGCCTGATCACCATGTCGGTCAAGCGCTCGGTGAACTACTGAAGCGCTTCCGGCGTGTGCAGCTCAGTTCGGTGATCCAGACCAAACCCGTCGGCATGCACTCATGCCATGACTTCCTCAATTGCCTGTTCGTGATCGAGAGCGAGGCCAGCCCCCAGCATCTGAAGGCTGAATTCGTGGCCATGGAGCAGGCCCACGGGCGGGATCGCTCCGATCCCCTCTGCAAGGTGCATGACAGGCCCCTCGATATCGACATACTGGCGATGCGTGAGGATGACGACTTCCACGCAGCAGAAGTCGACGCCTATCTCAAGGATCTGCTGGCGGAACTCTATGGCGAGCAGGCCCTGAATGTGAAGAAAGTGGCCCTCACCCCTTGGGGTCTGCACCTGGGCCAGAGTCCCGTCACCCTCAGTCAGGAATCAGAGGCTGGCCAGGGAGCGGCCACCATCCACCTTGATGCTCGCCCCCGTCATATAGGTGTTGCTCAGCAGTAATTGCACCGCCTGCCAGATAGGCTCCAGCCCCCCTTCCCGTGCCAGGGGTGTTTTGGCCAGCACCTGCTGACGCCAGGCGTCGCCATGCTCATCGAGAAACAGGATGGGGCCCGGTTCTATGGTATTGACCCGCACCCGTGGCGCCAACTCTCTGGCCAGGCTCATGGCCAGGGTGTGAGCCCCCGCCTTGGTCGCGACATAGCCGGCAAACTGCGGCGGAGGCGCATGAATATAGATGTCGGTGATCTGGATGATGCTGGCGTTATCGTTGCAGGCCAAGCGGGGGGCCAGCGCCTGATTGAGCGCGAAAGGTGCCGCCATGTGCACCTGATAGAAGCGATCGAGCTGGGCCAACCGACCGGCCGCATCTTCGGCCAGGGGCTCGAACGCCGAGGCGTTGTGAATGATGAGCCCCAGATCCGGGCAATGCGCCAGAGCGGCAGCCAGGGCGGCGACCTCCCTCGGCCGGGTGAAGTCGGCCTGGATGAGTTCAACCCCGAGGGCGCGCAATCTTTCCAGCTCGGGTCGCGCCGATCTGTACTGTCCCGTCACCTGCCAACCGGCGGCCACCAACTGCTCACACAGATAGAAACCGAGTCGTCGGCCCACTCCCGTCACCAAGGCACGCATAGTCTCTCCCTCCCATACACAGGCCAGACGGGTGTCAAACTTGTCATGAAATTGCCCCGCCGATCGCATCTTGCATCCATCACCAATGGTATTGTCTATCAATCCTTGCGGCACCACCCATTGGCATCATCATGGCGACACCCTCATAGTGAAGCCAACCAGAACCGTGGAGCAATCAATATGTTACAAGTACGCGATCACCTGAGCCGCCTGAGCCATTCCCTTACACCACAGCAGGGACTGGCCGCCGCCCTGGACAGTCTGCACGCCTCGGGACTGAGTGGCCTGCCGGTGCTGGACGACAAACAGCAACTGGTTGGCTTCTTGTCCGAGCAGGACTGCATCCCCAGCCTGCTGACGGGGACCTACCATTGCGATACCCGCACCCAGGTACAGGACATGATGAGCAAAACGCCGCTGTCCATCGGGCCGGATGAGAGCATACTGGATCTCGCTCGCCAGATGACCGGGGCCAAGCCGCGCATTTATCCCGTGGTTGAACAGGGCAAGGTGATTGGCATCATCAGTCGCCGCCAGGTGATGCAGGCCCTCAACCAGCAGCTCAAGGGTTGCCAGCAGACCTAGTCAGAGGAGTCCCTTATTTCAGGATTGGCCAGGGACGGTCGATCTTCTGTTAGACAGCCGCGGTCGATGCACCGCCATGGATGGCTTTTGGAGAAGCAGATTGCGGACCTTGTCTCTGTTATGCCTATTACTGTCGTTCGCCCTGCCCGCCAAGACCCTGGTCATTGGTGGCATGCTGGAGCCGCCGCTCAAATACCTGGATGCACAGCAGACACCGGCGGGGATGGATGTCGAGTTGTTGACCGAGATCTTCACCGCCCTCAAGGTGCCCATTCGCATCGAACTGACCGATTCGGGCGCCCGGCTCACCCGCAACGCCAAGATGGGTGAGTATGATCTCTTGATGAGCCTCTCCTACAAAGCGGAGCGAGATAGCTATCTGCTCTACCCTACGCAAGCCCATATCCGCCACAGCTGGCACTTCTTCGTGCGCAAGCAGGACAAGGATCGCATCCGCTATCGGGTCCTGAGCGATCTCAAGCCCTGGCGCATCGGTATCACCAAGGATTATGCCTACACCCCTGAACTCAGTGCGGCCGTGCATGATCCGGCGTACCACTTCCAGGAGATCCCCCTCAACCAGCTGCAGTTGCGCAAGCTGGTCGCCGGCCGGATCGATCTGGTGCCCATGTCCCTGGTCAGCGCCTTTGGCCAGATCCGGGAGGAGCACCTGGAAGAGAGCGTCGACTATTTGCCCCAACCACTCAACGCCAGCCTCTACTATCACGTCTGGTGCAAGGCGCGGGCCGATGACCAGACCCAGGCCCTGATGGCGGCCTATGATGCCCAACTGCTGCAGATGAAACAGGATGGCCGGCTCCAGGCACTGTTCGCCAAGTACGGCATTCCCTATCTCGAGCCCTGATCACTCACCACCCGCTATCGGCCGGCGGCCTTGTTCCATCGCTCAGGGCTTCACGTCTCTCAATATCGGGTTCTGCAGCGAGATCAGGGTTTCCATGGGAAATGGATCTCATCCCATGCACCGGAGCGGGCAATCATCAGGGCTTCACATCTCGCAGGATCGGGTTCTGCAACGAGATCAGGGTTTCCGTCGACTGGATCTCGTCTATGGTCTGGATCTTGTGGATCAGCACCGTCTGCAACTCGTCGATGGAACGGGTCATCACCTTGATGAAGATGCTGTAGTTGCCCGTGGTGTAATAGGCCTCGACCACCTCGTCCAGGGCCTGCAATCTGGCCAGGGCCGAGGGATAGTCCTTGGCACTCTTGAGATTGATGCCGATAAAGCAGCAGACGTCATAGCCGAGGCGCTTGGCGTTGACCTGTACCCGGGTCCCTTCGATGATCCCCGCCTGTTTCATCTTCTCCACCCGCACATGAATGGTGCCGGGGCTGACGGCGAGTTGCTTGGCCAACTCGGCGTAAGGAATGCGGGCATTGTCCATCAGGGCGCTGAGGATGGCCTGATCGAGATTATCGATCCGATAATTTTCTGGCACTTTTTTGCTCTCTCATTGTCGATATCTCATTAAACTAGCACTTATTTTGATGATAAAAATAGATAAATGGTATTTTCATTATCGAATATTGAATTAAGTGTCACTTCTGTTGAAGAATCGCCACACATCACGGCAGTCAGAGACAGGAAACCACAATGAAACAGCACTACATTCGCAGCCAACAGCAGATCAGCTTCGTCAAAGAGATGTTCTCCCGCCAACTCGCCCAGCAGCTGGGCCTGATGGAGGTGCAAGCCCCCATGCTGAGCCGGGTCGGCGATGGCACTCAGGACAATCTCTCCGGCTGTGAGAATGCGGTGCAGGTCAAGGTGAAGACACTACCCGAACACAGCTATGAGGTGGTGCACTCCCTGGCCAAGTGGAAGCGCCAGACCCTGGGCCGCTTCGGCTTCGCCCCGGGTGAAGGCATCTACACCCACATGAAGGCCCTGCGCCCGGACGAAGACAGACTCACCCCCATCCATTCGGTCTACGTGGATCAGTGGGACTGGGAGAAGGTGATGCCGGGCGAGCGCCGGGATCTCGCCTACCTGCAGGAGACGGTGCGCGGCATCTGGAGCGCCATCAAGGCCACAGAGCGCGCGGTCTGCGCCGAACATGAACTGACCCCCTTCCTGCCGGCGGAGATCCAGTTCCTGCACAGCGAAGCGCTGCTGACCCGCTACCCGGATCTGGATGCCAAGGGGCGCGAGCGGGCCATCGCCAAGGAGCTGGGGGCCGTCTTCCTGATGGGTATTGGTGGCGCCCTCTCCCACGGCGAGCGCCACGATGTACGTGCCCCGGACTATGACGACTGGAGCAGCGAGAGCGAACTGGGCCTGGCCGGTCTGAACGGTGACATCCTGGTGTGGAACCCGGTGCTGGAAGACAGCTTCGAGATCTCCTCCATGGGGATCCGGGTTGACGCCGAGGCCCTGCGCCGCCAGCTCGCCATCACCGGGGATGAAGATCGCCTGGGTTATGAGTGGCATCAGGATCTGTTGGCAGAACGCATGCCGCAGACCATAGGTGGCGGTATTGGCCAATCCCGTCTGGCCATGCTGCTCCTGCAGAAAGAGCACATAGGACAGGTACAAGTCGGTGTCTGGCCGGCCGAGATGAAGGCCGGCATCCCCGGCATGCTGTAAGCAGGTGCATGTATTGCGGCTGGCCAGCTTGTTGCCACCAAGCAGCAGGCGAGTCAGAGGCAAAGAGAGTGGCAGTCCGATATGAAAGAGCGCATGTCGGACATGCTGTAAGGTGCTGGCGCAAGCCACGCCGACGTGGGGTCAGCCCCTGCGACCCGCTCAACCCACCTCAGGTCGCATCACTACATTCCTCAGATGATTTCACTGTCATACAGTAACCCCGGCCCTGATGGCCGGGTTTTTCTTCTCTCCGGGCAGTGCTCGAGGAGACCGGCAGTGCGACTTCTGCTGCCTCTGGCAGCCCTCCTCACCCGCAACCATGGTTGTCGGCCAGCAACCGGTTGTTGGACGGCACCTCCCGGCTTGCCAGAAAAACGCTTACCATCACGCCCCCACCACCCCGGCTGTGATTCGACCCCCTTTGATTTCAAACAGGGTATCTTTTTTGTCATCCCTGCCTAAAATGACTAGCTTCTCTATCATCGGCTCGAAGAAGGCACCCCTCATGATTGACAGATCCCTCCCCCTGACCGACCTCCATCGTCACCTGGACGGCAACATCCGGGCCCAGACCATCCTCGAGCTCGGCCGTCAGCACAACATCGCCCTGCCCGCCTTTGAGCTGGAGGCACTGCGCCCCCATGTGCAGATAGTCGAGAACGAGCCCAGCCTGGTCGCCTTTCTGAAGAAGCTTGATTGGGGGGTGGCCGTGCTGGCAGATTACGACGCCTGTCGCCGGGTCGCATACGAGAATGCCGAAGACCTGCTGCGTGCCGGTATCGACTACGCCGAGCTGCGCTTCAGCCCCGCTTACATGGCCATGGCCCACAAGCTGGATCCCCAAGGGGTGGTTGAAGCGGTGATCGACGGCGTCCAGGCGGGTTGCCGCGACGTTGGCGTCAAGGCCAAGCTCATCGGTATCATGAGCCGCACCTTTGGCACCGAACAGTGCCGCCGCGAACTGGAAGCCTGCCTGGCGCACAGCAGCCAACTGGTCGCCATCGATCTGGCCGGTGATGAGCTCGGCTTCCCTGGCGAGCTCTTTACCGACCATTTTCGCCGGGTGCGTGATGCCGGTTTGCAGGTCACCGTCCATGCCGGCGAGGCGGCGGGCCCCGAGAGCATGTGGCAGGCGATCCGCGACCTCGGTGCGACTCGTATCGGCCACGGGGTCAAGGCGGTGCAGGATCCCCGCTTGATGGACTATCTGGCCGAGCACGGCATCGGCATCGAGTCCTGCCTCACCTCCAACCTGCAGACAAGTACGGTCGAGAGCCTGCAGAGCCACCCCATTCGCCAGTTCCTGGACCATGGTGTGCTCGCCTGCCTCAACACCGACGATCCTGCGGTGGAAGGCATAGAGCTGCGTCATGAATACGAGGTAGCGGCCCCGGCGGCCGGTCTCACCGCCAGCCAGATACGCACCGCCCAGGAAAATGGCCTCAAGCTCGCCTTCCTGAGCAAGCAGGAAAAAGCCGCACTGGCCGCCAGTGCCGTCGCTCGCTGACGCCTCATCAAGCCGAGGCTCGATTCAGCAGCAATAAAAAACCGCCTGTATGGCGGTTTTTTATTGCTTGGCCAGCCGCTCGCAGCCGGGTCAGATCACCCGGGAGAACTGCTGAGCCCGCGCCGCATTGCGCAGATAGACATCGAAGCACATGCAGATGTTGCGAATGAGCAGTTGACCCGTGCCGACCACCTCCAGGCCGGTGTCGGTCAATCGCACCAGACCATCATCGACGAAGGTCTGCAGCAGCTTGAGATCTTCCGCAAAGTACGTGTTGAAGACCAGGTCATGGGCCTGCTCGACGACGGCAAACTCCAGAGAGAAGTCGCAGATGAGCCGCTTGATCACCTCCCGGCGGATAAGGTCATCGGGCTTGAGCGCGCAGCCTTTCCATTGGGCATGCCCTCGCGCTTCCACCTGGGCGTAATAGGCCTTGAGATCCTTCTGATTCTGGGAGTAGGCATCCCCCATCATGCTGATCGAGGAGACCCCCAGCCCCAGCAGGTCGCAATCCCCCTGGGTGGTGTAACCCTGGAAGTTGCGATGCAGCTTGCCCGCTCGCTGGGCCACCGCCAACTCGTCATCGGGTTTGGCGAAGTGATCCATACCGATAAACTGATAACCCTGACCGGTCAGGAAAGAAATGGTGTCTTGCAACATAGCCAGCTTCTCCCGAGGCGCCGGCATGTCCGCCTCTTTCAGCTTGTGCTGGGCGGCAAACCGGCTCGGCAGGTGGGCATAGTTGAAGATGGAGAGCCGGGCCGGATCCGTTTTCAGCACCTCTTCCAGGGTGTGGTGGAAGCTGTCGCGATCCTGATGGGGCAGACCATAGATGAGATCGAGGTTGGTGGAGCGGAAACCCAGTTCACGGGCCCGCTCCAGCATGGCGCGGATGAAGTCGTTGTCCTGCTCGCGGTTGACCGCCCGCTGCACCTGCTTGTTGAAGTCCTGTACCCCCAGGCTGATGCGGTTAAAGCCCAGCTCCCGCAGTACATCCAGCATATGCAGCTCAATCTCGCGCGGATCCACTTCGATGCTGATTTCGCCAGCGTCTGCGAAGTGAAAATGGGTGCGCAGCATGGCCATCAGACGTCGGCTCTGGGCCTCGTCCAGATAGGTGGGTGTGCCGCCGCCCCAATGGAGCTGGGTCACGGTACGGCCGGCAAACAGCGGAGCCTGGGCGGCAATTTCCCGCTCCAGATAATCGAGATACTGATCGGCCTTGTGCTGATGACGAGTGATCACCTTGTTGCAGCCACAGTAGTAGCAGAGCTTGTGGCAGAAGGGGATGTGCACGTAGAGGGAGAGGTTGCGATCGGGATACTGACCTGCGGCGTGCACGAAGTCCGGATAACCGAACGTTTCGTTGAACTCCAGGGCGGTGGGATAGGAGGTATAACGGGGGCCGCTGTGATTGTATTTCTCGATCAGCGCCTGATCCCACACTAGGGGTTCGACTCGCACACTTGTTTCCTCATGGGTTGGCCGGGATCAGTGACCCAGCTGGAAATCCTTCAACAGGGTGACATCCTTGAGGATCTGCGCCTCCAGTTCAACCTCGTAGCCGCTGCGCTCCAGATCCATCTTCATGATCTCGTTGCGCTTGAACGCCTTGCGGGCCTCATGGGTCGGCATATCCTTCACCTTCTCGTACAGATCGTACAAACCGGGGAACTCCTCGGCGAAGGCTCGTCCCTCTTTGATCTGCAGGGCATTGAGCAGGTTGGTCAGTCGTATGGCCCCTTCCGAATAGTCACACTGGCCATCACGCACCGCATGGGCGATGAGTCGCACACTGTCGAGGATGCGCTCGTTGCGCTCGCGAATGGCCCTTGCCTGTAGCTCGCCCTGACGACGCACCCGGGCCAGCAGCATGCCCGCATAGATGGCCAAACCCAGTAAAATAAGGCTACCCGCCAGGGTAGCCAGTATCAGCGCCGTGCTCACTTCTTCTTGGGCTCAACGGGCTGTGGCTGATAGTCGGCCTTGTTAAAGCGATCCCACAGATCTTCTTCGGTCGCCGGGGCCTGGGCCTCTTCGAAGTCATCCATGATCGCCGGCTCCTCCTCATCCTCGTCATCTATGATGCCGAGTTCGTCCATCAGTTCCTGATAACGATCGACCCGCTGATCGACCCAAGCCTGATCGGCGGCGCTCAGGGTCTCACCCTCATCCAGACGATCGAGGAAGTCGTTGAGGCGATCGTCGTTCTCGATGGCGGCCAGCTCCTGCTCGGGAGTCAGCTTGAGGATCTTCTCTCTGGGGGCTTTGGCTGGCTTCGGCTTGCTCTGTTTGTCATCCACAATCAAGACGACCGGCTTGCGGGAGCCCAGACGGGGATCCTGCGCCTGTTTGTTGCCACTGTTTTTGGGCTCGGCAACCTGCTGGCGAGTCCCTGCCTTCAAGCCTTTGCGCTTGGCAGCACGTTTACGCTCGCGGCCTTCCAGGGCGCTGGTATCTGATTCTTTGCGCTTACCGGTGGGTTTGCGAGTGGGTTGTTTGGCAGACATGAATGACTCCGGGACATTGCTGAATATATAAAACCCGTCACAAGACACCTGGGGCGTCTGGCGGGATAGGATGCTGACAGTGAATAATGAGGACGAGCACAGGATCCAGCATCATTTGTGCCTCGCAAGGCAGCTGAACACCGCAGGATCGGTATCCTCTGGGCATGTTGCTGGTATTTTGACACAAAATGTCGGCCCGGGTTAATCATCCAATAGAAAAAAGGCAGCCGAAGCTGCCCCGATATGCTTGTGCGAGTCCTATTCCTGTCGATGTCGCCCTTCCCTGACGCCTCGCTTCATATCTTTTTATGGTCATCCTGACCTTATTGATCGTTCCTGAATATGCGTGTGCTTGCTTGACTCGACGCTCTACTCGCCTGTAACGCGTCAAGGTGGTTGCGTCCCGCATCACCCTCTCTTCCCGAGAGGTCACCATCCTGATCTTTCACTCCCTTGCCTGGCACCCTGCCATTCCCGGCGTCCTGCCCTCACCACTCCCTGGGTGAAGCCTTGACCCAATCCTTGGGCCGTTTCCTTGTTACCACTTTACCAAGTTCGATGACTGGCTCAATCCGAGCTCAGTCTCAAGGGAGGGGCCAAACTGCATAGGCAATGAATAACCAATTAAAAAATAATAACTTTATTTTATTTAATGCAATTTTTTCAGCCTGGGCCGCCGAGGGAAATGGTGGATCTCGCACAGGGAAACTGGTCAAAGCCACCGAAAACAAAACAGGGAGCCCAAGGGCTCCCTGTTTGTTGCGCTGATGCAATCACAGCAAAGATTCTGTCGCGCGCCAGTTAGTGCAACCCTGGCACATATTTGGACAAAATCTCGATGTCCTTGTCCGTCAGCTTCTTGGCGATGTCTCGCATCATGCCATTGGGATCATTGTCGCGGGTGGCGGCACGGAAGCCTTCCAGCTGCGCCTTGATGTAGGCAGGATGTTGACCGGACAGGCTGGGGTACTTCGCCTGCTCTACGCCGGCACCACGGGGGCCATGACAAGAAGAACAAGCAGGCAGACCGCGGCTCATGTCACCGCCCATATAGAGCGCCTTGCCAGCGGCAACGACCTCATCAGGAACGGCAACCGGTGTAATTTGTTGGCTGGAGAAGTAGGCGGCCAGGTCGTCCATATCCTGCTCTGACAGGGGCAAAGCCATGGCTCCCATGATGGGAGAAGCGCGACCCGTGTTACCAGAAGCGGCAGCCTTCAGTTCCACTAATTGTTTTTTAATATATGATGCGTGCTGGCCAGTGAGCTTGGGGTAAATATCAGCCGGGCTGTTTCCGTCCGGTCCATGACATGCAGCGCAGACCGCCGACTTGGTTTGTCCCGCAGCGGCATCGCCTGTGGCTTGTGCCATCCCCGTTACGCCAACCATCAGAGCAAGAGTAATGACTAGGTTCTTCATGGCGTTCCAACTTCTCGTTATTAGGCTTCCGATCCCATGCCGCTGAAGGCATGTTAAAATAAACGCGTTTAAGCGACGCCATTTTACACGATTTCACAAAAAAGTAACTCTATAACCCTCTCTCTCCATGGGGAATTTACGTTGGATACACAAACTCTGAATTTCAATAAGGTGCATTTTGTGACCAGCGCACCCGACATCCGTCACCTACCAAATGATGGGGGTGTCGAGATTGCGTTTGCCGGGCGTTCCAACGCAGGCAAGTCATCAGCATTGAACACCTTAACCAAGCACAAGAACCTGGCCCGGACCAGTAAAACCCCCGGCCGGACCCAGTTGATCAACCTGTTTGAACTGGAACCCGGCAAACGTCTGGTCGACTTGCCAGGTTATGGTTATGCCCAGGTTCCACTGGAAATGAAGCTAAAGTGGCAAAAGTCACTGGCCGAATATTTGCAACGCCGTGAGTCCTTGAAAGGTCTGGTGATCCTGATGGATATCCGCCACCCGCTCAAGGAAACCGACATGAACATGCTGGAGTGGAGCTCCCACCGCGAACTGCCTGTCATGCTGCTGCTGACCAAGGCGGACAAGCTGAGCCCAGGCCCGCGTAACACCCAGGTGATCAAGGTGCGTCAGGCTGTTGCCAATCTGGGTCCCCAGATCCAGGTCGAGGCATTCTCCTCCCTCAATCAGATCGGGCTGGAAAAGCTGGCGCAGACCCTGACTGGTTGGTACCTCGCGGGTGACACCGCTGAAGGGAACTTCGACGTCGAGCATGACGCCGATTAAACCCCGCCATTTTTCAATTAGCGGAGCTGGGCTCCGCTAATTGAAACCCTTTCCCCCACCTGCTCACCTGCTCACCTGCTCACCTGCTCACCTGCTCGATATTCTCCATTCGAGGCTTCTTATGCAATTAATTGTTTTAAATAGATAAAATATTTAATTCTCTTTAAGAATAAACAATTAAGCAACTTGATAACGTTTTCAGACCTTCACTGATTAAGGGCAATAAAAAACAGTTCCATACAGAAAAATGTAATTAAATTACCAAAATAGACCGCGGCAGGCGCGAGACAGACACAAAAATGAGGCCAGTACCCTGAGTAGGAGACCGGCCTGAAGAAGCAATGCAAAATTGGGAAGAAATGGGTCTTGAGAACAAATGACAACTGGGTTTACCCAAGAAACCGCTCTATTTTATCAAAGAGTCGCCATTTTTAAAGTCTTTACTCTAAATCGGACGCATAAAAAAACACCCCGACGAGAGCTCATCGGGGCAGCTATTCAGCCACATTCAATTACGTGAAATAAAAGGTCTGAAAGATAGAACATCTTACCTCTGTACCCTACGTCAACAACTGTACATCAAAGCGGCAAAAAAGTGAAAGTAATTTATGTAACAAAGTTTCACTGAAGCTCAATGTGACTTTTCTTTATAATTTTCAAGTGGATAAAAAAAACCCCAGTACGAATACCGGGGTGTTATAAAGGTGACTAACTAGCACTTCCTCAACTATCTAGTTAGTCAGCGCGATAATGACAAAGTTCCACTCTCCTGAAAAAAAACTTGGCTGGTCTAGACAGCAAGAACGACAAATAAGGTAATGCATTGATATTTATGAGTTTTAATGGGGTGGCGTGTCAAATGTCGAGTTGAAGAAGGCTCTGAGGAAGTCCTTATCCCGCAGTAGAGGGTGACCGGCTAGTTTCCCCACCGATAGCGATGCATGTAGCCAGGGATCCTAGCCCCCATCCGTAGCATGGGGAAAGAGGGCCGCTGCGCGGTCCCCTGCCCCATCGCCTGGTCTGGAAATGCTCTGCGTCATCCCCCTTCCAGGTTGCGTTTCAGTTCCCGTAGCACCTGGGTTGTGCCAGGGCGTATGCCCCGCCAAATGGTGAAGGCCTCGGCGGCTTGTTGCACCAGCATGCCGAGCCCATCCATGATCTTGCGCGCGCCTTGTTCCCTGGCCCAGGCATTGAATGCCGTGTCATCTGCGCCATACATCATGTCATACACGGCAACATCAGCATGGATGAGCGTGGGCGAGATCGCTGGCAGAGCCCCCTGCAGACTGGCTGAGGTGGAGTTGATCACCAGGTCGAACGGCCCCGTGAGCGCATCATATTGCGCCGCGACTATAGGCCCCAGGCTGGCGAAGCGCTGGGCCAGCTGAGCCGCCTTGTCATGGGTACGGTTGGCGACAACCAGAGCGCTGGGCCCTTCCGCCAACAGGGGAGCAATGGCACCACGAGCCGCGCCACCCGCGCCGAGCAGCAGAATGCGACTCTCGGCCAGGATAATTCCCTGAGCCTTGAGGTCAGCCACCAGACCGGCCCCATCGGTATTGTCGCCAAGCAGCAGGCCAT
This sequence comes from Aeromonas rivuli, assembly GCF_000820045.1. Classification (GTDB taxonomy): domain Bacteria; phylum Pseudomonadota; class Gammaproteobacteria; order Enterobacterales; family Aeromonadaceae; genus Aeromonas; species Aeromonas rivuli. The sequence continues at coordinate 95,162 of NZ_CDBJ01000015.1, read as the reverse complement.
CATCGGTCAGCTTGATGGTGTTGATGGCCCCCGCCAGCTTGGCACGCAGGCTCAGGCTGTCGACCAGGACGAACGCCTGCTCCTTGAAAGGCACGGTAATATTGCAACCCTTGCCTCCCTCGACAAAGAAGCGACGCAGCGCAGCGGCAAACTCGTCCGGCTCGGGATCGGCCAGTCCATACTCCAGCTGCTGCTGGGTCTGCCGGGCAAACAGGGTGTGAATGAAGGGCGACTTGCTGTGTCGCACCGGGTGACCGAATACCGCATACCTGTCCATCACGAGTGTCCATCTAGGAAAGAGTGATCCGATTTAACGGCTTTTCCCCGCATGGGACAAGTTCAATCCCCATGAAAAAGGGCCGCCTCAGCGACCCTTTCCATTAGAACCACTGCCGTGGCGTGAGGTAATCCGTGTAGAGCAGAGCCTCAGCAGAACCTGGCTCGGCCTGCCAGTCATACTCCCAGCGTGCCAGGGGCGGCATGGACATCAGTATGGACTCGGTACGGCCACCGGTTTGCAGGCCAAACAGGGTTCCCCTGTCATAGACCAAATTGAACTCGACATAGCGACCGCGACGATAGAGCTGGAACTGGCGCTCCCTCTCACCATAAGGGGTGTCTTTGCGGCGAGCCAGGATCGGCAGGTACGCGGCAAGATAACCCTCACCCACTGCCTGCATGAAGGCGAATGAGTGCTCGAACGGCCAACGGTTGAGATCGTCAAAGAAGAGGCCGCCAACGCCGCGAGTCTCATCCCTGTGCTTGAGATAGAAGTAGCGATCGCACCAAGATTTGAACTCAGGGTAAATATCATCGCCAAATGGCTGACACAACTCATGAGCCACCTGGTGCCAGTGTCGCACGTCCTGCTCGAACGGATAAAAGGGCGTCAGGTCAAAGCCACCACCAAACCACCAGATGGGATCTTCACCCTCCTTCTCGGCGATGAAGAAGCGCACATTGGCATGGCTGGTCGGTACATAGGGGTTGTGGGGATGGATAACCAGGGAAACTCCCATCGCCTCGAAGCGGCGCCCGGCCAGTTCGGGCCTATGGGCGGTAGCCGAGGCAGGCATGGCATCGCCATAGACATGGGAGAAGTTGACGCCGCCCTGCTCTATCACCTTGCCGGATCGCATCACCCGGGTGCGGCCACCGCCACCCCCGTCTCTCGTCCAGGCGTCTTCGACGAAGCGGCCCAGGCCATCGGCCTGCTCCAGCCCTTGGCAGATACTGTCTTGCAGCGCCAGCAGGAATGTTTTGACTGCGGCCACATCAGGTTTGCTCATTGCTTCTCCAGCCAACGGGATCAAAGAGTCCCGCCTCGTTATCGTCTTGTCGCAATTTCCCCTACGGGGGACAACGGGATGTCAGGAGGGACGGATCAGGGCACCAGTGCGGGCATCCTTGATCTCGGACGGGTTGCACAGCCCGCCCACCTCCCCGGCCTGTATATGCGCCAGTTGTTCGGCCAGCCCGGGCGGTATCTGGGCAATATTGCGGGCCGGCTCTTCACCAGTCAGATTGGCACTGGTCGATACCAGTGGCTTGCCGAAGGCACGACACAGGGCCTGAACCTGGGGGTGGGCACTAATCCGTACTGCCAGGGTATCGAATCGGCCAGTCAGCCAGTCAGGGGTATGAGCCCTGGCTGGCATGATCCAGGTGAAGGGGCCGGGCCAGCTGGCCAGTACCTGGGCGCGCTGCTCGGCGCTCAACTGGGTCAGGTCGATATAAGCCTCCAGCTGGGCCAGATCGGCGGCAATCAAGATAAGCCCCTTCTCCATCGGCCGCTGTTTGATGGCGAGCAACTGCTGCACGGCAGCCTGGTTATCGGGGTCGCACCCCAGGCCAAATACAGCCTCGGTGGCATAGGCAATGACGCCGCCAGCACGAAGGGCGGCGACGGCTTGTTCGAATTCGTTCTGCATAGGAGATTCTGTATCAAAAAAATGCGGCAGCCGAGCTGCCGCATGGGACTTATTTCAGCAACTGAGCCTGAAGGGCGGCATCTTTGGCCATCACTTCTTCGGCATTTTTCTGACGCTCGGCACGTACCTTGACGGCCAGGGCGTCATCGGCCACGGCCAGCATCTGTGCGGCCAGATAACCTGCGTTCTTGGCACCAGCCTTGCCGATGGCAACGGTCGCAACCGGCACGCCACCCGGCATCTGCACGGTGGAGAGCAGAGCATCCAGACCCTTGAGCGGGCCACCGTCTATGGGCACACCGATCACGGGACGAGTGGTGATACCGGCAACGGCACCGGCCAGGTGCGCAGCCAAACCAGCAGCACAGATGAAGACCTTGCAACCACGGGCTTCGGCATCGGTGACGTACTGGTGGGTCGCAGCCGGGGTACGGTGCGCAGAGGTGACTTTCACTTCCACTGTGATATCGAAGGACTTGAGTACTTCCAAGGTGGTCTGCATCACGGGGAAATCTGAATCAGAACCCATCAGCACAGCAACAAACGGTTTATTCATGGTGGGAATTTCCTTACTCCAAGTGGGGGGTTGAAGTTACCGCAAACGTTTCGCTCGCTCGACGGCGGCGCGATTATACCTGCTCGCTTTGATGACCGCATTTCTTTTGCGGGCAGATAAATCTTAATATTCCCCGCACCCGCTTCTCGACCATGATAGCCCAGCCACATTCGGAACAAGGTATGGCCACCGGCTTGTCATTGACCACATATTTGCAATGGGGATAGTCATTGCAGCTGTAGAATTGCTTGCCATAACGGGAGGTGCGGCTGAGCAGATGGCCCTTGCCACAGGCAGGACAGGGGATCTGGGTATCACCACTCTCCTGCAATGAGGCCATGTGCTGACAGGCAGGGTATTGGGTACAACCGACGAAGAGACCATAACGTCCCTTCTTGATGGCCAGTGGCTGGCCGCAATCGGGACAGATTGAACCTTCCAGCACCTTCTCGATGTCGCGACCGGATGGGGCCAGGGAACGGATATAGTCGCAGGCGGGGTAGCTGGCACAACCGAGAAAGGGGCCGTGCTTGCCTTGGCGGATCACCAATGCAGCGCCGCACTGGGGGCAAGGCTCACGCTCAAGCGCATGCTCGTGGGCAGAAAAGAGCTGATGGTCGATCTTGGACATGGCCGCGCCTCGAATTCGGATGATCCGGATTCTACCAGCGCGGCACCGGGCTGTCAGTGCAGTATGCCGTCCGACTCGTCGAACACCAGCTCTTCCATCTGCTGGTAAGCGGTCTCGCTGCCGGGGACATTGAACAGCACCATCATCACGACCCACTTGAGGTCATCGAGTTCGATATCGGGTTTGTCGAGTTCGAGCAGTCGCTCGATGCAGATCTCGCGGGTCTCGGCATTGAGTACCTGAGCCTGCTCCAGGAACAACATGAAGCCACGGCACTCGGTGCCAAGACGCACCAACTCTTCGGGGGCATAGATTCGCATCGAGCCCTGGGCGCTGGCGGTCACATAGACTTCACGTTCGCTATCGTGCAGATTGGCCAGCCGTTCCAGCCAGTTGAGGGCCTTGTTGATCTCGTCCTGGTCGAAACCGGCACGGGTCAACTCGTCGGTGAGTTCATCTTGTTCGACCGTTACATCGGCATCACTGTGGATGTAGGTCTCGAAAAGGTACATCAATACATCAAACATGATTCGCCCTCCTCGCTTTGACGTATCCACCGGCTACCGCTATCACAGCACCTGCCAGCTCAAGCTCGACTAATCTGCCCAGTACCACCTCGACAGGAAGCTCGGTCCGTTCGGCAACGGTATCCACACTCGTGGTCTCATAATCTACGTTATCCAACAAATCGGCATAAGGCAATGCACTATTAATAGCGGTATTAGCGTCGATATTGCCACCATTACTGGCATCCGAGGGGACCCCGCCCACCCCTGACGGAATGAAAATCTGTGTCCAGTGGAGTTCAGCCAGCACATCCTCGGCATTGAGTACCAGTTTGGCCCCCTGCTGGATCAGCCGGTTGCAACCCAAAGCCTGCTCGTTTTGCGGGGCACCGGGCACGGCAAACACCTCACGCCCTTGCTCCAGTGCGTAACGAGCCGTGATGAGAGAGCCACTCTGCTCGGCGGCCTCGACCACCAGCGTACCCAGGGAGAGGCCGCTGATGATGCGGTTACGACGGGGGAAATGTTCGGCCAATGGCCCCTTGTCCGGTGCAAATTCGGAGATGATCAGACCGCCATTGCCCAGGATCTGCTCAGCCAGGAGTTGATGGCGTTTGGGGTAGACCTGATCCAACCCGGAGCCAAGCACGGCAAGGGTGATACCGCCAGCGGCCAGTGCTTGCTGATGGCAGACGCCATCTATGCCAAGGGCCAACCCCGAGGTGATCGCCAGTCCGGATCCCACCAATGCCTGAGCGAGCCTGGCCGCATTATCTTTGCCCGCATAACTGGGGTGACGACTGCCCACCATGGCAATCTGCGGTAAGCACAAGGCGTCAAGATCGCCGCGACAGTAGAGCAAGAGGGGGGCCGCAGGGATCTCCCGCAGCAAGGGAGGATATGCCGGACTGCCCAGGCAAATGAGTCTGTTGCCGGGGCGGTCAGCCCAGACAAGCGCCTGATCTACCCCGGCACCGGGGTGGCGCAGGGCCCTGATCTGCTCCCATTTCAGGCCTAAATCATGGAGATGGGCATCATCGCAATCAAACAGCGCAGTTATGCCACCCTCTGGCTTTTCTGCGGCGGCACGCTCAGCCAGGGCCGCCAAAAGACGCGAAGCGGTGACAGGCCCTATCCCGGGTACGCTTTCCAGTATCAGCCAGGCTCGGAGTTCATCCATGATGACCGAGCTCAGAAATTACTGACCTTGTAACCTGTACTCACCATGTCCTGGCTCTGCAATATCATGCCGTAACTCAGCTTGTCATAGACCTTGAACAGCATGATGCGGGCGATGGACTCGTCAGGCAGAGGAGTCCGGCCCGCCGAGTGGAAGCCCTTGTCATAGAGGGACGAGAAGTCGCGATAGGAGACCTTGCCATACTTGTCAGTCAGGCGGAGTCCGGGTCGCTGCACGTCCAGCACATCACCGGGCGCCATCTGATCGCGAGCCCCCTTGTTGATTAGGACAATGTCAAACTTGCCACCACCACGGGCCTTGCTCGGCAACTCGACCACATAGCCAGGGCTGGTGAGCGGTGCAGCCTTGGGGGTAAACAAGGCAGAGAGGTTCTCTTGAGCCGGCAAGGGCATCAGCTTGTCCCCCTGATAGACTTCGCGCTGATTGCTGGTGAGGAGGATACGGCTGCGATCCTTGGCCAGTCGCGCCTGCGCATGAGCCGTCCCCACGAAGATGGCCTCCTGGCCCAGCAGCTCGCGGGTCTTCTCGTCTTTGTAAATGGTGCCTGGCCGATAGATGCCATAGTCCTGACCCGGGATCAGATCCCCCTGCACATAGAGGGTTGCCCCCTCCAGCATGCCGACATGGCCTTCATTTTCACCCAGGATATAGGGCAAGGCCTTGCTCTCCTGGCGCGTCGCGAAGATGTGATCCGTCTGCATGAAGGGACCAATTTCGCTCAACGGCAATGTCGGGATAGGATTCGCTTTACTCTCATAGTGATTCTTGGGGGAGAGGGTGATGACCCGCTTTCCACCTTGTACCATCTTGCCGAGGCGCGGCTGGCCATTGACCCAGCTGAGTTGCAGCACATCCCCCGGGTATATCCAGTGCGGATTCGCAATCTGCGCATTGATATTCCAGAGCTGGGGCCAAAGCCAAGGCTGCTCGAGATACTTGCCGGAAATATCCCACAGGGTGTCGCCCTTCTGGACCACATAGTTACTGGGATAACCGCTTTTGAGGGACAGCGTCTGGGCCTGTGCGCCCTGGCTTATCAGGGCCAGCAGACAGGCAAAAGTCGTTTGCTTCAGATACATAACACTCCCTGTTATTTCTGTGCGCAAAGTGTTGCTGTTTTTTGTCGGCGTAAATGACTAGAATTACGTCAATATTGACTGCAATTATACGAAACTAAAGATAAGACTATGGCCATTCTAGATGTATTGCGTTTCCCCGATGAACGTCTGCGGACCGTTGCAGCCCCTGTCGAGACCATTACACCCGAGTTACAACACATTGTAGATGATATGTTCGACACCATGTATGCGGAGGAAGGCATAGGCCTGGCCGCAACTCAGGTCGACATCCATCAGCGCATCATAGTTATCGACGTCTCTGAGGATCGAGAAGATCCTCTGGTGCTGATCAACCCGGAAGTCATTGCCCAGTCAGGCAGCACAGGTATCGAAGAGGGTTGCCTCTCTGTACCAGGCAGCCGTGCGCTGGTGCCCCGCGCCGAGTGGATCAAAATCCGCGCCCTGGACCGTAACGGCAAGCCGTTCGAACTCGAAGCGGACGATCTGCTGGCTATCTGCATCCAGCATGAGATGGATCATCTGGTGGGCAAGCTGTTTGTGGATTACTTGTCCCCACTCAAGCGCCAGCGCATCCGTCAAAAACTGGAAAAAATGGCGCGCGAAGACCGTAAAGCCGGTTAAGGACCTGCCCCTTTGAATAAATTGAAACTGATTTTTGCCGGTACCCCCGACTTCGCCGCCCGTCATCTGGCGGCGTTGTTGTCTTCCGACCATGAGGTCGTTGCCGTTTACACCCAGCCGGACAAACCCGCTGGCCGTGGCCAGAAGCTGACGGCCAGCCCGGTCAAGGAGCTGGCGCTTGCGCACCAGTTGCCCGTCTACCAACCCGCCTCCCTGCGCAATGAAGAGGCCCAGGCCGAACTCAAGGCACTGGGTGCCGACCTGATGGTGGTCGTCGCCTATGGCCTGATCCTGCCCAAGGTGGTGCTCGATACCCCGCGTCTGGGTTGCATCAATGTCCACGGCTCCCTCCTGCCACGCTGGCGTGGTGCGGCGCCCATCCAGCGCGCCATCTGGGCGGGAGATGCCGAAACCGGCGTGACCATCATGCAGATGGATGTGGGCCTGGACACCGGTGCCATGATCCGCAAGGTAGCTTGCCCCATCGCCCCCGACGAAACCTCCGCCAGCCTCTATGACAAGCTGGCCGAGCTGGGCCCCCAGGCATTGGTCGAGACGCTAGACGAGATAGCCGCCGGCAACGCCCTCGCCGAGCCGCAGGATGATGCCCTGGCCAATTACGCCCAGAAGCTCTCCAAGGAGGAGGCGCGCATCGACTGGTCCATGGACGCCGTCGCCATTGAGCGCTGCATACGAGCCTTCAATCCCTGGCCTATCAGCTGGTTTGAAGTGGCAGAACAGACCGTCAAGGTCTGGCAGGCAGAAGCACTCGAGGCCGAACATGACCAGCGTCCCGGCACCCTGCTCAAGGCCGACAAGCAGGGGATCGACATCGCCACCGGCCATGGCATCCTGCGTCTGCTGACTCTGCAACCTCCCGGCAAGAAAGCCATGTCCGTCTCGGATCTGCTCAACTCGCGCCGTGACTGGTTTGCCCCCGGCATCCGACTGCATTGAGCTGGATGGAATTGAAACAAGCGGGGCCCAAGCCCCGACTTGCGCATCTAAGGTAACATTATGAAAACACGTGCACAGGCCGCTCTCGTCATTCAACAGGTGCTGGATCAGGGGCTGTCCCTCTCCGCCGTTCTGCCTGCTGCCCAGGAGAAGGTCGCCCCCCGCGATCGCGCCCTCCTGCAAGAACTCTGCTACGGCACTCTGCGCTGGATGCCGCGCCTGGATGCCGCCGTCAACGAGATGATGGACAAGCCCCTCAAAAACAAGAGCCGCATCTTCCACTATCTGATCCTGGTCGGGCTCTATCAGCTCATCTACACCCGTATCCCGGCTCACGCCGCCGTGGCCGAGACCGTCAATGCGGTCAAGCTGCTCAAGGGCAGCTCGCTGCGAGGCCTGATCAACGGCGTGTTGCGCAACTTCCAGCGCAGCGCCGAGGTGATACTGGCTCGTATCGACAGGGTACCCAGCATACGCCTCGGCCACCCCGAGTGGCTCACCAAGCGTCTGCGCCAGGCCTACCCCAACCAGTGGGAATTCATCATGGAGGCCAACAACCAGCGCCCACCCATGTGGATCCGCAACAACGGTCAGCGCCAGAGCCGCGACCAGATGCTGACGCGCATGGCCGAGGCGGGCATCAATGCGCTGGCCGGTGAAGAGGGTGCTGACTGCATCTTGCTGGAGCGTCCCTGTGACGTGACCAAACTGCCCGGTTTCGAACAGGGTGACTGCTCGGTGCAAGATGGCGCCGCCCAGCTCGCCGCCCAGCTGCTCGACCCGCAACCGGGCGAGTGGATACTGGATGCCTGCGCCGCCCCGGGCGGCAAGACGGCACATCTGCTCGAGCGCCAGCCCGACTTGGCCGGAGTGGTCGCCGTCGATGCCGACGATAACCGCCTCAAACGGGTGCAGGAGAATCTGGATCGCATCGGTCTCAAGGCCCGGCTCATCCATGGGGATGCCAGCACCCCGGAGCAGTGGTGGCCAGAGGGTCAGTTCGACCGCATCCTGCTCGATGCTCCCTGCTCCGCCACCGGCGTCATCCGTCGCCACCCCGACATCAAGTGGCTGCGCCGGGATCAGGACATTCGCGAGCTGGCCGAGTTGCAGGGCCGCATCCTTGCCGCACTCTGGCCAAGGCTTAAAGTGGGCGGCACCCTGCTCTACGCCACCTGCTCGGTGTTGCCAGAAGAGAACCGCGATCAGGTGCGCACCTTCCTTGCCGCGACCAAGAGTGCCCGTCTGGTACCACTCCACGCCCAAGACAGCCCGGCCTCTCCGGGTCGCCAGTTCCTGCCGGGCGAGGCGGGCATGGATGGTTTCTACTACGCCAAGCTGATAAAAGAAGCCTGATGAATGCGGCCATGGGCCAGCCTGCTGGCCCCCTCCACCCCCTTGATGCGAGTAACGCTTCCCTATGAAAATCATCATACTGGGAGCCGGCCAGGTCGGCGGCACCCTGGCCGAGAACCTTGCCGGGGAGAACAATGACATCACCCTGGTCGACACCGACAGCGACCGGTTGCGCGAGCTGCAAGACAAGTTCGACTTGCGGGTGGTCAATGGCCACGGCGCCCACCCCAAAGTGCTGCGCGAGGCGGGAGCCCAGGATGCGGACATGCTGGTCGCCGTCACCAACAGTGATGAAACCAACATGATCGCCTGCCAGATCGCCTACTCGCTGTTTAACACCCCGAACAAGGTGGCGCGTATTCGCTCCCCCTCTTATCTGGCTGAGCGGGATCGGCTCTTTCTGCCCGAGGCGATACCAGTGGATCACCTCATCGCCCCCGAACAGCTGGTGACCGACTATGTACGTCGGCTGATTGAATATCCGGGTGCCTTGCAGGTGGTGGACTTTGCCGGTGGCAAGGTGGGTCTGGTGGCGGTCAAGGCCTACTATGGCGGCCCCCTGGTCGGCAACGCACTCTCGACCCTGCGTGAGCACATGCCCAACATAGAGACCCGGGTGGCGGCCATCTTCCGCCAGGGCCGCTCCATCCGCCCGCAAGGCACCACCATCATCGAGGCCGATGACGAGGTGTTCTTCGTCGCCGCGGCTGGTCATATCCGCGCCGTGATGTCCGAGTTGCAGCGCCTCGAGAGTCCCTATCGCCGCATCATGATCGTCGGTGGCGGCAACATCGGAGCCGGTCTCGCCCGCCAATTGGAGAAGCGCTACAGCGTCAAGTTGATCGAGCGTAACCAGAAGCGGGCCGAGCAACTCTCAGAACTGCTGGAAAACACCATCGTCTTCTGTGGCGATGCCGCGGATCAGGAGCTGCTCGCCGAGGAGCACATCGATCAGATCGACGTCTTCATCGCGGTCACCAACGAAGATGAGGCCAACATCATGTCGGCCCTGCTCGCCAAGAAGATGGGGGCCAAGAAGACGATGGTACTCATACAACGCAGTGCCTACGTGGACTTGGTGCAAGGCGGCTCCATCGACATCGCCATCTCGCCCCAGCAAGCCACCATCTCGGCGCTGCTGACCCACGTGCGCCGGGCCGATATCGCCAACGTCTACAGCCTGCGCCGTGGCGCGGCCGAGGCCATCGAAGCCATTGCCCACGGCGATGAAAATACCTCCAAGGTGGTCGGTCGCTCTGTGGGTGAACTGAAACTGCCGCCCGGCACCACCATAGGTGCGGTCGTCCGCGGTGATGAGGTGTTGATCGCTCACGATCGCACCAAGATCCAGCAAGATGACCATGTGGTGATGTTCCTCGTCGACAAGAAGTACATACCGGAAGTGGAGCGATTGTTCCAGCCAAGCCCCTTCTTCCTGTAACCTGACCATGCCCACTCTTCAAGCAGACAAGACCCGGTTCACCGCTCCTCGCGGTGGCCGGTGTTTCGCTCATCAACGACCAGGCGATTCATCATGATCAAGCTGCGTCCCATCGTCTTCACCCTGGGTCTGGTGCTTTCCAAACTTGCCCTGTTCATGTGGCTGCCCACCCTGCTCGCGCTGCTTACCGGCTCCGAGGGATTCGTCGAATTTCTGCAATCCGTGGTGATCACCCACCTCGCCGCCTTCTGGTGCCTGCACTATGGCCGCAAGGCCGAGTTTCACCTTGGCGTGCGCGAGATGTTCCTGCTCACCACCTCGGTGTGGGCGGTAGCCTGCCTGTTTGGCGCCCTGCCCTTCGTGTTCATCACTCACATCGGCTTCGCCGACGCCTACTTCGAGACCATGTCCGGGGTCACCACCACGGGATCCACCGTGCTGTCCGGGCTGGACGGCATGGCCCACAGCATCTTGTTGTGGCGCTCCATCTTGCAGTGGCTGGGAGGGGTCGGCTTCATCGTGATGGCGGTGGCCGTGCTGCCCTACCTCAACGTGGGCGGCATGAAGCTGTTCCAGACCGAGAGCTCGGATTGGTCAGACAAGAGCGCCCCCCGCGCCAAGACGGTGGCCAACAACATAGTGCAGGTCTATCTGGTGCTCTCCATGCTCTGCTTCCTTGCCTACTGGGCGAGCGGCATGAACAGCTTCGAGGCCATCAACCATGCCATGACCACCCTCAGCACCGGGGGCTACTCCACCTCGGATCAATCCATGTCCCACTTCTCTCACGCGGCACACTGGATTGGTACCCTGTTCATGTTCCTGGGGGGCTTGCCCTTCCTGCTCTATGTCCAGAGCCTGACCCGGCGCGACACCAGCCTGATCCGCGATGCCCAGGTGCGCGGCTTCTTCTGGCTCGTGGTCTGGGTCACGCTCATCATGACCTTCTACCTCTGGCATCGCGGCACCTTCGACTTCATGGATGCACTGCGGATCAGCGCCTTCAATATCGTCTCGGTGCTGACCACCACAGGTTATGGTCTGGGGGATTTCGGTACCTGGGGGCCGCTCACCAGCATCCTCTTCCTCTTCCTGCTGGGACTGGGGGCCTGCTCGGGATCTACCGCAGGCGGCCTCAAGATATTCCGGGTGCAAGTGGCGTTCTCCCTGTTCAGGAAGCAGATGCGCCAGCTGATGCACCCCTCGGGGGTCTTCCCCCAGAAGTACAATGGCCGCCCGGTCAACGAGGCGATAGTGCGCTCCCTGATCGCCTTCGTGCTCGCCTACTTCGCCATCATCATCTTGATCGCCGCCCTGCTGGCACTGATCGGGCTGGATCCCCTCACCGCCTTGTCCGGCTCCATCACGGCGGTAGCCAACGTGGGCCCCGGCATGGGGCCCGTCATCGGCCCCAGCAGCAACTTTGCCAGCCTGCCGGATACGGCCAAGTGGCTACTGTCATTCGGCATGCTGCTGGGGCGACTCGAGATATTGACGGTAGCCGTCATCTTCTTCCCCTCCTTCTGGAAGCAATAAGCCGCCGCCGGACAGCAAAAAGGGCAGCCACTGGCTGCCCTTTCTCATGAGGTCGATACTGGCTCAGTCCCCTGACTCTTCCCGCTCCAGGGCGCGATTGACCAGCGGCTCTGGCAGGGTCTTGGTCACCTCCACCCCCAGCTCGCGGAATCGCTCGGCCTGGGCGATCAGGTTGCCGCGACCGCTGGCGAGTCGGCCCATGGCCTTGTCATAACTCTCCTGCGCCTTGTTCAGACTGCCGCCAAGCTGCTGCATCTCCTCCACAAACAGTCGCAGCTTCTCGTAGAGACGGCCGGCCCGCTCGGCTATCTGGCGGGAATTCTGGTTCTGACGCTCGTAGCGCCACAGGTTCTCTATGGTGCGCAGCGCCACCATCAGGTTGGTGGGGCTGACCAGCAGTATGTTGTGGTCCAGGCCATAGCGCACCAGGGAGGGATCTGCCTCCAGTGCCGCCAGGAAGGCAGGCTCCACCGCCACGAACATCAGCACATAGTCCAGGGTGCGCACCCCGGGCAACTGCTGGTAATCCTTGCGGCCCAGCTCGCGGATATGATTGCGCACCGAGGCGACATGCTCTTTCAGGGCCACGGCCCGGGTCAGATCATCCTCGCCGTTGTACCAGCGCTCGTAGGCGGTCAGCGACACCTTGGCATCGATGATGATGTCTTTTTCCTGGGGCAGGTGAACGATGACGTCGGGCTGATAACGCTTGCCCTTGTCGGTCTCAAGGCTCACCTGGGTGTCATATTCGTGTCCCTCGCGCAGGCCGCACTCATGAAGAATGCGCGCCAGCACCACCTCGCCCCAGTTGCCCTGTTGCTTGCTGTCCCCCTTGAGGGCGCGGGTCAGGGCCGCAGCCTCCTCCGTCATCCGGGCGTTGAGTTCGGCCAGGCGTTCCAGTTCAAACTTGAGACTGTGGCGCTGGGCCGTCTCCTGGGCATGGGTCTCACCCACCTGGCGGCGAAAGCCCTCCAGCTGCTCCTTGAGCGGCACCAGCAGGTTATCCAGGCTGTGCTGGTTGAGTTCACGGAAGTTGCCCGAGTTCTGCTCGAAGATACGGTTGGCGAGGTTCTCGAACTGCTGGCCGAGCCGCGCCTCCGCCTGCTGTTGCAGCGCCAGCTTCTCGGCACTGGCGAGCCGCTCGCTGCGCAGGGTCGCCTCGGCGTCCTTGAGACGGGCGGTGAGCTTGATGATGACATTCTGCTGTTGCTCGAGCTTGTCCTGCCCCTGCAACTGCTCATCGTGCAGCTCGGCCAGTCGCGCCTGCCAGGCACTGGCTCGCTCCTGGCTCAACGCCAGCGCCTGGCTCAGGGCCTGGGCGCCCTGACGCCCCCACAACCAACCGAGCCCGAGCGCCAGCAAGGCCCCGCCACTCAGCCAGAGCCACGGCAGCGGCTCCATCATCGCCGGCTCCGCTGCCGCAGGAACAGCAAGAGATAGCGGTTGATCAGGATCCAGAGCACCACATAGAGCAGATAGGAGGCCAACACCACCCATTTGTGATTGTTGACACCGCTGTCCAGCTCATCGAAGCCGATCCCCTTGAACCGGCAGTAGCCCCACATCAGCAGGGGGAAGACATAGAGCAGGGAAGCCCGCCACAGAAATAACCACATAGAGTCGACCCAGCAAAAAAGACTCGCCTAGCTTACACAAGGGGGGCTGGCCTTGCGATCCCGCCGTGACGGTTCCGCTGGCTTGCATGGCATAAACCCCATAGAATTACCCCCTAATGGGTATCAGGAGCAGAGCATGGCGCATTTCCTCTGTCGACGATTGACGCGGCTCTGGGCCAGACGTCGCCCGGGCACCATCAGTTGCCGCGAGGCGCGCCCGCCCTGGGCTATCGAGGAATCCCAATTCCTCGCCCTCTGCCAACGCTGCGGCAACTGCTTCCAGGCCTGTCCAAACGGCCTCATCAAGCCTGCCGCTGGCCCCGAGTACCAAGACAGCCCCATCGCCGGTACCCCGGTGCTGGATCTCGACTGTGGCCAGTGCAGCTATTGCGGCAGCTGTGCCAGAGCCTGCCCGAGCGGCGCCCTCGATCTGCGCTACGGCCGCCAGGTGCAGACCCGGGTCAGGATAGAAAGCAGCTGTCAGGCCAGGCAGGGGTTCTACTGCTTGCTGTGTGAGGATGCCTGTCCCCAGCAGGCCATCAAGGCCAGCCCGGACGGAGTCACGGTCAACATGGCAGCCTGCGATGGCTGCGGCGCCTGTGGCCTCGCCTGCCTCTATGGTGCCATCAGCCTGGTACGCCAACCCTGACGCCCGCTGGCAGCGGATAGCAGAAGGGGCCCGCAGGCCCCCTCTTTATGCTGGATAACGAAGTTCAACTCACGACCAGGTGCTGCTCCTGCTCCATGCCGAGCAGGTGGCAGAGCCGGGTCGGATCGTTCACCACATCGGCGAGGGTGTACTCCCCCAGCACCTCGAGGAAGGCGTTCATCGCCTTGCGCAATATGCCCTGAATACGGCAGCCACCAGCCAAGCGGCAGTTATCCGTCTTGCAATAGGCGGGACAGAGGATGTTCTCCATGTCCATCACCACATCACGCAGGTTGATGGAGACGGCGGAGCGGCCGAGACGGATGCCCCCATGCTTGCCACGCACCGTCTCGATGTAACCCTTGATGCCAAGCTGGTGCACTATCTTGACCACGTGGTTGCGGGAGATGGCAAAGGTGTCGGCCACTTCAGTGATGGTCGAGAGCCGGTCCGTCGGCTGGAGCGCCAGAAAGGTCAAGGCGCGCAGGGCATAGTCGGTAAAACGTGTCAGTTGCATGGTGGTACTGCCTCTCACTACAGCCGGATTCGGACAAGAAGAGCCAAGGTTAAGAGCAGCGGTAGCGAGTGTCGATAAAGATGCACATAAATCGACACTTTCTTTGATTGAACGCAAACTTGCCGCCTTGTTGCACGCTTCTAGCCGGTTTGAGCGCGAACGGGCAGTTATGCCAAGGGGGCGAGAGGGCGGGATGACGCCTCAGTGCCACCCTGCGGAAGGTGTCGCCATCAGTGCCCCTGTTCCAGCCAGGACTTGAGCGCCGCAGAGGGAATGGAGCTCTGACTGGCAACGGCAAAGGCGCCCCAATCCACGGCGCACTGCAATGCCGCCTCAATGGCCATGCCCCGCGCCAACCCATGAATGAGCCCGGCGGCGAAGGCATCCCCGGCGCCCGTGGTGTCCACCACAGAGACGGGCCGCGCCGCTACCCTGATCCGCTCCTCTCCATGGATGGCGACGGCCCCGGCCTTGCCCTCGGTCAGCACCAGCCATTGCAACTGCTCACCGGCCAGCGCCCGGGCATGAGCCCAGGGGTCAGCGATCTCCCCCAGATCCGAGCGCGAGGCCACCAGCAGGTGACAGGGCCTCAAGTGCTTGCCGCCCTTGGGATATTGCGCCACCACCAGACAGCCGTCCTGCATCTGGCGCATATAGTCCGCCACCGCCCCTCCCGGATAGTTGACATAGAGGCAATCCACCCCCTGGCTCGGCAAGTTACCGGGCAGATCGGGACGCCGGGGCTGGCGCAAGATGGTGCGCTCGCCAGTGGAGTCCACCAGGATCAGCAACTCCCCGGTCTCACCGCCAAAGCGCTCCACATGGCTGCACTCCAGGCCATGGCTGCGCGCCTCGGCCAGCAACCAGTCCCCGGTGTCATCCAGGCCGATCCGCGAGGCGATGGCGACCTCATGCCCCGCCCACACCAGCCCTATGCCGGTGTTGGCGGCTCCGCCCCCCAGGCGCCGCCCCCGATCCAGATATTGCAAGCGGGCCCCCGCGACCAGAGGCTCGGAGAGGGATAACACATGGTCACAGTTGAGATTGGCGAGCAGCAGAATGCGGGACATGACGGATCCTCAGGCAGGGCGAGGGCCCATTATAAAGAGAAAGGGCCATGACGGCCCTCCCTGATACGCTGAGAATGTGAAGCCTGTCGCCCAGGTTCACTCCCCCCAATCACCCCAGCACAGTGGCCGCGCTGACGTAGTCGTAACCGAGGGCCTCGGCCACCGCCTGCTGGGTCACCTTGCCCTTATAGACATTGAGTCCGGCCAGCAGATGCCTGTCCTCCCTGAGGGCCTGCTGGTAACCCTTGTCTGCCAGAGCCAGCACGAACGGCAGCGTGGCATTGGTAAGGGCGAAGGTGGAGGTGCGCGCCACCCCGCCCGGCATGTTGGCCACGCAGTAGTGGATGATGCCATCGACCACATAGGTGGGGTCTTCATGGGTGGTTGGCCTGGAGGTCTCAAAGCAGCCCCCCTGGTCGATGGCCACGTCCACCAGCACCGAGCCCTTGCGCATCAACCCCAGCATGGCGCGGGTCAGCAGCTTGGGCGCTGCCGCCCCCGGGATCAGCACGGCGCCGATCACCAGATCCGCCTGGGCGATGCAGGCCTCGATATTGGCCTTGGTCGAATAGAGGGTCTTGAGGGCCGGGCCATAGAGGCCATCGAGCTCCCGCAGTCTCGGCAGGGATCTGTCCAGGATGGTGACATCCGCCCCCAGACCCAGCGCCATGCGCGCCGAGTTGACGCCGACCACGCCACCGCCCAGCACCACCACCTTGGCAGGGGCCACCGCGGGGACGCCGCCGAGCAGGGTGCCATTGCCGCCCTGGGCCTTCTCCAGACTGTGAGCACCGGCCTGCACCGCCATGCGCCCCGCCACCTCGGACATGGGTGCCAGCAGTGGCAAGCCGCCGCGATCGTCGGTGACCGTCTCGTAGGCGATGGCGACCGCCCCCGAGTGAACCAATAACTGGGTCTGTACCGGATCCGGCGCCAGATGCAGATAGGTGAACAGCAATTGCCCCGGGCGCAGCAGCTCGCACTCCTCGGGCTGCGGCTCCTTCACCTTCACGACCATCTCGGCCCGGGCGAAGATCTCGGCGGCGCTGGCGACCAGTTCGGCCCCGGCAGCGCGGTACTCTTCGTCGGACAGACCGATGGCCTCACCGCCCCGCACCTGCACCAGTACGGTATGACCTCGAGCCGTCAGCTCCTGCACCCCCGAGGGGGTCATGCCAATCCGGTACTCGTGGTTTTTGATTTCCTTGGGTACACCAATGATCATCTCAATGCTCCTGCGTTCATCCCTGTATCCCGCCGGGGCCGCTTAGGGCCGACCCGGCAGTATCCCTAAAAATCGCAACAACCAACCCATCATGATGGTGGAATCCACCTCCTGCTCCAGCGAGTCGAGGCAGGCCTGATAACGCTCAGGGGCCAGATGCGACTGCCGCTTCTCGATCAGTGCCCTGTCATAGTCAACCGGGAACTCCGGGTGACCCTGGATGGCGACGATGTGCTCCCCCTGACCGAACATGAAGTTCGGGCAAAAACCATTGCCTGCCAGCCGGCGTCCACCGGGGGGGAGCAGCGCCACCTGATCCTGATGGCTCGCCAGGATGCGGATCTGATCGAGGGCGGGCTGCATCCAGGGCTCGCTCGCCAGCATGGCATTGGTGGCGACCCCCAGTCCCCAGCCTTTGTCGGACTTGACCACTTCGCCGCCCAGCGCCTGGGCGATCACCTGGTGGCCGAAGCAGACCCCGGCCAGCTTGGCCCGGGCCTCATCCGCCCGGCGTACCCACTCCCGCAATGCTTCCACCCAGGGGGCATCCCCATGGGCGTCATGGCGCGATCCCGTGATGAGCCAGGCATCGCACTCATCCAGATCCGCCGGCAAGTCGCCATCTAGGGCCGACCAGACCCGAAATTCCAGATCCGGTGCCAAGGCCCTGAATCCCTCGATAAACATCCCGGAATAGACCCGGCCAAAACGGGCTTCGAACTCCGGATCCAGCCGATCACAATCGAGAATTCCCAGTCGCATCCTTTACTCCTTTATACGTCCATAGGGCGGGCCGACCCAAAGCGGCCCAGGGCCCTACTTCATGGTCGGCATGGCAAACTCGGCACCGGCCCGCAGGCTCTGGGGCCAACGGGCGGTCACCGTCTTCATCTTGGTGTAGAACCGCACCCCATCCGGCCCATGCATATTGAGCGGCCCGAAGATGGATCGCTTCCAGCCACCGAAGCTGTGGAACGCCATGGGCACGGGGATGGGAACGTTCACCCCTACCATACCGACCTGAACCCGCGTGGTGAAGTCCCGCGCCGTATCGCCGTCACCGGTAAAGATGGCGGTGCCGTTGCCGTACTCATGCTCATTGATGAGCTTGAGTGCCGTTTCATAGTCCGGGGCCCGCACTATGGCGAGCACCGGGCCGAAGATCTCCTCCCGGTAGATGCGCATCTCGGGGCCGACCCGATCGAACAGGCTGCCACCGATAAAGTAGCCCTGGCCATGACTCACCCCACGACCATCGACCCGCAGCAGGGCCCCCTCGGCCACCCCCTGATCCACGTAACCGCGCACCTTGGCCAGATGCTCGCGGCTGATGAGCGGCCCCATCTCACTCTCCGGGGTCATACCCACACCGGGACCCACCCGCAGTGCCTCGACGAGGGGCGCCAGCTTGGCCACCAGGGCATCGGCGGTCTCCTCTCCCACCACCACCGCCACCGAGATCGCCATGCAGCGCTCACCGGCCGCGCCATAGGCGGCGCCCATCAGGGCGGAGACCGCCTGATCGAGATCCGCATCCGGCATCACCACCATGTGGTTCTTGGCGCCGCCCAGGGCCTGTACCCGCTTGCCATGGGCCGAGGCGGTTGCGTAGATGTATTCGGCGATGGGGGTGGAGCCGACGAAGGAGACGGCGGCCACCCGCGGGTCGGTCAGCAGCACATCGACCACCTCCTTGTCGCCATTGACCACGTTGAGCACCCCGTCTGGCAGACCGGCCTGCTTGAGCAGCTCGGCCATGCGCAGGGCCAGCGAAGGATCCTTTTCGGACGGCTTGAGGATGAAGCTGTTGCCGCAGGCCAGGGCCACCGGGAACATCCACAGCGGCACCATGGCCGGGAAGTTGAACGGCGTGATGCCGGCGCAGACCCCGACCGGCTGCATCATGGAATAGCTGTCCACCCCGCGCCCCACATTGAGGGAGTGCTCCCCCTTGAGCAGATGGGGGATGCCGCAGGCGAACTCCACCACCTCCAGCCCCCGGGTCAGCTCCCCCTGGGCATCGGAGAAGACCTTGCCGTGCTCGCGGCTGATGAGTGCGGCCAGCTCGTCCCTGTGCAACTCCATCAGCTCCTTGAAGCGAAACAGCACCCGGGCCCGCACCAGTGGCGGGGTCTGGGACCAACCGACGAAGGCCGCCTCGGCAATGGCGATGGCCTCACCACACTCGGCGGCGCTGCTGAGCGCGACCTGGCCCTGCTGCTGGCCGGTGGCCGGATTGAAGATAGGGGCGAAGCGTTCGCTGTGGCTGGCGCTGAACTCGCCGTTGATGAAGTTGGTGACCCTGTATTCCATGCATCCTCCGTGATGGGTAATGACTCTCCCCTGCGCCCGACTTGGTCAGGACCCAGGGCACTGACCCGCCAATAGTGGGTCAGTGAATTCCGTACTATGGGTTGCTCACTCCTGGGCCTGCAGGACGTCCTGCAGCAGGGTAAAGAGGTCGTCTATCTCGCTGCGCTCTATGATGAGCGGTGGCGACAGGGCGATGATGTCGCCGGTGACCCGGATCAGGGCCCCCTTCTCGAAGCAACGCACGAACACCTCATAGGCGCGCTTGCCCGGCGCCCCCGCCATGGATTCCAGCTCGATACCCGCCACCAGACCGTAGTTGCGCACATCCTTGACATGCTTGCAGCCCTTCAACGAATGCGCGGCCTCCTGCCAGTAATCGGCCAGCTCGGCGGCGCGGTGCAGCAGGTTCTCGTTGCGGTATATCTCGAGGGTCGCCAGACCGGCGGCCGCGGCCACCGGGTGCCCTGAGTAGGTGTAGCCGTGGAACAGCTCGATGGCCCCCTTGCCCGCGCCCATCATGTCGTCATAGATGTGGTTCTGGACCAGCACGGCTCCCATGGGGATGGCCCCATTGGTGAGCCCCTTGGCGCAGGTGATGAGGTCGGGGATGACGTCGAACTCCTGGGCGGCGAAGGGTGCCCCCAACCGGCCAAATCCGGTGATCACCTCGTCGAAGATGAGCAGGATGCCGTGCCTGGTGCAGATATCCCGCAGCCGCTTGAGGTAGCCCTTGGGCGGCATGATGACCCCGGTACTGCCGGCGATGGGCTCGACGATGACCGCGGCGATATTGCTGGCATCATGGAGGAAGACGATCTTCTCCAGCTCGTCGGCCAGGGTCAGATCTTCCTCGGGCAGCCCCTTGGTGAAGGCATTCTTGGCAATGTCGAGGGTGTGGGGCAGATGATCCACGCCGCCGAGCAGGGAGCCGAACCACTTGCGGTTACCGGGGATGCCGCCGACCGAGATGCCGCCAAACCCCACCCCGTGATAACCGCGCTCACGGCCAATCAACCGGGTGCGGGTGCCCTGACCGCGGGCCCGCTGCCAGGCGAGCGCAATCTTCAGTGCCGTATCCACCGACTCTGAACCCGAGTTGGTGAAGAAGACATGGCCAAAACCCTGGGGGGCTATCTCTACCAGCTGGTTGGCGAGTTCAAACGGCAGGGGATGACCCATCTGGAATGTGGGGGCGAAGTCGAGATGGGAGATCTGCTGGGAGACCGCCTCGGCGATTTCCCGGCGACCGTGCCCTGCATTGCAACACCAGAGGCCGGCGGTGCCGTCCAGTATCTTGCGGCCATCCTCTGCGCGATAATACATGCCCTCGGCAGACTTGAGGATGCGCGGCGCCGCCTTGAACTGCTGATTGGCGGTGAAGGGCATCCAGAAGGCGGACATATCCGCCGGCGTATTGATGTCACTGACAACTTTCATGGTCACCTCATCCTTAAGGTGTTTAGCTACTCTGGGTGAGCGCCTATTAAATTAAACACCTATATCCATAAAAAAGGGCGCTATGCTGCCCAGTGATGGTGTCACCCCGACCAGGGTGGTATAAGATATTTAACACAAATTCAATAATAGTAAACACTCGAGGAGAACAGAAGGATGGATATAGGTCAGCGCCTCAAGGCGGTCCGCACCAAGGCGGCCCTGTCCCAGCGTGAACTCGCCAAACGCTCGGGGGTGACCAATGGCTTTATCTCCCAGATAGAAAAGAATCAGGTCAGCCCCTCGGTCGCCTCCCTGCGCAAGGTGCTGGCAGGCATTCCCATGTCCCTCGCCAGCTTCTTCACCGACGAGACGGCCCTGGACTCCGAAGTGGTGTTTCGCGCCGCCGACATGCCGGATCTCGGTAGTCACCCCATCAGCTATCGTCTGGTCGGCCATAGCCGCGCCAACCGCGCCATTGGCATGCTGCAAGAGATATTGCCCCCTGGCGCCGACACCGGTGACGACATGCTCAGCCATGACGGGGAAGAGTGCGGCATCGTCATCCAGGGTCAGATTGAGGTGACCATAGGCGAGCAGATCCACCTGCTCGGTGCCGGTGACGGCTACTACTTCGACAGCCGCACCCCACACCGTTTTCGCAATGTCGATGAACAGGAGTGTGTGCTGATTTCGGCCAATACCCCGCCCACCTTCTGACCCCTGTCTCGGGCCGAGGTGGGCCGCCATGCCGGGTGCCCGTCGACATCCCTGTTTAAGGAATTGTTACAACCTGGATTTACAGACGGCAAAATGTTTAGCATATTGATACGCGGACAACCTTTGCACGTTCAAGGAGCGAACATGAGTGACATGACCCTGGCCCAGTGGCAATACCGACAGGCCCAGCTGAACCTCCCCACCCAGGCGTTCATCGATGGCAGTTATCGTGATGCCGTCAATGGTGCCACCTTCGATTGCATCAACCCGGCCAATGGCCAACTGCTGGCAAAAGTTGCCGCCTGCGACGCCGCCGATGCCGAGCTGGCCGTCGCAGCCGCCCGCGCCGCCTTCAACGACAAGCGCTGGGCGGGGCAATCCCCCAAGGAGCGCAAGCTGGTGATGCAGCGCTTCGCCGAGCTGATGCGGCTCAACAAGGTGGAGCTGGCCCTGCTGGAATCCCTGGACATGGGCAAGCCCATCATGGATGCCATGAACTACGATGCACCGGCCGCGGCCAACTGCATCGCCTGGAATGGCGAGGCCATCGACAAACTGTATGACGAGGTCGCCCCGGTCGAGGAGGGCGCCCTGGCCCTGATCACCCGGGAGCCGCTGGGCGTCGTCGCCGCCATAGTGCCCTGGAATTTCCCGCTGGTGATGGCGTGCTGGAAGCTGGGTCCGGCGCTCGCCACCGGTAACTCCGTCATCCTCAAGCCGTCCGAAAAATCCCCCCTCACCGCCCTGCGTATCGCCGGGATAGCCAAAGAAGCGGGCATTCCGGACGGCGTGTTCAATGTGTTGCCGGGCTTTGGTCATACCGTGGGTGAGGCGCTCGCCATGCACATGGACGTGGACTGCATCACCTTCACCGGCTCCACCAAAATCGGCAAGCATCTGGTGCAGTGCTCCGGCAAGTCGAACCTCAAGCGTGCCTTCATGGAGTGCGGCGGCAAGAGCCCCAACATCATCTTGGCGGATGCGCCGGATCTGGACGCCGCCGCATCGAGCGCCGCCGCCGCCATCTTTTACAACCAGGGGGAGGTGTGCACCGCCGCCTCCCGCTTGCTGGTGCAAAACAGCATCAAGGCCGAGTTCATCGAGCGGCTGCTGGCCCATGCCCGCGAGTGGGTCTCGGCAGATCCCCAGGATCCCAGCACCCGCATCGGTGCCATGGTCGACGGCATTCAGATGGAACAAGTGCTGCGTTATATCGACATCGGCAAGCAGGAGGGCGCCAAGCTGCTGCTCGGCGGTCAGCGCACGCTGGAGGAGAGCGGCGGCTTCTATATCGCCCCCACCATCTTCGACGAGGTGACGCCCCAGATGCGCATCTTCCGCGAGGAGATCTTCGGCCCAGTGCTCGCCATCACCGGCTTCGATACCCTCGAAGAGGCGATTGCTCTCGGCAATGACACAGATTACGGCCTGGCCGCCGCCATCTGGACCGCGGATCTCAACAAGGCGATCAAGGGCTCTCGCGCCCTGCGCGCCGGGACCGTCTTCGTCAACAACTGGGACGGCGGTGATATGACGATGCCCTTTGGCGGCTTCAAACAGTCGGGCAATGGTCGTGACAAGTCACTGCACGCCCTGGAAAAATACACCGAGCTCAAGAGCACCTGGATCCAGCTTGCTTGACGAGCAACCGCCTCCACAAGCCCCCTTCAGATTTGCTTCACATGTCACAGATTGACGCATGACTTAGCCCCCTCTCCATACCAAATGGGGAAGGGGGGCTTACCCCAGAGAACCCGGCTGAATTAGCCTAGTGGAGCCCAACTTCCCCACCACTGACAGGATGATTTCCACAACTCATTGCGCAAAAACATCAAGATCTTAAGTTCAAGTGATGTTTTACTGACCGGCTTCACATTAAAAGTGATCCGTTTTTGCACACACATGAAGGAAGACCCGCCGCCATGAAACAATGGTTAATCTGTCTACTGGTTGCGACCCAGGCGCTCTTGCTGCTGGCCGGTTGCGACAATACCTCCCATCCCCAGGATCCGGACCAACCGGTCAACCCTATCGTCAGCCTGCAAGTGACCCCGGCCAACCTGCAACTGCCCATAGGCCTGAGTCAGGATCTGGTGGCCACCGCCTTCTATGCTGACGGCAGCTCCCGCGATGTCTCGCAGCAGGCGCTGTGGAGCAGTGATGCTGAATCCCAGGTCTCCCTGGGTACTGCCACTGCCCAGGGAGAGCCCGTGACAGCCCTCGCCGAGGGTGAGGCCAGGGTCACCGCGCTGTTTGATGGCATGAGCGACGTCGCCACCATCAAGGTCACCAATGCCACCGTCACCGACCTGCGGGTCAGCCCGGCCAGCGCCGCTGTGCCCAAGGGCTTCAGCCAGCAGTTGCAGGCCATTGTGACCCTGTCCGATGGCAGCACCCTGGATGTGACCAATAACCCTGCCCTCAGCTGGAGCAGTGCAGATCCTGCCATCGCCACTGTCGACAGCCAGGGTCTGGCCCAGGCCATAGAGGCCGGTAACACCAGCATCAAGGCGAGCGGCTCGGCCAATGGGGTCAACTTCGAGGGGCAATCCGCCCTGACCGTCACCCATCACACCCTGACCAAACTGACCCTGACCCCGGCCAGCGCCACTCTCGCTGCTGGCTTCCAACTGCAACTGCAAGCCATCGCTACCTTCTCCGATGGCAGCACGCTGGATGTGACAGATAACTCGGCCCTGAGCTGGGCCAGCGCGGATCCGGCCATCGCTACCGTCACCGATCTGGGCCTGGCCCAGGGCGTCAGTGCCGGTGCCACCGAGCTTCAGGCCAGCGGCAGCGTCAATGGTGCCAGCTTCAGCGCCACTAGCGCCCTGACGGTCACCAATGCCACTCTGGCCGACATAGTGATCACCCCCAAGGTCAGCAAAGTCACCCTGGGGGAAAGCCAGCAATATAAGGCCCTCGGCAGCTTCAGCGATGGCCATCAGCAAGACCTGAGTCACCAAGTGCAATGGCAAAGCGCGGATGAGACGGTCGCCACCATGGGGCTAATGGGCAGGGCCCATACCCATGCCACCGGTACTACCCAGATCACGGCGAGCCGCGCCGGTGTCACCAGCAACAGCGCCGAGCTGGCTGCCATCAACACCCAGGTCACTACCTGGGGGGGCGAATTCTTCGGGGCGGACAGCAGTGCCGTGCAGCCCCTCACCCAGGTCAGCAGCCTGGTGGCCACCCCTTACAACAACGCCAGCGCCTTCGCCGCCCTCAAGAGCGACGGTACTGTCGTGACCTGGGGTTATGGCCCCTATGGCGGCGACAGCAGCGCGGTCCAGGATCAGCTGGTCGGCGTCACCGCCGTCACCCCTGGTACCCTCGCTTTGGCCGCCTTGCGTGATGATGGCTCAGTAGTCAGCTGGGGGGATGCCGCAAATGGAGGTGACAGCAGCGCCGTGCAGGATAAGCTCAGCCAGGTCAGCGAGATTTTTGCCAACCAAGGCGCCTTTGCCGCCCTCAAGCAGGATGGCACTGTCGTTACCTGGGGCAATCAGAGCAGTGGCGGCGACAGCTCAGCCGTGCAGGCCGAGCTTACCCAGGTTGCCACTATCGAGGGCAATAACAGCGCCTTCGCCGCCCTCAAGCAGGATGGCACCCTGGTCACTTGGGGCGAGCCAAGTAACGGGGGTAACAGCCAAGCCGTACAGGCCCAGCTTATCGATGTCAAAACCCTCTTCCACGGCGCCTTCACCTTCGCAGCCCTCAGGCAGGATGGCACTGTGGTCACCTGGGGCGACGCCACCAGTGGCGGCGACAGCAGCGCCGTGCAGAGCCAGCTCACCGATGTGACCGACATTGTGAGCACAGGAAGCGCCTACGCAGCCCTCAAGCAGGATGGCACCATCGTCACCTGGGGCGATGCCGCCAAGGGCGGTGACAGCAGCGCCGTGCAGAGTCAACTCACCGTTGTGAGCGCTGTCTCGGCGACCGATACCGCCTTCGCTGCCCTCAAGCAGGATGGCACTGTCGTCACCTGGGGCAATCAAAGCAGTGGCGGCGACAGCAGCGCCGTGCAGAGTCAGTTGCTTGACGTGGCCACCATCTACGCCACCGGCACAGCCTTTGCCGCCGTCACCAGCGACGGCCATGTGGTCAGCTGGGGGGATGCCGCCAATGGTGGCGACAGCAGTGCCGTGCAATCCGCACTCAGCCGGGTACAGAGCATAGTGCCAAACAACGGTGCCTTTGCCGCCATCAGCGAGCGTCCCTGAACTCAGGGATAGCAAACCTTCTAGGATGCAAGCGGGGCCAGTGGCCCCGCTTTTTATGACGTCAGCAAAGTTTTTTCCCGGCAGGGGCCCCCTCTTGGTCATGCTTCCAACACGCTCGGCGCCCTCGAGCGCGCCACGGCAGTCGGGGGTGATAGAGAGCCGGGGGCAAGAACGCATCCAGGTCGAAGAGAGAAGAGAACAGCCGGGCCGCGCCCTGTTTAAACGGTGTTAGCCAGGCCGCCATGGCACAGAGACAGACCCGGTCGAGGCGATGGGAGGATGAAAGATAGCCTCATCAGAATGAGCGCTTCTCTCGGGCGTCCTAATTGATATACTCCTCAGCCAAGCACCATCTCAGCCATAGATATCAAGATGTTATTTCTCGTGGGTAGCGTACTGCTGCTGGTAATAGGGCTGCCACTGCTGTTTTTCCTGCTGGGTCAGGGGGAGGCCTATGTGACATGGGGCCCCTGGATCTCGGCCCTGGTGCTCATGCTGTGGTTGCTATTGGATATCGACAAGATCCGCCGCGGCAGAGGCTAAGCAGATAAACCCGGCCAGCATGGCCACTCATGCCGTGCTGTGATGACGGCTGAATATCGCCAAGATCCGCCAGGGTGGATGCGAATAGCCAGATACTCCGCTGTAAGATGCATGTTAATCACTATTTAATCGCTTCTTTCCCGCCCCGAGGATGGCTAAACTGATCGTTTGGCGGTGTCAGTCACATCGCTCCTTCGTCAAGGTCAGCCAGATGCCAGAACAGATCCAGCGCCAGGGGATCATCTATGCCCTGTGTGCTTATACCCTTTGGGGCATAGCCCCCATCTATTTCAAGTTGATCGCCGAGGTCCCCGCCGCCGAGATCCTCACCCACCGCATCATCTGGTCGTGCGCCCTGCTGGCGGTGCTGGTCCTGCTCACCCGCCAATGGCCCAAGGTGCGTGCCGTGCTGCGCAGGCCCAAGGTGCTGATGACCCTGGCACTGACCGGGGCCGTGGTAGGCGGCAACTGGCTGCTGTTTATCTGGGCCATCAACAACGGTCACATGCTCGATGCCAGTCTGGGTTACTACATCAACCCGCTGTTCAATGTGCTGCTCGGCATGGTGTTCCTCGGTGAGAAGCTGCGCCGCCTGCAGTGGTGGGCCGTGGGGCTCGCCTTCATCGGCGTGGCCGTGCAGTTAATCGCCTTCGGCTCCCTGCCCTGGATTGCCCTGGTGCTGGCCAGTTCGTTCGCCTTCTATGGCCTAGTGCGCAAGAAGCTGGCGCTGGATGCCCTCACCGGCCTGCTGCTGGAGACGCTGATCCTGCTGCCGCCCGCCGCTATCTATCTGTGGGGCATCGCCGACAGCCCGACCAGCCATATGACGGACAACAGCCTCTATCTCAACCTGATGCTGATTGCCGCAGGCGCCGTCACCACTGCCCCCCTGCTCTGCTTCACCGCCGCCGCGACCCGACTCAAGTTCTCCACCCTGGGCTTCTTCCAGTACATAGGGCCCAGCCTGATGTTTATCCTGGCGGTCACCCTGTACGGCGAGGCACTGCGCACCGACAAGCTGATCACCTTCGCCTGCATCTGGAGTGCGCTGGTACTGTTCAGCCTGGATGGTCTGCGCAGCAGCAGACGACCACCTCAACCCGCGGTTCGATAGCAGACCGGATGACCCTCATCTCTCACACACCCGGCCCCCGCCGGGTGTTTGCCATCAGCCCCGAACCGGTATTGGCCACCCAACATCGGCCGACCGCAATAATCTACAAGCGCCCGTCGCCAATCTGGGGTATTGGTAAGGGATGAAACACGCCGCCCCCATTCACTACTGGCAGTCCCCCCATCTGCCGGGCCTGGAACTCTCTCACTCCCATCACCGGGAGTTCAGCTATGGCCGCCATGTGCACCTGGACTACCACATAGGTCTGGTGCAGCGGGGTGGCCAGAAGTTCATTCACAAGGGAAGCAGCCATGCCCTGGTGCGCGGCGAGCTCTCCACCGTCAATCCCGACGAGATGCACGACGGCCTGAGCCTGCTGCCGGAGGGGTACGAGGTGCGGGTCTTCTCCATCGATCCGCACCAACTGGCAACCTGGCTGCCCGGTGGCGAGCACTTTTTCGACCGGGGCCTGCAACGGCGTCCGGATCTCTATACCGGCTTCGCCCGCCTGCACATGTACCTGGAAGATCCCAGGGTCGATGGCCTGCTGGCCGAGAGCGAACTGCTGGCCCTGCTCGGCGAGTTGCTGCACCTGGCGCCGAGCGAGCACAAGCTGGCGGATCCCCAGCTCAGGTTCCTGCGCGGCCATCTGCTGGATCGCCTCGATGAGCGCCACAGCCTGGAGGATCTCGCCGCCCTGTTCGGCCTGGATCG
This sequence comes from Aeromonas rivuli, assembly GCF_000820045.1. Classification (GTDB taxonomy): domain Bacteria; phylum Pseudomonadota; class Gammaproteobacteria; order Enterobacterales; family Aeromonadaceae; genus Aeromonas; species Aeromonas rivuli. Next base: position 67,203 of record NZ_CDBJ01000015.1, on the reverse strand, counting down.
TTTCGCCTTCTTGCGCCAATTCAAGAAGAAGACTGGCATGACCCCCTACGCCTGGCTCAAGCGGCTACGGCTCGAGCGCAGCAAGGCCCTGCTCGCCCGGGGCATGACGGTGAGCGAGGTGGCACTGACGGTGGGCTTCTTCGATCAGAGCCACTTCCACCACGGCTTTCGTCAGGCATTCGGGCTGACCCCGGCCGACTACCGCCAGCAGATGCAATCTTTTACAAGCCATCCGCACCCCTAGGCTGGCAAGCTGCTCGCTCTTCAAGGCAGCACAGTAAGGAAAGCACCATCATGCAGAGTCTGTTCGTCACCATAGGGCTCCTCCATATCATCGCCCTGGCCAGCCCGGGCCCGGATTTCGCGCTGATCCTGCGCACCAGCTTGCACAGACCCACCGCCATTGGCGCCGCCATCGGCATTGCCATCGCCATTCTGTTGCATGCCACCTTCAGCCTGACCGGCATCAGCCTGCTGATCGCCAACCACCCCTGGCTGTTCATCCTGGTGCGGCTGGTCGGTGCCCTCTATCTCGGCTGGCTCGGCTGGGGGGCGCTCAGGGCGGCGTGGCAAGGGGGAGCGGCGGCCAGCTTGCAGGCAGGAGGCGAGCATGGCGGTCTGGTGCAGGGCATTCGCCGCGGGCTGGCAACTAACTTGCTCAACCCCAAGGCACTGCTGTTTTTCGTCGGCCTGCTGGCGGCTATGGTGACACCGCAGGTGAGTGGCCTGACCCGTGGCCTGCTGGTGATGGAACTCTTTCTGTTATCCCTCGCCTGGTTTGGACTGCTGGCCTGGAGCCTCTCCACCCCGCGCGCCCAGCGCCTGCTCGGCCAGGTACAGCGCCCGCTCAATTTCGTGACTGGTGTGCTGTTTGGCGCCGTAAGCCTCTCCATCCTGGGCGGCATGGCCGAGCAGCTTATCTAGCAGAGGACGGCCTCTGGCGCGCCCTTTGGTGCCCAGTCCCAGCCTCTCCCTCCCGGGCGGCATGACCGGGCAGCTTCTCTAGCAGAGATCCACCCACTGCCGAGCTCCCCGTCAGGGGAGCGCAGTCGGTCCTTGCCCCGCCTTTCGCAGCAGCCGCCCCAGCCTTGCCATCAACTCGGGGTGATCGGTGTGGGCGAGATTGAGTCGCATATAGCGGTGCCCCTCCTGGCCCCGGGTGAACAGCGAGCCCGGGGCCAAGGCGATGCCTTCGGCCAGAGCCGACTGGGCCAGGGTCTCGCTGTTGACCCCCTCCGGCAGCCGTACCCAGCGAAACAGCCCCCCCTCCCCATTGAACTCCAACCGGCAGCCCAACCCTGTCAGCCAGTCGTCGACACGGCCCCCCGCATCACACAGTCGCTGCCGAATGCGGCGTAGCTGCCGGTCGTAGTGGCCGTCTCGCAGCAACCCGGTCAACATCCGCTCCCCTATCTCCATGGTCACCCCGCCGCAGACCTGCTTCAGTCCGGCCAGACTCGCCGCCAGAGCCGGACTCGCCGCAATAAAACCTATCCGCAAGTTGGCGCTGAGCAACTTGGAAAAACCCGACACATAGGTCACTCGACTGGCACCACCCAGGCTCGCCAGCCGGGCGCCCCCCTCCCCGAGCAGATCCCCGTAGAGGTCATCCTCAATCAGGTGACAATCCCAGCGAGACAGCAGCTCCAGCAGGCTGAACCCCTGCGCGGTAGAGAGCGATTGACCGGTGGGGTTATGCAGCAGGCCAGAGGTCAGATAGAGCCGCGGCTGCTCCTCCCTGAGCCAATGTTCGAGTTGCACCAGATCAGGCCCCTGCGGGCCACGAGGCAGAGGCAGCACCCGGGCGCCGTGCAGGCTCAAGATGCCATGGAAATTGAAATAGCAGGGATCATCGACCAAGACGGTCTCGCCGGGGCGCAGCAGCAAGCGCAGTAACAGATCGAGGGCCTGCATGGTGTTGGCCGTGGTGACCAGCTGGCTGCTGGTCAGCTGCATGCCATGGACGGCGAGTCGGTCGCGCAAGGTCTCACGCAAGGGTCGGTAACCGGCGGCATCACCATATTCTGCCAGTCTGAGGTTAGGCTGACGACTCACCTGACGCAGCGCCTGGCGCAACCCGTCATCATCCAGCCAGTCGGCAGGCAAGAAGCCGCAGCCGGGCCGATCCGCCACATTTTCGCCAATCAGGGCACGGCGAGACACACTCAGAAAATCCTGCGGCAAGAGCTGACCCAGGCTGTCACTATCCGGCACAGGCGCATGCCGGGAGACAAAATAGCCGCGTCCCTGGCGGGCATGAACCAGCTGCTGGCCCTTGAGCCTGTCCAACGCATCCACCACGGTAAATTTACTGACCCCGAGCTGACGCGTCAGGGCATGGATGGAGGGCAATCTGGCCCCTTTTGGCAAGCTGCCATCCTGAATCAATTGACTGATATGGGCCGTAATTTGCAGCACCTTGGCTTCCCCTGGTTTGAATACCAGGTCGGGGATCATCATGACAGCGAGGCTCCTTGCTCAACTTTACTGGCCACTCTACCGGCAAAGTAATGCCAAATGAATACCTCCCTTCCCTGCCCCCCTATGTATGGCGAGATTAGAGTGACCCGAACAAATAAGGCCCGTCCACGGCCTAACCCCTATCTGTTGGAACTCAACTATGCCAAGCATCACCTTCCTGGGAAGCGACGTCGTCATCGATTCACCCGACCCGATCCGCCTGCTCGACATGGACGACCACATTCAGTTCGCCTGTCGCGCCGGCAATTGCGGCACCTGCACCATCAATGTCGTCGAGGGGCAGGATCAACTGTCTGCCCTGACACCCAGGGAGCAGCGACTATTCGCGCTGACAAAACAGACCGATACCAACCTGCGCCTGGCCTGCCAATGCAAGGTGCTAGGCGACGTCATTCTTCGCTAACTCAACCTGAGGACTCTCAAATGGACTTGAAAAACCGCATCACGGATCGCGCCATCGTTCGTCGCAAACCCCTGCTCTCCCTTCAGGAGAGCGCCAAGGTAAAGCGGGAGCTGGACGCATTTCTCGACACCAAGATTGACGAGTGGAACCGAACCGTTCCCTTCGCCCGTCATCTGGAGGGAGCCGAAGTCAACCTGCCCTACTATCGCCAGACCCTCATGGAGCATGCCTGGCGTATCCGCCTGATGCGCAGCGCCCAGTGCAACAACCTGCACAAGATCAGTCGCATCAATGCCGAGGCAGCCCAGCGCTACGCCGCCTATCAGGATGAAGAGATGTTGCACGACACCCTGTTCATTCAGGATGCGGAACGGATCGGCGTCACCCAGGAGGAGATCTATCGCACCGAGCCCAGCTTCTACACCCGGTTGCTGGCGGGTTACCTCTATTTCGTGGCCGAACACGAGAAGCCCCTTGGCGTGGTTTGCTACAGCTATCTGGTCGAATACACCACCCAGAAAATCACCCCCAAGCAGATTGCCGCCATGGCCGACTCCCTGGGCAAAGACAAGATTGCCGGTCAGGCCGCCCACCTGAACACCGATCTGGTGGAGGATCACACCCAGGAGATGTGGGACATCTTGCATCTGCTCATCGAGAGCGAGCAGGACATCGTCGACATCAAGCGCTACTTCAGCGAAATCCAGGAACTGCTCAAGCTGTTCTTCGTGGAGTTGTACGAGCAGCATGGCAAGGCCACAGAGCAAGCCGCATAAGCACGGAGCGGGGCCTGTCCATCAGGCCCCCAAGGAGTGACCCATGAATTCACGTACAGGTGTCCTGATCCTGTCCCACCAACTGCTCTCCATGGTCGCACCGCTGCAACAGCAGCTGGCGGCCCGAGGGCTCGATTGCTATGTCCTCTCTTCCCGTCCATCCCGCGCGCTCACCCCTCCCTGGCTGGATCGGGTAAGCCAGCTTGAGATCACCGATGACCATGCGCTGACCATGCGGGACATAGCCGCTTACTTGGCGAAGCTGCCCGGCGAAGTCACCCTGGTGGCCTGTATCTCGGTATGGGATGGCTATCGCGAGCTCATGGCCCAGACCAATGGCCTGCTTGGTGCCACCGATCTCGGCGTGACCAGCGTAACCCGACTGCGGGACAAGTTGGCCATGCGACGCTGGCTGCACGGAGACGGGCTCTCCCGGGTGCAAGCTCAGCCGCTCACCGACCACTTGTGGCAAGGGATCACCGATCCCAGCGCCTTCTTCATCAAGCCCAGAACCGGGCTCGCCTCATTCGGCGCATTCCGGGCAGACAAGCTGGATCAACCGAGCCAGCTCGACGCACTGTGGCAACAGGCCTGTGCCGATCGGGCCTATGCCGGTGTCTTTGAGGGGGAACCGGAATTTATCATCGAAGACCTGATCCTGGGCACCGAGTATTGCTTCGAGGTCATAGTGGTGAAAGGAGAAGCTCAGGTGCTGGCCGTCCATGAAAAGATCGACATGCACCAGGAGGGCTTTACCGTACTGGAGAACGCCTGTGTCTGCCCCCCCGTCTCGGTGCAGCCCGCGCAACTGGCGCAGGGCAGGACCTTCGTGGCCCGTTGTCTGGCGAGCCTGGAAATCACCACGGGCTTGTTCCATATCGAGGCCAAGTTTGCCGAACAACAAGGGTGGGAGATTGTCGAGATCAACCCGCGCATCGGCGGGGCCTACATACTGGAGAGCACCCAGCATCACGCCGGGGTAGATCTGCTCTCCCTCTGGCTCGACAGCTTGCTGTCCCGACCGCTCCAACCAGCTCAACCCTCGAATCGGCGTAGCTTCTTTCGTGTCTTCTTCGGTCAGAGTGGCCGCACCCTGGCACGCATCCAACCCCAGGGCGACACAGAGGCCCCTCTGCTCGATCAGCGTCTGTTTGTGCGAGAAGGTGATCGCCTGCCGGAGATAGAGCGGGAGATCTTCATCGGCCAGGCCCTCTGGGATATCTCGGCGCTGCCGCACCACAAATTTCCCGACTTCGCCGCCAGCACGGCGCACCACTTCCAGGTGGAGTATCAAGCATGAACATTGTCATTCTGCATCGATTGCCCTATGGCAAGATCCGCTACGACCAGGCCATCGACCATGCCGAGCACAGAGTCGATTACCTCTGCCTGCCCGGCGGCCAGGCAGACCTTCCCCCCGGCAGTCATCATCATGACGTCGCCAGCTTCGAGCCCGAGGAGCTGGCCCGGCAATGTGCCCCCCTGCTGCACCGGGCCGATCGGCTGATCGCCCGCTCCGAGTACGAGCTGCTGGCCGCAGCCGAGCTGCGCGAGCGCTTCGCCATTGCCGGTGACAGGCCGCAGGACATACTGCCCCTGCGCGACAAGTGGGCCATGCGGGTCCGCTGTGAGGCCGCGGGCATCCCCCAGCCCGCGTTCTGGTCCCTTGAGACATTTTCCCGCCTGCCGGACAGCCCCGGCAGCTTCGTGCTCAAACCCAGACTGGAAGCCTCCAGCACAGGGATAGTGATGGGGGATCGGCAGAGGCTGCTCGATGCCATCGGGCAACTTACCCGCCCGGATGACTACTTCGTGGAAGCCTTCATCCAGGGTGAGATCTGCCATATCGATGGCTTCTTGCGCGAGGGGGAACTTGTCCAGGCAATCACCAGCCGCTATGTGGGCAACTGCCTCGACTACGCCGGGGGCGCCCCCCTGGGCTCGGTTCAGATAGCCCCCCAGCCGCAGATGGAAGCACTGCTGCGCCAGACCCTGGCCGCCCTGGGCCAGGCCCAGGGCTGCTTTCACTTCGAACTCATTGAAGACCACCAGGGTGGACTCTATTTCCTCGAGACCGCCTGCCGGGTCGGCGGGGCCGGGGTCGCCGACACCTTCGCCCTGAGAACGGGGCTCAACCTCTATCACATCGACCTGCAATACCAGCTCCATGGGAAGATCACCCAGCAGGCGGCTCCCCTGAGTGACACCCACTACGGCTGGTTCGTCTATCCGGCCCACCACAGGGGCGAGGCCCAGCGCATCCACTTCGACCACGGCCGCTGGGGCGCCCTGCTGCACAGCTGGCATCAGGCGAAACCGAACATGGCGCGTCCCGGCAGCATCAGCTACGCCACTGGCGCCACTCCCTTGTCCGGCATAGTGCAAGGCCGGGCAGAGACCCTGCCCCCGGCCCTCGGCGCCCTGCTGGAGCAGACCCGCGTGGAATACATATCGACCCCGCCTGCGCGGATGGAGGCATCAGCATGACCCCCTGTTTCGTCATTGTCGGTTACAACAATGTGCGCATCTATGATGTCGCCAAGCTCCGCCAGCTGGCTCACGACCGGTTCAATTGCCAGCTGGTGCTGGTGGTGGAACGGGCCAGCCAGCAAGACTGGCAGGCTGCCGATCTGGTGATCCAGGCGGATCTCGGCCAGGCCCCCGCCCTGGCGCGGGTGTGCCAGGCCCTGGCCGAGGCGGCCATGACACCGGTCGGCATACTCCCCTTCTCCGATCGAGGCGTACCGCTCGGAGCCATGTTGGCCCAGCACTACCGGCTGCCCGGTGCCCGGCTGGAGGCGGCCCTTGCTGGTCTGGACAAGCGACGTTTCCGGGCCATGGAGGCCGAGGTGCCCGCCCCGGATCACTATCTGCCCCTGACGGCCCGGGCCATCGACAGCCTGGAGACCCTGGTCGCCACCCGGGAGGAGTTTGGCGGCACCGGCTTCATCAAGCCGGTGGCCGAAGGCAACAGCCGGGGCTGCATGGCGGTTCATGGGCACACCGACTGCGCCGCCGTCTGGGCCGAGCTGGCCCCCTATCACACCAGCGGCATCATGATGGAGCCCCTCATCGAAGGGGCGCGGGAATTCAGCTGGGACTATGTGGCCGGTTGCCGCTGGCTGACCGAGAAACACACCACCCAGGGGGAGTACCGCGCCGAATACCAGCAGATAGTACCGGCCCGGCTCGCCCCGGAGCAGACCCGCTGGCTCAATCAGGCCGGGGGCTTCATGCGTCAACTGCTGGCAAAGGAGTGGGGGGCCTATCACAACGAGCTCTTCCTGCGCGAGCAGGGGGCCAGCGCGGTGGAGAGCAACATGCGGCCGGCGGGCATGCACATCTGGGATCTCGCCGCCCTCAGCTTCGAGGCATTCGATCCCTGGCAGCGCTGGTTGCACTGGGCCCGCACGGGACAGACCCATACCGTCCTTCCCCGCCAGTTGGGCTATAGCGGGATCCGCATGTTGCGCCCCCGTCAGAGCGGAACCCTGCGCCGCCAGGCCGATATCCCGCGCCTCGCCCAGGCTCTGGGCATCCCACTGCACCAAGGCAGCTACAGCAAGACCGTGGGGGAGCGGGTCAGCACCAGGGTGACCGACAATGGCGGTTTCATGGGCCAGATAGTGTTGCACCACGCCGACTATCCGACCCTGCTGGCCCAACTCGATGCCCTGGCTGAGGCCATCGAGGCCGACACCCTGATCGCCTGCGACCAGCCGGTCGTCCACTGCTGAGGGATATGTCTATGCAAGCAATGCGCTTCTCCGTCTTTCTGGGTTCCCGCATGCTGTCCGGGCTCGGCGATCAGATCCTCCAGTTTGCCGTGCCCCTGCTGGTCTATCGCAGCACGGGCAGCGTCGCCCTGTCCGGGCTGGCCTTCTTCATCGAATGGCTGCCCCGCCTCATCTCCCTGCCTCTGGCCGGGGTGTTTGCCGACCGGGTCGGCGGGCGGCGCGTCTACATACTGGCCGACGGCCTGAGGGCGGCGGCCTGCGTCATCACCGCCCTCATCATGACCCTGTGGCCCGGCAGCGGTATGGCCCCCATCATGGTGATGATGGCGCTGTGTGCCTTTTGCTATGCCCAGGCCTTCATCGCCCTCGAGACCACCTTGCCCCAACTGGTGCCTCCGGCCGACATGGCCAAGGCCCAGAGCTGGCTGCAAGTCACCAACAACGGGGCCAGCGTGCTCGGCCCTGCCCTGGCCGCCGTTCTGCTCATCTGGCTGCCCGCCACCCAGCTGCTATGGGGATGCGCCCTGGGTTTCGCCCTGAGTGCCACCGGGGTATTGGGACTGACCCGGGGTGCCGCGCCCGCCGCCAACCCCCAGAGTCAACACAGGGCGCTGCTGCCCGAGCTGCGGGTCGGGCTCGACGCCTTGCTGGCCCAACCCATATTGCTGCGGCTGGTCGGACTCGCCATGCTGGTCAACCTGATCGTCGGCCTGGCGCTCGCCACCGCCGCCCCCATGACGCTGGGACTGTTTGGCCAGAGCGATCAGACCCTGGCCAGCGTCCAGCTCACCATGGGGCTCATCTCCATCAGCGCCTTCCTGCTGATGCCCTGGTTGCTGCGCCGGGTCGCCGTCTACTGGATAGGGCAGCTCGCCTTCCTGCTGATCCTGGCCGGAGGCCTCATCATGGCCACGGCCCCGAGTTTTGGCTGGTATCTGCTGGGATGCGGCCTCAGCTACGGCCTGTGCGGTCTGTTCAATGTCTTTATTCGCACCGAGCGACTGCACTGGATAGCGGAACAGCAGCGGGGGAGAGTGATCAGCCTGATGGTGCTGCTCAATCAGCTCAGCCTGCCTCTGGCCGGGCTCATCATCGCCCTGTTGGGAGACAGGGTGGCGGTGCAGGAGATCTTCCTGATGGCGAGCCTGGTCTGTGCCCTGGGCTACCTGCTGCTCTATCGATCCATCGCCGGGGCCGCCCGCACCCGGGCCCTGCCCGAACCGACTCAACCGGCGGCGGGCAGCCGCAGGTAGAGATAGCCCTCCCCCGGGCTACCCCAGCGTTGATGGCCGCCTTCGTCGTAGGCGCGATCGAGCAGTCGCACCCGATCCGGGCCAATCCAGAGGTACTGCACCAGGATGTGGGCGCCGCCAAAATCGGTGTCGCAGCTGCCTATCTTGCTGTGGCCCTGGTAATCGCCGGAGGGTTGACGACTGAGCAGGATCTCGCAGCCGGCGCGCAAGGAGAGCTGGGAGGGAGCCAAAGAGTCGAGCAGGGGAGGGTTGTGCCAGGCACCGGCAAAATCCGTGGCGCGCGGCATGGTCAGCTCGGCCATCAGGATGCGGCCGCCTGGCCCCTCGCTGAAACGATAGATGCGCTGACGAAAGGGACGATCCGGCCGCTCGCTCAGGCTCTGCTCGGCGTAGACCCAGCGCACCCCGGCCATGCCCGGCCAGATCTCCATCAGCCGCAGCTTGGCACTGGCGAAACGGTCGTCATGGCTCGCCTGCTCGGCATTGGAAAAATCCCCGCTAAACCAGGAGAGCAGCGGCTCCATGGGGCCGCCCTCCCTTGTTTCACTGGCCACGGACGGGCCGGTCTGAGGGGTGATCAAGGGGGCCGACACTGGCGCCGCCCATACCAGACCGCCGTAAAGCAGCCCGAGCAGGAGTGCCATCCGCTGTGTCATCGAATCCGTCCGAGTCATCTTCATGGCGGCGATTATATGAGCTATCGATCGCAAAAACTGCAAGCCAGATCAAACCCTTAAGGATCCCGGGTCCGGGTGGCGTCCCCTCGGCCATCTCATCTGCCGCCAGATTGATGATTCTCCCAGCAAGGTGGGTGTCCCGGATTGTTTTCCGGATTGTTGATTGTTCCAGATTGTTCTCCCCCACTGGCAACCCGACCCCTACGCCCTGTTCGCCGTCTACCCCTTCCACAAGGAGCAGTCCCCCAAGGTACGGCTCTTTATCGAATTTATCGTCAAGGCGTTTCAGTTACGGTGACTCTGACAAGCGGGAGCCTGGGACCCGCCTGTCGGGCGAAATGTCGATAACCCGCCTCTATTCGACGTGTAGGTTCGATTAGCGAAGCGTAATCGGACGTTCGCGTGATTGGGTATATAGCGGCAAGGCTATGCTTGGCTTTTCTGACTAAACGGGGAAAAGGCATGGCCAACTGGCGGCGGGCATGGTGGCCCGGCGGAACCTGGTTCTTTACCGTCAATCTGCTGGAGCGGCGCAACAACAGGTTGCTGGTGGAGCAGATCGACCTGCTGCGTCATAGCGTTGCCAAGGTGCAACAGGCTCACCCCTTCGCCATTCATGCCTGGGTGGTGTTGCCCGACCATCTCCACTGCATTCTCTCTCTGCCGGAGGGAGACAGCGATTTCCCCCTGCGTTGGCGGCTGATCAAGAGCCACTTCTCCCGCGCCTTGCCGGTGAACGAGCGGCGCAGCCAGACCCGGTTACGCCACGGGGAGCGGGGCATTTGGCAACGCCATTATTGGGAACACCTGATCCGGGATGAGCAGGATTACCGCCACCATATGGATTACGTCCATATCAATCCGCTCAAGCATGGGTACGTAACGCAGGTGGTCGACTGGCCTTACTCCACCTTCCATCGTTACGTGGCGAGTGGCGTCTATCAGCAGGATTGGGGCGGATCGGTGGATGGGGCGTTGAAGGGATTGGAGTAAACCTCTCAAGGGTTATGTCAATGTGAATGTCCGATTACGCGATCGTCCGATTACGCTTCGCTAATCGAACCTACAGACCTATTTATCTTTAAGGTACGCATGAATTCCAACGTGTCTAAAAATAAATCAGAAAGTTCTTGTCGAGAAATCACCATATCTTCATTAACTTGCCAAGCTATACCGACGTCATAATCAAAGCCTGGATACGCTATCTGGAAGTCTGTTTTCTTGTAGTCTCTAGCTGGTTCCAGTTTTGCCAGTGGTATTCGCAAACGCGCGAATCGGGTTCTTGCAGCCTGGAATCGATGCAATACTACTACTGGGTCATCACTTTTTTGTTCTTTAAGGAGCTGAGTTAGCGTTCGCACAACCTCATACGCCCCCAAAATCCATAAATAAGAATGTGTAAGATGACGTTGTATCAAGTCATAATCGTTATTGGCATCACCACCATTCTTGTATTTTTGAACCAACTCAAAATCTATCTTGCATAGGTTTGCATCCATTTCGCCAAGATTTTGCACAAGGCTCATTAAAAAAGGCTCAAACCTGATCAATCCAATTGATACTTTAAGCCAGCGTTCAAAACGTAATTCACTATTCATTATCTACTCCGTGGAAATGGAAATTTAAAAACTCCGTAGGTTCGAATAGCGAAGCGTATTCGGACGATCGCGTATTTAAAGTCGTCGCGATATAGCATATATAACCAACCCGCCCTAAGCCGGGTTGGTGCAGTTAAAAAGCGAGAAAAGCTACAGCGCTTCCAGTCTGGCATACGCCGTCACCAGCCACTTGGCGCCGACCTCGTCGAACTGGATCTGCACCCGGCTCTGCTGGCCGACCCCTTCGAAGTTGAGCACTATCCCTTCGCCGAATTTTGGATGGAGCACCCGCTGGCCGAGCTTGATGCCGCTGGCGTCGAAGCTCTGCTGCACCTCGTTCTGGCTGAAGCGGCCGTACTGGGTGGGGCGGCTCACCTGAGTGCGCAGCCGGATCTCTTCCAGACACTCGGCGGGCATCTCGCGGATAAAGCGGCTCGGCTTGTGGAACATCTCGCGGCCGTAGATGCGGCGGCTCTCGGCATAACAGATGTAGAGCTTCTCCATGGCGCGGGTCATGCCGACGTAACAGAGGCGGCGCTCCTCTTCCAGGCGGCCCGACTCCTCGGTGGATTGCTGGCTGGGGAACATGCCCTCCTCCACACCGACCAGCAGCACCAGCGGATATTCGAGGCCCTTGGCGCTGTGCAGTGTCATCAGCTGCACCGCGTCACTGTATTCGTCCGCCTGATTCTCGCCGGATTCCAGCGCCGCGTGGGCGAGGAAGGCGGAGAGGTCGCTCATATCCTCCAGCTCGTCCGGGCGATTGTACTGACGGCAAGCGGTGACCAGCTCGTCCAGGTTCTCCACCCGTGCCTGGGATTTCTCGCCTTTTTCCGCCAGATACATGGCCTTGAGGCCGGAGTGCTGGATGGCGATGTCCGCCTGCTGATGCAGGGGCAGCAGGGAGACCTGTTCCTCCAGCGCATCCACCAGCTCGACGAAACCGCGCACCGCGTTGCCGGCGCGACCGGTCAGCACCTTCTCATCGAGCAGGGTGCGGGCCGATTGCCAGAGGTTGAGGCCACGATCCCGGGCGTTGTTGCGCAATATCTCCAGGGTGCGCTCGCCGATGCCCCGGGTCGGGGTGTTGACGACCCGCTCGAAGCTGGCGTCGTCGCCTCTGTTGTTGATGAGGCGCAGGTAGGCCATGGCGTCCTTGATCTCCTGGCGCTCGAAGAAGCGCAGGCCGCCATAGATGCGGTACGGCATGGCGTCCTGCATCAGCGCCTCTTCCAGCACCCGGGACTGGGCGTTGGAGCGATAGAGGATGGCGCAATCGGCGAGCAGGCCGCCCTTCTCCTTCCAGTCCTTGAGGCGACCGACCACGAAGCGGGCCTCGTCCACCTCGTTGAAGGCGGCGTAGAGAGAGATAGGATCCCCATCAGCCCCCTCGGTCCACAACTCCTTGCCGAGCCTGTCTGAGTTGTTGGCGATGACGCTGTTGGCGGCCTTGAGGATATTGGCGGTGGAGCGGTAGTTCTGCTCCAGCCGTATGGTCTGCGCCCCCTGATAGTCGGTCAGGAAGCGCTGGATGTTCTCTATCTTGGCGCCGCGCCAGCCGTAGATGGACTGATCGTCGTCACCCACTATCATCACCCGGCCGGACTCGCCTGCCAGCATCCGCAGCCAGGCGTACTGGATGCCGTTGGTATCCTGGAATTCGTCCACCAGGATATTCTGGAAGCGATCCCGGTAGTGCTCCAGCACATGGGGCCGGTTCAGCCACAGCTCGTGGGCGCGCAGCAGCAGTTCGGCAAAATCCACCAGCCCGGAGCGATCGCAGGTCTCCTGATAGGTCTTGTAGATCTGCTGATAGGTGCGGGTGACGGGGTCGCCGTAGAGGTCGATGTCACCGGGGCGCAACCCCTCATCCTTCTTGCCGTTGATGTAGCCCATCACGGCGCGGGGGGCCCAGTGCTTCTCATCGAGGTTGAGCGCCTTGAGCACCCGGCGGATCAGCCGGTACTGGTCGTCGGAGTCGAGGATCTGGAAATCCTGGGGCAGGCCCGCGTCCAGATGGTGGGCGCGCAGCAAGCGGTGGGCGATGCCGTGGAAGGTGCCTATCCACATGCCGCGCACCCCGTCACCTATCACCTTCTCGACCCGGCCACGCATCTCGGCGGCCGCCTTGTTGGTAAAGGTCACCGCAATGATGGAGAAGGGTGAACAACGCTCCACCTGCATCAGCCAGGCGATGCGGTGCACCAGCACCCGGGTCTTGCCCGAGCCGGCACCGGCCAGCACCAGCAGATTGCTACGGGGCGCCGCAACGGCATCTCTTTGCTTGTCGTTGAGCCCGTCGAGCAGGGTCGAAACGTCCATCACCACTCCTGTTTATTTATACAGGCAGGGATTATACGGCTTGTGTGGGCTCAGGCCAAATCGGCGTGCATGTCCTCCGCTGACATGCCCCCATCGGCCCCACAGGCGCAGCCCCTCACGGGATCCCCTTGGCCGTCGCCATCCCCTTCCATCTGCATGCTGGCTCCCATGCACCACGGATCTCAACCGATGAGCCTCCCTGGTCAAAACGCCGGAAATGGGTCAAATGGGAATCAATAGAAACCTGCTATCGAGCCAATGGGGGAAAACGCTTGCGCACAACCCTATGATTTGTAATCAAAATGTCATTTGAGGCTGGATAAATTCAGCACAAAAAACCATAAAAAGGCTTATAAACAACAACTTATAAAGCAGTTCTCTTATGTTTCAAATCGTTAGCGCAAACGTTTTTCTGCTACGCACGCCTTGACCCCCATGCCCACTCACTTACAGTTAGCCTGCGTGCACTGGCGCCTGCACCGGCAGGCCATGGACCCTCAATAACAATCAAGGATAAGATCGTGACTAAGGTACTCAAACTGGCCAGCGTGGCCGCCTTCACCCTGGCCGCTCTCTCGGCCCAGGCAGCTTCCCAACCCGCCGTCATCTATGACACCGCAGGCAAATTCGACAAGTCGTTCAACGAAGCCGTGTTCCGCAACGGCGTCGAAGTCTACAACAAGGACAAGGGCGTCAAGGTCAAGGAGTTCGAACCCCAGAATGAGGCCCAGCGCGAGCAGGGTCTGCGCCGTCTGGCCAGCCGTGGCAACAGCCCGATCGTCGCCGTTGGTTTCAACATGGGCTCGGCGGTCGAGAAAGTCGCCACCGAGTTCCCCAACGTGCAGTTCACCATCATCGACATGGTGGTCGACAAGCCGAACGTGCAATCCATCGTCTTCAAGGAGCATGAAGGCTCCTTCCTGGTCGGCGCCCTGGCAGCCATGGCCTCCAAGACCGGCAAGGTCGGCTTCGTGGGCGGCATGGACATCCCGCTGATCCGCAAGTTCGAGTGCGGTTATGAGCAGGGTGCCAAATACGTCAATCCGAAGGTCGAGGTGTTCCAGAACATGACCGGCTCCACCCCGGCGGCCTTTGCCGATCCGGCCAAGGGTGCCGAGCTCGCCAAGTCCCAGTTCGCCAAGGGCGCCGATGTGGTCTATGCCGCCGCCGGTGGCACCGGGATCGGCGTCTATCAAGCCGCCAAGGACGAAGGCAAGCTGGCCATCGGTGTCGATTCCAACCAGAACCACCTGCAGCCGGGCACCATGCTGACCTCCATGGTCAAGTCGGTCGGTCTGGCCGCCTACAAGACCTGGGAAGATGGCGCCAAGGGTAGCTGGCAGCCGGGCATTCAGTCCCTGGGGCTGGCCGAGGGCGGCGTGGACTGGGCGCTGGATAAAGACAACGAGGCGTTGATCACCCCCGAGATGAAAGCCAAGGCGGATGCCATCAAGGCCGACATCATCGCCGGCAAGGTCAAGGTGCATGACTACATGAGCGACAGCACCTGTAACTACTGATCGTTCCTTAGCTACTCGACACCCCACCACCGGCCCGTTCGCGGGCCGGTTTTTCAGTCTCTCCTTCACCCTGGCACAGGCTGGCTATGGATAGCCGCACCGCCGGGCGCGGGCGCAGACTCTTCATGATTAGCAAGGACTGCATCATGGACCAGACAGATCGCTACGCCATCGAATTGCGCGGTATCGACAAGCGGTTTGGCGAGGTTTACGCCAACAAGCAGATCGACCTGCAGGTTCAAAAAGGCAGCATTCATGGCATCGTCGGCGAAAATGGCGCCGGTAAATCGACGCTCATGAGCATCATCTACGGTTTTTATCATGCCGATCGCGGCGACATGCTGGTCGACGGCTCCCCTTTCCGCCCCCATGGCTCCCAAGACGCCATCGCGGCCGGTATCGGCATGGTGCATCAGCACTTCATGCTGGTGAACAACTTCACGGTATTGGAAAACGTCATCCTCGGCGCCGAGAACGGCTGGCACCTGGGCAAGAGCCTGGCGGCGGCCGAAAAGCTGCTCGGTGAGCTGGCCCGGGACTATGGCCTGGAAGTGCCCCTGCACGAGAAGGTTGAAGATTTGCCGGTCGGCCTGCAACAGCGGGTCGAGATCCTCAAGGCACTCTATCGCGGCGCCCGCATCCTGATCCTCGACGAACCAACCGGGGTGCTGACCCCGCAGGAGGCGGATCACCTGTTCGAGGTGCTGAAAAAGCTGCGGGATCAGGGCACCACCATCATGCTCATCACCCACAAGCTGCGGGAGATCCTGGCCATTACCGACAGCGTCTCCATCATGCGCCGGGGGGAGATGGTCGCCCATGTTGCGACCAGGGACACCGACAAGGAGCAGCTCGCCGAGCTGATGGTGGGCCGCAAGGTGCGGCTCAAGGTCGACAAGGGCCCGGCCCAGCCCGGCGCACCCAAGCTGCGCGTCGACAACCTCAGCTATCGCGATGAGGCCGGAGTCGAACGGCTCAAATCGGTCAGCTTCGCGGTGCGGGCCGGGGAAGTGGTCGGCGTGGCGGGCGTCTCGGGCAATGGCCAGTCCGAGCTGCTCAGCCTGCTCGGCGGCATCCTCAAACCCAGCCAGGGCAGCTTCACTCTGGATGGCAAGGGCCAGGTCCATCACATCGACAGCCAGCACCCGGCAAGCCCGGAGCAGGTACGCGACTATGGCCTGGGCCATGTGCCGGAAGACAGACACAAGATGGGCCTCATCAACCGCTTCGACGCCCAGGAGGCCTTCATCCTCGGTTATCACCAGCGTCCCCTCTACAACAGAGGCTGGCTGCAGAACAAGGGCGCCATCCGTCAGGACTGTCAGGCCAAGATGGACAAGTGGGACGTGCGCCCGCCGAGCCCGGATCACAAGACCGCCAACTTCTCCGGCGGCAACCAGCAAAAGCTGGTGATAGCACGGGAGGTGGAACAGGATCCGGACGTGCTGCTGATTGGCCAGCCCACCCGGGGCGTGGACATTGGCGCCATCGAATATATACACCAACAGATCATCGCCATGCGCGATCAGGGCAAGGCCGTGCTGCTGGTCTCGGTGGAGCTGGACGAGATCCTCTCCCTCTCGGATCGCATCCTGGTGATCAGCGATGGTCGTCTGGTCGGCGAGCTGGATGCCAGCACGGCGGACGAGCGCACCATAGGGCTGATGATGGCGAATATCCTTCCCGATGAGGTGGCGGCAAGCCAGCCCCAGGGAGCCACGCCATGAGACCCGCATTCACTCCCATAGGGATGACGCTGATGGTGACCACGATCACTGCCCACGACGAGATCCCCGGCAAGGAGAGCCAATCATGAGTCAACAACGCGTTCCGGCCTGGGTATCGGTCGGCGTCCTCTCGGTCATGAACATAGGGCTGGCCTTCCTGGTCTCCGCCATTCTGTTCTATTACCTGGACATCAAGCCCCTCGAAGCCGCCCAGATCATGTGGTACGGCGCCTTTGGCACCGGCGAGGGAATAGGTTTCACCCTCTACTACGCCACCGGCTTCATCTTCACCGGTCTGGCGGTGGCGGTGGCCTTCCACGCCGGGCTGTTCAACATCGGCGGTGAGGGGCAGGCCTATATCGGCGGCCTGGGGGTCGGGCTGGTCTGCCTGCTGCTCGGCGACCTCTTACCACCTATCTTGCTGGTGCCGCTGGCCATCATCGCCGGTGGCCTGTTTGGCGCAGCCTGGGCCTTCATCCCGGCCTGGCTGCAAGCCAAGCGGGGCAGTCACATCGTCATCACCACCATCATGTTCAACTTCATCGCCGCCTCCCTGATGGCTTACCTGCTGGTCGATGTCTTCAAACCGGCGGGCTCCATGGCCACCGAGAGCAAGGTGTTCGCCATCAACAGCTGGCTGCCGAAGATGAGCGAGCTGGCGGCCGGCATGGGGATTGAGATGTCCACCAGCCCCCTCAACATCAGCTTCTTCTGGGCGCTGATCTGCGCGGCCCTGGTATGGGTCTTTATCTGGCATAGCCGCTGGGGTTACGAGATCCGCGCGGTGGGCGCCAGCGCATCGGCCTCCGCCTATGCGGGCATCTCCTATCCCAAGGTGGTGATCCTGGCCATGGTGATCTCCGGCATGCTGGCGGGCTTCTTCGCCCTCAACGTGCTGCAGGGGGAACTGCACCAGATCAAGCTCAACTTCGTGGAAGGCTTCGGCTTCACCGGCATCGCGGTGGCCTTGATGGGCCGCAACCATCCGGTCGGCGTCATTATCGCCAGTCTGCTGTTCGGCTTCCTCTATCAGGGGGGCGCCGAGCTCAGCTTCGAGTTCGGGGTGGATCGCAACATAGTGGTGGTGCTGCAAGGCTTGGTGATCCTGTTCTGCGGCGCCCTGGAGCACATGTTGCGCCCGCGCATCGAGCAGGTCTATCTGGCCATTGCCAACCGCTCCACCGCGCAAGTCAAGGGAGTCTGACCATGTTTGAAACACTGATCCTGATGCTGGACGCCACCATCCGCACCGCGCCGCCGCTGATCCTGGCGGCCATGAATGACAGGCATGTTTTGCGAGTCGAAGGGAGTCCACATCATGTTTGAGACACTGATATTGATGCTGGACGCCACCATACGTACCGCGCCACCCCTGATCCTGGCGGCCATGGCGGGGATGTTTTGCGAGCGCGCCGGTGTGGTCAATATTGCCCTGGAGGGCAAGCTGCTGGCTGCCGCCTTCGCCAGCGGCGCGGCGGCCGCTGTCTCAGGCTCCGCCTGGATAGGCCTGGGCGCCGGGGCTGGCGTCGCCATCCTGTTCGCCCTGCTGCACGGCTTTGCCACCATCACCCATCGCGGCGATCAGGTGGTGAGCGGCATGGCCATCAACATACTGGCAGCCGGTCTGACCGTCACCCTTGGCCGTTACTGGTTCGATCAGGGCGGCCAGACCCCGGCGCTGTCCGGCGCGGCCCGTTTCGCCCCCATCGACCTGCCCTACGCCAAGGAGCTCTATGACGTGCCCGTCATCGGCCAGCTCTACAGCGAGCTGCTGAGCGGCCACTCCCTGCTGGAGTACGTGGCCTTTGCCTGTGTGCCCCTGGCCTGGTGGGTGCTGTTCCGTACCCGCTTCGGCCTGCGGCTGCGGGCGGTGGGCGAGGCCCCGGCCGCCGTGGATACCGCAGGTATCTCAGTGGTGAAGATGCGTTACACGGCGCTCATCATCGGCGGCCTGCTGGCGGGTATTGGCGGCACCTACCTGGCGGTGGCCCAGACCGCCCAGTTCATCCCCAACATGAGCGCGGGCAAGGGCTTCATGGCGCTGGCCGCCCTGGTGTTCGGCAAGTGGCGCCCCTGGAGTGCCATGGCGGCCTGTCTGCTGTTTGGCTTCCTCGACGCGGTCGCCATCCGGTTGCAGGGGGTCAGCATCGGCGACTTCCCTATCCCGGTGCAGGCCATAGAGGCGCTGCCCTATGTGCTGACCGTGTTCCTGCTGGCCGGCTTCATCGGCAAGGCAGTGGCCCCCAAGGCCCTCGGCACCCCCTATGTGAAGGAGCGGGAATAGGACTAGCCTTCCCATTCAAGTGGCTGGTCTTAGACTTATCGCACCCGACACTTACGCGGCGGATGGGCCTATAAAAAGAGCCCACTCTTTTCAAAGAGTGGGCTCTTTCTCAATCTGAACCCTACTTGTAAGGAACTACGATTTATCAATGTGATTAATTAGTTAGAACCATACTTTCTTATCTATTACATAGGTTTGTTCAAATTCTTCATCTGATTTTGAAAGATAAATAACGAATTCGACGAAGGCAATAATACCGATAACCATCGACGGAAAACCGAGCAGGATAAAGCCAAACAAAAAAATCAGCAGCATGATTACACCTTGCTTGGTGTAGCCAAGATAAAATTTATGCGCACCAAAGGCGCCTAGAAAAAAAGCAAATAATGCAGCTGCTACTTTCTTCGACCCAACAATATTAGAGGCCACTACGTAGATAGCCTTTGCGTCCTCTCCTTCAACAGAAAAATCAACTTTTAATCCACTTTTTGGGCGCTGGCTTCCTTTCCATTCACTCATATCAAGTTGATATCGTTTACCATCATCTGCCGAAATCAAGCCAGTCCGGTTGGCCTCATTGAAATCAATTACCGTGCCTTTCATTTTTATCTGTCCCTTATCCATAAAAAGAGGTGAAACCAAGCCTGAACAGGTCTGATGTGCCAAATAGGTTACACCAAGAGAGGCTCATATGAAGCAAAATAATCATACAGGCATAGTCTAGTCAGAACCATCCGCTGGCCTCCTTCTAGTCTCATCATCACTCACAACCAGTCTGCCCAAGCCTGGCCCTTCAGCCGATAGGCGGTGCCAGGGAAGGCTGGCCGGGCTGGTCGAGCCGCTCGGCCAGATAGTCCACCAACAGTCGCACCTTGGGGGATAGGTGACGATTCTGCGGGTAGAGGGCCCAGATCCCCTCTTCGGGGGCCCGCATCTCGGGCAGCAACTCGATGAGGCGACCGGCGGCCAGGTGATCGCTGACGTAGTAATCGGGCAATTGCACTATGCCTATCCCCTTGAGGGCCGCATCCATCAGGGCATGGCCGCTGTTGCACTTGAGCAGGCCGCGCACCCGCACGCTGTACGGGCGGCCATCCAGGGTGAAGTGCCACTCGTCACCGTTGCCGAGCAGGCAGGTGTGGCGGCTCAATTCCGAGAGGCTGTTGGGCATGCCCCGACTCGCCGTGTAGCCCGGGGAGGCACACACATAGGGCACCCGTCCTGCCAGACGGCGCGCCACCAGGCTCGAATCCTTGAGGTGACCGAGCCGGATCGCCAGATCGTAACCATCGTGCACCAGATCCAGCAGCTGATTGGTGAGGTTGAGGGTCACCTCCAGGGCCGGGTAGCGCACCATGAAGTCGTTGACCAGGGGGGCGATGCGGCTCTCGCCATAGGAGACGGGGGCCGTGATGCGCAGCAACCCCTGGGGCTGGGCCTGATGCCGTCCCAGGGCCAGCTCGGCTTCGTAGAGGTTGTCGAGCAGCTGACGGCAGTGGCGGTAATAGATCTCGCCAAGCTCGGTGAGCCGCACCTGACGAGTGGTGCGCAGCAGCAACTTGGCCTGCAGCCTGTCTTCGAGCTGCGCCACCTGGCGGCTGACCTGGGCCACCGACACCCCCAGCTCTCTGGCCGCCGGGGTAAAGCCCCCCTGCTCCGCCACGCTGACAAATTCACAGACCCCTTCCCAACCGAACATTATTACCTATGTGTAAAAGTGATTTGATATTTGACCCCATTATCACCAAATCAGCGGGAAACTACACTGAGGTTCGGGTCAGCAGACCCTCTTTTTATTTCATCCGCCAACGCGCACAACCAGAGGAGTCTTTATGGCACAGGTACAGAGCATCAAGTGCAAGGCCGCCATCGCCTGGGGTTCGGGTCAGCCCCTCTCCATCGAAGAGATTGAGGTGATGCCGCCCCAGGCCGGTGAAGTGCGGGTACGCATTGTCGCCACCGGCGTCTGCCACACCGATGCCTTCACCCTGTCCGGTGAAGATCCGGAAGGGGTCTTCCCCTGCATCCTGGGCCATGAGGGGGGCGGCATCGTCGAATCCGTCGGCGCGGGGGTTACCAGCGTCAAGGTCGGCGATCACGTGATCCCGCTCTACACCCCCGAATGCGGCGAGTGCAAGTTCTGCAAATCCGGCAAGACCAACCTGTGCCAGAAGATCCGCACCACCCAGGGCAAGGGCTTGATGCCGGACGGCACCACCCGTTTCTCCTGCAATGGTCAGCCCATCTATCACTACATGGGCACCTCCACCTTCAGCGAATACACTGTGCTGCCCGAGATCTCCATCGCCAAGGTGGACCCGGCCGCGCCCCTGGAAGAGGTGTGCCTGCTCGGCTGCGGCGTCACCACCGGCATAGGCGCCGTGATGAACACCGCCAAGGTCAAAGAGGGTGAGAGCGTCGCCATCTTCGGGCTGGGGGGCATCGGCCTCTCCGCCGTGATCGGCGCCCGTCTGGCCAAGGCCGGTCGCATCATCGCCATCGACATCAACGAGAGCAAGTTTCCGCTTGCCCGCAAGCTCGGCGCCACCGACTGCATCAACCCGAACGACTATGACAAGCCCATCCAGGAGGTGATCGTCGAGATGACCGACGGCGGCGTCGACTTCTCGTTCGAGTGCATCGGCAACGTCAAGGTGATGCGCGCCGCACTCGAGTGCTGCCACAAGGGCTGGGGCGAGTCGGTCATCATCGGCGTGGCCGGGGCCGGTCAGGAGATCAGCACCCGTCCGTTCCAACTGGTCACCGGCCGAGTCTGGCGCGGCAGCGCCTTCGGCGGCGTGCGTGGTCGCAGCGAGTTGCCGAGCTATGTACAGCGCTACATGCAGGGTGAGTTCCGGCTGGATGACTTCATCACCCACACCATGGCGCTGGAGCAGATCAACGAGGCGTTTGAGCTGATGCATGAAGGCAAGAGCATCCGCACCGTCATCCACTACTGAGTCAGCAGGGGCGGGGTTATCCCCGCCCCTATTCGTTCATCCCAGGCGCCCCATGGCGCAGGAGATCCCAGATGTCGTTAGATATCATCGCCAGCAACAAGAGCTTCGATGGCTGGCACAAGCAGTATCGTCACGAATCGAACCTGCTCGGCTGCGAGATGCGCTTCGCCGTCTATCTGCCGCCTCAGGCCCTGACCGGCCAGAAGGTACCCGTGCTCTACTGGCTCTCGGGCCTCACCTGCACCGACGAGAATTTCATGCAAAAAGCCGGTGCCCAGCGCATCGCCGCCGAACTGGGCATCGCCCTGGTGGCACCGGACACCAGCCCCAGGGGTGAGCAGGTGCCCGACGATGCCGGTTACGACCTCGGCAAGGGCGCGGGTTTTTACGTCAACGCCACCCAGTCCCCCTGGCGCGAGCATTACCAGATGTATGACTACGTCACCCGGGAGCTGCCCGCCCTCATCGAGACCCACTTCCCCATCTCGAATCGCCGCGCCATCAGCGGTCACTCCATGGGAGGTCATGGTGCCCTGATCGCCGCCCTGCGCGAGCCGGGCCGCTACCGCTCGGTGTCGGCCTTCAGCCCCATCAGCCACCCGAGCCGCGCCCCCTGGGGCCAGAAGGCCCTCGGCGCCTACCTCGGCAACAACCCCCTGCTGTGGCAGGAGTGGGATAGCTGCCAGCTGCTGCGTCATCATGATTGCCAGGCGCTGCCCACCCGGGTCGATGTCGGCCTGGACGATCCTTTCCTCGACGAGCAGCTCGGTATCGATGCCCTGGCGGAAGCCGCCGAGGCCAAAGCGTGGCCTCTGGAACTGCACCGTCATGCTGGCTACGATCACAGCTACTTCTTCGTGGCGAGCTTCATCGAAGCGCACCTGCGCTTTCACGCCGAGCATCTGCTCGATCGCCCCTGATCGCCCCGCGTATCGAGGGCAGCCCAACTGCCCTCCTCTTCCCGAGCTGTCTGCCGACATTTGCCCCCTCACTTCCCTTCCCGGCCTCCTGCGCCCTTTTCTCACCCCCATCGCAGATATTTTGCCTGACATTAAATCTTGCCAGCCCGAGCAGGCGCAGCAGATATGGTGCCCCCTCCCCCAACCGCGCACCCCACGGCATCGCCGCCAGAACCCCCAGCTGGGCGCCGACAGATGGCGCCAGCGGATCAACCCCAGCAGTATTAACCTTCATTAATCCAATTAAAAACAAATGTTTATGCTAACCACACACAAAGTGGACCACCTTGAATCTCATCTACCGGCGTGCTAGAAAATCGCCAAGACTCTTTCGTCACCCTTACCCCCATTACGAGATCCTATCATGATTGCCCTCATCCAACTCTCCCCCATACTGCTGGTGATCTCCCTCATCATGGGGCTGAAACGCCCGCCGGTGCAGGCGGCCCTGATGGGATCCCTGCTGACCCTGGCCCTGTGGCTGGGCGGCCTGGCGGATCCCTTCCTCCCCGCGACCCTGGTGCGGGTGCTGCAAGACAGCACTGTGCTCTTCCTGAGCACGGCCTGCGTGATAGCCCCGGGCTTGCTGTTCGTCATCTACCTCGAGCGTATCAGGGCCAATCAGGCCCTGGAGGGCTGGGTGAGCGGGCTCGGCTGGCGGGGGGCCGCACTCGGGGTCTTCGTCGTGCTTGGGCTGGCTCCCCTGCTCGAGTCCATGACCGGCTTCGGGGTCTCGCTGATCGCCACGGTTCCTCTGCTGCTGGCCCTGCTGGATCGCCAGGTGGCGCTACGCATCGCCCTCACCGGCATGTGCATCATGCCCTGGGGCACCCTGGGGCTGGCCACCGTCATAGGGGCGGCCCTGGCGGGTCTGCCCGCAGAGACGCTTGGCGCCTGGGCCGCCTGGACCAGCGCCCCTGTCTTCATGCTGGCCATCTGCCTGGCCCTCTGGCTGATGGGGCAGAAGAACCCCCTGGTCTATCTGGCAGGCTGCGCCATGGCCGGGCTCTTCATCGTGCTGCTGCACTTCATCAGCCGCACGGCTGGGCCCGAGATAGCGGGGGTCGGTGCCGGTGGTACCATACTGCTGGCCGGACTGGCCTGGGCCCGTTTCAAGGAGCAGGCCCGGCTCCAGTTTCCCCGTCAGGCGTGGCCCTACCTCGCCTTGCTGGCGGCCATCTTGCTGCTCAAGGGACTCAACGCCCTGTTTGGCATCGCCGATCTCCTGGTGATCCAGGGCAATCAGGTCAGCTGGAAGCCCCTCGCCTCCCCTGGTCTGGCGCTGCTCTGCGTCAGCTTGCTGCTTATCGCCAGAGAGGGTAGCCAGCAGCTGAGTCAGGCCTGGTTCACCCGGGCCAAGCGCCCCCTGCTCACCATCCTCTTCTTCCTCTTCATGTCCCAGCTGCTGGTCAAGGCTGGCTTCCTGACCAGCATAAATCAGGGCCTGAGCGAGCTGAACGCCAGCCTGCTGAGCCCCCTGATCGCCCTGTTCGGCGGTCTGTCTGGCTACATCACGGGTTCCAACGTCGGCGGCAATGCCATCGTCATGCCTTCCATCGCGCACCTGCCCCTCGCCGAGTCGCTGCTACCCATCATGGCAGCCGTCCAGAACAGTGCCGCTGGTCATGCCGCCCTGGGCTCCCTGCCCATGGTCGCCCTGCTGATCGGCCTGGCCAAGGGGAGCCATGAGGAGGAGCAGAGCCTGATCCGCTTCGCCTTCTGGCTGGTACTCGCCAACACCCTGCTGGTCGCGGCGATCGGGACCCTGCTGGCCAATGCCATCACAACCGGAGGCTGACATGCCCATCTTCACCACCCTGCTGGCCATGCCTGACCGATTCGAGCAGCTGTTCGACCAGGTGCCTGACGATCACCTGAACTGGGAGCCGGCCAACTGGGCCGGTATTCCCTCCGAGCGCTTCTCGGCTCTGGGCCACCTCTGTCACCTGCTGGACATAGAGACCCAAGGCTATCAGGTGCGCTTTATGCGCACCCTGGAGGAGACCCGGCCCGAGCTGGCGTCCCTCGATGGCTATCAGCTGGCCCAGGACAATGACTATCCCCATCAGGATCCCGCCGTGCAACTGGCCCGCTTTCGCGCCGCCCGCACTCACACAGTCACCTGGCTCCAGGGGCTGCCCCCCTCGGCCTGGGGGCGACGGGCCCATTATGGCAACTATGGGGAGATCACCCTGGATGGCCTGGTGCGTCTGCTGGTCAGTCATGACCACCAGCACCTCGCCGGGATGCAGTGGCTGCTGATGCGGCTCAACGCCGACAGGGAGCTGCAGCTTCCCCTCGCCTGAACCGCCATGCAGCCACAGGGCAGGGGGACGACGCAGGCAGGGCTCGCCCTCCCCTGATGGGCAGGCACAATAAACGAAACGGGCCCGTCAGGGCCCTGTTGCATCGACATCCAGCCTGGCGTTCAGCCGCCCTGGCGCACCAGTTGTCCCGACCCCTGGATCTCGCTCTCTATCTCGGGTCTCCCCCAGTAGTCGATGTTGCCGGAACCGGCGATGGTAGCTGTCAGCCTCTGCGCGGCATGTACCGCCACATCTCCGCTGCCAGCGATATTGATCTCGACCTCCCGTGCCACCAGCTCCGCAGCCTCTATGCCGCCGGAGCCAGCGATGTTGAAGGTGAGGCTGTCCGCATGACCCTGGATCAGCTCGAGATCCCCTGAGCCGGCGATGTTGCCCTCCAGGCGCTTCATCGCCAGTCGGTTGGCGCGGATCCCCCCCGACCCCGCCAGGGAGAGGCTCAGCTCATCTCCCTCGAAGGCGCCGATCTCGCCCCGGCCGCTGCCCGCCAGCGCCAATGCCCGCAGGGCAGGCAGCGTGATGGTCACCTTGAGTCGCTCGCCGGGGTCGAGGCGGTAACCCTCCTTGACCTCTATCTCCAGCTTGCGGCCACTCTCGCTGAAGGTCAGATAGGGCAAGAGATTTTCCTGCCCCTCCAACCGGATCCCGCGCTGCGTGCCGGGCACCAGGGTGATGTCCGCTGGCACCACGGCCAATATGCTGTCGATCCTGTCGCCAAGGGGCAGCTGCTGAACGACCGGGGAGCCCTGGCCTCGCACTATCTCATCGTCTTGCCAGCTGCACCCCGCCAGTCCCAATGCCAGTACCATGGCCACTATCTGTTTCATCTTGTTCATCCTTGCTGCCAGGGGCCCCCATGGGCCTCTCCCTTGCCCCTTTATCGCAATCCTTATGCCAAAACATAACAGACTGATTTATATAAAAAATACCCTTAAACCGCCGCATTCCATGGGCCATTAAAGAGCCATTCAGACCACAAGTTGGTCAGCTTGACCAACCCCATGCGGGGGATCGCGCCTCAGCGCCCCCCTGCAAGATCGATGAAGGCACCGGTGACATAGGACGCCTCATCGCTCAGCAGCCAGCGAATGGCGGCGGCGACCTCGACCGGCTCACCCCCGCGCCCCATGGGGATCTGGGGCGCCAGGCGGGCCACCCTGTCCGGCTCGCCGCCATCCCCGTGCATCTCGGTGTGGATAAAGCCGGGCCGCACGCAGTTGACCCGGATCCCCTCTCCCGCCACCTCCAGTGACAAGCCCCGGGTCAGTGTGTCTATGGCTCCCTTGCTGGCGGCATAGTCCACATATTCATGGGGCGAGCCCAGCCGGGCCGCCGCCGAGGAGACGTTGACGATGGCGCCACCCCGGCCACCGTGGCGATGGGACATGCGCCGCACCGCCTCCCGGCAGCAGAGAAACTGGCTGGTGACATTGGTGGTCAACAAACGGTTGATGCGGGCGGCGTCGAGATCTTCGACCCGGCTCTGGGGCAGCAAGATGCCCGCATTGTTGACCAGGGCATCGAGGCCGCCGAAGTGCGCGTCAAGGGTCTGGAACAGCCGCACCACCTCCCCCTCCTCGGCGAGATCGGCCCCTATGGTGATCACCTCGGTCCCCTGGGCCCTCAACGCTTCGGCCAGCGCCTCGGCGCGGGCCGCTTCGCGCAGATAGTTGAGACAGAGCCGGTCCCCCTGCTGCGCCAATAACCGGGCGGTGGCGGCCCCTATGCCGCGACTCGCCCCCGTGATCAGTGCCACCTTGCTCATTCTGGACTCCTTGTCGTTAACTCATTGATCTTGTTTGCCATCCTGCCATGACATGGCCCTGTTTCCCCCAGGGACTGGCCGAGCAGGGCCCATGCCAGGGGGCGAACCTGACTCAACGCCTCAGCCTGCTGATAGCTGTGCGTCATCACGACCGCTCCCTCCAGCAGCAGGCAGAGCCTGGTCGCGGCCTGCTCATCACAGTCCAGGTTCTGACTCACCCACAGCAGCAGGGCACGCTTGTGCGCCGCCACCAGCTTGCGTACCGGGTGGCGCGGATCGCCAAACTCGGCGCTGGCATTGATAAAGTTGCAGCCGTAGAAATCGCTGCGGCCAAACCAGTCGGCGAAACCATCGAGCAGGGCCTCCAACCTGGCCTCCCGGCCGGAGACACCGGCCAGTCTGGTGTCGAGCAGGGCAAAGAATTCGACATCGCGGGCCGTCAGGACGGCTTCGATCAGGGCATCCTTGGTGGGAAAGTGGCGATAGAGGGTACGTTTGGTGCTGCCCGCCTCTGCCCAGATGCGATCTATGCCGGTGGCGTGAAAGCCATGGCGGTTGAACAGCCGGTAGGCGGTCGCCATCAATTGCTGCCGTTTCTCGCTCATCATCTATTTCCCCTTGAAGTACACCGATCTGTCTACCTAATGTCTCAACCTGGGTCAAGGCACCCGCAACACATCAGGAGAACAGAGATGGAATGGAAACGATGGCAAAACGCCTTGCTGGCGGGACTGGGGGCCAGTCTGGCCATAGCCCTGCTTGGCTGGCTGGATCTGGGTTGGCAGCTGCCCCTGCTGATGGCACCTTTTGGGGCGAGCTGCGTGTTGCTGTTCTCCCTGCCACAGAGCCCGCTCGCGCGCCCGCAAAACGTGCTGGGTGGTCACCTGCTCGCCGCCGCAGTGGGTCTGTTGGTGCAGGGGTTGCCCCTGCCACTCGAGATCAAGCTGGCCCTCGGCGTGGGGCTCGCCATCGTGCTGATGCAAGGGCTGGGGCTGATACATCCCCCCGCTGGTGCCAATCCGCTGCTGGTGCTGCTCACGGCCCAGTCCTGGCCCTTCCTCTGGCAGACGGTGCTGCCCGGCGCCCTGCTGTTGATAGTGATCGCCGCAGGATATCGTCGGCTGAGCCGCAAGCCAGCTCCGGCCCTGGCCTGACGCCGACCACGCAACAAAACAGGGAGGCTTGGCCTCCCTGCTTTGTCTCTTCTGGTTTTTAACCTTGTTAATCTGATACAGACCTAATTGCGCAGGGTAATGAGGGGCTCCCCAATGGGCATCCCACTACCAATACGCTATTAGTGTCAGCGCAGGTCAGTGCTGAGGCTTGGGGTGCCAAAATTTGAAAGTGCCGCATTTGAGCCTTCAAAATACTGGAACCAGAAGTCGCCGAGTGCATCCATGGTCTTGCCGGAGCGATAAGCATGCTTCACCGAGTCAGTCACTAGTCCTGCGCCAGCAACATAGACCCGGGCGCCCTGCAAATCAGCAAACAGCGCCTTGCTCTTTGCCAGCTTGAGCTCATCGCTCACATTCAACTGCTTGATCTTGTTAGTCGCGTAGAAGCTGGTGTAATCAGAATGCTCAAGCATGTCCGAAATCAGGAACACAACACGATCGCTGATCCCTTGCTCCATCCTCATATCCTCACCCACTTTACGCAGAGAGTTCATGATCTCGCTCTTTGGGATGTCCTGACGAGCTTCACGCAATGCTTTCACGAACTGCTTGCCAAAGCCGCTACGAAAGACCTTTGTTTGTGTCGCCAGGCAGGTGTCCAGGCTGCGCAATTTGCGCATGCTGACATCATCCCGGATCTCCCCCTCCAACGGCATATCCAGTTGTCCTGCGTAGGCCAGGCGAAGGTATTCGCCAGGTAAGAAGGCGGAGAAGGTATAGAGCTTGACGCGATCACCGGTCTGTACGAACCGATCGATCTGCCCCCAACTGCTACGTTGCAGATCATCAGGCATAGGAATGGTCTGGTCGATGATGACCACCAGCTCGCGACCGCTACCCGCAGGCTTGATATCGGTCAGGCCATTGCGTTCATAGCAGCTCTGCATATCGTTACGGTCGGCGGCCAAGGCTGCGCAGGGCAGCGTCAACGCCAGTAGTAATAGCTTGGTGATTTTCACGATTAGGCACTCTGCTTGGTTGGGAACAGGCCGAGGGTCTTGAGGGCCATTTGCTGCTCACGGATATCACGCAGTTGAGCTTCATCCACCCCCAGTGCGCGACTGGCTGCGGCTAGATTTTCCTCAGGTAAACCGGTGACATCATGAAAATCGGATGCCTTGATATCGGATACTACCTGGGTCGGGACTGCTGCAACAGGCACAGGGATTGGGACAATCTCAGCTTGAGGTGCTGCTGGTACCACAGGGGCCAGCTGAGTGGCTTGCTCTACCTGTACCGCTTGGGTGGTTGGCCTGGACGATACTTTGCCCGCCTTGAACTTAACAAAGGCCAAAAAGTTGCGATGGGCAGAATTTTCCCCTTCCAGTGCACCCAACACACCTGAGTTGGTGTGGTCACGGCTAGACAGCAAGGTCTGAAGACGGCGCAGCTTATCATCAGCATGGCTGGCAATGGCCGTTCGCTGCTGATCCATTGCGTCCAGCATTTCCTCGGCAGTGGCATACTCGTGGGTCAAGCGCCAAGCTGCCTGGGAGTGCGTTCCCGCAAAGTAGTATTTGCTGGCAAGCCAGATACTGATGCCTTGGATAGCGATGTAGATCAGTGACAACATGACGTACGTCGTCAGGCTAGCTTCACGGATGGCCTGCATTTTGTCTTCAATGGTGGCCTCGTCAGCCTCACTGTTAATGGCTTGTGACTCCTCCGGCAGATCAAACGGCGAACCAATACTGCTCTCATTCTGTGCAGTCACTTCTGCACGCATACTGTTAACCATCTCGGTTTCGATACTGTCTAGGGTGGCAGAACGAACCACGAAGGCCCCCACAGCCATAGAGGTAACAAAAGCCGCACAGACAGCCAACCAGAAGAACTTGCGAGTCACGCCTGAGTTTACATCCTTCAGGCGGGCCAATAGCTGCTCATAATCCGGTTTGTCAGAGTCCGAGAAGGAATCCTCCAGATTGATCGCTTTGTTGGCCTTCAGGGTACGAGAGCGTTTGGAAGGTTCTTCACCTTGCCACCAATGACGAGCACGGGCAATCAGACCATTATGATGCAGAGAGTGCCCAGCAACTTCCGCTAAGAGTGCCGACACAACAGCAAGCAAGAGCGCAGCACCTGCCGTCAGCAAGTGACGATCATTGGTTGAGGCATCCATGTTCATCCAGCCTGCAAGCACATAGGCAAACCCCATGGCCTCGACTACTACCAAAACCAATACCAAAATAAGCACCCACGCAGGACGCGGGGAACGGCCAGCCTCCCCTGCCTTTGCCAAGTAGTCCAAGGAGGCGTTGTAAGCCTCCGGGCCTTTCATATATTTTTTATATTCGCGGTAGTACACATTCGACAGGGTCACTTCGTGGTTTATCCAGCCATCCCCATCGACAGAGGCCGGTTTGCGCGAAAGGCGAGCAACAGTGCCAATCAGAGGAAGGCTGTGCCATACCCGGATCAGGAAGTAGGACACATTTTCCCAGTGCTTCCACACCACAACGGCGCTCAAAAGAAATGAAATAATGCCAACAGTCAGCATTTGATTGGCGAGGATCAACGCTTTAAGCGCTGCCAGAGAGAAATCTTCCACTAATAAGGTACTCCGTTTTCTTACTTGGAATTGGTGGCGGGGATTGGCATGTACGAAGCCACGTAGGCCTCTGAACCAGACGGATAGAACAGGGCGCCTTGGCTTACCTTGGCGTTACCTTTACTGAACACAAGATCCATGCAGGACACAGATGCCTTGGGGTCGCTGGCGAAGACACGGTAAAGCACTTCACTCTCGCCTTCGTAAGTGTTGGCCACAGCCTTGAGGGTTTGGGCCTTTTTCTGGCCTGAGCTCTTGTAGCCCTGAACAACCTGCAGGATTGGCTGACGATCGACCTTGGCATTATCACGCAAGATGGAAACCGGAGAGACAGTCACCAGATGACCGTTGACGGTATTGGCCCAGACACGGTTGTTATAGCCCGGCATGTACTCCTTGGTGGCATGACGTTCAAGCGGCTTGTCATTTGCCATGCTCAACACTTGTCCAGCACTGCGCGGTTTATCCGCTTCACAACTCGACATCGGCATGTCACTCGCATAAGCATTGCTGATTAGGGCAAAACCACTCGCCTTGGGTTTGATATTCTGGGCCATATTCCACTGATAGGCATCAGCCGGGCTGCCACCAAAGTCCACGGCGGGCTTGGTCTTGGGTGCTGTCTTGGCCACGTTGGTGTCAGGTAAGCTTTGTTTAGCGGTGGCTTGACTAGCCGTTGTTTTCTGAGAACCCGCCACCTTGCTTGGACTGCTTGCGGGCTGGCCTGCCGATTTGGACGCGGCCATATTAGGCTTGGCGGTATCGGAAGCTCCATAACGCAGATATCTGGTATTGCCCTCTTCGGACTGAGCCCGCATCACCAGAGCCTGTTCGTTCGCGAGTTCGACGATCTCGACCCGGCGATTCTGGCCACGAAGCAGCAAATCGCTGTTATCTGCAATGGGACGAGAAGAACCAGCTCCTTGGTAATAAATAGAGGTGGCAGGAATACCCGCCTTCACCAATACCTTGCCGACTGTTTGAGCTCGGCGTTCAGACAATTTCTGATTCAAATCTGCAGGACCAGTCGCATCACTGTGACCTACG
This sequence comes from Aeromonas rivuli, assembly GCF_000820045.1. Classification (GTDB taxonomy): domain Bacteria; phylum Pseudomonadota; class Gammaproteobacteria; order Enterobacterales; family Aeromonadaceae; genus Aeromonas; species Aeromonas rivuli. Next base: position 35,644 of record NZ_CDBJ01000015.1, on the reverse strand, counting down.
ATGAGAATTCGACGCGATTGAAGCTCCTTGGACACATCGGCTTGGTCGGTAGTCTGAGTTTTGGCATAAACCTGAGCTAACTTCGTCACAACGCGCTGGCCGCTCTCTGTCAGCTGCTCAGAGCCAATCGCAAACATACCAGTGTCCGGGATCTGAGCGACTAAGCCAGCATTCTGCGGTACAGCCGTCACCACTGTTGGCTCGGCGAGCGTCAGCTGTTCTGTAGTTATCTTGAGATTCTCTTCCTGAGCAATACGGTCCAGCTCACGCAGCCGAGATTGCCATGCATATCCAGCGGCGCAGCCGAGGGCCCCGCCAATGGCAGCACCTGCCACTACACCGTCTTTACCACTGAGTGCATACCCGGTGACGCCACCAGCAATCATGCCTGCACCGCAAAGTACGGGCATCCCATAATTTTTCCCAATATCGTTGACGGTCGCGTTGAAATCTTGCATCTGCTGCGAGCTGCAGCCAGCGGCAATCATAAAAGCACAACTAAGAGCGGTAAGACGAAACGATTTATTCATACTATTCCTTGCCTAACTTATTTACAGTCAGCAGCGTCCTGCCACATAACCAATGCCTAAACTGCAGTTTTATTAGATATCATCATTTTTACTCATCATTTCCCTTGACAACCCAAACGATTTACCTGCTCGCGAAAATAAATGACAAAGCCAGCATTTACTGCACAAATATCACCCTCCAATGAAGGTAAATAAATCGAAAATATATGAAATTAATTATGACCCCCCCCCATACGGGGCGTCTGATACCATAACGATTTAAATTTATCAGCTTGCATGCATTATCTTATTTTACAGTAAGTTGTCGTTTGCAGGCAAAGGGGGAGCCACTCCGAAATTTTTATAGATTAGATAATGCTTCGGCGATTAAATAGGAGCATAAATAATGCACATGTAATAGATGTTAATTAATGTGGCAGCCTCAATATTTAGACATCCTCGATAAGATGTCACGAACTTTCTCACGGTAACTATGATGCGTGCTGCCTGATTTTTACTCGTCCGTTTAGATGCTAACGGCTAGATAAACGGGACCATAAAATATGAAAAATGGCCTCACGTGGAAATTCATCAATTCCTAATACACTAACCCTCCATCATTCGTCATTCTGAGAGCACCTGTATGGCGCTCTCTTATTTCTGTTTTTCTCATGGGTTATTGCGGCGACCCCTCGCCAATGCCGTTCAGCTTGACCTCGACCCGGCGATCCGGCGCCAGACAGACGATGAGTTCAGACTTGCTGCCACTGTTGCACTGGTTGGCGGTGATGGGTTCCCGCTCGCCTCGCCCTTCCACTTGCATCTTTTCTGCCGGCCAGCCACGGCCGATCAGCGCATCGGCTACGGAACGGGCACGCAGCTCGGACAGGTTCTGGTTGTAGTCATCCGCGCCCAGTCTATCTGTGTGACCCACCACTGTTGCTATGCCGTCCTGGGGGTTGGCCGCCACTATCTGCTGGAACAGGGTGTCCAGCGCCTGGTTGGCCTCGGGCCTGAGGCTCGCCTTGTTGAATTCGAACAGTACATCCGAACTCAGGGTGAAACGCTGCTGCATGATGACGGTGGCGGGGACGACCGCGGCCGGTGCCGGACTGGCCGCCACCACCTCCTCTCCCCCCTGTCCGAAGCGGTAGACCAGCCCCAGGGCGAACAGGCCGTTATCCAGCTCTATGCCTGACTCGCCAGGGGAGGTATTGCCAAGGGGGGTGGTGTATTGGTATTCGAGGCGCAGCGCCCAACTGGGATTGAAGGCGTATTCGGCGCCGAGGGCGCCGACGAAGGCTGCGCCATGGTACTTGTGCCCGGTACTGGAAGATGACGCATTGCTGGAGGGATTGGCTGCGTCTTGATAGCTGGCAGAGAAGGCGCTTTCAGTCCAGGCATAGGCGCCGCCCAAACGGCCATAGATGTCCAGCGCCGGGGTGGCAGGCAGGCTGATTCTCATGGTGGCCTGCACCATCTGCGCCTTGGCTTCGCCATCGATCCTGGCCGACTCGGTGCCCTGGGAGGCGGACTTGTCCAGCTGGTACTTGCCTAGCCAGTCATAACCCAGCTCAAAGCCCAGATTCGGGTTCAACTGATAACCAATGAAGCCACCCAGCCCCAGGTCACTCTCCTGCTTGTCCGGTTCGACAAGATCGACGATATCTTTGATCTGACCGTCGTAATCGACCCCGTAGAAGTGGGACCAACCGGCCTTTCCCCCCAGATACCAGCTGTTATCGAGGGCCTGAGCCTGGGCCAGACCTGTCATGCATGCGCAGCCAATCAGGGCAGCTAGCAGGGATTTTGTCATGTGGGTGCCTCTTCCATGAGTCATCTGTCTTGGGATCAGGCGTCACGGCTGCTATCCAGGCCATGATGCCGGGCGCCGTACAGGACCGCCGTCACCAGCCTACCCCATCTGCAGCGGGTCTCAAACGACCAGATATCCCAGAGTGTGAACTGGCTGACAAACAAAGCATGTCCCCGTGCGGTCAAGGTGGCGGCTGGCCCAAAAAAGAGCGGGAGGCCTCTGCCTCCCGCTCTTGTTCATGGGGTTCCCCGGATTCAGTTCGCCAGGAACAGCCGGTAGGCGGGATCCTCGCTCACCTCCTTCCAGCCGTAACCCAGCTCGCGCAGGTAGTCGTGGAAGGCGGCCACGTCCTCGTCCGGCAGCTCGAAGGCACAGAGCACCCGGCCATAGTCGGCGCCATGGTTGCGATAGTGGAACAGGCTGATGTTCCAGCGGCAGCCAAGGGTCTCCAGAAAACGCATCAGGGCGCCCGGCTGCTCCGGGAACTTGAAGCTGTAGAGCCGCTCACCAAGGGGCCGCGCAGGGCGGCCGCCAATCATGTAACGCACATGATTCTTGGCCAGCTCGTTGTCCGTCATATTGACCACGGGGTAGCCGTTGCCATTGAGATGGGCTTCGATCTGACCCAACTCTTCGTCACCGCCGGTGAGTCGCACCGAGACAAACAGCGAGGCCTGCTCGGCATCGGAGTAACGGTAGTTGAACTCGGTCACCATCCGCGATCCTAGGTTGCGGCAGAAGTCGAGGAAGGCCCCCTTGCGCTCGGGGATGCTCACCGCCAGCATGCCCTCGCGCTTCTCGCCTATCTCGCAGCGCTCCGACACATAACGCAGGCTATGGAAGTTGACGTTGGCGCCAGAGAGTATGGCCGCCATCCGGCCACCCTTGACCTGCTCGCGCTCGCTGTAGGCCTTGAGCCCCGCCAGGGAGAGGGCACCGGACGGCTCGGCGATGGCGCGGCAGTCGTCGAAGATGTCTTTCAGGGCCGCGCAGATCTGATCGTTGGAGACGGTCACCACCTCGTCCAGATACTGGTTGCAGAGCCGGAAGGTCTCGGTGCCGATGCGCTTGACCGCCACCCCGTCCGCAAACAGCGAGACCCGATCCAGATTGATCGGCTCGCCCGCCTCCAGCGCCGCCTTGAGGCAGGCGGAACCCTCGGCTTCCACCCCTATCACCTTCACATTTGGCAGCAGCTGCTTGATATAGACCGCCACCCCGGCGGCCAGGCCGCCGCCGCCCACGGGGACAAACACATGGGTGAGGTGAGTGTCCTGCTCCAGCAACTCCTTGCCGATGGTGCCCTGGCCCGCGATCACCTCGACGTCGTCGAAGGGCGGGATCAGGGTGTAACCCTCGGTTTCTGACAGGCGGCGGCTCTCGGCATAGGCCTCGTCGAAGCTGTTGCCAAATAGCAGCACATTGCCGCCTTGGGCCCGCACCGCATCTATCTTGATGTCTGGCGTGGTCTTGGGCATGACGATGATGGCATGGATGCCAAGCTTGGCCGCCGACAGGGCGACCCCCTGAGCATGGTTGCCTGCCGAGGCCGCCACCACGCCATGAGCCTTCTGCTCGGCACTCAAGGTCGCAATCTTGTGATAGGCGCCGCGCAGTTTGAAAGAGTGCACCGGCTGCAAATCTTCCCGCTTGAGAGCGACATGGTTGCCGAGCCGCTCGGACAATCTTTTCAGTGTCTGCAAGGGGGTGACCCGCGCCGCCTCATAGACGGGGGAGAGCAGTATCTTGCGTAGATAATCCGCCGCAGAGACCATGGCTTACTCCTCCAGCTTGCTGAGATCGCGCCACACCATGCCCTTGTCGGCACAGGATGAGGCGAGCAGCATGTCGTTCAGATAACTTGTCGTAGGGGACATCATCACTCCTCCAGCTTGCTTAAATCGCGCACCGCACCCTTGTCGGCACTGGTGGCGAGCATGGCGTAGGCGCGCAGGGCATAGGAGACCTGACGTTGCCTGTCCAGCGGCTTCCAGCCCCGGGCATCGACGGCGGCACGGCGAGCGGCCAGCACGCTGTCGGCCACTTCCAGCACCATAGTGCGGGCCGGGATATTGATATTGATGATGTCGCCATCCTCCACCAGCCCTATGGTGCCGCCGGAAGCCGCCTCGGGGGAGACGTGACCGATGGAGAGACCCGAGGTGCCGCCGGAGAAGCGTCCGTCGGTGATGAGCGCGCACGCTTTGCCCAATCCCATGGATTTGAGATAGGTGGTGGGGTAGAGCATCTCCTGCATGCCGGGGCCACCTTTCGGGCCTTCGTAGCGGATCACGACCACTTCACCAGCTTTGACTGTGCTATCCAGAATGCCCGCCACCGCGCTGTCCTGGCTCTCGAATACCCGGGCCGGGCCACGGAAGCAGAGGTTCTCTTCATCGACACCGGCGGTCTTGACGATGGCGCCATTGAGGGCGATGTTGCCGGACAGTACGGCCAGCCCCCCCTCCAGGCTGTAGGCATTATCCAGGGAGCGGATGCAACCTTCGGCGCGGTCCAGATCCAGCTCTGTCCAGCGGCAGCTTTGGCTGAACGCTTTGGTGGTGCGGATGCCAGCCGGGCCGGCGCGGTAAAAATCATGCACCGCTTTATCCTGGGTGCGGCTCACATCATAGCGCTCCAGCAGCTCGTGCAAGCTGGTGCCAAGCACGTTGCGGGTATCGCCATGGACCAGACCGGCTCTTTCCAGCTGACCCAGGATAGCCACCACACCACCGGCGCGGTGCACATCTTCCATGTGATACTTCTGGGTCGAGGGAGCGACCTTGCACAGCTGGGGCACCCGGCGGGACATGCGGTCGATGTCATCCATGGTGAAGTCGACGCCCGCTTCTTGGGCCGCCGCCAACAGGTGCAGCACCGTATTGGTCGAGCCGCCCATGGCGATGTCGAGTGCCATGGCATTCTCGAACGCCGCCTTGGTGGCGATGTTGCGCGGCAGGGCGCTCTCGTCATCCTGCTGGTAGTAACGGTTGGCCAGAGCGACGATGCGTTGGCCGGCCAGCTTGAACAGCTGCTCGCGATCGGTGTGGGTCGCCAGCATGGAGCCGTTGCCCGGCTGGGAGAGGCCCAGGGCTTCGGTCAGGCAGTTCATGGAGTTGGCGGTGAACATGCCGGAGCAGGAGCCGCAGGTGGGGCAGGCGCTGCGCTCTATCTGATCGCTCTGGGCGTCGGAGACCTTGGGGTCGGCGCCCTGGATCATGGCGTCCACCAGATCCAGCTTGATGATCTGATCGGAGAGTTTGGTCTTACCCGCCTCCATGGGGCCGCCGGAGACGAAGATCACCGGAATGTTGATGCGCAGCGCCGCCATCAGCATCCCCGGGGTGATCTTGTCACAGTTGGAGATGCAGACCATGGCATCGGCGCAGTGGGCATTGACCATGTACTCCACGGAGTCGGCGATGAGCTCCCGGGACGGCAGCGAATAGAGCATGCCGCCGTGGCCCATGGCGATGCCGTCATCCACGGCGATGGTGTTGAACTCCTTGGCAACGCCACCGGCCGCCTCTATCTCCCTGGCCACCAGCTGACCGAGATCCTTGAGGTGAACGTGACCGGGCACGAACTGGGTGAAGGAGTTGACCACGGCGATGATGGGCTTGCCAAAGTCCTCGTCTGTCATGCCGGTGGCGCGCCAGAGGGCACGGGCTCCGGCCATGTTACGTCCGTGGGTGGTGGTGGCGGATCTCAACTTCGGCATTGTCTCTACTCCCTGAATACATGAGCCCTGCTGGGCAAATTAATGATGCGAAACCGTCAATTCGAATCGGTTGTGGCAAAGGACGTGGCCCTTGCCATAGCCGACTCGGCACTTGCTCTCTCTTCTGGCCTGGCTATCTGCGGGCGACAACGTCGCCCGCGCTGTCCATCAATCGTCGACCGGGGTGAGCCAGTTCCATTTATCCTCGGTCTGGCCGTTGAACAGGCCGAAGAAGGCATTCTGCAACTGCTCGGTGATGGGTCCACGGCAGCCTGCCCCCACCTGCATTCGATCCACGGAGCGCACTGGAGTCACCTCGGCGGCGGTGCCGGTCATGAAGATCTCGTCGGCCACATAGAGCGCCTCGCGGGGCAGTGCCTGCTCGCGCACCTCATATCCGAGGTCTCGTGCGAGCGTCATTATGGTGTCGCGGGTGATGCCGGGCAGGATGGCGGCGGTAGCGGGCGGTGTGAACAGTACCCCATTCTTCACCAGGAAGAGGTTCTCCCCCGCCCCCTCGCTCAGGTAGCCGTTCACGTCCAGTGCCAGCCCTTCGGCATAGCCGTTGCGCTTGGCCTCCCGGCTGATGAGCTGTGACGAGAGGTAGTTGCCGCCGGCCTTGGCCCCGGTCGGTATGGTGTTGGGAGCGAGTCGATTCCAGGAGGTGACGCACACGTCCACCCCGTTTTTCAGCCCTTCTTCCCCCAGATAGGCGCCCCAGGGCAGGGCGGCAACGATGAGATCCGCCTTGGCATCCAGCGGCGGATGCAGCCCCAGTCCTACGTTGCCGATAAAGGCGAGTGGGCGCAGGTAGCCGCTCTTGAGGCCATTGGCACGGACCACAGCGCGACAGGCGTCGTTCACCTCGGCCTCGCTGAAGGGCACATCCATCCAGTAGATCCTGGCGGAATCGAACAGGCGCCGACTGTGCTCCTGCAGGCGGAAGATGCAGGTGCCCTTGGGGGTGTCGTAGGCACGCACCCCCTCGAACACCGAGGAGCCGTAGTGCAAGGCATGACTCATGACGTGTACCTGGGCATCTTGCCAGGGCACCATATTGCCGTTGAACCAGATGAATTGAGGGTGGGTGGCCTGTGACATGCTTGCTGCTCCTTATGGGTTTATTCTGGGCTGCGGTTCCAGTGCATCGACCCGGGAGACGTCCACCAGCTTGACCAGCTGACTCCACAGCTGCGCGATGGGACGCGTCGACTCGACAGTAACCGTGATCCGCAGCTGTTGGCAATCTTGCTCCATATGCAGGGCATTGAGATTGAAGCCGCGGTGGCGCACCACTCGCAGTACTCGTTCCATCACTTCGGGCCTGGATTTCGCGTGGATCTCCAGGGTGTTGACCTGGCTCAGGGGAGCCGTGTTGCTAGCCAGCGGGGCGTGGTTCATGGGCGTTGTTCCATCATCTTGTGGTTGGCGACTCCCGGTGGTACCAGGGGCCAGACATTCTCTTCCTCTGAGATAGCGACATGCAGCAGATAGGCGCTCTCGCTGCCGAGCAGGCGATCCAGGGCACCGGCGATCTCATCCTTGCGGGTGATGGTTTCACCGGGGATGCCAAAGGCGGCCGCCAGGGCGATGAAATCCGGGTTGTCGGAGAGGATGGTCTCGCTGTAGCGGCCGTCGAAGAACAGCTCCTGCCACTGGCGCACCATGCCGAGCCGTTGGTTGTCGATCAGCACCATCTTCACCTTGAGCTGGGCCCGGCGTATGGTGCCCAGCTCCTGCACGTTCATCATGAAGGAGCCGTCACCACTCACCAGCACCACCTCGTCCTCGGGGCGGGACATCTTGGCCCCGATGGCGGCGGGCAGACCGAAGCCCATGGTGCCGAGCCCGGCGCTGGAGAGGTGATTGCGCGGGCTGGTGAAGCGCATGTGCTGGGCCACCCACATCTGGTGCTGACCGACGTCGCAGGCGACCACGCTGCTATCTGGCAGCAGCGTCGAGAGCTGCTTGAGCAGGGCTGGCGCATAGATGGGCTGCCCCGGGTGGTCGTAGCGAAACGCATATTCGCGGGCCATGCTCGCACAGTGTTCGCGCCAGGGTGTGATATCGAGGGTCATGGCCAGGGCGGGCAGCACCAGTCTCAGATCTGTGCTGATACCCACCTCGGCGGCGCGACGCTTGCCGAACTCGGCGGCGTCCACGTCCAGATGGACCACCCTGGCATGGGGGGCGAACTCGTCAAGCTTGCCGGTCACCCGATCATCGAAACGGGCACCGACCACCAGTAACAGATCGCACTGCTGCACCGCGAAGTTGGCGGCCTTGGTGCCGTGCATACCGAGCATGCCGAGATAGACGGGGCTGTCGGGGTCGAGCGCCCCAATCCCCTTGAGGGTGGTGACCGCTGGCATGCCAGTGACTGCTGCGAACGCGCGCAGCTGATCTTCCGCATTGGCCATGCCCACGCCACCGCCGACGTAGAGCACCGGACGCTCGGCCGCCGCGAGCAGCGCCCGGGCGGCTTCCAGGGCCTGCGGGCAGAGCGGCTCAGGTTCGTCCACGGCAAGCTGGGGATGTTGCGGGGGCATGGCGGCCAGTTGTACATCCTTGGGAAAATCGATGAGTACCGGGCCGGGGCGACCTTCCGTTGCGATGGCAAAAGCCTCGGCGATGACCTGGCCCAGCTCGGCAACGTCCGTGACCATGAAGGAGTGCTTGGTACAGGAGAGCGACATGCCGAGCACATCCACTTCCTGAAACGCATCGGTACCGACGGCGGCGCAGGCTACCTGGCCACTGATCGCCACCAGGGGCACTGAGTCGAGCAGCGCCTCTGCCAGGCCGGTCACCAGATTGGTGGCGCCGGGACCCGAGGTGGCGATGCAGACCCCGACCTGACCGGAGGCGCGGGCATAGCCCACCGCGGCCATGGCGGCACCCTGCTCATGGCGGCAGAGCTGATGGGCCAGACCACCGTCATAGAGCGCATCGTAGACCGGCATGATGGCGCCGCCCGGGTAACCGAACACCTGGGTGACTCCCTGCTGCTTGAGTGCCTGTACCAAATAGTGCGCGCCGTTCATGGAGAAAATCCTATTCCTTGGTCGAAAAAAAACCCCCGGGCCGTGAGGCTCGGGGGTCGCTTGTTTCGTTCTGTCCGGTAGTGGGTCTATCCCTTGTTCCGTGCAGCTAAACGAGCCCCGAGCGGTGTGATAATAATCACCACTAGGACCACAATAATGCTGACGAAACGGGAAGCCATGTTCATAGTTACTACCACAAAATCCGATGAAATCTGGGCGGCTGTTACCGCGAATGGCTATTAGAACTAGCATGATGAAATTTATCAGGCAAGCATTTATTACATTACAAGCCACTAAGTTTAACTATATCAGTCGAATCTGGCTGGTATAAAACACTGACAAATTGCAGTTAGTCAGAACATAACTCAACTCAAGGATGGGGTTTATGTCATTAGCTGTGGTTTATAGTCGTGCCAGCCTGGGGATCCAGGCACCGCAAGTGACGGTGGAAGTTCACCTCTCCAATGGCCTGCCCGCCTTCAATATCGTGGGCCTGCCCGAGACCTCGGTGAAGGAGTCGCGGGACAGGGTGCGCAGCGCCCTGCTCAACGGCAACTTCGAGTTCCCAGCCAAGCGCATCACCGTCAATCTGGCCCCGGCAGACTTGCCCAAGGAAGGGGGTCGCTTCGACCTGGCCATCGCTCTCGGCATTCTCGCCGCATCCAAGCAGATACCGGCAACATACCTGATCGATCATGAGTTTTTGGGGGAGTTGGCCCTGACCGGCGAGATCCGGCCCGTGCTCGGTGTGCTGCCCGCCGTGCTCGCCTGTCGCGATGCCGGTCGTACCCTGCTGGTGCCCACCGCCAATGGGGTCGAGGCCGCCCTCATCCAGAATGCCAGGGTGCGCTGTGCCCACCAGCTGCTGGCGGTGACCGCCTGGCTCGCCGGCCAATATGAGTTGCCGCTGCCACTCCCTCAACCCGACAGCCAGAGGCCCGATGTGGCGGATCTGCAGGATGTGATAGGTCAATCCCAGGCCAAACGCGCGCTGGAGATAGCCGCGGCTGGCTGCCACAACCTGCTGTTCATCGGCCCGCCTGGCACCGGCAAGAGCATGCTGGCCAGTCGTCTGCCCGGCATACTGCCGCCGCTCAGCGAAGAGGAGGCCCAGCAGACCGCCGCCATTCACTCCATCGGCGGTCTGACCCCGAGACAGGGTCACTGGCACCAGAGACCCTATCGCACCCCCCATCACAGCGCCTCGGCGGTGGCCCTGGTTGGTGGTGGCAGCCACCCCAGGCCAGGTGAGATCTCCCTGGCCCACAATGGTGTGCTCTTCCTGGATGAACTGCCCGAGTTCGAGCGCAAGGTACTCGATGCCCTGCGCGAGCCGCTGGAGACGGGCCACATCACCATCAGCCGGGCCGCCCGCCAGGTGGATTTTCCCGCCCGCTTCCAGTTGATTGGCGCCATGAACCCCAGCCCCTGCGGCCACTTCGGCGACGGCCTGAGCCGCGCCAGCCCGGATCAGATACTGCGCTATCTCGGCAGACTCTCCGGTCCCTTCCTCGACCGCTTCGATCTCACCGTGGAGGTGCCGCTCTTGCCCAAGGGCAGCCTGACCGGCAAGGCCCAGCGCGGCGAACCCAGTGCCCAGATCCGCGACAGGGTACTGGGGGCGCGCGATCGGATGCTGGCTCGCAGCGGCAAGCTGAATAACCTGCTCGATAGCAGGGAAATCGAAGACGTTTGCCGGTTATCACCACAAGATGCCGATTTTTTGGAGACAGCCATCCAACGACTCGGCCTCAGCATCCGCGCCTGGCATCGGATACTGCGGGTGTCCCGCACCCTGGCCGATCTCGCTGGCAAGACCCAGATCGAGAAGGCACATCTGGTCGAGGCGCTGGGGTATCGCGCCATGGACAGGCTGCTGAGCAGACTGCGCGGCGGCTAGACAGGGGCGCTTTCTCCGCAAATAAAGCCTCAAACAGAAACCACTCACCCCTTGGTCTCGCCCATGAACGGCTGATATTATGGCGACACATCTGACCACTTAATCGAATTTTCGCCAGCAAACGGAACCAAGCCCATGAAAAACAAGCTGATAGAGAGCCTGCGTGGCAGCCTCTCTACCCTGCTCTATTTCCTCAATACCTTGTTCTGGGTGATGCCCATACTGGGATTGGCCCTGCTCAAACTGCTGATCCCTCTCGCCCCCTGGCGTACCCGCTGCAGTGCCCTGCTCGATGGCTGCGCCAGTCACTGGATTGGTTTCAATAATCTGATCCAGCAAACCCTCACCAAGACCCAATTCGAGGTGGTCGGACTGGACAAATCTCGCCTTAACCAGTGGTATATGGTGATTGCCAACCACCAATCCTGGGTCGACATACTGGTACTGCAGCGGGTTTTTAATCAAAAAATCCCCTTTCTGAAGTTTTTCCTGAAGAAAGAGCTGATTTGGGTACCCTTTCTCGGGCTGGCATGGTGGGCGCTCGACTTTCCCTTCATGCGGCGATATTCGAAGAAGTTGCTGGAAAAAAAGCCATATTTGAAGGGAAAGGACATAGAAACAACCCGGCAAGCCTGTGCCAAGTTCCAGCATATCCCGGTAAGCGTGATGAACTTCGTTGAGGGAACCCGCTTCACGGCTCACAAGCATGACAAGCAGAGGGCTCCCTATCGTCACCTGCTCCATCCCAGAGCAGGCGGTATCGCCTTCACCCTGGCGGCCATGGACGGCAAACTGCATCAGCTGGTCGATGTGACCATTGGTTACCCGGGCGGGATCCCGAGCTTCTGGGATTTTATGTGCGGCCGGGTTGGCACTATTCGAGTCAGGGTGCGCTTCCTGCCCATAGAGCAACATCTGGTGGGGGATTATTTCAACGATCCCGCCTTTCAACATGATTTCCAGCAGTGGCTGAACGGGATCTGGCACGACAAGGATCAGACCCTGAACCAACTGCTGAGCGATGAGATACGCCCTTGTTAAGTCTGCTACCCGGCCCCCTGGTGCTGCTGCTAAGCGTCAGTCTGACCATCATATTCACCGCCCTGTGCGCCAGCCTGATCCTGCTGGTGTCGCTGCTCAAGCTGCTGCCGATCCCGGCCCTCGATCGCGCCTGCAGCCACATCAACAACGGCATCATGCGCCTGTGGCTGAGCGGCAATGCCTTCGTCATCCGCCTCACCACCCGCATCGAGTGGCAGATAGAAGACAACAGCCAACTGCGCAGGGATGGCTGGTACCTCATCGTCAGCAACCACCAGAGCTGGACCGACATCGTGGTGCTGGGTCACCTGTTTCGCGACAGGTTGCCGGTGCCCAAGTTCTTCATGAAGCACGAGCTTATCTATATCCCGCTGCTTGGGCTCGCCTGCTGGGGGCTGGACATGCCCTTTATGCGCCGTTATTCCCGGGAGTTTTTGCTGCGCAATCCACACCTGCGCGGCCAGGATATCGAGACAACCCGCAACGCCTGCGAGAAGTTTCGCCATCTCCCCACCACCGTCATCAACTTTGTCGAGGGTACCAGGGTCACGGCGCAGAAGCAGGCCCAGAGCCGCTCGCCTTATCGTCATCTGATGCCGCCCAAGGCCGCAGGCCTGGCCTTCACCCTGGCGGCCATGGGGGAACAGTTCGACAGCCTGATCAACGTCACCATCCGCTACCCGGACAACAGCAAAACGCCGTTCAAGGACTTTCTGATGGGGCGGATGAAGCGCATTCAGGTGCGCATCGAGGAGCTGCCGGTGGATGAGGCGCTGATGGGCGACTACTTCAACGACAAGCAGTTCAAGCGCGGTTTTCAGGCATGGCTGAACCAGCGCTGGCAGGAGAAGGACGAGGTATTGGAACAGTGGCAGCGAGCTCAGGAACCCGCTGCAGTGGCCGCCAGGGAGAGTGCCAGAGCCAGCTCGGGCAACTGATCCTCGCTGAACACCTGAATGCCGTGACGGCGCAGCAAGGCCGTGGTTTTGCCCTCTCCTGCCATGGAAACGCCTTCGAAACGGCCGTTGTAGATACGGCCGCTGCCGCAGGAGGGGCTCCCCTCCTTGAGCAGGGCGAAGCGGATCCTCTCCCGCAGGCAGAGCGCCAAGGCCAGTTCGGCCCCATGGTCAAACTCGCGGGTGACATCCAGCCCCGTCACCGTGATCACCCGCTCTCCCTGGCGCTCGGCAGGTGGACGCGGGGTCGGCAAGCCACCGGCGACCTCGGGACAAAACGCCAGCGTCCGCCCCTCGGCCCCCAGGGTGGTGAGCCAGTCGCTGAGGATCCCCTTGCTCTGACCGTCGTAACGCACGGGCTGCCCCAGCAAGCAGGCACTGACCAGCAGCTTCTCCATCATGATCATCCTTGTCAGTTATTTCAGACCTCGGCGCCGTGCATCACTTGATCAAAGAGGATGCAGGGCGAGGCATCGAGCCGGTAGAGGCTGGCGGGCCTCTGCTTACCGGTGCGTTTGCGGCCGGTGTCGGCCAGGATGTTGGCACGATGGATCCGCTTGCGAAATGCCGCCGTGTTCATGGGGGTCCGCAAGATGATCTCATAGGCCCGTTGCAGCTCGGAGAGCGTGAATTCACGGCCGAGCAGTTGCACCGGCAAGGTGCTGTAGCGGCTCTTGATCATGAGCCGCTCCAGGCCTTTGCCAATGAGGCGATCGTGATCAAATGCCAGGGTCAATCGGTCCAGATCGGCGAGCGGGTGCCATTGGCCCCGGCTCGCTTGCAACTCGGGGCCGACCAGACAGAGGTAAACCAGGGTGGTGGACCAGCCGCGGGGATCCCGTGCCAGATCGCCCAGGGTGCAGACCTGTTCGCTATAGCAGACCCCGAGGCCCCACTCGGCCAGCAGCCGCTGCAAGGCATCCTCCAGATCCCGGTCCCGGCGCTCGTCGATCCGCCGGGCCGGCAGTTGCCAACAGTGGGCAAAGGGTGGGCGTTGACGCGGCTCAAGCAGCAATTCCAGCCGCTCTTCGTTCAAACGCAGCACCACCATGTCCAGACTCATGCTCGGCATCTTGCTCGTCTCGCTCGCCTTCCATTAATGTTTGGTAGATAATATCACATAGATAATATGTGCAGGAGCCGTTCATGGGAATCATCGCCAGCCTGGATATAGACGCGCAAAAGGGATTCACTCCCCTCTGCCCCGACGAGCTCCCCGTGCCCGGCGGAGACGAAATAGTCGCCGCCCTCAATGGCCAGGCCGCCCTGGCCAGCCTGCGTATCGGCAGCAAGGATGCCCATCCCCGAGCGCCACTCTGGGTCACGGGCCAGCCCCTGACGCCGCTGCCCCACGCCAATGTGGATCTCAGCTGGCCGAGCCATTGCGTGCCGGGCACGCAGGGCTTCGAGCTGCTCGACGGCCTGCCCGCCCCCATCGACTATGACTTCTTCGTCTGGAAGGGCATAGAACCCGACCTGCACCCCTATGGCGCCTGCTACCATGACCTGGCCGGGCGGCGCAGCACCGGCCTCATCGAATTTCTGCACAGTCGCAACGTCAGCACAGTGCTGGCCGGCGGCCTCGCCACCGACTACTGCGTCAAGACCAGCGTGTTGCAGCTGCGCCACGCCGGTTTTCGCGTCATAGTGCATCTGGATGCCTGCCGTGGCATCGCCCCCGAGACCATTGCCAGCGCCCATGTCCAGATGACTGAGGCCGGGGCCGAGCTGGCCCGGAGCCTGACCGATATACAACGCCTGCTGGATGCCTGATATGTCCGTTAGACATACCCACCAGCCTGCCGGGAACCTGATGCATATGCCCCCTATCCTCACCAGCCTGCTCGACACCGATGCCTACAAGCTGCACATGCAGCAGGCGGTCTATCACCGCTATCCCGACGCCGAGGTGGTGGCCGAGTTCCACAGCCGCAATGAGGAAGATCTGCTGCCCATGATGGGTCAGATCGAGGAGCAACTGCGCCTCGCCGGTTCCCTGCGGCTGAGCAAGGCACAGAGCCTGTTCCTGGCCGAGCGTCCCTTCTTCAGTGCCGACTACCTGGATCACCTGCGCCGCAAGCCCCTCGACGCCTCCCTGCTCAAGGTGTTCGAGCAAGATGGCCGCATCAATGTGCGGGTCGAGGGCCCCTGGCAGGATGTGATCCTGTGGGAGATCCCGGTGCTCGCCACCATCAGCGAGATGCGCAACCGCTTCCGCTATCCCCAGTTCGGGGTGAGCCAGGCCCTGACGCGACTGGATCAGAAGATCGACAAGCTTGAAGGCACCTTGAGTCCGGAGGAGATGCAGGATTTCAACCTCATCGACTTTGGCACCCGTCGCCGCTTCTCCCAGGCGGTGCAGGATGCCGTGGTTGGCCGCCTCAAGGAGCGCCTGCCCTGTTTTCGCGGCACCAGCAACTATCAACTGGCCCAGAAATATGACCTGCCTGCGGTCGGCACCCAGGCCCACGAGTGGTTCCAGGCCCACCAGCAGCTCGGCTTCCCCTTGGCCCAGAGCCAGCGTGCCGCCCTCACCAGCTGGCTGGACGAGTTCAGCAGTCACCTCGGCATCGCCCTGACCGACTGCATCACCATGGATGCCTTCCTGCACGACTTCGATTTCGAGCTGGCCAGCCGTTATCAGGGGCTGCGCCATGACTCCGGCGATCCCGTGGTGTGGGGCGAGAAGGCCATCAGCCACTACCAGCGGCTCGGCATCAATCCGGCCAGCAAGACCCTGGTCTTCTCCGACGGCCTCAACCTCGACAAGGCGGTGGCGCTGTTTCGGCACTTCCGCGGCCGCATCAACACCAGCTTCGGCATCGGCACCCAGCTCACCTGCGATCTGCCGGGGGTGAGCCCGATGAACATCGTCTTCAAGCTGATGGAGTGCAACGGCGGCCCGGTCGCCAAGATCTCCGACAGCCCGGGCAAGACCCTCTGCCGGGATGCGGACTTCGTGCGCCATCTCAAGCAAGCCTTCCATCTGCCCCGCTGAGCCATCCCATCGCTCAGGCGCAACGGCCAGTGAATGCAGAGCAACAAAGGCGGGATAAATGGGGGCCGAACTGGCATCCGCGCCCCAGGATGCATACCATATGCCCATTCCAAGGTCCGACGCCCTCGGGCCTTCTCTTTGTCCATCACCTTGCCGCCCAATCGTTAGCTACCAAAGGAAAGTCACATGCTGAAGAAATGGATACTTCCCCTCACCGCCCTCTTCGCCAGTCTGGGGGCCAGCGCCATCGAGCCGCTGCGGGTCTCCGCCATCCCCGACGAGGCGCCGACCGAGCTGCAACGCAAGTTCGCCCCTCTGGGTGACTATCTGGCCGAGCAGACCGGCCGCGAGGTGGTGTTCGTCCCGGTCAATGACTACGCCGCCGTGGTGGAGGCCCTGGCTGCGGGCAAGATAGATATGGCCTGGCTGGGCGGCTTCACCTATGTGCAGGCCCATCGCCGTGCAAACGGCGTCATCCCGCTGGTACAACGGGCGGAAGATGCCCAGTTCACCTCCAAGTTCATTGCCAACGCCGACAGCGGCATCGAGACCCTCGCCGATCTGAAAGGCAAGGACTTCGCATTCGGCTCCCCCTCCTCCACCTCGGGCCACCTGATGCCGCGCCACTTCCTGGCCGAAGAGGGGATCAATCCTGAAAAAGATTTCGCCCACGTCGCCTTCTCCGGCGCCCATGACGCCACCGTCGCCTGGGTCGCCTCCGGCAAGGTGCCAGCGGGTGCCCTCAACGCCTCGGTCTGGGACAAGTTGCTGGAAGAGGGCAAGGTAGACACCAAGAAGGTGAAGGTTATCTGGACCACGCCGACCTACTTTGACTACAACTGGACGGTGCGCGGCGGCATGGATCCCGCCTTGCAAGCCAAGATCAAGCAGGCTTTCCTCAAGCTGGATCCCAAGGTGCCTGCCCAGGCCGAGATCCTGAAACTGCAACGGGCCAGCCGCTTCATCGAGACCAAACCCGAGAACTACCAGGGTATCGAAGCCGCCGCCGTCCAGGCGGACCTGCTGAAGTGATTGCCGTTGACCTGCGTCAGGCCAGCCTGCGACTCGGTGATCTGCCCGTACTGGCAGCGATCGACGTGCAGATCCAGGCCGGGGAGCGGGTCGCCATCATAGGGCCGAGCGGCGCGGGCAAGACCAGTCTGCTGCGCCTGCTCGCCACCGAACTCAGAGCAGACCATCCGGGGGCCCTGCTGCTGTGGCAGCAGGATCCCTGGCAGCTCTCGAGCCGGGCGCGGCAACGGCTGCGCAGCCGCATCGGCATGATCTGGCAGGCGCCGCCCCTGCCCCCCTCCCAGTCCGTCATCACCGCCGTGCTGGCGGGTCGGCTCGGTCAGTGGTCGCTGGCCAAGGCGTTGCTCTCCCTGTTGCGTCCCTGCGATCCCGCTGGCGCCCGCACCGAGCTGGCGCGACTGTCCCTGGCGGACAAGTTGCACCAACCCTGTGGCGAGCTCTCCGGCGGCCAGTTGCAGCGGGTCGGCATCGCCCGGGTGCTCTATCAAAACCCGGACCTGATGCTGGCGGACGAGCCCGTTTCGGCGCTCGATCCCGTGCTGGCGCAAGCCTGCATCCTTACCCTGCAACAGCAGGCAAGGGAGCGAGGCAGCACGCTCATTACCAGCCTTCATGCGGTGGATCTGGCCCTGAGTCACTTCCCGCGCATCATAGGCCTGCGTCAGGGCCGCATCCTGTTCGACTGCGCCGCCGAGGCGGTCAGCCCCGCCATGCTGGCCGAGCTCTATGGCAACGAGCCGCCGGGCAGCCTGGGATCCGACCCGGTGCCATCGTGCTAGCCTCCCGCTCCCGCCTGACCCTGCGTAGCCCCTGGGGCTGGCTCCTGCTGCTGGCGCTCTACGGTCTCTGGCAAGATGCCGCCAGCTGGCGCGCCCTGTTCGAGCCCGCGAGTTGGCAGCAGATGGGCAACTTCGCCGCCCACAGCTGGCCACCGCGTCTGGATGGCGACTTCCTCACCCTGACCCTCAAGGCCACCCTGGAGAGCCTGGCGGTGGCTACTCTGGGACTGTTCGGCGCCCTCCTGCTCGGGGTGCCCTTCGCCCTGCTGGGATCGCGGGCGCTCTCCCTGTCACGGATAGGCGCTCTGCCCGCCCCCCTGCGCAGCGGCCTGCGGGCGCTGTGCCGCTTCATCGCCATCCTGCTGCGCAGCCTGCCCGAGCTTATCTGGGCGCTGCTGTTCGTGCGTCTGTCGGGGCTGGGCCCCATGGCGGCCATCCTGGCCATCTCGGTCAGCTACGGTGGCATGCTGGCCAAGGTCTACAACGAGATCATGGAGAGCGGCGCCCTGCAACCGGCCCGGGCCCTGTTGCTCAGTGGCGCAGGACGCTTGCAGGCACTCTGTTACGGCGTGCTGCCCGCGGTGCGTCAGGAGCTGCTCTCCTACACCGTCTATCGCTGGGAGTGTGCCTTGCGCGCCTCCGTCATCATGGGATTCGTGGGGGCCGGTGGGCTGGGTCAGCAACTCGAACTCTCCCTGCGCATGTTCGCCGGCGGTGAAGTGGCCACCCTGCTGCTGGCCTTCGTGGCCCTGGTCGTGCTGGCCGATGGCCTGAGCGCCTGGCTGCGCCACAGCCGCTCCCCCGGATTGTTGCTCTGCACCCTGCTGCTGCTCGCCTGTCTGGGGGCCGGTGTACTGCTCGACTGGCGTACCCTGAGCCTCTCCTTCGGCGGCATGGGTCGTTTCCTGGCCGAGTTCCTGCAACCGGACTGGTCTCCCGCCTTCCTCACCCTGGTGGCCCACGGCCTGGTCGACACCCTGCAGATGGCGCTGCTCAGCACCCTGCTCAGTGCCCTGCTCGCCATGGGACTGGCCGTGCTGGCACGCCAGTTCTGGCCGCTGCGCCTGCTGTTCAACCTGCTGCG
The DNA here is from genome assembly GCF_000820045.1 of Aeromonas rivuli. Lineage (GTDB taxonomy): Bacteria > Pseudomonadota > Gammaproteobacteria > Enterobacterales > Aeromonadaceae > Aeromonas > Aeromonas rivuli. The sequence continues at coordinate 16,764 of NZ_CDBJ01000015.1, read as the reverse complement.
ATCCATCCCCGAACTGATTTTTGCCAGCCTGCTGGTGATTGCCGTGGGGCTGGGGCCGGTCGCCGGTGTGCTGGCATTGACTCTGCACACCACAGGCGTCTTGGCCCGGCTCTTTGTGGAGACCCTGGAGAATGCGGATCAGGGGCCGCGCCGCGCCCTGCAGCTGGCGGGGGCCGGGCGACTGGTCAGCTTCTGGTACGGTCTGCTGCCCATGGTGTGGCAACAGTGGCTGGCCTACAGCCTCTATCGCGGCGAGATGAACCTGCGCGCCGCCACCATTCTGGGCGTGGTCGGCGCCGGTGGCCTGGGTCAGCAGCTCTATGTCTCCCTGAGCCTGTTTCGCTACGATCAGGCCGCCACCCTGCTGCTCGCCATCCTCTTGCTGGTCTGGCTGGCCGAGGAGCTCAGCCGCCGCACCCGTTTGCCCAGCATCTCGCGCCAGCAACGGGACTGCCAGGTCTGACCCCCTGAGGCATCCGGCTCAATCCCCCATAAAAAAACGCCCGCCGGTTTGCACCGGCGGGCGTTTTATCAGGGTCAGGGCAATCAGTCTTTCTTGGCGAGCAAGAATTTCACCAGCTGATTGAACTGCTCCTGGGAGGTGATGGATTCAATCTTCACCATGTACTTGCCGTTGACCAGGAAGGCCGGTACGCCACGCACGTTGTAGGTCTCGGTGTTGCGATCGAACTGGGAGACCATGCCGGAGACGGCGAAGCTGTCCACGGCACCGGTGAACTCTTCGGCCGGTACGCCGTTGTCGACGAAGATTTTCTCCACATCGTTGCGGCTCTGGGGCACCTGACGCTTGACGTGGATGGCATCGAAGATGGCTGGGGTCAGCTTCTCTTCAGCCTTGAGCAGATTGGCAACCGCATAGGCGCGCTGCAGCTCGGGGCCCATCTCGCGACCGAGGAAGGCGACCGGGTTCTTCTTCAGGGTCACCCCTTCCGGCAGGCTCTTCTGCAGATCGTCCACGATCGGCTCGAACTTGAAGCAGTGAGGGCAGAAGTAGGAGAAGAACTCCATGACCTCAGGCTGAGCACTGCCAGTCTGTTTGACTACCTCATAGTTGACGCCTTCCTTGAACTCAGGGGCGGCGTGAACCATGGGTATCATCAGCATGGCAGCAAGAAAGCACAGTATTTTTTTCATGATGTTTCCTGTTAAGGGGAAGCAGTGAGGCACGCCCGGAGAACCGAAGCAGACCAAGCCTATTGCGTCCCCCTCCCGGCGTCAATGGCAAAGGAGGGGGGCCGCAGGGCAAGCCCTGTCATGATGCGGCACTATGGCAATCGCCGGCTCAGGCGTCACCAACCCGGTGTCAGGGTCAGAGGAGGCGCACTCAGGGCCGCCAACTGCTCATGCAGGCTGGCGATCTGGCTGCGCCAGTAGTGCTCGGTATTGAACCAGGGGAAGTGGCGGGGGAAGGCCGGATCCTCCCAGCGCCGTGCCAGCCACCCCATGTAGTGCACCATGCGCATGGCGCGCAGGGGCTCTATCAGCGCCAGTTCACGGTGGTCAAATTCCATGAACTCCTCATAACCGGCCAACAGGGTATCGAGCTGGATAAGCTGCTCGCTACGCTCCCCCGAGAGCAGCATCCAGAGATCCTGAATGGCAGGCCCGGTGCGGCTGTCGTCGAGATCGACGAACATGGGGCCATCGCGCCAGAGAATATTGCCCGGGTGGCAGTCGCCGTGCAGGGCTATCTGCGCCACATCGAGGCGCAGGGCATCGGTCACATGCTTGGTCAGCTCGTCGAGCAGGCCGAAGAACTCCCGGGCCAGACCGCTCGGCAGCCACTCTCCTTCCGCCAGCAGGGCACGCGGCTCATGGAGCATGCTCTCTACATCGAGGCGAACCCGGTGCTGGAAGGGCCGAGTGGCGCCGATGCTGTGGATACGGCCCAGGTAGCGGCCCACCCACTCCAGCTGATCCAGATTATCCACCTCGAACTGGCGGCCACCGACGCTATGCCAGATGGCGAAACCGTAGCCCTGATGCTCGAGCAGTGTCTCCCCCGCGAAGGCGATGGGAGCCGCCACCGGGATCTCGGCCTCGTTCAGGGCGGCGGCGAAGCCATGCTCCTCCAGGATCTGGGCCCGGCTCCAGCGCCCCGGCCGGTAGAACTTCACCACATAGCGGCGCCGATCCTCATCCTGAAACTGGTAGACCCGATTTTCATAGCTGTTGAGCTCGATGAGACCGGAATCGACACGCAGACCACTGAGGTCCAGGGCATCCAGGATGAGATCGGGATTGAGGTCGGAATAGTTGAAACGCATGAGATCCACCATGAGAAAGGGGCGCCGATGCGCCCCATTCTATCATTACCCCGGCAAATGATTGGCGAAACTGGCCCGCCATTTGCGTCATATCATCCTCACAATCGGCTGATGAACTTGCTGGCCTGACGCAGCTCTGCCTTGCCATCATCAGGGGCCGCATCGGCCCGCCTGAGCACGAACTGGATATCCAGGGTCGGCCGTTTCAGGTTGTAGGGATCCACGGCCAGGCTGATGGGCAGGGTATAGATCTCGCCAGCCTTCAGGGTCACCTCCCGCGGGCCGAACCACTGGTGTTCGGGCAGGCCCTCTACGTCCAGCGCGAAGACCTGGGCATGGAGGGTCTTGTTGAGGATCTTGAGGGTATAGGTGTTCTCAATCAGCCCTTCGCTGTTCTCGCGGAACAGCTGGTTGCGATCCCGGATGATGTCGAGCCCCATGGGCATGATGGACATGGCGTTGTAGGCGAACACCCCCAACATGATCACCATCACCAGGCCATAGCCCAGCAGCTTGGGCCGCGCCACATGGGTGCTGTCGTGCTCCAGCTTGTGCTCCGTGGTGTAGCTGATCAGCCCCTTCTCGTAGCCCATGCGCTCCATGGTGTTATCACAGGCATCGACGCAGGCGCCGCAGTTGATGCACTCGTATTGCAGGCCGTCACGGATATCGATGCCGGTCGGGCAGACCTGCACGCAGAGATCACAGTCGATGCAATCCCCCAGGCCCAGGGTCTTGGGATCCACCTTGCGGGGACGGGGGCCCCGGTGCTCGCCGCGCTTGGTGTCATAACCGACGATGAAGGTGTCCTTGTCGAACATGGCGGACTGGAAGCGGGAATAGGGGCACATGTGGATGCACATGATGGCGCGCATCCAGCCCGCGTTGCCATAGGTGCAGGCGGCGAAGAAGATGACCCAGAAGGCAACCCAGCCGGAGGCTGAAGCGGTGAAAAACTCGGGTATCAGCGCAGTGGCATCCTGGAAGTAGGCCACGAAGGTCAGCCCGGTGCCCAGCGACAGCAGGATCCAGGCCAGGTGCTTGGCGCCTTTGCGCAGCAGCTTGTCCGTATTCCAGGGGGACGCGTCCAGCTTGCGGCGCTTGTTGGCCGAGCCCTCGAACTTCTCCTCGAACCAGATGAACATGAAGGTCCACACCGTCTGCGGGCAGAGATAGCCACACCAGACCCGCCCCAGGAAGGTGGTCACGAAGAAGAGGGCAAAGGCGGCAATCATGAACACCCAGGCGAGCAGGGTGAGATCCTGAGGCCAGATGGTGGCGCCGAAGATATGGAACTGCTGATTGCCGATATCGAACAAGATGGCCTGTCGGCCGTCATAACGCAGCCAGGGCAGGGCGACGAAGAGCACCATGAAGAACCAGCCCATCAGCTTGCGCAATCGCTGCCAGCGGCCAGTCTGGGCCCGCACATAGATACGATTGCCCGGATTGAACCTGTCGTCGCTCGACTTGAAGGCATTCGGGTTGAAGCTCCCGGTCACGCCTGTGTCGGTGACATCCTTGATGTCGATCTTCTCCTGGTCGGCCATTGCTACCCATCACTCCAGTAATTGTTATGGCGCGGATTATATCTTAAACAGCCTGCTAACAGTGTGGGTTTGATCTGTTGAATATTGGAGCGCTGTCGCAATTTTCAGCAACAAAAAAGGCCCATTGCCAGTTGACCATGCGCCTTTCTTTCAGATTCTCTTGAAACCCGACCCTGCCAGCCAGGTCGAGCGGGGATCACTTGATGCCACGCGCCTTGAGCAGGGCTTCTTTGAAGTCTGGCACGCTGTCCTTGGCCAGACCCGGGATCATCGCCTGCTTGTCGGCATCGCGCATCTTGAGGTGGTAGATCAGCATGTCATCGGTCAGCTCGGAGAGCGAGCCCTTGAAGCCAGCCTCTTCGGCCAGCTTGGCCACGAATTGCACCAGGCTGAGATCCTGTTCCTTGACCCAGGCGGGTTGCAGTAGCTCGAGCAGCTCTTCGATACGATGACATTGCATAGACGACCTCTTTATCTGTCAGTAATGAGTCAAGCCACCTTACCCATCAAGGCGACTTCGATCCGATCCCGGCCATTATGCTTGGCCTGATAGAGGGCCGCATCCGCTTTTTGCACTAAATCCGTAATTTCGAAGTGGTTATCCGGCACCAGGGTTGCCACCCCGAAGCTGCAGCTCACCTGGCCAGAGACCAGCGACTTCTGATGGGGGATCTGGATCTGCTTGAGGGCATCACGCACCTGCTGAGCCACCTGCAAGGCGCCTTGCATGCTGGTGCAGGGCAGCAAGAGGGCAAACTCCTCCCCCCCATAACGAGCAGCCAGATCATCTTCGCGGCGCGGCACCTTGCCGAGCAGGGCTGCAACCTGTTGCAGACACTCATCACCGGACTGATGGCCGTAGTAATCGTTGAATTGCTTGAAATAATCCACGTCTATCAGCACCAGGGAGAGTGGCGCCTGAGCCCGATGACAACGGCGCCACGCCTTGGCCAGACAGTGATCCAGATGGGCGCGATTCGCGATGCCGGTCAAGCCGTCACGGCGCGAGGTGAGCTTGAGATGTTCCGAGACAATCTTGAGTTCGGCGACCAGATTGGCATTGGAAAAACGATGATAGAGGGAGGCGGCCTGATCCCGGCGCAGACGGCGCAGCAGGGTCGGCAGGAACACAAACAGATAGCCCGAGAGCATGCAGGCGACGATCCGCTCCTGCTCATTGCCCTGCGCCAGCTCGAACAAGATGGCGAGTCCCAGGGGCAACATGGCGCCATAGAAGGCACGTCGGCTACCAAACAGCATGATGGCGCTGCCGGTCAGGATCAGGCTGGTCAGCATCATCATGGCGGCGCGATAGGCGTCGGGCAGCTGACCCATATAGAGCAATACGCCGAGGGCCCAGACGATGGAGGTGATGGTCACCCCGATGAACAGCTCCCGCTCGAGCAGGGCCAGGGGGGTAGTATCGAGCCGGGACTGACGCCAGCGCAGGTGCCATCCCCGGCCACAGAGCGTCAACAGCACCATGCCCAGCCAGGTCAGCGCCTCGATGGCGGGCAGGTAATCATGGAACAGCAGCGCCCATCCCAGGGCCAACAGCGCCAGACAGGGCAGACTGAACGAGGCATGGGTATAGAGCTGAGCCATGATGGCTTGCCTGACCTGTCGTGTCACACTCTGGCTCAAGGGGAAGGTACTCCATTTGCGATGGCCGCATAGTCTATCCCAGCCCCCGACAGCCAACAACAAACGGCCAGTTATTAACCACTCAGTCAGCCAAGGCCGCTGCCAGTGCAGTCTGATTCTCAATAAAATACATAACAATCAACATTTTAAATACATATTGTCCCTGGTGATGGCTCACCCCTTCTCCAGTTCGTCGAGGATGGGACAATCGGGTCTGTCATCCCCGTGACAGCAGGTCACCAGACCCTCCAGGCTGGTCAGCATGGCCTGCAGCCCCTTGATGCGATCGCGCAGATCGACGATCTTCTCCTGAGCCAGCTTCTTCACCTGAGCGCTGCTTCTGTGCTTGTCGCGATAGAGCGCCAGCAACTCCTGACACTCCTCCAGGTTGAAGCCGGTCTCCCGCGCTCGCTTGACGAAATGCAGCTCGCGCACCGTCTCCTCCCCATAGCTGCGATAGCCGTTATCGCTGCGCTGAGGGGGGGTGATAAGGTCAATGCTCTCGTAATAACGGATGGTCTTGGCACTGAGGCCTGTGGCCTGAGCGGCCTTGCTGATATTCATGACTGACTCCTGATTGCCGGCTGCGCCACTGGCGGCCGGCGTACTGTTGCAACATCGAACGAGCAGGCCGGGTCATCCCCCGCCCCATCGTCACTGTGTTCACCCAAACATGTAAGCTGCACTGTCACGCGGCTCAGCGTGATGCCCGTCCGGCCTTGGGCTGCCAACGCTTGAGCAAGAGCGAGTTGCTCAGCACCATCACGCTGCTCAGGGCCATGGCCGCCCCTGCCAGTTCGGGGCTCAGATAACCCAGCGCCGCCAGGGGAATGCCAATCACGTTGAAGGCGAAGGCCCAGAACAGGTTCTGGCGTATGGTGCGCCAGGTGGCCGCCGAGATGTCGATGGCATCGGCAACCAGCCGTGGATCGGCTCGCATCAGGGTGATGGAGGCCGTCTCCATCGCCACATCCGATCCCGACCCCATGGCAATGCCAACATCGGCCGCGGCCAGCGCGGGGGCATCGTTCACCCCGTCCCCCACCATGGCCACCAACCCCTGGACCTGCTCACGCAGCGCCTCAACCTTGGCCACCTTGCCATCCGGCAGGACGGAGTCGAAGGCCCCGGTCAGCCCCAACTTGGCGGCGATATGCGCCACGGGGGCCGCGGCATCGCCACTGACCAGCCAACTCTCGATGCCCCGTGATACCAGCTCGGCGACCGCCGGCCGGCTCTCGGGGCGCAGCTTGTCTGCCAGCACAGCTACCCCGGCCAGGGTATTATCGATGGCGACCCAGACCCGGGTCGCCCCATCCTGACTCTCGGGCACTTCGACCACCAGCCCCAGGGTCGCCATCAACGCAGGATTGCCAATCGCGACCCTGTGCCCCTCGACCACCCCCTGAATACCGGCCCCGATCCGCACCTCGACCTCTCGGGGCTCGGCCAGCGCCAGCTCGCCTTGCGTCTCGACCATGGCCCGGGCCAGGGGATGTTCGCTCGCCTGTTGCAGGGCCGCCGCCAGCCGCAGGGAGTCCGCATCACCACTCCAGCTCTGCAGCACTGGCCTGCCTTCGGTCAGGGTGCCCGTCTTGTCGAAGATGAGCGCCTTGATGGCATGGGCCTTCTGCAGGGTATCCACGTCCTTGATCAGTATGCCGTGACGCGCAGCCACCCCGGTGCCGGTCACTATGGCGGCTGGCGTGGCCAACCCCAGGGCGCAGGGGCAGGCAATGACCAGCACCGCCACCGCCGCCAACAGGGCCTGACCAAAGTCACCTGCCCACACCCACCACAGCAGCAGGGTGAGCAGGGCGATCACCATCACCACCGGCACGAACACAGCCGAGACGCGATCGACCAGCTGCTGTAATGGCGCCTTGCCCATCTGGGCGCGCTCGACCAAAGCGATGATCTTGCTGAGGCTGGAGTCCTCACCCACAGTGGTGGCCTGGATGGTCAACACCCCGGAGCCATTGATGGCGCCGCCCAGCACCGCATCGCCAACCCCCCGCAGCACCGGCATGCTCTCACCGGTGAGGATGGATTCGTCCAACTCGCTGCTCCCCTGAATGATGCGACCATCCACCGGCACCCGCTCGCCGACCAGCACCCGCAGCGTGTCCCCTCGCAACACCTCGTCCACGGAGACGCTGACCCACTCCTCCCCCCGTAACAGGGTTGCAGTATCGGGCCTCAGCGCCATCAGCTCGCGGATGGCCGACTGGGTGCTGCGCCGGGCGCGGGTCTCGAGCAGCTTGCCCAGCGAGATGAGGGTGATGATGAGGGCGCTCGCCTCGAAATAGAGGTGACCAGAAGCCTCGGCCCCCAGACTCAACCAGAGGTAGAGGCTATAGAAATACGCGGCGCTGGTACCGGTCGCGACCAGTACATCCATGTTGGCGGCCTTGTTTTTCAACGCCAGCCAGGCCCCACGATAGAAGCGCGCCCCTATCCAGAACTGCACCGGGGTCGCCAGCGCCCACTCGGCCCAGGCGGGCAGATGCCAGCTCAACAAGCCTGCCATGGCGAACATCCCCATGAGCAGCGGCAGGGTCAACAGGGCGGCGATCACCACCTGACCCAGCGCCCGCTTCGCCTCTGTGCGCTCCTGTGCCTCCCGGGCCTGCAACTGTTGCTGGCGCGAGGTCACGCTGCCGCGTACCAACTCGGCACCAAAGCCCAGCGCCACTATCTGATCCCGCACCGCGGCCGGGCTCAGCAAGCCGGGCAGCAGCCTGAGCCGAGCCAGTTCGGTGGCGAAGTTGACCTCGGCCGACTCTATGCCCGGCAGCGCCGCGAGGGCACGCTCGATGCGGCTGGCACAGGCGGCGCAGCTCATGCCGCTCACCTGAAAATCGACTCCCTCGCTTGGCACCTCATAGCCTTGCTGGCGAATGCTCGCCACGACGTCGGGTAGTTGCGTCTCGCTCTGCAGTGCCACGGCGGCCTGCTCCAGGGCGAAATTGACACTGGCCTCGACACCGTCGATCCGGTTAAGTGCCGTTCCTATGCGGCTGGCACAGTTGGCACAACTCATGCCGCGGATCGGCACCTGGATGGATATGGTCATGATAAGCCTCCTGCGACTCACTGTGCAGCAACCTTAACCTTTACTGTAAGGGGAAGCTCAAGCATAAAAAATAACGAGGCACAGCCTCGTCATCGAAATACGCATCTCCTCGCCCCAACTGCCGGGGTTATCGCTCAGACCAGGTGACGAGCCACCCGGTTGAGCAGCGGACGAGCCAGCAGATAGCCGCCGAGCATGGCGCCCATGACCGCCAGTACTCGCACATCGAGGGAGGGGCTCAGGCGGGCGGCCAACAGTGTCAACAGGCCAATGAGACCGGTGGCTAGCAGGCTAAGGGCAAACAGGGACAGGGTGGATTTCATATCAATCTCCTCGGGCGTGACCATCCATGGGAGACCTGGATCCTTGTGGTCAAAGCGTAACCACGCCAGGCTGGACTCACGCTGATCTGGCGCAATGAATGTGCAAACGGACCCACCCTGACCCGATCCCCAACGACACAAGCCGGATAAAAGATGAGCAGGCTCAATGCCACCGCCACAGGGCTGGCTCATAATTCGGGGGTTTTGAATGTAAACTGGGTGCGGCCAGGGCGAGACACTCTGTTACATGAGTCCACTCACCGGCTCGGTATACTAACCACAATAATAAGGTTTGGCGGGAACCTTGCCTGCAAGGTTCAAATACAATTTGGAATCTCAGGAATCCTATGAAAAATATCAATCCAACCCGGACCCAGGCCTGGCAGGCTCTGGATGCTCACTTCGCCGCAGAGGGCAAGATGCAGCTCAAGGAGCTGTTTGCCAAGGATGCCAAGCGTTTTGACACGTTCTCCCTCACCTTTGGCGGCGACATCCTGGTCGACTACTCCAAGAACCTGATCACCGAGCAGACTCTCAAGCTGCTGATTGATCTGGCCAAAGAGACCGACCTGCGCAGCGCCATCGATGCCATGTTCAACGGCGACAAGATCAACCAGACCGAGGGCCGTGCCGTGCTGCACACCGCCCTGCGCAACCGCTCCGATCGCCCGATTGAGTGCGACGGCAAGGATGTGATGCCGGAAGTGAACGCCGTGCTGGCCAAGATGAAAGCCTTCTGCGAGAAGATTATCTCCGGCGAGTGGAAGGGCTACACCGGCAAGGCAATCCAGCATGTGGTCAATATCGGTATCGGCGGTTCGGATCTGGGCCCGGTGATGATCACCGAGGCGCTACGTCCCTTCAAAAACCACCTGCAGATGCATTTTGTCTCCAACGTCGATGGCACCCACATCGCCGAGACCCTCAAGCAGATCGATCCGGAAACCACCCTGTTCCTGGTGGCCTCCAAGACCTTCACCACCCAGGAGACCATGACCAACGCCCTGAGCGCCCGGGACTGGTTCATCAATATCGCCGGTGACAAGGCTCACGTGGCCAAACACTTCGCTGCGCTCTCCACCAACGGCAAGGCCGTGGCCGAGTTCGGCATCGACACCGACAACATGTTCGAATTCTGGGACTGGGTCGGCGGCCGCTACTCCTCCTGGTCTGCCATCGGCATGCCCATCGCCCTCTCCCTCGGTTTCGAGCACTTCGAAGCCCTGCTGCAAGGCGCCTTCGAGATGGACATGCACTTCGCCACCGCCTCCTATGAGCAGAATGCCCCTGTGCTGCTGGCGCTGATCGGTCTCTGGTACAACAACTTCCATGGCGCCGAGTCCGAGGCCATCCTGCCCTACGATCAGTACATGCATCGCTTCCCCGCCTACTTCCAGCAGGGCAACATGGAGTCCAACGGCAAGTACGTGGATCGCGATGGCAACAAGGTCGACTATCAGACCGGCCCCATCATCTGGGGTGAGCCGGGCACCAACGGCCAGCACGCCTTCTACCAGCTGATCCACCAAGGCACCAAGCTGATCCCCTGCGACTTCCTGGCGCCGGCCATCAGTCACAACCCTATCGGTGACCATCACCCGAAACTGCTGGCCAACTTCTTCGCCCAGACCGAGGCCCTGGCCTTTGGCAAGCATCAGGATCAGGTGATTGGCGAACTGCTGGCCGCGGGCAAGAGCCAGGCGGAGGCGCAAGCCTTGGCCCCCTTCAAGGTGTTTGAAGGCAACCGCCCGACCAACAGCATACTGTTCAAGAGCCTGACCCCGAAGACGCTGGGTAGCCTGATCGCCATGTACGAACACAAAATTTTCGTGCAAGGCGCAATCTGGAACATCTTCAGCTTCGACCAGTGGGGGGTGGAGCTCGGCAAACAGCTCGCCAACCAGATCCTGCCTGAGCTGAGCGGCGACAGTGTCGTCACCAGCCACGACAGCTCGACCAATGGCCTGATCAACACCTGGAAAGCCTGGAAGGCCTGATGTCCCGGCGTTGACTGCATGCAAAAGCCCCGCTCATCGAGCGGGGCTTTTATTGGCACTGACGCTGTGCTGATCGGGTGTCCAGGCCAGTCAGCGGGCAGGAGTCGTCACCCCCACCCTGAAGAAGCTTAGCCGCCGACGGCGATGCGCTTCATGTCTTTCATATAACCGCGCAGCACATGGCCGATCTGTTCGATCGGATGGTTGCGGGTCGCCTCGTTGGCGGCCAGCAGCGCCAGGTTATCGACGCTCTGGCTGTCAGCCTTGCTGGCACCCAGATCACCGGCCTGCAGGGTCGGCATGAAGTGTTCGCGCAGCAGCGGCACGGCGGCGTTGGCAAACAGATAGTTACCGTATTCGGCGGTATCCGAGATGACCACGTTCATCTCATACAGACGCTTGCGGGCGACTGTGTTGGCGATGAGCGGCAGCTCGTGCAGGGATTCGTAGTAGGCGGACTCTTCATAGATGCCGGACGCGACCATGGTCTCGAACGCCAGCTCTACCCCCGCCTTGACCATGGCCACCATGACCACGCCGTTGTCGAAGTACTCCTGCTCGGCAATCTTGCCAGCAAACGCCGGGGCATTTTCGAAGGCAGACTTGCCGGTCTCTTCACGCCAGCCGAACAGCTTGGCATCGTCTTCGGCCCAGTCGGCCATCATGCCGCGGGAGAATTCGCCGCCGATGATGTCATCCATGTGCTTCTCGAACAGCGGGCGCATCAGGGTGCGCAGCTGCTCGGAGAGCTCGAAGGCACGCAGCTTGGCCGGGTTGGAGAGGCGGTCCATCATCAGGCTGATGCCACCCTGCTTCAGGGATTCGGTGATGGTCTCCCAACCGAACTGGATCAGCTTGCCGGCGTAGGCTTTATCGGCGCCCTCGGCAACCAGCTTGTCGTAGCAGAGCAGGGAACCGGCCTGCAGCATGCCACAGAGGATGGTCTGCTCGCCCATCAGGTCGGATTTCACCTCCGCCACGAAGGAGGATTCCAGCACGCCGGCACGGTCGCCGCCGGTCGCAGAGGCCCATGCCTTGGCGATGGCCATGCCTTCGCCTTTAGGATCGTTCTCCGGGTGGACGGCTATCAGGGTCGGCACACCGAAACCACGCTTGTACTCTTCGCGTACTTCAGTGCCAGGGCACTTGGGCGCCACCATGACCACAGTGATGTCGGCGCGGATCTGCTGACCCTCTTCGACCACGTTGAAGCCGTGGGAGTAACCCAGGGTCGCGCCCTGTTTCATCAGCGGCATCACGGTTTTCACCACGTCGGCGTGCTGCTTGTCCGGGGTCAGGTTCAGCACCAGATCGGCGCTCGGGATCAGCTCTTCATAGGTACCGACCACGAAGCCGTTGTCGGTGGCTTTCTGCCAGGAGGCACGTTTCTCGGTGATGGCTGCCTTGCGCAGGGCGTAGGAGATATCCAGCCCGGAGTCACGCATGTTCAGACCCTGGTTCAGGCCCTGGGCGCCACAGCCCACAATCACCACCTTCTTGCCCTTCAGTACCTGGCAGCCGTCGGCGAATTCGGCCCGTTGCATGAAACGACACTTGCCCAGCTGGGCCAGCTGCTGGCGCAGGTTCAGGGTGTTGAAATAGTTAGCCATGGTGATTGCTCCGTTCGATTAATTCCAAGCCGCTATGGGCGTGATTCCGTGCCGCTATGGGCCTTGACCAAACCACTATAGCGCGGGACAGATATTGCCTGAACTGATATATTCGAAACAGTACGTTGCATAAATTGAAATGTTAACCTGCACTATCCCACGCCGTGTTTCCCTCCACAGCCATGTCTGGGAGACATTGCCCGCACCCTTATATTCGTCACCACAGGCCGACGCAGGAATTGAAAGATGGATCTTCGTAATCTCGAGCTGTTTCTCCACCTCGCCGACAGCTTGCACTTTGGCAAGAGTGCCGATGCCATGGCGGTCAGCCCCTCCACCCTGAGCCGCGCCATCCAGCGCCTGGAGCAGGAAACCGGCTGCATCTTGTTCGAGCGGGACAACCGCAGCGTGCGGCTCACCCCAGCCGGGGAGAAGCTGCGCGAGTTCGGCGGCAACCTGATGCAGGAGTGGCGCAGGTTACGCCTGGAACTCAAGCGCAGTGACGAACCCCTGCAGGGACGACTGCGGGTATTCTGCTCTGTCACCGCCAGCTACTTCCTGTTGCCCGATGTGCTGGAACGCTTCCGCCGTCGTTATCCTCAGCTCGAGATCAAGCTGGAGACCGGAGACCCGGCCCTGGCAGTCGACAAGATCCTCAGTGAAGAGGTCGACATCGCCATCGCCGCCCGCCCCGACGCCCTGCCCGCCAAGCTGGAATTTGCCAGCCTGCAGCAAGTGCCCCTGGTCTTTATCGCGCCGCGGGCCGCCCCCCAGCTCAGCCAGTGGTTCCGCCATGGCGAGCCGGACTGGGAGCGGTTGCCGCTCATCCTCTCCGAGCAGGGCCTGGCTCGCAAACGCTGCGATCAGTGGTTTCGCAACAAGGGCATCGCCCCCAACATCTATGCCGAGGTCGCAGGTAACGAGGGGATAGTCGCCATGGTGGCCCTTGGCTGCGGCGTGGGTCTGGTGCCCGCCGCCGTCATAGACCACAGCCCCATGGGGGAAAAGGTACGCATCGTCGAACCCAAGCCTGCCCTCAAGCCGTTTGATGTGGGCATGGGAGTGCTCAAGAAGCGGCTCGATGAGCCCCTGGTCAAGGCGTTTTGGGATACGGCCAAGGGCCAGCACAACTACGGTTAGCCTCTGCCTGGCCAGCGTGATGACAGATCTGACAGCTATCGCCGTCACCCCCTTTGACTACACTAGGCTCCCCTCACTCAAGGAGACCCAAGGAGTCGCCATGAAGGATCACCTCGTCGAAATCAGGAGCCCGGTGTTGTTTGAAGAGTACTTGCAGAGCATGGGCCTGCCCCGCACCTGCCTGGAACAGGAGCAGGAGATCTATCGCCAGGACCGCCATCTGGCGGCGGTGCGCCTGATCAAGGGGGAGATGCGCTTCTATCTGATGGCTGCTGAACTCGGCAAGCGTTGATACCGCATCTGGTCACAGAACCCGCCCCTGAGACAGGTTAGACTGAGGCTCTGTGCCCAGCAACGGATGCCCTCATGAAACCCAGCGGCCTGGATCGTCTCTTTACCCCGCACTCCATCGCCGTGATCGGCGCCTCGAGCAATCCCCAGAAGGCGGGCCATGTGGTGATCCGCCACCTGCTGGCAGGTCAGTTCAAGGGGCCCATACTGCCGGTCAGCACCGATAGCCAGGCCATCGCCGGTGTGCTGGCCTATCCGGATGTGGCCAGCCTGCCGCTCGCGCCGGATCTTGCCATCATCTGTACCCGCCGCGAACGGGTGTTACCCCTGGTCGACGCTCTGGGTCAACGAGGTGCCGGCGCCGTCATCATACTGGCTGGCGACTTCAGCGACCAGGAGCGTGCCGAGCTGCAACGCTTGCGCCATCAGTACGGCATTCGCCTGCTCGGCCCCAACAGCATGGGCATGCTGCTGCCTGGCCAAGGCATCAATGCCAGCTTCTCCCCCATCGCCGCCAAGCCTGGTCAGGTCGCGTTTCTCTCCCAGTCTGCGGCGGTGAGCACCACCATTCTCGATTGGGCCAAGCAACATGAGGTCGGTTTCTCCGCCTTCATCTCCCTTGGGGATCACTGCGACATCGACTTTGGCCAACTGCTCGATCAGCTCTCCCGAGACGGCACAACCCGCGCCATCCTGCTCTACATGGACAAGCTGCATGATGCCCGCCACTTTCTCTCAGCGGCGCGAGCGGCCTCGCGCAACAAGCCCATCCTGGTGCTGAAGAGTGGTCGCCACGATCCGAGCCACGGCCTGGATAACGTCTATGACGCGGCCATTCGTCGCGCCGGCATGCTGCGGGTGCGCGACACCCACGAGCTGTTTGCCGCCGTGGAAACACTCAATCATTCGTTGCACCTCAAGGGAGAGCGGCTGGCCATCATCTCCAATGGCCGCGGCCTGGCCAATATGGCAGCCGATGTGCTGCAAGAGCGTGGTGGCAAGCTGGCGGCCGCCCCCCTCGACATCGGCAGCGACGCCGATATCCAGGCCTATCAGGATGCCCTCGACAACGTGCTGCAGGGGGATGAGGCCGATGCCATCTTGCTGATCCATGCCCCCTCCCTCACGGCTCGAGGCGTGGAGCTGGCCCGCAACCTCATCGATTACCTCAAGCAACACCCCAGAGCCAGACGTTTCAATCTGCTGACCAACTGGGCGGGGGAGTTCTCCGCCCAGGAGGGCAGGCGACTGTTCAACGAGGCGGGCATCCCCACCTATCGCACGCCCGAAAGTGCGGTCAACGCCTTTATGCACATGGTGGAATATCGCCGTAACCAGAAACAGTTGATGGAAACGCCCGCCTCCCTGCAGGGGGGCAGAGTGGACTTGGCCCTCTGCAAGAAATTGATCCAGCAGGCCCTGAGCCGCAAACAGTACAAGCTGGATACCCATCTGGTGCAGCCCCTGCTGCAAGCGAGCGGACTGGCCACCCTGCCCACCTGGATAGTCACCGATGCCATAGAGGCAACCCTGACCGCCGAGCAGATTGGCTATCCGGTGGCGGTGAAGTTGAGATCCCCGGACATTGCCCACAAGTCATCGGTACACGGGGTCATGCTCAACCTGCGCACCTCAACCGAGGTGGCCCAGGCCGCCGATGCCATCCTGGATCGGGTACGCCAGCACGACCCCGGCGCGAGGATAGAGGGGCTGTTGGTACAGCGCATGGCCAGACGGAGCGGCGGACTGGAACTGAGGATCCGCATCCAGCAGGATCCGGTATTTGGCCCCGTGATACTGTTGGGGGAGTCCGGTGCAGAGCCCCAGGAGATGGTAGCCGCCTTGCCTCCTCTCAACCAAGCGCTGGCTCGCTATCAAATCATTGAGGCCCTCAAGAGCCGAAAAATCCGTGAGCAGGCGAGCCCGGAGCGCCTCGATATCATGGCCCTTGCCCAGGTACTGTGTCAGCTTTCCGAGTTGCTGCTCGCCTTCCCCGAGATCCACGAGCTGGATCTCCATCCGCTGCAGGCCTGCGGCGACGAGATGGTGGTGCTCGATGCCAGCCTGATCCTCCATGACCAGCCGAGCGCAGCCAGTAGCACACTCGCCATACGACCCTATCCCACAGAGCTTGAAGAGGGGGCCTGGCTAAAAGATCGCAGCCATGTCCTGCTGCGCCCGATCCGTCCCGAAGATGAACCGGCCCATAAGCAGTTCGTATTGCAGGTCTCCGATGAGGACAGATACAAACGCTTCTTCGCCGACGTGGGAGAACTCGGTCATGAGGAGCTGGCCCGCATGACTCAAATAGATTACGACCGGGAGATGGCCTTCGTCGCGGTAGGGCAAGGGGGTGTCTTTGATCAGCAAATCCTGGGGGTGGTGCGTGCCATCTCCACCCCGGACAAGCGAGATGCCGAGTTCGCAATATTAGTCAGGTCAGATCTGAAAGGATTGGGGCTGGGCACCCTGCTGATGGAGAAGATCATCCGCTATGCCAAGGAGGCTCAGATAGGCCAGTTGTCCGGTATGACGATGCCCATCAACCAGGGCATGATCAAGCTCGCCAAGCGGCTCGGTTTTCACATCGATATGCAGCTGGAAGAGGGGGTGGTGGAGATGCTGCTGCCGTGTGGCGGGTCAGGGGAATAAACCTAGCTCCCATCGGTTAGCTCAGCATGGCAGTCTGGCTCGGCAGACCCGCAGGCAAGCACCTGCCATTCCGTTGAATGGGGGCGCCGATGTGCTGGCACAGCAAATTTCAAGCATGAAAAAAGCCCGCTCGTGAGAGCGGGCTTTCAGGGTCTTGCTACCAGTCAAATGCGTCTGCATTTGTGGCCAATCA
>NZ_CDBJ01000014.1 GCF_000820045.1 Aeromonas rivuli | reverse complement strand
AGTTGAAATGCGCTGGCAAGAGGTTAATTACAAAAATATGGCTTTCGTCGCCTGTTCGCTCATAAAGCCAACAAACTGTGTGTAAAGCAGTCGAAATCAGCTTGTGGCTGGCACAGAAACGGCGAAATCGTGCAGATTGTCATAGACAGCATCGGCCAATGCCATGCCTGCATCGGTGATCGGCTTGCCGGTACGCACCATCACTTTATGGCCAACCTTGGCATTAGCCGCAGCGCTCAGGTCGGAAGGCTTGTCACCCACCATATAAGAACGACTCATATCAATACCAAGCTCTTGCTGTGCCAGCAGCAACATGCCAGGGGCAGGTTTACGGCAATCACAGGGCGCACCGTGATCCGGGTGATGAGGGCAGAAGTAGATGCCATCCAGATCCACGCCCCGATCGGCCAGTGACCAATCCATCCACTCGGTGAGATTCATGAAATCATCTTCACTGAAGTAACCACGCGCGATACCCGACTGATTGGTGACCACGATCAGCTGATAGCCTTTCTGCTTCAGCAGTTGCATGGCGTCAATCACGCCAGGCAGAAAATGGAAGTCGTCGACCTGGCTGACATAACCGCTGTCTTCGTTGATGACACCGTCGCGATCCAAAAAGATGGCAGCTTTACTCACTCGTCATTACCTCTTGTTATAGGGAACTCTCAGGATGGCATGAGCCAAACGTAAAAAGGGTGGCCTAAGCCACCCTTTTAGTGCGTATTGCAGGGATCGATTAAGCGATCACGCTTGC
>NZ_CDBJ01000013.1:1010-1871 GCF_000820045.1 Aeromonas rivuli | reverse complement strand
CATGGTGCGCTGCAGCCGATAGACGGGGCGTTTGACGTAACGCTGCAATACCCACCACAGCAGCCCAAACCCCAGGCTGAACACGGCCCCCAGGCAGCCGCTCAGCAGCCAGTTGTTGTGGCGGATCTCGGCAAAGATATGGCTCAGGTCATAGCTGATGCGCACGGCCCCCATGACGGTCCCCTCGGCGACCTGATGGCAGGTGAGGCACTGGGTGCCGCGGTACTCCTGGTAAGCCTTGAAGGGTTTTATCAGGGTGAGCTGGCTGCCTTTTTGCTCGAGCAGCGTCTCCCCCTGCTCGATGGCCCGCTGGTCCCACTCGTCGACTATCTGCTGATCCGGATGGCCCGGGCCAAACAGCGAACTGACGGCAGGGGCGCGGATCAGGCGGGCCTCAGTGATGCCGGCCTCGCTCATTATCTTGCTCTGCACGATGGCGCGGTTGGCGATGACCCCGGTCATCATCATGACGTTGAGCTGATCCATGTAGCTGTTGGCGGTACTCTCCACCTTCTCGCCCGCCAGGCGCAGGGCCAGATCGCGCTGCAACCAGGCGGAGAGCTCGAAGCTGAGGGCGAAACTGGCACCGATGACCAGGGCGAGGGGGAGAAAGATTTTCCAGTTGAGCGAGAGGTTTTGCATGGGTAGCCGAGTCCAGATACGGGGAAGGGGTCTGCCACTTGGGCGCATGACAAGTCGCCAAGCTTGGTACTCTATCGGCACACATTACCCTGGCTTTAGTAAGGATGCTGTTAACTGGATCCATGAATGGCGTTAACCCCGGGTAGCCACATATTGTTATTGGTCGGGGAGTTGATCTGGCGCAAGCTATCACATTGTTGATAGTAGTTATCATTTGCA
>NZ_CDBJ01000013.1:0-954 GCF_000820045.1 Aeromonas rivuli | reverse complement strand
CCCACCGCCGATGATACTGACGCCCACCATGACCGGACTGCCCAGCCCGGACCCCCTTAAATTTGCGTTCACTGCCAAAACATCTGCGCATGCTAGCCGGGGCGGTGTCAGGCCCTTGGCCCTGGATGACAAGGATTGGCAGGCCTGGTGGCAAACCGCGACGGAGGCCGAGGAGCGCGCCCTCTATATCCATGTCCCTTTTTGCAAGAAGCGCTGCAGCTTCTGCAGTTTCTTCGAAAATGGCGCCAATCCGGCGCGGATGAGCCGTTATATGGCGGCCCTTTGTGACAATCTCCAGCAGGCTGCCAAGACGCCGTTCGCCCTGAGCGCACCCTTCTCGGCCGTCTACGTGGGAGGCGGAACACCGACCGACATGGCGGTCGATGATCTGGCCAGATTGGCCGAGACCATACAGGGGTTTCCCCTGACGCAGGATGCAGAACTGACCCTGGAAGGGCGGCTGAACGGATTCGATGAGCCTAAGTGGCACACGGCGCTGGCGGGCGGGTTCAACCGCTTCTCGTTTGGAGTACAGAGTTTCGACACCCAGGTGCGCCAACAGGCGGCCCGCATCGATGACAGGGCGCGGCTGCTTGAGCGACTTGCCGAACTGACCCGGTACGATGAGGCCGTGATCGTGGCGGATCTCATCTTCGGTCTGCCCGATCAGGATGATGCCATCTGGCGGCAGGATATCGCGGATGTGATGGCGAGCGGGGTGCATGGAGTGGATCTCTACCAGCTTATTGCCATGGCGGGCACCCATCTGGATCGGGCCGAGTCCAAGGGCAAACCGGGCTGGGCGGCCGACAGTCAGCAGCGGGCCAGCATGTATGCCTATGGTGCCCACACCCTGGAGCAGGGCGGCTGGCAGCGGCTCTCTTGCAGCCATTGGCGACGCAGCGAGACCGAGCAGAGCCGTTATAACCAGATGGCCAAGAGGGGGGCCGAGAT
>NZ_CDBJ01000012.1 GCF_000820045.1 Aeromonas rivuli | reverse complement strand
CCATATTCAGGACGGGACATAGCCATGAAAAAGAGCCGCAGATGCGGCTCTTTTTTTATGTCCAAACACGCTCCACACTCAGCGTTCTGCGCTATTTCAACGCCGTCATCACCGCCAGCGGATCTTCTGCTATGAAGGGTGTCGCTGAATGCGGCAACAGCAGGCAAGAAGCGCGACGCTCCTCATCAGCCCACCTCAGGGACAGGCAACGCCGCCAAGCCCTCACTGGCGCAATCGTCTCTCCCCTTATCTGACTGGATCACCCCCCTCCCCGTGCCACTCTGCCGGACTCGCGACTGCCCACCCATTGCCAGCTCGCGGCCTGCTTTGATAACCCCACGCCAGCTGAGCCTCAGGCCCTCATCCTTAGCTAAGAGCCCAGAGTCACCCTCGTTACCTTCGGGCAAACCCGGACGCCAGAAACGGCAAGAGCCACCTGGGTGGCTCTTGCAGATAACAGAAAGCGGCTGGCTCAGCTGGCCCAGGTGATGATGTGATCTTCCCACTCACCAGCGTCACGCTCATGGATGACCTTGCCGCGCACCGACTGCCCCGCCTGGTGCATGGCGCTGCGGCTGCCGGTGATGAGCGGGTGCCACGCAGGCAGGGTCTGCCCCTCGGCCAGCAGGCGATAGGCACAGCTCGATGGCAACCACTGGTACTCGTCAATCTTGTCCACCGTGATCTGCAGGCAGTCCGGCTCCTTCTTGAAGCGGTTGTGATAGTCGGAGCACTGGCAGCTCTTGGTATTGAGCAGGTTGCAGGCCACGTTGGTGAACACCAGCTCGTCGGTGTCTGCGTCGATGAGCTTGTTGAGGCAGCACTTGCCGCAGCCGTCGCACAGGGACTCCCACTCGGCATTGGTCATCTGCTGCAGGGTCTTTTCCTGCCAAAAAGGCGTTGGCTGCATATTATCGACTTGCTGCATGGAGGGGGCTCGCTAAATAGACCAGGAAAGCGCGTGGTTATACCCCTTATCCCGCTATTTTTCAAGATGAAGGGTGTAGTGGTCGAATTATCACTGACATTATTTTGTCATCCGGTTTGAAGCCGTATGACCACTCCCCTTTGAGGGCAACTGTCAGGTGAATACCATCACCATACCTATTAAGCGCCATAAAAAATGCCGACTCTAGGGTCGGCATTTTTATCAGAGATAACGGGCTGACAGGAATTACCAGCCGGTTACTTCGCGCAGGGCCTTGCCGATGTCGGCCAGGGAGCGCACGGTTTTCACACCGGCATCTTCCAGGGCGGCAAATTTCTCGGCAGCCGTGCCTTTACCGCCAGCAATGATGGCGCCAGCATGGCCCATACGCTTGCCAGGAGGCGCGGTGACGCCTGCGATGTAGGAGACGACCGGCTTGGTGACATTGGCCTTGATGTAGGCAGCAGCCTCTTCTTCGGCACTGCCGCCGATCTCGCCGATCATCACGATGGCTTCGGTCTGCGGATCGTTCTGGAACATCTCCAGAATGTCGATGAAGTTGGAGCCCGGGATGGGGTCGCCACCGATACCGACGCAGGTGGACTGGCCGAAGCCCTCGTCCGTGGTCTGCTTGACCGCTTCATAGGTCAGGGTGCCGGAGCGCGACACGATACCGACTTTGCCCGGCTTGTGGATGTGACCCGGCATGATGCCGATCTTGCACTCACCCGGGGTGATCACCCCCGGGCAGTTCGGACCTATCATGCGCACGCCGGTTTCCTGCAGCTTCACCTTGACGTCCAGCATGTCCAGGGTCGGGATGCCTTCGGTGATGGTGACGATGAGCTTGATGCCGGCATCGATCGCTTCCAGGATGGCGTCTTTGCAGAACGGAGCCGGGACATAGATGACGGAGGCAGTGGCGCCAGTGGCTTCCACGGCATCACGCACAGTGTTGAATACCGGCAGGCCCAGGTGAATGGTGCCACCCTTGCCTGGCGACACGCCGCCGACCATCTGGGTGCCGTAGGCAATCGCCTGTTCGGAGTGGAAAGTACCCTGGCCGCCGGTGAAGCCCTGGCAGATGACCTTGGTATCTTTGTTGATCAGAACGCTCATTATTTGGCCTCCGCTGCTTTAACCACTTGCTGCGCTGCGTCAGTCAGACTCTTGGCGGCGATGATGTTGAGGCCGCTTTCGGCCAGTTTCTGGGCACCCAGTTCGGCATTGTTGCCTTCCAGACGCACCACGACGGGCACCTTGACACCCACTTCCTTGACCGCGCCTATGATGCCTTCGGCAATCATGTCGCAGCGTACTATGCCGCCGAAGATATTGACCAGTACGGCTTGCACCTTGCTGTCAGACAAAATGATCTTGAAGGCCTCGGTCACGCGCTCCTTGGTGGCGCCACCGCCGACATCCAGGAAGTTGGCCGGGGAACCGCCGTGCAGGTTGACGATGTCCATGGTACCCATGGCCAGACCCGCGCCGTTGACCATGCAGCCGATGTTGCCATCGAGGGCCACATAGTTCAGCTCCCACTGGGCGGCGTGCGCTTCGCGGGGATCATCCTGGGAGGGATCGTGCATCTCGCGCAGCTTGGGCTGACGGTACATGGCGTTGGCGTCGATGTTGATCTTGCCGTCCAGGCAATGGAGGTTGCCCTTGTCGGTGATCACCAGCGGGTTGATCTCCAGCAGCGCGAAGTCGCAATCCTGGAACATCTTGCCCAGACCCATGAAGATCTTGGTGAACTGTTTGATCTGCTCGCCGTTGAGGCCCAGCTTGAAGGCCAGTTCGCGGGCCTGATAAGCCTGCGGGCCGACCAGGGGGTCGATGGCCGCCTTGTGAATGAGCTCAGGGGTCTCGTGGGCAATCTTCTCGATGTCCACGCCACCTTCGGTAGAGGCCATGAACACCACGCGGCGGCTGCTGCGATCGACCACGGCGCCCAGGTAGAGCTCCTTGGCGATGTCGGTGCAGGATTCCACCAGGATCTTGGTGACCGGCTGACCATTGGCATCAGTCTGGTAAGTGACCAGATTCTTGCCGAGCCAGTGTTGGGCAAAGGCACGGATCTCATCCTTGCTCTTGGCCAGTTTGACGCCGCCCGCTTTACCGCGGCCACCGGCGTGCACCTGGCACTTGACGACCCACATGTTGCCGCCAATCTTGTCGGCAGCTTCCGCCGCTTCTTGCGGGGTAGCGCAGGCATAACCTTCGGAGACCGGCAGGCCATATTTGGCAAACAGCTGTTTTGCCTGATATTCATGCAAATTCATGATGTTCTATCCGTGTTGTCGTTATATCCGTTGGGGTGTTTCTCAATGCCCCTGCGATAGGGGCCCGGACAGGCCCCTATATTCTTGTGTGATCAGACGTCCAGCAGCAGACGGGTCGGATCTTCCAGCAACTCCTTGATGGAGACCAGGAAGCCCACCGACTCACGACCGTCGACGATACGGTGATCGTAGGAGAGGGCCAGGTACATCATCGGCAGGATTTCCACCTGGCCGTTTACCGCCATCGGGCGGTCCTGGATCTTGTGCATCCCCAGGATGGCGCTTTGCGGCGGGTTGATAATCGGCGTGGACATCAGGGAACCGAACACACCACCGTTGGTGATGGTGAAGTTGCCACCGGTCAGCTCATCGACGGTCAGTTTGCCGTCGCGGCCCTTGCCGGCCAGCTCCTTGATGGCTTTTTCGATGTCGGCCAGGCTCATGCTGTCGCAATCGCGCAGTACCGGCGTCACCAGGCCACGGGGGGTGGAGACGGCGATGCTGACATCGAAGTAGTTGTGATAGACGACGTCATCACCGTCGAGCGCCGCATTCACTTCCGGGTAGCGCTTGAGGGATTCGACCACGGCCTTGACGTAGAAGGACATGAAGCCCAGCTTGATGCCGTGTTTCTTCTCGAAGATCTCGCCGTACTGCTTACGCAGCTTCATGATCGGCGCCATGTTGATCTCGTTGAAGGTAGTCAGCATGGCGGTGGTGTTCTTGGCCTCCAGCAGACGCTCGGCGATGCGCTTGCGCAGGCGGGTCATGGGCACGCGCTTCTCGGTGCGTGCAGCCAGCGGTGCCACCGCGGCGACCGGGGCAGCGGCCACCGGCGCGGCGGCAGGCTTGTTACCGCTCTTGATAAAGGCTTCCACGTCTTCCTTGGTGATGCGACCACCCTTGCCGGTGCCGCTGAGTTTGGCGACGTCGATGGCATGTTCGGCCACCAGACGGCGCACCGAGGGGCTCAGATCGTCACCCGCGGCATCGGCCGAGGCCTCGACCGGCTTCTCTTTGGTCTCTTCGCCCGCCACGGGGGCGGCCTTGAGCATGGCGATCAGCTGGCGGGAGAGCACGGTCGCCCCTTCGGCCTGCAGGATGTCACCGAGAATACCGGCTTCCGGCGCCGGGACTTCCAGGACAACCTTGTCGGTCTCGATGTCGACCAGTACTTCATCACGGGCAACCAGATCCCCTGGGCGCTTGTGCCAGGTGGCGATGGTGGCGTCGGCCACTGATTCCGGCAGGTCCGGTACCTTGATCTCGATAGTCATGTAATCAGTTCCTTGTTACTTCTTGTTCAGGGCTTAGGCCAGAGTAAGGGCATCTTCCACCAAGGCTTTCTGCTGCTTGGCGTGGACAGACATGTAACCGACCGCGGGTGAGGCGGAGGCCGGACGACCGGCGTAACGCAGGGTAGCACCGGCTTGCAGCACGCCATCGTAGTGATGACGGGTGCTGTACCAGGCGCCCTGGTTCTGCGGCTCTTCCTGGCACCAGACAAAATCGGTGACGTGGGCGTAATCGGCGAGGATGGCGCGCACTTCCGCTTCCGGGAAGGGGTAGAGCTGTTCGATGCGCACCAGCGCCACGTCCTGCTGCTCGGCCTTGCGACGGGCATCGAGCAGGTCGTAGTAGACCTTGCCGGAGCAGAACACCACTCGCTTGACGGCTTTGGGATCCAGTGCATCGATCTCGCCGATGGCATTCTGGAAGGTCCCCTCTGCCAGCTCTTCGAGCTTGCTGACCGCCAGCGGGTGGCGCAGCAGGGACTTGGGCGACATCACGATCAGCGGACGACGCATGGGACGGATCACCTGGCGACGCAGCATGTGGTAGACCTGGGCCGGGTTGGAGGGTACACAGACCTGCATGTTGTGCTCGGCGCACATCTGCAAGTAGCGCTCCAGACGGGCGGAGGAGTGCTCCGGGCCCTGGCCCTCGTAGCCGTGGGGCAGCAGCATGGTCAGGCCACACATCCGGCCCCACTTCTGCTCACCGGAGGAGAGGAACTGATCGATCACCACCTGGGCACCGTTGGCAAAGTCGCCAAACTGCGCTTCCCAGATGGTCAGACCGGTCGGCTCAGTGGTGGCGTAACCGTACTCGAACGCCAGCACAGCCTCTTCGGAGAGCACAGAGTCGTACACCTCGAACGGACCTTGTTCATCACTGATGTTGCACAGCGGGGTATAGGTGCTGGCATCTTTCTGGTTGTGCAGTACCGCATGGCGGTGGAAGAAGGTGCCACGGCCGGAATCCTGCCCGGTGATGCGGATGCGGGAACCCTTGTCGACCAGGCTGGCGTAGGCCAGGGTCTCGGCGAAGCCCCAGTCCAGCAGCTTGTCGCCGGCGGCCATGGTGCGCCTGTCTTCATAAATCTTCTCGACCTGACGCTGCAACTGATGCGCCACCGGATACTGGCTGACCCGCTCACCCAAGGATTTGAGTTCGTCGAGGGGCAGACCGGCGTCATAGGACATGGCCCAGTCGTGACCCAGATACGGGGACCAGTCGACGGAGTGCAACTCCATGGGGCGCCACTCTTTGACCACCCGCTCCCCTTTGTCCAGGGCATCGCGGTACTCGTTGACCTGAGCGGTCGCCAGTTCCTGACTGACGATGCCTTCGGCAACCAGCTGATCGGCGTAGATCTTGCGCGGGGTCGGATGCTGCTTGATCTTCTGGTACATCAAGGGCTGAGTCGCACTCGGCTCGTCGGCCTCGTTGTGACCGTGACGACGGTAGCAGACCAGCTCGATCACCACGTCACGCTTGAAGGTGTTGCGGTAATCCAGGGCAATCTGGGTGACCAGCACCACGGCTTCCGGATCGTCACCATTGACGTGCAGCACTGGGGCCTGAACGGCCTTGGCGATGTCGGTGCAATATTCGGTGGAGCGCACGTCACGCATGTTGGAGGTGGTGAAACCCACCTGGTTGTTGATGACGATGCGCACTGTCCCGCCGACGCCATAGGCACGGGTCTGGGACATGTTGAAGGTCTCGGCGACCACCCCTTGCCCGGCGATGGCCGAGTCACCGTGGATGGTGATGGGCAAGACGCTTGCGCCATCCTTGTCACCCCGTCTGTCCATGCGGGCACGGACGGAGCCGATGACCACAGGGTTGACGATTTCGAGGTGAGAAGGGTTGAAAGCCAGCGCCAGGTGGACGTTGCCGCCCGGGGTGGCGAAATCGGAGGAGAAGCCCATGTGGTACTTCACATCCCCGGTGCCCCAGGACTCGCCATGCTTGCCGGCGAACTCGTCAAACAGCTCCTGAGCACGCTTGCCAAGCACGTTGATCAGTACGTTGAGGCGGCCACGGTGGGCCATGCCGATGACGGCTTCCTTGCAACCCTGCTCACCGGCGCGACGGATCAGCTCCTTGAGCATGGGCACCATGGCATCGCCCCCTTCCAGAGAGAAACGCTTGGCGCCGGGGAACTTGGCACCCAGGTATTTTTCCAGCCCTTCGGCGGCGGTCAAGTTCTCGAGGATGCGGGTCTTCTCTTCCAGGCTATAGCTGCCCTTCCCTTCGATGGATTCGAGGCGGTCTTGCAGCCAACGCTTCTCTTCGGTGGAGGTGAGGTGCATATAGTCGGCGCCGATGGAGCCGCAATAGGTCTTCTTGAGCGAGGCGACGAGATCGGAGAGCACCATGGTCTCGCGACCGATGGCGTAGGAACCCACATTGAAGGTGGCCCCCATGTCTGCGCCCTGCAGGTTATGGAAAGCCGGATCGAGTTCGGCAACGGTTTCCCGGGCCCAGAGACCGAGGGGATCCAGCTTGGCGTTCTGGTGACCACGGAAACGGAAGGCATTGATCAGTTGCAGTACCCGCACCTGTTTGGCATCCACTTGCGGATCGGACACGGCGGCACTGAAACGGGAGGGGTCCTTGGCCAGACGACGGAAATAATCGCGGACCTGAGAGTGGGGTTGTTCGACCGCGTGACCATTGACTTGGGGCAGCGAAGCAAAAATGCTGCGCCACTCGTCGGCGACGGATTCGGGATCGTCCAGGAAGGATTCGTACAAATCCTCTATATAGCTTGCATTCGCACCAGCCAGGTGAGATGACTCCAACCAGGCCTTCATCACGCCGTTATGCATGTCTATCCCTTGTACTTCTTGTCACTGCCGCTTGGCAGTTTTTGTAGGGGTCAAACAGCCACCCTTCCAGGGGTTGAGTGGCCATCCAGAGGTCGGGCCCCTGCCCTTGCGGCGGGGCCCTGGCTTATTACACAGCCCGATTAAGCAACATCGACTTGATGTGACCGATGGCCTTGGTCGGGTTCAAGCCCTTGGGACAAACGCTCACGCAGTTCATGATGCTGTGGCAACGGAAGACGCTGAAGGCATCATCCAGATTGCCCAGACGCTCGGTCGCTGCACTGTCGCGGCTGTCGGCCAACCAGCGGTAGGCGGCGAGCAGGCCAGCGGGGCCGATGAACTTATCCGGGTTCCACCAGAAGGAGGGGCAAGAGGTCGAGCAGCAGGCACAGAGGATGCATTCGTACAGGCCGTCGAGCTTGGCACGCTCTTCAGGGGATTGCAGGTGCTCACGCACGGGCGGCAATTTATCTTCATTGATGAGGAAGGGTTTCACCTTCTCCCACTGGGTGTAGAACTGGGTCATGTCTATCACCAGATCCCGGATCACCGGCAGGCCTGGCAAGGGGCGGATCACCACCTTGCTACCCTTCTTCAGCAGATCCGACAGCGGGGTGATACAGGCAAGACCGTTCTTGCCATTCATGTTGATGCCGTCCGATCCACAGACCCCTTCGCGGCAAGAGCGGCGGAAGGACAAGGTGGGATCCAGCTCTTTCAACTGGATCAGTGCATCGAGCACCATCATGTCGGAACCTTCAGGAATATCAAGACGATAATCCTTCATATGGGGGGCGTTATCAACGTCCGGGTTATAGCGATATACCGAGAATGTGACGTTCATTGTGCTTTGCTCCGCAATCAATATGTCCACGCCTTCGATGAGAGATGGGAATGCCTCCCACCTCTTCATAGACCGGCCAGGCGTGGTTCCGCAATCAGTAAGTCCGCACCTTGGGTGGGAAGGCCTCGCGAGTTTTCGGAGACATATTGACCGCACGGCGGGTCATGGACTCAGTGTCCGGATGGTAGAGGCTGTGGCACAGCCAACCCTCATCGTCACGCTCCGGGAAGTCGAAGCGGCTGTGGGCGCCCCGGCTCTCGGTACGGAAGTTAGCCGCAACCGCAGTGGCAAACGCCGTCTCCATCAGGTTGTCCAGCTCCAGACATTCGATGCGCTGGGTGTTGAACTCCTTGGAGGTGTCATCCAGACGGGCATTTTTGAGACGCTCGCGGATGCGCTTCAGCTCGGCCAGCCCTTCTGCCATGGCATCCCCTTCGCGGAACACCGAGAAGTTGCGCTGCATACAGTCCTGCAGGTCCTTGCGGATCTGGGCGGGATCTTCGCCATCACGGTTGGCTTCCCAACGATTGAAGCGGGTCAAGGCAGCCTCTAGATCGGCTTCTGACGCCTCGCGGCCATGCTCCATGTCGCCCAGGGTATTGACCAGGTGAATACCGGCTGCGCGGCCGAACACGATGAGATCCAGCAGGGAGTTGCCGCCCAGACGGTTGGCACCGTGTACGGAGACGCAGGCGATTTCACCCACGGCGAACAGACCGACCACGGGCACGTCATTGCCGTCCTTGTCCTGACTCAGACATTGACCATTCACGCTGGTCGGCACGCCGCCCATCATGTAGTGGCAGGTCGGGATGACAGGGACAGGCTCGACGACCGGATCCACGTGGGCAAAGGTACGCGACAGCTCGCAGATGCCTGGCAGACGAGATTCGAGCACCTCTTTGCCGAGGTGATCCAGCTTGAGCTTGACGTGCGGACCCCAGGGGCCATCGCAGCCACGGCCTTCACGGATCTCGATCATGATGGAACGGGCCACCACGTCACGACCGGCCAGGTCTTTGGCGTTGGGGGCATAACGCTCCATGAAGCGCTCACCGTCTTTGTTGAGCAGGTAACCGCCTTCACCGCGGCACCCTTCGGTGACCAGCACCCCTGCCCCGGCGATACCGGTCGGGTGGAACTGCCAGAACTCCATGTCCTGCACACCGACCCCGGCGCGCAGCGCCATGCCGACACCGTCACCGGTGTTGATGTGGGCGTTGGTGGTGGACTGGTAGATGCGACCGGCGCCGCCAGTGGCGAGCACGGTGGCCTTGGCCTTGAAGTAGACGACTTCACCGCTCTCCATGTCGATGGCGGTGCAGCCAACGATGTGGCCATCCTGGTTCTTGACCAAGTCCAGGGCATACCACTCGGAGAAGACGGTGGTCTTGCTCTTCACGTTCTGTTGATAGAGGGTGTGTAGCAGGGCGTGACCGGTACGGTCTGCCGCAGCAGCAGTACGGGCGGCCTGCTCACCACCGAAATTCTTGGACTGGCCGCCGAAGGGGCGTTGATAGACACGGCCGTTGTCGAAGCGGGAGAAGGGCAAGCCCATGTTCTCCAGCTCGTAGACAGCTTCCGGGCCCGTCTTGCACATGTATTCGATGGCTTCCTGATCACCGATGTAATCGGAACCTTTGACCGTGTCATACATGTGCCATTGCCAGTTGTCGTCATGGGCGTTGCCCAGAGCAACCGTGATACCGCCCTGGGCGGATACGGTATGAGAGCGAGTCGGGAACACCTTGGACAGCAAGGCACAGCTCTTGCCAGATTGGGCGATTTGCAGCGCAGCGCGCATGCCAGCGCCACCGGCGCCAATCACCACGGCATCAAATTCACGAGTTGGAATAGTCACCTTATACACCCCACAGCACGACGAACGCCGTCATCAGATAGACAAACAAGACCACTACCAGGGCAAATTGCAGCGCGCCCCGCAGACCTACCGGCTTGATATAGTCGGTCAGCACCTGCCACAGACCGATCCAGGCATGGATCAGCACAGAGAACAGGGCCAACAGGGTGAACACCTTGGTGAAGGTACTGGCGAAGAAGCCGACCCAAACGTCATAGGTGATGTCGTTGAAGGCGACGAATCCCACCAGATAGAGGGTGTAAAACGTCATGATGAGTGCGGTGGCGCGGATCAGGATGTAATCGTGAACGCCGCTGCGCCCGAAGGTTGCAGAATTGGTTACCATACCAGTACCCCCGCCAATACCGCCAAAACGCCGGTGATCACGAAGGCCACACGGGCGCTCTGTGAGCCGGATTCCAACTCTTCCCAATAGCCCATATCCATGATCAGGTGACGTATACCAAGCACGATGTGGTAGGCGAGCGCCGTCAGGATCCCCCAGAACACGAGTTTGACCAGGATGTTGTCCAGGATGGACATCACTGTGTCAAAACCCTCGGGAGAGGAAAGGGAAGTACCAAGCATCCACAGCAAGATGGAAAGCGCCACAAAGGTGATCACCCCTGAGACACGATGCAAGATGGAAGCGATGGCGGTGACAGGAAAGCTGATAGTCTGTAGGTCGAGGTTTACAGGTCTCTGTTTATTTTTCACGGCTTTGCCCACTCAGCTCCATTGAGCACGTTAGTTATTGTTTTCACAAACTATTGAGGGCACGGAGTGGCATTTGTTAGGTTTTTGTTACCAAAACAACTCGGAAAAGCCAAAAATAACATTTTCATTATCACATCTGGCTTTGCGAAAGCGTTTCAAACACCGACAGCCATCACCCACGAGGCGCAGTATATCGGCGGGCTTAACCAATGACAATCAAATAGCTACAAAGAAAACCCAAAACCGTAAACCAGATCTCACATCCTGTTTAACAAGGCATTAATGATCATTCAGCAAAATTGACAAGGAGGGGGATCTCTGGTTCAAATAAGGCGCTCCAGCCGCCCCCCGGGGAAGAAAAGGGTGAGAAACCCTTTTGCCTGAGTCATCAATCTCGTAATAGAGTACGACTGGAACTAATTATAAAAGAGCAAAGGAGACGTGCTATGGCTGATAAAATAGCCACCCTACACTTACCCGGAAAAGAGCCGGTCGAACTGCCGATCCTGTCCGGAACCCTGGGACCCGATGTGATTGACGTCAGAAAATTGGGCGCTCAGGGCTATTTCACCTTCGACCCCGGCTTTATGGCCACAGGTTCTTGTAAATCCTCCATTACTTACATCGATGGCGATCAAGGTGTCTTGCTGCACCGTGGTTACCCCATTGCCCAGTTGGCTACCCAAGCTAGCTATCTGGAAGTCTGCTACATACTGCTCTACGGCGAAGCGCCGACCAAGGCCCAGTACGCCGAGTTCGAACGCATGGTCATGCGCCATACCATGGTCCATGAACAGATCGTTTACTTCTTCCGCGGCTTCCGCCGTGATGCCCACCCCATGGCCATCATGTGTGGTGTGGTCGGTGCCCTGTCCGCCTTCTATCATGACGCGCTGGACATCAACAACGAACAGCACCGCGAGATCTGCGCCTTCCGCCTGCTCTCCAAGATGCCGACCCTGGCTGCCATGAGTTACAAATACTCGGTCGGCCAGCCCTTCATGCATCCGCGCAACGGCCTCTCCTATGCGGGCAACTTCCTGCATATGATGTTTGGGGTGCCGACCGAAGAGTACAAGGTCAACCCCATCGTCGAGCGCGCCATGGATCGCATCTTTACCCTGCATGCGGATCACGAGCAGAACGCCTCCACCTCTACCGTGCGACTGGCGGGCTCCTCTGGCGCCAACCCCTTCGCCTGTATCTCCGCCGGGATCGCCTCCCTGTGGGGTCCGGCCCACGGTGGTGCCAACGAAGCCTGTCTCAAGATGCTCGAAGAGATTGGCTCCGTGGAGCGCATCCCCGAGTTCATCGAGAAGGCCAAGGACAAGAACGATCCTTTCCGCCTCATGGGCTTTGGTCATCGGGTCTACAAGAACCACGATCCCCGTGCCCAGGTCATGCGTCAGACCTGCCACGAGGTACTCGAAGAGCTGCAGATCAAGGATCCGCTGCTGGCCGTGGCCATGGAACTGGAACGCATTGCGCTGTCCGACCCCTACTTCATCGAGAAGAAGCTCTACCCGAACGTGGACTTCTACTCCGGCATCATCATGAAGGCCATCGGCATCCCGATCACCATGTTCACCGTGATCTTCGCCATGTCCCGTACCATTGGCTGGATTGCCCACTGGAACGAGATGCTGTCTGATCCGGATCAGAAGATTGGCCGCCCGCGTCAGCTCTATGTCGGCGCGTCCGAGCGTGAATTCACCCCTCTGGAGCAGCGCTGATCAGCGCTAGCCACATCGGGTGATCAAAGAGGCGGTCATTGACCGCCTTTTTTTTTCGCGTTTTAATCCTCGCTTGAATTTGTCAACGAGGCCCTATCCCATGAAATTCCCCGTTCTCGCCGCCGCCCTGATCCTGACCGGTTGCCAACAGGCCCCTGCCCCTCAGGGTGAGACCCTCTTCGTCAATGCCGCCCTGGTGCCCTGCACCGGAGTCGCCCCCATGCAGTGCATGCAGGTCAAAGAGAGCAAGGATCAGGACTGGACGCTGTTTTACAGCCATATTCAAGGCTTTACCTTCGAGCCCGGCTATCTGTACGAGCTGAAGATTGCCAAGTTCAAGGTCGATAATCCCCCCGCCGATGCCCCCAACATCCGCTACGAGCTGTTGCAGATGGTGAGCAAGCAAGCGGCTGATTGAGCCCCATCGTGCATAGAAAAAGGCCGCTTTCGCGGCCTTTTTTCATGCTGACATGCTGGTTATCTGACTCAGCTCTTGTTCTCTTCGTGGGCGGAAAACTCAGCCATGAAGGCTTCGGCCCGCTCGACCATGCGGGTCGAGCCCACGAAGTAAGGGGTACGCTGATGCAGGGCGGTCGGTTGTATGTCCATGATGCGACGGAAACCGTCAGAGGCCTTGCCGCCGGCCTGCTCCACCAGGAAGGCGAGCGGGTTGCACTCATAGAGCAGACGCAGTTTGCCGTTGGGTGAGTTGGTGCCGGACGGATAGATGTAAATGCCACCCTTGAGCAGGTTGCGGTGAAAGTCCGATACCAAGGATCCGATATAGCGGGCGGTATAGGGTCTGTGGGTTGCCTCGTCCAGCTCCTGACAATACTTGAGGTACTTCTTCACGCCGTCCGGGAACTTGATGTAGTTACCCTCGTTGATGGAGTAGATCTTGCCCTCTTGAGGGACGCGCATGTTCTCGTGGGAGAGGCAGAAGCAGCCGATGGAGGGATCATAGGTAAAGCCGTTGACCCCGAACCCCGTGGTATAGACCAGCATGGTGGAAGATCCATAAACCACATAGCCGGCCGCAACCTGTTGATGGCCCGGTTGCAGGAAGTCATTCAGATGCACTGGCGTGCCTGGCTCGCTGACCCGGCGGTAGATGGAGAAGATGGTGCCGACCGAGACATTGACGTCTATGTTGGAGGAGCCATCCAGGGGGTCGATCAGCACCACATATTTGGAGTGCGCCGAGAGGGCCGAATCGAAGGCGACGAAGTCCTCCTCCTCCTCGGACGCCATGCCACACACCTCTCCCCTCGCTTCCAAGGCCGCCTTGAAGCGCTCGTTGGCGTAGACATCCAGCTTCTGCTGCTCTTCACCCTGTACATTTTCGGCGCCGACCGACCCCATGATGTCGGCCAGGCCCGCCTTGTTGATCTCCCGGTTGACCACCTTGGCTGCGAGGCGAATGGAGCTGAGCAAGGAGCTGAGTTCGCCGGTCGCGGTCGGATAGTCCGCCTGTTTTTTGACGATGTACTCACCCAGGGTGATCATGTTCTTCATTATGTTTCCTTTGAGCGTTTCCGTTGGCGTTGAAAACGTTTGCAGGGCCGCACAAAAAAAGTGCCGAGCCCGGCATCGTTGTTATGTAACCCAATGTAACGTTGAAAATTTGTTTTTGCAGCGAATTAACTCGTTGAAATTATGTTCAAAACTGCCAATCACATGGCGCTCAATCCCGTTTAAATCACTAATTTCAGGGCAGCATTCCCTAGTTAATTCGCTGTGATACATCTCGAGCCCTTGATGACAACGCTTCTTCGTCACCCAGGCCGCCTCTGCGCCTTCCCCTGCCCGGCTGGCTGGCGACTTGCCGCCGTCCGCCGGATGTGAAGGCCATCGGCATCGGCTCACCCCTTGAGCTTTCACCATGGATATCGCACACTGGGGTCGCTTTGGAAGCATAAAAAAACATAAGGATATTCAATGAAGAAGACCCTCATTGCAGGGGCTGTGCTCGCCCTGTTCTCACTGCCGGCCCTGGCGGCTCAGGTTCCCTCTGGGACCAAGTTGCTCCCCCCTGACCAGCAGACCTTTGTCCGCAACATCGGCGCCGAACCCGCCTCCATCGACCCTCAACTGGTGGAGGAGAGTTCCGGTAGCGAAATCGTCAACGACCTGTTTGAAGGCCTCTATACCGTGGATGCGGATGGCAAGCTCAAACCCGCTGGTGCCCTGGGCTACGACATGGATGCCAGCGGCACCGTCTATACCTTCAAACTCAGACCCGATGCCAAGTGGTCCAACGGTGAACCCGTGACGGCTGCGGATTATGTCTATGGCTGGCAGCGGGCGGCGGATCCCAAGACGGCCTCCAACTATGCCTGGTTCATCGAGCTGACCGGGGTGACAGGCGCGAGCGAGGTGCTGGCAGGCAAGCAGCGTCCGGATACCTTGGGGATCAAGGCCATCGACGAGCATACTCTGCAGATCACCCTCAAGGCCCCGGTGCCCTTCTTCCTCAAGACCCTCTCTCACTACACCACCTTCCCGGCCCCCAAGGCGACCATCGCCAAGTACGGCCAGGAGTGGGTCAAACCGGGCAATATCGTCTCCAACGGCGCTTTCATGCTCAAGGAGTGGACACCCAATGAACGGCTGGTCGCCGAGCGCAATCCCAACTACTGGGACAACGCCAATACTGTGCTCAACAAGGTACTCTATCTGGAGATAGTGGCCGATACCGCCGCCTATAATCGCTATCGGGCTGGCAGCCTGCACTACACCAGCTATCCCCTTGAGCAGTATCCCATTTTGAAGAAGTCGACCCCGGATGAGCTGCTCAATGTGCCTATCCTGGCCAGCTATTACTATGTGTTCAACACTCAGCGCAAACCCTTTGACGATCCCCGGGTGCGCAAGGCGCTCTCTCTGGCCATCGACCGTGACACCATCACCGGCAAGATCCTGGGCCAGGGGCAGATCTCCGCTTACAGCTTCACCCCGCCCATCGTCGACGGCTTCGAACTCAAGAAGTCGACCAGCGAGCTGATGAGCAAGGAGGAGCGGATCAAGGAGGCCAAGGCGCTGCTGGCCGAGGCTGGTTATGGCCCGGACAAGCCCCTGAATGTGGATATCCTCTACAACACCAACGAGGGTCACAAGAAGATAGCCCTGGCCATCTCCTCCATGTGGAAGCACAACCTGGGCGTCAAGTCCGAGCTCAACAACATGGAGTGGAAGACCATGGTGTCGACCCTCAACGAGGGGGACTTCACCGTGAGCCGCTACTCCTGGAATGGCGACTACAACGATGCCTCCACCTTCCTCGACATCATGACCTCCAGCAGTTCGGCCAACAGCGGCAAATGGGTCAACAAACAATATGATGCCCTGCTCGCCCAGGCCCATGATTCACAAGATCCGGCCGAGCGTAACCAGCTCTACCAGCAGGCCGAGGTGATCCTCGACCAGGAGGCTCCCATCGCCCCCGTCTACTTCTATGTGAAGTCCCGTCTGCTCAAGTCCTTTGTGAAGGGCTACCCCTATCACAACCCGCAGGACTTGGTCTATTCGAAGGAGATGTACCTGGTAGCCCAGTAACGGCTCAACCCCGGGTTGACCCTGATACGACACAGCCCCGCATTGCGGGGCTGTTGTTTTAGCGGGCCAAACTAGAGCAAGGGCGCGGCCTTGCGACTGACGATGGGTTTGACCATCAGCTGGGCAACCAGTACCCCGAACAGGGTGAGGCTGCCGCCGACCAGATGATAGGGGGTGAGCGTCTCCCCCAGCAGGCTAACCGCCAATAGCGCCGTCATGATGGGTAACAGGTTCATGAAGATAGCCGTGCGGTTGGCACCAAGGCGCGAGATGCCCTGCATCCAGAGCCAGGGGGAGAGGGCCGAGGTGGGGATGCCTGCGTAGAGGATGAGCCAGAGCGCACGGCTATCGGGCAGGGTGCCGTCGCTTAACAGGAAGAAGGGGGTGAGGAACAGCAAGCTGCACAGCACCTGGCCATAGAGCATGGTCCAGCTATCCAGTCCAAGCTGCCAGCGCTTGAGCAGCACACTGTAGAGGGCATAGGTGAGCGCCGACATCAACATGTAGAGGGAACCGGCCTGAACCCCCTGATGGAGCAGTTGGGCGGGATTGCCCTGCCCCAGCAGCACCAACAGACCGAGCAGGGAGATGAGACCACCGAGCAGGGCGCCCCAGCTGGGTCGTTCATGCAACACCCAGGCGCTGAGCAAGACCGTCAGCAGCGGCGTCAACCCCATCATCAGGCCAATCTCGGTCGCCCCCAGAGTCTGGGCCGCGTAGTAGCCAAAGGTCTGGTTAAGCACCATGCCAAGCAGCGCCAGCATGGCAAGCTTGCCAAAACCGGCCTTGATCCGGGCTCGTTGCCGCCAGGCGGAACGAGCGAGGAAAGGGGTCAGGATCAAGGCGGCCACCAACCAGCGGGACCAGGCCATGGCCGCCGGCGACAACAACCCTACCGACAGCTTGCTGACGATACCGTTACCGGCCCAGATGGCCATGCAGGAGAAGGGAAAGAGTACCGCCAATGGAGGCATGATGTGTGACACCCAGTTAAACAGGCGCTCATTTTAGGAAGCCCTGCCTGGGGTGCAAGCGCTATTTCATCCGGTGTGGCGGGATCCGGACTCATACAACCGGGCCATCATGGCGACCGTGCGGTCCAGACAAACCTGGCGAGCCAAGGCGGAAACAATCAGACCCTCCGGGGAGGGTCTGGGCTGCGCATCGCAAAAACTGACTGACAACACTGTCAAGCCGCGTCCATGTGCAGACGACCTATCATGGCATTGACCTCGATCACCGTCTGACGATGAGGCAAGTCTGCCTGATTTGGCATCATTAACAGCCCGGACTGGAAGTCGAAGCGGCCACGGCCATGGATATAAATGCGCCCCTTGAAGAAAGTCTTGACGTGCTTTGCCACCATCAGCGGCAGGTATTTTTTAAATACTCTCATCGTTGCAACCTCTATGCAGTTGTACCCGTATGACAGCAGTTTCTGCGAAACGGTTCCCTGAAAAATGAATATTCATCCATGAACAACAAGCTCAAACACTGAAAAAACCAAATGTTATCAGATTGTTTCGAGCGGTATTGTATGAGGTCCTGACAACCAGAGCAAGTTACCTTTGTCCTCTTTCCATTCGATACAAGCCAGCCCCGAGGTCGCAAACATGGGCGCCCCTGCTGCCGGACTCAGCATCTGTACCAGATAACCCACCAGAGGCAGATGGCTCACCATGAGGATGCTGTCATGCTGCTCGGCCAGGGCGGTGAGATAGCTGGCCACCAGGGTGGGATCACCGTAAGGAGTGATGTCGTCACTCTCCTCAACCTTGCTCGGGGTTGGCAGCACCTGGCTGATTGCCTGCCAGGTCTGACGCGCCCGCAGGTAGTTGCTGTGAATGACCAACCCGAGGCCCGCGTCCAATTGAGGAGCCAGCCAGCGTGCCATGTGCAGTGACTCGGCAATCCCTTGTTCAGTCAGGGGACGCTGTTCATCGGTTTTCGCATTCATGCCAGCCTGGCCATGACGCATGATATAAATCTTCATTACAACCTCACCCTGTCGGGCCTGTTTTAACGGCGGGGGGATCTTACCCCGCTCTGCATGGGGAAACAATTGCGCGACCTCTCAGAAAAGGGTTTGCCCATCCTCTATCCGAGGTCGATAATCATCTTTAAATTCAAATAAATCCAACATGAGTCAGTGCCGATGAGCCCCTACGCCAGCCCGAATGACCACAGGCAATATCACTATCTGGAGCTGGCCAACCGGCTCAAGGTACTCCTCATTTGCGACCCTGAGACCGATAAATCGGCGGCCTCGCTGGCGGTCAATACCGGCCATTTCGACGATCCGAGCGATCGTCAGGGCATGGCCCATTTCCTCGAGCATATGCTGTTTCTTGGTACTCGTACTTATCCCAAACCGGGCGAATACCAGCAGTTCATGAGTCGCCATGGCGGCAGCAACAACGCCTGGACCGGCACCGAGTTCACCAACTTCTTCTTCGACATCGACAATGACTATTTCGAACAAGGGTTGGCGCGCTTTTCCCAGTTTTTCATCTGCCCCACCTTCGCACCCGAATGGGTCGATAAGGAGCGCAACGCCGTCGACTCCGAATATCGGCTCAAGCTGATGGATGATGTGCGTCGCAGCTATCAGGTGCACAAGGAGACGGTCAACCCGGCTCACCCCTTCTCCAAGTTCTCGGTCGGCAATCTCGACACCCTGGCGGATCTGCCTGGGCGCAGTTTGCACAGTGACCTCATAGGGTTCTACGAACAGCACTACAGTGCGGATCGCATGGCCTTGGTGATGCTCTCTCCCGAGTCTATTCCTGACCAATTAACTTGGTGTGAACACTTCTTCGGCCCCATCCTGGATCGCAATCTGGGGATCCCGACTGTGGATGTGCCCCTCTATCGACTCGAGGATCTGGGACTGTGCATCGAACAGACCCCGGTCAAGGAGAGCCGCCGCCTGAGCCTCACGTTCCCCCTGCCACCGGTCGATGCCTATTACGACAAGAAGCCGCTTACCTTCCTGAGTCACCTCATCGGTTACGAGGGGGATGGCAGTCTGCTCTCCCTGCTCAAGGAGAAAGGCTGGGTCAATCAGCTGGCCGCCGGTGGCGGGGTGAGCGGCAGCAACTTCAAGGACTTTGGCATCAACTTCGGCCTGACCCCCATGGGAGTTGAGCATGTGGACGACATCATCACGCTGCTGTTTGGCTACCTCAAGCTCGTCAAGCAAGAGGGGCTGGCCCCCTGGCGATACGAGGAGAAACAGCAGGTGCTCGAATCGGCATTCCGCTTCCAGGAGCGCGGCAAGGCGCAAGACACCGTCTCGGGGCTGGTGCTCAATCTCTTCATCTACCAGCCACAAGACTTGCTCCATGGCGACTACATGATGCGCGAGTATGACGAGGCGCTGATCGCCCGCCTGCTCGCCAAGCTGACCCCGCATAACCTGAGGATGACCCTCATTGC
The DNA here is from genome assembly GCF_000820045.1 of Aeromonas rivuli. Classification (GTDB taxonomy): domain Bacteria; phylum Pseudomonadota; class Gammaproteobacteria; order Enterobacterales; family Aeromonadaceae; genus Aeromonas; species Aeromonas rivuli. The sequence continues at coordinate 15,696 of NZ_CDBJ01000012.1, read as the reverse complement.
CCCCGAGCTTGCCACGGACCGCCTCGCCCGCTGGTATCAGACCCCCTACAAGGTGAGCCAGATACCGGAGGCGGACAAGATCCGCTGGCAGCAGAGCGAACCCGATGCCGCCCTGCGCCTGCCCGAGCCCAACCCCTTCATCGCCACTCGGCTGGAAGCCAGGGTGCCAGCGCTGGCCACCGACTTGCCCACCTGCCTCATCGACAGGCCCGGTTTTCGACTCTGGCACCTCCATGAGCACCAGTTCAGCGTGCCCAAGGGCAACCTCTACATCGCCATCGACAGTGAGCATGCGGTCAAGAGCCCGCGCCACATTGCCATGGCGCGGCTCGCCGTCGAGCTATTGTGCGATCACCTCAACGCCCTCACCTACCCGGCCGAGCTGGCGGGGCTGGGTTACCAGATGTATGCCCATCAAGGGGGCTTCACCATCACCCTGAGTGGTTTCTCCGACAAGCAGGCGCTGTTGCTCGACATGATCCTCGCCAATCGCACCCTGGGTTATCCGGATCCGGCGCGCTTTGCCGCCATCAAGCAGCAGCTCATCCGCAACTGGGAGAATCAGGCCAAGACCAGGCCCATCAATCAGCTGTTCAACCAGCTCACCAGTTTGCTGCAGCCCAACAATCCCCCCTTCGAGCAGTTGTTGCGCCACCTGCGCGAGGTCGAGATCGATGAGATGCCAGCCTTCGTGCAACAGCTGTTCAGCCAGGTCCATGTCGAGACCCTGGTACACGGCGACTGGCAGGAGAGCGAAGCCCTGGCCCTGGCCGTTCTGCTCGAGCGCCACCTCGCCCCTTATAGCCAGCCGAGCGCGGAGACCCGCCGCCCCCTGATCTCCATTCAGGACAGGGGCACCCTCATTCGCGAGCATGGTTGCGAACACGAAGACTCGGCGCTGCTGGTCTACTACCAGTCCCGCACTACCCGCGCCCGGGATCTGGCCTGTTTTACCCTGGCCAACCACATCATGTCCTCCACCTTCTTCCACGAGCTGCGCACCCGCCAGCAACTCGGTTATGTGGTGGGGGCCGGTAATCTGCCCCTCAATCGCCATCCCGGCCTCATCTTCTATATACAGTCGCCGGTGGCCGGGCCCCAGGTGCTGCTCGATGCGGTGGAGGAGTTCATCGATCTCTTCCCGCTGGCCATGCTCGAATTTAGCGAGCAGCAGTGGCAAGAGAGCAAGCGCGGCCTGCAGGCCCAGCTGTCCGAGCGCGATGCCAACCTGCGCAGCCGTGGCCAGCGCCTCTGGGTCAGCATAGGCAACAAGGATCTCGGCTTCGATCAACGCGAACAGGTCTGCGAGGAGGTGGGCAACCTCAGCCGCGCCGATCTGGTGCGCTTTATCACCCAGTTGCGCTCACGTACCTCGGACAGGTTGATCCTCTGCAGCTATGGCCTGGGCCACGAGCACGACGAACGGATCACCGGCCAGTTCATCGACGATACCAGCGCCTTTCGCCTCAATGCCCTGACCTTCGAGGCCTGATCCTGCTGAGCCGCTGGACGCCTACCCAAGAAAAAGCCGACCCAAGAGGGTCGGCTGGAAATACCACCATAAAGACGACCTGGATCGCCAAACGTGAACATGAGCGTGAAAATCAGGCACTGAGGCGGGTCGGCCTGGGCCATTGCCAGCAGTGATTGAGAAACAGGGTCATCTTACTCACAACCTGTACTGCCCTGTTGATCTACATCAAAAGAGCTAAAAAAGAGGGGGCATGGTCCAGGACCTTGCCCCCTCTTCTCGTCAATCTGCCTGCCAGATCACAACGCGGCCATCTGTTCGCAGAGATGACTCAACCACGATGGGTCAGTCGATAAGCCACTTCATCAAAATAGGAGAGCTGGCCAACCATGACCCTGGGGTGATCCTGTTCGCTGCGTCTGCCCAGCACCTCGACCCTGAACGTTCTTTCAAACAGGGTGCGCACCGCCAACTCCCCCACCGAGAAAGGAGGTTGCTCCTGCTGTTCGGGTTGATACTCCAGGGTGATGAGCAGCACCTCCCCCCCCGCCACCATCAGGCGCGCCATCAAGTCGGCGTAATCCTGGCGCATGGCAGTGGGCAAGGCGATGAGCGCCGCCCTGTCATAGGCGAGTCGATAGCGGTGACCCAAGGATGCCGCGGCGAAGAAGTCACCCTGATGAAGGGCTATCTCGCCACTCAGATGACGCTGGTAAGGACCCAGCACATCTTGCTGGACGCCAAGCCCCTGCTCCTCAAAGAACTGGCTGACGGCAAGCTGCGATAACTCGAAGCCATGCACGGCATGGCCCTGACGGCTAAGCCAGACCATGTCGGCAGACTTGCCACAGAGCGGCACCAACACAGGTCCCTGCTCGGGGCTGCCCTGCCAGCAATCTTGCAGGAAGGGATTCACATCTGCCTGATGAAATCCGATCCGGTTCTCTTCCCAACGCTTGTGCCAGAATGCGGCTTCCATCACTTCTCTCCTTCTCTCGATAGCGTTTTACTATCACCACTTAAGGCAACGGGTGCAAGCGCCATGGCCGCACAGATCAGTCAAACGATGGCGAAATAAAAACGCCGCTGGCGTCGTTTTGACAGTGAGTGACGCGCCCTGAAGGGGCTGGGCAATCCACCCATGAGCTTCCATGGCGCCCGCCACAATGGATATCAGGCATACGTCTGGGCACCCAACATGGCGGCCTGGCTAGCGGCCTCTATCTGCGCCCTGACGTGCGCAAAGGAGGGCCGTAACGCCAGTTCATCAACCAAGCAGGCTTGCACCAATTGTTGAAGTGGCAACAGCGCGGCGGCCTCGACGTTGCTGCGGGCAACCAGCTCCTCGAGCAGGCAACCAAAGGCCCTGATCTCTATCCGCTCCAGCCGGGCAGCCAGCACGCCGCTTTCTCTGTCGTAACAAGAGGCGGCGCCAAAATCCCCGAGCAGCACCCGCCCCTGCTGACCGTGCAACAGGTTGTGACCATAAAGATCCCCGTGCAGGATCCCTCTTTCATGGAGGTGCTGCGCGGCAGAAGCCACGCCCTGCGCCATGGCGATCAGGGCGGCCGGGGTGAACGACAACCCTACGGGATAGACGTCGCGGGTGCAGGAGTCCAGGCTAGGCGGCCCCGCCAGATTGACAAAATCGGGGTCTATCAGTGTCATCACCAGCGCCGGTATGCCGGAGGGGTGATTGCCGACTCGGCCCGTTACCCCGATGAGATGGGGATGCCTGCCTGCGGCCAGGGAGACCGCCATTTCGCAGCGAGGCAGGCCATCGCTGGTCACGGCCCCCTTGAACAGCTTGACCGCCACCCCCCGCGTCCCTTCATCCGTATCAAGCTCTGCGCGGTGGATAACGCCAGATGCCCCCTGCCCCAGTTGATCCCCCAGCGTCAACGCCTGCCAGGGGATCTCGGCGGCGGTTGCCCTGTTGCCAAGCTGGCGCTCCCATTCATCGGCAAAGGGATTGCCTGCATAGGCCAGCCAGGCGAGGCGCGGCAAATCGAGCAACCACTCGGGAAACGCCTCCAGCCGGTTGGCGGCGATACGCAGCAGCTCCAAACGGCGGCAGTTGGCAAGGCTCGCAGGCAGCTCACGCAGCCGGTTGCCCGCCAGCATCAGCTTTTGCAGGGCGGCGCACTGGCCCAATGTGTCGGGAAGCCGTTCGATGACGTTGTCGGTCAGAATAAGCCAGCGCAAGCCTGAAGGTAGGGATGCGGCCGAGACAGTGGCAATCCGGTTGGCCTTGAAACCCACCATGGTGAGCGACGGGCAGCGTCCCAACACCTCGGGCAGAGCGATGAAGCGGTTCTCGGAGCAGAAGATGATGCGCAGTTTGGTGAACCCGGCCAACTCGTCCGGAAGCTCACTTAGCTGGTTGCCGGTCAGATCCAGCACCTCCAGGGTCTCTTTGAGGCTGAGGATCTCGGGGGGGAAAACCGCGAGGTTTTCACAAAGCTTCAGGTGGCGGGCGCCGCCAAGCTCACCCGCGCGCAGCTGTTCCAGGGTATGCATAGCCGTTTCTCAAATATTGGTGACCCAGCCTGATGGGGCAACGTTGCCATCAGAGCGCGCCGAACCTGCGTCCAGCGGTCTTAAAGGGGGGGCATTATAGAGAATTCGGGGCGCAGATCGCCCCTTTTGTTCTCTTGGTGACGGGGCATGGCGTTCCACACCACCACTCCCATCGGATTGACGAAACACCTAGGCTGCAATAAGCGCAGCCCATTGCACCGTTTTCAGAGCGGCTTTTGGGCAAGGTATAAGAAGCCAAATTAGCGGTGCGATTCATGTTGTTCACTTGAATTGTTAGGCTGCGCTTGCCGGGAATATGCACTCAAACTCTTGAAAGACGACAGGCATGTCGGGCTGAGGCGCATAGCCAGTTCCTTGGAGCTCATGATGGTAATAGTCCCAGTGAGCCTTGTACCACCAGTCGAGGGAGCCATCCCCCTCACCTTCAACGCTTGCATGAGTCTCAGTGATCTCATTGAGCGGCAAGATATGCACTTTGATTGTGCGAATAATACATACGGCCTTACCGTTCCAGTCCGTCACTATATTCAGATCGCCAATCTGGGGCAAAGCCTCATCGCTGCTTTCAAATGACCACAATGATGGTGATGTTGCGCATTTTTTACCGATCAAGACTAGCTGAGCACATTCATTGGCGTCCGCCTCGTTGTCGCAGAAATGCCAAGCTGCGGGTGCATCGGTGGAGGATCGTGAAGGCGCGGGCTGGCGAGCAAGGTAGTCGTCCCACATGAACTTTATTGATGGATGCATAAGAGTGTCTACCTGCCTAACGCCGTATTAAGCGGACTAAAATTGTTGGTTATAATGTGTAGCGAAGCAAGCGGGGTCAATCGCCGGGTTGGCTTTCGCGTTTACTAGCACTCGCACCTTCCATTATTTTCTCAAACCGGAACATCTCATCGTCATCTCCTTTGCCATCAATAGGGTGTGAGACCTGATGAGGATCTGGATGGTACTTGTTGTAGAAATCGACAATTTTGAAACCACATCTGTTCACGTAGAAGTGAATATTCCGTTTCTCAAAATATGGCGTCACCGTTTCCCAGACTTTGGTGAGAGGAAACGCGTTTTCAATCGCATGCCAGGCTTTAAGGCCCAAGCCTTTGCTCTGTTGGTTCGTCGCGATGAAAAAGAATGACAGGGAGTTGCGACAGCTCATCTGGTCTATCACTACCACGGCTCCGCCAACACGTTGTTCGGCTGCCATGATCCAGTATGTAACGGCCCCCTTGGTGTGAAATGACTGTTCAATATCTTCGTCAGAAGGAATGGGCTCTTCAAGTGGGTGTCCAAAGTCTGCTTCTGCTGCCACGCGAAAGGCAGCCTGCAAAGCGATCTTGAACTCGGGAAGGCTGCCAGGATCCGCCTCCAGGAGGCTTATGTTTACGTGCTCTTCTGATCCTTTCACTTATTTAATCCTCAACAGATATCCCATGAACATTGAACGACAAAGGAGTGCATCGAGCTGGATTGATCACATGATTGAAATACCCATGGCTATGCGGCTCTCATTACCCCCCCAGGTTTTATCAAGGGGCGGATTTTAGCCAGTCTCAGTGAGGCAGGCGAGCGATTTGAACTCCTGGTTAGGGTAACGCCCCATCCCCAGGCACGTGAGCGGCACCCACTTACAGATCAGCGTCTGGCGGGCGCTGCTCGAGATCCCGCCAGCCAAGGTGGTGAGCTACGCCCAGGTGGCAAGCGCCATCGGCAACCCCAAGGCCGCCCGCGCCGTGGGGCTGGCGGTGGGCGCCAACCCCGTCGCCTTGATGATCCCCTGCCACAGAGTCATCCAGCAAAATGGCAAGCTTGGCGGCTATCACTGGGGCGAAACCTGCAAACAGGCGATACACGTCTGGGAAGCGGCGAGGTATGAATAGACGTGGCTTTCTCTGCTCGGCCTGATTGGGGGTGAAACAGGAGTATTGGTTGTGAGTCAGCAAACTATCAGGTCACGCCGTATGAGCAGGCAGTGATATAAAGCGGGGACATCAGAGAATCGGGGCGCAGATCGCCCCTTTTGTTGCTTTGGCTACGGGGCATGGCGATCAGCAACACCGCCACATCGGATTGACGAAACACGTAGGGTGCAATAAGCGCAGCGCATTATACCGTTTGCAAAGCGGCTTTTGTGCTGATACCAGAAGCCATATTAGCGGTGCAATTTCATTGCCCCCTACGGTACGTCGGCTTAATCAAGTGTTAGAGCGTGTTCCTCAATCCTGAGGCTTGAAGCCTGATAACCAAGATTCATAGTTTTCCCTTGGTGGCATGAGCCCAGATTGGCGTGGACCGGAGAAATCTATAGCGTTGGCTTTTGGGGCTTCACGTCGAATCTGGATCAGCTTTTCGCGCATACGCGACGCATGAGCCTGAAGCTCCTCGGCGAGCTCTGTACTGAAAAAGGCTACATCATCTGTGTTCTGAGAAACAGCGACCATAGTGTCGTGATACATGGCATTCGTATTTCCGTCCGGCCGCTTCAATCCGAAGTAGTCGAGGCAGAGAATCTGGGATGAAAGATTTGCTTTATGAAAAGCATCGATCATCTCTGACCGGGTGTTGAGAGCATGCGTAAGATCGGTAATTGATTGCTCGACCATCGAGACCAGCGCTAGTGCCCGTCCAGGCATGAGTTGGGCAGAGAACGTCAAGTTCTTGAGTGTTTCGATTGGAAGAGTCAGCGGAGTGATCTTCGTTAGTTGAATTTGGAAGCTGATAGGCTGCACAGGTGCAACATCTACCAAGTTGCTCTGTAAGGCTTCGGCAACCTCACGGTCTTTAAAATATTGGTCAGATAGTGGCTTTATTTGCTGCTTCTTTACCGAAAGAGCTTGATTAGCGATTGTCGATGCTAAAACGACTATAGCATTTACCTGTCGTAATGCTTCAAGGAGCTCTTTGGCCCTAGCCGATCGTTCCGCAAGTTTTTGCGCACCCCAAACGCCGAGTCCAGCACCAGCTAGCGCGGATAAAAACGCGCTTATAAAGGACGAATTAAGGAAGTTCACAATGCTTCCCCATACAGCGTACATTGAGTTTGGTAAGTCGAGACAGAGCATATTGTTTGTTCTAACAGTTATTGTGTAGAAGGCTATGTAAATCAGAGAGTAGAGTCATCTGTATAACTCACCCCCATTTTCATAACCGCCAAATATTTCTTTTAAAACCATAACCTTACCAGTCAGCCGCTGGTATTTTAACCTACCCCTCTAACTATTTACCTTAGCCATACAATGTTCATTTTATAAAAAACAATGAATGAATTACTAAGCCAGTGCCATTGAATGACACCCTCTGATCTGCTGAATGCCTATGATTTTTCTCTGGCCCAGCCCGTTATTGGCGCAAAAAGTATTGCTGAACAAACAGTTTCACCATCTAGGACGATAAAAGAGGCATATGCTAATTTGAAAAAGCAAAATTAATTAAATGATATTAGTGGATCTTGCTTGGCAATTCTATCAATACGTTGGCGATGTTAGGGCATGGATACAAAAAGACGCCCTCAGGCTTCTTTCTTATTGTTGGGTGTTGGAGCCAACTGGTTGGAGGCTATGACCCCTCCCCGCCTTGCCCCACAACCCCATCAGATCGGGGTGATGGAGGTGATCTGGCCGACCCACTCAGCGACTGGAAGATCTGCACCACGGCTTCCCCGTGGATTGGGTTGGGCAGCGGCACCGTGGTTTTGCATTTGAAACGGTAGTTGGTGCGCCTGCTATCACTTGGGGGGGATTTTGAAGGAGTGCTCCCTTCCCATCTTTTGATGCTGGACACAGTGGCACTTGCCTTTCTGGGCATAGCACTCGTGGATGACCTTCAGAGACTAAGCAGCAAAGCTGTATGCCCCTCCCCTGCCCGGAGAAACCACTGTCTGCCGCCTTGTGTGGACGCGATGGATGAGGCTCTGCCGATCGGCTCGGGAACTCACCACGATAACGTTGGCAACACGGCCTCCATCCCCTGCACCAACAGCAAAATTTTCTCGCAAACGATTGAAAAAAGAAAAGACGCCTTAAGGGCGCCTTTTTGACAATTTTGCGTTATCGGCAGGGAGAGGCGCTAGCCGCTTATTCCCATTCGATGGTTGCGGGCGGTTTGCCGGAAACGTCGTACACCACGCGGGAGATGCCGTTGATCTCGTTGATGATGCGGTTCGACACCAGACCGAGGAAGTCGTACGGCAGATGAGCCCAGTGAGCGGTCATGAAGTCGATGGTCTCGACGGCGCGCAGGGCAATGACCCAGTCATACTTGCGACCATCGCCCATGACGCCGACGGAGCGCACCGGCAGGAACACCGCAAACGCCTGGCTGACCTGGTTGTAGAGGTCGGCCTTGCGCAGCTCTTCGATGAAGATGGCGTCGGCTTTGCGCAGCAGTTCGCAATACTCTTTCTTCACTTCGCCAAGCACGCGCACGCCCAGACCCGGGCCCGGGAACGGGTGACGGTAGAGCATGTCATAGGGCAGACCCAGCTCCAGACCGACCCGGCGCACCTCGTCCTTGAACAGCTCGCGCAGCGGCTCGACCAGACCCATCTTCATCTCGGCTGGCAGGCCGCCGACGTTGTGGTGAGACTTGATGACGTGGGCCTTGCCGGTGGCGCTGGCAGCAGATTCGATCACATCCGGATAGATGGTGCCCTGGGCCAGCCATTTGGCGTTTTTCAGCTTCTTGGCTTCGTCGTCGAACACTTCCACGAAGACGCGGCCGATGGCCTTGCGCTTGGCTTCCGGCTCGTCGATGCCCTTGAGGGCCCCGAGGAAGCGCGCTTCGGCATCGACCTTGATGATCTTGAGACCAAAATGATCGCCGAACATCTCCATCACCTGGGTGCCTTCGTTCAAACGCAGCAGGCCGTTGTCAACGAACACACAGGTGAGGCGATCGCCGATGGCGCGGTGTACCAGCATGGCCACTACCGAGGAGTCGACGCCGCCGGACAGGCCCAGGATCACTTCATCCTCACCCACCTGCTCGCGGATGCGGGTCACGGCGTCATCGATGATGGTGGCCGGGGTCCACAGGCATTGGCAGCCGCAGATGTCTTTGACGAAATGCTCGAGCAGACGGGCACCCTGACGGGTGTGGGTCACTTCCGGGTGGAACTGGACGCCATAGAAGCGACGAGCCTCATCGGCCATGGCAGCATGGGGGCAGGTCGCCGTCTGGGCAATGGTGGTGAAACCGGCCGGGATCTCGGTGACCTTGTCGCCGTGGCTCATCCAGACGTCCAGCAGGGCATGGCCGTTGGGGGCGATGGCATCTTCGATGTTGCGCAGCAGGGCGCTGCTCTGGCCGGACTGACCCAGCACTTCGACCTGGGCATAGCCAAATTCGCGTTCGGTGGAGGATTGCACCTTGCCACCGAGCTGTTCGGCCATGGTCTGCATGCCGTAGCAAACACCAAACACCGGCACGCCGGCGTTGAAGACATAGTCAGGGGCACGGGGGCTGCCCGCCTCGGTCACGGACTCGGGGCCGCCGGAGAGGATGATGCCGTTGGGATTGAATTCGCGGATCTGCGCTTCGGTGACATCCCAGGCCCACAGCTCGCAGTAGACACCGATCTCACGGACACGGCGGGCGATAAGCTGGGTGTACTGAGAACCGAAATCCAGGATCAGAATACGGTGGGCGTGAATATTGTTAGTCATTTTATTCCTGCATCAGGCTGATGTTGTAACAAAAAGCATGGGGATAAAAAATGGTAGCGAAACGGGGCCGAGGCCCCGTTTTATCAGCCCATCCGGTAGTTGGGGGCTTCTTTGGTGATGGTCACGTCATGGACGTGGGACTCTTTCATCCCGGCGCCGGAGATGCGCACGAACTCGGCCTTGGTGCGCATCTCGTCGATGGTGGCGCAACCAGTCAAGCCCATGGAAGAGCGCAGGCCACCCATCTGCTGATGGATGATCTCCTTGAGGCGGCCCTTGTACGGCACCCGCCCTTCGATCCCTTCCGGCACCAGCTTGTCGGCGGCATTGTCGGTCTGGAAGTAGCGATCGCTTGAGCCCTTGGACATTGCGCCCAGAGAGCCCATGCCACGGTAGGACTTGAAAGAGCGGCCCTGGTAGAGCTCGATGTCACCGGGCGCCTCTTCAGTACCGGCGAACATGGAACCCACCATGACACAGCTGGCGCCCGCGGCGATGGCCTTGGCCACGTCACCGGAGAAGCGGATGCCGCCATCGGCAATCACGGGGACACCGGTGCCTTCCAGCGCTTCAACGGCATCGGAGATGGCGGTGATCTGGGGTACGCCGACACCGGTCACGATGCGAGTAGTACAGATGGAGCCAGGACCGATACCGACCTTGACGGCATTGACGCCGGCGGCGACCAGCGCCAGGGCGCCAGCGGCCGTGGCCACGTTGCCACCGATGATCTGCAGCTCGGGATAGGCATCGCGAGTCGCCTTGATGCGATCCAGCACGCCCTGGGAGTGACCGTGGGAGGAGTCAATCAGCAGCACGTCCACACCGGCCTCGACCAGGGCGGCGACGCGCTCTTCGTTACCGGCACCGGCACCGACGGCAGCGCCAACCCGCAGGCGGCCCTTCTCGTCTTTACAGGCGTTGGGTTTGCGTTCGGCTTTCTGGAAGTCCTTGACGGTGATCATGCCCATGAGTTTGAAGTCGGCATTGACCACCAGCACCTTCTCGATGCGGTGTTTTTGCATCAGGGCAACCACCTCTTCACGAGGGGCCCCTTCACGCACCGTCACCAGACGATCTTTTTGGGTCATGACCTGTTCAACGGTCTGGGAGAGATCGATCACGAAGCGCACATCACGGCCGGTGATGATGCCGACCAGCTGGTTGCCGTCAGTCACCACGGGGTAACCGGCGAAACCGTTCTTGTGGCTCAGCTCTTTGATCTGGGCGATGGTCATGTCGGGACGCACGGTCACGGGGTCGGAGACGACACCACTCTCGTACTTCTTGACCTTGCGCACTTCGGCAGCCTGCTGCTCGATGGACATGTTCTTGTGAATGAAGCCGATACCGCCTTCCTGGGCCAGTGCGATAGCCAGACGGGCTTCGGTCACTGTGTCCATGGCAGCGGAAATCATCGGAATATTCAGGGAGATAGCAGACGTTAGCTTGGTACGCAGATCGGCTGTATTAGGAAGAACAGTGGAGTGTGCTGGAACCAACAATACATCGTCGAAGGTCAGCGCTTCTTTGGCAATCCTGAGCATGGCAATATCTCACCGTTGAGGAGTGGGGGTGGAAAATATTGCCGACAAATTTTACTCATGGTTTACCGGTTGGTAAAGAAGTATTTTTTAATTTTTTGTGGCACAGCCCGCTTTTAGCGCGCCAAACAGGCAAAACTCTCACAAATTCAGTCATAAAATGGCCCTTTTTACCTCGAAATAATGTAACGGCGCCATCCATCGGCATGGCCTGACTTTTTCAAGGCTGGCATAGGACACACTCAGTACCCTCCCCCGACACTGTCGACCATAAGGGGTCGAATGGAGCGCCACCGCGGGTGACCAGTCACGCGCGAGACGGCAACCCAATCACCCCTGGTAACGACCAGGTTTGTGCCAGTTCATCAGCATGGCATTCATGGCCAGGGCGCTCAGGGCCGACCAGAACAGCAAGGGGGCAGGTAGCAGACTCAAGGAGAGGGCAAACAGCAGCAGATCCAGCGACATCTGGGTCTTGCCTGCATTGATGGCAAACCTGGCCTGCAGCCAGAGGGTCACCACGCCAGTGCCACCGACCGAGGCATTGTGACGGGCGAGTGACAGGACCCCCATGCCGATGAAGGTGCCACCGACCAGGGCGGCAAACAGCGGATGTATATAGGTCACCGTCTGCAAATGGGGCACTATCTGGCTGGCGACAGCGAGGGCAATATTGACGATCAGCGTCTTCAGGGTGAAGGGGAGCCCCATACGGGCATAGCAAAACAGCATGAAGGGGAGATTGGTCAAGATGAACAACACCCCTATGGGCAACTCCACCTGATAGGAGAGCAGCAGTGCCATGCCCGCCACGCCGCCGGTGATCATGCCTGCCAGCTTGAGCATGTACAGCCCGATAGCGATGAACATCACCCCCAGTGTCAGGCCATACACATCATCTTTGAAGTTATGGACAAGCCCGTTGCGGGTGGCTGCTTGCGGTAATGCCACGTCGTTTGCCATGCCGTTTCCCATAGGACTCCTTGTCATGAATGAATAAGCATCAGTCGCCAGATAAATCCATGGGTGTCAGGCTGGCGCTGATACTGTGTTTGGATTGCTATCACGCAGCAAAAAGAGCGCCAACCATAACAAGACGCTGGTATTTAAATTAAATTCAGCTTATAGAACTATTAAAAATAGTTTTACTGGTATTTCCATCTAGTACATGGCTCCCCGCCTTGAGCCAGGCAGCATGAACAGGATTTCTCTGATGACAAGCGCTCAGATCATGGCCGCGCCGTGAAGCCCGTTATCAGTCACAGTCCTTGCCCGATACGGGTTGGCGGTGAGACTGGGAGGCCCGCGTTGGGGGGAAACAGGGGGCCAGGACGCGCATTTCCCGGCGCAGATGCCTTGCAGATCCCCCGATCAGGTGCTGGCAGCACAGTGACCACCCAACTGGTTGCACATTTTCGGTGCACTACAGCACCATAACGGTGCAGCATATCCCCCCCAACACGGAGCCAGAGTCAGGGCAGTTGGATAGCTGAGGCGCCCTTTGGGCAGTTGCCATCGGCAAGCCAGCCCCCCATGATGGCAGCCCCAGGCTCTCGCCTGGATAGTTGTGATTTCAATCATTTCAAGGAAGTAAGATGAGAGCACCGGATTATGCAAGACTGTTGTTCCTGGCCGCTATCTGGGGGGCCAGTTTCTTGTTTATGCGTATCGCCGCCCCCGCCTTTGGCTCAATCAACACCGCTTTTTTACGGGTCCTGTTCGGCCTGACGGGGTTGGCCGTCATCTTGTTGTTGATGCGCGCCCCGCTGATCTTTCAAGGCAAGCTCAAATCCGCCATGGTGCTTGGCATCATCAACTCCGGCATCCCCTTTCTGATGTACGCCATCGCCGCGCTCTGGCTGCCCGCTGGCTACTCGGCCATCTTGAATGCGACCACCCCCTTGATGGGCGCCCTGATCGGTTTCTCCTGCTTCAACGAGCAGTTAAGCGGCCGCAAGTGGCTGGGGGTCATGCTGGGATTCCTCGGTATCACCTTGATCACCACCACGGGGGACGTCGCGGTGAGCGAGACCATGATCATCGGTGTGATAGCTTGCCTGATCGCCACCGCCTGCTACGGCTGTGCGGGCTTCCTGACCCGGCGCTGGATCACCGAGCGGGGTGGCCTGGATGCCAGGTTGGTGGCCTTTGGCAGCCAGCTGGGCGCCTGCTTGTTCCTGCTGCCCTTCTTTGGCTATTCGGTGACAGCCAGCCCCGTGGCCGACTGGGCCATGCCCGAGGTGTGGGCCAGCCTGTTGGCCGTCGGCTTTATCTGTACCGCACTCGCCTACCTCATCTATTTCAGGCTGATCGCCGACATTGGACCACTGCGCTCCCTGACGGTGACCTTCCTCATCCCGCCCTTCGGCATATTGTGGGGGTATCTGATACTGGGCGAGACCCTCACCGAGGGCTTCGTGGTTGGCGGTGCCATCGTCTGCCTCTCGGTCTGGCTGGTGGTCAGCCCGGCCAGAGCAGTCCCGCGCCAGGTGCTGGACAAGTAATCATCCGGCAGTCAGAGCCCCGGAGGTGCTCGGCTCTGACCCTGAACTGCGCTAAGATGGCGCCATCGTCTCCCTCCCGCGTCCACCATGGACAATGGGACAGCAGAAGGGCCCAGCGTGAGCCAGTCCAATCAACAACAAGTGTTTACCGTCACCCGCCTCAATAGCGCAGTACGCATGATACTGGAGCAGGATCTGGGGCTGGTGTGGCTGACCGGCGAACTCTCCAACCTGGCGATGCCAAGTTCGGGGCACTGGTACTTCTCCTTGAAGGACATCTCGGCCCAGGTGCGTTGTGCCATGTTCAAGGGCAACAACCGCCGGGTGCCCTTCCGCCCACAAGATGGCATGCAGGTACTGGTACAGGCCCGGGTCTCCCTCTATGAGCCCCGTGGCGAATATCAGCTGATCATCGAATCCATGCAACCGGCCGGGGATGGCGCTCTGGCCCTGCGCTTCGAAGAGCTCAAACGCCGCCTCGCCGCAGAGGGTCTCTTTGATGCCGCCCGCAAACGCCCGCTCCCCGCTAACCCCAAGGCGGTGGGCATCGTCACCTCGGCCACCGGGGCGGCCTTGCACGATATCCTCACCGTGCTGGGACGCCGCGCCCCCGCCCTGCCCATCTTCATCTATCCCACGCAGGTGCAGGGCAACCTGGCCAGTGGCCAAATAGTGGCCGCCATCGAATTGGCCAATCGCCGCGCCGAGGTGGACGTGCTGATCGTCGGCCGTGGTGGCGGCGCCCTGGAAGATCTCTGGTGTTTCAACGAAGAGCGGGTCGCCCGGGCCATTCATGGCTCAGCCATCCCGGTGGTGAGCGCCGTGGGTCACGAGGTCGATATCACCATCAGCGATCTGGTGGCGGACTTGCGTGCCCCCACCCCCTCCGCCGCCGCCGAATTGGTGGCGCCGGATCAGAGCGAGCGCATCAATCAACTCAATCGCCTCACCCAGCGCCTGAGTCAAGCCATGGCGCGTCAGCAGACCCAGCATGTCCATCACTTCACCCTGCTCACCAAGCGGCTCGAACATCAAGACCCCAAACGCCGCCTCGAGCAACAGTCCCAGCGTCTCGATGAACTGGGTAACCGCTTGCAGCAATTGCTGCGTCAGCGCCTGCATCAGGGGGAGCGACGGCTCAATCAGCTCGCGCAACGGCTCCAAGCCCAGAGCCCTGAGCGACGTCTGGCTCAGGGACGGCGACGCCACCAGTTGGCAGAGGCGCGTTTGCATAGCCTGATGAGTAAACGCCATGAGCAAGCGGAGCATAAACTGGCCATGCTCAGCGCCCGCCTCGATGGGGTCAGCCCCCTCGCCACCCTGGGGCGCGGCTACTCCATTACTCGCAGCCAACGGGGTGAGGTGATAAGCCAGGCCAGCCAGGTCAGCGCCGGGCAATCCCTGGTCACTACCCTGGCAGAGGGCAGCTTGCAGGTGCGGGTAGAAGAGGTGCACAACCGATAGCTAAAACGGGGGCGCTTCTCAGTACCCCCTATTTATCCCCTCCTCTTTCATCGACGCAAACCTGTCACCGAGTGCCCCACGATCTCGACCGGGCGAACGGCCACAGCGTTGGCGTGGGGGCCCCTCTCCCCCGCTCCCGCGAGGGGATTGAGCTGCAAGCACTCGAACAAGCCGGCCTGCAGATTGACGCTCCAAAAACGCCCCGCCAGGGTCAGCTCAAGCCGCTCTGCGGTGAGCACGGCCAAGCCATGTTGCTGCCAGACCTGAAAAAGCGGCAACAGCTGCCCTCGCAAGGGATCGGGCAAGAGGGCCAGGGCCAACCGGCCAGTGTCGAGGGCGCCGCGCAGCAGTGCATCCATGGCGGCATTGGGATTGCGCCCCATGACCATGCCGGGAGCCCGATGTCCATCGGCCAGCGCCTGATGCCAGGGCGCCAGATCCCGCCCATACATCAGGCCATGTCCGTGGACATTGCCCCCCGCCCCGGCCCCAAACGGCAAGATCTCGGC
>NZ_CDBJ01000011.1:293-30766 GCF_000820045.1 Aeromonas rivuli | reverse complement strand
GCCCGCTGGGGCGCTATCAGTCCAGACGGCGAAAGGCCTGGCTGTCGACGCTGCTGCTGGTTTCCTGGTTGAGCAGGCTGACCAGCAGAGAGGGTGCGCTTCTCGCCATCGGGATTTATGTCAGTCCAGACGACGAAAGGCCTGGTTGTCGACGCTGCTGCTGGTTTCCTGATTGAGCAGGCTGACCAGCAGAGAGGGTGCGCTTCTCACCATCGAGATTTATGTCAGTCCAGACGACGGAAGGCCTGATTGTCGAAGCTGCTGCTGGTTTCCTGATTGAGCAGGCTGACCAACAAGATGGCCCGCTTCTCGCCGTCCGGCTCCAGATAGATGGCCTCGAATCCGGCCAGGGGACCCGATTCGATGAGCACCTTGTCGCCCTGATTCGGCAGGCAGGCATAGCTGGCTCTCGCCTCATCGCTGTCATCCTTGCTCATCAGCTGATAGACGAGTTGACTGCTGATGGGGGTCCACTCCCGACCGAAGTGGATGATGCGACTGATGCCCCGGGTCGATTTGAGGGTCACCGGAGTGACCTCCTCGAGGTCCACATAGATGAACAGGTAGTTCGGGAACATGGGCTCGCGCACCGGCACGCGTTTGCCACGGCGCAGCTTTTCGACTTCCACCATGGGGTAATAGGATTCAATGCCCTGAGCTGCCAAATGGACTCGTGCGCGCGCCTCTTCCTTGGGCTTGCAGTAGGCCAGATACCATAGTTTCATGCTTGTTATTTCTTATCGTGATCGTGCCCGAGGCTATGATAGCGGCAGCGATAAAAAAGGCCACGTTGACGTGGCCTTTTTTGCTGGTGTGGCGGGTGGCTTACCAGCCCTTGACCAGTCCGCCGTTGAACAGCGCCATGCCTTTCTGGTAAACCTCATCGGTCTGGAACGCTTGCACGAACTGTTTGACCTTCTCGTCATCCTTGTTGTCTTCACGGGCGACGATCAGGTTGACATAGGGGGACTCTTTATCTTCAACAAAGAGACCATTCTGGGTCGGAGTCAGCCCAATCTGACCGGCGAAGGTGTTGTTGATGATGGAGAGAGAGACATCTTCCAGGGAGCGCGGCAGCTGGGCGGCTTCCAGTTCGACAATCTTGAAGTTGCGTGGATTGGCCGTGATGTCCAGCACAGTCGCTTCCAGACCGGCGCCCTCTTTCAGAGTCAGCAGACCCTGTTTCTCCAGCAGGATCAGGGAGCGGCCCAGGTTGGTCGGATCGTTCGGGACGGCAATCTGGTCGCCATCTTTCAGTTCGCTCAGGGCTTTTATCTTCTTGGAGTAACCGGCAATCGGGTAGACGAAGGTGTTGCCGACCGGCACCAGCTTGAAGCCGCGATCACGGATCTGGGCATCCAGGTAAGGTTTGTGCTGGAAGGCGTTGATGTCGATGCTGCCATCGTTCAGGGCCACGTTGGGGGTGACATAGTCGGAGAAGGTCACCACTTCGACGTTCAGACCATATTTTTCTTTGGCAATCTTGGCGGCAGTCTCGATAAGTTCGGTCTCGGGACCGGCGATGGCGCCCACTTTCAGGGTCTGGCTCTCTTCTTTCTGGCCGCAAGCGGTCAGTACCAGGCCAGCCAGCAGGGCCGCCGCGATGGATTTAATGCCTAATTTCATAAAAACCTCCTGTTTAGAAATCGATGCTCAGCGATGATCGCATTGCTTGACCAGACGCTCACCTGCGCTCTGGATGAGTTGAACCAGTACCACCAGAATGGCCACGGTGACCAGCATGACGGTTGGGTCGAAGCGCTGATAGCCGTAACGGATCCCCACATCACCCAGACCGCCCCCCCCGATGGCACCGGCCATGGCGGAGTAGTTCACGAGTGTGACGAGGGTGATGATGACGCTGTTGAGGATGCCGGGCAGGGCCTCGGGCAGCAACACCTTGGTGATAATTTGCAGCGGCTTGGCGCCCATGGCCTTGGCGGCCTCGAGCAGGCCATCCGGCACTTCCATCAGGGCCCCTTCCACTAGGCGGGCGATGAAGGGCACGGCGCCTATGGTCAGCGGCACTATGGCCGCTATGGTGCCGATACTGGTGCCGACGATGAGTCGGGTTAGCGGTATGATGGCGACCAGCAGTATGATGAAGGGCACCGAGCGACCTATGTTGACCACGATGCCAAGCAGGCGGTTCAACAGCGGGTTGGCCAGGATCTGACCCGGTTTGGTCACATAGAGGGCGACGCCCAGGGGCAGGCCGAGCAGGCAACCGAACAGGGCCGAGGCTGACACCATGACAAGGGTGTCGCCCAGCGCCGTGATGAGCAGATTAATCATGGCGTCGGACATAACCCATTACCTCCAGCTGTATGTGGTTGTCGATGAAGAATTGTTGGGTGGCCGCACACTGGGCCTCGTCCCCAAACACCTCTGCCAGCAGGAAGCCGAACTTGACTCCTCCTGCGTATTCGATGTCCGCCGCCAGTATGCTGACGTCTATGTTGAAGCGGCGACTCGCCTCGGAGATGAGCGGGCTGTCGACGCTGGCTCCGGTGAAACCGAGCTTGAGCAGCGGGTAGCTGTTGGGCTCCCGGGTCGGAGTCATCCTGTCCTGATACTCCTGGGGCACATCCAGGTGGATGGTGGAGTGGATGAAGTCACGGGCCAGCTGGGTTTTGGCATTGCTGAAGAACCAGGCGACCTCGCCCTGCTCTATGAGGCTGCCGTCGCTGATGATGGCGACCTCATCACAGATACCTTTCACCACGTCCATTTCGTGGGTGATGAGCAATATGGTCAGTCCCAGCTTGACGTTGATCTCCTTGAGCAGGGTCAGGATAGAGCGAGTGGTCTGGGGATCCAGGGCCGAGGTGGCTTCATCGCACAGCAATACCTTGGGAGCCGGAGCCAGAGCGCGGGCAATGGCAACCCGCTGCTTCTGGCCGCCGGAGAGCTCGGACGGATAAGCATGGGCGCGGGCCTCAAGGCCAACCAGCGCTAGCAGCTCATCGACCCGGCCCTTGATGCGGGCCTTGTCCCAACCGGCCAGTTCCAGGGGGAAGGAGACATTGGCAAAGACAGTGCGCGAAGAGAGCAGGTTGAAGTGCTGGAAAATCATGCCGATCTGACGGCGTGCCAGGGTCAGCTCGGCTTCGCCGAGGGCGGTCAAGTCCTGGTCATCGACCACGACCTGGCCACTGGTGGGGCGCTCGAGCAGGTTGACGCAGCGAATGAGGGTGCTCTTGCCGGCGCCGGAGGCACCTATCACACCGAAAATCTTGCCCTGGGGTACATGCAGGCTCACGTCACGCAGGGCGTGTACGGCATCACTGCCTTTCCCGTAGACTTTGTTGAGGGCATTCAACTTGATCATGGATTCTTCCGTGCCAAAGCCTTAAAGCACAGGGCGCTACAGGCGGGTAAATTGGGCAGAGGTTACACTGGGTTTGCTCTGTCATCATGGTGGATGATGCTAAGATGTCTGGATGGCTATGTCAATGCGTGTTTCTACGTCTAGACGTCTAAAATATGGATATCCATAGTCGGATATTCCCTATAAAAAAACCGCTCCGAAGAGCGGTTCAGGTCACCTGGAACAGGTGAGAGAGGCAACTCCCTCGGGGGCTATTGGGTCTGGCTGCTGTTTGCCTCCTGGCTCTGCTCCTTGAGGAAGCTTATCCAGGGGGTGGCACGGCCGCTGACCTGGCCATTCTGGGCGGCCTGGGTAAAGGCGGTCAGCGCCTGCTGGGGTTTGTCCTGTTCGAAGTAGGCGACCCCGGTCAGGAACTTGAGGTCGGCCCGCTGCTCACCGCTGGCATTGCCAGCCGGCTTGCCCGCCAGGGCGACCAGATCCTGATAGCGCTTGCTCTGGATCATCATGCGCGCCATCTTGAGCTGCAGCTCGGCGTTGGGCGCCTGGCGGTAGGCCGTCATCATGGTATCGATGGCCGGGTTGAGCTCCTTGGCCTGATGCCAGTAGTTGGCCAGGGTCTTGAGGTTCGCCACGCTGCGCTCTACCTGACCCGCCTTCATGGCCTGCTCCAGTACGCGGGCGCCGCGATGGGGAATGCCGGCGAAGGCGAGGTAGTTGGCCAGGCGCAGCAACTCGGCCTGCTCGGTCAACATGCCAAGCCGATAGGCGCTCTCCAGGGCGGACAGCGCCTTGGCATCATTACCCGCCTGCATATACATGGCCGAGAGCTGGGTCCAGTACTTCTTCTTCTCCGGGAACATGCCGACCAGGGTAGTCAATACCTCGGTGGCTGGCTTGTACTGTTTCAGCTCGTAGTGGGCCCCCATCTTGAGCAGATACCAGGATTCCGGCGCCTTGCCCGCCGACAGCTTGATGGCACTGTCCACTGCCGGAATGGCTTCCCTATACTGCTTGAGCTGGACATGGGCATTGGCCAGGGTGATGTAGGCATGGGGGGTTGGCTTGTCATCCTTGCCAAGGTTGGCAAACCACGCCTTCATGGTCGTCACGGACCCCTTGAAATTGCCATCGGCCATATAAAGCTGGGCCAGGTTGTAACGCACCTGCTGGGCCACGGGTTGGGGGAGACCGCCGGTCGCAATGGCATCGGCGAAGTATTTGGTCGCCTTGCCGTATTGATCCTGCTGGGCCGCCACGAAGCCCAGGGTTTGCAGTATAACCCCCTTGTCATAGACCTTCTCGCCAGCCCCCGACAGGGCTTCTTGCAGCTTGGCATTGGCCTCGCCATATTTCTTGGCGGCAATCAGCTCCTGAGCCTTGTTGACCGCGCGGTAGGCGCGGTCAGAGAGGGAGGGTTGTTCGGCGGCCCAGCTGGCTGTGCTCATCAACACGGCCAGGGCGACCGGGGCCAATATCCCCTTGTGTAATTTGTTCATCGCCACCTTCCTTAGTTGACCGCGAATTCGATCTCTTGCTGCATGCGACTCGCCTGCGGCTTGCCATCGACCATGGCCGGTTTGAATGTCCACTTGGCCACGGTTTTACGCGCCTCTTTGCCGAGGTCGTAGCTGCGGGGCTGCTCCTTGACGACCCGGACATTGCTGACGGTGCCCCGTTCGGTAACGGTAAACTCCAGCAGCACCTTGCCCGATGCCAGGCCCGCCAGGGCGGCCTTGCGCGGCATCATGGGTTCGAAGGTTGCCAGTGGTATGGCACCGTTATTGCCGCCCAGACCACCCCCACCGCCACCGGTGCTGTAGGCGCCGAGGGCATTGCCCCCGGCGATGTTGACCGGCAAGTCCAGCTTGGGCATGTCCATGGCCATGGTCTGCATCTGCGGCTTGTCCGGGCTCGACACTTCCATCTCGGGAGGAGGTGGCGGGCGCTTGGGCGGCGGCGGTTTGGGCAGTTCTCTCTGTTTCTCTTGCAGCGTCTCCTGGGGCTTGAGGCGGACAAAATCGACCATGCTGACGTCGTCTTGTTCCAACAGCTCCCGGCGATCCTGGTTAACCAGCTTGTCCATTCCCCAGAACAGGCCGAATACCACCAGAAAAGCGGCTGCGAAGGATATCAGGTATCTCATTGGTGACCCCTGGCATCAGCCTTCTTTGTTGGCCGCGATGGAGATGTTCTGCACCCCGGCCATGCGGATCTGATCCATGACTTCCACCACGATACCGGACTTGGATTCGGTATCGGCCTGGATCACCACGGCGCCCTCCGGGTTCTCGGCACGCAGCCGCTCGATGTTGGCACGCACCGCGCCCACCTCGACCTGACGCTTGTCGACCCAGACCTGACCGTTCTCACGCACGGCCACCATGATGTTGCCCTTCTTGACCGTTTCGGCGGTATTGGCGCTGGGGCGATTGATCTCGACCCCGGCCTCCTTGACGAACGAGGTGGTGACGATGAAGAAGATCAGCATGATGAACACTATGTCCAGCATGGGGGTCATATCGATCGCCGCCTCGTCTGCGCTGCTTGCGCTGTGACGCTTTCTCATAGCAAAAACTCCTTGCTTGTCGCGGGTGGCAAAGCCTGGCTTCGCCACCGGATCATTCCCTGATTCAACCGTGCTTCAGGCTGTCTTCCAGTTTGTCGACCGCGAGCCTGCCTTTGTGCTCGAGGCGGCTGGCGAAGAACAGACCCGAGAGGGAGGCCACCATGCCCGCCATGGTCGGAATAGTGGCCTTGGAGATGCCGGAGGCCATGGCCCGCGGCGATCCCGTGCCCGTGATGGCGAGGGTGTCAAACACCTGCACCATGCCGACCACGGTACCAAGCAGGCCCATCAGCGGGCAGAGGGCGATCAGCACCTTGATGACCGGCATCCCCTTGTCCACCGCCAGGGCAACCCGGGAGACCAGTTCACGGCGGATCTGCTTGGCAGACCAGGATCCATGGTCACTGCGGGCCAGCCAGGTCTGTTGGGTTCCCCTGGCTTGCTGCGGGTAGACGGTCAGAAAATAGATCCAGCGCTCGAGCAACAGGGCCCACATCAACAGGGTGAGGAAGAAGATGGCGACCAGCACATCTCCCCCCATGCCCAGAAAGCGCCGGATGGATTCCACTTCCTCAATCAACCAGAACCACATGGAAGACTCCTTAGGCTGCTGCTTTGGCGGCGTGCAGACCTTCCTGATAACGGGCCACGAAACCCGCGCTCTGCTCTTCCAGGATCTGGATCAGGCGACGGCTCTGGGTCTGTACCACTGTGTAGAGGAACAGCATGGGCACCGCGACCACCAGGCCTTGCATGGTGGTGACCAGGGCCTCGGAGATGCCGCCGGCCATCAGCTTGGGATCGCCGGTACCGAACAGGGTGATGGCCTGGAAGGTGGCAATCATGCCGACCACTGTCCCCAACAGACCCAGCAGGGGGGCGACCGAGGCGATCAGCTTGATGATGCCCACGCCCTTCTCCAGGGTCGGCACATGGCGCAGTATCACCTCGTCGAGCTTGGACTCCAGATCTTCGATGTTGTCGCCCTTGTGACCCTGATAGGCGGTCAGCATCTCACCCAGCGGGTTGCCCTTGATGATGGTGTCTGACTTCATCTGCTTGCGCATGGCGCCGCCGATGAGGGAGAGACGGGCACCGCAGAACAGGGCGATCAGCAGGCCAACGGCGCCCAGCGCCAGGATGACGTAACCGACCACGCCGCCCTGATCGATGCGCTCGGCCAGGGTAGGGGATTGCACCAGCAGGGAGAGGATGACGCCGCGCGACGGATCCACATAGATGGGTTCAAGCCCGGCACCGCCCTGCTCGAAGTCGGCGATGAGGGAGGTCATCTTGCTGTCCGGTTGACGGGAGAGCTCTTCAAACTTGCCGGTTTCGGGGACGAAGTTCAGGTACTTGCCATCGGCGACCGTGTTGAACTCGCCAATCTGGGTGACGGTTTTATCAGCCTGGCTGCCTTCGCCGTAGACGACGGTAGCCGGGATCTGGCTCACCTTGCCCGCGTCGACCATGCGACTGAGGATGGTGGTCCAGAAGGCTTCAAGTTCCTGGCTGGAGGGCAGCTCCTTACTATCGGCAAGTTTGGTCAGCAGCGGCGCCTGATCGGGATGCTCGACCCGCAGCGGCGAGGCGTTGAAGATGCCCTTGAACTCGCCAGCGAACTGACGCACCACACCGAACATCTCCCCCATGTTGCCGGCGCGCTGGCGCAGGGTCTCGGTCAGCTCGGTCAGCTGCTTGTCGTTGGCGTCGAAACTGGCCTTGAGCCGATCGCCCTTGGCGGTCTCGGCGGCGAGATCCGCCTTGGCCTTGGCCAGCAAGTTGGCCTGTTCGTTCTTGTCGGCCAGGAAGCGGGCCTCCCGCTCCTTGTTGAGCTGAGATTCGGTCAGGCTGTCGGCCTTGATCTGGCTCAGCAGGGCATTGAGATCCACCGGCTTCTCGGCGGCGGTGACTGGCAGAGTAAACAGGGCGGCACCCGCTATCAGCGAGGCTATGGTGAGTCTGAGTCCTTTCATGATGCTTTCTCCGCAGTGTGAACCGGCAGCTTGATCAGGGCAGGAGGAGCCTGCTTCTTGGCGATGCGAAGGCCTTGTTCAACTGCACTGCGATACTCCTGGGGCAGGGCTTCCCACTGGCGGGTCTGTTTGTTCCATACCCCTGTCTCCATCCC
This sequence comes from Aeromonas rivuli, assembly GCF_000820045.1. Classification (GTDB taxonomy): domain Bacteria; phylum Pseudomonadota; class Gammaproteobacteria; order Enterobacterales; family Aeromonadaceae; genus Aeromonas; species Aeromonas rivuli. The sequence continues at coordinate 22,738 of NZ_CDBJ01000011.1, read as the reverse complement.
GTCCGGGGATTGGTAGAGCAGGGCGATGCGGCCGACGCGCAGGAACTCATAGGTCTTCTGGGCGCCATCTTTTTCCAGACTGGCCTTGTAGGCCTCTATGGTGCGACTGAAGCCCTCTTCGATCTGGTAGGCCTCGAGGATCTTGCGGTATTTTTCCGAGATGGTGACATCGGCCCTGTCCATCAGGTGGGTCAGGGCGGCCACCCTGTCTTCCCGCTCCACTTTCTGGAATGGCAAGTCCAGGCTGACGAACTGGTCGAGGGCGTCGATCATCTTGAGCATCAACGGCACCACTTCGGTGCTGGTCTGATCGATCTGGGCTATCTGGCGCTGCATCGAGGCCAGCTCGCTGCTCTGGGAGTCGACCATCTTGCCGACTTGCTCGTTATAGACGTGCAGGCTGTCGAGTTGACGCAGACTCGCCTTGTACTGGGCCAGGGCGGATTCTGCGGTTTCGGCGTAGCTATCAATCTTTTGCTGAGACACTTTCGAGGCATTGTCGGTGGCGGCCTGGGTGTCCACGGCTTGGCCTGCGGTGGCGGCACTCAGGTTGAAGCTGGTCAACAGAGCGGCCGAGATCAGGCTGCCCAGAAGCGCTTTCTTCATTGTAATCGTCCTTGTTTTCATAGGATTACCCTATCTCCGTTACTTCTTTGGACCTTGGGTAAAGCCGGCCCGGGGGCCGGCTTACTGTTATGTCAGCACAGGGATCAGAACTTCTGGGTGTAGTCGAGGTAGTAGATGCGACCGTCGATGCTGTAGATGTCTTCGTCATAGGTGAAGCCATCGCTCTCGAGAGATGGAATACGGTTGAACATGTTCTTCACACCGGCCTGCAGCTTGCCATCCCAGGGAGTATCAACCCCGACGTTCAGGTTCCAGGTGGTGTTGGAGGCGATGTGGCCCGTCTCTTCACCGCTGTCGGCGAGATAGTCCTGGCTCTGGGAGTCGATGTAGTTCGCGCTCAGATAGGTATCCATGTTCCACCACTGAGGCACGTTCACGCCGACCCCTGAGTTGAAGCGCAGTTGCGGCTTGCCGTTCTGGCCAATCTTGTCAATCTCTGGGCCACCGGCGTAGAGACCTTCCTTGTACTCCAGGATGTAGGTGCTGCCGAAGTCATAGCGGATGGTGGCGAAGTTCAGGTCGTAGCGATAATCCGCCTTGAAGTCCAGGCCGCTGGTGTTCAGATCCCCCAGGTTGACCATGGGAGAGGTGACATTGCGGATCTTGCCGTCGCTGCGGCGCTCGACCAGGCTGGAGCCGCCGTTGTTGAGCTCGTCATAGATGATGGACTGGGTGGAGTTGAGCTGGATGACATCCTCAATCTTGATGATGTAGTAATCCAGGGAGAAGTTCAGGTCGTCGATTGGGCTGTAGCTGGCACCGAAGTTCAAGGTGTTGGCCGTCTCTTCCTGCAGCTCCTCGTTAGAGGTTCGGGTGGTATTGTACTGCTGGTTCGGGCAGTCGGCTGCCGAGATGCCGTTGTTCTGGCAGTAGACGTAATCCTTGGCCCAGTCCGCTGAATAAGAGTCCGCAGCATAGAGATCCTGCAGGCTGGGGGCGCGGAAGGATTGCGACCAGGAGGTACGGAACATCAGGTTGTCCAGGGGCTGGTAGCGCAGGCTGGCCTTGGGGGAGAAGGCGCTGCCAAAGTCGCTGTATTTGTCATAGCGACCGGCGACGCTCAGCTCGACCTCTTCCAGTATCGGGATCAGGGTCTCCACATAGACGGCGGTGACGTTGCGATCGCCCCCCGAGGAGTTGCCGGACGACCCTATGATGTTGCCCGCTTCCGATTGGGAATCATATTTGTCGGCATAGACCCAGTCGTTGTACTCGGCGCCCGCATACCAGCTGACCGGGCCGGCGGGCAGTTCGCCCATATCCCACTGCACACCGGCATACCACTGGTAGAAGTCCATGGTGGCGCGGCGGCTGGTGTCGGCAGCCATGGAGGCCGTGGTGTCAGCATCAAACTCGCCATTGACGAACTTGCCATCGGCAACAGCCTGCTGGGCGGCGGGGGCCAGCACGTAACCGGTACCGTTCTCCTTGTTGTCGGTCTTGGAGTACATGTAACCGGCGTTCCAGATCAGATCGCCGACCGCTTCGGTGGGCAGGGTGCCCTCGAACGCCAGGTTGAGACTGCCGGTGGTATCTGTGACCAGGTTGTCGCGGGTGCCGACGTTGTTGAAGCGGTAGTAGACGTAGGCGGCTTCCCCCAGGCTCTCGGTGGCGGCGGCATCCAGGCCATTTTGCTGGTAGAAGGCGGCATTTTTCGGGTTGGCCGCATCCACGGTGAAGGAGCCTGCTGCCGGGGCGAAGCGCCCGAAGCTCTCGACCCGGGAGGCGACTATCTGCGGCACGAAGTCGACGCTGTCGTTGATGTGATAACGGCCGTTGAGATAGAGGGTATCCCGGCTGCGCGAAGCCGTCTTGGCGGCGACCTGACCGTAGTCATAGTTACAGCCGCCATCGAAGTTGGTGAAGGGCTCTTTGCAGGTGCCATTGGCATCGGTGGCGCCCGCCAGGGGACCATATTTCCACTGGGCATCGCCATTGCCGTCTACCCCGGTGACGCCCTCGACGTTGCGGCCATAGGCGCTCGGCGCCTCCTTGCCCTGCTTGACGAGATAGTCGCGATCCCGGGAGTAGATGATGTCTTTCTTGTCGTGCTCATAGACGGCCATCAGGGAGCCTTTCTCCCCGGTGATACCTGCCATGACGGAGCCGCTCTTCTCGTCACCGCCGTCTTCAGACGGGCTACCGAGACGACCCTGGAATTGCAGACCCTCGTAGTCTTGCTTGAGGATGACGTTGATCACGCCGCCGATGGCGTCGGAACCATAGATGGCGGAGCCGCCGTCCAGGTTGACTTCGACCCGCTCAACGGCCGCCATGGGGATGGTGTTGAGGTTGATGGCGGTGCCACCCATGGTGGGGGAGCCCGCGACCCGCTTGCCGTTGAGCAGTACCAGGGTTCGCTCTGACCCCAGGCCACGCAGGCCGACGGTGCCTTGGGACTGGAAGGAGCTGCCCGAAGAGGGGGAGACGCCGCCGAAGGAGTTGTAGGAGGCCTGCTTGAGGTAGTCAGCGACGGTTTGCTGGCCGGATTGTTCTATCTGGGCCTTGCTGACGGAGACGACAGGGGTGGAGCCTTCGACATCGACGCGGGAAATGCGTGAGCCAGTGACCTTGATTTTCTGCAGCTGTTCAACGGATTGGCCCTCTTCTTCGGCATAGACAGAGGGGGCCACTACTGCTGCTGCGCTCGCCAACGCGAACGCGATGGCAGCAGAGATCCTGCTTTTCCTAAGCATCGCTTATATCCTTCCTGGTTGTTTATTGTTTGCTTCCTGAACCGCCCTCGTTGGAGCAGTGCGTAAGGCTTATCAAGTTTTGGCGGCGGGAGTCAATTGATGGGCACTGTATGGGGAGATCGCGTTTTGTGGCGGCACAATATTAAATGCACAACGTTTTCTTAGTTATATATTCTGACGCATGTCAAAATGAAAGGTTAATGTAATGTTAATGCGCTTTTTGGTGAAGTATTTGATTAATGCGGAACTTATTACTAACGATGGGGTCTTGTTGAGTTTCATCTCACTTTTCCAGCCGTTCACGATATTTTTAACTACTGAGTGTCGAGGGTGACCCGATAAATAGATTGGCTGGTCAGATGAGGTGGCTGTCTATTGCTTCTTTATAGCTAATTTAATGATATGGGTTAACCTGTTGATTTTATGCGTCTTCCGTTCTTTTGTCACATGAATGAAACAAAACTTAAATTCTTTAAATATTTTTTTTAATAGTGGTTTTTTATTTCGAATTTAAGTTTTCAGCAAAAAAAGTGCAGTGATTTACACTGTTGCGACATGCAAGGGGATGAGAGGAGACCAAGGGCTCGTTTTACTTGATTTTTGTTGCAGAGGTTTTACAGTGGCCGAGCGGATTGTTTGTCAAATTGCCAGTCAATCCAGCTTGTCGTGCCAGGAAGGAGAGGCCAGTCACAGGAAATGACTGGCCACACAATAACAACAAGGACGAGGTTTAACCCACCATGCTGTCGTATTTCTTACGTCGGATGCTTTTGATCATCCCGACGTTTCTAGGCATCACGCTGCTGGTCTTCACCGTCACCCGTTTCGTACCGGGCGGCCCGGTCGAGCGCATGCTGTTGCAAGCTCAGGTCTCGCAAAATGAATCCGGGCGATCCAGCGGCAGCAAAGGCGGCCAGGCCCTCTCCGACGAACAGATCGAGGAACTCAAGGCCTTCTATGGTCTCGACAAGCCGATGCTGATCGCTTATTGGGAGTGGCTGCAGAAGCTGGTGGTGCTGGACTTGGGGGAGTCGACCCGTTACTACGAGCCGGTCTGGGATCTCATCAAGGACAGGCTACCCGTCACCGCCTTCTTCGGGCTGGCGACCTTCCTGCTCAGCTATGCGGTCTCCATCCCGCTCGGGGTGGCCAAGGCGCTCAAACACAACAGCCGTTTCGACTCCATCAGTTCGATGCTCATCTACATGGCCTATGCCTTGCCCGCCTATGTGGTGGGGATCTTCCTCATCACCGTCTTCGCGTTTCACCTGGAGTGGTTGCCCATGGGGGGCTTCCCCGGCGATGACTTCGAGTACATGGAGAGCAGCTGGGACAAGATAGTGGGCGTCTTCTCCCACGCCTTGTTGCCGCTTATCGCTTATGCCATCGGCGACTTTGCCATTCTCACCATGACCATGAAAAACAGCCTGATGGAGAACCTGTCGGCGGATTATGTGCGCACCGCCGTGGCCAAGGGGCTGCCGTTTCGCAAGGCGGTGACCGATCACGCCATGCGCAACAGCCTGATCCCCATCGCCAGCCACCTGGGGTCGGTGCTCACCGTCTTCTTTGGCGGCTCCTTCCTGATTGAGACCATCTTCAACATCGACGGCATCGGTCTGCTCGGTTACGAGGCCATCGTCGAGCGGGATTACCCCACCGTCATGGGCATACTCGCCATCACTTCCATGCTGATGCTGGTAGGCAATATCGTCTCGGATATTTGCGTTGCCCTCGTAGATCCCCGCGTGCGGTTTGGAGAATGATCATGAACCTGAATCCGGTCACGCTAAAGAAGCTCAAGCGTTTCAAGTCCATCAAGCGGGGTTACTACTCCTTCATCATCTTCTCAACCCTGGTGATGCTGGCGTTGCTGGCGGAGCTGCTGGTCAACAGCCGGGCGCTGGTGGTGAACTATCAGGGGGAGCTCTACTTCCCCACCTATGGTGACGTGATCCCGGGCCAGCACTTCGGGCTGGATTACCAATACGAGACCAATTACCGGCAGTTGCAGGGCAAGTTCGAGCAGGAGAACAACGGAAACTGGGTGCTGCTGCCCCCGGTGCCCTGGAATCCCTACGAGCAAGACTTCAAGCAAGATGTCTACCCGCCCTACGCCCCCAGCCTGGCGGATCGCCACGTCCTCGGCACCGACATCAGTGGTCGCGATGTGCTGGCGCGGCTGGTGTACGGTTTTCGCATCGCCATCGGGTTTGCCTTCATCGTCCTGGTGGCGAGTTACCTCATCGGTGTCAGCATTGGCTGCATGATGGGGTTTCTGGGCGGCAAGTTTGATCTCTTCTTGCAGCGCTTTATCGAGATCTGGTCCCAGGTGCCTTTCCTCTACGTCATCATGATCCTGGTCTCCCTGGCCAAGCCCAACTTCGGCCTCTTTGTCGGCATCAACGTGCTGTTCGGCTGGATGGGGATCACCTGGTACATGCGCACCCTCACCTACAAGGAGCGGGCGCGAGACTATGTGATGGCGGCGCGGGCCCAGGGTGCCAGCACCAAGCGGATCATCTTCAACCACATACTGCCCAATACCCTGGTGATGATAGTGACCCTGGCGCCCTTCGCCGTGGTCGGCAACATCTCGACCCTGACGGCGCTCGATTACCTCGGTTTCGGGTTGGCGCCGCCGACCCCCAGCTGGGGAGAGCTGCTCTCCCAGGGCATCAACAATCTGGATGCCATCTGGATCGTCAGCTCCGTGGTGGTGGCGGTGAGTCTGGTGCTGATCATGGTCTCCTTCATCGGGGAAGCGGTGCGTGAAGCCTTCGATCCTCGTAAATTTACCCGTTATCAATGAGTGGTCGCCACGCCTCTGCAGAGGCGGGCGCACCTTGTGAATGTTACCCGTTATCAATCAGTGCCCCGTGCAGGGATGCAGTGACCAGGAGGTCAAGATGAACAACAAGATGAAATGGATAGGGGCCCTCTTCCTGCTGGTGAACGGGCAATGGGTGTGGGCGGCGACGTTGCCGGAGGGGCTGGTCTGGGAGACCAATGATCAGGATCCTCAGTTTGCTTCTGCCAAGGCGCTGCCGGGCGGCACCTTCAATATGTTTGTCGACAGTTTTCCGCTGACCTTTCGCACCGTAGGGCCTGATTCCAATGGCGCCTTCCGCTCCTATATCCTGGATAACCAGCTGCGGCTGATCAGTTTTCATCCCAATACCGGCAACCCCATTCCGTCGCTGGCGACTCAATGGGCCATCGCCCCTGACAATCAGACCGTCTATTTCAAGCTGGATCCGCGCGCCAAGTGGTCTGATGGCAAGCCGGTCACCGCCGATGACTACACCTTCGGTTACGAGATGATGCGATCCAAGCACATCAAGGGCCCCTGGTTTAACAACTACTACACCACCGAGGTGGTGGCGGTAGAGAAGATTGATGCGCACACCATCCTGGTCAAGGCCGGTAACCCCAAGGCCAAACTGGACTTGCTCAATACCACTGAGCTGTGGCCGCAACCCAAGCACTATTACACCCTCGATGAGAACTGGGTGAAGAAGTACAACTGGGCCTTGGTGCCGACCACAGGGCCCTATGTGATGACAGAGGTCAAGAAGGGCAAGTCCATCACCTTCAGCAAGCAGAAGGCGTGGTGGGCCCAAAGCGATCGCTACAACCAGCACAGATTCAACGTCGATACCATCAAGGTGCAGGTCATTCGTGATCGCAACATCGCCTTTCGCCACTTCCTGAAGGGGGAGTTTGACAGCTTCGAGATGCTGCTGCCGAACTGGTGGCACGAGAAGGCCAACACCCAGGAGTACAAGCAGGGGCTGGTCAAGAAGGTGATGGCCATGACGGACACCAAGCAGGGCGCTCAGGGGCTGCACCTCAACATTGCCAATCCCAAGCTGGCCGATATCAATGTCCGGCTCGGTATCCAGCACGCCCTCAACATCGACAAGATGATCAAGACGGTGCTCTATGGCGACTATCAGCGCGCCACCACCTTTGACTCAGGCTTTGGTGCCTTCACCGAGGTTGCCTTACCCGAGCGTACCTATGACATCAATCAGGCCCGTGACTACTTTGCCAAGGGTGGATTCGACAAGGCGGGACCGGACGGTATCTTGCAAAATGGCAAGGGGGAGCGGCTCAGTCTGGCCATCACCTATGCCACCACTGAGCACACCAAACGGCTGACCGCGCTCAAGGAGGAGGCCAAGAAGGCGGGTCTGGATCTGGAACTCAACCTGGTCGATGGCGCGACCGGCTTCAAGGTGATGCTGGAGAAGAAGCATGAGGCGGCCTGGCTTGGTTGGGGTGGCGGTGGCCTCTATCCGCAATATTGGGAGTTCTTCCACTCGGATAATGCCAACAAGCCCCAGACCAACAACTTCTTCAATGTGGCGGACAAGGCGCTCGATACCCTGATCGATACCTATGGCAGCGAGTTCGACACCGACAAGCGTGCCAAGCTCTCCCAGCAAATTCAGCAGCGTATCTACGATCTGGCCATCTTCGTGCCCGGTGCCCAGCTCAACTATGTGCGGGCCAGTGCCTGGCGTTATGTGATGTTGCCCGAGGTGCCTGCCACCCGAAATTCGCCGGATCAGCTCTATTGGCCGATGGACGGTTACCCTTATAGCAGTGGTGGCTTGCTCTGGCTCGATCCCAAGGCAGAGGAAGAGACCAGACAAGCCAGGGATGCGGGCGAGAGCCTGCCCTCGCAAGACATGGTCGACAAGACCTATGCACGCAGTTGAGAGGGTGAGTCAGATGTCGATAAGCAAGGTGCCCATCCTGGACGTTCGGGATCTTGAGGTGGAGTTCAGTGTCGATGACGGCAAGATCAAGGTGCTGGACGGCGTCAGCTTCAAGGTGCAGGCGGGCCAGACCTTAGGGATAGTCGGCGAGTCTGGCTGCGGCAAGAGCGTCACCTCCCTGGCCATCATGGGACTGCTGCCCAAGCCTCATGGTCAGGTGGTGGCGGGATCCATCAATTTTCAGGGGGAGGAGCTGCTCAATTTAAGTCCGGAGCAGATGTACAAGGTGCGCGGCAATCGGATCGCCATGATCTTTCAGGAGCCGATGACGGCACTCAACCCGGTCAAGACCATAGGCGCCCAGCTGGTGGAGGTATTCACCCTGCACAGGCCTGCGTACAGCAAGGCCCAGCGTAAGGAGGCCGCCATCGCCATGTTGCGCAAGGTGGGGATGCCGGAGCCCGAGACGCGGTTCAATGTCTATCCCCATAACCTCTCTGGCGGCATGCGCCAGAGAGTGATGATCGCCATGGCGCTCTCCTGCGAGCCAGACTTGCTCATCTGTGACGAACCGACCACGGCGCTGGATGTCACCATCCAGGCCCAGATCCTGGCGCTGATGAAGGAGCTGCAAGCCCAGACCGGGATGGCCATTCTCTTCATCACCCATGATCTCGGGGTCGTGGCCGAGCTGTGTGACGAGGTGGTGGTCATGTATGCCGGGCGCGCGGTGGAACGCGCCCAGATATTTGATCTGTTCGAGCAGCCCCATCACCCCTATACCCATGGCCTGATGAATTCGATCCCTCGCCTGGAAGATGAGCCCAAGACCCTGCTCAACACCATCAAGGGCCAGGTGCCTGCACTCTTTGAGATGCCGGCGGGTTGCCGTTTCTCCAACCGTTGTCCCCATGCCAGCGACATCTGCGTCAGTCAGGTGCCGCCCATGGAGCAGCTTCAAAACCGGCACGCCGTGGCTTGCCATCATTGGAAGGAGATCCGGGTATGACGCCACTGTTGAGTGTCAAAGGGCTCAAGCAGCACTTCGTCATGGGCGGCGGCCTGCTGCAGAAGAAGTACACCGTCTACGCGGTGGATGGCATCAGCTTCGATCTCAAGCAAGGGGAGACGCTGGGGCTGGTAGGGGAATCTGGCTGCGGCAAGTCGACCCTGGGGCGCTCCCTGCTCAAGCTGTTTGAACCCACGGCGGGGCAAATCTGTTTCGAGGGGAGGGATATCACGGGGTTGAGTGCCCGGGAGATGCGATCCCTGCGCCAGGAGATGCAGATCGTCTTTCAAGATCCTGCAGAATCCCTCAATGGTCGCCATACCGTGGGTCAGATCCTGGAGGAGCCTTTCATTATTCACCGTAAGGGGAGTCGCAGCGAGCGGCAACTGTGGGTGCGAGAGCTGCTCGGCAAGGTCGGGTTGCCCGAGACGGCGGCGGATCGTTTTCCCCATGAGTTTTCAGGGGGGCAGCGTCAGCGAATCGGCATCGCGCGCGCCATCGCGCTCAAACCCAAGCTGCTGGTCTGCGACGAGGCGGTGTCGGCGCTGGATGTGTCGGTGCAGTCGCAAATCATCAATCTGTTGCTGACCCTGCAGCGGGAGATGAACCTGGCCCTCATCTTCATCGCCCACGACCTGTCGGTGGTGAAGCATATCTCGGACCGGATCGCCGTCATGTACCTGGGGCGCATCGTCGAGATAGCCCCGGCCCAGCAGCTGTACCGCAACCCGCGCCATCCCTATACCCAGGCGCTGATCTCCGCCATTCCGGTGCCTGATCCGCGGCGCCGCAATCAGCGGATCTTGCTGAGCGGGGATGTGCCTTCGCCCATCTCACCCCCCCCAGGCTGCCATTTTCATCAGCGTTGCCCCCATGCCGGTGAACGCTGTCGCAGCCAGCCACCCAAGCTCGACCCCTGTGCGGGAGAGACCCATCTGGTGGCCTGCCACTTCCCGCTGCCGCTTCAGGAGGTGCCGACGCAGGATCCGGTGTCACTGGGAAAGGTGATCTGAAGGATGAGAGCCTGGAGATGAGGGAGCCGGGGGCAAGGGAATTAAAAAATGGGGCCCGTGGGCCCCATCTTCATTGGTAGCGTTCAGGTTCGGCCTGGGAGTGCGTGCGCACAGAGGCCTGGGCAGGACTGCCGTGCCGGATGGCATGGCGGCTGTGTGTGGTATTGATAGGTATTTTGTTGGTTAATAACGACATGATTGCCGTTGTGATTAGGCACCGTAACGGAAGTAGTAGTTACGAGTGGCCGGGGCATAAGTGTCTTTTTCAACACTGCCTTTTTTCTTGCTGGTGGCACCTTTAAGGTGGAACAGCACTGCCAGGTTCTCAAACATGATTCACCTCGTCGCTCTGTTGTCTGGGATGTTTCTGTGACAAAGGTCACGGTTCAATCCTAGCGATTAATGTGATGCAGATCAAATTTTGAGGTAATTAAACAACAAAACTCCTGGAAAAGGTTTTCCTGTGCAAGTCGGCTCATGGATAGGTTTTCAGAAAGCGGTTGCAGGCCGGTTCAGGGGAAAAATCTTGGTGGCAGGGCAGCCGCTGCGGTCCGTGAGTCAGCAAAAAGCAAGCAGGAGAGGCGGGGGGAGAGGGCGAAAAGATGAGTGGGGCCTGGATCATGCCCCGCACCAGGCGGGGCATGTTGGACTGCCTGGGTCTTATTTGGCAGGGATCTGCTCGAGCACATGGACCAGCAGCTGCCAGAAGCGCTCGACCGCCGGGATGTGCACCTTCTCGCCCGGCGCGTGGGCGCCGCGGATGGTCGGGCCGAAGGAGACCATGTCCCAATCCGGGTAGGCGCTCTTGAACAGGCCGCACTCCAGACCGGCATGGATCACCATGACATTGGGCAGGTCGCCGAACAGGGTCTGGTAGCTGTTTCGCACCAGCGCCATCACGGGGGAGTTGACGTTCGGTGCCCAGCCCGGATAGGCACCGGTGAACTCGCAGCTGGCGCCAGCCAGGCTGAACAGGGAGCGGGTCATCTGCTCCACGCTCTCGCGACCCGTGTCATGAAGGGAGCGGATCAGGCACTGGACATAGACTTCGTTGTCGAGGGTCTTGATGACCCCCAGGTTGGTCGACGTCTCGGTCACCCCCGGGATGGCATCGCTCATGCGCATCACCCCGTTCGGGCAGGCCATCAGGGCGTCGAGCAGGCGGCGCTGCAGATCGTCAGAGAGCAGCTTGGTCGGGGCATCCTGCTCTTGCAGCAAGACCGTCAGGTTTGCCTCGACGGCGGCCAGCTCGCTCTGGTAGATACCAGCATACTGGTCGACCAAAGCTTTGAAGCCCGCGACACTGGCTGCGGGCACCAGCAGCTTGGCCCGGGCTTCGCGGGGAATGGCATTGCGCAGGGTGCCGCCGCTGATATCGCCAAGGCGCACGCCCAGGGGCTCCGCCGCCTTGAGCAGGCGTACCAGCAGCTTGTTGGCGTTGCCACGACCACGGTGGATGTCGACCCCGGAGTGACCGCCGCGCAGTCCCTTCACGTGCAGCTCGAAACCTGCGCCCTCACCGGCAGCAACCTGCTCCAGGGGGAAGCGGATATTGGCATCCACGCCACCGGCGCAGCCCATGTAGACCTCGCCATCTTCTTCCGAATCCGTGTTGAGCAGGATCTCGCCTTCCAGCCAGCCCGCTTCCAGGCCGAAGGCGCCGGTCATGCCGGTCTCTTCGTCCGTGGTCAGCAGCACTTCCAGCGGGCCGTGCTTGATGCTCTTGTCGGCCAGCACGGCCAGACAGCCAGCCATGCCCATGCCGTTGTCGGCGCCGAGGGTCGTGCCGCGAGCGGTGACCCAGTCACCATCGATGTAGGCATCGATGGGATCGGTGGCGAAGTCGTGCTGGGTGTCGGCATTGGCCTGGGGCACCATGTCCATGTGGGCTTGCAGCACCACGGCCTTGCGGTTCTCCATGCCAGGGGTGGCGGGCTTTTTGATGATGAGGTTGCCCACGGGATCCTGTTTGACCGCCAGCCCTTCACTCAGGGCCCATTCGGTGATCCAGGCACTGAGCTTGGCCTCATGCTTGGAGGGATGGGGAATGGCGCAGATCTGTTCGAAGAAGTGCCAAATCAGTTTGGGAGATAGAGAACTAAGAGGTGCCACGTCAGACTCCTTACCAGCACGGGAAATAACCGGGCCCACCAGGGCCTGATGAAGAGGGTAACGATAATACAGTCAATCCCGTAAAACTGTGAGCGATCAGCACAAATCATGGCCGTCACTCGCCTTGGCCAGGCTGGCAAGCTGGTGTGACGCCCAAAACTGGTGATTTATTTTTGTGACTCACATCACAAAAATATTGAGTTTTACGATGATGCTGGTAAATTGTCCTCCGTGGTCTCCACCACTGTCAGGATGACGAGAAGTGCCTCCAGGGAACCGAAGCAAAGCAAGTGCGCCTCCATGGAACCGAGTGTCAGCTTAAGGATTCAAGCCCGCATAAAGGTACGTAACTTGTTAAGCAATCAGGAGTTTATATGTCAGGCAGTAGCGCAACTTATTGGTTTACCCCCTCTCTCTACACCCAGGGCTTCAGCTATCCGAATGCCTTTGTCAATCGTCGTTAAGCGGCGATAGGGCCCAGAGGCGAGCGCCATGGACCCAGGTAGAGAAAACAGCAGGCGTGAGGTCTCCTCCACCTGCTTTTTTTTTTGCCCGTCATTTATGCCTTCTTCTCTTGCTGAACGCCATATCCCCTTGGGCTGCCCCCATCCCCATCCCCGTCTCGTTTCCCTGCCAAGGCTGCCTGAACAGCTCCCCCTTCCTCGCCGATCTCTGGGCCCAGAGGGCGGCATCAAACGATACTCACCTTCCGGTTTGCTGATAAAAAGGCATACGTTTGCCAACCTTTTCACCGGGAAAGGGTGCTAATATAGCCGCCCAATAGCCTGTCCATGCCCATCCCTTGCGATGCGTTGTCATGGTGAGCCCAGATTGCCTCTCTATTTTTGTTCGTTTCCGGCCCGGCTGCTTAGCCCGAGCGGGATCGAGTGCAAGCTGAATTTGGTGCAGGACCCTGTGGTATCACTCCGGGGACGAGCGTTGGCAGGTAATAAATTTCAAGTGTTCATCTGTTTTAAAATAACTTGTCGAGATCGATAGCATGCCTAAGAAATTCTACGTGTCATGGGATAACCTGCAGCGGGAAGCCCGTCGTCTGGCTCGTCGCCAACTGCCTGTCAGCCAGTGGAAAGGGATCATCGCCGTCAGCCGTGGTGGTCTGGTGCCCGCGGCCCTGATGGCTCGTGAACTGGGCATTCGCAACGTAGAGACCCTGTGCATCTCCAGCTATGACCACAACAACCAGCGCGAGCTGACTGTGGTCAAGGCCGCAACCACCGCCGGGGACGGTGAAGGCTGGCTGGTGGTTGACGATCTGGTCGACACCGGCGGTACCGCCAAGGCCATTCGCGAGCTCTATCCAAGAGCCAAGTTCATCACCATCTTCGCCAAGCCCCTCGGCGAGCCGCTGGTGGATGACTTCGAAGTCGCCATTCCGCAAGACACCTGGATTGAGCAACCCTGGGACATGGCGCTGGAGTTCACCACGCCCATCTGCGAAGAGCAGTAATGCCGACGCCCTCTGCGGGCACCGCTTGTTGATACACAGGGCTCCTTCGGGGGCCCTGTTTCGTTGTGGCGTGGCAATGGGGCCAGTCTGGGGTGGTCTGCCATGACAAAACCTGGGTAAGATGGGTCACTGATTGATGGCGATGAGACGATGCTGTGAAGCCAAACGACGACATTAACTTGACCGAGCAACTCTTTACCCGAGTCAAGAAGGTCCAGGAGACCTCGGAGATATCGAACAGCAGTCCCCTTGAGCCCCAGGCTGAGACGGAGGACTTCATCGACGGTTCTGCGGTGCGCAGTTGGTATCGTTTGCTGCGCCGCCCTTCCTGGGCCTGGCAAGGGGCGGATCCGGTCGAGGTGGAGCAGACCCTGGCCCGGATCGCCATGGGCAAGGGGGAGCGGAGCCACCCTGAGTTGCTCGATACCATCAAGGGCTATGTGCCAGGCAACTGGGTCTTTGAATGGAGCCAGCAGGCCGGCGGTCACTTCAAGCAAGGGCGAGCCCTGGCCGACGCCGGTCAGCGTCCGGAGGCAATCAATGCCCTGCTCAAGGCGGTGCGCTACTACTCCATCGCCAGTTATCCCCATCTCAAACACGATGAGCTGGCCGATCAGGCTCAACTGCTCGGCAATCTCGCTTATCGGGAGGCGGGGCGCCTGTTCGAGGTGCCGCTCAAAGAGATACAGGTGCCGTTTCGCGGCAAACACATTCAGGGCTACCTGCACCTGCCGACCATCGACAAGCCGGTGCCACTGGTGATGGTGAGCGGGGGCATCGACTCACTCCAGCTCGATTACCTCAATTTTTATCGCAAGTATTTGGCCCCGAATGGCATTGGCATGCTCTCCCTCGACATGCCGGGCATCGGCTACGCCGAACATTGGCCCCTGGTGCAGGACACCAGCCGCCTGCATCAAGCCGTGTTGCACTATCTGGCCGAGGTGGCCTGGGTCGATCACCAGCGCATTGCCATGGTGGGTTTTCGCTTTGCGGGCAACATAGCGGCCAGACTCGCCTTCATTGAACCGTTCAAATTACGTACCGTGGTCTGCATCGGTGCCGGGGTGAATCAGTGCTTCGCCGACCCATCGCTTTTTGCCAAGTGTCCGCGCATGATGCGTGATAGTCTGGCTAACAGGCTGGGTACCAATGCCGCCGACTGGGAACAGATCCGCACCAAGAGTCAGGTGTTTTCCCTGAAAAAACAGGGGTTGATGAGTACGCGCACCTCGGTGCCCATCCTCAGCATCGGTCACAAGCGGGACTTTATCTGTCCAGAGTCTGATGTCAGGGCACTGGCCGCCTGCAGCCGCAATGGCAAGGCGGTGGTGTTTGACAAGCAGCCGTTGCGGGAGGTCTATGACCAGGCGCTTCACGAAACGGTAACTTGGCTCAAGCAACATCTATGTACTTGAATATCTTCTTTTTACGCCGTCAGTATCCCGGTTGATGTGATGGCACTGCTTGTTCAACACGGAGGTTAACATGCCAGAAAGAGTCACCTATAAACGCCTGCTGCGGCAATTTGCCGCCATTGGCCCTTATCTCAGGGAAGACCTCTGTCATGAGGGGCGCTACTACTTTGATTGCCTGTCGGTCTGCGTCAGCGCCAAGGCGGCGCCGGACAAGCGGGAGTTCTGGGGCTGGTGGCTGGTATTGGAGCAAGACGATCACCACTTCCAGTACCACTATCAGCTCGGCTTTTATAACGGCGAGGGCAACTGGATAGACAAGCCGCTCCCCAAGAAGCATCAGGTCGAGGTAGACCGCTCCTTGCGACTCTTCTATCGGCTGCTTAATACCAAGCTGACGCAACTGGAGTGCCAACTTGCCCCCGCGGAGCAGGTAACCCGCGAGTTATCCGTCACCGCCGCCTGACCCGACTGCCCTGCGGGGGTTAATTGCCTTGCAGGGCAGCAGGGGCGTGGGTATAAAGGGAATCCTTACCTTTTTGCCTTATCAATTCCATGGAAAACAAAACCATAGTCGTCAAGTTGGGCACCAGTGTACTCACCGGGGGATCTGCCCAGCTCAATCGTGCCCACATGGTCGAACTGGTTCGCCAGTGCGCCGCATTGCACCGCCAGGGCCACCGGGTGGTGCTGGTGAGTTCCGGAGCCATCGCCGCCGGTCGTGCCCATTTGGGGCACCCCCCTCTGGCCCCGACCCTGACCAACAAGCAGATGCTGGCGGCCGTGGGACAGACCCAGCTTATCCGGGTCTGGCAGGATCTGTTCAACCTCTATGACCTGCACGTCGGCCAGATGCTGCTGACCCGCGCCGACCTGGAAGACAGGGAGCGCTATCTCAATGCGCGCGATACCCTGCGCACCCTGCTCGACCACCGCATCATCCCCATCATCAATGAGAACGATGCCGTCGCCACCGCCGAGATCAAGGTGGGGGACAACGACAATCTCTCTGCGCGTGCCGCCATTCTGGCCGATGCGGATCTGCTGATCCTGCTGACCGATCAGACCGGGCTCTTCACCGCTGATCCGCGCACCAACCCCGATGCCCAGCTGATCGAGGAGGTGCAGACCATAGACGATACCCTGCGTAAATTGGCAGGGGGCAGCGTCAGTGGCCTGGGGACAGGCGGCATGGCGACCAAGTTGCAGGCGGCCGATGTGGCGCGCCGGGCGGGGGTCGATGTGGTGATCGCCACGGGTCAGGTGCCGGAAGTGGTCGGGCGTCTCGCCAATGGCGAGCGGATCGGCACTCGCTTCCCGGCCCTGGCCTCTCCCCTTGAGGGGCGCAAGAGCTGGATCCTGGCGGGCCCACCGCCCCTTGGCGAAGTGCAGGTCGATCTCGGGGCCGTGGTCGCCATGCGCGACAAGGGCTCCAGCCTGTTGCCCAAGGGGATTACCGGGGTCAGGGGCATCTTCGTGCGCGGTGATGTGGTGCGGATCCTCGATCCCCATGGCAGCGAGCTGGCCCGTGGCATCTGCCGTTATAACCACGAGGAGCTGACACGGCTGCGGGGGGTTCACTCGGATCAGATAGAGACGCTGCTGGGCTATGGCTATGGCGCCGTGGCCATTCACCGCGACGACATGATACTGCTGTAGTGTTGATGCCGGGCGATGGTCCGCGCGATGAGATGATACTGCTGTGGTTTTAATGCCGGGCGATGGTCCGCGCGATGAGATGATGGCGCTGTAATCTACGTGGTGCAGGGCGATGGCCCGCGCGATGAGATGATACTGCTGTAGTGTTGATGCCGTGCGATGAGATGATATCGCTGTAATCTAGGTGGTGGGCTGGGGCCCGCCGGCATATGAAAGGATCGAAAGATGAGTCTGGAGAGATTGGGCCAAGCGGCCCGCGAGGCGGCCTATCAACTGGCTACCATCAACACGGCCCAGAAGAATCAGGCACTGCTGAGCATCGCCCAGGAGCTGGAAGCCCGGCAGAGCACCATATTGGCTGCCAACGCCAAGGACATCGCGGCGGGTCGGGAAGCCGGCCTGTCCGAGGCCATGCTGGACCGCCTGCTGCTCACTCCCGAGCGGCTGGCAGGCATTGCCAACGACGTGCACAAGGTGGTGAGCCTGGACGATCCGGTCGGCGCTGAGCTGGACAGCCGCGTGCTGGAGAATGGCTTGCGTCTCTCCCGGCGCCGGGTGCCCATCGGGGTGATTGGGGTCATCTATGAGGCGCGTCCCAATGTCACCATCGACATCGCAGCACTCTGCCTCAAGACCGGCAATGCCAGCATACTGCGCGGCGGGCGCGAGACCTTCCACTCCAACCTGGAGCTGGTCAAGGTGATCCAGGCCGCCCTGGCCAGTACTGGCCTGCCCATTGCGGCGGTGCAATACATCGACAACCCGGATCGGGCGCTGGTGGCCGAACTGCTGCGGCTGGATCGCTACGTGGACATGATCATCCCCCGCGGTGGCGCCGGTCTGCACAAGATGTGCAAGGAGAACAGCTCCATTCCGGTCATCATCGGCGGCTTTGGCATCAGTCATGTGTTCGTGGATGCGAGCGCGGATCTGGCCCGCTCCCTGGCCGTCATCGACAATGCCAAGGTGCAGCGCCCCTCTGCCTGCAACGCCCTCGATACCCTGCTGGTGCATGACGCCATTGCCGCCGAGTTGCTGCCCAAGCTGGTCGCGCGGATGAACGAGCAGAAGGTGACCCTGGTGGCGCACCCCAATGCCATGGCGCAGCTCAACGGGGCCAACGGTATGCGGGAGGCGGGGGCCGACGATTTCGATACCGAATGGTTGGCGCTGACCCTGGGGGTCAAGCTGGTGGCCGGTGTGGAGGAGGCGCTGGCGCACATGCGCGAGCACAATGCCAGTCACTCTGACGCCATCCTGACCAATGATCTGGGCAATGCCGAACGCTTCATCAATGGCGCAGGCTCTGCCGCTGTCTATGTCAACGCCTCGACCCGCTTCACCGATGGGGCCCAGTTTGGTCTGGGGGCCGAAGTGGCTGTCTCTACCCAGATGCTGCATGCCCGGGGCCCCATGGGGTTGACCGAGCTGACCAGCTACAAGTGGGTGGGGCAGGCGGATTATCTCTCCCGCCCCTGAGTCTTGGTGCTGCGCCTCAGTCAATGACATGCCGACCCCAGGGTCGGCATGTTTGTTTCCTAAAGAGGCGCTTGGCACTTTTGGCTAGTGCATTAGCCTTGGCGCACGATCAACACGGGGCAGGGGGCATGACGCACCACGGATTCTGCCACGCTGCCAACCAGCAGGTGGCTGATGCCGGAGCGGCCATGGCTGCCCATCACCACCAGATCCACCTTGTCCTCCTTGGCCTGGGCGACGATCTCGTCGGCGGCGCGGCCAAAGCGCACGACGAAGTCGGCGGAGATCGGCAAGGTCTCGATGAGCCGTTGTATCTCTTCCTTGGCGTGGCGTTCCATCTCGTGGGTGATCTCGATGGCGGTCATGTGCAGAATCTTGTAGCTGTCGAAGCCGTGGAGCTGATCGACCACATGGATCAGCTTGAGGCTGGCATTGTGGCTCTTGGCCATGAAGACGGCATAGTCCAGTACGGGTTGGGACATCTGGGAAAAATCGACGGGACAGAGCAGGGTGCGGATAGACATGGAAGGCTCCTTTCGCGAGTGGTTTATGAGGGGTAGCCCATCGCAAATGGGCCACCAATGAATCTCACCTACCGTTATACCTGCTTGCCGCACAATAACTTGCGACTGGCTCGCAAATTTGAAAAATGGTGCCCGGTGTGATCCTGAACAGACTGATCTTCTGGGTAAGCCGTGCATAATCCAAAGCATGGTGCCAGGAGGCGAGAGGAGAGGGAATGCAGATACTGATACGAATCCTGTTGCTCTGCGGTTGCCTCTGTCCCCTGATGAGTCGGGCCGAGGATCTCCCCGTCTATTGCGATGACTGGCCCGGCTTTTGCGAGGCGGACGGAGGAGGGCTCTATCTGGATTTGGCCCGGCACATCTATGAGCCGCTCGGTTACCGGGTGAAGCCGCAATCCATGCCCTACAAGCGGGCGCTGGCCATGGTGGTCAAGGGTGGATATGGCATCACCATGGGGGTCTATCTCAACGAGGTGGAGGGGGTGCACTGGCCCCATTATCCGGACGGTGCCGACGATGTGACGGTTTTCATGCTCGACAAGTGGCGCAAGAGCTGGCAGGGAGAGCAGAGTCTGGCCCAGCAACGGGTGCTCTGGCAGCGCGGTTGGGCCTTCGACAAGTACATCAAGGTGCCGATGCGCTGGCATGAAGTGAACAGCCATCAGGATGCCATGGCGCTGCTGCCCAAGGGGCGCCACCGTTATTACCTGAGTGCGGGGGTGCTCTATGCCAATGACCCTCTGCCACCCCATGTCAGCCGGGTCTTCCTGCGCTGGCTGCCAAGCTACCCCATCTTTGCGCGCAGCGACGCCGGGCTCAAGTTGCAGCAAGAGTGGGATAGAGGCATGGCGCGTCTCATCGACAGCGGGGAGCTGACCAGGCTCTACCGGGAGAATCACTTGCTCGACTACTACAGTGATTTTTTACGGGGCCTCAAGCAGGAAAGGCGGACTCAATCTGACCGATGACCCTTGGCCAGCCGATCATGGGGGATGACGCTGACCGTGACGGCCAGGTTTATGCCGTCACTGGGTGGCTATATAGGCCACCCTCTGCTCTCTTATGACGCTTGTGATCCGGTGCGCAGGCGCTTGGCCAGCCGGTCATAGAGGATGACGTTGGTTGTTGTGGCCAAGCTCATGCATCCCTGGGGGGATAGACCACATCCTTATTCCTCTGGCTTGCGCAGACGTTTGGCCAGCCGGTCATAGAGGATGACGTTGGCTGTAGTGGCCAGGTTTATGCAGCCCCGGGATGGGGTTATATAGACCAGGCTCTCACGCTTGTGATCCGGTGCGCAGACGTTTGGCCAGCCGGTCATAGAGGATGACGTTGGTTGTAGTGGCCAAGCTCATGCATCCCTGGGGGATAGACCACATCCTTATTCTTCTGGCTTGCGCAGACGTTTGGCCAGCCGGTCATAGAGGATGACGTTGGTTGTTGTGGCCAAGTTTATGCAGCCCCGGGATGGGGTTATATAGACCAGGCTCTCACGCTTGTGATCCGGTGCGCAGACGTTTGGCCAGCCGGTCATAGAGGATGACATTGACCGTGGCGGCCAGGTTCATGCAGCCGTGGGTCGGGATATAGACCACCCGTTTTACCCCGGCGAACAGCGCCGGTTCCAAGGTGCCATCTTCTGGGCCGAAGATGTAGAAAGCCCGGGCCGGATGGTCGAACTCCGGCAAGGGGGTAGCCCCCTCAATCAAGTCCACCAAGACCGGCTCGCACCCAGCGGGCATCACGCCGAGCAAGTCATCCACCCCGAGCAGGGGGATCCTGTCCACCATCTGTTTGGTGTCAGTGGCAAAGCGACGTGCCAGTTCGAAGCGGCTGCCGGTATAGCACACCTCGTCGGCGCCATAGCAGCCCGCGGCCCGCAGCACGGCCCCGACATTGCTTGGTGACTTTGGATTGACCAGGCCCAGGCCGACATAGTCGCTCCCCGTCTCCCTTGCAGACTCGACGCAGCCTCTGTTGTTCTGTTCACTCATCTCGCTCTCCTGGTTTGCGGCGCCATTATAAAGGGCCATGCCCCGTTCTGCCCAGCCCACCGCTCTTGCTGGCTTGGCAACCCTGTCGGACCCCGCTCGCCTGTCCAGGCTGGGGCAGTTGCACCGAGTTGGGGAGCCATGAGGGAGGGCGAGGGTCCAGCGTTGGCGCTGGCAGGCGTCCGGCAGGCTGGCAAGCTCTTTGCATTATCTTGTGCTGATAGACCACCAACAATATCAATGACAGGACAGAGGCGTCCGTTCCCTTCGATGGGGCGGACGCCTTTTTATTGCGGGCAGGCAGGAGGAAGGATGAAGACCACATGTGCATATTGCGGTGTTGGCTGTGGCATCAGCGTCACGCAGCAGGCGGGCGAGTGGCAGCTCGAGGGGGACAGCGCTCATCCGGCCAATGGCGGCGCACTCTGCGTCAAGGGGGCCAGCCTGCTGGAGACCCTGGCCTTTCCCCAGCGTCTGCTCTACCCCCGCCATCAGGGCCAGCGCATCAGCTGGGACGAGGCGCTCACTATGATGTCGGCCCAGTTCAGCCGGATCATGGCGGAATCCGGCCCCGAGGCGATCGGCATCTACCTCTCCGGGCAGCTCACCACGGAAGATTACTATGTGGCCAACAAGCTGATGAAGGGCTACATCGGCAGCGCCAATGTCGACACCAACTCCCGGCTCTGCATGTCCTCGGCCGTGGTGGCCCAGCAGCGGGCGTTCGGGGAGGATCTGGTCCCGGCCTGCTATGAGGATCTGGAGCTGGCGGATCTCATCATCATCACCGGGGCCAACACGGCCTGGACACACCCGGTACTGTTTCGCCGCATCCAACAGGCGCGCAGCCGCCGTCCCGAACTCAAGCTGGTGGTGATGGATCCCCGCCGCACCATGACGGCGGAGCAGGCCGACTTGCATCTGGCCCTGCGTCCCGGCACCGATGTGGCGCTCTGGAACGGCTTGGGCCGCTACCTGCTCGATCACGACATCTGGGACCGAGATTATGTGGCGGCCCATGTCAGCGGCATCTCGGCCCTGGCCCGGGAGCTGGACGATCCCGCCTGGATGCCGGAGGCGGTGGCCCAGCATTGCGATCTGGCCCTCTCCGATCTGCTCGGTTTCTACCAGCTGTTCGCCCGCCATCCGCGCACCCTCAGCCTCTACTGCCAGGGCATCAATCAGTCCAATCAGGGGACGGACAAGGCCAATGCCATCATCAATGCGCATCTGCTGACCGGCCGGATAGGCAAGCCCGGTGCCTCCCCCTTCTCCCTCACGGGGCAACCCAATGCCATGGGCGGGCGCGAGGTGGGCGGGCTGGCCAGTCAGTTGGCCGCACACATGGGCTTTAGCGACGCGGAGCGCGATCGCCTGCAGCGTTTCTGGGGCAGTCCACGGATGGTGACGGGGCCTGGCCACAAGGCCGTCGAGTTGTTCGAGGCGGTGCACAGCGGTCAGATCCGTGCACTCTGGGTGCTGGGCAGCAACCCGGCGGCTTCCCTGCCAGATGGCGACCGGGTGCGGGAGTCCCTGGCGCGCTGCGAGTTTCTGGTGGTCTCAGATCTGACGGCGCAGACCGACACGGCGCGCTATGCCAATCTGCTGTTGCCCGCCCTTGGCTGGGGTGAGAAGAGTGGCACCGTCACCAACTCGGAGCGCTGCATCAGCCGCCAGCGCCCTTTCCTGCCGGCTCCCGGTGAAGCGCGTCCCGACTGGTGG
>NZ_CDBJ01000011.1:0-215 GCF_000820045.1 Aeromonas rivuli | reverse complement strand
GCGCTTGCCCCCCTGCGCTGGCCGGTCAATGAGGCTCACCCCCAGGGGTGCGATCGGTTGTTTGAGGATGGTCGCTTCCCTACCCCGGATGGCCGGGCCCGCTTGTTGCCCCTGAAACAACAGGCCCCCGCACTGGAGCCACTGCCACCCGGAGCAGGAGTGCCCTTGCTGCTCAACTCCGGCAGGTTGCGGGATCAGTGGCACACCATGACCCG
>NZ_CDBJ01000010.1 GCF_000820045.1 Aeromonas rivuli | reverse complement strand
TGTCTAGTCCTGAAATAGGTTTACACATTTTCGTCTAGCTTCACGCGACTCAGAACCCCCGATGCACCGCATCGGGGGTTCTGTATTTCAAGGCATGATGCGGCCGCTCCAGGTTGTAAATATCTACCGCCTCGCGCACCATCTCCCGCGCTTGCGCCAGGTCCTGCGGGCTTTGCAACAACAACTCCCCTTTCAAAATTCCGTTCACCCGTTCTGCCAACGCATTCTGGTAGCAGTCATAGCCATCCGTCATCGAGCATTTCACCCCGTGCCGTTCATGCAATGACTGATACAGCCCCGAGCAATACTGCACGCCACGGTCCGAGTGATGGATAAGCTCCCCGCCGCCACGCCGTTGCTTCAGCGCCTGTTTGAACGCCATCGCCACCGACTCGGCGTGCATCCCTTCGTGCACGTGATGGCCCACTATCTTGCGTGAGTAAGCATCCGTCACCAGGCTCAGGTACAGCGGCCCGCTCCTGGCTGGCAGATAGGTGATGTCGGCGACCCAGACTTGCTCCGGTGCCACCGGCGTGACCTGCTCCGGTCCCCCCTTGAGCAAGTTGGGATGACGGTAGAAACGGTGAAAACTGTGGGTAGTCTTGTGATACGCCCGCCTGGGTTGCACCAGCAGGCGGTGCTCGGCCAATATCTGAAACAGCCTGTCCCGTCCGACCTTGAGCCCGCCATCATCCTGACCCTGCAGCAGATAATGCAGCTTGCGGGTGCCGACCCTTGGTTGTCGCAGCCGTATCTGACGCACGAAGCGCACCACCTGCAGCCCCTGTGCATGGCGCAGGTCTGCAACCCGATTGCGCTTGTAGTAAGCCTGACGGCTTATCCCCAGAAACAGGCAAGCCCTGACGATGGTCAGCCTCTCGACTTGCCGCTGCGAGAGGACTTGCCGGGTCGCTTTTTTACGATGGAGACGCCGTAGTCGTTCTTCAGCACATCGACCACGGCCTCAAAGAACTGGGCCTTCTGGCTCATCAGCGCCAGCTGCTGCTCGAGCTCCTTGATGCGCTGTTCGGGCGTCTGGTTGTCGGGGTCAGGCATGGTGATGCTCCTGCCGGCGCGCACAGAAGCCCCCTGGCTCCAATCTTGCCGACCATGTTTACGCAACCATACCAGAACGGTGGAGTTGCCCTGAATGCCGTATCGGGCTTGTGCCTGCTGGCAGGTGAGCTCGCCTTTTTCAATCTGCTCGACCACGGCTAATTTAAAAGTCAGCGAGTAATCGCGCTGTGTCCGTTTCACACCTTGTCCCATCGGGCTCTCCATTTATGTGGGGGAAAGGTGTAAACCATATTCAGGACGGGACAGCAACATGACAAAGGGGGGCATTGCCCCCCCCCCCTTCTTTCAGTCTATCGCTCGGTAGATAGCGCCCCCCTCTTGATGCTTTGCAGCAAAATCTTTCAGTCGTTCGAAGGCTTCAAAAACCT
>NZ_CDBJ01000009.1 GCF_000820045.1 Aeromonas rivuli | reverse complement strand
GCACAGTGACCCTGGTGGTGACGGATGCCAATGGCAATCAGCAGATCCTGATCGCCACGGTCAATCCGGATGGCAGTTTCAGTGTGGATGTGGTGACGCCCCTGGCTGATGGCGATTACAGGGTGACGGCTTCCGTGACCGATCCTGCCGGCAACACCGGCACTGCCGCCGACGATGGCAGCGTGGACAGCACGGCGCCTTCCGTCACTGTGACTGCGCCGGATAACACCAACGACAGCACCCCGACCATCACTGGGACCACCAATGCCGCCCCTGGCAGCACAGTGACCCTGGTGGTGGCCGATGGCAATGGCAACCAACAGACCCTGACGGCCACAGTGCAGCCGGATGGGACTTACAGCTCGAATGTGGTCACCCCATTGCCGGATGGCGGTTATAAGGTGACCGCCAGCGTGACCGATCCCGCCGGCAACACCGGCACTGCCGCCGATGATGGCAGCGTGGACACCACCGCCAACATCACGGTGAGCCTGGATGACGTGAACGGCAGCAATGTTGCCAACGCCCCCATCACTGGCACCTCCGATGTCGGCCCGGGTCGCACCGTGACCCTGGTGATCACGGATGCCAACGGCGACAAGGTGACTGTCACTGCCGTCACCGATGGCAATGGCAACTACAGCACCACCGTGGATCTGAGCGGGCTGGCGGATGGCAATCTGACCGTCGTGGCCAGTGCCACAGATGCGGCGGGCAACCGTGCTGACGCCCGTGATGACACCACCTCGCTCGACACCACTGCGCCGGATGCTCGTATCACCCTGGATGCCGACATCACGCCGGATGACATCATCAACGCGGCGGAAGCGGGTCAACAGATCCCGGTCACCGGTCGCGTGGGTGGCGACGTGCAGGTGGGCGACACCGTCACCCTGACGGTGAACGGCAAGACCTTCATCGGCCAAGTGCTGGCCGACAAGACCTTCAACATCAAGGTGCCGGGTGCGGATCTGGTGGCGGATGGCGACAAGGTGATCGACGCCAGCGTGACCACCACAGATGCTGCGGGCAACAGCACCACAGCAACTGGCAGCGAAGGCTACAGCGTGGACACCCAGGGCCCGAGCGTGCTGGTCGACATCGTCGACACCCAGCTGACCGTGGGCGAGACCAGTGACGTCACCTTCACCTTCAGCGAGCAGGTGACCGGGTTCGATCTGAGTGACCTGACCGTGGTCGGCGGCACCGTCAGCAACCTCATCAGCAGTGACGGCGGCAAGACGTGGAGCGGGACCTTCACCCCGGATGCCAACTTTGAAGGCACCGCCTCCGTCACCGTCAAGCCGGAGAGTTACACCGATCTGGCCGGCAACCAGGGAAGCGGCGGCAGCGACAGCGCGGCCATCGACACCCAAGCTACTGGCGCGCCGACGGTAGTCATCACCGAGGATGCCAACAACGACGGCACCATCAGCAACAGCGAGATAAATGGTGCAATCAACGTCGAGGTGGGTCTGCCGACCGATGCCAAGGCCGGCGACACCCTCAAGGTGAGCGGCCAGGCCGACCGGGTGCTGAGCGATGCCGACATCACGGCGGGC
>NZ_CDBJ01000008.1 GCF_000820045.1 Aeromonas rivuli | reverse complement strand
CCGGCGGAAGCCAAGGCGGGCGACACCCTCAAGGTGAGCGGCCAGGCCGACCGGGTGCTGAGCGATGCCGACATCACGGCGGGCAAGGTGGCTTACGAGTTTGACCGCCCGGCAGACGGCGCCGGTCTGACTGTCACCGCCACCCTCGTCGATGCCGCCGGTAACGTCTCGGCAGAAGGCAAAGACAGCGCGGTGATGGGCGACACCACCGCGACCGGTGCGCCGACCGTAGTCATCACCGAGGATGCCAACGACGACGGCACCATCGACCGCACCGAAATCAACGGCAAGGTAGACGTTAACGTCGGCCTGCCGGCCGATGCCAAGGCGGGTGACACCCTCAAGGTGAGCGGCCAGGCCGACCGGGTGCTGAGCGATACCGACATCAGCGCCGGCAAGGTGGGCTACGAGTTTGACCGTCCGGCGGACGGCGTGAAGCTGACTGTCACCGCCACCATCGTCGATGCCGCCGGTAACGTCTCGGCTGAAGGCAGCGACAGCGCAGTGATGGGTGACACCACCGCCACTGGCGCGCCGACCGTGGTCATCACCGAAGACACAGATAACGACGGCACCATCGACCGCACCGAAATCAGCGGCAAGGTAGACGTTAACGTCGGCCTGCCAGCGGAAGCCAAGGCCGGCGACAC
>NZ_CDBJ01000007.1:83634-95022 GCF_000820045.1 Aeromonas rivuli | reverse complement strand
CGAGCGCGATCAGATATTGGTGCTGGTTCAGGCTGGGCCAGCGTTGCATAGGAGTACCGGATCCGTTCTATCTATTTAATTTGATTTAACTAATCTAACATTGGCGCCGTTTCTTGTCGCTTTAATAAAGGGCGCTGACAGGCTGAAAGCCTCCCTGGGTTCAGCCTGGTAGCAAGTTTTGTCCCCGGGGATGGCGGGCAGGGGGATTGGGGGCGCGAGTGGCGAGTCAGGGGGGTTCCCAATAAAAAACGCGCCCGAAGGCGCGCTTGAGTCAATCTCTGCGACACCATCACTCGTCGAAGATGCCGAAGTGCTCCTTGGAGAAGGCGACGCGCTGCGCCACCGTCATCTTGGTCGATCCCAGCTTCTCTATGGTCTTGAGATTGGGCACCAGACCGCGGCCATTGGCTATCTGAATAGCGAGGCCGGGGCGGGCGTTGAGTTCGAGCAGCATGGGGCCACGGAACTTGTCGAGCACCATGTCGGTGCCGATATAACCCAGTCCCGACATCTCATAGCAAGATGCTGCGAGTGTCAGCAGGGTATCCCAGTGAGGCACCTTGAGCTCGTACAAGTCCAGGCCGGTGTCCGGGTGGTGGCGCAGGGGGTTGCCAAACTGCACCGCCCGCAGCGCCCGGCCGGTACGCAGGCACAGACCCACCCCCACGGCGCCCTGGTGCAGGTTCGCCTTGCCATCCGATGCCGCAGTCGAGAGGCGCATCATGGCCATCACCGGGAACCCCTTGAAGATGATCACCCGGGCATCGGGCACCCCTTCAAACGAATAGCCGTCGAACACATCATCGAAGTTGATGAGCCCTTCCACCAGCGCCACGTCGGGCTTGCCGCCCAGGGAATAGAGCCCAGCCAGAATGTTGGAGACATGACGCTCCAGATCCTGGCCATTGGAGGCGCTGCCGTTGGGCTTGTAGAAGAGGCCATCTTCCTGGCGCAGGATCACCAGTATCCCCTTGCCCCCCGAACCCCGGGCCGGCTTGATGCAAAAGCCCGGCCACTCCTTGACCAGCTCGGTGATACGGGCCACATCATGCTGCTCGCGAATGGTCCCGATGAGATCAGGCACAGTCACGCCGGCATCCAGCGCTATCTTCTTGGTCTGCAACTTGTCATCCACCAGGGGATAGAGGTTGCGCGGATTATAGCGGCTGATGTAGCTGTGGTTGCGCTTGTTCATGCCGAGGATGCCTGACTGGGCCAGGCTCCACGGGCTGGTGTATTTTTCCCAGAACCACATCTGTTACTTGTCCTTACCCGGCGTGACGCCCGACTTCATCTCATCCACCAGCGGTTTGAAACGCTTGAGCTCGCTCAGTTTGTAACCGGTGTAGTTACCCATCACCAGCACGGTTGCCATCAGCACCAGCTGCAGGCCGAGGAAGTTGAAGGTGAGGTGACGGATCAGCTCGTTATCCATGGCCAGGTAGGCGATGACGGCGACCAGCAAGGAACCGCCCCCCTGGCGGAACACCTCTTTGGAGCCCTCTTCTTCCCAGAGGATGGACATGCGCTCTATGGTCCAGGAGAGGATGATCATCGGGAAGAAGGTGATCTTCACGCCGCTGGTCAGCCCCAGCTTGAACGCCAGTGCGGAGAAGAGCCCTATCATCGAGATCACCATGATGATGATCGCCGATATGCGCGCCACCAGCAGCAAGTTGAGCCGCGACAGGTAGGAGCGGATCACCAGACCGGTACCGACGATGAGCAGGAAGCCGACCAGACCGGTGATGAGCTGCGTCTGGATGAAGGCGACCGCAATCAGCACCGGCATGAAGGTGCCCGAGGTCTTGATGCCGACCAGGACTCGCAGGAAGACCACCATCAGCACCCCGATGGGGATCAGCAGCAGTCCCTTGAACAGCGCCTGCTCCTCCAGCGGCAAGCTGTGAATGGAGAAGTTCATCATCTCGGACTGCTCGAACTTCTGGGACAGCGCCACACTGACGGGCTGCTCCTGAGCGATCATCGAGAAGGTGACCTTGGAGTTATGACCGCCGGTCACATCCAGCAGGGCACCGGAGTTGTATTCCCACAGCAGCAGATTGGCAGGACGGCCCTGTTCGCCTGTCTGGGGGTTAAACAGCTGATAATCGGTCGGGCTGTTGAACACCTGCAAGTAGTCCACCAGCTCCTGGCGACGGCGACCGTCCTCCAGGCTGAGGGCGTGCACCACCCGAGTCGGCACGTCGGCGTTGTTGAGCAGCTCGGCAATCAGGTTGGCGCGGCTCTTGTGGGATTTAAGCAACTGGGCGTTCTGCTCCTGCTTCTCGATCTCCTTGATGATCTCGCGGGTCAGGGTGTAGCCATCGGCGGAACGCTCCTGGGCGCGCTCGAGGATCTGCTTCATGGCCGTGGCGTAAGGCTCACTCTCGATCTGCTTCTCGATGGAGGGCGGCTGGGCCAGGGCGGCGGGTTTGGCATGGGCATCGGCCATCATGTCGACCCGGTAGTAGAGCTCCTGGCGGCCGGTCGCGGTGCGGATGGACCACTCGGCACGGGCATCCCCGTTCTTCTCGACAAACGACAGGCCATAGCCCGGGCTCGCCGCATTCTCGTTCATCAGGGTGTAACCCGGCTGGGTACCCGGAATGGCCAGGGAGGCGATGACGGGTTCCCCGGTCGCATCGAACTCCAGTTTGGCCTCGATGGACCAGATCTGACGCTTCTCACCCGGGGTGAGCGGCACGTCCAGGGCAATATGGTGATAGATGGTCATCCCCATGCCGACGATGAACAGCAGGGCTACCAGCAAATAGAACGGCTTACGGGAAACCATGGATTATTTCACATCCTTGAGCTTGGGTTTGGGTTGGATATATTCGCGGGCCACGTCGACCACGGCGATGTCTTTGAGGAATTCGCGACCCAGCAGCACCGGGAAGGTCATGTCGCTGCGGTCTTTCAGGGTAAATTCGGCCTTCTCGGTCATGTCGCCGATGCGCACGGTGAGGCGTACCACCGGGCGGCGGTCGAGATCGTCGGCAGAGGCCTGGCGCACCCGCACATGGCGCACCAGCGGGGCTTCTATCTGGATCTTGTCATCGAGATCCTGATGGCTCAGGAAGAAGCGCACCCAGTTTTTGCCATTGCGCTCGAAGATGGTGATCTCCTGGGCGCTGATGGAGGAGGTGGTTGCCCCGGTATCGACCCGCGCCTGGAAGGCGTCATTGGCGGCATCCACCCAGATCCACTCCGCTTCCCCTACCAGCAGCTTGCCATCGACGGTGTGGCCCTGATCGGGGGCGGCGCACTGCTCGGTCGGGATCGCGGGTGGCTTGGGCGGCTGTGCGGGCAGGGTGGCCAGCTTGCTATCGACTTTGTTCACAGATTCTTTCATGTTGACGACATCAGTATTGAGCTGGGTCAGCAGTTGTTGTTGCTGGACGGTCTGGCGCGCTTGTTGCGCAATGGCGAGCTGGATCTTCTGTTCACTCAGGCTCAATTCTGTTCTGAGCTCGGCCAGGGTCAGCGGCGGCACTGTGGGTGCCTGTTCCAACTGAGCACACCCGCCGAGGCTGAGCAGAGAGAGCAGGGTCATTCCTTTCAATTTGCTTTTCATGTCATTCATTTAGCTGTGCTTCCTGGATTTGAATCAGTGTAACTTCCACAACTGCCCTCGGCTAGTCTTTGGCCTTGGTAGCGATTAATACGGCTCGTTTGGGAGCGGGTAGTCCCTCGACGGTGCGGGAGGGATCGGCGGGATCCAGATAATCAAGCAAAGATTCATTGAGCATCCATTCAGTGCGACGCTGTTCGTCGGTGCTGGTCATATTTTCATCGACAATCCGCACATCGCAGAAGCCACAGCGCTCGACCCAACGCTTGAGCGCCAGGCTTGAGGGGATAAACCAGACGTTGCGCATCTTGCCGTAGCGATCCGATGGCACCAGTACCTGCTCCTCATCCCCGTCGATCACCAGGGTTTCCAGCACCAGCTCACCGCCATCACGGAGCTGATTACGCAGCTGTTCGATGTGTTCTATGGGGGACTTGCGATGATAGAGCACCCCCATGGAGAAGACGGTATCGAAGGCCCGCAGGGTCGGCAGCTCCTGGATGCCCAGCGGCAGCAGCTGGGCACGCTGGTCGTTGCCTGCAAAGTGGCGAATGGCCTCGAACTGGCAGAGGAACAGCGGGCTGGGATCGATGCCGACCGCGAGCTTGGCCCCTTCGCCGACCATGCGCCACAGGTGGTAACCGCTACCGCAGCCCACGTCCAGCACATAGCGTCCGTCCAGGGGGCTGATGTGGGGCTGCACTCTGTCCCACTTCCAGTCGGAGCGCCACTCGGTATCGATGTGAATGCCGTGCAGGGTGAAGGGGCCCTTGCGCCAGGGCATAAACTGACGCAGCAGGCTCTCCACCTTCTTGCGCTCCCCCTCATTGAGGCTCTCGCTATGGCCTATCTCGACCCGATGTTTCAGTTCCACCTGACCGGGAGCCACCACCGGCAGTTTGTTGAGGGCACGACTCCAGCGCGGCAGATCACCGTGCAGGTTGTCATGCTGCCAGGCATGGAGCTGAGCTGGCAGGGTATGCAGCCAGTGGCTGAGCCGGGTCTTGGCGATCAGTTGATAGAAATTGGCGAAGTCGATCATGGCTGGGTGTCGCTGGATTTGATGGCGATCATGGAACCGAAGTTGAAGCACTGGAACCAGAGATCCTGATGGACGAAACCCGCCTCGCGCAGGCGCGCCTGGTGTACCGCCAGGGTGTCGGTGCGCATCACGTTTTCCAGCGCGGTGCGCTTCTGGCTGATCTCCAGCTCGCTGTAACCGTTGGCTCGCTTGAAATCCAGATGCAGGTCGATGAGCAGTTCGTTGACCGGCTCATCTTCGAAACGCAGCTTCTCGCTCAGGATCAGGATGCCGCCGGGACGCAGGCCATCAAAGATGCGCTGGATCAGCGCCGCCCGCTGCTTGGGGTCGACAAATTGCAGGGTGAAGTTGAGCACCACCACGGAGGCGTTCTCGATGGCGATGTCGCAGATATCCGCCTCGATGAGCTCGACCGGCACCTCGGATTTGAAGCCCGAGAGGTGGGCCCGGGCCCTATCTATCATGGGGCGGGAGAGATCGACCGCCGTGATGCGGCAACCGGGTTGCGCCAGGTTGCGACGCATGGCCTGGGTCGCGGCGCCCAGGGAGCAACCGAGATCGAACAGGCGGCTGTCTGGCTGGGCATAGCGAGCTGTCATCATGCCGATGGCGG
The DNA here is from genome assembly GCF_000820045.1 of Aeromonas rivuli. Taxonomy (GTDB): domain Bacteria; phylum Pseudomonadota; class Gammaproteobacteria; order Enterobacterales; family Aeromonadaceae; genus Aeromonas; species Aeromonas rivuli. Next base: position 89,790 of record NZ_CDBJ01000007.1, on the reverse strand, counting down.
AAATGATGTTGCTATAACCCGGCACAGAGCGCTGGATCATGTCGGCAAAGACATCGACGACCTGCTCGTCAAAGCAAAAATCGCCCAGTTGGGCGATGGGGGCGGCAAAGATCTGATCATGCATAGTGGTGCAATCCGGCAGGGGATCTGTCTGTCCCCGGCTTTGTTCAATTTTGGTATTGGCTGACACCTGAATCGTACCGGGCATCAACGGCTGGCGAAGGGCCACAAGGATTCCTGTTTTGCTGGATGCCCCGGCCGCTCACACGGGCCATCTGCTGACCCGTCATAGGGGCGCTAGTCTAGAGGATTGCTGGCCATTTGTCTTGAACAGGGCGAAGCCGCCACCGTAAATAATCGACTTTTTCGTGCCGCAGACTAAAACATCAGCACCCCTTGACGGGCACTGTCAATTTCCCCCGGCCAGGGGGCCATTTCCTGACCGAGCAATTGCACTATCTGGCGCGCCAACGCCGGGGCCTGGGCATTGTCTGCGGTATGGATAAACAGATAGAGATCCTTGCCATCCGCCAGCCATTGGCGCCAATGGGGCAACCAGCCCGGCAAGAAGGGGTGATTGGCGGCAGGATCCGGCAAGCCGATCAGGCGCACCACGGGGGCGTGGGCGGTGGCGAGCAGGTGCACGGGCAGCTGTGGCTTCTTGCCCTGGGCGTCAATCATGGCCGCCGTGGTGGCGGGCACCGAAAACAGGGGCCGGGAGTCGAGCATGATGCGGTTGATGCCCTTTTCCATCAGCATGCGATTGAGGGCCCGCTCCGCGTCCCCCTTGGCGAAGAAATCGGGGTGTCGTACCTCGAGCGCATAGGCAAAATCCCGGGGCAGGCGATTGAAAAACTCGGTCAGACGAGGCAAGCCGGCGGGCCCGAAGCGGGCGGGCAGTTGCAGCTTGAGCAACCCCAGCTTGGGGTGCAAGGGGGCAAGCAGGGCGATAAAGTCGCTCACCTGCTTGTCCACGCTGACCAAATCGCTCTGGTGACTGATGGTTTGCGGAAACTTGAAGGCAAACCGGAAGGTGTCCGGCACCGCCTCGCTCCAGCGCAGCACCGTCTCCGGGGTCGGCAAGGCGTAGAAGGTGGTATTGCCTTCTACGGTGTTGAACACCCTGGCGTAATCGGCCAGGTGTTCGGCGGGCTTGGCGCCCTGGCCGAGTAATTGACCTGGCCAGGCGGGGTGGGACCATTGTGGCAGTCCCAAAAAGAGGCTCATTGCGGATCCTGTTGGCGTTTTTGTCGCGTTTCCCCTCAAAAATTTGCCAACTGAGCTAAAAAACAGGGCAAAGGAGGGGGCAGGTCATTTTACCCGTATAGGGGTTTTCCTCTATAATGCCACCCCTTTGTTTATCAATTTTTGATGGTGGCGCCGGATGATGCGTCCCGCGATGGTGACATGCGGTCATGAATTGTTAACACAATAACGGCTCTCCGATGCTTCGCCGACGGCCTCGCTGTTGCAAGCCGGTATCGGCGGCAAGCTGCCGGCTCAAAGGGGCCGGCTGGTACGAGACTGATTTCAAACCGGGTAGCACAAGCATCTGGCCAGTGGCGAGACAGACGGTGCTGACCTGTCGTGCCCGGCGACTCAGGGTTAACCGTCTCTCTTACAATTTCGAAGGAAGAAGTCCATGCGCTCTATCTATTGCGGACAGGTCAATGAAGCCCATGCAGGGCAGACCATTACATTGTGCGGTTGGGTCCATCGTCGTCGCGACCTTGGCGGTCTGATCTTTATCGATATGCGTGACCGGGAAGGCATAGTGCAAGTCTTCTTCGATCCGGACAAACCGGATGCCTTCGCCCTGGCCTCCGAACTGCGCGGTGAGTTCTGCATCCAGGTGACCGGTGTGGTACGCAGCCGCCCCGACTCCCAGCGCAACAGCGACATGGCCACCGGCGCCATCGAGGTGTTCGGCCACGAGTTGACCATCATCAACCGCGCCGAGCCACTGCCGCTCGACTTCAACCAGGTCAACAGCGAAGAGCAGCGCCTCAAGTTCCGCTATCTGGACCTGCGTCGCCCCGAGATGGCCAAATACCTGAAGACCCGTGCCAAGGCCAGTGCCTTCGTGCGCCGCTTCATGGACGAGCAGGGCTTCCTCGACATCGAGACCCCGATGCTGACCAAGGCCACCCCGGAAGGGGCCCGTGACTATCTGGTGCCGAGCCGGGTGCACAAGGGCAAGTTCTACGCCCTGCCGCAGTCCCCGCAGCTGTTCAAGCAGTTGCTGATGATGTCCGGCTTCGATCGCTACTACCAGATCGTCAAGTGCTTCCGCGATGAAGACCTGCGTGCCGACCGTCAGCCGGAATTCACCCAGATAGACGTGGAGACCTCCTTCATGACCGCGCCCCAGGTGCGCGAGCTGATGGAAGAGATGATCCGCCAGCTGTGGCAGCACGTGCTGGCCGTGGATCTCGGCAACTTCCCGGTGATGACCTTCGACGAAGCCATGCGCCGCTTCGGCTCCGACAAGCCGGATCTGCGTCTGCCGATGGAGCTGGTCGATGTCGCCGATCTGCTGACTGCGGTTGAGTTTGCGGTGTTTGCCGGTCCGGCGAACGATCCGAAAGGCCGTGTGGCAGCCCTGAAAGTGCCGGGCGGCGCCGAGCTGTCTCGCAAGCAGATCGACGAGTACACCAAGTTTGTCGGTATCTATGGCGCCAAGGGGCTGGCCTGGCTGAAGGTCAACGACGCCGCTAATGGCCTCGAAGGCGTGCAGTCGCCGGTTGCCAAGTTCCTCTCCGACGAGATAGTGCGCGAGATCCTGGCCCGTACCGGTGCCGCTGCTGGCGACATTATCTTCTTTGGTGCCGACTCCAAGAAAGTGGTCTGCGACGCCATGGGCGCCCTGCGCCTGAAAGTGGGTCGCGATCTGGGCCTGGTCGAGAACGTCTGGAAGCCGCTGTGGGTCATCGACTTCCCCATGTTCGAAGAAGATGGCGAGGGTGGCCTGGCCGCCATGCACCACCCCTTCACCGCCCCGAGCGATCTGAGCCCGAGCGAGCTGAAAGCGAACCCGCTCGGCGCCTATGCCAATGCCTATGACATGGTGATCAACGGTTACGAAGTGGGTGGTGGCTCTGTGCGTATCCACAGCAGCGACATGCAGTCTTGTGTGTTCGACATCCTGGGGATCACCCCGGACGAGCAGCGTCTGAAATTCGGCTTCCTGCTCGATGCCCTGAAATATGGCACTCCGCCCCACGCCGGTCTGGCCTTTGGCCTGGATCGCCTGAGCATGCTGCTGACCGGCACCGACAACATCAAGGATGTCATCGCCTTCCCGAAAACCACCACGGCGTCTTGCCTGATGACGGATGCCCCCAGCTTCGCCAATCCGGCCCAGCTCGGCGAGCTGGCGATTGCGACCGTTGCCAAGGTCGATACCAAGGCTGACGTTGAAGGCGCTGAGTAAATCAAAAGGGCCGCACTTGCGGCCCATATCAGCAGACTTATCTCATTGATTTGAAATCATAACGGAGCGTTTTTATGGCAGGTCACAGTAAATGGGCCAACATCAAACACCGCAAGGCGGCGCAAGACGCCAAGCGCGGTAAAATCTTCACCAAGCTGATCCGTGAAATCACCACCTCGGCGCGCATCGGCGATCCCGATCCCGCCAACAACCCGCGCCTGCGTGCCGCCGTGACTGCGGCCCTGACCAGCAACATGACCCGGGAAACCATCAACCGCGCCATCGCGCGTGGGGCCGGTGGTGGCGACGGCGAGCAGCTCGAAACCATCGTCTATGAAGGCTATGGCCCGGCGGGCTCTGCGGTCATGGTGGAGTGTCTGACCGACAACCGTAACCGTACCGTCGCCGAAGTGCGTCATGCCTTCAACAAGTGTGGCGGTAACCTGGGTACTGACGGCTCAGTCTCTTACCTGTTCAGCAAGAAAGGGCTGTTGACCTTCGTCGGTGCCGATGAAGATGCCCTGATGGATGCGGCGCTCGAAGCCGGTGCCGATGATGTGGTCACCGAAGAGGATGGCTCCATCGAGGTCTACACCACTCCGAATGAGTTCGGTACCGTGCTGGATGCCCTGGAAGCGGCTGGCTTCAAGCCCGAGAACGCCGAAGTGACCATGATCCCCTCCACCGAAGCCGAGCTGGATGCCGAGACTGCTCCCAAGCTGATGCGTCTCATCGACATGCTCGAAGACCTGGACGACGTGCAGGAGGTGTACCACAACGGCTCCATCTCCGACGAAGTGGCCGCGACCCTCTGATCGTCAGGTTGCACCTCAGAGGAAGTGGCATCACAACGGTGCCATCGCCCTCCGACGACGTGGCCACGACCCTCTGATCGAAGGCCCGCACAGACAGCAAACGGCAGCCCACGGGCTGCCGTTTTTTTATGATGTTGCCAAAGGGAGATGTCGCCCCGGTGCGTCATCATGGCTTGCCTGCCACCCCAGCCCGGTTTGTAGGTCTCTTTGCCTCCATGGACTTTCATCTTAATTTTCACTTAAGTCTCGACTCCTATGATGCTGCCAAGTCTGGCTCCCGGTGAGCCTGTCATCTGGTTAGCGGAGTCTGTCTATGCGCATCACTATGAGTGCCATCAAGGTGAATGTCCTACTGGTGCTGTTGTTTACTCTGGTATTCAACTGGCCTATCTTCCTGCACTTCTATCACGCCCTCTCTCGCCTCGATCACGTCAAGGTCGGCTTCGTGCTCTCCATTCCGCTGCTGTTGCTGGCGGCGCTCAATCTGGTGTTCCTGCCGTTTAGCATTCGATACCTGCTCAAGCCCTTCTTCAGTGTGCTGATCCTCATTGGCTCCCTGGCCAGTTACGCCATGCTCAAATACGGGATCATCTTCGATCAGAACATGGTGCAGAACGTGGTGGAGACCAATGTCGGGGAGGCGGGCTCTTATCTCAATGGCTCCGTCTTGACTTGGTTCATGCTGACGGGGGTGCTGCCAACCCTCTGCCTGCTGCTGCTCAAGATTGAATATCCCACGCGCTGGTACCAGGGGCTGGGCCTGCGGCTGGGGGGCATGGGGCTCTCCGCCTTGCTCATCTTCGCCGTGGGTGCCCTCTATTATCAGGATTACGCCTCGGTGGGCCGCAACAATCACACCATGGCCAAGGAGATAGTGCCCGCCAACTATGTGGCCGGCATCTTCAAGTATGTGAAAACCAGCTTCTTCACCCCGGCCATGCCCTTCCTGGCGCTGGGAAGCGACGCCGTGGTCGCGGCCGAAGGCCACAGCAAACCGACCCTGATGTTCCTGGTGGTGGGGGAGACGGCGCGCAGCAAGAACTACTCCCTGAACGGCTATGAGAAGCACACCAACGCCTTCACCGACCAGGAGCCGGGTCTGGTGTCGTTCCGCCATGTACGCTCCTGCGGCACCGCCACGGCGGTTTCCGTGCCTTGCATGTTCTCCAACATGACCCGGCGCGAGTATGACGAGAACCGGGCCCGTCATCAGGATGGCCTGCTGGATGTGTTGCAGCACGCCGGGGTGCAGGTACTGTGGAAGGAGAACGATGGCGGCTGCAAAGGGGTGTGCGATCGGGTGCCGACCCAGGTGATCGATCCCAAGGAGCATCCCGAGCTCTGTAAAGGCGAGTCCTGCTATGACGGTGTGCTGCTCAAGGGGCTGGATCAGCAGATTGCCGGGATGAAATCAGGCAACAAGCTGGTGGCCTTCCACCTGATGGGCAGCCATGGCCCCACCTATTACCGGCGCTACCCGGCCACGGAGCGCGCCTTCGTGCCAGATTGCCCGCGCAGCGACATCGAAAATTGCACCAACGAGGAGCTGGTCAATACCTATGACAACACCATTCGCTACACCGACAAGGTGATAGGGCAGCTGATCGACACCCTCAAGGGGCTGGAGTCGGAGTACAACGTGGGGCTCATTTATCTGTCGGATCACGGGGAGTCCCTGGGCGCCATGGGGCTCTATCTGCACGGCACCCCCTACAAGTTCGCGCCGGACGATCAGACGGTGGTGCCCATGCTGACCTGGATGGCGCCGCGCACCGCCCAGGAAGATGGCCTGAGTCTCGATTGCCTCAAGCAGGAGGCACAGGCCAAGCGCTTCTCCCAGGACAACCTGTTCCACTCGGTACTGGGCATCATGAACGTCAAGACCAGTGCCTACGATGGCGAGTTGGA
>NZ_CDBJ01000007.1:0-83475 GCF_000820045.1 Aeromonas rivuli | reverse complement strand
TATTCTCAGCTGTTCCCCCATGCAGTGCTGGGCATCATGAACGTCAAGACCCGCGCCTATGATAATGCTCTGGACTTGTTCAAGTCCTGCCGGGCAGGATAGCGGCGAAGGGGAGTGACAACGCACAAATGACAACGGCAGCCATTGGCTGCCGTTGTGGTATCTGACCTGCCGCCTCAGCGGCGCGCCGTCACTTCTGTTCCATGATGATCTGCAGCAGATCCCCTTCCAGCAGACCGCGCTTGACCAGGGCGAAGCCGCCGATGGTGGGCTGGTTCTGGAAGCGGGCTTTCACGATGGGCAGGCCACGGTGGAAGCTTGGCAGGGACTGATGCTCGACGCAGCGACGGATGGCCGGGAACAGGATCTCCTCGGCTTCGGTGATCTCGCCTGCGATCAGCACCTTCTGCGGGTTGAACAGGTTGACCGTGATGGCCACGGCCCGGCCCAGATGCTCGCCCACATTCTCAATCACGCTGCGCGCCAGTTCATCGCCAGCCAGGGCAGCCTTGCAGACCTCATGGATGCTGATGTACTTGTCCTGCAGGCTGCTCTGGTGGCCGCGGCTGATCAGCTCCTTGACCTTGTCGACGATGGCCTCGTTGGAGGCGATGGTCTCCAGGCAACCGAAGTTGCCGCAGTGGCAGCGCTTGCCGAGGGGCTCGACCTGAATGTGGCCTATCTCGCCGACGTTGCGGTTCTGGCCGAGGAACACCTTGCCCTTGGTGATGATGCCCGACCCCGCACCCTGGTGAACACTGACCAGGATGGAGTCCATGCAGTCGCGGGACTCGCCGAAGAAGTGTTCGGCCAGTGCCAGGGAGCGCGTGTCGTTGCCGACGTAGCAGGGCAGGTTGAAGTGGTTCTCCAGCAACTTGGCCAGGGCCAGGTTGCGGATCTGGTATTTGGGGGTATAGATGACCATACCCGATTCCGGATTGACCAGACCCGGCATGGTGAGCGCGATGCTGATGAGATTGCGGCTGCGCTCCTGATTGGCGTCGATGAAGGCGCCAATTTCGCGCAGCAGCATGTCGACCACGGGTTGCTGGTCTATCTCGGTCACTTCGGTGATGTGCTGGTCGAGCTCCTTGCCATCGAGATCATAGAGACTCAGTTGCAGGTAGCCTCGACCCAACTTGGCGGACACAAACTGGAACCGATTCTTGATGGTGGTGAGGGAGATGGCACGCCGCCCGCCGGTTGAGGCTTGCGGTGAGGTCTCCTTGATCAGACCATGCTCGATCAGTTGCCGGGTTATTTTGGTCACGCTGGCCGGGGCCAGGTGACTCAACTCGGCAATCTTGACCCGGGAGATGGGGCCTTGCAGGTCGATGAGCCGATACACGGCTGCACAATTGACCTGCTTGATAAGGTCTACGTTTGCTATTTGTCCGCCAGTCATGATGTCACTGTTGTGTGTAGTGTCCGTTAACCACGGTCCCGAGGACCTTGAAGGCCTGATCGAAGACGGTGAGGTTGGCTATCTTGCCGACCTGGATACTACCGAGACGTGAGTCCCATCCAATGGCGCGTGCAGGGTATAGGGTGGCCATTCTCAGCGCTTCGGCGAGGGGTAACCCCACCTGTTTGACCAGATTTTCCACCCCTTCAATCATGGTGAGGGCAGAGCCGCCGAGTGTACCATTCTCATCGACGCACTGACCATCACGGAAATAGACGGTGGCGCCACAAAAATCAAATTTCTCAAAGCCTTCCGGCGCACCGGCCGGGGCGGTTGCATCGGTGACCAGCACCAGTCGCTCCCCCAGCACCTTGTGGGCGAGACGCACGTTGGCCCAGTGCACATGATGGCCATCGACGATGACACCCGTGTAGACATCATCCCTGTCGTAGATGGCACCGACTACACCTGGCTCGCGGCCGTTCACGGTCGGGGTCATGGCGTTATAGAGGTGAGTGGCAAAGCGCATGCCGCTCTCAAAACCGGCCATGGCCTGTTCGTAACTGGCCGCGGTGTGACCCGCTGAGACCAGAATGCCAGCCTCGACCAGGCGACGAATGTGCTCAGGGCTGTTGCGCTCCGGGGCCAGGGTAATCTTGGCGATGGCATCCGCGTTGGCGCAGAAGAAGTCGATCATCTCGTCCGCGGGCTGGCGGATCTGATCCGCCGGGTGTATGCCCTTGCGCTTGAGGTTGGTATAGGGCCCTTCCAGATGGACGCCCAGCACCTCATTGGCGCGCGCCTGCATGTAACTGCGGGTGACCGCGACCGCCTGTTTCATGTCCGCATCCGGACTGGTGATCAGGGTCGGCAGGTAGCTGGTGGTGCCGGATTTGAGGTTGGCCGCCTGCATGGTGGCCAGGGTCTCGGCGGTGATATCGGTGTTGAACATGACACCGCCGCAGCCATTGAGCTGCAAGTCGATAAAGCCGGCACTCAGGTTGGCGCCGTCCAGATCGTGGCGAGCCACGTCCGCAGGCAGCGCCGCCAGGGGCTTGATGGCGACAATCTGGTTGCCATCGATGATCACCCCATGGCCGGTCAGCACTTCGCTGCCGGTGTAGAGGGTGCAGTTGGTCAATGCGTACATGGCGTTACCCTCACAGACGACCGATGTTGTCCGCTTCCAGCTGCTGGAAATAGCGGACAGTCTTGACTTTCAACTCCATGGTGGAGGGCTCGTCGCACACCATCATGCCCTTGGGATGCAGTTGCAGGGTGGAGATGGTCCACATGTGGTTGACGCAACCTTCGACGGCCGCTTGCAGGGCCAGGGCCTTGCCGTGACCTATCACCAGGATCAGGATCTCCTCGGCATCCATCAGGGTACCCACGCCCACGGTCAGGGCCAGTTTGGGCACCTGCTCCATGTCGCCACCGAAGAAGCGGGAGTTGGCGATGCGGGTATCTTCGGTCAGGGTCTTGACCCGGGTGCGGGACGCCAGAGAAGAAGCCGGTTCGTTGAAGGCGATGTGACCATCGTTGCCGACCCCCCCCATGAACAGATGAATGCGGCCGTAGGACTTGATTTTGTCTTCGTAGCGTTTGCACTCGGCCACCAGATCCGCGGCATTGCCATTGAGGATGTTGATGTTTTCCGGGCGAATGTTGACGTGACTGAAGAAGTTGTTGTGCATGAAGCTGTGGTAGGACTCGGGATGCTCCTCGGCCAGGCCAACGTACTCGTCCATGTTGAAGGTCACCACGTGCTCGAAGCTGACCTCACCCGCTTTATGCAACTCAATCAGACGCTTGTAGGTATTGAGCGGCGTGCCGCCCGTGGGCAGACCCAGTACGAAGGGGCGCTCGGCGGTCGGCTGGAAAGCGTTGATGCGATCGACAATGTAACGGGCAGACCACAGACCGACTTGGCTGGCTGACTTGAGTGGGATCAGACGCATTTCGAGTACCTCTAGTTTGTTGTCACCGGCATGGGCACGATGGTAAGACGTAATGGCAAATCTTAGTTGTTTCATAGCGTAAATAAAGATTGGAAACTAAGCCACATCTATCCGCTAACTTTATGTCGTTTGGGTGATAATGATCACGATTATGGCTTTATTAATTTGCGAAGCGAAATAAAAGACCTAGACTGCCAATCAAGCCTTGATGGCTTATGCGTTGAACGTAATAAGCACTTAATTTATAGAAAAACATTAACTCATAGAAAAACACTTACTAAGGAGAGGAGCCGTGAACATTCTCGGTTATTTACAGAAGATCGGCCGTGCCCTGATGGTGCCGGTAGCGGTATTGCCTGCCGCAGCGATCCTGATGGGCATAGGTTACTGGATTGACCCGAATGGTTGGGGTGGCGGCAGCCCTCTGGCCGCGTTCCTGATCAAGGCCGGTGCCGCCATCATCGACAGCATGCCGATCCTGTTTGCGGTTGGTGTCGCTTACGGTATGTCCAAGGATAAAGATGGTTCCGCCGCCCTGGCCGGCCTGGTCGGTTTCCTGGTGGTCACCACCTTGCTGAGCCCGGGCGCTGTTGCCCAGCTGCAAGGTATCCCGCTCGAGCAGGTTCCTGCTGCCTTTGGCAAGATCAGCAACCAGTTCATCGGTATCCTGACCGGTGTCATCGCGGCTGAGCTGTACAACCGCTTCAGCAGCGTCGAGCTGCACAAGGCGCTGGCCTTCTTCTCCGGCCGTCGCCTGGTTCCCATCATCACCTCCGTGGTCATGATGGCGGTCTCCTTCGTGCTGATGGCTGTCTGGCCTGTCATCTACGGTGGTCTGGTTCACTTCGGCGAGTCCATCGTCGGCATGGGCTCTACCGGTGCCGGTATCTACGCCTTCTTCAACCGTCTGCTGATCCCGATCGGTCTGCACCACGCCCTGAACTCCGTATTCTGGTTCGACGTGGCTGGCATCAACGACATCCCGAACTTCCTGGGCGGTCAGAGCTCCATCGATGCCGGTAAAGCGGTTGCCGGTGTGACTGGTATGTACCAGGCTGGCTTCTTCCCCATCATGATGTTCGGTCTGCCGGGCGCCGCCCTGGCCATCTACCACACCGCCAAGAAAGAGAACAAAGAGAAGGTCGCCTCCATCATGATCGCAGCCGCCTTCGCTGCCTTCTTCACCGGTGTGACCGAGCCCCTCGAATTCTCCTTCATGTTCGTGGCCCCCGTGCTCTACGTGATCCACGCCGTACTGACTGGTATCTCCGTGTTCATCGCGGCCAGCATGCACTGGATTGCCGGTTTCGGTTTCAGTGCCGGTCTGGTGGACATGGTGCTCTCCAGCCGTAACCCGCTGGCCGTCAACTGGTACATGTTGCTGCTGCAAGGTCTGGTGTTCTTCGGCATCTACTACAGCGTGTTCCGTCTGGTCATCGTCAAGCTGAACTTGAAGACCCCGGGCCGTGAAGACGACGAAGCCATCCCGGCCAGAGCCGAGATAACTGACCGTACCGAGCTGGCCAAGCAGTATCTGGAAGTGCTGGGTGGTCATGACAACCTGGTCACTATCGATGCCTGCATCACCCGTCTGCGCCTGACCCTGAAAGACCGCAGCATCGTCGATGAGCGTCAGCTCAAGGCCCTCGGCGCCGCCGGTGTGGTCAAGCTGGGTGAACAGAACCTGCAAGTGATTCTGGGCCCCTTGGCCGAGATCATTGCCGGTGAGATGAAGTCCCTGCGTTAAGTGTTACCCGGACGGGCGCCTCCTCCTGCCCGTCCGCTCAAGCCTAAGTCCATTGTTGACATAAATAGGGCCCCGCCTATGGGGCCCACCATAAAAAAAGCCAAGCAATTCCAATCTTTACTTCAACCAAGAGCAGCAGTTATGACACTCAAAATCTCTCTCTTAGCCCTCGCTATGTCTGGCGTTTTTGCCGCGCCTGCCATGGCCGTCGATGCCGCCAACCAGGCCCTGGTCGATTCCCTCGCCAGCAACCTCGTCGTCAAGTACGAAGTCGTCACCAATGATGGTGCCGGAGCCGGTCTGGATTGCCAGGCGCTAGGTTCTGAATGGGCCAGCTGTGGCGTGGCCAAACTGCACCTGACCAATCAGGGCGCAGACGTTAATTCCAAGGATTGGGAGATCTACGTCTCCTCCATCCGTCGCATTCAACGGGTCGACAACGATCAGTTTGCCATCGAGCATCTGACCGGCGACCTCTATCGCCTGACCCCCACCGACAAGTTCCAGGGTTTTGCCAAGGATGTCACTGTCGAAGTGCCTTTGGTGGTGGAGTATTGGGTACTGTTCGAATCTGACATCATGCCGAGCTGGTATGTCTCCGCCGAGGGTGCCGAACCCAAGGTGATCGCCAGCATGAGCAACATCGATGATGCCACCAGCTATGAGAAGCCGATGCCGGCCGATGGCTGGAAGCGCACCAAGGATGACAACAACGTTCTGATGAATGCGCAGACCCGTTATGAGGCCAACCGCACCAGCACGCTGCTCTCTGCACAGCAGATCGATAACCAGATACTGCCGACCCCGGCAAAACAGCTCATCAAGGTGGGTCCGCAGGTGGATCTCGCCAGCATCAAGCTCGATACCCTGGACCTGCCGACCGATCGCGCTGATGCCATCAAGGCGCAACTGACCAAGCTGGGTGTCACCCTCTCCGACACCGGCTATCCCGTGACCATCAAGCTCGGCAGCAAGGTCAAACAGGCCGAAGGCTATCAGCTCGACATCGGCAAGGATGGCGCCATCATCCGTGGTCACGACGTCAATGGCGCCTTCTGGGGAGCCCAGTCCCTCATCTCCCTGATAGGGGTCGATGACAAGCGGGTCAGCCAGATGAGCGTCGAGGATGCACCGCGCTTCGAATACCGCGGCATGCAGACCGACGTGGCCCGCCACTTCAGAACCCCGCAGACCCTGCACAAGCTGATCGATCAGATGTCGGCCACCAAGCTCAACGTGCTGCATCTGGGATTGACCAACGATGAGGGCTGGCGCCTCGAGATCCCCGGTTTGCCGGAGCTGACCGAGGTCGGTGCCGAGCGTTGCCACGACTTGTCCGAAACCAAGTGTCTGCTGCCGCAGCTGGGCTCGGGTCCGGCTGCGGACAACCAGGGTTCCGGCTTCTACAGCAAGGCGGATTACATCGAGCTGGTGCGCTACGCCAAGGCGCGCGGCGTGACCGTGGTGCCGGAGATCAACATGCCGGCCCATGCCCGTGCCGCCGTGGTATCCATGGAAGCGCGCTACCAGCGGCTGATGGCCGAGGGTAAAGAAACCGAAGCGAACCAGTATCGCCTGACCGATCCGGCCGATAGCTCCAACATCACCTCGGTGCAGTTCTACGACAAGATGTCCTTCATCAACCCCTGCCAGCCAGGTGCCGCCACCTTCGTCGCCAAGGTGATGGATGAAGTGGCCCAGATGCACCAGGCCGCCGGCCAGCCGCTGACCGCCTGGCACTATGGCGGTGACGAGGCGAAAAACATCATGCTGGGCGGGGGTTATCAGGATCCGGCCACCACCAAGCCCGCCGATCTGGTGGCCTGGAAGGGCAATACCGACTGGAGCAAGCAGGACAAGCCGTTTGGCAAGTCCCCCCTGTGCCAGAAGATGATCGCCGACGGCAAGATTGCCGATGTGCAGGAGCTGCCTGTCTATTTCGCCAAGGAAGTGAGCGAGATGGTCAAGGGCCACGGCTTCTCCACCCTGCAGGCGTGGGAAGATGGTCTGAAGTACGCGAACAGCGCCAAGGATTTCGCCACCGAGAAGACCCGGGTCAACTTCTGGGAAACCCTCTACTGGGGCGGCTTCAACGAGGCGATGAAGTGGGCGCACAAGGGCTATGAGGTGGTGCTCTCCAACCCGGACTACCTCTACTTCGACTTCCCGAACGAGGTACACCCGGCCGAGCGCGGCTACTACTGGGCGACCCGCTTCAACGACACCCGCAAGGTGTTCGCCTTCGCCCCGGAAAACTTGCCGCAGAACGCCGAGACCTCGGTCGACCGGGATGGCAATGCCTTCGTCGCCAAGGGCGATCAGGATGCGGTCAAGTTCAAGGGCATGTCCGGCCAGCTGTGGAGCGAGACGGTCCGCACCGATGCCCAGTATGAGTACATGGTCTATCCGCGCATCTTCTCGGTGGCCGAGCGTGCCTGGCACAAAGGTGGTTTCGAGCTGCCCTACGTGAAGGGCCGCGAGTTCTCCGGCGAGACCCAGTTCGTCAACAAGGCGACCCTGGCCAAGGAGTGGAACCGCTTTGCCAACCTGCTGGGCCAGCGCCAGTTGCCGAAACTGGATCTCCAGGGCGTCGAATATCGTCTCTCTGTGCCGGGCGCCAGGGTCGTTGACGGCGTGCTCAATGCGAACGTGGACTTGCCGGGTCTGCCCATCCAGTACAGCCTGGATGGCAAGCACTGGAACGCCTATGACGCGGCGGCCAAGCCGACCGTGACTGGCAAGGTCTGGCTGCGCACCACCAGTTTCGATGGCAAGCGCACTGGCCGCGTCACCGAACTGAACTGATGGTTGCTGACCGTTGACACCGGGTGGGTCGCAAGACCCACCTTTCCCAAGGTCGATCTGCCATCGGCTTTGGGAAAGGTTGACTGTGCGTGTGAACCTTTGTTGTGTGTGAGTCTGTTTTGATTTTTCATCTTGAAACCCCGCCTGGTGCGGGGTCTTTTTTTATCTGTCGTGCAGGGGGCGCCGGACGGAGTCTGGCGGGGATGGAGTGAAAGGTGCGGGAAATGTTGCCCCAGAGGATTGGCCGGTCAGAGCGGGTCGTCTGGCCAGTCGATATCCTGCACACAGCCGGGATCGTTGAGTGTCAGACAGATCAGCCGGTCGATGTGGCGATCCAGCACCTGCTTGGCGCCTCGATCGCCAGAGAGGCGGGCCAGTTCGGCCAGCAGATCGGCGGGGAAGCTGACGGGGTGGCCCTGCTCCCCCAGGTAAACGGGGCGAACCAGCGAGCAGCCATCCTGGGCGACCTGCAAGGCCTGGAGGCTAGCGGGGGAGAGGTGTGGCATGTCGGCCAGTACCACCAGCAGGCTGTGGATGGGCCCATCCTGGCTGAGCAGGGTACGGACACCATGGGCCAGGCTGTCCCCCAGGCCGCCGTCGATCGGTACCTGGGTCAACGCTGCCCCGGAGTCCGCCAGCAGGCGGCGCAGCACCTCGTCTTCGCGGCGCAGCACCACCAGTACGCGATCATGGCTGGGGAGCAGGGTCGCCAGGGTGCGCAGGATCAGCGGAGGCGAACCCGCCAGACGTTTGTCACTGCCGTAGCGACGGGAGAAACCGGCGGCCAGCAGCAGGGCGACTCGTTCAGGTTGCATCTTGCCTGAGCCTCATGCGGATGCCATGGCGGACGGCGATCACCTCGGCCAGGGTGGCAATGGCGATTTCGATCGGGGACTTGCTGCCGATGGGCAGTCCGATGGGGGCATGGATCCGCGCCAGCTGCGCCTGGCTGCTATCCCCTATCCGTTGCAATCGCTCCAGTCGGCGCTCGCTGGTGCGTACCGAGCCCATGGCGCCCAGGTAGAAGGCGTCGGATTCGAGCCCCGCCATCAACCCGGCGTCATCGATGCGGGGGTCGTGGGCCAGGGCGAGCACGGCGCTCTGGGCTGTGGCGTGACGCTCGACGAAACGTTCGGGATCGCACCACTGCACCGCTATGCCCCCCTGCTCGGGTCCCCAGTGCCAGTCGGATCGGTAAGCTTCGCGGGTATCGCAGAGCAAGACCTCGAAGCCGGCGGCCTGTCCGAGCCTGGCCACCTGCTCGCTCACCTGACTGATCCCCAGCAGCAGCAGGCGCCAGCGCTGGGCATAGGCGAGGCGGACTACCCCTGGCTCGTCCCCGCAAAGGCGTTCGCCGCTCAGGTAGGTCCTCTCCCTTTGCGCAATGCGAACCTCTCGCACGAAGGAGGTGGCGCCTTGCTGCAAGGCCAGCCACCTATTCAAGTCTTGGGTGGCCTCATCCCCTGGCATCAGGTGCTCGACCAATAGCTGGATACTGCCTCCGCAAGGCAACTCGAACTGGCTGCCATCCGGGGTCAGGTGGGAGCCATAGTCGAGCAGGCTCAGGGGGGCGTCATGTTCTCCTCTGGCCAGCTTCTCGACGAAGGCATCCTCGATGCAGCCACCGGAGATGGAGCCGCTGCGACAGAGACCATCGGTGGCAAACAGTGCCCCCCTGGGACGAGGGGCCGAGCCATAGGTGGCCACTATGCTGCACAGCCAGACGCTTTTGCCCTGGGCCAGCCACGTCAAGCTCTGGCGCAGTACTTCGACGTGATGGTCACTCATGATGCTCGGCCAGCTCCTGCTTAAGCGTCCTGACCTCGTCGGCACTCACTTTGACGGATTGACTAGACCAGGTCTGGCGCAGGAAGTTGGTCAGATCCGCCAGATCCTGATCACTCATCTCATTGATGTACCCGGGCATGGGGGCAAAGCGCTCGGTCTGGCTGTAGCTCTGGGCAGGGATCCCATGGAGCAGTATGGCCAGGGTATTGACTGGACTCGGCTGATCCAGGGTTCCATTGCTGGAGAGGGCCGGAGTCACGTTCGGCTTGCCCTGACCGTCTTGGCCATGACAGCCGGTGCAGTAGTTGCGATAGAGGGCATAACCGGGATGCCGGGTATCCAGGGTAGCCGGTTTGGGCTCAGGGGATGAGAGGGGCGTGTCGCTGTCGAGCAGGTAGCTGGTCACCGCATGCATGTCTTCCTCTGTTAGATAGGCAAAGCTCTTCTCCACCACCGGATACATGCCTGCGAAGACGCCCCCTTTGATCGAGTAGCCTTTTTGCAGCAGCTTGCTCAGGGAGTCCTGGGTCCAGCCTTGACGCCTGAGCTCGGTGGCGGTGATGTTGGGGGCCATCACCCCTTCGATCCTGGCCCCTTGCAGATAGTGGGATGAATCCATTGCCATGAAGAAGTTGCGTGGCGTATGGCACTCGCCGCAATGCCCCAGGCCATCTACCAGATAGCGACCCCTATTCCAATTGGCGCTTTTTGTTGCGTCGGGGGCGAAGGCGGTGTCGTCATGAGCCACCAGATTCCAGCCCAATAGCCCGGTGCGCACATTGAAGGGGAAGCCGACCTCGTTGTCACGGTTCGGGGTGGCGGCTGGCTTGGTCTGCATGAAGTAGGCATAGAGTGCCTTCATGTCTGCATCCGTGACCAGGTGATAGGAGGTGTAAGGCATGGCGGGGTAGAGACGCCCTGTTGGCGCCTTGCCGTTGTGCATCACCTCATAGAAGTCTTGATAGCTGTAGTTGCCGATACCCTGTTTCTTGTCAGCGCTGATGTTGGTGGAGTAGATGACGCCAAAGGGGGTTTTAAAGGCCAGGCCACCCGCGTAGGTCTGACCGCTTTCGGTGGTGTGGCAGGCGGCACAGTCGCCGACCTTGGCCAGATAACGCCCTTGCTCAACCAAGGGATCCTGGGCCTTGGCGCCAGTGACGACCCCGATGCCTAGCAGCAGTGCTAATGCCAGTCTGGAGAGGTTCATAATTTGACCACTCCCTCTTTGATGAGCATGGCCTTGACCCCCTCGTAGTATTTCTTGTAACCGGTGCAGCGGCAGACGTGATCGTTCAGTGCCGCCGAGATAGTCTGCTCCAGATCGGCCACCCCCACCGGCTGTTTGCGCAGCCGTTCCAGCAGCACAGTGGTCTCGTTGACGAAACCCGAGGTGCACCAGCCGCACTGGAAGGAGAAGTGATCCAGGAAGGTTTGCTGCACCGGACTCAGTGCGATGATCTTGCCCATGCTGTTGCGCATTGCATGTCCTTCCACGGTGCGAACTCGCTTGCCGTTGAAGCGGCCCACCCCGTTGATACAGGTGCGCACGCTCTCGCTGCTGCCATCCTCCTTGTCGACGACTATGGTGCAGGCATGACAGACGCCGACGCCGCAGCCGAATTTGGTGCCGGTCAGGTTCACATACTCGTGCAGGAAGTCGATCATCATGGTGTTGTCATCCACCTCGAGCGGGCCGACGAGACGGTCATTGATGGTCATGGTTACTGTGGTCATTGGATGGCCTTCTGAATGTCGGTTGCTGTGACGGGAAGATGGTAAAAGCGGGTGCCGGTCGCCTGATAGATGGCTTCGACCAGGGCGGCGACCACGGGGATCATCACCACTTCGCCTATGCCCTTGGTGGCATCGGTCGGCGAGAGGGGCTCCAGCAGGGTGTGGGTCAGGTTCCAGACTGGCAGCTGGTGCGCCAGGGGGACCTGATAGCGGTTCAGGTTCCAGGTGCCGTTGCCCGGCCCGTCCTGCCCGGCGGGCAGGTACTCATACAGCGCATGACCGACCCCCATGGCCAGGCCGCCCTGGATCTGGCCTTCCACCAGTTCGGGGACTATGACCCGACCGGCGTCCAGCCAGCTGTGGGCGGACAGGATATGTACCTTGCCCGAGCCTTTCTCCAGTGCTATCTCCACCAGGGTGGCGCAGGGGGCGTAGTAGGTCACCATGGCGTTGTTCAGGCTGGTGCTGGGATAGTGGGCCTGGGTGCGATCGAGCAGCTGGTAGCCGTTGGCGTCGGCCTGCGCCCGCTTCTCGCTGCTGGCCCCGTCGCCGTAGCGCAGCGCCAGCGCATCGATGGGCAGACGTTGGCTCTGTCCCTCTATGGTGAAGTCGCACTCGGCCCAGGCCCAGCGGTTGAAACTGTGCACCATGGCGCCGGTAATCAGACCATTTGCGTGAGCGTGGGCCGCCAGCAGGGCGAGCGGCAGCGGCGGCATGCCACGGGTGGTCAGCCCCGCAGCTGTCCAGCTCGCCTCGCTGGCGGGCCCCAGATCCAGGTTCGCCTGGCCGACGAAGTACTGCTTGCGCCAGATGGCGGTTGCCGCCGGCCAGAGCGTCTGCTCGAACAGGATGCGGGCCGCCGCGACGGTGGCGTGGCTCTGGAAGTAGGAGGAGATGGAGGCGGAAGAGGCCTGCGGAATGGCCAGGGTCCAGCGCGGGTTCTTCTGCATCTCGTCCTGGCGTTCCTGGGAGATGGTGTAGGGGTTGTCGGTCTCTTCCAGCTTGAAGCTCTCCCAGAGCGCGATTTCGGCGAGCGCTATGGTGTCGGCCGGTTGGCCCAGGTAGCGACTGACGATCTCGGCCTGGGAGGTCTGGATCCCGGTACCCATCTCCATGCCA
Source organism: Aeromonas rivuli (assembly GCF_000820045.1). GTDB lineage: Bacteria > Pseudomonadota > Gammaproteobacteria > Enterobacterales > Aeromonadaceae > Aeromonas > Aeromonas rivuli. Next base: position 70,916 of record NZ_CDBJ01000007.1, on the reverse strand, counting down.
CTGATCTTGAGCAGGATCTCTCCCTTGCTGGTCAGCTCGACACAGGCGGAGGGGGCCACGGCGCCGGTGCCATAGTCCTTGGTGGTGATGCTGAAACCCGTGCCGTGCAGGCGATCCGGATGCTGGGCCTCATAAGCCTGCTTTCTGGCCAGGCGCTGGGCCCAGATCTCGTGCTGTTCGGCCATCGCCAGGATCTCGGGGTAACGGTTGTTGCCCTCGGGAATGGCCCCCTGGGTATTGGGCTGACCGGGCTTGATAAGGTTGCGGCGGCGCAGCGCCAGCGGATCCATGTTCAGCAGTGCGGCGGCCTCGTTGACCATCATCTCCATGGCCGCCATGGACTGCAAGGATCCATAGCCTCGCATGGAGCCGCAATCCGGGTTCTCGGAGGGCAGGGCGACCGCGGTGATGTCATTCTTGGGCAGGTAGTAGACCCCCTGGATGGCGCTGGCACCTACGCTGGTCACCGAACCGGTGAAGTTCAGTCGGCCGCCGCCGTCCACTGTCATGGCGCTGATCAGTGCACGGAACTGGCCGCTCTGTTTGTCGAGCACCAGCTTGTTGTGCATGTTGAACGGATGACGCTTGAGGCCGCCCTGGAACTGCTCGAAACGATCGTTGGCCAGGCGCACCGGGCCGTCGGCATAGAGGGTGGCGAGCAGGCCGTAGAAGGGGAATATGGTGTGATCCTTGGCCCCGAAACCACCGCCGATGAAGGGGGAGTGCACCACCAGCTTGTCGACCTTGCCGGCCAGCGGCCCCTTGGCCAGCATCTCGGCGGCTTCGTAATAGAAGTCGTGGGGGGACTGGGTGCTCACTACCAGGTGCATGGTGCGCGCCTTGGCGTCGAACCAGCCGTTGAAGTTTTCCGGCTCCATCATCATGGGCTCGATGAACTGGGTCTGATAGGTGCGATCCAGTACCAGGGCGTCCTCGGCCTCCAGCTCCTTGTGGACCAGCTCGGCCTGATGCATCCCCTGCTCACCGGCGTTGCCATCGGCTCTGGCCGTCGGCCATACCGGTTGGTGGCTGGCGATAGCCGGGAAGAAGAGGCCATTCTGCAAGGCACTGTACTGATCTGACATGCCGAGCTTGCCCTCGATCCGGATGATGCGCCAGCAGGCCCAGGGATCGCGGGAGGCGGCGACCAGCGGCGTCACCTCGCCGTAGCGCACCACCTTGTCGTTGAATTGCAGAGTGTGCTTGGCTCTGTTGAAGGTGGCGAAATCCGGGAAGAACAGCATGGCGGCCGCATGGCCCAGGTAGTCCGGGGTAGTGCCCTCGCTCACCATCATGTTGATGCCGTAGAAGGCGGGCAGCTCGATGCCATCGCGCAGCAGATCGGCGGCGGTGATCACCCGGCTGGGCTGGGCATTGGCGGGCAGCATGGAGAGATCCAGCCCCAGATAGAGGCGATCCGCCTTGTCGACCCGGATCAGCAGCGCATGTTGCTGCTGGGACGGCCAGCCAGCCAGATCCTGGGCGCGATAGTCCCGGCTGTAGATCTTCTGGCCGGTGACCTTGGCCAGGCCATCGCTGCGAAACTTGACCTTGCCACCCTGCTTCCACTGGCCGAGCAAGGCGGGATCGAAGATCTCGTCTTCCATGCCGGACAGGGAGAGGTTGGCGAGGAGGGGGGCGCTGTAGACGGCGATGCCGGCTATGACGCACTGCTTGATGAAATCACGTCTTGATACGGAGTAGGACATGGCTCAGCTACCTGTTTGAGGATGAGGCGAGTGGCTCGGGGGAAAGGGAGGGGACAGGTGTTGTCGACCATCTTCCCTGATGTCGCAGCAAAATGACAAAGTTGTAAATAGGATACTAGGATGATGCCGTTTGGAAAATGCCTGGTTTCTGTTGGTTCCAACTCTGTTCAGCTTCACGGTGTGATTTGCTAAATGTTACAAGCTTGTTTCAAAACATTGAAGTGTGATCTCGCCGCAATATCAAGCAGCCATGTGTATGTGCTCACAGGACACCTTTATGCCCAGGTACATCCCACGCTTATCCGTGGGGAAGTCGCTTGCCCGAGAGCCGATGGCGGCGGAATAAAGGAAGTCTGTGGCCGGGAAGCGACCCCGCGTCGAGGCAAATGACGTCAGCCAGGGCGCGGCGGCAAATTCCTGTTGAGCCTCATGGATGAATAGTGGATCATTGTCGGTTTCTAAGCGGGGGCGCGCGGTTGCCCCATGAGCTGAGACATTCGAGGTGAATTCATGAGCGAGGCGAGCAGCCCAACCAACTTTATCCGTCAGATCATCGATGAAGATCTGGCCAGTGGTAAGCACAAGAGTGTGCATACCCGTTTCCCGCCGGAGCCGAACGGTTATCTCCATATCGGCCACGCCAAGTCCATCTGCCTGAACTTCGGCATCGCCAAGGATTACCAGGGCCAATGCAACCTGCGCTTCGATGACACCAACCCGGTCAAGGAAGACATAGAGTACGTCGAATCCATCAAGCAGGACGTGCAGTGGCTCGGCTTCGAGTGGAGCGGCGAGATCTGTTACTCCTCCGACTATTTCGACAAGCTGCACGGCTATGCCATCGAGCTCATCGAGAAGGGGCTGGCCTATGTGGACGAGCTCTCCCCCGAGCAGATGCGCGAGTATCGCGGCACCCTGACCGAGGCGGGCAAGAACAGCCCGTTCCGCGATCGCAGCGTGGAAGATAACCTGGCGCTGTTTGCCAAGATGAAGAACGGTGAGTTCGCAGAGGGCTCTGCCTGCCTGCGCGCCAAGATCGACATGGCATCCCCCTTCATGGTGATGCGCGATCCCGTCATCTACCGCATCAAGTTTGCCCACCACCACCAGACCGGTGACAAGTGGTGCATCTATCCGATGTACGACTTCACCCACTGCATCTCGGACGCCCTGGAGGGGATCACCCACTCCCTGTGCACCCTGGAGTTCCAGGACAACCGCCGCCTGTATGACTGGGTGCTGGACAACATCAGCATCGACTGCCACCCCCGTCAGTACGAGTTCTCCCGCCTGAACCTCGAATACACCGTCATGTCCAAGCGCAAGCTGAACCTGCTGGTGACCGAGGGGCACGTCAGCGGTTGGGACGATCCGCGCATGCTGACCGTCTCCGGGCTGCGCCGCCGTGGTTACACCCCGGCCTCCATCCGCGAGTTCTGCAAGCGCATCGGCGTGACCAAGCAGGACAACATCGTCGAGATGAGCATGCTGGAAGCCTGCATTCGCGATGATCTCAACGAGAACGCTCCCCGTGCCATGGCGGTGCTGCACCCGGTGAAGGTGGTCATCGAGAACCTGGCCGCCGACGAGGTGCTGACCGCACCGGCTCACCCGAACAAGCCGGAGATGGGCACGCGTGAACTGCCCTTCAGCCGCGAGATCTTCATCGACGAGGCGGACTTCAAAGAGGAGGCGAACAAGCAGTTCAAGCGTCTGGTGCTGGGCAAGGAAGTACGCTTGCGCAATGCCTACGTCATCAAGGCCGAGCGGGTCGAGAAGGATGCAGAGGGCAAGGTCACTTGCATCTACTGCTCCTATGACCCCGAGACCCTGGGCAAGGATCCGGCCGATGGCCGCAAGGTGAAGGGGGTGATCCACTGGGTCAGCGCCACTCACTCCCTGCCGGCGGAGATCCGCCTGTACGATCGTCTGTTCAAGATGCCGAACCCCGCAGCCGAAGACGACTTCGAAGGGGCGCTCAACCCGGATTCCCTGATGATCATCAAGGGTGCCCGGGTCGAGGCTTCCCTCAAGGACGCCAAGCCGGAGTTTGCCTACCAGTTCGAGCGTGAAGGGTATTTCTGCGCCGACAACAAGCTCTCCAGCCCGGAGCAGCTGGTGTTCAACCGCACCGTGGCCCTGCGCGACGTCTGGGGCAAAGCCGAGGCCTGATCGCTACGGTCTGACAAGAAGAGGGCAGGGGAGACCCTGCCACTCTGGTCCGGATTGCGGACACAAAAAAAGCCAGCGTGATGCTGGCTTTTTCATGGCTGCTCGCGGCCGACGGCGTTATTCGTCGTGCTTGCAGTCGCCGTTCGCGCAGTGACCATACAGATAGAGGCTGTGGTTGGTCAGGCGGATGTTGTGGTGTTTGGCGATGTCGCGCTGACGCTGCTCGATCACCTCGTCGGAGAACTCGATCACCTTGCCACAATCGAGGCAGACCAGGTGGTCGTGGTGTTCCTGGGTCGACAGCTCAAACACGGACTTGCCGCCTTCGAAGTGGTGACGGGTCACGATACCGGCATCATCAAACTGGTTCAGAACGCGATAGACGGTCGCCAGACCAATCTCTTCACCATGATCGATCAGTCGTTTATAGAGGTCTTCGGCACTGGTGTGCTGGCATTCCGGCTGCTGCAGGATCTCGAGGATCTTGACACGCGGCAGTGTGATCTTGAGCCCGGCCTTTTTTAACGCTTGATTATTGTCTGGCATATTCACTTATTCGCATTCTCGAAGGTGGGGTTATTCTGAGTGACTGGCGCGGGAATGGCAACCTTCAACTCAGGTCAGATGTCATTATAGGTCTTGTGGTCACCAGAAATAAACCCAGTGATTAAAGGGGTTTAGCCGAGATGTTCTCGCAAGACACCCGCATTAGATTATTTTCGCCCCCTTGTCTGGTGGCCGATTGTTGTTAAGATGTAACACCTGTTTGTCTGGTCGGATGAGATCCATGGATTGGCTTTTTGACAATGCGGCCTGGGTGCGCCGCGCCCTCAATGCCTGGCCTCCTTTCTGGGGGGCTGGCATCAAGATAGAGCTGCTCAGCGATGATTTTCGCACTTGCCGGGTCAGCCTCAAGTCGCGGTGGTGGAACAAGAACGCCAATCGCACCCAGTTTGGCGGCAGCATGTTCGCCATGACGGATCCCATCTATCCCCTGATGCTGATGGGTTACTTCAAGAATCACTACTATGTGTGGGACAAGGCGGGCAGCATCAACTACATCAAGCCAGGCAAGGGCAAGCTGGTGGCCGAGTTCAACCTGACCGAAGCCAAGTTGGCTTCGATCCAGGCTGCGACCAATCAGGGGGACAAACACTTCCCCGAGTTTGATGTATTGGTAAAAGATCAGAAGGGGGAGCTGGTCGCCGAGGTCAAGCGCACGCTCTATGTGCGCCAGCGCAAGGAGCGTAGGGGGGATGGCGTGAGTGGCGGGTGACAACCCAGGTCAATGCCCTGCAACATCCCATAAAAAAACGGCCTCGAGGGCCGTTTTTTTATCAGAAATGACTCACTCGAGTTCGGCGAGGCACATCTCTTCATGGATCTGCTTGCTCCAGCCCTTGACGCGCTCTGCGGTCAGTTCTGGTTGGCGATCCTCATCGATTCCCAAGCCGACGAAGTGCTTGTCATCGACCAGGGCCTTGGAGGCCTCGAAGTCGTAGCCCGCAGTCGGCCAGTGGCCAATAATAATGGCGCCCTTGGCCTCGACGATGTCACGCAGGGTGCCCATAGCATCGAGGAAGTACTCGGAATAGTCTTCCTGGTCACCGCACCCGAAGATGGCGACCAGTTTATCGGTGAAGTCGATCTCTTCGAGTTCCGGGAAGAAGTCATCCCAGTCGGCTTGGGCTTCGCCGTAGTACCAAGTCGGGATACCGAACATCAGCAGGCTGAAGCTGTCGATGTCGGCCTTGCTGCTCTTGGCGATGTCACGGACTTCAATCAGTTGTTTGCCCAGTTCTTTCTGGATCATCTTGGCGACAGCTTCGGTATTACCGGTATCGCTGCCGAAAAACAGACCTACACTTGCCATAGTGTTTAGTTACCCGTATTTGGTGTTGATGCTTAACGGTCAGATCAGCTGACCCGCCACGAGAGCAGAGTCGATCTGTTGCTTCAGGATAGATTGGATCAGCTCGGCGCGGCTGACGTTCTGTTGCAGCGCAAGTTGGTTCAGGCGCTCCAGCATTTCGGCTTCTACCTTTAACTCTACCCGCTTCAGTCCATTCTCCCGATCGCGCTTGAGCTGATTGCGCTTGTTGATCTTGAGCTGGGTCTCGCGGGGGAGTGGATTGGTTTTCGGCCTGCCGGGGCGCTTCTCATTTGCGAACAGATCCAATGTTGTTCGATCAGTTTGCTGTTTGGCCATACTTCATCTATGAGCAGTTAGCCGAGACCCGAGCCTTCCCAGCTCAGTTCGATCAGCCCCTTGGCGACAAAACCCGCGCAACCTAAAAACAGTACCAGCCAGACAATGAAGCGACCGAAACGGGGCACATTGCCGCGTTTGAGTACGTCCTGGATAGCCAGGCCAATCAATAGAAAGACAGCCACGAAGAATAGTTTCAGGCCCAGACTCTCGATCAGTTCAATGTGTTGGCTCAGCATGGATTGCGCACACTCCTTATGACGGGCCGCACTATATCACAAAGGATTTGAAACTGTTAACCGCCTATCGACAGGAAATCCACAACCAACTTGTTGAACAAAACCGGCTTCTCGGCGTGTAACCAGTGGCCTGTTCCGGCGATGATGCGTGCCTTGGCCGCGGGGAATTGGGTCATCACCGTCTCGGTATAGGCGGGCAGCATATAGTCCGACTCACCGCCCTTGATAAACAGGGTCGGCCCCTCGAAACGGCTCAGACTATCTGGCCAGCCCATGATGTTGGCGTAGTTGTGCTCAAGGGCCCGCACATTGAAGCGCCAACCCCAACCAGATTCCCCCTTGGCGAAGGATTTGAGCAGGAATTGCCGTACTCCCGGGATCTCGATGTGTTGCGCCAGCAGCGCCTCGGCATCGCTGCGGCTCTGGGGCGGAGTGGCCAGGGTGGCATTGAGCCCGGCAAACACATTTTGATGGCGGGCATGGGGATAGGCGACCGGTGCCATGTCCGCCACTATCAGCCGCTCGACCCGTGTGGGCGCCAGTTTGGCCAGCTGCATGGCGACTTTGCCTCCCATGGAGTGACCAATCAGGCTCGCCTTCTCGATGTGCAGACTATCGAGCAGCGCCAGCAGATCGGCCGCCATCAGGGGATAGCTCATCTCATCCGAGTGAAAGGAGGCGCCGTGGTTGCGCAAATCGAGGCTGATGACGCGATACTGGTCCGTCAGCGCACGGGCCAGCAGGCCCAGGTTATCCAGGCTGCCAAAGAGGCCATGGATCAATACCACGGCCGGGCCCTGACCTTGATCCTTGTAATTAAGCAGCGGCAGGGTTGATGAAGGGGCTGACAATGATGGTTCTCCTGTGCGGTCAATCCGGGATCCTGGCGTCTGGTTCAGGTTTCTCGCTCCTGTGGGCCAGAAATGCGCCATGGGTGGCCTGGATCACTATCTGATGCGCTATTATGCCGTATTCTCGAGGAGATTCATGCACATCTGACGGGCCGCTTGGGCCGCCGGGTCTGGCTATGTATAATCGCACCATCCCACTTTCTGTGAGCCCAGCGCCAACCCTATGAAAACCATCGAACTTGATGACGATCTCTACTTCTATATTGCCAGTCAGACCCGTCACATTGGCGAGAGTGCTTCCGATATATTGCGCCGCCTGCTGGAGCAGTCCGCTCACGCCAAGCTGAACGCGGCGCCGCGCCAGGCTGAGCCGTTGACGCCGGCGACCGTGCAGACCATGGCCCCTGTCACTCAGGACAAGTCTGGGATACAGGCCTTGCTGGCGTCGGGGGCCCTGCAGCAGGAGGAGAAATCCATCAACCGTTTCATGCTGCTGTTGGGGGCGCTCTATCGGGATGATCCGGCGAAATTTACCCAGGCAACCGAGATAAAAGGGCGCAAGCGCGTCTATTTCTCCCAGGATCCCGAGGCCCTGCGCGCCAGTGGCAGCACCACCAAGCCCAAGCCGGTACCGGATACCCCTTTCTGGGTGATCACCAATACCAACACCAGTCGCAAGCAGAATATGGTTGCCCAGCTGATGGCCAGCATGGGCTATGACGAAGCCCTGATTGCCGAGGCATGCGGCACCGTATGATCCTGAGCCTCGGCTCAAAGGGTTCTTGTTTTTGAATGTGCGGGGCCTTCGCAAGGGCCTGTTTCGTTAAGCAGCAAATGCGTATAGCAGCAAGGATAACGCCATGGCACAGCATCCTCATGCCGGTCAACCGGCCCGTTTAAGCGACCTGACCAACATTCCCCGTCTGGTCAGCGCTTACTACCTCAACAAGCCGGACATGAGCCGTCCCGAACAGCGGGTGGCCTTCGGTACCTCCGGCCACCGCGGCAGCGCCCTGCACAATGCCTTCACCGAATCCCACATCCTGGCGGTGACCCAGGCGCTGGTGGAATACCGCCAGCAGGCCGGCATCACGGGGCCGCTGTTTGTCGGCATGGATACCCATGCCCTGTCCGAATCGGCCTTTGCCAGTGCGGTCGAGGTGTTGGCGGGCAACGGCGTCGAGACCCGCATCGAGGCGGATCTGGGTTTTACGCCGACCCCGGTCATCTCCCACGCCATCTTGCATCACAACGCTGGCAAGCCTGCGGCCCTGGCGGACGGCGTGGTGATCACCCCCTCCCATAATCCGCCGGAAGACGGTGGCTTCAAGTACAACCCTCCCCACGGCGGCCCCGCCGAAGGGGAGATCACCAAGTGGGTGGAAGACAGAGCCAACGCCATTCTGGAAGCCGGTTTGGTCGGGGTGAAACGCATGCCCTTTGCCGATGCCCTCAACAGCCCGCTGGTGGTGCGTCATGACTACGTCACTCCCTATGTGGACGACCTTGGCAACGTGCTGGATCTGGATGCCATCAAGCGGGCTGGCATCAAGATAGGGGTCGATCCCCTTGGCGGCTCCGGCGTGGCTTATTGGGACGTGATCGCCAAGCGCTATGATCTGGACATCGAAGTGGTCAACTACAAGGTGGACCCCACCTTCTCCTTCATGACCCTGGATAAAGACGGCAAGATCCGCATGGACTGCTCCAGCCCGTTCGCCATGGCGGGGCTGATTGCCCTCAAAGACAAGTTCGACATCGCCCTTGGCAACGATCCCGACTACGACAGGCACGGCATCGTCACCCCCGCCGGGCTGATGAACCCGAACCACTACCTGGCGGTTGCCATCCAATATCTGTTCACCCACAGAACCGGCTGGCCCAAGGCGGCAGCGGTCGGCAAGACCCTGGTATCTTCTTCGATGATTGACCGGGTCGCCGGCGAGATTGGCCGGACTCTGAAAGAGGTGCCAGTCGGCTTCAAGTGGTTCGTGGATGGCCTCTACAGCGGCGAGTTTGGCTTTGGCGGCGAAGAGAGCGCCGGCGCCTCCTTCCTGCGCAAGGATGGCAGCGTCTGGACCACTGACAAGGATGGCTTCATCCTGGCGCTGTTGGCAGCTGAAATTCTGGCCGTGACCGGCAAGGATCCTCAGGCCCACTACGACGCCCTGGAAGCGAAATTCGGCCGCTCCAGCTACCGCCGTATCGATGCGCCAGCCAACAGCGCGCAAAAAACGGTGCTCGCCAAGCTGGATCCCGCCCTGGTGGAGGCTTCCATGCTGGCGGGTGATCCCATCATCGCCAAGTTGACCCGGGCACCGGGCAACGATGCCGCCATCGGTGGCCTCAAGGTGACCACAGAGCACGGCTGGTTCGCGGCGCGCCCCTCGGGCACCGAATCCATCTACAAGATCTACATGGAGAGCTTCAAAGGAGAGGCGCACCTGGATCTGATCCAGCAAGAGGCCCAGCAGATTGTCTCCGCGGCCCTGGCCAAGGCTGGTGTCTGAGTCAGTGCGCTAGCGTTGCAAGCAATCGAAAAAGAGGAGCCATTGTGGCTCCTCTTTTTTTATGGCTGATGGCCAGGGCCTCATCGCGGCTCGGTTCTGGTTACTCCCTCTGCGACGGAGGGCCGACGGCGCTTAAACGGATTGCTCAGGGGCAGTTTCATCAGCAGCAGGGAGAGCAGTATCACCCCAATGCCCAGCCACTGAAGCCCACCCAGGGTCTCGCCCACCATCAGCACCCCGAGGGAGACCGCCACCATGGGATTGGTGAGGGCCAGCATACCCATCACCTCGGGGCCGTGGCGCTTGAGCCCCCACAGCCAGGCCCAGTAGGCCAGTGCGGTGTTGAACAGGATCAACCAGACCAGCCCTGGCGCACTGGATGGCTGCGGCATCGGCATGGGGCCTGCCAGAGTCCATGCCAGCGGGATCAGCATCAGCCCCCCGAGCAGCAGTTGCCAGGCGGTCAGCGCCAGCAGATCGCTCACCGGCCAGCGCTGCATCCAGCGGCTCGACTGGCCGATGAGCAGGGTGGCCAAGAGGGCGCAACCTACTCCTATGGGATCCAGCCTGGCGGAAGGGTTGAGCAGCAGCAACACCCCAGCGAGACCCATCAGTCCGAGCAGCAACCACTTCAAGGTCGGGCGTTGACCATCTTGCAACCAGGCCAGCCCCATCAGGATCAGCGGCAGGGTCGCCCCCAGGGTGCCCGCCACCGCCCCCGGCAGGCGGAAGGCCGCCACGAACAGCAAGGCGAAGAAGGCGGTGATGTTGCAAAACGCCAGCAGGAACTGCTTGCCCCAGGGCAGTGGTGGCCAGCGGGGATGGAGCAACAGCAGCAGGATGCCAGCGGGCAATGCTCGCCATACCGCAACCCAGTAAGGGGAGTAGTCGGTCAGGGAGAGGGTGACCACGGCATAGGTGCTGCCCCACAGCAGGGGGGCGAGCAGGGCAATCAGGATGGGCATGACATATCTCTTCGATAAGTATCTTTAAGTGAAGATACATTAGTGGTGATTTGTTTTATTATCAAGTATCTCGATATAAAGATAAGTGGCAGCGCTATGGCAGAGGATCATGTAGACCAGTTGTTGGCTCAATGGGCACGGCAGCGCCCCGATCTCGATTGCAGCCCCATGGGAGTGCTGGGTCGGGTGGCGCGCATGGCGGCCATCGCCGGACGGGAGGTGAGCGACGAGCTCAAGGAGTGCGGCCTGCTCGGCAGCGATTTCGACATATTGGCGACCCTGCGCCGGGCCGGCGAGTCGCTCACCCCGACCGCGCTCTATCAGTCTGCCATGTTGAGCTCGGGGGCCATGACGGCCAGACTCGACAAGCTGGAGCAGCGCGGGCTCATCGAGCGTCAGGCGGCGCCTGATGATCGGCGCAGCCTGCTGGTCAACCTGACCGAAGCGGGTCTGGCGCTGGTTGATCAGGCGGTCGAACGCCATGTGGCCAACGAGCGGCGCCTGCTCGCCCCCCTCAATCAGGAGGAGCAGGCCCAGCTTGCGGCCCTGCTCAAACGCTGGTTGCTGGAAAACGAGTGATGACACACAGATAAAAAAGGCCCCTTTCGGGGCCTTTTTTTTGCATTTTGAGTCGGACTCAGTAGCCGCGGGCGGCCTTGACCGCCAGACCCAGTTGCCAGACCGCCATGGCGTAGTGGGTGCTGTGGTTGTAGCGGGTGATGGCGTAGAAGTTCGGCAGACCGTACCAGTACTGGTAGCTGTTACCGACATCCAGTCGCAGCAGGCTGGCCTTGCTGTGAGCGCCGAGTGGCGCTATGGGGGAGAGGCCGGCCCGGCGCAGGGTGTCCAGGCTATAGCTCGTCTGGAAGCCGGTTTCGAACCCGGGCGCCTGGCCCTGGGCTCTGACTGCCACCTGATCGCCCTTGCGCCAGCCGTGGGCCTGGAAGTAGTGGGCCACGCTGCCGATGGCATCCACCGGATCCCAGAGGTTGGTGTGGCCGTTGCCGTCAAAGTCCACCGCATAGCCGTGGAAACTCGACGGCATGAATTGACCATACCCCATGGCGCCAGCGTAGGAGCCGGTCGGCTCGCTCGGATTGATGCCTTCGTTGCGGGCCATGATCAGGAACTGCTCCAGCTCGCCGCGGAAGAAGGTGGCGCGGCGGGGATAGTCAAAGGCCAGGGTGGCCAGGGCATCCAGGATCGGGGTCTTGCCCATCACCCGGCCCCAGCGGGTCTCGACCCCTATGATGCCGACGATGATCTCGGGGGGCACGCCGTACTGGGCAGAGGCACGATTGAGCTCGGTCTCGTAGTCGCGCCAGAAGTTGACACCATTTTGCACATTGTCCTGGGTGATGAACTTGGCGCGGTAGCGATTCCAGGCACCGTTGGGACCGCTTGGACCCGTTGCTACCGGGGCCTGGCGATCCATCAGGTTGATGATCCACTGCTCGCGAGAGGCCTGGGAGAGGGTGTTGTGCAGCTCGGCGCGATCGAAGCCGTGCTTGCTGACCATCATGGCAATGAAGCTATTGACCGCGGGGTTGTTGGCAAAGTCCCCCGCCAGTACCCCGGATGATGGTTGCTTGGGGGGCGGCGTGAGCAGGAAGCTGCTGTTTGTCTGTACCTTGGGCACGGCGACAGGCTCGTTGGCAGCGCTGCTGCAGCCGATGAGCAGGGGAAAGAGAACGGCGAGGGGTATGAAACGATGCATAAGGCTTCCAACAGCACAGAAAACAGGATGTCGCCATGGTAGTGGATCCATGGCGATGCGCAAGCGTCCCATCATAGGGGCAGAAGCCAGGGTTCAGGATTTGAGGCTGTGGTAGCCACTCCAGATCCGGGTCGCCACCGTAATGAGGCAGAGGGTGGCAAAGCAGTAGGCCAGGAGAGCAAACCAGTGAGGGAACAGGCACATGAGCACGAACAGGGCGATGGTCTCGCTCCCCTCGGTCAGGCCTCCCAGGTAGTAGAGCGACTTGTGATGGTAAACGGGATTTTCGATGCCGCGTTTGCCCGCCATGATGGCAAAGGCCAGAAAGCTGGAGCCGGTGCCCATGAAGGCGAACAGCAGGGTGGCGGCGGGCAGGGCATTGGCCGGGGTCGCCAGGGCAAACCCCAGCACCACGGCGGCATAGAAAATAAAGTCGAGGGTGATGTCGAGAAAGCCCCCGCAGTCGGTGATGCCGCATATCCGGGCGATGGCACCATCGAGCCCGTCCATGATGCGATTGAGCAAGATGCAGACGAGGGCCAGTTCGAACTGGCCGACGGCGAGCAGGGGCAGGCTCAGCATGCCGATGAGAAAGCCGGTGATGCTGACCTGGTTGGCGCTGATGCCCAGGCGGGCCAGGGGGCGGGCGAGCAGGCTGAGCGGACGGCGGATCAGCACGATGGCGTGGCGGTCAAACAAGGGATCTTTCCTCTGGCAGATGGGGGGCTGGTTGCCTCATTGAGGCCAGATCCAGGATGGCGGCGGGGGCATCTTCCTCATCGTGGCTGACCAGAATGGCCGGCATGGCGCGGTTGGCTATCTCCTCGAATACCAGGGCGCGAAACGCGGCCCGTAGCGGCTTGTCGAGGCGTGCGAAAGGCTCATCCAGCAAGATGGCATCCGGCTCGGCGAGCAGGGTGCGCAGCAGGCTGACCCGGGCCTTCTGGCCGCCGGAGAGGGCACCAGTGTGACGGTCGGCCAGCTCTGCCAACCCGACCCGGGCCAGCGCCTGCTGGGCTTGCTCACGCCGCGCCCCCCCTGCTATCTCGGCGGGCATGCCAAACATCAGGTTCTCCACGACGCTCAGGTGCGCAAACAGCAGATCGTCCTGGAACAACATGCCGATGCGGCGTCGATAGGCGGGCAGCGCGCTGAGGAGGCGATCCCCGAGCCATATCTCCCCGGCAAGCTGCAGGGGGCCTCCCCGGGGCAACACCCCGGCCAGGCCAGCCAGCAGTGAACTCTTGCCGCAGCCGCTTGGCCCCATCAGGGTCAATACCTCCCCGGGGGCTACGCGGCGCCCGGGCAGTTGCAGCAGCGTCTGCTGGCCCAGGGTCAGAGTCAGGGGGCCCAGGTGCAGGGGTTGAGTCATGGGGTGGTCTCCATCGGGTTGGACCTGCGCGGCAGACGCAGCGCCAGGGCGTAGATCAGCAGCGGCAATGTCAATTGCAACAAACCATAGAGGCTGGCGAGGCGGCGGTTGAGGCCAGAGCCGATGGCCACGGCGTCGGTGGTGATGGTGGTGATGCGCCCGGCGCCAAACAGCAGGGTCGGCAGATATTGCGCCAGGCTGACGGCGGCGCCCACGGCGCAGGCAAAGGCCAGGGGGCGCAGTAACAGCGGGCCCTTGACCCGCAACCAGACTTGCCAGGGGTTGGCCCCCAGGGTGGCGGCCGCCTGGGCCAGACGATCGTCAAATTGACGGTAGGGCCCATACAGACAGAGATAGAGATAGGGATAGACAAACAGCAGCTGACTCCAGAATACCAGGGCGCTGCCGACCGGCAGACCGAGCCAGTCGGCGCCAAGGCGGGCACCCAGCAACAGGCTGGCCTGGGGCAGCAGCAGCGGCAGGCAGACCAGCCAGAGTGGCCAGGGCCTGCGCCCGCGCTGGGCCTCCAGGGCAAACACCACCAGGATGAGGGCCACGATGGCGGTCGACAAGGCAAGCCAGGCGCTGTGAGCCAGGGGCTGGGCGATATCACCGATCGCCTGTTGCCAATGGTGCCCGCTCCACTGGCTGGGCCAGGGGGCGGGGAAGGACCAGCGGCGGGTGAATGACCAGAGGAGCAGGGCGGCCAGCACCAGCAGGTTGAGTGTCAGCAGCAGGGCGGTCAGGGTGGCGCCCAGGGCCGGGGCAAGCCGGGCAGCGGCGCGTTGGCGCTGGCCATTGAGCATCCAGCCCTTGCCCCCGTGCAGATGCAACCCCTCGAGGGCGCGCAAGGCGCCGAGCAGCAGCAGGTTGAGGCCAAACAGCAGCAAGGCGCCATTGTTGGCCAGGGCGCGCCAGCCCAGATCGGCGTCCTGATACCAGCGCCAGAGTCGCACCGCCAGGGGCGCCGGTTGAGTGGGGCCGAGCAGCAATCCAAGATCGACCACTGCCAGACCATAGGCTGCCACCGCATAGAGCGGCAGACGCAGACTGGGCCAGAGGCTTGGCAGGATCAAGCGCCACCAGATCTGGGCCGGGCGAAACCCCAGGCTCTGCCCCAGCCACTGTTGGCGGGCAAGCAGACGAGGCTCCAGGGCACCGAGCGCCATCAGCAGCAGGAAGGGGGTCTCTTTCAGAACCAGCATGGCGATGAGACCCAGACCCCAGGGATCATGCAGTGTCTGCCAGTCCGGTGGCAGGCTCAGCCCGGTGAGTCCGGGGGAGACCAGTCGCAACAACCAGCCAGACGGGGCGATAAGAAAACCAAAGCCGATGGCAAAGGCCACATGGGGCATGGCCAGCAGGGGGGCGAGCAGGCGGCGCAGCAGGGCGAAGCTGCGATTTTCACTGTGGGCCAGCAAGAGGGCGACCAGCAGCAGGCTGAGCAGGCTGGAGGCTGAGGCTATCCAGAGGCTGAGCCAGACGGACTCCCCCAGACCAGGCTGGGCCCAGAGCCGCAGCCAGGGTTCGGGATCCCTGGCTTGAACAAGCAGGACAAGCAGACCCGCGATCAGAGGGAGCCAGAGCAGGGCCGCCGTCAGCGGCAGGATCAGGTGTCGCATCTCAGTGCCCGTAGCGCTCGGTCCAGGCACTCTCCAGCATCAGCTGCCAGCTCGGATGGGGTTCGGCCACCGCCTTGAAGCGCAAGGCGGGCACGGCATTGGCGGGCAGGGCATCCTGGCGCAGCACGCTGGGGTCACCCCAGATGGCGGGGTCGGCCTTGCGCGCCTGGGCGGCGGGGCTGAGCAGGAAGTTGGCCACCACCTTGGCCCCGGCCCGGGCCTTGGCGTTGAAGGGAATGGCCAGGAAGTGGCTGTTGGTCAGAGCCCCCTTCGCCATGGCGACCGCCCTGACAGCGGGAGGCAGGGTGCCCGTCTCCACCGAGCTCAGAGCCTCCTGGGGATTGAAGCTGATGGCCATGGCCAGCTCGCCATCATCGAGCAGCTGTTTGGTCTCGGCGGCGCTGGCCGGGAAGGCCTTCCCCTGACGCCACAGGTTGGGATGCAGGGCATCGAGGAAGTGCCAGAGCGGCGCCGCAATGGGGGCGAATTCTCCTTCGGTCGCCGGGCGATAGAGGGGCGCCGGATCGGGCGCCAGCTCCAGCAACATCTGTTTGAGGAAGCTGGCGCCGTGGAACTGGGGCGGCTTGGGGTAGCTGAACCGGCCCGGATTGGCCTTGGCCCAGGCAAGCAGCGACGCGGCCGAGCGCGGCGGTTCAGGCACCTGGTCGGTGTCGACCATGAGGTTGAGCTGGCCCAGCCCCCAGGGCACTTCCAACCCTTCGACGGGCACAGTAAAGTCTTCATCGACCGGCAAACTGGCGTCGACCAGCGCCATATTCGGCAGCTCCTGACTGAAGGGGGCGCCGAGCAGGCCGTTGTCTTTCAGGGCCTTGAAGTTCTCGCCATTGACCCAGAGCAGGTCGATAGGGCCGCCTTGGGTCTTGCCTGCCTGCTTGCCCGCGAGCAGCTGACTGACGCTGGGCGCGATGTCATCGACTTTCACCTGCACCAGGGTGAGCCGGTAGTCGCGCTCCAGCTCCTTGGCCGCCCAGGCGAGGTAGCTGTTGATCTCCGGGCTGCCGCCCCAGGCATTGAAGTAGACGGTCTGTCCACGGGCCTCGGCCAGGGTCTGTTGCCAGTCGGGCTCGGCAGAGGCCTGGGCCTGCCACCCCCAGTTCAGGGCCAACGCGGCCAGGGCGTAACGCAGCGTGCCAGAGGTCATCATGGCTCCTTGTGGTGAGTGGAGGGTTGGGCCGGATCCCGCAGGGGAGCCGGGCCTGTCTGCAACGGATGTTGCCTGGCATCGAGTTTGCCACGGCGGCGCCAGTGGTGGTAGCGGGCCAGCCAGGGCAGCAGCGCCTCGGGTTTGTGGGCCTGCTTCCACTGGCCAGCCACATACTTGTTGCCCTCCATCAGGGTGGGATAGGCGTGTATGGTGCCGAGCACCTTGCCAAGGCCCAGCTTGTGTCTCATGGCCAGGGTGAATTCGGCGATGCGTTCGCCTGCGTGGGGGCCGACGATGGTGGCGCCGAGGATCTTGTCTTTGCCAGGGACGGTCAGCACCTCGATGAAGCCCTGGGTCTCGCCATCGGCGATGGCCCTGTCCAGCTCCTTGAGCTCGAAGCGGCTGCTTTCAAAGGCAATTCCCTGCTCTTGCGCCTCCTTGCGGTTGAGGCCGACCCGGGCCACCTCCGGGCTGGTGTAGGTGGCAGCCGGGATGACGCGATAGTCCGCCTTGAAGCGCTTGAACTGGCCAAAGAGGGCGTTGACAGCGGCGTACCAGGCTTGATGCGCGGCGAAATGGGTGAACTGGTAGGGGCCGGCCACATCGCCCACCGCCGAGATGCTGGGGTAGTTGGTGGCGAGGAACGCGTCCACGGCTATGGTGCCGCGCGGGGTCAGCTCGACCCCCAGCTCCTCCAGGCCAAAGCCGGTGACATTGGCCACCCGGCCCAGGGCCAGCAGCAGTTGATCTCCCTCAACCTCCAGGTGCTGATCCCCCCGGCGCAGGTGCAGGCGGATCTGGCCCTGGGCCAGGGACTCGACCCGTTCGGCGCGCCAGCCAATCAAGAGTTCGACCCCATCCTCCTTCATCTGGGCTTGCAACAGCTCGGCCACCTCGCGCTCTTCCCGGGGCAGGAGTTGATCTGCCAGCTCGATCAGAGAGACCTTGATGCCGAGTTGGGCAAAACTCTGGGCCAGCTCGCAGCCGATGGGCCCCCCGCCGAGCACCAGCAGGTGACGGGGGGGCTCGCGCAGCTGCCAGAGGTTGTCCGAGGTGAGATAGTTGACCTCAGTCAGCCCCGGGATAGGCGGTACCAGGGGCCTGGCGCCGGTGGCGATGACGATGTGGCGGCTGGAGAGGCGCTGGCCATTGACTTCCAGCTCCCAGGGAGAGAGGAGGCGTGCCTCGCCCTGGATACACTCGACCCCCAATGCCTCATAGCGTGCCACCGAATCATGGGGTTCCACCTCGCGTACCACCTGGGCGACCCTGGTCATCACGGCCTCGAAGTCGGCGCGGGCGGTTTGCGGGGCGAAGCCAAGCTCGGCGGCCCGGCGCTGCTCAACGGCGAAGCGGGCGCTGCGGATCAGCGCCTTGGAGGGCACACAGCCAGTATTGAGGCAGTCGCCGCCCATCTTGTGCTTCTCGATGAGGGCCACCCGGGCCTTGACGGCGGCGGCAATGTAGCTGGTGACCAGGCCGCCGGCCCCGGCCCCTATCACCAGCAGGTTGTAATCGAAGTGGGCTGGTCGCGGGAAGCGGGCGAGGCGGCGGCGCAGGGCGAGCTGGTGCTGACCGGCCCTCGCCAGCCAGGGCAGCAGGCCAAGCAGGCAGAGCGCCGTGATGAGACCGGGGGAGAGGACATTGCCGGTACTGGTGAGCTGGGCCAGCTGGCTGCCCGCCAGCACATAGACGAAGGTGCCGGGCAACATGCCGAGCTGGCTGACCCAGTAGAAGGTGCGCAGCGGCAGGGCGGTCAGCCCCATCAACAAGTTGATGAGGAAGAAGGGAAAGACGGGGATGAGGCGCAGACTGAGCAGATAGAAGGGGCCATCCTTGGTGATGCCCCCATCGATGGCCGCCAACTTGTCCCCGAAGCGGGCACTCACCCAGTCGCGCAGCAGGAAGCGGGCGCTGAGAAAGGCCAGGCTGGCGCCCAGGGTGCTGGCGAAGGAGACGAGCAGCAGCCCCCAACCGATCCCGAAGATGGCGCTGCCCAGCAGGGTCAGCAGGCTGGCCCCCGGCAGGGAGAGGGCGGTGCTGAGCACGTAGACGATGAAGAAGAGGGCGCTGGCCTGCCAAAAGTGAGTGTCCACCCAGGCTGCAAGCGCCGCCTGGCGGGCTTGCAGGGCGTCCAGGGTCAGATATTGGCCCAGCCCCAGGGCGAAGAAGGTACCGATCAGCAGCGCGATCAGCAGCAGCAATCCCCGTTTGCTTCCTCTCATGATGGTTTCTCCTCTTGAGACTGGGGCTCCTGCTGCTCCTCGGCATCAGGTTGCACCGGTAACTGGCAAAAACCCTGGGCCGGGATGTCCAGGGCGGCATTGAACTTGGCAGACATGTTCTGAAAGGCGACCAGGCCGGTCAACTCGACCAGGGCATCATCGTCAAACCAGGGACGCAGTGCCTCAAACTGGGCCTCGCTCACCCCGTCCAGACCTGTCATGGCCTCGGCATAGTCGAGCACGGCGCGCTCCCGTTCATCAAACAGGGAACTGGTGCGCCACTGGGCCAAGGCTTCGACCTTGGCGCTGGATCCGGCGCGCTTGACCAGGGTCATGGCATTGATATCGACGCAGAATCGGCACCAGTTGAGCTGGGAGACCCGCACCGTCACCAATGATCGCAATACGGGATCGATGGGAGAGTGCTTGCGGTTGATCACCCCATACAGGGTGGCGACGGCGGCAAACAGGCGCGGCGAGCGCCCCCAGCACTTGCCCGGGATCAGCACCTGACCGTAGTTGCGTTGCTGCAACCAGAAGAAGGGCTTGATGAACCAGGCATAGTCCCGATCCGCTTTTAGCTTGATGCGCATGTGATTCCTCTACTGCTCTGTGCTTGCTCGATGGGGCCGAATGCTGGTCAGGGCTCAGATGTCGTGCCCTGGGCCTTGGCCAGACGTCCGTGCAGGCGGGTCAGAAAATCCTGGATGCGGGCACGATTTGCGCCCAGATCGGAGCGCCCCTGGCGGGATGCCGAGCGCATATCGATGCGCAGCTCCTTGGGCCCCTCGAACAGACGCAGGGCCACATCGTCACGAAAACCGAACCAGGGGCTGACTACCACGGCCTCCAGACCCTGCCCACTGACACTGTGCTGCCAGCCTAGCTCCGTCATCAGGTCGCGGGCCTCGGCCAGCACCTGGGGGCGGTTGGCCCTGGTATAGAGAGGAGCGGGGTTATCCGGGAAAAATTTCAACGGAGCGGGATTAATGGGCAAATCTGCCGCGCTACGGGTTTGGCTAGCCCAACGCAATGTTGGGGGATCCAGAGGGTCAGTGCTGACGTCATTGATCGGGTGGGCTTGCAACGCCTTGACCAAAAACCAGGCCGGTAGCACTAGCGGCAGGGCACCGAGCAGCGCCACGGCGCGGCGCGGATGCCAGGGCAGGCGCAGCAACAGCCAGAGGGAGCAGAGGGCTCCGACCAGGCAGATGGCAAAGCCGGTCCACCAGGGCCAGATCGCAACACGGCTGCCCAAGGCGCCGCACAGGGGCAACAACCAGGCGAGCAGAGGCAGAACAGGCATGGGCAGCATGGCAGCACCTTTGGGGAAATGGCCAAAGGATAAACCTAATGGACTGATAAGGTTAATTTATTTAAGCGGAGTGGCTCAAAAGAGCGAGGCTGTGGATCTTGGCATGGGCCGCGCTGAATGGGCGGCCCATCGGGCTATCAGTTGCGATACAGCACCTTGATCAGGTGAAAGCCGAACTTGGTGCGAATGGGGCCCAGTACCTTGAGCAGTTCACCTTTGAACACGGCGTCGTCGAAGGCCTTGACCATGTCACCCTTGCTGAACTCACCGAGATCGCCACTGCGTTTGCCGGAGGGGCAGGTGGAGAAGCGTTTTGCCATCTGGCCAAAATCGGCGCCCTTGTCGATTTTACTCTTTATCTCGAGACACTCTTTCTCCGTCTTGACCAGGATGTGTTGGGCGCAGGCCTTGTTCATGGGTTCTCCTCTTCGCGTGCATGGGCTGACGGATCCGGCCCTCGTCATGAGACAGGCCGGATCGGGGGGCAAGATTAGCGCAATTGTTGCCTCTCGTCAGCCCGGATAGCAGGCTTGTGGTGGCGAGCCTGCCAGAGCAGCTCCAGACCGAGCAAGCCATAGAGACCCCAGAGTGCGATGGGCTCCAGCCATTCACCGCCGAGATTGAGGCTGGCAAGGGCGCAGGCCAGCAGCAGCGCCGCCATGAGAGGGAGGCGCCAGTGAGGGGCCAAGGGGGCCAGCAGGGCCGAGCCGAGCAAGATGGCGAGGCCAAAGGGCAGATTCAAGGCGGTGAAGGCGAGCGCCTGCTGACCGTTTATGCCGCACAACAGCGCCAGCAGAGCGCTGCTGCAGGCGAGAAAGGTGATGAATTCGAGCCGCTCGGCAATGTGGTCGGCCAGTTGTTCGCTGCGTGTTGCCATGGGAGTGCTCCTCTGAATGATGAACCCAGTGTGGATCAGGGGGGGCGCACAGGGGAGCGAGATAAATCGATTAAGGTGAGCGAAGGAGTAGGGTATTGTACTTAACATCATGATACTCAATGAATAAGTGGCGTTGTCCGTGACATTTCCCGAGGCCGGGTTCTGATGGGGTGGGCCACGGGTTTGCTTGCTCAGCGGGAGTGAGGGAGAGGATCCCGACTTCTCTGCCGACAATATTTGTCGCGCCATCCGCCGTGCTCATCCCGTGCGAGCCATTCGGGGTGCGGCTGCATTGACCACTATTTAGCCTGATGGGGCGCCAATTCCACCCCCTTGGATTAACTTATAGCCAACTGGTTAAATTTTATGACAAATCCAGGTTGCTGATGGGTCTGAAACCGCCATGGGACTATGGTAGGATGCCAGTCATTGAATGCAAGCCGCTTCGCCCTGGGCGGGAGCCGCCACCCTTACCACGATGTGACCTGCATCGTTCGCTTGAGCATGAGACTTGGGGAAGTTGACGTTTGACAGGATGCTATCTGCCCATACCTGCGGGTAAATCGCAGCCGCGCCACCGGGTGCGTGCCTGGCTCTGGCTGACGTTCTGCCTCAGTTGCCTGGCGTCTCCCGTCATGGCCGCCAAGCTGACCTATGAGGTCAAGGGTATCAAGGGCGCCAACAAAGAGAACGTCGAGGCCTATCTCAATGCCTTGCCCGTCTTCCAGGAGCGGCAATACCGCCCTGCCCGCGCCAAGATCATTGAGGGCACCGAGCAGGCCCTGCAGGTGTTCGGCTATTACCAGCCCAAGGTCAAATTGAGCCGGGACAAGAAAAAGCCCTCCAGAGTGATCGTCGACGTCAAGGCGGGGGATCCGGTGCTGATTTCCCGGCTGGATGTGCTGCTCGAGGGGGATGCGGGCAGCGACGAGATCTATAGCGAGCTGCTCGACAAGCTGCCCCTCAAGGAGGGGGAACCGCTCAATCACGGCAAGTACGAATCCATCAAGGCCGATCTTGGCAGCCTGGGGCTGGCGCGGGGTTACTTCAATGCCCGCATCAGCAAGAGCCAGGTGAAGGTATACCCGGAGAAGGGCACCGCCGAGATCTACATAGTGTTTCGTTCAGGTACTCGCTATCACTTTGGCGAGGTGCGCTATACCGCGACCCCGGAGGCGCTGCGCCTCATCAAGCCGCTGGTCAGCATCAAACGCGGCGATCCCTATCTCGCCATCAAGATGGCGGAGACCTCCCAGGACATCTCTTCGACCAAGCTATTCAAGCAGGTCGATCTCAAACCCCTCATCAGCGAGGCCCAGGGAGATCAGGTGCCTATCCAGGTCACCCTGGCACCGCGCACCCAGCACGAGATAGAAACGGGTATCGGCTATGCGACCGACGTGGGCCCCCGGGTGAGTGCCACCTGGGAGAAACCCTGGATAAACCGTTATGGTCACCGCCTCAATGCCACCGCCAATGTGTCGGCGCCTCAGGCTGATCTCAGTTTCGACTACCAGATCCCCATCATTGGCAAGAATCCGCTGCAGGATTACTACTCGCTGCAGGCCGGTTATCGCTACACCAACAACAATGACACCCGCTCCGACTTGACCACAGTCGGTGTCCATCGCTGGAAACGGCGACCGGATGCCTGGGACAGGGACGTCTTCGTGCGGCTGGAAAACGAACGTTATGAGCAGGGCTCGGATGCGGGTAACAGCCTGCTGCTGATCCCCGGCGTCGCCTGGTCCAGGCTGCGGCTGCGTGGCGGCCTGGTGCCGGATTGGGGCGACAGACAGCAATTGACCCTGGAATTTTCCGACCCTACCTGGGGCTCGGATATTCGCTTCATGCGCGCCTGGGGTCGCACCAAATGGCTGCGCACCTTAGGGGACAACAACCGTTTTCTGCTGCGAGCGGAGCAGGGAGCCATCATCGGTGATGACTTCTCTCTGGTGCCGCCCTCCCTGCGCTTCTTTACCGGTGGCGATCAGACGGTACGGGGTTATGGCTATGAGGACATAGGGCCAAGGGATGCGGATGGTCAACTCCTGGGTGGCCGCTACACCACGGCACTCAGCGCCGAATACAACTACAGATTCAGCGAGAAGTGGCTGGGGGCCCTGTTTGTGGATGGCGGCACCGCCACCGATGACTATCAGGAGCCCTGGAAGATAGGCACCGGAGTCGGGGTGCGCTGGGTCACGCCAATCGGTCAGGTCAGGCTGGATCTGGCGGTTGGCATCTCGGAGGAGGATAAACCCCTGCGCCTGCACTTCGCCCTGGGGCCTGAATTATGATCTGGCTAAAACGCATTTTCCTCTGGCTGATGGGCCTTGTCTTCCTGCTGCTGATTGGCATCAGCCTGCTCTGTTTTACTCACCAGGGTAATAAATGGCTCTGGGAGCAGGCCAAGTCGGCCCTGCCCGCCCTCAAGGGGGAGCTGGTGGCCGGTCAGCTTGGCTATGGCTGGACCCTGGAAGGGGTCGGCTGGCAGGATGAGCTGGTGGATGCCAGGGTCGAGCGCGCCGTGCTCGACTGGGATCTGGGCAAGTTGCTGCAAGGCCAGCTCTGGATCCGATCCCTGAGCCTGACCCATCCGGTGGTCAAGGTGGCCGAGTCGGCGCCGAGCGAAGCGACCCCCAGCGAACCCTTCGTCTGGCGCCCTCTGCCGATCCGCATCCAGATTGATGCCCTCAAGCTCAGCGATCTGGATGTCGATGTTCCCGGTCTGGCGCTGGTGCTCAAGTCTCTCGACATCGGCGCCAAGCTGGACAGGCATGGCCTGACGGTCCGTGGCCCCGTGCTCGATGGATTGACGGTCAAGCTGGCGGAGGCCGCGCCCGCTGCGGCGGCTGAGCCCAAAGAGAGCAAAGGGTCCAAACATGAGCCCGTCGCCAAGGCTGCGAAATCGACGACCCTGGTGGCGAGTTCTGAGCAGGGCGCCATCGCCATCGAACTGCCCAAGATCGACCTGCCTTTCCCGCTGCGCCTCGAGGGGGTCATGCTGACCCGACTCAGCTACCAGCAAGGGGATCTCAAGGAGGGCATCGACAAGCTGCTGCTCTCGGTCCGGGGGGAGGGGGATCGCATCGATATCGATCAGCTGTTCCTGCGCCACGCCATGGCCGACCTGGATCTCAAGGGTCACATCAGTCTGCTGGATGATTATCCCCTCGACCTGACCCTGACCGCCAAGGCGCGCAAGGCCCTGCTCGATAATCAGCTCAAGGGCGAACAGGCGACCCTGACCCTGGGGGGCTCGGTCGGCAAGCTGGCCCTGGCCCTGGATGCCAAGGGACCGGTGGCGGCCAACCTCAAGGGGTCACTGGCAGCCCTGGATCCCGATCTGCCCTTCGATCTGAAACTGAGCTGGCCCGGTCTCAACTGGCCGCTGCACAAGCCGGCAGAAGATGAGCCCAGTTATCAGTTGAAGAAAGGGAGCCTGACCGCCAAGGGGGCACTGTCGGGCTACCAGTTCGCCTTGAATACCTCGGGGCAGGGCACGGATGTGCCCCCCTTCAAGCTGGCCCTCAAGGGCAAGGGCGATCTGGGTCAGCTCAGCAACATCGACCTGCTGCTCAATGCCCTGCAAGGAGAGCTGAAGCTCGATGGCAAGCTGGCCTGGCAAAAGGGCGTGCAGTGGCAGGGGGTCACCAGCTTCAAGGGGATAGATCCCGCCGAGCTGGTGCCCGAGATCAAGGGCACCCTGGCTGGCCGGGTCGAGAGTGAGTTTCAGCTAAGCGACGCCGGTCATTGGCAGCTCAAGGTGCCGGCCCTCAAGGTCGACGGCAAGCTCAACAAATATCCCCTCGCCATCACCGGCCAGCTCAGCGGTGATGATGCCATGAATTGGCAGATCCCCGCCTTCGCGCTGCAAACTGGCCCCAACAAGCTGCAGGCCAAGGGCAAGCTCACCGAAAAGCTGTGGCAGCTCGATGCCCAGTTGGCCGCCCCGGATCTCTCCGGGCTCTATCCCGGTTTGCGTGGCGACTTGAGCGGTACCCTGGCGCTGGGCGGTAATCAGCAGGCGCCGCGGGTCAATGCGGCCCTGAGCTCGACCCGTCTCTTCTACGCCGGTACTGACCTCAAGGGCATAGTGCTCAAGGGCAATGGTGTGATCGGGGAGGTGCCCGCCGGCAAGCTGGCCTTGACGGTGGCCAATCTGACCCAGGGCAGCACAGTCCTCAAACAGATCAAGTTGGATGCCGATGGCGATCTTGGCCGTCACCAGTTGTCTCTGGACATGAAAGGAGATCCCCTGGCCGCCAATCTGCGTCTCAATGGCGGCGTGCAGCAGAGTCATTGGCGCGGGGCGTTGACGGAGCTCAGCATCAAGACCCCGATGAAGCGCTGGAAACTCAAGGCGCCCTGGAATCTGGACGTCGATCTCGACAAGCAGCGGTTGGCGATGAGCGATCTCTGCCTCGGCTCCCAGCAGTCGAGCCTGTGTGTCAAAGGAAGCCAGATCTCGGCGGCTCAGGGGGAGCTGGCCTTTGCCCTGAACGAGTTCGACCTGAAACGGTTGCGCCCCTGGCTGCCGGATAACTTCCAGTGGCAGGCGGTGTTGTCGGCCGATGGTCGCGCCAGCTGGAAGGGGGGGCAGCCCAGGGTGCATGCCACCTTGCGCACCACCCCGGGCACCTTCATCGCCGATGAGCTCAAGACCAGCTACCAGCAACTCGCCATCGGTTTCGATCTCGAACCTCAACAGGCGAATTTGCGCCTCGATTTCGTCTCGGGTGACATTGGCAGCATAGACACAGACCTCATCATCAAGGATCCGAGCGGACGTGGTCTTCTGTCCGGTCAGCTCAAGTTCACCGGCCTGAAACTCAGTCCGTTTGCCCCTCTGCTCCCAGAGGTGCGCTCCCTGCAAGGGGTGATCAGTGCCGACACTCGCTTCGATGGCACCCTGAAGGCACCGCTGCTGTTTGGCCAGCTCAATCTGGTCGAGGGCGAGGTGCAGACCCACACCGACATGGTGACCCTCAAGCAGCTCAAGACCCGCCTCAAGATTGAGGGCAACCGGGCCGAGCTTGATGGCAGCATGCTGGTCGGCAAGGGCCCCCTCGCTCTGGGGGGCTGGCTGAGCTGGGCCAAGACGCCCATCGAAGGCAGCCTGACCATACAGGGCAAGGATCTGGAGGCGCAATATCCGGGCATGGGCCGGGTGCGGGTCTCGCCGGATCTCGCTATTTCCCTTGGGGGCAAGACCGAAATAACCGGCAAGATAGTGATCCCCTGGGCGCGGATCCTGGTCAAGAACTTGCCGGAGAGTGCGGTGGCGCGCTCCGACGATGTCACCATTATCTATGACGAGCTGGCACCGCCGGTGGAGCAGACCGCACTGCCCCTGGAGATGAAGGTGGCCGTGGTACTGGGGGATGACATTCGCCTCGAGGCCATGGGGCTCAAGACCAAGGTAAGCGGCGGGATCAACCTCAATCAGGAGCCGGAGAAGCCCCTGTCCGGCACCGGTCAGCTTGAGCTGAAAGATGGTCGCTTCAAGGCCTATGGCCAGAACCTGATCATCAAGGAGGGACGCATCATCTTCTCCGGTCCCCTGGACAAACCCTATCTCAACATCGAGACCTATCGGGATCCAGATACCATAGAGGACAACGTGACGGTCGGGGTCAGGGTGACGGGGCCGGCGGCCAAGCCGAAGATAGCCGTCTATTCGGAACCGCAGATGGCGCAGTCCGAACAGCTCTCCTACCTGTTGCGCGGCAAGGGCCTGCAGACAGGGGGTGAGGATGGCGGCTTCAATGGCCTCTTGGTGGCGGGGGCGGTCGGCCAGGTCGGCGGCGTGGTGTCCGATATTGGCGAGTCCCTTGGCATGAGCGATGTCTCCCTGGATACCGAGGGTAGCGGGGATGATACCCAGGTCACGCTCTCTGCCTATCTGTTGCCCGGTCTGCAGTTCCAGTACGGGGTAGGGGTATTTAGCCCCATCGCCGAGTTCAAGCTGCGCTACGAAGTGCTGCCGCGACTCTATCTGCAGGCCATGAGCGGGGTGGCCCAGGCGGTGGATATCTTCTACCGCTTTACCCTCTGACGCAGTGGCAATGAACAAGAGGGGAGCTCAGACTCCCCTCTTGTTGTTCAGGGCGCCCCATCTGGCATCGATTGATTTCAGGCAGGCTCTGTTGAGGGGGAGTGTAGCAGGGGCGACATCGCCGAGAGCCGGGTGTTTTGCTGCGATTGACACCCTGAATCCTCGCCGATGGCCTGGCGTGCTAGCGCCGCCGCGGAACATGAGCACGACCCCTAAACCTTGACCCGGCGCGGCCGATAACAGGGTACCTTTCATATCGCAGAGTCATCATGCTACCCAACACCCTCCGCGAACGTCTGCTGGTCGATGAAGGACAGCTCGGCCAGCGTCTCAATCAGGATCTGCTGCGCGGCGATCGCGCCGATTTTCGCCTGCACCTGGCCCTGCTCACCGAGGCGGTGGAGGAGCAACCCTGGTTCGATGAGGCGATATCCGCCCCTGAGGCGAAGATTGACTGGCGCGAGCGGTTTGGACTGGCTCCTGCGACCCCCTTGCAGGCCGATGAGACAGCGGACAGTGCCCATCTGACCGAGCGGTTGCAGCAGGGGGGCAGCATGGTGGATGCCAGGCTCTGGCTGGCGCTCAATCCTCCCCCTCTGGTGGGGCGGCAGCCGGTGCTGGACGAAGGGGTGTTTGACAACCTGAGCGCCCTGGGCCGGGCACGGGTAGAGGCTCGCTGGCAGTTGGCCAACAAGGGGCGCGAGAGTGCTCCCCTGGTTATGTTGCCGCTGCTGGACAGCTTGGCTCAAGGGGTGGATGCGAGCCTGCACTGGCGCAGTTGAGGGATTGGGGGTGGCTGGCAGGGTACGCAACATCGTCGGATCCGCAGGCAGCCTTGGCAGATATGACCATAGAAAAAGGCGGCTAGGCCGCCTTTTTCTCTCCAACTGATGATTTTGTCACATTAAGCATCGACTTCCGCGTCGGCTTCTTCCGGCTGGGCTTGCTCCTTGAGAGGAGACTGGCCACGGCGCGCCAGGGGTTTCTCGGTATAACGGTTGAGCTGACGCTCCAGCTTCTGTCCCAGGTCGTTGATGGCAGCGTAGAGATCCTCGTGTTCTGCCTGGGCAAAGAGTTTGCCGTTGGGAATACCGGCGGTGGCTTCAATGTTGAACATCAGTCGTTCCTTGGAGACGATCACATGGGGTGTGATAAGCGGCACCTGAAGACGCTCGAGCTTGTTGAAGCGAGATTCAATACGCTCGCGAATTGCCGGGGTGATCTCGATGATTTTACTGGTGATTTCAATTTTCATATTGGCCCCCTTCGGGTCGTCTTGCTTGTGTCTTCACCTTCAGAATACCCATGGAGGAGGGAGATAATGTGATCCAGATCACATTATCTGTTCTTTGTTATTCATCAAATTGTAAATTGTGATCTTTTCGGCTTCTGGACCAAAAAGCACTTGAGCTGCATGAAATGGGCAGGCAGTATGGGGAAATTGGATCCTATCTGTCCCTTCCCGGCAGCACAGTCTGTCGACTTTTAATCAGGTTTCACCCGCACTGCCCCCACCCATTTTTTCTTTCCCCACTATATTCGGGAAGGCGAGGGCGATCTCGGTATCCTGCGCATTCTGGGACAGAGACAATAGTTGGAGTCGTACATGAAGCAGCAGGCCACTCAGATGATGTGGTTTTATGATCCGGCCCAGAGCCAATGGCGAGTCTCGGATCATGCCTCTAACCAGCTTTGGCAAGGGGAGGGGTCTCACCCCTGGAGCGATGACCTGGATCCTGCCGACGAGGTCGGCTTTGCCCAATTCCTTTCCCGCCTGCAGCAAGGGGACAAGCCTGGCCAGTTTATTGGCCACCTGCAGGGGGAGGATGGCCAGGCCCATCATTACCTCTGGTGCGGCCAGTATCTCCCCGATCAGGCGCTCTGTTGTGGCTGGATCAGTCCGATAGAGGTCAACGATCGCTCCTTGCTGTCAGCCCAGGCCAGCCACGAGCGTGCTGTGCTGCGGGTGCAAGATCCCTTGCTGGCCCAATTGGCTCAGGCGCTTTCCGCCAAGACGGGGCTGGAGTTCTTCAGCACCCTGGTCGATGAACTGGCGCTTATCCTCAATGCCGATGCTGTCTGGTTGGCCGAGCGAGGGGATGCGGCGTCGCTGCGGGTCCTGGCCAGCCATGGCGTGGAACCGGATCACTACCGGCTGGAGGGCATGCCCTGTCAGACCCTGTATGAAGGAGGCCAGGCCCGGACTCTGATGCTGGAGGCCCCAGTACAGGATCAAACCTGGCTTGCCCCGGGCCAGACCTATCATGGGCATCCCCTGCGCGATCGCCATGGTCAGGTGCTTGGCCACCTGGCACTGCTTTTTTCCGGCTCGGTGGCGCTGCCTGACTTGGCCAGTGCACTCACCATCTTCTCGGTGCGCATGGTGGCCGAGCTGGAACGGTTGCAGAGTGAGGCTCAGTTACGGCTCTCTGCCGTGGCATTCGAGACCCATGAAGGCATCATCATCACGGATCCCGATTACAAGGTGCTGCGGGTGAACCATGCCTTCAGCCAGATCACCGGCTTTGACAGCCAGGCGGTGCTTGGCAAGCGGCTGAGCTGCGATCTCTGGCCCAGTGAAGGGGGCCTGGGGTATGAGCTCGACCATCTGAGCCGCTGGCAGGGGGAGACGATGCGCCGCCACGCCCGTGGTTATGGTTACCCCCAGTGGGAAATCGTGACCCCGGTGCAGGATGACAAGGGGCGGATCAGTCACTTTGTCATCTGCTTCGAGGATATTTCGGAGCGCAAGGCTGCCGAACGCCGCATTCAGGATCTCGCCTATTACGACGAGCTGACCGGTCTGCCAAACCGGCGCCAGCTCCATGAAACCCTGGAACAGACTTTCGTGGCGGCGAGCCGGGATCATCTGGTCGGTGCCCTGCTGTTTATCGATCTCGATCACTTCAAGACCATCAATGACTCCCTCGGCCATGCCACAGGTGACTGGCTGCTCAAGGAGGTGGCCACTCGCCTCAAGCGCTTGGTGCGCCAGGGGGATTGTCTGGCTCGTCTGGGCGGCGACGAGTTCGTGCTGCTGTTGCCCTCTCTCTCCAGCAGCCCGCCCCAGGCGGAGATGCAGGCCGATCTCATTGCCGAGCGATTGATTGGCGAGATAGCGGCGCCCTATCGTCAGGGGGCACAGGTGCTGCACATTGGTGCCAGCGTGGGGATCACCCTGTTTCCGGGACGTGAGCAGGGGGTGGACGATCTGCTCAAGCAGGCGGACACCGCCATGTATCAGGCCAAATCCGCGGGCCGCAAGACCCGTCGCTTCTTCGATGCCGCCATGCAGCATCAAGCGGACAGGCGGCTGCTCATTCACAACGAATTGCGCAGTGCCCTGAGCGGGGGCGAGCTGATGTTGCATTATCAGCCCCAGCACCTGGTGGAAGGCGGTGATCTTATCGGGGTCGAGGCACTGATCCGCTGGCAGCCGCCGGGGCGCGCGCTGGTCTCCCCCGCCGAATTTATTCCCATCGCCGAGGAGACGGATCTTATCGTCGACATTGGCAACTGGGTGCTGCATGAGGCGTGCAGCCAGTATGTGAGCTGGGAGGAGAACGGGATCCATATTCCCCAGTTGTCGGTCAATGTCAGCGCCAAGCAGTTTCATGCCCAGGATTTTGTCGAATGTATCTATGACGTACTGGCGCAGACCGGCATGGATCCGGCCTGCCTGAACCTGGAGATCACCGAGTCTGTGGTCCTGGGCCATGCGGAGGACACCATCAGCAAGATGACCGAGCTCAAGCAGCTCGGTATCAGCTTTGCCATCGATGACTTTGGCGCCGGTTACTCCTCCCTGAGCTACCTCAAGCGCTTGCCTGCCGACGAGCTGAAGATAGACAGATCCTTTATCCAGGATATTCCCCGGGATGGCGACAACATGGCCATCGTCGAGGCGGTGATCGCCATGGCGCGTCACATGGGGTTCAACGTGACGGCAGAAGGGGTGGAGTCGCGCCAGCAGCTGGAATTTCTGCGGGCCCAGGGCTGCCATTTCTATCAGGGATACCTGGCTTCCAAGCCGCTGCCCGTGCCTTATCTGGAACGCTACGTCAAACGGATGGGGGGCAAGTTGGAGGCGAGAAATTCCGTCGCAGCAAAGCTGTAGCCCGGGCCGTTTACGGGTAGAATGGGGAGACAGAACAGGGCGCCATTGGGCGCCCGATTTTAGGGAGAAGTCGAGTGAAAGCCGTCTGGGGAATCATCTTATCCGCCCTCCTGGTGCCGGGGGCCATGGCGCAGACCATGGATCAGTTGCGCTATCGCCAGGCCTATGATGCGGTGCGCGCCAACGACATGGCTCGCTTCCAGACGCTCAGAAGCCAGCTCAACCATTACCCGCTGCTGCCTTATCTGGACTATTACCGGCTCGCGTTTCGTCCGGGCGGCGCCGAATATGGCGAGGTCACCCGCTTCATCAAGGAGCATGCCGATACCCCTCAGTCCAATCGTCTGGAACGCAGCTATCTCATTCATCTGGCTCAAAGCAACCAGTGGTCCCAGTTCCTGCGGCTCTATCCCGACGTCCCCAACTCCACCGAGCTGCGCTGCATGCACTATGAGGCGCGCTACCATACCGGCCATCGCGAGGAGG
This sequence comes from Aeromonas rivuli, assembly GCF_000820045.1. Lineage (GTDB taxonomy): Bacteria > Pseudomonadota > Gammaproteobacteria > Enterobacterales > Aeromonadaceae > Aeromonas > Aeromonas rivuli. The sequence continues at coordinate 39,304 of NZ_CDBJ01000007.1, read as the reverse complement.
GGCTGCGCGAGGCGGGCAAGCTCTGGCTGAGCGGCGAGTCGCGCCCGGATGCGTGCGACTCTCTGTTTAGCCTCTGGCAAGGTGCCGGGTTACGTACCCAGGAGGCTGTCTGGTCGCGGATGATGCTCGCCTTCGAAGGGGGCAACAGCAACCTGGTGAATCATTTGACCAATCAGCTTGGCGCCGGGCTCAAGGGCAGTGGCACCCTGATGGCCAGCTTGCTGAGTCAGCCGGCCAAGGTGATGAATCCCGTCTATTTCAGTCAGGAGCGGCACTCGCGCCAGCTGCTGCTGCAGGGGTTGGTGCGTTATGCCAACAGCGAGCCGGATCGGGTGCTGGGGGCATTGGCCAGCTATCGCAGTCGTTTCGCGTTCAGCGCCCAGGAGCTCAAACCGGTTGAATACGCCATTGCCCGGCGTTACCTGTTGGATAGATCCCCGGCTCAGCGAGCCTGGGTCGATAGCCAGGTGCGGGCGCAACCCGAGTTGGTGGAGCTGCGGGCACGGCTTGCGATTTGGGAGGAGGATTGGCGCGGGCTCGAAGGCTGGATAAAACAGCTGCCACAGGCGCGGCAGAAAGAGGATCGTTGGCGCTATTGGCAGGCTCGCGCCCTGGAAGTGCAGGGTCAGCAGAAGCCAGCCAAGGCGCTCTATATTGAGACCGCCGGCCTGCGCGGCTTCTATGGCTTTATGGCCGCTCAGCGCAGCGGCGTGCCTTATCGCCTCAAGAATGAGCCGCAGGTCAGGGCCCCGGACTGGCGCAGTGCCGCCGGACGCTGGCCCTTCCTGGCCCGGGTCAAGGAGCTGCTCGCCATGAACGAAATCGCCGCGGCTCGCTCGGAGTGGATCCACAACATGGATCGCAACTCGGTGGCCCAGCGCATCGAATTTGGCCATGTCGCCCTCAATCAGGGTTGGCATGAGCTGGCAATCCTCGCCAGCATTCGCGCCGAGGCCTGGGATGCCCTGGACTTGCGCTTCCCGCTGCCGCTGCAACGCACCTTCTCCCAGATGGCCCGTGAGCGGGTCATGGATACCAGCCTGCTCTATGCCATCTCCCGTCAGGAGAGTGCCCTCTATCCGCTGGCGCAGTCACCGGTGGGCGCGCGGGGGCTGATGCAGCTGATGCCGGCCACCGCCAAGGAGACCGCCGGCAAGCTGGGAGTCCCTTACCGGGATCCTCAACAGCTGTTTGATCCCATGATGAACATTCGCCTCGGCAGTGCCTACCTCAAGCGACTGCTGGATGTGTATGACGGCAATCGTATTCTGGCTGCCGCCGCTTACAACGCGGGGCCGGGCCGGGTGAAACGCTGGCGTGATGCCCACACCGACAAGCCGATGGATGTCTGGGTCGAGAGCATCCCCTATCAGGAGACCCGCAACTATGTGCAGAATGTGCTGTCGTTCGACCTCATCTATCGGCACAGGCTCAAGCAACCCCTGCGTTTCATGTCCGAACGAGAACTACGCCACCAATACTGAGGCGGTGCAGCGTGGCCCCGGCTCCCTCTCCAGGGTGGATGGGGTATCATGGGGCAAGGTTTTGTTACAAAAAGAAACCTGTCAGGTGATCGGGCGCCGCGTTCAGGATTGAACGAGTCGCTATAATGGCGAGCCAAGCGCGGCGAACCCCTAATGAAAGGAATTGAGAGTGGCAACGATTAAAGACGTTTCCCGCATGGCCAATGTCTCCATCTCGACGGTGTCCCGTGTCATCAACAGCACGGCCCAGGTCGCCCCGGAGAAGAAGGTGGCGGTGCTGGCGGCCATGAAGGAGCTGAATTTTCGTCCCAACAGCTTTGCCCAGGCGCTGGTCAGTAAACGTTCCAACTGCGTCGGCGTGCTGGTGGGGGATCTGTGTGGTGGCCCCTTCTTTGCCCAGATGATGCGCGGCATCGAAACCGTGGTCGATCGCGCCGACAAGTTCACCATTGTGATGTCAGGCAACCATGATGAGGTGCGTGAGCGCCATGCCATACAGGCCCTGCTGCAACGCCAGTGTGATGCCCTGATCCTGCACAGCAAGGCGCTGCCGGACGACGAGTTGAGCGAGCTGGCGGCAGGCTCTACCCCTGTGGTCTTCATCAACCGTCAGGTGCCGGGGGCGGAGGATCGCTGTGTCTGGCTGGATAATCAGGCGGGTATCACCACGGCTTGTCAGCATCTGCTCGATGCGGGGCATCGCCAGATAGCCTTTGTCACCTCGGATGACGAGGAGTTCGTCGACGGTCAGCAGCGTATGGCCGGTTATACCCACGCCCTGCAACGGGCCGGAATAGCCGTCAATCCCGCTCTGATAGGCCGCGCCTTTGCCGACGAGAACGGCGGTTATGTTGCCATGACGGCACTGCTGGCGCGCGGCGTGCCGTTCAGCGCCGTGCTGGGCTTCAATGATGCCATGGTGGCGGGTGCCATCTCCTGCCTGCTGGAGCGGGGTTACAAGATCCCGCAACAGGTCTCAGTGGTGGGGTTCGACGATATTCCCTACGCCCGTTACATCTATCCCAAGCTCACCACGGTGCGCTACCCCATCGAAGCCATGGGTGGGCGGGCCGCCGAGTTGGCGCTGCGTCTGCTGGATCATAAACCGGCGGAGGGGCTGACCCTCAAGTTCGAGGCTGAACTGGTCGCACGGGAGTCCGTCACCGAGATGGCATGAGAAGATGGCCCCAAGTGGGCCATTTTTAAGCCGGAAACTGAAAGCGTTTTCAGAAATCCCTTTCAACTGTGATCTGCTTCATAGCTTTTTGGCCGGGAGAACACTAGCATGAGCCCCACGAATTAGGAGCTCAGGCTCCCGATTTTCCCGCTGTGGGAGATGACTGGTGATCCAGCTATTTCCTTCGTTACTTTCGACGGTCATCATGGATGGCCGTTTTTTTTTTGGTTTTTTGCCCGACAGGGTCGCCGAGCCTGGCCGTCCCCTCCACAGTCATCACGGTTTTATCAACAGCAGAGGTGAGCATGCAAGACGCCGTCTTACGACAAGCACCACAAGAGCGCGCAGCAGACGCGGTTGCCAGCGTAGGGATAGTGGGGGCTGGCTGGCTGGGGCTTCCCCTGGCTCACGCGCTGAGCGATGAGGGATGGGCGGTGACGGTGACGGTGACCCGTCAGGAGAAGGTCAGAGTGCTGCGGGCCGAGGGCCTCAATGCCTGCCAGTTGCATCTCTCGGCGCAGATGGGCTCTGTCTGGCCCCTGGTCGTCGACAACCTGGTCGTCTGTGTGCCGCCAGGCAAGACGGATGACTACCCTGGCGCCATCACGCAGCTGTGCACCATGGCCCGGGCCGCTGGGGTGCGCAATCTCCTGTTCGTCAGTGCCACCTCGGTGTGGGGGCCCGGGCAGGGCGAAGAGGAGCAGGCCGCGCCTCACACCGAGCGGGGGTTGCGCATGCTGGCGGCTGAGCGCGCCGTGCTGGCTGCCGGTTTCGATCGCGCCATAGTGGTGCGCCCGGCTGGCCTCTATGGCCCAGGCCGTCACCCCGGACGATTCTTGGCGGGCAAGAGTGTCAGCGGCGGTGCTCAGGCGGTCAATCTGGTCCATCAGCAGGATCTGGTTGCCGCGTGCTGCCTGCTGCTCGAACAAGGCGAGTCAGGTGCCTGCTACACCCTGAGCGCCCCCGGTCACCCCAGTCGCCAGGAGTTTTACCGCGCCGCCGCCGTGCGTATTGGCCTGGTGGCCCCTGATTTCATTGAACCGGCTGGCGATTTTTCACCTGTGACAGGAGCGCGGATCTGCCGCGAGCTCGGTTTTGAGTATCGGGTAGCGGATCCTCTGGCCTGGTTGGCGAGCGAGGCGGGCGCGCGACTGTGAGGCGGCGTGCAGAGTGGCAGACTGGATGGTGACTGAGCAGGCATGAGCCCGGGTCATTGGCATGGCGGCGAGGGGAGGCTTGCCAGGCGGCCGGGCGCTGGCACACCCTGGCCCGGCATAGCATTTGCCAAGGGAGGAGCCTGTCCCTATCATGCCGCCATCCCAATCATAGAGAGTAGTAATGATGGTCGACACGAATACAGCTACCCCGGCCCGTGAGCCCGAAGGGGATCTGCTGCTGCGCACCCTGGCGATGCCGGCAGACACCAATCCCAATGGCGACATCTTCGGTGGCTGGATCATGTCCCAGATGGATATAGGGGGCGGTATCATGGCCAAGGAGCTGGCAAAGGGGCGGATCTGTACCGTCTCGGTAGAAGGCATGACCTTCCACAGCCCGGTCAAAGTGGGGGATGTGGTCTGCTGTTATGGCACTTGCCTGCAGGTGGGACGGAGCTCGATGCGCCTGAAATTGGAAGTCTGGGTCAAGCCGGTGCTGCGGGCGAACGATGCCCAGCGCTACTGCGTGACCGAGGGGGTCTTCACCTACGTGGCCATAGACGATCAGGGTAAACCGCGCTCGGTACCGCTGTAAGCGGGATTCAGATAAGCCGGGCGTTGATGATGGATATTTCCTGCTCAAACCCGGTTTTTTGCCGTATCATGCTCTCCAGCATCTCCTCAGACCCCACGCACTGGTTCGTATCGAACACACAGAGATCGCATTGGGGGTCGCGCCTGATCTGGTATCGGGTGGATAACTCAACCTGATGGCAATTGCCCTGCTGATCGTAAAAGGTCACACGGTATTGTTGCTGTCTGGGCATGGGGATCCTCCACAGTGGCTTGACGTTGGGCGCGAATGTTCAGCCTAGTCGGCTTGGATGATATTTTGTTGAACGAGCACGCAAAGATAGCCAGGTGGTTGTTAGCCAATGAAAAATAGTTATCGCATTCTGGGTACCTCCCTGCTGACCCTGGGGCTGGTCGGCTGCTTCGAGGTGCCGTCCAGAGATCATCTGGTCACGGCACAAGGCATAGTGCCCAACCTCAGTTGTCATCAACCGCCCCTGGTGGCCCTGGCTGCTGAGGCATTGCCGCGGGAGTTCGGCATCACCGTCTGGAATCTGTACAAGGGACAGCGCAAGAACTGGCGCGAGGGCATGACTGCGTTTGCCCAGGATCAGGATCTGCTGCTGCTGCAGGAGTCGGCGACCAAGCCCGACATGCTGGCCTGGCTGCAGGCGGGTCGTTTCCAGTGGCAACAGCTGCAAGCTTTCACCCAAGGTGGCGTCTCCTTCGGCGTCATGACAGTGGCCAAGACGCACCAGGCGTTCGTCTGCGGCGTTCGCTCCCCCGAGCCACTGCTGCGCATCCCCAAGTCGGGTCTGGTGAGCCTGTACCCTTTACAGGGCGATCCTGATGGTGTGTTGGTGGTGAACCTCCATGCGGTCAACTTCGAACTTGGCATGGCCACCTTCCGCGAGCAGCTCAACGATTTGACCGCCCTGATCCACCGTCACCAGGGGCCGGTGATCCTGGGAGGGGATTTCAACACCTGGAGTGAAAAGCGGGAGTATTGGCTTGATAAGCTGGTGGAGGAGCTGGGACTGCAAGAAGCGATCCCTTCGCCGGACCTGCGTCGCCGTGCCTTTGGCCGCCCGCTGGATCATCTCTACTACCGGAGTCTGGATCTGGTCGAGGTGAAGAGCCCGGCGACAGATGCCTCCGATCACAATCCGATCATGGCCCGTTTCGCGGCTCAGGCCGTGACGCCTTAAGCCTCAGGCTTGGCACGATCAAAAACCACCTGCGGGTGGTTTTTTACTGCCTGATCAACCAGGACAGCGGATTGCCTGACAAGGCGAGGTGGCGCGCCAGAGGACGGCAATCGGTGTCGAAGCCGTCAGCCAGCCAACGGCAGATATAAAAAAACCACCCGAAGGTGGTTTTTTTTGGCTATGGGCTGTCAGCTGTTGTTGTCGACAAACAGGGTCAGCTCCTGACCTGGCTTGAGATAACCACTCTTGTCGAGCTGGTTCCAACGCATCACGTCCACGACGGCGACCTGGAAGCGGGCGGCAATGGCGGAGAGCGAATCACCGCGACGCACCTGATAGACCATGGATTTATCACCGCCCTTGGCACCCTTGGGCCAGATCACCAACCGCATACCGGGTTTGAGCGCGGACTTGGCGTTGAGGCCATTCCATTTCGCCAGGTCGTTATGGGTCACCCCATGGGCACGGCTGATGTTCCAGAGGGTATCGCCGGAGCGCACCTTGTACTGCAGCTTGTTGCCAGCGGTGTTGGCGGCGAGCCGGGTTGGCTTGCTGGCCGCGGCCTTTTGCACCGTGGCGGTGGCCACGGGTTTGCCGTCGGTCGGAATATAGAGGGTCTGTCCACGACGCAGGCTATTGCCGCGCAGGTTATTGGCCATCTTGAGCTGATTGACGCTCACTCCGTTTTGCATGGCGATCCGGGACAGCGTGTCACCGGAGGTGACCTGATAGGAGCGCGTAGGTACCCGCTCACGCTGCGGCAAGTCTGCCAGGGCCAGCTCCAGGCTGTCGGCATACTCCACCGGCACCAGCAGGCGGTAGGAGCCCCTGGGAGAGGTGGTCCAGCGGGTCAGGGCCGGGTTGACCTCTTTCAGATCCGCCGGACGAACTCCTGCGAGCTGAGCGACCACGTGCAAATCGATCTGACCTTCGGTTTTGACCACCCGCAGCTTGGGCTCGTTGGCGAGCATGGGCAGAGTGATGTTGTACTTGTCGGGATTGCTGATCACATCCGCCATGGCCAGGACCTTGGGCACATACATGCGGGTCTCGCGCGGCAGATCCAAGGACCAGAAGTCGGTGGGGCGACCCCGTTTCTGGTTGCGCAATATGGCGTTGCGCACCCGGCCTTCTCCGGCGTTATAGGCGGCGATGGTTTGCAGCCAGTCACCGTCGAAGAAGCGATTCAGGTATTCAAAGTAGTCAAGGGCGGCATTGGTCGAGGCGATCACATCGCGGCGCCCGTCATACCAGTTGTCATGACGCAGGCCGAAGTTACGGCCTGTCTGGGGCACGAACTGCCACAGGCCGACGGCATTGCTGCTCGAGCGGGCATGGGGATCGAACATGCTCTCTATCATGGGGATGGTCACCAGCTCCATTGGCAGCCCGCGCCGTTCGATCTCCTCAACGATAAGGTAGAGGTAGGGTTCAGCACGACTGGCAATGGTGGCCATGTGATTGTCACTGCGCAGGATAGCCGCACGTTGTTGACCAATGCGCTGGTTATCCTGGAAATCCAACTGCATGTCATCGCTGATACGGGCCCAAAGGTTATCCGTATCTTGCACCTCGTCTAGCTGATCGTCGCTAAAGAAGGATCCTGATGCATGTTTCTTATGCAGTTTTTTGCTGACTTGTGGGGACTTGATCGGCTCATTTGCCGTTAGCGCCCGGTCATCCTGATGATTCAGGTTTTGGCATCCGCTGAGTAACAGCGTCGCCAATAAGGCCGTTCGTAACTTCATCTCACGCAGGTCATCTTGGTAGAAAATCAGCGCGCATCATAAGCGGCAAACCTGGCCTGATCAAGGTTTGTTCAAAAAGTGTCCTTCCAGCGTCTGAGCACGGCAAAGGTATCTACTGGATTTTCCAAGTATTTCATCCCCTGTTTCTCAGCAGAAAATTTTACGCCCGGCTCATTACAGCGCAGAAAAACGTTGAATTCCCGCTCGTCACCCAAGCGGGTGGGCAGACTCGGGAGGCCCTGCTGGCGCAGCTTGCTGATCTGACCGATGCGCTTTTGCAGTGCCAGATTGTCGGGCTCGACGGCGAGGCAAAAACGCAGATTGGAGAGGGTATATTCATGGGCACAATAGACCTGAGTGTCATCTGGCAGCGCGGCCAGCCGCATCAGTGAATCATGCATCTGATCAGGGGTGCCTTCGAACATGCGGCCGCACCCGGCAGAGAAGAGGGCATCGCCGCAAAACAGCATGCCGTTGCCATGGTAGGCGATGTGGCCAAGGGTATGACCGGGGACATGCATGACGGTGAGACTGAGATCGTGCCAGCCAATCGTGTCCCCCTCATCGAGCCACTGGCCGTGCTGATCGGGAAGCGGGTTCAGCTTGGGGCCATACAGCCGGGCCTTGGGGTAGCGTTTGAGCAGCGCATCGACCCCGCCGACATGGTCGTGGTGATGATGGGTGAGCAGTATGGCATCGAGCTCAAGGCCGAGACTGTCGAGCCGGTCCTGGACCGGAGCCGCGTCGCCCGGATCGACAACCAGGCAATGATTCTCGTGTCTGATCAACCAGATATAGTTGTCATTAAAAGCGGGTATCGTGATGACTGGATACATGGCGTTGGCCTCTTTATGTTCTCTTAATGAAGGGGATCTTATATAACTGGATGGCGTGTTAACCCATGTTCCCGAGGTTGAATCCTATTATGCAGCTGGCCCGCACCGAACAACAGCTCGAGATCCCGACCAGCTGGGCCGAGATCCCGCTGGGGGATTGGGTCGCCGCAGAGATCCAGGAGCGGCTCGACAGCTGGTGCCCGCAACTCTTTGGTTATCACCTGCTCAAAGTTGGCAGCCTGAGTGCCGAGCTATCCTGTGGCCATTCCAGCATTCGTCATCAGATTGGCATGGCCGGGCAGGGGCGCTTGCTCGATTGCCGAGGGGATCCCCTGGCATTGCCAGTCAGGGGAGGCAGCGTGGATGCCTGTCTGCTGGCCCACGTGCTCGATTTCAGCGTGGATCCCCATCAGGTGCTGCGTGAGGCCGAACGGGTACTGACCGATGATGGTTGGCTCATCCTGAGCGGCTACAACCCTCTGAGCCTGGCCGGCCTTGGCCATCTGCTGCCTGGGTTGAGTCGCCGACTGCCCTGGTCGGCGCGCATGTTCAGTCCGGCCAGAGTCACCGACTGGTTGCAGTTGTTGGGATTCGAGGTGATGTTCGATGACAGATTCGGCTACGCCATGATGGGGCCGCGCAGTCGTATCGGCTGGTGGCGCGAGAGCCTGGGCCGTGACTATCTGCGCCCCTTCGCCTCTGTCTATGTGATAGCGGCGCGCAAGCGGCGCTATCCGTTGATCCCGGTGCGTCGCCCCTGGCAATTGGCCAAGCAGGTGACGGCGCCGGGCATGGCACGTCAGGGCTGGTAGCTGGTCGCGTCAATCACCGGGGATATCAGGGCTGGTAGCCGACATCGTCGGCCAGCTCTTTGCCACTGGCGGCATCCCGGGCCAGCTCATCACAGCGTTCATTCTCGGGGTGCCCCGAGTGACCCTTGACCCAGAGCCATTCGATCTGATGGCGGGCGGCTTCTGCATCGAGTTGCTTCCACAAGTCCACATTCTTGACCGGCTGACGGCCAGCGGTCATCCAGCCTTTCTTCTTCCAGCCGATGATCCACTGGGTGATGCCCTGGCGCACGTACTGGCTGTCGGTGGTGAGCCGCACCTGGCAGGGTTCGCTCAAGGTGCGCAGGCCGACGATGGCGGCCATCAGTTCCATGCGGTTGTTGGTGGTCAGGCGATAGCCCCCAGCCAACTCCTTGCGATGCTGACCGAAGACCATGACTGCGCCGTAGCCGCCCGGGCCCGGATTGCCGAGGCAGGAACCATCCGTATATAAATCAATCTGTTTTAACATGAGCCTTGGGGTAAACTAGCGAGTAAAACCGAAGTTTGACATAGATTGGAACATGAACACAGCCCAAGCCAACCGCCAAATTATTCTGGATACTGAAACCACAGGCATGAACTTTAGTGGGGGTCCGCACTATCTGGGCCACCGCATCATAGAGATCGGCTGCGTGGAGGTGATCAATCGTCGCCTGACCGGTAACCACTATCATGTCTACCTCAAGCCGGATCGGCTGGTGGATCCCGAGGCTATCCGGGTACACGGCATCACAGATGCGTTCCTGGTCGACAAGCCCCCCTTCAGCAAGGTAGCGAATGAGTTCATTGACTTCATTCGCGGCGCTGAACTGATCGCCCACAATGCCCCCTTTGACGTGGGCTTCATGGATTATGAGTTCAGCAAGCTGGGCCTCTCCCTCAAGACCACCGATATCTGTACCGTCACCGATACCCTGGCGATGGCGCGGGATCTCTTTCCGGGCAAGCGCAACAACCTGGATACCCTGTGCGATCGTTACGGCATAGACAACTCCCACCGTACCTTGCACGGCGCCTTGCTCGATGCGGAGATACTGGCAGACGTCTATCTGTTGATGACAGGTGGCCAGACCAAACTCAATCTGGCCGCCGAGGGGGGGGATGATGCCAACAAGGACACCGGCATACGCCGTCTGGATGCCACCAGATCGCCACTCAAGGTGATCCGCGCCAGTGCTGAGGCGCAGGCCGACCATGAAAGCAGGCTGGATCTGGTCCAGAAGAAGGGAGGTAGTTGCCTGTGGCGTCAATGAAATCTGGGGTCGTGCAAGGAAGTGGCCGCAGCCAGCAGAGGCAATCATGGCTCTGGCTGCTGGGCAGTTTGCTGCTTGGCACACTGCCCAGCATGGCACAGGCCAATGAGGTGTTCGGTCCCTCCGATGTGCCGCTGCTCGACAACAGATTTCGCATCGATTACGGGATAAAAGAGGTCTCCTTTATCATCAAGCGCCAGCCGGGCAGCCCCTCGGTGATCCTGGTGCGCCCCGATGGCAGCAAGCTGTATGCAGGCCGGGTGCAGGCTCCCGAGGTGGGTTGGCTGGCCCTGGGGGATCAGGATGTGATCACCATACGTCATCCGATGGCGGGCCCCTGGCAGGCGATAGGGGCCATCGATCCCAGCAACCGAGTTCGGTTGCTCAGCGATGTGACCCTGGATATGCAGCCCTTGCCCCAGCGTCTCTATCAGGGGGAGTACCTCAAGCTGGGGGCTCGCCTGCTCATCGATGGCAACACCCCGGATCGCAGCTACTATCTGACCGACTTGGGGATGACCGCCCGCCTGCAAGCCTTCAACACCCCGGAACAGCAGGGGGAGCCGGTGTTTGAGAAGGCGCTCGGCCATTATCTGGACGATGGCAAGGGGCTCGATGAGGTGCCAGTCGATGGCATCCTGACCGCCGAGGTGCTGCTCGATGCACCGGCTGGCAAGTATCGCGCCCTGATCAGCACTGGCAATCAGGTGTTCGTGCGGGCCCGTGGGCAGGAGGTGCTGCTCTACCCGTTACCGGTGAATTATCAGCTGCGCAGCAGCGGGGATCAGCAAGGGCCCGAGCTGGTGCTGCAGATAGATGGGGATGAGCTGGACCCGGCCACGGTCGCCATCAAGGGGGAGACCACCAGCAATACCGGTGCCCACACCGGTTTCAGTGCCCAGAGCAGCACGGGGGATCTCAAGGTGGATCTCGCCAAGTTGACCCAGGTGGGCAAGTATCGCGTCAGCGCCGAGCTGTTTGCCACCAGCCGCAGTGGCCGGGAGCTGCGTATCGCCCTGCCGGACAAGTCGTTTGACATCTATCCGGCGCTAGCGCCCGTGGCGCCGGCTCCGCTCGCCAGTGAGGCGGTGCCCGCACCCGCGCCTGGGTTTGAGGAGGAGCAGGGCACGCCCTGGTGGCTATGGCTGACGATCGGTCTGGGTGTGCTGGCGCTGCTGGGGGCAGGGGTGGGCTTCATGCTGTGGCAGAAACGGCGCGCCTTCCAGCGGGCCATGGCGGCCCAGCAGGCGGCCGAGGCCGAGCCGGGCCCGGTACTGGATCTCAATCTGCCCGGGCAGTGAGGCCTTGAGGCAAAAAACCGAACGAGCCACATAGCACGAGGCCGCCGTCCCCAGGGACGGCGGCCTCGTTGTTTAGACCCTCTGCTCAGCCACGCTAAGCTGAGTCGCCGCTTAGCTCTCGCCGATAAATTTATCGCGATAGGCGGCGCGAATGGCGAGAAAGTCATCGAGATTGCTCATCATCAGATCGACCAGCTGGGGATCGAAATGCTGACCCCGCTCCTCATTGATGAGAGCGATCACCTGCTCCAGTGGCCAGGCCTGCTTGTAGCAGCGATCCGACCCCAGGGCATCGAATACATCCGCCAGGGCAACGATGCGCCCGACCAGGGGGATGGCTTCCCCCGTCAGCCCTTGGGGGTAACCGCTGCCATTCCACTTCTCGTGGTGGTTACCGGCTATGGTGGCGCCAATCTGGAACAGAGCCAGCTTGCTGCCGCACAGCATGTCATGCCCGAGCTGGGCATGGGTCTTCATGATCTCCCACTCCTCCGGGGTGAGCTTGCCCGGCTTGTGCAAAATGGCATCCGGGATGCCGACCTTACCGATGTCATGGAGGGGGGAGGCGCGCTTGATAAGTTCGCTCTGCTGCTCATCCATGCCGAGCAGTTGGCAGAACAGCTCGGTATAGAGAGCCACCCGCTTGACGTGCAGACCGGACTCTTTGGAGCGTGACTCAACCAGCTCGCCGATGCGGTAGATGATTTCGCGCTCGTTGTCGGCAATCAGCTCGTTGAGCCGGATGTTCTCCAGCGCCACTATGATGTTTTCGGTGAACAGGCTGAGCAGGCTGGTGTCCATCTGACTCAAGGGGCGATGGGTTTCGATGTGAAACAGCAGATGATGGCTGCGGTTCTGGCAGTAGAGCACCATCTCGTGGCCGTGGTAGACGTTGGCCGAACGAGCCATGGCCTCGCGAAAGATGGTGGGCGCATCGTGCAAGCGCATGGGCTCTTTGTCGGACAGGAGCGGTACCAGCATCTGATCTTTCAGCTCATAGGTCGCTTGTCTGACGTTGTAGATCTGCGACTCTTCCAGGCTGAGCAGGGTACAGAGTTGGGTCTGGGCACCTTCGACGAATTGGCGCAGAGCCAACTTGTCGAAGATGCCCTTGGAAGCCTGGATGACCTTCTCCAGCCCATGGCGGTGATTCTCCAGGGCACAGATATCACGATAGGAACGCAAACTGGCGCGCAGCAGGGTACGCAACTTCTGGGAGGTGAGTTCCGTCTTGTCCTTGTAGTCGTTGATGTCGTAGTTGTTGACCACGTCATCTTCCGGAGCCTGGCCGGGTTGACCGGTGCGAAGCACGATGCGTACCAGCTTGTTGTGGCACTCCTCGCGGGTGAAACGTACCACCTCCAGACCGGCATCGTCGGTCTCCATCACCACATCCAGCAGCAAGAGCGCCACGTCGGGATGTGCGAGGAGCAGCACCTTGGCCTCGGTGGCTGAATAGGCATCGAGAAAGGTCAGGGGTCTGCCATCGAATTCAAATTTGTTCAGGGTGAGTTTGGTGATGCGATGAACTTCCGGTTCATCATCCACTATCATCACCTTCCAGCCTTCCTGCTGCTTATCCTGAGGAGGCACGACCTCGTCATCGATAATCAGGATATTATCATCCATATCGGGATCCTGTGTTTCACCTTCGCTTACCTTAACTGCTTCGCCGAGGTTAGCAAACTCATTGAAATATAAATAGCGAACTGGATCGGCTTCAGATTGTCGGGGGAGAGGATATGGCAGGAAATACCCCATGTTCTTTGCCATGCCCCCCCCCTTTGGCAGGGAGATGGCGGAGGGGAAGATAAAAAACGCCTCCCGGTGGGAGGCGTGTGTTGCAAGCGGGAGTTCAGGCTGCCCTGTGGTAGGCGGATGCCTCGAACAGGGCCTTGTTGGCCACCAGATCGATGGGGTCGAAGTCATCGACGTTGATGGTACGCAGCCGGCTTATTTCGGCGCGGCGCAGCAGCTCGGCTTCAGCCGCATTCAGGGTACCAGCGGCCAGACCCGCTTCGGCTACCTTGTCCAGCTGGGTGAAGGGGCGACGGACGCCATCGGCCTTGCACACCTTGTCAAACAGCGGCTCGGCAGCCAGCACCTCGTCCAGCGCCTGTTCCAGCAGGCCGAAGGGGTTACCCTCCTCGCGAGTGAGATACTGACCTTCGGCCAGGCGACTGCGGGTTGCACTCGGCGTCTGCAGCAGACGGGCAACCTGACTATCCAATTTGTCGCTCGGGCGCTTCAGATCACGGCCCAGCGGCAGCACTATGATGCGCAGAGCCAAGCCAATCCAGCGATTCGGGAAGTTGCGCAGCAACTCATCGATCGCCTCTTGCGCCTTGAACAGGGCATCTTGCAGTGACCAGTGCAGCAGCGGCAGATCCGCCTGCTGACGGCCTTCGTCCTGGAAGCGCTTGAGGGCGCTCGAGGCCAGATAGAGCTGACTCAACACATCGCCGAGGCGGGCGGAGACCCGCTCCTTGCGTTTGAGCTCGCCGCCCAGGGTCGCCATCGCCATGTCCGACAGGAAAGCCAGGTTGGCAGAGAGCCGGGTCAGCTGCTGATAGTAGCCCTTGGTCTGATCCCTGTAGGGGGCGCCGGCGATACGGGCGCCGGTGATCCCCAGGCTGAAGCTGCGCACCAGGTTGCTGATGGCGAAACCGACGTGGCTGAACATCGCCTTGTCGAAATCTTTGAGCGCCTGCTCCTTGTCCGGGTGGCTGGCGGCCAGCATCTCGGGCAACACATAGGGGTGGCAGCGAATGGCGCCCTGACCATAGATGATCATGCTGCGGGTCAGGATATTGGCCCCTTCGACCGTGACGGCGATGGGAGCACCCTGGTAGCCACGGGCCAGGTAGTTGTTAGGCCCCATGCAGATCGCCTTGCCGCCGTGGATGTCCATGGCATCGATGACGCACTTCTGGGCGCGGTCGGTGAGGTGATACTTGACGATGGCGGAGATGACCGAGGGTTTTTCCCCCAGATCGATGCCGGTCACCGTCATCTTGGCGGCGGCGCCCATGATGTAGGCGTTACCGCCCAGGCGTGCCAGCGGCTCTTCGATGCCTTCCATCTTGCCGATGGGCAGCTTGAACTGGCGGCGGATGCGGCTGTAGGCGCCGCTCGCCAGGGCCAGCATCTTGACGCCCCCTGTGCTGTTGGAGGGCAGGGTGATGCCACGGCCGACCGACAGACATTCGACCAGCATGCGCCAGCCCTGACCGGCCATGGCCGGGCCGCCGATGATGAAGTCGAGCGGTACGAACACCTCTTCGCCGCGGGTCGGACCGTTCTGGAACGGCACGTTGAGGGGGAAGTGACGGCGGCCAATCTCGACGCCCTTGATGTCGGTGGGGATCAGGGCGCAGGTGATGCCAAGCTCCTCCTCCTCACCCAGCAGGTGATCCGGGTCGCGCAGCTTGAACGCCAGCCCCAGCACGGTGGCGATGGGGGCGAGGGTGATGTAGCGCTTGTTCCAGGTCAGGCGCATGCCGAGCACCTCTTCTCCTTCCCATTCACCCTTGCAGACAACGCCGAAGTCGGGGATGGAGCCCGCATCCGAGCCCGCTTCCGGGCTGGTCAGGGCGAAGCAGGGGATCTCCTTGCCGATGGCCAGACGGGGCAGGTAGTGGTCTTTCTGCTCTTCGGTGCCGTAGTGTTGCAGCAGCTCCCCCGGGCCCAGCGAGTTGGGCACGCCGACGGTGGAGGCGAGCACGGCGCTGGCGCCGCACAGTTTCTGCAACACGCAGGATTGGGCATAGGCGGAGAACTCCAGGCCACCGTATTTTTTCTTGATGATCATGGCGAAGAACTTGTGGTCCTTCAGGTATTGCCACACCTCGGGGGAGAGATCCGCGCGCTCGTGGGTCACTTCCCAGTCATTGACCATGCGGCACACCTCTTCGACCGGGCCGTCCATGAAGGCCTGCTCGGCGGCAGAGAGGGTACTGACCGGGATGGCGTGCAGCTTCTTCCAGTCCGGGTTGCCGGCAAAGAGATCCGCTTCCCACCAGGTGGTGCCCGCGTCGATGGCCTCTTTCTCGGTACGGGACATCTCCGGCATGATGGACTTGTAGAGCTTGAACAGCGGCTTGGTCAGCTGGTTGCGGCGAAACTCCACCAGGTTGAGCGGGATGGCGATCAGGGCGAACAGGGCCCAGGCCAGCAGAGGCACATGACCCACCAGGGTGCCCAGCACCAGGGCGGCCAAGGTGACCAGGGTAGAGATAAACAGGGACACCCGGCGATAAGCCAGGGCGCCGATAACCAGGATCACCCCGAGCAGAGTGAGGGTCGTCGTCATTGCTTGCTCCTTGCGTGATAGGATGCCAAATTGGCTCAACTCATCCAGAGGTCTGACCTGTTGGATATGGCCCTGTTGTAATTCATACGCAGAAACTTATCAAGTTGTTTACAAGCCTGTTACCGGCGTAATGTGAGCGCCCTAACGCAATTTGACGCAGCCAGTGCCCGCCCGGGGGCGACTCCTTCTCCGGCTTGTGCGAGAATGGCCGCGACGACATTTTGGAAGAGATATCATGTACCAAGACTTGATCCGCAATGAACTGACCGAAGCGGCTGGCGTGCTGCAGGCATTCCTGGCCGATGAGCAGAATCTGAACAACATCGAGGCCGCTGCCAAGTTGCTGGCCGACTCCTTCAAGCAAGAGGGCAAGGTGCTCTCCTGTGGCAACGGTGGCTCCCACTGTGATGCCATGCACTTTGCCGAAGAGTTGACCGGCCGTTATCGCGAGAACCGTCCCGGTTATGCCGGTATCGCCATCTCGGATCCCAGCCATCTCTCCTGCGTCTCCAACGATTTTGGCTACGACTATGTCTTCTCCCGTTATGTGGAGGCGGTTGGCCGTCGCGGCGACGTGCTGCTCGGCATCTCCACCAGCGGCAACTCAGGCAACATCCTCAAGGCCATCGAAGCCGCTCATGCCAAGGGCATGAAGGTGATCGCCCTGACCGGCAAGGATGGCGGCAAGATGGCAGGCCTGGCCGATGTCGAGATCCGGGTTCCCCATTTCGGTTATGCCGACCGCATTCAGGAGATACACATCAAGGTGATCCATATCCTGATCCAGCTGGTCGAAAAAGAGATGGCCGAGTAAGGCCGCGGTCGATATGCACGAACCGCTGTGCCTCAGTTTGTGCGGGCAGGGGGAGAATGATCATGTGTGAACTGCTCGGCATGAGTGCCAATGTACCGACCGATATCTGCTTCAGTTTTACCGGACTGATGCTGCGCGGCGGCAAGACGGGCCCCCACAAGGATGGCTGGGGCATCACCTTCTATGAAGGAAAGGGGTGCCGCACCTTCAAGGATCCCGAGCCCAGTGCCGAATCCCCCATCGCCAGGCTGGTGCAGGCGCTGCCCATCAAGAGCCGCGCCGTGGTGAGTCACATCCGTCAGGCGAACCGGGGTTGCGTCTCGCTGGAGAATACCCACCCCTTCACCCGTGAGCTGTGGGGCCGTAACTGGACCTTCGCCCACAACGGCCAGTTGACCGGTTACAAGAAGCTGGCGACAGGGCGGCACAGGCCCATCGGCGATACCGACAGCGAGCATGCTTTCTGCTGGTTGCTGAGTCGGCTCGAGCAGAAATATCCCCGTCGTCCCGCCAACTTCCCGGCCATGTTCCGCCATCTGGCGAGCCTGTGCGACGAGCTGCGCGCCCTGGGGGTATTCAACATGCTGCTCTCCGATGGCGAGTACGTGATGACCTATTGCAGCAACAACCTGCACTGGCTCACCCGCCGGGCGCCCTTTGGCGAGGCCCGTCTGCTCGATGAGGACGTGGCCATCGATTTTCAGAGTGAGACCACCCCCAACGACGTGGTGACCCTGATAGCGACCCGGCCGCTGACCGGCAATGAATCCTGGCAGCAGATGACGGCGGGGGAGCATTGCCTGTTTCGACTCGGCGAGCTGGTGTCACGCCAGGGCGGCAAGGGGGCTGCCTGAATCAGGCCGCTATTGACGACCGACTGGTCAGAGGGATCGCAGGATAAAGAAGAGGGAGGCCCATGGGCCTCCCTCTTTACGTTTCTGCTACTGGTCGGTGCCGGACCCAGACTCAGTCGTTGGCATAACCGGCCTGGCCAAGAGGCTGGCCATCGAGGTGGGCTCCGCTGGCATCACAGCGCAATCTGCCCTGACAGAACCACTGAACCACCAGGGGGTAGAGGCTGTGTTCCTGCACCTGCACCCGGGCCGCCACATCGCTCGCCTCATCTTCCGGGAAGATGGGGACCCGCGCCTGCAGCACCACGGGGCCGCCATCGAGCTCCTCGGTGACGAAGTGGACGCTGGCGCCATGTTCCTTGTCACCGGCCTCGATGGCGCGTTGGTGGGTGTGCAGTCCCTGATACTTGGGCAGCAGGGAGGGGTGGATGTTGAGCATGCGTCCCTGATAGTGACGCACCAGGTCCCCGGTGAGGATCCGCATAAAGCCGGCCAGCACGATGAGGTCCGGCTGGTGGCTGTCGATGCGGGCCATCAGGGCGGCATCGTAAGCCTCGCGGCTCTCGAAGCCCTGATGGGCGAGCACCTCGGCGGCAACCCCCGCTTGCTGGGCCCGCACCAGACCATAGGCATCGGCCTTGTTGCTGATGACCGCCACGACCTGGCCGTCAATCCGCCCCTGGTCGCAGCCATCCAGTATGGCCTGCAGGTTGCTGCCGCTGCCGGAGATAAGCACGAGGATACGGGTCATTTGATGATGACCTGCTCCTCGCCATCGGCGGCCTTGGCGATATGACCAATGTGCCAGGCGTTCTCACCCTCTGCCTTGAGCAGCGCCAGCGCCTTGTCCAGCTCGCTGGCGGGCAGGGCGACTATCATGCCGACGCCGCAGTTGAAGGTGCGATACATCTCGAAGCGGGTGACGTTACCCGCTTGCTGCAGCCAGCTGAACACCGCCGGCCACTGCCAGCTCTGCTCGTTGATCACCGCCTGGGTATTGGCGGGCAACACGCGGGGGATGTTCTCCCAGAAGCCGCCGCCGGTGATGTGGGACAGGGCGTGGATCTCGCACTCTTTGATGAGCTTGAGTACGGGTTTGACATAGATGCGGGTCGGTTCCAGCAGGGCATTGGCCAGGGTGGTCTCACCCAGTGGCTGCTGCACATCGGCGCCGGACACTTCCAGGATCTTGCGGATGAGGGAGAAGCCATTGGAGTGGGGGCCGCTGGCGGCCAGGGCGATCAGGGCATCACCCTCACCGACCTTGCTGCCGTCGATGATCTCGCTCTTCTCGACCACACCGACACAGAAGCCGGCGATGTCGTAATCATCCCCCTCATACATGCCAGGCATCTCGGCGGTTTCGCCGCCGACCAGGGAGCAGCCGGACTGCTCGCAGCCCAGGCCAATGCCGGTCACCACGCTGGCGGCGGTGTCCACGTTCAGCTTGCCCGTCGCATAGTAGTCGAGGAAGAACAGCGGCTCGGCGCCTTGCACTATCAGGTCATTGACGCACATGGCCACCAGATCGATGCCAACGGTATCGTGTTTCTTCAGATCGATGGCCAGACGCAGCTTGGTCCCCACACCATCGGTACCGGAGACCAACACTGGCTCCTTGTAGCCCGCCGGGATTTGACACAGGGCCCCAAAGCCGCCAAGACCACCAAGGACTTCAGGACGACGAGTGCGCTTCGATACGCCCTTGATACGTTCAACCAGTGCGTTGCCGGCATCGATATCAACGCCAGCATCCTTGTAGCTCAGTGAGGTTTTGTCAGTCACGCGAGTAGTCCCCGTCATGTATAGAAGTGGAGGGTAAAATTCGGGGCACATTCTACCAGCCAGGGCCGAAAACCAGAAAGGAAATCGTTTGCGCGTTTTTCCCCGGAAAAGCTCTACAGCCAAGGGTTTTTATTGTATGATTCCGCGATTTTTCTTGCGGCAGTTAGAGGAGATAATAATGAAGGTCATCGAAGCCAAACACCCCCTGGTCAAGCACAAGATTGGCCTGATGCGCGAAGGCGACATCAGCACCAAACGCTTTCGTGAACTGGCCAAAGAGGTTGGCAGCCTGCTGACTTACGAAGCCACCTCTGACTTCGAAACTGAGAAGGTCACCATCAATGGCTGGAACGGCCCGGTAGAAGTTGACCAGATCAAGGGCAAGAAGGTGACGGTCGTGCCTATCCTGCGCGCCGGTCTTGGCATGATGGATGGCGTGCTCGAGCACATGCCGAGTGCCCGGGTCAGCGTGGTGGGCATCTACCGCGATGAAGAGACCCTGCAGCCGGTTCCCTATTTCGAGAAGATCGTCAGCAACATCGAAGAGCGTCTGGCCCTGGTCATCGACCCCATGCTGGCCACCGGCGGCTCCATGATCGCCACCATAGACCTGCTCAAGAAGAAGGGCTGCCACTCCATCAAGGTGCTGGTGCTGGTTGCCGCCCCGGAAGGACTCAAGGCCCTGGAAGCCGCGCATCCTGATGTGGAAGTCTACTGCGCCGCCATCGATGACGGCCTGAACGAGAAGGGCTACATAGTCCCGGGTCTGGGCGATGCTGGCGACAAGATCTTCGGCACCAAGTAAGCCCGATTAGTCAGCTCAAGAGACGCCTGACAGATATCGGGGCGCAGATAACCCTCACAAAAGCCGACCCCAGGGTCGGCTTTGTCATGTCTGGCTGTTTGCTCATTCGGGCAAGGGGTACCGGGCATCGACCCCTTGTGAGTTGTGGCGTCGGCAGCGAACCCGGCTTGCTGGCGGATAGGGCTTGCCGCTACCATATCACCACATCCTGTTCGCCAGAGAGCTGTTTCCCATGCATAAATGTCTGTTCGCCCTCTGTGGCGCCCTGTTTGCCTGCACCCTGTCAGCCGCTCAGGTCAACGATCTCTACCAAGGCATGGCGCCAACCAGCGGCGACATGACGGCGGCCCAGGGCCAGGCGCTGTCTCAGGTGCTGGTCAAGGTGAGCGGCAAGCGCGATATTCTGGCGCAGCCTGAGGTGGTCAAGGCGCTGGCTGCCCCCAAGGAGTTTGTGCAGCAGTACGGCTATCAGGATGAGGGCCAGGTGCAGATGCTCAAGGCGCAGTTCGTGGCCGCCAAGGTCAATGCCCTGATCGCGGCCAGCAAATATGCGCTGCTTGGCCCCGCCCGTCCGCAGCTTGCGTTCTGGTTGGTTCAGGACGACGGGGAGCGCCGTATCATTTCGGATCAGTCCGGTGATGGCTGGTCTCCTGTGCTGCGCAGCCAGGCCCAGGCCCTGGGGCTGCCGGTCAGCATCCCTCTGATGGATTTGGATGACAGCATGGCGGTCAGTGCCACCGATGTCTGGGGTCGTTTCGCCGGCCCCATCCTCAAGGCCAGCCAGCGCTACGGTGCCGAGATGGTGGTGTTGGGCCAATTAGTGGCCAAAGGGGAAGAGTGGACCCTGGATTGGGCCCTCTATGGCCCCAAGTCAGGGGCAACCGAGCAGCTGACCAAGGGGGAGGTGCAAGGTAGCCAACAGGAGATCGCCACCGGTTTGGCCGATGCCCTGGCCGGTTGGCTGGTGGAGAACTATGGCGCCCGTCTTGGCGGTGCCAGCTCGAGCCAAGCCTTGCAGATTGAAGGGGTGCAGGGCATCGATGACATGATCAGCCTGCAAAAACTGCTGCAGGGCATGGCGAGTGTCACCCAGGTCACCATAGGCCAGCTCAATGGCGACAAGGTCAACTTCTCTCTCACCTTGCAGGGGGACAGAGCCGAACTCATTCGCGGCCTGGAGCTCGAACCCAGGTTGCAGCGTCTACCCGATGAGGGCAATCTGCGTTACCAATGGTCGCAGCCTTAGTGCCTGCCGCCGCCGGGCTCCGGTCCGGCGGTTCTCTATCTGGCCGAGCGATGTTACACTAGCGCACAAATGTCACAGTCAAAGCCCACCGAGTGAAGCAACCGGCCCAACTGTCTTTAGCCGTACAACTTCCGGATGATGAAACCTTCGTCAGTTTCTATCCCGGCAACAACGCCCATCTGATCACGGCTCTGAAGAATGCCGCCATCGGTCAGGGCGCACCTTTCCTCTATTTCTGGGGTGCCAAGGGCTCAGGCCGCTCCCATCTGCTGCATGCCACCTGCGCCGAGGTCAACGCCCGCGACGCCGCCGCCGCCTATCTCTCCCTCGATCAGTTTGAAAAGCTGGATCCCAGCATGCTCGATGCCATGGAGAGTCTGCCCCTGGTCTGCCTCGACAGTCTGGAGGCCATTGCTGGCAACAGCCTCTGGGAGCGGGCCCTGTTCGATTTTTACAATCGCTGGCAGGAGAAGGGAGAGGGAACGCTCGTTGTGACCGGTTGCAGTGCGCCGCGCAAACTGGGGCTGCAGCTACCGGATCTGGCCTCACGCCTCGACTGGGGGGTCTCCTTCCAATTGCAGGAGCTCGATGATGAGGGCAAGCTCAGTGCCCTGCAACTGAGGGCCGAGCTGCGTGGTTTCAAGTTGCCCATCGATGTGGGCCGCTTCCTGCTCAATCGCCTCTCCCGTGACATGCGCACTCTGCTCAGCACCCTCAATCAACTCGATAACGCCTCCTTCAGCGCCAAGCGCAAGCTCACCATTCCCTTTGTGAAAGAGATCCTCGCGCTCTGATCCTGTCGGGCACCGGCGACATCAAGCCGGGCGTGCGAGGCGAGCGAAACAGAAACCCCGGCACCAGGCCGGGGTTTTTTATCAGTGCGACTCACGTACTCAGATCAATGGAACTGATCTTCTTCGGTGGAACCGGTCAGTGCCGTGACCGAGGATTGACCGCCCTGGATGACGGTGGTGACCTTGTCAAAATACCCGGTACCCACCTCCTGCTGGTGTGCCACGAAGGTGTAACCACGGCTTGCCGCGGCAAACTCCGGCTCCTGCACCATCTCGACGTAGTGCTTCATCCCCTCACCACGGGCGTACTGGTAGGCCAGTTCGTACATGTGGAACCACATGTTATGAATGCCGGCGAGGGTGATGAACTGGTACTTGTAGCCCATGTCGGACAGCTCCTGCTGGAAGCGGGCGATGGTGGCATCGTCCAGGTTCTTCTTCCAGTTGAAGCTCGGCGAGCAGTTGTAGGCCAGTATGGTGTCCGGGTACTGCGCCTTGATGGCCTCGGCGAACTGACGTGCCTCGTCCAAGTCCGGCCTGGCGGTTTCGCACCACACCATGTCGGCGTAAGGGGCATAGGCCAGGCCGCGGGAGATGGCCTGCTCGATACCCGCTTGCACCTTGTAGAAGCCTTCGGCGGTACGCTCACCGGTCAGGAAGCCGGCATCGTAGGGATCGGCATCCGTGGTCAGCAAGTCGGCCGCGTTGGCGTCGGTGCGGGCGATCACCAAGGTGGTGGTGCCGCACACATCTGCCGCAAGGCGAGCAGCAACCAGCTTTTGCACCGCTTCCTGGGTCGGGACCAGCACCTTGCCGCCCATGTGGCCGCACTTTTTCACCGAGGCGAGCTGATCTTCGAAGTGCACGCCGGCGGCGCCCGCTTCAATCATGCCCTTCATCAGCTCAAACGCGTTCAGCACCCCACCGAAACCGGCTTCGGCATCGGCCACGATCGGCAGGAAGTAGTCGATGAAACCGGCATCCTGCGGGCCAACTTTATTGGCCCACTGGATCTGATCGGCGCGGGCGAAGGAGTTGTTGATGCGCTCCACCACGGACGGGACAGAGTTGGCCGGGTAGAGGGACTGGTCCGGGTACATGGTGGAGGACAAGTTGTTGTCCGCCGCTACCTGCCAGCCTGAGAGGTAGATCGCCTCGATACCGGCCTTGGCCTGCTGCACCGCCTGGCCGCCGGTCAGGGCGCCAAGGCAGTTGACGTAGCCCTTCCTGGCGCTACCGTGGATCAGCTCCCACAGCTTGTCGGCGCCGCGCTGGGCCAGGGTATGGGCGGGGACCAGGCTGCCACGCAGGTTCACCACGTCTTCGGCGCTGTAGCCGCGTTTGATCCCTTTCCAGCGGGGGTTTTCTGCCCAGTCTTTCTCGATAGCCTGGATCTGTTGCTCACGGGTCAGTGCCATATCAGTTCCCTCTTTCATTGATTTCACGTGTCCATTGTTTTGTTATTGGCGAGCCCCGCCCGGGGCCCGGATTCAGAGCCGCTCGTAACCGGGCAGCGTCAGAAAATCGATCAGGGTGTCGGCACAGGTGATCTGCTCCATCAGCTCGCTCGCTTCGGCAAAGCGGCCGGCCTGCCAGCGGGCATCGCCCACTTCGTGTTTGACCACCTGCTGCTCCTCGACCAGCATCTGGCGGAACAGCGCCTTGGTCACCACCTGGCCGTTCGACAGGCTCTTGCCGTGGCGGATCCACTGCCAGATGGAGGTGCGGGAGATCTCGGCGGTGGCCGCGTCTTCCATCAGACCGTAGATGGGCACGCAGCCGTTGCCGCCTATCCAGGCTTCCAGATATTGCAGGGCGATGCGGATATTGGTGCGCATGCCCGCCTCGGTGCGCTCCCCCTCGCAGGGAGCCAGCAGCTCGGCGGCGGTGATGGGGGCATCTTGCTCGCGCAGTACGCCTATCTGATTCTTGGCGCCGGCCGGGATGGCGGCGTTGAACACCGCCATGGCGGTATCGGCGAGGCCGGGGTGGGCCACCCAGGTGCCGTCGTGACCATTGCTCGCTTCCCGTTTTTTATCTGCTTTGACTTTCGCGAATACCTGCTCATTGACGGCAGGGTCCTTGGCCGGGATGAAGGCGGCCATGCCGCCCATGGCGAGGGCGCCGCGTTGGTGGCAAGTCTTGATCAGCAGCCGTGAATAGGCGCTCAGGAACGGCTTGTCCATGGTGACCACCTGGCGGTCGGGCAGCACCCGATCCGGATGGTTCTTCAGGGTCTTGATGTAGCTGAAGATGTAGTCCCAGCGGCCGCAGTTCAGCGCCACTATGTGATCCTTCATCTGATAGAGCAGCTCGTCCATCTCGAACACCGCCGGCAGGGTTTCGATAAGCACGGTGGCCTTGATGGTGCCGCGGGGCAGGCCGAACTTGTCTTCGGTCCAGGCGAACACCTCGCTCCACCAGCGTCCTTCCAGATGGCTCTGCAGCTTGGGCAGGTAGAAGTAGGGACCCGAGCCCTTGGCCAGCAACGCCTTGTGGTTGTGCAGGAAATAGAGCGCGAAGTCGAACAGGCCACCGGGGATGGGGGCGCCATCGAAGGTGACGTGTTTTTCCGGCAGGTGCAGGCCGCGCACCCGGCAGATCAGTACCGCCGGATCGGCCTTGAGGCTATATGACTTACCTTCCGGGCTCTGGTAGGAGACGGTGCCATTGACCGCATCGCGCAGGTTGATCTGACCCTCGATCACCTTATTCCAGGACGGTGCCAGTGAGTCTTCGAAGTCGGCCATGAACACCTTGACGTTGGCGTTGAGGGCGTTGATCACCATCTTGCGCTCGACCGGGCCGGTGATCTCCACCCGCCTGTCCTGCAAGTCGGCGGGGATGCCGCGCACCGTCCAGTTGCCCTCGCGGATATGGGCGGTTTCGGGCAGGAAGTCCGGCAGCTCGCCACCGTCGATACGGGCCTGACGGGCGATGCGCTGCTTGAGCAACTCTTTGCGCTGGGGAGCGAAATGTTCCACCAGTTCGGACACCAGCGCCACCGCTTCCGGTGTCAGTATTTGTGAATACTCGGGTTGCATGGGGCCTTTAATGCGAAGGCGATCACTGCAAAGGGCCTGGGCCGGTGCCGACATGGGGGTCACTCCTGTGAAAATTACATTTTGAACTAAATAACTACGACTAAAGTCGATCCCTGTTCACTGTTACCCTTGGTCATGCCAGGTAACATGATTGTTAAGGTGCTGAAAATAATGAGTGTCGTCAACCTCTATTTTAAAACACCTGTTTTCATATCATATATAAGTATATGTTTTATATTGATTTGATTGGATTGAGTAAAAGCTCCATCCAGATGGAAATACTCTTGTTGGGCAGAGTCACCTCGACGGTCTCTCTGGGGAAGGTGGTACACAGCATTATGTTGCTTATTACGTAATTTAATTACAGATGCAAGGGGAGATCCCGACCTCACTCCAGGCCTGGAATAATGGCGTGTATGAGTGCGCTTTATTGAGCCCATAGGCAGCAGGGCCCTTGTCGGGAAAGGGAAAAGTCGATTTGTTTAAAACTGGGCTCCCTTGGGGAGCAGGGGGTGGCGATCCGGGGGGCTGGGTATCAGATTGAAGCGCAATAACGTAGGTTTGTATCTAATGCCAGCGAGGGCGCTCTCGACCCAGGCACAACGGCATCAGTACAATATGCTAACTTATTTGTTTTTTGTGAAATATAAGACTTTTTTATCTCGGGCGGCTCATTCTGTTGCTGAGGGCGGGGTAAAAGGCCCCATGGCCATGAATAAGGGTCAGTACTCTTCGTCCGGTTCGGCAAGATCGATGATGTCGAGCCGAACAACCTGTTCGTCATCGGGTTCTTGGGAGGGGATATGGGACTGAAGCTGGGTGGTCATGTCTGCTTGCCTCTGGGTAGATTGCAAGCCGGTGGGTCGGATCCTTACCCTGTGAGTGTGCATTCCTAGCGAGTGCCGGCACAAAGGCGCACATCCTAGCGGCTTTATGAAAAAGGCTCAAGCGGTTCTGTATATAAATCACCCCGACTCTGAGAGGACTATTCATTAAGGGGTGGAAGGCGCATTGCTATGAGGGGTTATAGGGGGGCTGTGTGTCTGAGGATGGCGGGCCGTGAGCCGACGAAGAGGTGAGATGGGTAGCCAGGGGGCAGATGGCAGCCAAAAAAAAAGCCCAGTCGTTAGACTGGGCTATTTTCGGGGAATGATGGTCGGCGTGAGAGGATTCGAACCTCCGACCCCTGACACCCCATGACAGTGCGCTACCTGGCTGCGCTACACGCCGACTGCGTCAGCTTGGCTGACGGATGGGAAGTCTAATGAGATGGTCTTTGCGGCGCAAGTCCTTTTTTATCAGGGAGATGCCGATTGCTTCTTTATTGTGCAGACGAGATGTTTCTTGGGCTCTTCGGGAGGATTTGGCATAATCGCCCCCCGATTTTAATCGCCTGTTTACCCGTGTCACCGCCAAGGGGGAGAGTTTGGAAACCGAGATGTCCGCGCAGGATGAAATCTGGATGAGGCACGCCATGGCCCTGGCCGCCAGAGCCGAGGGGATGGGCGAGATCCCGGTCGGCGCTGTGCTGGTGCTGGGGGATCAGATAGTAGGGGAGGGGTGGAATAACGCCATCACAGGTCATGACGCCTGCGCCCACGCCGAGATCATGGCGATCCGCGCCGCCGGAGCGCATCTGCAAAACTACCGTCTGCTCGACACCACCCTTTATGTGACCCTGGAGCCTTGCTGCATGTGCGCAGGTGCCCTCATTCACAGCCGGGTCAAACGGGTGGTCTATGGCGCGACGGATCCTAAAACGGGGGCGGCGGGTTCTGTGTTCAACATATTGCAGGATGAACGTCACAACCACCGGATAGCGCTGCAGGCAGGGGTGCTGGCCGAGGCATGCTCCGCCCAGCTCTCTGCTTTCTTCAAGCGACGCCGCGCCGAGCAGAAGGCGGCCAAGGCGCAACAGCCAAGCCACTTGGCGCCCTGAGGCGAGAGCGGTCCCGCATCCATTCCAGGATGCTGTCATGGCCCGCTCCACTGAGCCGGCCATGGCGCGCGGGCTTGCCGCCGTTTCCCTTGGCCATGTGCGGGACTGGTTCCCATTTCGCCTCGCTATTCAACACCTTGGCAGAAGGCATCCCCTCGAATATCGGCCTCGCACAAACTCCCTCCCTCATGTAACAAAACTGTCATGCAACCGCCATATAATGCCGCCAAGCCTAGCTCACATTGAGGTTTTGCATGTCATCGGAATCGATTCACCTGATCATGGCGGGCAGCAGAAAGCGCCGGATCAAGGACAAACTAGCCAAGTATGGCGTCACCGCAGGGGGAACCCTGGTGTTGGTGGCGCTCTTGCTCATCTTCTTCTATCTGCTCTATGTGGTGAAACCCATCTTCGACGGTGCCTCCATGGCTCCGCTCTCCAGTTTCTCCTTGCCGGTCAAGGACAAGACGGCCCTGATCGGGGTCGAGGAGCAAAACGAGATAGGGTATCGCTTCAGTGACAAGGGGGAGGTCAATTTCTTCGCACTGCAAGATAATGCTCGCTTCAAGGCTGGCGAGGCCATCGGCCAGGCTCAGGTGCCAGGGGAGATAAGCGCGGTCGCGATCCCGACCCCGGGCAGATCCTACCTGACCTATGGCTTCCAGGATGGCAAGGCGCTGGTGGTGGAGCCTAAATTCAAGGTGAGCTATCCCAAGGATGTGCGACTGATTGAACCCGTGCTGGGTTACCCCTTCGGCGAAGAGCCGATCGTGGTGGATCCTCAGGGCAAGCCCCTCAGTCAGCTGGTGTTTGAGGCAGGCAAAGACAAGATGGTGGCGGCGGCATTGACCCA
This sequence comes from Aeromonas rivuli, assembly GCF_000820045.1. Lineage (GTDB taxonomy): Bacteria > Pseudomonadota > Gammaproteobacteria > Enterobacterales > Aeromonadaceae > Aeromonas > Aeromonas rivuli. The sequence goes on along the minus strand of NZ_CDBJ01000007.1, from coordinate 11,288 downwards.
GGATGGCCGCGGCGTCATGGCGGTGATGAGCGGCGAGGAGAACTTCATCTCCGGTGAGGTGGAGTGGACCAACAAGAGCTACCCCATTCCGGCCCTGCCCCGCCAGGTCGATCAGATGCTGTTGACCCCTAATCTGCGCATCTTGCTGGTGCGTTCTGGCAACCGTCTCTCCGTTTATGACATCCAGAGCCTCGACGACATCCAGCTGCGCGATGTGCTCGACATCAATGCGCCCAATGCCAATGTCACCCAGCTGGCACTGCTGGCCGGGGCCTCTTCCATCCTGGTGGGCAATGATAACGGCGTTATCTCCCAGTGGTTTGAAGTCGCCAAGAACGGCAAGCGCGAGTTTACCTATATCCGCGATTTCAAGAGCGATGGCCCCGTGGCGCAGCTCGCGCCGGAACAGTTCCGCAAAGGCTTCGTCTCGGCGAGCCAGGATGGCACCATCAACTTCTTCCATGCCACCGGTGAGTCCAAGCTGCTGGGCGAGAAGATAGACGGCGGCGGCTTCAACGGGGTGGCCATCTCTCCGCGTCACAACTTGCTGCTGCTGCAACAGGGCAACGAGATCAAGAGCTACTCGGTGAAGAACGAGCATCCCGAGGTGACCTGGTCCGCGCTCTGGCAGGAGGTGTGGTACGAAGGTTATCCCGAGCCCATGTATGTCTGGCAGTCTACCTCCGCCAGCAATGACTTCGAGCCCAAGCTGAGCCTGATCCCCATCTCGTTCGGGACCCTCAAGGCGGCCTTCTACGCCATGCTGTTCGCCGTGCCGATTGGGGTGGCCGGTGCCATCTACACCGCTTACTTCATGTCGGCCGGGATGCGTAAATTCGTCAAACCGACGGTGGAGATCATGGAGGCGCTGCCGACCGTGATCCTGGGCTTCCTGGCCGGTCTCTGGCTCGCCCCCATCGTCGAGGATTATCTGCCCGGCATCTTCATGATGCTGGTGATGCTGCCCTTAGGCATGCTGCTCACGGCCCTGGCCTGGCATGGCTTGCCGGGCAAGCTCAAGCAGCTGGTGCCCGATGGTTCACAAGCCATACTGCTCATCCCAGTGGTGCTCTTCATCGGCTGGCTGGCCCTGCACCTGAGCCCCATGGTGGAACACACCTTCTTTGGCGGCGACACCCGCAGCTGGCTCACCAACGAGATGGGCATCAAGTTTGACCAGCGCAACTCGCTGGTGGTAGGCATCGCCATGGGCTTTGCGGTGATCCCGACCATCTTCTCCATCGCCGAAGACGCGGTCTTCTCGGTGCCCAAGCACCTCACCCAAGGTTCGCTCGCCCTGGGGGCGACCCCCTGGCAGACCCTGAGCCGGGTGGTGATCCTGACTGCGAGTCCGGGCATCTTCTCGGCGGTGATGATGGGCCTTGGCCGCGCGGTGGGCGAGACCATGATAGTGCTGATGGCCACGGGCAATACCCCCATCATGGACTTCTCCATGTTCCAGGGGCTGCGTACCCTGGCGGCCAACATCGCGGTAGAGATGCCGGAGTCCGAGGTGGGCAGCTCCCACTACCGGGTACTCTTCCTCGCCGCCTTCGTGCTGTTTGTGTTCACCTTTCTCGTCAACACCCTGGCTGAATTCGTTCGCCAGCGTCTGCGTGAAAAATACAGTTCCCTGTAGTGAAGGAATCGACAATGGGTAAGTGGTTTAAATCAGGGGCCCCCTGGATCTGGATGACGGGCGGCGCTGTCAGTCTGAGTCTGGTCGCCGTGCTGGGTCTGTTGTTGCTCATCGGTTGGCGTGGTCTCACCTACTTCTGGCCGCACCCCATCTATGAGTGGCAGGTACAGGACGCCAACGGCGCCAAGAGCACCCTCATCGGCGAGATCAATGACAGGGAGCTGGTACCGGTCGAGCAGTTGCGGGCTTCCGGTCTGGCCTTGGCGGGGGAGGAGCGCAAAGACTTGACCCGCTATCTGGTCAAGACAGGCAACCGTGAATTCGTGGGACTGGATTTTCGCTGGGTGCTGGAGACCGACATCCTGTCTCGCAGCCAACCCAAGGAGCTGGCGGTACTCGAGCGCAGCACCAATGGCAACTTCTATGGCTACCTGAGTTCGGCGCGGGAGGATGGCAAGCTCATCACCACTGACTTGCACACCGTGCTCGCGCGGATGCTGGCACGCAGCAATCGCCTCTCCGAAGAGGCCAATGCCCTGCAAAAAGGCGACATAGGCAGCATCAACTATGAGCTCGAAAAATTGCGTCTCAAGGAGCGCAAGGCCGAGCTGGACGGGGAGCTGACCGATAGCCTCAAGGCTGACTTGGCCAAGCGGCGCGCGACCCTCAACGCCGATTACCTGGTGCTTGAGAAGCAGCTATTCGAGCTGCGCCGCCAGGCCGATCGCGATGCCATCAAGGTGCGCGACATGCGTGGGGTCGAGGTCGAGATGCCCATGTCCAAGGTCTTGGACATCACCTGGCCCAATGATATGAGCCTGTTGGGCAAGGTGGGGCACTGGTTCCATCAGATAGGCAAGTTTGTCAGCGGCGAACCCCGCGAGGCAAATACCGAAGGGGGTGTCTTCCCGGCCATCTTCGGCACCGTCTTCATGGTGATACTGATGGCCATCATAGTGACCCCGCTCGGCGTCGTGGCGGCCGTTTACCTGCATGAATATGCGGGCAAGAATGGCCTGACCAAGCTTATCCGGATTGCGGTCATCAACCTGGCGGGTGTTCCTTCCATCGTCTATGGCGTATTTGGTCTGGGTTTCTTCGTCTACACCCTTGGGGGGTCGCTGGATCAGCTGTTCTATCCGGAGGCGCTGCCGAGTCCGACCTTTGGCTCCCCCGGGGTCATCTGGTCGGCGCTGACCCTGGCCATCCTGACCCTGCCGGTGGTGATCGTCTCCACCGAAGAGGGGCTGGCGCGGATCCCGAGCACGGTACGTCAGGGCTCCCTTGCCCTGGGGGCGACCCAGGCCGAGACCCTGTGGCGTATCGTGTTGCCCATGGCGAGTCCGGCCATCATGACCGGTCTTATCCTGGCCATTGCTCGTGCGGCGGGTGAGGTGGCTCCGCTGATGCTGGTCGGTGTGGTCAAGCTGGCACCGACCCTGCCGGTGGATGGCAACTTCCCCTACCTGCATGTGGAGCGCAAGTTCATGCACCTGGGCTTCCACATCTATGACGTGGGCTTCCAGAGTCCGAACGTGGAAGCGGCCAGGCCGCTGGTCTATGCGACCTCGTTCCTGCTGGTGACCGTCATCGTCGGGCTCAATCTGACGGCTATCGGTATTCGTAACCACTTGCGCGAGAAATTCCGCTCTTTGGAACATTGATGCGGCTGTCCGGACTGATGTTGAGACAAGGGATGAACAGCATGAACCTGACCGATATCACCGGCATTCGTAACCACTTGCGCGAGAAATTCCGCTCTTTGGAACATTGATGCGGCTGTCCGGACTGATGTTGAGACAAGGGATGAACAGCATGAACCTGACCGACATCACCGGCATTCGTAACCACTTGCGTGCAAAATTCCGGTCGCTGGAGCATTAATCTGGCGTTCCGAACCGAGACAGGGGTAACCGATGGGCGGCTTGACAGCGAGCCGCCATCCTCGCTACCCACGCATTCCGGCCGCTGACCCATCAGGTTTCAGCCGTCCAGACAAGAATTTGAGACTTTTGAGGTAAACAGATGATCAACGTGACGCCGACTTCGACCCTGCACAAGGCCCTGGATCTGGGCAAGCTGACCCCGGAGCAGACTGCCCTTGAGGTCAAGGACCTCAATCTGTACTACGGCAGCAAGCAGGCGCTGTTCAATGTGAATATGAAGATCCCCAAGGGGCAGGTGACGGCCTTTATCGGCCCGTCCGGCTGCGGCAAGTCAACCCTGCTGCGCTGTATCAACCGGATGAACGATCTGGTGGAGATCTGCCGCATCGAGGGCGAGATCCAGTTGCACGGTCACAACATCTATGACAAGAACGTAGATGTGTCGGCCCTGCGCCGCCGGGTCGGCATGGTGTTCCAGCGTCCCAATCCGTTCCCCAAGTCCATCTATGAGAACGTGGTCTATGGCCTGCGCCTGCAAGGCATCAGTGACAGGCGCCAGCTCGATGAAGCCGCCGAGCGTTCCCTGCGCGGTGCGGCGCTCTGGGAGGAGGTGAAGGATCGGCTGCATGACAACGCCTTCGGTCTGTCCGGTGGTCAGCAGCAGCGTCTGGTGATCGCCCGTGCCATCGCCATCGAGCCGGAAGTGCTGCTGCTCGATGAACCCACCTCGGCGCTCGATCCCATCTCGACCCTGACCATCGAGGAGCTGATCAACGAGCTCAAGACCCAGTTCACCGTGGTCATCGTCACCCACAACATGCAACAGGCGGCGCGGGTCTCGGATCAGACCGCCTTCATGTACATGGGCGAGCTGATTGAGTACGCGGACACCAATACCATCTTCACCACCCCGACCAAGAAGAAGACCGAAGATTATATCACCGGCCGTTATGGCTAAGCGCGAGGGACAAGGATGAGGGCCCATGGCCATCCTGGGATATAATCGGACCGACAAGGATTATTTGTATGGACAATATGAATCTCAATAAACATATCTCCGGCCAGTTCAATGCCGAACTGGAGGGCATCCGCAATCAGGTGCTGGTGATGGGTGGGCTGGTCGAGCAGCAGCTCATCGATGCCATCGCGGCCATCCATGGTCAGGACCTGGAGGCGGCGCGCAAGATCGTCATCAACGACCACAAGGTCAACGCCATGGAAGTGGCCATCGACGAGGAGTGCACCCGCATCATCGCCAAGCGACAGCCTGCGGCTTCTGACTTGCGTCTGGTGATGGCCATCATCAAGACCATCTCCGAGCTCGAGCGCATTGGTGACGTGGCGGACAAGATAGCCCGCATGCTGACCAACAACGCCAACAAGCCGCAACCGCCGCTGGTATCCCTCGAGAACATGGGCCGCCGTACCATCAAGATGCTGCACGATGTGCTCGATGCCTTTGCTCGCATGGATCTGGACGCGGCCATCACCGTCTACAAGGAAGATGACAAGGTAGACCGGGAGTACGAGTCCATCATCCGCGAGCTGATGACTTACATGATGGAAGATCCGCGCACCATACCTCAGGTGTTGAACGTGCTCTGGGCGGCGCGTGCCATCGAGCGGGTCGGCGATCGTTGCCAGCATATCTGCGAATACATCATCTATTTCGTCAAGGGCAAAGACGTGCGTCACACCAAGGTGGACGAGATCAACGAGCTGCTCGGCAAATCCTGATGGCTTGAGCCACCAGCTAGATCGCAACGACGGGGCCCAAGCCCCGTCTTTGCGTCTGGGCACGGCGCTGTTAGCATGAGCTCTTCCCTTGGCCTTGATGGAGCCTGCCGGATGGAATCGTTAAGCCTGCGCCGCTACAGCGCGCAGACCACCAGTCACCGCCATGACCATGCCCAGCTGGTATTGCCCCTCGATGGCCCCCTCGAGATTGAGGTGGCGGGAGCGGCCCGGCGACTCCAGCCAGGCTGGGTGTGCGTGATTGCTCCCGGGGAGCGTCACGATTTTTCCGCCGATCCCGCCCTGCCTTTCCTCACCCAGGATGCCCACTGGCTGCCGCCGGCCCTGCTTGAATGCCCTTTCCTGCCCTTGAATGGGGATCAGCGGCGTTACCTTGCCTTTATGCGCCCCCTGCTCGAGCGTGGCCAGGCCCCCCTTGGCATGGGTGAACTCTGGCTGCGCTTGCTGGGGCAGGGGCGGGGGATAAGTCCGCGTCTCAACCGGGTGCTGGTTCACATGGATGCTCATCTGGATCAGCCTCTGCCGACCGCGGAGCTGGCTGCCAAGGCCTGTCTGGGCATCAGCCGCTTCAATCAGTTATTCGCCAGCGAGATGGGCACCAGTCCGGCCCTCTACTTGCAGCGCCGCCGCCTCGAGCGAGCGCAAGATCTGCTGCGGTTCACCGACCTTGCCATCGGTGAGGTGGCGGCCCGCGTCGGATACCAGAGCCAGGCGGCATTCAGTCAACGTTTTATCAAGGTGCTTGGGCAGACCCCTTCCGCATGGCGCAGGCTCCATGGCGCCCCAGGCTTGCCAAGCGAGAGCGGGGAACAACCCGGAGCATGAGCCGTTACCTGTGAAAGTGATGGTTCACGACAACAGTTCGGCGTTTGGCAACAGCAGTCTGTCCCGGCTCATGGCATGCTTGCCTGACATAAATGGCCAAGAGGCAGGATGAACAAGATGGAAGAGATAAGCTGGGATGACTTTGCCAAGGTGGCATTGATGGTGGGCACTGTGGTGCGGGTTGAGCCCTTTCCCGAGGCGCGCCGTCCCGCCTACAAGGTCTGGGTCGATTTTGGTCCAGAGGTGGGTGAGCGCAAGAGCAGTGCCCAGATCACGGATCTCTATCGCCCCGATGAGCTGGTCGGACGCCAGATAGTCGGGGTGGTCAACTTTGCGAGCAAACAGATCGGGCCCTTTCGCTCCGAGTTCCTGCTCACCGGCTTTTATCAGGCGGATGGCGCCGTGGTGATGGCCGTGCCGGAGCGAGCGGTGCCCAACGGGGCCCGTTTGGGCTAACTATCACACTCATCGGCAGAAATCTGGTAAAATGGGACACCGATGTGGCGGCTGTCATGCCACATCCGGCCCCAGAGGGGCCCAGTTAGCGTCTTGTGCCAAGACGGGTGTTGAAATAGGTTAACCATGAGTTTTGCCGATAGTTTATTTTTACTCTTGCTGCTGATTGCCGGTAGCGTGTTTTTCTCCCTTTCTGAAATTTCCCTCGCCGCCTCCCGCAAGATCAAGCTGCAGGTGATGGCCGATGAGGGGAACCGCCAGGCCGCCAAGGTACTGGCCCTGCAGGCCCAGCCGGGCAACTTCTTTACCGTGGTGCAAATTGGCCTCAATACCGTCGCCATCCTCGGCGGTATCCTGGGCGAGTCGGCCCTGAACCCTGCCATCAAGACGCTGATCGCCGGCCTCTATCAGGGACCCTGGCTTGGCCAGATAAGCTCGGCCGCTTCCTTCGTGTTCGTCACCAGCATGTTTATCCTGCTGGCGGATCTGATGCCCAAGCGTCTGGCCATGACCATGCCCGAGCGGATCGCCGTGGTGGTGGTGAGGCCCATGATGTTGTTCGTGGTGCTATGGATGCCCCTGGTCTGGTTCTTCAACGGCCTGGCCAACCTGCTGTTTCGTCTGCTGCGCGTCTCCATGGTGCGCAACGACGAGATCACCTCGGATGACATCTATGCGGTCATGGATGCGGGCGCCGCCGCCGGTGTGCTGCAGCGCGAAGAGCACCAACTGATCGAGAACGTGTTCGAGCTGCAATCCCTTGGGGTGACCTCGGCCATGACGGCCCGGGAGAGCCTCATCTACTTCACCCTGCAAGAGAGTGAAGAGAGCATCAAGGCCAAGATCGCTGAACACCCCCACAACAAGTTTCTGGTGTGCGATCACAACCTCGACAGCATCAAGGGCTTCGTCGATGCCAAGGAGCTGCTGATCCGCGTCATCAGTGGCCAGAGCATCGATCTTATCGGCGGCAATCTGGTGCAGAACGTCATCATCATTCCCGATACCCTCAACCTCTACGAGGCGATGGAGTACTTCAAGAATCACAGGGGCGATTTCGCGGTGGTGATGAACGAGTACGCCCTGGTGGTCGGCATCGTCACCATGAACGATCTGATGAGTACCGTCATGGGGGAGTGGGCTACCCACGTGGTGGAGGAGCAGATAGTCCAGCGGGATGACAACTCCTGGCTGGTGGATGGGGTTACCCCCATCACGGACGTGATGCGCTGGTTCGACATCGAAGCCTTCCCCGAGATGCAGAACTACGAAACCATCGCCGGTTTCATCATGTTCATGCTGCGCAAGATCCCCAAGCGTACCGACTCGGTCAAGTACGCGGGTTACAAGTTTGAAGTGGTGGACATAGACAGCTACAAGATCGATCAGCTGCTGGTCACCCGGATAGAGGCCACCCCGACCGAGAAGGTCACTCTGGAGTCATGATGATGCGTGCTGTTTTGCGGCCCCTGGCCGTTCTCTCACTGGTGGCCCTGCTTGGCGCCTGTACGTCCCCCGCGCCCAAGCCGGCGGTGATTGCCCCCAAACCGGTTCAGGCGAGCCAGCCGGTGGTGGTGGCCGCGCCGGACCCGGATGCGGTGGTACAGAGTGACGCCGCCTCGCCGACCCCTGTCTTCGACGAGCAGTATCATGGCCCGGATCAGGGCTCCCTGGAATCGGTCACTGCGCTGTTCGCCCGTGGCTACCTGGAGTCGGCCCTGCGTGAAACCATGCTGGCGGCGGTGCAGACCGATTATCCGCTGCTCGGCATGCGCGATGTGCGCATGAGCGATCCCGTGAGCAAGTTCCTCGGCTCAGCCAAGGCCAGTGGGCTCGCGAATGACTATCTGCGCGCCGGAGTCGAGCGCCGTCTGGGCCATCCCTTGAGCGCCGGCCAGTGGCAGCAGATTTGGCAGGGGCTGCCCAAGCAGGGGCGGGTGTCCGACTGGTCCTTGCAACTCAAGCGGGTGTTGGCGGGGCGCTAAGCCGCCATGGTTGTCGGCGAGAGCCACTTCGCCAGCATCCATCTCAAGAGGCCACCCCAGGGTGGCCTCTTGCCGTTCAGGCCGCGGGTGTCAGTGATGTTTGGGTCTGTCATGGCGCCCTCCCTATTTTCCAGACTCGACCCCTCATCCATCACCATTGCCTCGATACTGCTCTGTGCTGTTCGGTCGTTCGCAGATCCCGATTGCGTCCTCTTTTGCTTTCCGTCATGATGCTTCGGCATTCTAGCCATCTAGATGTTTTGATGGCTTAACTGTTGATTCACACAATAATCACCCGCCATGACGGGGAGACGCAGAGAGACAGAGATGGAAAATAACGATGTGGTGGTACTCGATGGTGGCATGGGTCGTGAACTGGCCAGGCGAGGGGCACCCTTCCGCCAACCGGAATGGTCGGCGCTGGCCCTGATGGAGGCGCCCGAGACGGTGCGTGATGTGCATCGAGCCTATGTGGCGAGCGGGGCCAGGGTGATCACCACCAACAGCTATGCCCTGGTGCCGTTTCACATCGGGGACGAGGGGTTCGCGGCCCATGGGCAGGCGCTGGCCGCACTGGCGGGCCAGCTGGCCCGGCGTGTGGCCGATGAGGCGGATGCCGGGGTGCGAGTGGCAGGCTCGCTGCCACCGCTGTTTGGCTCTTATCGCCCTGACCTGTTCGAGCCGGCGCGGGTGCACGAACTGGCCGGGCCTTTGATCTGCGGGCTGGCTCCCCATGTGGATATCTGGCTGGCCGAAACCATGAGCCTGATCGCCGAGCCCCTGGCGCTCAAGGCCTTGCTGCCCGAGGATGGCAAGCCCTTCTGGGTCTCCTTCACCCTGGAAGATGAGACGCCAGGGAGTGAGCCGACCCTGCGCTCCGGGGAGCGGGTGGCCGATGCCGTCACTGCGCTGGCCGCAGCCGGTGCGGAGGCCATCTTGTTCAACTGCTGTCAGCCCGAGGTGATCGAGGCGGCACTGCGGGTCGCGGCAGACAGGTTGCAGGCTAAGGGCCTGACCCATATCCGACTGGGGGCGTATGCCAACGCCTTCCCACCCCAGCCGAAAGAGGCAACCGCCAACGATGGACTGGATGAGATCCGCGCCGACCTGGGGCCGCAGGATTACCTCGGCTGGGCAGAGCGTTGGCGCGAACAGGGGGCGACCCTCATCGGGGGTTGCTGTGGCATAGGTCCTGAACATATTCAGGCCCTGACCAGCCGCCTGCGCTGAGGAGCCCATGATGAAAGAGAACCGGATAGGACTCTGGTCCCTCACCGCCCTGGTGTTCAGCTCCATGGTGGGGGCGGGCATCTTCAGTCTGCCCCAGAACATGGCCGAGGTAGCCGGTGCCCGCGCCGTGTTGATAGGCTGGGCCATCACCGGAGTGGGGATCCTGGCGCTGGCCACCTGCTTCTTGTACTTGTCACGGCTGAGGCCGGATCTGGATGGGGGCATTTACAGCTATGCCAGAGCCGGTTTTGGGGATCTGGTGGGCTTCTTCTCCGCCTGGGGTTACTGGCTATGCGCCACCATCGGCGTGGTGGGTTACCTGGTGATCGCCTTCGCGGCCCTTGGCAGCGTCGTCGATACCCCCGAACGGGTCTGGTTCGGTGAGGGCAATACCCTGTGGGCCTTCCTTGGCGAGTCCTGCATCCTCTGGGCCGTTCACCTGCTGGTGGCCCGTGGCGTGCAGCAAGCCGCCCTGTTCAACCTAGTGGCGACCCTGGCCAAGAGCCTGCCGCTGCTGCTGTTCGTGCTGTTTGCCTGCTACTACTTTGACCCGCTGACCTTCGCTCAGGATCCGGCGGGCAGCACCTTGGCGGTGCCGGTCTCCGAGCAGGTGCGCAACACCATGCTCATCACCCTCTGGGTCTTTACCGGTATCGAAGGGGCGGCCGTGCTGTCGGCCCGGGCGAGAAACAAGCGGGACGTGGGCACGGCCACCGTGCTGGGCGTGGTGCTGGCACTGCTGCTCTATGTGCTCATCTCCGTGCTCTCCCTCGGTATCTTGAGCCGCCCCGAGCTGGCGGCCCTGCCCAATCCCTCCATGGCGGGACTGATGGCAAACATGACGGGATCCTGGGGCAAAGCGCTGCTCAGCCTGGGGCTCATCGTCTCGGTGCTCGCCTCCTACGTGAGCTGGACCCTGTTCTCGACCGAGGTGCCGTTCAGCGCCGCTCGCCATGGGGCCTTCCCGGCCATCTTTCGCCGTCAGAATAAGAGGGGGACGCCCATCGCCTCCCTCTGGCTCACCAGTGTGACGGTACAGGGCTGCCTGCTGCTGGTCTGGCTACTTGGCAAGGGGTACACCAGCCTGCTGCTCATCTCCACCTCCATGATACTGGTGCCCTACCTGTTGATTGGCCTCTTCCTGCTCAAGCTCTGCCTGAGGGGAGAGGGCAGGTTGCAGATGATCGCCGTGGCGGTGTTGGCGAGTGGTTATGGCCTCTGGCTGCTCTATGCCGCCGGGGTGGAATACCTGCTGCTCTCGCTGTTGCTCTATGGCCCCGGCCTGCTGCTGTTTCTATACAGTCGGCGCCAGCTTGATGGCGATCAGCGACTCAGTGGCCGGGAACGCTGGCTGGCCGGGATCACCCTGCTCGCCCTGCTGCCGGCCCTCTGGTCGTTCACGCATCCGCTCTGATGGGCAAGGGGCGCCCCCCATGTTCATGACATCGTCTGTGAAAAAGGGGAGCCATAGTGGCTCCCCTCATTGTTTATCCTGTCCCGTCCTGAATATGG
>NZ_CDBJ01000006.1 GCF_000820045.1 Aeromonas rivuli | reverse complement strand
CAGATAGGCATGACTTACTACTTTGCCGGTGAGGCGCTAGAGGATGCCGTGCTCAATGGTGGTAATCAGGTATTCCTCTCGGCCACCCGGGCCCAGGCCGAGATATTCCGATCCTACATTGTCCACCTGGCACGTACTTTCCTGGGGGTCGAGCTGACCGGCAACCCCATTGTGCTCTCCAACGGGGCCAATCTGGTGTTCTGCTCGACCAGTGCCAACAGTGCCCAGGGCTACACCGGCAACTTCTACGCCGACGAATACTTCTGGATCAAGAACTTCAAGGCGGTCACCGATGTGGCCGCTGGCATGGGGTCGCAGTCGCATTGGCGAAAAACCTTCTTCTCGACCCCCTCAAGCAAGGCACACGGCGGTTACAAGCTGTGGACGGGGGATGACTGGAAGGGCAAGGATCCCGCGCGCCAGGCGCAAACCTTCCCAACCGATGCCGAGCTCAAAGACGGTGGCCGGGTCTGCCCAGATCGGGTATGGCGCTATATCCTGACCTTGGAAGAAGCGGTGTCGAGCGGCTTTAACCTCATCGACATCGAGGCGCTGCGCGAAGAGACCGCGATTGAGGTCTTCGAGCACCTCTACATGTGCGCCTTTGTCGATGATGAAAGCTCGGTATTCAAGTTCCAGGATATGGAGAGAGCCGAGACGGATACCAGTACCTGGAGCGATTACACCCGAGGGCACCCTGAGCCGTTTGGCAAGCGAGAGGTGTGGTTGGGCTATGACCCGAGCCGTACCCGCGATAATGCCACCTTGGTGGTGGTCGCCCCGCCACTGTTCCCAGGTGAGAAGTTCCGGGTGCTGGAGAAACACTTCTGGCGCGGCATGAACTTCCGCTACCAGGCGAGCGAAATTGAGAAGATTGCCAAGAAGTTTCGGGTCACTTACTTAGGCATCGACGTATCCGGGGTCGGCAGCGGGGTTTATGACCTGTTGCAGCCAGTCTTCAAATCCACCATTACTCCCATCAACTACAACGTCGAGAGCAAGGCCCGCTTGGTGCTGAAAATGGTGGACGTGGTGGAGTCAAACCGTATCGAGTGGGATCAGGAGGACATCGAGATCCCGCTGGCCTTCATGAGCATCAAACGCAGCACCACCGGCGGTGGCCAGATGACGTTCCGTGCATCGCGCAGTAGCGAAACCGGTCACGCCGACGTGTTCTTTGCCATCGCCCATGCGGTGGACAACGAGCCGCTCGACACATCACGACGCCGCAAATCCACCTGGGCCATCAGCAAACGAGGAAAACATGAGCCGCAAACAGCGCTTTTATCAGCGGGCCGAGCGGCCCACCCCAGCCACCATTCCCAGCAACCGATCCGCGGTAAGCTTTTCCATTCCCGAGCCCATCGACCCCACGGCTTGGATGACCGACTACACCGATGTGTTTTACAGCCCCTGGGGCGAGTATTACCTGCCCCCCATCGACCGCAAGGGCTTGGCCAAGGTCGCCCGCGCCAATGCACACCATGGCGCCATCCTGATGGCAAGGCGCAACATGGTCTCCGGGCGCTTTGTCAGTCGGGAGGGGGTGCCCCGGGAGGTGATCACCGCCTTTGTGCATAACCTGCTGCAGTTTGGTGATGCGGCCTTGCTCAAGCTGCGCAATGGCTTTGGCCAGGTGGTAGGACTCTATCCGTTATCGAGTCTGTATGTGCGCCGCTGTAGTGATGGTAATTTCCTGATGTTGCAGCGCGATGGCAGTTACAAGCACTACAGCGCCGATGACATCATCTGGCTGGCGCAATATGACCCGGTGCAGCAGGTGTATGGCCAGCCTGATTACCTGGGGGGCCTGCAGTCGGCTTTGCTTAACCAGGACGCCACCATGTTTCGGCGTAAATACTTCCTCAACGGGGCGCACATGGGGTTCATTTTCTATGCCACGGATCCGAACATGGATGATGACCAGGAAGCGGAAATGAAGGATATGATCGCCAGCTCCAAAGGCGTTGGTAATTTCCGCTCGATGTTCGTCAATATCCCGGGTGGCAAGCCGGACGGTATCAAACTCATCCCGGTTGGGGACATCGCGACCAAGGACGAGTTTGCGGCCATCAAGGCGATCACCGCCCAAGATGTGCTGACGGCGCATCGCTTCCCGGCGGCTCTGGCGGGTATCATCCCGGCCAATGGCAGTGGGGGGTTGGGGAACCCGGAGCAATACGATCGGACTTATGCCCGTAATGAGGTTATCCCACTGTGTGAACTTATCCAGGATGCCATCAACGGGGCCAATTTACCGCGACGGTTATGGGTCGATTTCAATCGCTCACTTGAGGTGCCCACCCCTGTATGAAAACCCAGCTAGCCGATATAATTGCTCGGTTTATATCGTCGGGACTGGGGGGAGTATGCGGGTATTTTGTCGGGAATGTGGGGAGTTGGGGCGCATCACCAAGACGCATCGACTGAGCCGTGACACAGCGGATTTATATTGTCAGTGTACGGATGCGCAGTGTGGGGCCAGCTGGGTGTCGCAAATGTCGTACAGCCATCCGTTGAGCCCATCGGGGCGCACAGCCAGCCAGTTAGCCTTGAGTCTCATCAACTCGCTCAGCCCGGACGGGCGGCAGCTACTGCTGCAAGGGCTCAACCAAGGGTAATGAAGAAGGGGCGCATCATGCGCCCCTCTGTTTTGCTGATATCCAGCCGCCTCATATACACGTATCCCAAGGCGGTGAGAGAACTTGGGACACCAGAGAAAGAGCCCACACTTCCGGCGCTTTTATACACAAAAAAACAGGCTATGCCTGAGCGGAGATTCTGCTCAAACTCATGTGAGCAGCAGTGATGGATCTAACTCCTTCCATTGCACCAAGGCAGTTGGCTTAAATGCGACACTCTTCACCACTTGGGCCAAGGTGTAGTGCAACAACATACTTACTCGCTGCTCGCCAACCTTCATAACATAGTGATCAACTCCACCAAACCTCCTCTTTACCAGCTCGAACGGGGGGTGGGAGTTTGTCGGATTGCCAAATTTCTCCCTAACCTGGGGCCGAAACATATCCGGCCAAAGCGGGCTAGGAAGCTCGTTAGGAAAGACATAACTATCTTTCCCTTCCTTGAGCAGAGATAAGTTAACTTCGATGATCTTTCTCGATGCTCTATCAAAGGTCAGAGTAACCCCCTCTTTCGCCATTTCAAGATACAAATAAGGGCTACCTGAATCCCCTTTTGGCTTGGTCTTATAGGGGATATACCCAGCTTCAAATAAGGCTTCGTAGGTCTGCCCCAAGTTATTGATGATCGCCTTCACATTAACCGTCATTTGTACCACCCCTGATCTCTGTTTACTTGATGCATTTCCTGCCGGGCCTTCTCGATTTGGACATCACTAAACCCCTCTTCCTGCAAGCAGCTCTTGATGGCATCCAGGTTGCGATCCACTGCCCCCTGTAAATCCTTAGCATCTTTATCTATCTGCGTTGAAGTATTGCGACCACCATAGGTTTCACTGCACTTCTGATGCACCGATGCAGGCACAATTAGGGCAGCTACGTCCTTTTTCATGGATTGCAGATCCTGCACATCCAGTTCAGGAAAGCTCAACCTCAAATAGCGTTCAATCGCCGCAGCAGAGGGCATATGATCCGCATGAGTTCCGGCTCTGGGTCGCCCCTGAAAACCGCGATAAGTATCAACTTCTAACAGCTTCACCGGCGGCTTGCTGTACACCAGGTAAAGCGGCGGGATGCCCAGCGACACCGGAAAGGTGATGATGCAGTCTTGCAGCTCATCACCACTCGCCGGGAAGGTCTCCAGCTCCGCATCCGGCGCATCCGGGATCGGGCGTACCAGAATGTTGGATACCTCCAAGCCGTCACGCTCCGGGTAGTAGCTGCTGGCATCCGGGACTTCTCCACGACTATCAGGATACCAAGTCAGGGTCGGGCCACCAGGAATGGCAGCAACTACGGCACTCCCTTCCTGGCGCGCCTGCACCACCGATACCGAGTCCATCCCGGAGGCCGCGCTGGTGTGGATACCATAGACCTGCATCCGCCCCTGTTCGTCCTCGATAAACCTAAAGCGCACCCGGGTCGCGGCACGGCTCATTGCCTGCAACTGCGCATCAGTGTAGAGCGTGCCATCCCCCATATCAGACGGCCAAAACGCCATGATAAAGGCACCGGACGCGGCCCCACTGGTACGCAAGGCCCAGGCTCCCAACTCGCTCGGTACACTCCCGGAGAGCCGCCCCAGGGTGATCTCTTTCGCGGCACTGCCTGCTATCGCACTCGACATTGCATTCCCCTTAGCTGGCGCTGGATGGCATGGGCGCGAGCACCAGCACGCGACCGAAGAGTGAGATCGGCTCAGGCCCTGTCGCGGCCTCGATGGTGGTCGGCGGTACCGAGCAAGACTTGGCAAACACACATAGCAGCTCCGGCGTTGTCAGGGGATTTTGTACTGCTTCTCCTGCGCCACCTGGTGCAAGATCCCCAATGAATACCGAACTGCCGCCGATCACAAGGCCACCACATCCGATTTCACTTCCCGTCAGTGCGGCGGGCTGGCCATTGAAAAACACCGTCGAGGAGCCTGTTGTGATGGCGCGATCATGGGGGGAGCTGCCTGGTTTGGTATGCGGAGCCAGCTTGTCGCCCACGCGGGCAGCGGGCTTGTTATCGATGATGATATCCGGCGATCCGGTAATAATGGGGCTGGGGGCAAAGCCATCATGGTCAGTACCTATATCCCCAATCGTGGCGGCCTTCTTAGACATTTATCCTCCTGGCGTCACAATGAATAAGCCCGTTATTGTGGCACGAGATGCGGATGAGACCAAGAAAGAGGCAATTTGATGCGACAGAGGCTCAATCAAGAAGAGGGCATGCTGCACTCTTTGCCAACCAACTGCCGCGCTTCGCTTGTCGCCCCCCAAAAGAGGGAGGACAGACTACGCTAGACCTCTCTCTTTTGGGGGTGTCAGGGGCATTCGATGAACCTTGAACGGTGGTGGAACATCGGTTTTTCAGGCTTGGCCATGAGCCCTTCTTTACGGAGCGGACAAGCCGTTCTACCACGGTGTAGATTGTTTTCTCTAGTGCCAAACTGATTTGCTCTGGCCCCATGGCGTCATAGGGTAATCACCCCGAAAAATTCAGCATTGGTCAGCACTTCTTGGCGCACTTCGGTGGGTGGCAATGGCCAGGTGTGCAGATTGACGCTATCCCGTAGTCGCTCGAGTTGGGCGCTGGCCCGGGTCAGGTCACCCGCTTCCAATGCATCCAGCAGTTCAAGTGCATCCCCGGCACCGGTGGTCGCCATGGCAGCCAGCCACGCGGCGGGATCCCCTGATTGAGCCAATAAGCCCCGCACATCCTCAAGCGCCGCCAGGCGCTGTGCCTGCCGCAGCTTGGCTTCTATCTCTATCTGGAATGGGTCGGGTTCGGTTGGGCTCGAATACGGGTGCCGTTCGGTTACTTTCAGCTGGCCATCACGGATGCAGATATAGCGGTCGTCGGACTTCACCACGGCACCACGCCGTACCAGGGCGATTTCGTCGCCATCCAGCCCCAGATGGATCAATCCTTTTTCTCCTATCAGATCCTTTTTCTCCCCAGTGAGATCCTTGCGTACAGTTATTGCCAGAGCTCCAAGGGGG
>NZ_CDBJ01000005.1 GCF_000820045.1 Aeromonas rivuli | reverse complement strand
TACAAACTTATCCACAGAAGAGGTGCTTTCGGCCTATTTCCACCCCCTCCTTTCACCTATCCTGGCGCCGGTATCGTCCGGACTTGATGGCTGAAAGATGCGATGGCTTAGTCCCTGAAGGCAGCTGACAACTGCTGGACCAAGTCGGCGGCAGCCATCTCATGACAGCCCGTCATGTTCTGGCCCGCCCAGAGCGGTGAGAAATCCCCCCGTTCCAGTTGCTCCGCTGCGGCGCGCAAAGGTGCCAGCGCGGAGCTGGCATGAGGAAAGGGTGGTGCCAGTTCACTGAGCGGTCCCAGCTCCCTCATCAGCCGATTGACGATTCCCCTCGCCGGACGCCCACTGAACAAACGGGTCAG
This sequence comes from Aeromonas rivuli, assembly GCF_000820045.1. GTDB lineage: Bacteria > Pseudomonadota > Gammaproteobacteria > Enterobacterales > Aeromonadaceae > Aeromonas > Aeromonas rivuli. The sequence continues at coordinate 14,856 of NZ_CDBJ01000005.1, read as the reverse complement.
GGCCGTATGGGAGCCGCCATCCGAGCGCAAGGCCATTCGATGCAGGGGCGATGTGGTTGCCTCATGGCAACAGAGGAAGGCCGTCCCCAGTTGCACGCCACTTGCACCCAATGCCATGGCGGCGCGGATCCCCTTGGCATCGGCAATGCCCCCGGCCGCAATCACCGGCAAAGAGACCGCCTCGACTATCTGTGGCAACAGGCTGAAGGTGCCCTGCTGCAAGCTGAGATCTTCCGAGAGGAAGTGACCGCGATGGCCACCCGCCTCCAGCCCCTGAGCGATAATGGCGTCCACTCCCCTGGCCTCGAGCCAGCGCGCCTCGGCCACCGTCGTTGCACTCGCCAGGATCCGGCTCCCCTGTTCCTTGACGCGCGCCATCAGCCTTTCATCAGGCAGGCCGAAGTGAAAGCTCACCACAGGCGGGGCAAATTCGGCCAGGATCTCGGCTTGAGCCACGCCGAAGGGGGAGCGGCTGGTACTCCGGGTCACCGCATCCGCTGCCAAGCCCAGCTCCTGATAGTAGGGTGCCAGCGCCTGACGCCAACGCGCTTGCTGCTGGGCATTGGTTGGCAACGGCTGATGACAGAAGAAGTTGACGTTATAAGGAGAGGTCGTAGCGGCACGGATCCTGGTCAGCTCATCACGCAGCCCGGTTTCATCCAGCATGGCGGCGGGCAATGAACCCAAGCCGCCCGCCTTGATGACGGCAATGGCCAAGGCGCTGCCTTGCACCCCGGCCATGGGAGCCTGGATAAGCGGAACGCGGATACCCAGCAGTTCAGTCAGCATCATGATCTCGCCTCAATCCCTTTCATGACTCCGGATGCCATCACGACGGCGCCTCTGTTCATGTCCGATGAGCCTCCCGAATGCCAACCTCCTGCCTAGCCAACGCGATGGCACCTTCTATTGCTCCTCTGGCCTGAGGGCTGTTTTGCCAGCAGCTGGATCCCAGCATGCTGGCCACCAACTGGACTATCTCCTGACTGCTGGCCTGGGCCAGTTGCTCAAAGGAACAGAAGCCCAGCTGTTCCAGGCGCGACACCACTGTCGGCCCCACCCCCTTGATGGCAAGCAGTAACGCTCTGTCTCTGGTATCAAATCCCATGCTGACTCTCCTCTCTCTTCTCTTTATACAGGGCGCCTGGCCGGGCCAGGCCGCCACAGGCATCCCACCGCTGGTTCGCTCACTGATCCGGCGGGACTAGCGGACATTGCGCAGCAGAAAATCTGGCTGGGCACAGGAGCGGCGTTCTCGCCTCACCATCTCATCCGGGCAGGTCATGGACTCGGTACCCGCCTTGTTGACGCAGATATAGATCTCCCGCAGGAAGCGGCCACCATCGGCGCAGGCAAGGGTGATGGTATCCGGGGCCAGCCACTCATTGGCACTGGCCAAGTCCGCCTTGAGCTCGAAGTTGCTCTTGCGCAGCGGTTGCGCTGGGGATTGGTAATCGGCGGGGATCTGCACCTTGTTGCGCAGATCCTCGGCTAGCTGGTGAAATGCCGGCTGGCTCAGCCCGGAGCAGGTGCCGTGCTTTTGCCACTCATGGCGATAGAGGAAACGGCTGGGGTAGAGGCCGGGAAAGTCGCGCTCCACATCCCCTGCGAGGCTTTCAGTGCTGCAATCGGAGGGATAACTCTTCAGATACTGCGGCCAGAGTCCGTGCAGCACGAAGCCAAGTTTGCGGCTGCACTGCTCCCGATCCGAGGGCTTGGCGGCGCAGTGCTCCGGTGACCAGGAGAGGGTCAGGGCATAGTAGTCAAAATCACCGCTGCGGCCCTTGGCCTGCACGGAGGCGGGCAAGGCGAGCAAGGTGATGAGGGCGAGCAGGCCCACTGTTCTTGTCATGGCATCTTCCTTATCGCCTCAACACTAGCCGTCACTGTCCGGCCATGGCGATGAGGCGGACTGGGCATGGATAGCGCGATAATCCCACAAACCGCCCAGATTGACAGCCATTTGAAGCCGCCTGTCCCGACAGGGTCAGACCAGTAAGGGGTTCCGCACCCGCGGCCGCGGGGGTAAGCTCGGGGACATGTGCGCGCCGTGCTGGCGCCGCGCCCCTCAACTTCCCATAGCCAAAACAGGATACGACATGATCCGCAAAAATCCCTCCGGCCACCTGCCGGTCATCGACGAATCGGCCTATATCGACAAAACCGCCATCATTTGCGGCAAGGTGATCATCAAGGAGAATGTCTTCGTCGGGCCCTACGCGGTGATCCGCGCCGACGAGGTTGATGAACACGGTGAGATGGAGCCCATCGTCATTGGCGCCAACTCCAATATTCAGGATGGGGTGGTGATCCACTCCAAGTCCGGCGCCGCCGTCACCATCGGCGAGTTCAGCTCCATCGCCCACAGATCCATCGTCCATGGCCCCTGCGTGGTGGGCAACAAGGTGTTCATCGGTTTCAATACGGTGCTCTTTAACTGCCACATCGGCGAGGGCTGTGTAGTGCGCCACAACTCGGTGGTCGATGGTTGCGATCTGCCCCCCGGCTTCTATGTCCCCTCCACCACCCGCATCAACCAGCAGAGCGATCTGGCCGAGATCCCGCGCGTCACCGTGGACGCCACCGAATTCTCCGAAGACGTGGCCCACACCAATATCGATCTGGTCAAAGGTTACAAGGCGCTCTCCAACGAATTCTGACGCCGCCCCCTTCATGACAAAAGCCGCCCGAGGGCGGCTTTCTCATTTCTGACGATGTCTCTGCTTATATAAGCATGCCGACTCAGGCCCCTATGATGCCACCGTCGTCGCGGGTGATGCGCAGCACGGCTGAGCGGGGGATATGCTTGCCGCCATCCGGGAAGTGGGAAGGGGCCAGCTCTTCACCCGGATGCTGCACCCCGACGAACAGGGTGCGCCAGTCCGGGCTGAAGGTGAGCCCGGTTATCTCGCAGGCGATGGGGCCGGTCAGGAAACGGCGTACCTCACCGCTCGCCGGATCCGCGCACAACATCTGGTTGTTGCCCATTCCCGCGAACTTCTGCTCGTTGGAGTAGTCGCCATCGGTCTGGATCCAGAGCCGTCCCGCCTCATCAAAGCCGATCCCGTCCGGGCTGTTGAACATGTTGTCTGGATTGATATTGGCGCTGCCCGCCATCAGTCCCTCTTTGTTTACCTGGGGGTTGCCCGCCAGCAGGAAGAGATCCCACTCGAAGCTGTCGCTGCCGTGATCGCCCGCGGCCGGACGCCAGCGAATGATCTGACCATAGGGGTTCTCGGCACGGGGGTTGGCACCATCCAGCGGCTGATTATCCTTGAGGCCGCGGTTCTTGTTATTGGTCAGGGTGCAATAGGCCTCGGCACGATGGGGATGCACCGCCACCCACTCGGGTCTGTCCATGGTAGTGGCGCCGAGCCGGGTCGCCGCCTCCCGGGCGAAGATGAGCACCTCCCCCTGATCGGCGAAGCCGTTCTCCTTGGTCAAACCATGCAGACCGTGCACCAGGGGCAGCCACTGACCCGTGCCCTTGAGCTCCCCTTCCTTGGCATCGAAGCGCGCCACATAGAGGGTGCCTTCGTCGAGCAAGTCCCGGTTCGCCGCATCATTGCCCGGCGCCACCTTGTTCTTGGAGATGAAACGATAGATGTGCTCGCCCCGCTCGTCATCGCCCAGATAAACCACGGCGCGGCCATCCTGATTGACGGTGAAGGCGGCATTCTCATGCTTGAAGCGGCCCAGGGCCGTGCGCTTCTTCGGGGTCGAGGCGGGATCCTTGGGGTCAATCTCCACCACCCAGCCGAAGCGGTTCGGCTCCTGGGGGTGTTTGGCGAGATCGAAGCGCTCGTCAAACTTGTGCCAGCCAAAGCCTGCATCCTCGGCGGCCAATCCGTAGCGGGCGGCCCGTTTGTCCAGATCTGGCTTGCCCTCACTGCCGAAGTAGCCGTTGAAGTTCTCCTCGCAGGTGAGGTAGGTGCCCCAGGGGGTCTGGCCGTTTGAGCAGTTGTTGAAGGTGCCGAGGGCGGTGCGCCCTTCGGGATCGGCCTGGGTCTTGAGCAGGACATGACCCGCTGCCGGGCCGCTCAGGGTCATGGGGGTATTGGCGGTGATACGACGATTGAGCGCGCCCTTGGGATTGACTTGCCACTTGCCGTCGGTCTGAACCAGCTCGACCAGGGAGACGCCATGGGCCGCCTGGGCCTTGGCCACACCGGCAGCACTGAGCTGCTTGCCGCCATCCCTGAACAGGTATTCGTAGTTGGTGTATTCGTTGTTGACCACCAACAGGGCGCGATCCCGGCCAAGCAGGAAGAAACTCATGCCGTCATTGTTATCGCCAAACTGACGGGCCTGGGCCTTGGCATCATTGTCCTGGCTAAAGGCGGGCGCATCGGCGAACAGCGCATCTCCCCAGGCGATCAGCACCTCGGCCTTGTAGCCGGGCGGCACCACCACGGTATCTGCCACCGAGGCGGGCACGGCCTGGAAGCCGAGCAAGGGTTGGGTCGCGGCCGCCACGGCGCGGGCAACGGGACTGGCGGCAAAGAAAGCCACCATGCTGGCGGCGCCAACGCCCTTGATAAAGCCCCTGCGGCTCAGCCCCGCCTCGATCAATCGACTGAATCCGGGCTCTTGTTCACGGGGGTGGTTGGCGCTATCAATCTCGTCAAAACGGCTCATCTGCTCTTTCCTTGTTATCTGCTCTTACGTCATTGTCCACTCACTGCGTCCGGCCAAAGGATGGCGACGTTTTATTAAACAATGATGACAAAGAGCGCCAATCTTGTCCGGCCAGCGCCACCGCCCCCTAGGCAGCCTTCACAACTTGTGCCTCAATAGGGGTGGGTTGATAAGCCCCACCATCAGGGAGAGTGCAACATGGATGAGTCACAGAAAGAGCAGGCTGGTGCAGGGGAAGGAGATCTCTGCCTGCTGACCATAGGCGAACATGAGAGCTGGCTGGTGCAGGGACAGCAGGAACCCCTGCGCCTTGCCATGGGATATCGAGCCCTGGTGCCCGGCCAGACCCTGGGCCAGTTTCACCGCGAGCCGCCCAGCCCCCTCGAACTGGAGCAGGCCATCGCCTGGGTGGAGGATATCGTCATGCCGCTGGCCACCGACCTGGCCCCCTGCTCGGCCTTGCGGCTCACTCCAAGCCTCCTCACCCCACTTTTTGGCCCCGTCACGCTGCCCCTGGCCCGCATCGAGCAGAGTTTTGCTCAGCTCGCCGCCATGGCAGAGAGGGATCCCCTGGCAGCCAGAGACTTGCCTGCCGGAAGGGAGTTTGCCGCCACCTTGCTTATCTTGCGCGAGTTCATGCACCACCTCGGCTTTATCGAGGTGAGCCTGCTCGCGGCTCAGCCGTGATGACAAGCCCTGTTTTCGCCTCACACCTGCAGCGACCATGACAATCCAGGGCTGCGAACGGGAGCAGCCCGCCCCCTCGCTATCAGGAGAAGCACGGAGCGATCAACCGGGCATCCCTTCAACCGCCTTCTGCCAGGGGCCCCGCTTCTGCTACCATCCCGGCCACGATCACTGTTCCCGTCACGGCCCTGGCCGCGATAACCCCACACTGGTGCCCTATGTCCATTGCCTCCTTTGCCGAACTGGCCCTCTCCCCCCGCCTGCAGCAGACGCTGACCGAACTCGGCTATGCCGCGCCGACCCCCATTCAGGCCAGCGCCATTCCCGTGATTCTGGCGGGGCGGGATCTGATGGCGGGGGCCCAGACCGGCACCGGCAAGACCGCCGCCTTCGTGCTGCCGCTGCTGGAGCAGCTGATGCAGCAGCCGCAAGCCGGCTCCTCCCGTCCCATCCGCGCCCTGGTGCTGGTGCCAACCCGCGAGCTGGCGGTGCAGGTCTTTGATAGCGTGGCGCGCTACGGGCAGGGCACTAGCCTCACCAGCGCCCTGGTCTATGGCGGGGTCAGCATAGCCGCCCAGGTGGAGGCGCTTCAAGCCGGGGTGGATCTGCTCATCGCCACCCCGGGCCGCTTGCTCGACCATCTGCGCCAGGGGGCCCTGAGCCTTGGGAGCCTCAGCCATCTGGTGTTCGACGAGGCGGACCGCATGCTCGACATGGGCTTTATGGACGAGATCAAGGCTCTGCTCAGACAGATACCAGCGGATCGCCAGACCCTGCTGTTTTCGGCCACCTGCGACGACAACCTGTTTGCCTTGAGCCGCGTGCTCTTGCGCGACCCCGAGCTTATCGAAGTGGCACCGCGCAACACCACGGCGGCCGAGGTGGAGCAGCGGGTCTATGCGGTGGATGGGGAGCGCAAGCTGGCGCTGGTGGAGCACCTGATCAAGGTGAAGGGCTGGGCCCCTGTGCTCATCTTCAGCCGCACCCGTCAGGGGGCCGACAAGCTGGCCCAGCAGCTCGGCAAGGCGGGCATCAATGCGCTCGCCTTCCACGGGGATCTGTCGCAGAGCGCGCGGGAGAAAGTGCTGCTGGCGTTTCGCGCCGGCACCTTGCAGGCCCTGGTCGCCACCGACGTGGCGGCTCGCGGGCTGGATATCAGCGATCTCAACTACGTGATTAATCTGGAGTTCCCCCATCAGCCTGAGGATTACGTGCACCGCATAGGGCGCACCGGCCGCGCGGGCAACAAGGGGCTCGCCATCACCTTGTTCAGCCCGGAGGATGCGCCCCTGCTGGAGAAGGTGGAGGCCGTGCTCGACACCCGCTTGCCCCAGCAGTGGTTCCCGGGTTTTGAGCCCGATCTGACCCGCTTCGATCCCGAACCGCGCCGCAGCGGCAAGGGTGCCCAGAAGCAGAAGGCCAGAAAGCAGGCCCTCGCGGGTGGCAAGGGTAAACGTTGAGCCCCCTTAACCAGACGCTATGCGCATTGGAGAGATATGACACCCCCACATGAAATGGCACTGATCCGTTGCGAACCAGGCTCGCCCTATTTGGCGCGGCTGGAGCAGCTGTTCCAGTCGGCGTGGCCAGACTTTTGGTTTCGCGATACTTACACCCAAAATGCGTGCTTGCCGCCTGTGCTGGTTGCCGTCATGAATGGGGTGGTGATAGGAGGGTTGGCTTTTTCTCGCTTCAAGGAGCCTCATCGCAGCGGTGAAGTCATCTGGATCAATGCCGTGTTTGTCAGTGCAGAACACCGGGGTAAAGGCCTTGCCAGCCGACTCATCAATGCCGGTGTGTCACAGACATTGGCATCGTCACAAGACTCTCTCTATGCCTATACGAATGTCCCGGCACTGTATCAATCCTTGGGGTGGTCAGAGGTGGCTATTGAATGTGAGCCAGATCACAAGGTCATGGGCATTTCACTCAAGCCCCGGCTACCCGAATAAAAAGCGTCGAGGAAAACAGCCAGGATCCGCTGGGGAACAGGTGCAACCCCCTGTGTTTATCTGCCCCAAAACGACGATGCCATCTTGGGTGAGCTGCACTTCCGCCGCCCGCACGCTACCGCCCCAGAAGCTCGCCACCAGTATCAAGGCCCCGGCCAGCCCGCACTTTATCCAACCTTTCATCATCTTGCTCCCTCGATACAACCAACCCCTCGCCACCCCAGTGGCAAGCGGGCCCATTTATCAGTGCACAGAAGATAGAGGGGATTTGTGAGGGAAGCATGAGGTTGTGTGAAGCCAAGGTGAAGTCGGGGGAAAATGCTGGGAACACATCATCACCAGCCCCGCAAGACGCGATATTAAAGGCAATGCACAAACCACGTAGGGACGATTAGCGCAGCGTAATCGTCCGCATAGCGCCGCGCACCGAGTTATGGCAAGACAGACAGGAAACTCTGGGCTCCTGCGGCCTCTCGGCGACCCCTTATCGCGATCGTCCGAATACGCTTCGCTATTCGAACCTACAACACAGATAGCGGCCCCTCTCCCGAGGGAGAGGGGATGGCCCATGCCAATACCAAGCCACTCATATTCACCCGCACCACAGAGCCAATGCATAATCAGCGAAGCCTGTTTTCCCCCTTCTCCCCTCGCGGGAGAAGGGTCGGGGATGAGGGGGAGGTAACAATAAATCCCATTATGTAGGGTCGATTAGCGCAGCGTAATCGTCCGCATACCGCCATGCACCGGGTCATGACAAACCGGCAGCATACTTTGGATGTCAGTGGCTTCTCGGCCACGACCTGTTCGCGAACGTCCGAATACGCTTCACAATTCGAACCTACGTCCCGAAGCAATAGATATCTCCCGAGTATTCAGTTATATTTTCTAGCGTTCTAGAACTCCAGTTAAAGGTGCAGCTGTGTTCAATAAACATTTCTTATTTTTTGCATCACTCCTTATTTTTTATATCTTACTTCCATGGTTGCTTACCCATTTTACATTAGCGGCCTAGACTGGAGTTATGTGCAGGGTGTGTGGAACACATGGCAAACGTTGAATGCGGCAATGATTGCCCTTTTGGCTAGCATTATTGCTCTTGCTGCCGCTATGTACTCAGAGCACCAGAAAAGGGAAAGAGATCTTTTAGCTGCAAAAGCTCTCCTGCCAGAAGCATTAACTCAGTTAATCTATTTCTGTAAGCATTCCGCCGGCCTTCTAGAGGATGCCTATATAAAGAGAAATGAACCTAACAGCGAACCATATCTACTATATATAAATGGTGATATCTATCAAATCCCAGAGTGGGTGAGTTCGGCCTTTCAGGGTTGCATTGTTGCAGCAGAAAAACCTGATGCCATATACATGGCTGATATTCTTGCTGAATTACAAATCATTCGGGCTAGACTGGTAAGTATTCATGATGATAGCAATAAAGATATGGAATTGCTTGTCATGCCTGATGAACTAATATCTCACATTAGACAACTTGGTTGTTTTGTTGCCAAGGTAACTGCATTATTTCCCTACGCAAGAGATGGAAAACCCATCTTAAAAGAAGTAATTAGCAATGAAATGGTTAACAATGGTCTATCACAAATAGATGCCGTTGAATTCGCATACTATATTGAGTAGATTGGAAAAATATAAACACTTATATTAGCAGTCCAAATTTAAAACAACATTAAATGTGATTACTGCTTGCACTTACGACTAGAAAATTGACTTGCCAGATAGCTAAAAGTATAAAATATAAAACCACCCGCATAGTGAAGTGAACCCCATTTATTGGACACGTTAGTTGGCGGATAACATGGCCTGAGTTCGGTACTGTACCGGGCTCAGGCCGTTTAGTTTCACTTTGATCCGCTCATGGTTGTAGTAGTGGATGTATTCATCCACCGCACGTTTCAACTGCTCTGTATCTTCGTACTCTTCGTTGAACCAGCATTCGCTTTTCAGCAGTCCAAAGAAGTTCTCTACCACCGCATTGTCCAGGCAGTTCCCTTTGCGTGACATGCTTTGCTTCACGTCCCTTGACGATAATCGCGTCTGATAGCTGGCCATCTGATATTGCCAGCCTTGATCCGAGTGCAGCACCGGCGCGTCTGTGGGCCCTAATGTCGCCAAGGCATCATCCAGCATCTTGTCCACCAACCGCATCCCCTGGTGCGTTGCCATCTGCCAGGCGATGATCTCGCTGTTATAGAGGTCCAGCACCGGCGACAAGTACAACTTCTGCCCTTTGAGATTGAACTCCGTCACATCGGTGACCCATTTTTGGTTCGGGGCATCGGCGTGAAAATCACGCTGCAAGAGGTTTGGGGCGATATGGCCGTATGTCCCCTTGTACGACCGATATTTCTTGCGGCGCAGGTTAGAGGCAAGGTCCTGCTCTCGCATGAGTTTTCGCACTGTCTTGTGGTTAATTAGGCACCCTTCGTTGCGCAGCGCCAGGGTGATCCGCCGATAACCATAACGCCCCTTGTGGTGATGAAACAGCGCCTTGATCCGTTGCGCTTCATGCTCATAGGTCCCTGTGCTGGTACCTGACTTCACCTGCCAGTAGAAGGTGCTGCGTGGCAACCAAGCGATATGCAGCAGCGTTGCCAGCTGATGGTCCTGCCTTAGCTCGGAAACTATTTTTGCTTTCTCTGCTGCTTTTCCCGAGCCAAGGCATGCAGCTTTTTTAGATAGGCGTTCTCCGCCCGCAGGTATTCGAGCTCTTCCTGGGCACTGTGGAAAGTGGGATAGGGGGCGGTGAGCGGTTTGTTCGGTGGTTTTTTTCCTGAAGCCATGATGCGCTCTGTGCGTTTGTCACTAAGGGCCATGATACCGCCTTCACGATAAAGCCGCGTCCAGCGACTGACGGTGCAGGCCGCGGCGATCTTGAATGCTGCGGCCGCCTTGCGAGAAGAGGCATTATTTTCCTGCATCCAGTGCAGTACCTCCTCTTTGAACTCAGCAGAATAAGCTTTGGTCGTGATGGTCAAGCCATCTTCACCACTGACTTTCCAGTGCTCAGTCCAGCGGCGAACGGCGCCATGATCGACCCCAAACAGGGCGGCCGTCTTTTTGGCACCGTCATGACCGTTGAGATAGTGAAGAACGACCTGATGCTTGAAGTCGGTCGAGTATTTTTGCTTTGCCATAGAAACGAAGAACCCCTACTCGTTGGGTGTCCAACTTTCGGGGTTCACTTCAATAGCAGGTGGTTTTTTTCGCTATCACCAGAAAAACTAGTGATATTTAATTCCCAACACCAATCACCCCAACGGCGGCGTCCGCGGCGGCACCATTCGCTTGCTGCCGGTGGACTCGAAGGCCGAGGCGACGCGCAGCAGGTTATTGTCGTCGTAGGCGCGACCGGCGAAGGTCAGGCCCACCGGCATACCGATATCGGCCATGATCCCCATGGGGACTGTGACGGTCGGCACCCCGAGATGACGAATGGCGAGGTTGCCGTTGGCAACCCAGATGCCGTTGCTCCAGGCGATATCGGCAGAGGCCGGATTCACATCCGCATCGGCGGGACCGACATCGGCCACTGTGGGGAAGAGCACGGCGTCGAGCTTGAGCCCGTCCATCCAGTCCTCCAGATCCAGCTTGCGGGTCTTTTCCAGCCCACGCAGGCCGTCCGGCACTGTGGCGATCTCGTCCCAGGATTTCAGGCCGCGCTTGGCCATATTGACGTACTCGTCCATGCCCGCCGCGAGATCGCCCTCGCGGTTCGGCAGCGTGCCCGGATCGTGGGGGAAGATCTTCGGCCCATCGACATCGGCCAGCTTGTTGAGCTTGGGATCGCCGTTGGCACGCAGGAAGTCGTCGAACGCCCAGCCGGAGAGCTCCCACAGCTCGTCGTTGAGAAACTCCGGACTCACGATGCCGCGATTGAACACGGTCGGCGCGCCGGGTCGGTCCCCTTCGCAGTTGGAGACCAGGGGGAAGTCCACTTCGATGACTTCTGCGCCAGCGGCTTCCAGCGCCTTGCGCGCTTCTTCCCAGAGGGCAATCACCGAGGGGCGGGTGTGGATACATTGACCGGTCGGGCCGCCGATGCCGGGGTGCTCGCTGGTGCCGGCCAGCTCATCCTTGTTGATAAACATGCGCGGCACGCCGAGGCGCTTGCCCTTGAGGGCATCGGCCTTGGCTGCCAGTTCCAGATAGGAAGCCGGACGCACTTCGGAGGCCTTGGGCAGCTGCACCCAGGGCTGCATGCGCCACAGATCGCCACGGGTGTCGGCATCGTCAGCCACCACTACGTCGAGCACTTCCAGCAGGTCATTCATGGTGCGGGCATAGGGCACCACCACATCCATGGTCGGAGTCAGCGGCCAGTTGCCGCGCACCGAGATGACACCACGGGACGGGGTATAGGCACAGAGGCCGTTGTTGGAGGCAGGGCCACGGCCGCTCGACCAGGTCTCTTCGGCGAGACCGAAGGCAGAGAAGCTGGCGGCGGTGGCGGTGCCGGCCCCGTTGGAGGAGCCGGAGGCAAAGGGCGCGGTCAGGTAGTCGGCATTGTAGGGGCTCTCGGCACGGCCGTAGACGCCGCGCTGCATGCCGCCATTGGCCATGGGCGGCATATTGGTCTTGCCAAGGCAGATGGCACCGGCGGCGCGCAGCCGCTCAACGGTAAAGGCATCGCGCTGGGCCACCAGATCCTTGAAAGCCGGGCTGCCGGAGGCGGCGGTCAGCCCCTTGACCAGATAGCTGTCTTTGGCGGTGTAGGGGATGCCGTCCAGAGGACCCAAAGTTTCACCACGGGCGCGGCGGGCATCGGAAGCCTCGGCCTCTTTCAGCGCATCGGGATTGGCGACCACCACGGCGTTGAGTTTGGTGGCAGTCTCTGGGCCATTGTAGGCCTCGATCCGGGCCAGATAGGCCTTGACCAGTTCGACCGCTGTGGTGCGGCCTGATTCGAGCGCACCGCGCAGCTCGGCAATGGAAACCTCGGTGACATCTACCATTTTGGCGATCATGGGGATCTCCTGTAAAAGGGTGACTGTTTGTCATGATGATCGCCGCATCGGCGCCTGCGACCATCACACCATCAAGAGATAAAACCCCACGGCGTGGGGTTTTGAATACCAGCTGGAACCGGTTTACGACCCGTCGCGAGAGGCCGGAAGCTCAGTGAAGAGCAGCACAGGAACCGGAGCGTATAAACATACGTGAGCCCTCGGTTTCACATAAGCGAGCAGCACATGAGCCTTGATCACGGCCTCGCAGCAGGATCGTCATCCGGTTCTTATTTGCCGGAGGGGATCTGCTGGGTAATGCAGTGGATATTGCCACCGCCCAGCAGGATCTCGCGAGCCGGTACGCCGACGACTTTATGCTCGGGGAAGATCTCTTCCAGAATGCGCTGGGCTTCGCCATCAGTGGCGGCATCCAGCAGCGGGTAGACGATGCTGCCGTTGGTGATGAGGAAGTTCACATAGGAACCGGCCAGACGACCTTCGGCCTCGCGCGGCACACCGCTGCCGCTCTCGACACCGGCGGACTCCTCTTCAGTACAGTAGAGCGGGCCCGGCTGGGGCAGCTTCCACACTTTCAGCTTGCGACCCTTGGCATCCACCGCCGCTTCCAGCACCTTGAGGGCGGCCACGGAGCGAGCGTACTGGGGATCGTTCTCATCGTCGGTCCAGTGCAGGGCCACTTCACCCGGGCGCACGAAGCAGCAGATGTTGTCGATGTGGCCGTCGGTCTCGTCCAGATAAACGCCCTCATTCAACCAGATGAAGCTGGTCACGCCGAGGTAGTCGCGTAAGTAAGCTTCGATCTGATCCTTGCTCAGGTGCGGGTTGCGGTTCTCGTTGAGCAGGCACTCGGCCGTGGTCATGCAGGTGCCTTCGCCGTCCACATGGATGGAGCCCCCTTCCAGAATGAGCGGCGCGTCGTAGCGGCTCATGCCGTGCTCGGCCAGCATCTTGGCTGCCACTTCCTCATCCTGGTTCCAGGGGGCGTAGAGGCCGCCCTTGAGGCCGCCCCAGGCGTTGAAGCCCCAATCCACCCCACGGCACTCGCCTGCGCGGTTGGTGACTATGGTCGGGCCGCTGTCGCGGGCCCAGCAGTCATCACTGTTCATCTCCACCAGGGTGACGTGGGCGGGCATGAGGCCACGGGCCTGCTCCATAAACTGGGCGGGGACCCCCATAAAGACCGGGGTGGCCTGACCTATGGCATCCGCCACCTTGGCGAAGGTGGCCTGCGCGAAGCGACCGGCCTCTCGCCAGTTGTCCGGGCGGAACGGCCAGATCATCCAGACGGCCTGCTGGTGTGCCCACTCGGCGGGCATGGTGAAGCCGTCGGCGGCCGGAATGGAGTTGATGGTCTTGATGCTCATCGCAAGGCTCCTTGCATGGATTGAGGCCCCCACCTTGACCTGGGAACCCTGGAAAAATAAGAGTGGGTCGCAGTGTAAGAAGTTGCGTGCCCATCCATCAAATGAATAGGATGGATTGTCCCATAAACAGCGCGAATAATCCCTCCATGAAACTGCACCAGCTCGACCTCAATCTGCTGCTCGCCCTTGACGCCCTGATGACGCAAGGCAGCGTGACCCGCGCCGCCGAGTCGCTCTTTATCAGCCAGCCCGCCATGAGCCACGCCCTCAATCGCCTGCGGGCCTTCTTTGACGATCCGCTGCTGGTGCGTACCCCTCAGGGGATGCTGCCGACCCCCCGGGCCCAGCGGCTGCATCTGGGGGTGCAGCAGGTGCTGCGGCTGCTGGAGCAGCAGCTCTGGGAGGAGGAGCTGTTCGAGCCGCGCCAGTCGAAGCGCCGCTTCGTGCTCTGCACCACGGATTACGTGGAGTGCGTGCTGATCCCGCCCCTTATCCAGCGCCTCAGGAAGCTGGCCCCCGGGGTCACCATAGAGATCCGCATACTGCGCGACACCCTGCCGGAGGCGGAGCTTGCCAGCGGCGAGATCGATCTGGTGCTGGGGTTTGACGAGTACATGCAGGTGCCGGGCTATCTGGGCAAGGAGACCTGGCTCACCGAGCCCCTGGCCGGGCTGGTGCGCGCCACCCTGGAGCTGGAGGAGGAGCGCATCACCCTCGCGCAGCTGATTGATATGCCCCACGTGTTCCACTCGCCGCTCGGCACCTCGGAGGCGAGCCTCGACCGCTATTTGCAGAGCCTGGGTCATAGCCGCACCATCTCGGTCAACAGCCAGAGCTATATGTCCGCCGCCGCCATCGTCAGCCAGAGCGATCACCTCTTGGTGCTGCCGAGCATGGTGGCCGAGCTGCTCGCCAACCACTGGCCGCTGAAGAGCCTGCCGCTGCCGGAGGCGGTGCCCGATTACCACCTCAACTGCGTCTGGCATCCGGTACACGCCCAGCAACCGGCCTTGATCTGGTTGAAAGACTTGATGAAGGAACTGGTGAGCCCGGTGTAAGCCCGCTGCGTCTGGCACGCTCTCAGCGGCACGCCCAGCAACCAGCCTTGATCTGGTTGAAAGACTTGATGAAGGAACTGGTGAGCCCGGTGTAAGCCCGCTGCGTCTGGCACGCTCTCAGCGGCACGCCCAGCAACCGGCCTTGATCTGGTTGAAAGAATAGATGTAGGAC
>NZ_CDBJ01000004.1 GCF_000820045.1 Aeromonas rivuli | reverse complement strand
GTTATAACTGCTCGCCGTCACTCTGGCGACACCGGACGCCCCAACACCCAGAAGGCCACCCCAGCCCCCAACAACGCCAAGATCAGGAAGAGCACCATGCTGCCATTGCTGTAATCCCTGGCTCGCTGCCAATATTGTTGCGGCATGATGCTCGAGCCCAATCGATAGGCATAACGCTGGGAGGCGAGACTGAACTTGCCCCCATCGAGATGAGGCTCCCCATCCAGGACGCGACCATTAGGACCCATCCAGCGTTGACCCACCAGCAGCATCATGGGGACCTCGCGACTCATTAGTTGCAGTGTGTTGGCCAGGTAATAACCATCCACCCCCACCAGCACACTGCCCCCCTCCCCTTGGGTGCGGTAAACGATGAGGGCGCGATCCGGGGTGAGCGAGTTCCCCGGCGCCAGATCCAGCTGTCCCTGCACATAGCCGCTGGGGTCATAATCCTGGTCGTATTCGCCATAGAGAGAGGTGCAGTAGATGCGATTGCCTCGGGTCAGGTTGACGGTGCGTACATCCGGCACCGTCGCCACTTGGTGACGCAGTATCTGCTTGACGTTGGCACAGGGTTGACCCAGCAAGGGTTTGACCGTCATGGCCGCCTGATAGGCGTTATCCAGGGTACGATCGAACATGTCGCGAGCATGCTGCAATCTGGCCTGGTTATCTGCATTCATGTCACTCACTGTCTGCCAGCCGATGATGGTGGCACCAAGCAGCAGGATCACCAGGAAAACGAGACCAGACTGGACGCCTCGCATGATCTGTTGACGCAATTTGAAGCGGCGAAAAGGCATTGTGGACCCCGAGGTGATGGCGAAAAAGGCATCGATGATACTGGTTTGAATCTGCCTTGTAACCCGGCAATTGGCCAGTGGCAGATATAAATAATTGAATCAGTAATGTGCCACCTCCCACCCGGCAAGCCAGAAATCACGATTGTGTTCCCCTATGTGCAGCCATCATCCTAACGAAAAAAGAGCCCCGAAGGGCTCTTTTTTAACGAGAGTGAGAGGGACTCAGGCTCGCAGGGATTTCTCTGCCCGGGAGATACCACAAACCCCGGAGCGCACCACCTCGATGATCTCGTTGGTCTGGGCCGCCGTCTTGATGAAGGCATCCAGCTTCTCGCTGGTACCCACCAGTTGGACAGTGTACTGATCCGGGGTCACATCGACTATCTGACCACGGAAGATATCCGCCAGCCGCTTCAACTCGTCGCGAGTACCACCAATGGCACGGGCCTTGACCAGGGCTATCTCCCGCTCTATGTGCTCCCCTTCGCTCAAGTCACACACCTTGAGCACGTCCACCAGCTTGTGGAGTTGCTTCTGGATCTGCTCAAGCACCCGCTCATCACCCATGGTCACTATGGTCATGCGCGACAGGGTGGGATCCTCGGTGGGGGCCACCGTCAGGGTCTCGATGTTGTAGCCGCGCTGGGAGAAGAGACCCACCACACGACTCAACGCGCCGGACTCATTTTCCAACAGAACGGAAATAATATGTCTCATCAGCTTCTCTCCGTCTTGCTCAGCCACATCTCATCGACGGCAGGCTCCACCAGTACGACCGAAATAATATGTTTCATCGTCAGGTCCTCTCCGTCTTGCTCAGCCACATCTCGTCCATGGCACCGAACTTGATCTGCATCGGATAGACGTGCTCATCGGGGTCGACCGAGATATCCATGAACACCAGCCGATCCTTCATGGCGAAGGCCTTCTCCATAGCGCTCTCCAGCTCGGCCGGATCGCTCACTGCCATGCCGACATGGCCATAGGCTTCCGCCAACTTGACGAAGTCCGGCAGGGATTCCATGTAGGAGTGACTGTGACGGCCGCCGTAGAACATCTTCTGCCACTGCTTGACCATGCCGAGGGCGCGGTTGTTGATGGAGATGATCTTGATGGGCACCCCGTACTGCATGCAGGTAGAGAGCTCCTGGATGTTCATCTGTACCGAACCATCGCCGGTCACGCAGCACACCACGGCATCGGGGTTGGCAAACTGGACGCCCATGGCGGCCGGGATACCGAAGCCCATGGTGCCGAGCCCCCCTGAGTTGATCCACTGGCGCGGCTTGGCAAAGGGGTAGTAGAGGGCGGCGAACATCTGGTGTTGGCCGACGTCGGAGGAGACGAAGGCCTCCCCCTTGGTCACCTTGTAGAGGGTCTCGATGACCTGCTGTGGCTTGATCAGGGTTGGGTGAGTCTCGTAGGCCAGACAGTTGCGCGAGCGCCACTGATCGATCTGGCTCCACCAATCTGCCATCGCCTGCTTGTCACTGTCGAAACCACACTCGCCGATCACATCCAGCATCTGCTGCAACACGGTTTCTACCGAGCCGACGATGGGCACATGGGCCTGCACCGTCTTGGAGATGGAGGTGGGATCGATGTCGATGTGCACTATGGTCGCATTGGGACAGAACTTGGCCACGTTGTTGGTGACGCGGTCATCGAAGCGGGCACCCACGGCGAAGATCAGATCCGCGTTGTGCATGGTCTTGTTCGCTTCGAAGGTACCGTGCATGCCCAGCATGCCCACGAACTGCTTGTGGATGCCGGAGAACGCCCCCAGCCCCATGAGCGTGGTGGTCACCGGCAGGTTGAGCAGCTCGGCCAGCTTGGTCACCAGCTGATCCGCGTTGGCATTGATGGCACCGCCCCCCACATACATGACCGGGCGCTGGGCCTCGGTCAGCAGCTTGGCCGCCCGCTTGATCTGGCCCTTGTGCCCGGCCTTGGTCGGGTTGTAGGAGCGCAGGGAGACGGACTCGGGATACTGGTAGGGGAACTTTTCTTTCGGATTCTGCACATCTTTGGGCAGATCCACCACCACGGGCCCCGGGCGGCCAGTCGCAGCTATGTAGTAAGCCTTCTTGATGGCGTCGGGGATCTCGCTCGCCGTCTTGCACAGGAAGCTGTGCTTCACCACAGGACGGGAGATACCGATCATGTCGGTCTCCTGGAACGCATCCTCTCCGATCATGCTGGTCGGCACCTGGCCGGACAGGATCACCAGGGGAATGGAGTCCATGTAGGCGGTGGCGATACCGGTAATGCAGTTGGTCGCCCCCGGGCCCGAGGTCACCAGCACAGTCCCCACCTTGCCGGTGGAACGGGCGTAACCATCTGCCATGTGTACCGCCGCCTGCTCGTGGCGTACCAGCACATGTTCCATCTTGCCGTTTTCGAAGAGGGCGTCATAGATGTCGAGCACTGAGCCACCCGGGTAGCCGAACACATGTTCAACCCCCTGATCCTCCAGCGCACGTACCACCATCTGAGCGCCTGATAACATCTCCATGATAAAGCCCTCCAGGCTTTGCTCCGTTTAGCAATTCTATCGACGGCTCCGCTGCTTCCCGGCACCACCCGGTCTGCCTGCTATTTCTTATGGGTCAGACGGAGTGAGTACGGAGCGCGATAGTTGAAAAATAGGGTTTGTCCATCATACCCCCACAAAAGGGGGTGAAAAACCAAGTTAACCCGCTTCCCCCGGCTTGTCCACGGCTTTATCTGACAATAACAGTCATAAATTTCAAACAGATATTAACATTTAGTGAGAGGGTCGAGAAAAATGGCATGATTGCCTGGATGCTTCGGAAGGGAGTAGTGGATCCTGCTGAAGAGGAAATTGTTGGCAGGGGAATGCCCATCCCGCGGGGATGGGCATTAGAGGGGGTAATCTAGGGATTGTCTTCCGGCTCGGCCAACCAGATCTGCTGATCCGGGTCAGTCTCCTCACAGACGGAGATACTGACGCCCATATCGAGCAACTCATGGAGAGTCAGACCATCTGCCAGGTTCATCACTTCACCATGCTCATTGGTAAAACGCATCTTGCTTATCCTCAGCTAGGGGGCACTCATCAGTCTAGTCCATTGGACGCAGTCCGGGCACTGAACGCCATGCCACCGCAGCCAGCCATCGGCCGTTGATGAGCTATTCGAAACTACCGAGCTGGGATAGCCAGGTCGTGCCAATGGACTCCCCTCCTTCCAACTCGCTCAGCCGATCGCCCACCTCTTCGGGAAACAACGCCTTGGCCCAGAGTCGCCGTGACAAGTTGGCCAGCGTCTCCTCGGCGCCCTCTGCCAGCCAGAGCGCCAGGGCCGTCGCCACATCCGGATAGACAATCTGCCCAGGCGACGGCGCATCGAGCCAGTTGCGCACGGCATTGGCATCCAGACTGTCCATCAGCTGCGCCAATCCCATCAGTTCCAGGGTCTTGCCGTTAGTCAACTGCTCGAACTGGCCACCCAGCGGCTTGACCAGCAACTTCTTGCCCAGGGTCAGCGCCTCCGAGGCGAGCTCGAAACCGGCATTGGAGATGACTCCGCGACAACCGCAGAGCTGGGCCTTGAAACCATCCCTGGCCGGTGGCTCGAAGCGGATATTGCGCCACTGGGTGGTCGTGGTCACCCCTGGATGGAAACAGACAAACTGATGCTGACTAAAGCGCGACAGCAGGGCCGCGATGGCATCTTGCTGCTCGAAGGGCAGATAGACCAGGATGCTGTGATTGTCGGGGGCCGGGCGCATGGCATCGACGATGGGGGGTAGTAAAGGGAAACCAAAGTGGAACCAGTGCAGTCCCAGAGATTGCTGGACAGGGGCGTAGTGGCGCATCAACTGCTGGCTGAGCCGGTTCTCACCCCAGCGAGGAACGGGCCAGTGGAAGCTGGCCTGATGGCTGATGCTGAGGCTCGGCACCCCCTGCCGACGGGCCGCATGAGCGCTCAGGGGCTCGAAATCGCTGATGACAAGGTCATAGCGGCCACAATCCAGGCCCTTGAGATCCTGCCAGAAACGCAGTGGCGCCAACTGACGCGCAGTGTGCCAGGGGCTGACCTGCCCCTCCCGGGTGACGAAGCTGAGCCCCCCGAAGCTGCGATAGTCACCGAAGGCCTCCATCTCGAAGTAACCGTCACGAGCACGGCCACTGAACAGATAATCCACCTCTATCCCTTGCGCGGCCAAGGCTCGCGCCAGGGTGCGACTGCGACTGATATGGCCATTGCCCGTGCCTTGAACCCCGAACAGTACCCTCATCCCTGGCTCCAGCTCAGCGCCAGAGTGGCACAGCTCACCCCCAGCAGGGCACCGGCCAGCAGATCGCTGCCATAGTGCACCCCCAGCAGCAGCCGCGAGGCCGCCACCAGGCTCGCCCAGGCAAAGAGTGAACCGGCCCACTCTGGGTAGCTGGCGGCCAGCACTGTCGCCATCAGGAAAGCGGCCGCGGTATGACCAGAGGGCAGACTGTAGCGATCCGAGGGGGTGATGAAGACCGGTAATCCACTGGGACGAGCCCGTCTCAGACTGTTCTTGAGCAGCAGATAGAGCGGCAGTTCCAACACGAAGGCGAACAGCGCCGCCTCCACCGCCCCCTGGCCACGCGCACCTTGCTGCCAGAGCAGCAGGGCCAGCAACAGATAGAGGGGGCCATCGCCACTGTGGGAAATGAGGCGACTTATCCGGGCCAATGTTCGGTTATAGGGATGGAGCAAGCAGAGCTGGCACACTCGCAGATCCCATTGCTGGATTTTATTCATCACCCTCGCCTCCTCGTCATCCTGAATGCCAGATTGAGGCGGTGGTATGACAAAAAGGTGAAGAGGGGATAACAGATTAATGAAAAAGGGCCTCATGGCCCTTTTCTCATCGTGCGGATCTCGAATGCGTCAGTTCAGACTGGGACGCAAGCCGGACTCCATCAGGCGACAGTTGTGGTTCGCCAATCGCGCCATGAACTGCTCATCGACCTTGAGGCCGAACACCTGCTCATAAAGCTCCTTCATCACGAAGGGCTGCCACATCATGCTGAGGAAGGAGACCTTCAGCATCTCGGGATCCGCATCGGCATTGAGCTCGCCATTATCCTTCATGGCGGCCAGCAGGGCATCGAATTGAGGCATCTGCCGCTCGAGGAGGCGGTTCAGGACAAAATCCCGTCCCGGGCTCTTCTCACTGGATAAGGCACTGGAGATGGCAGAGGTCAATTCGCTGTTTGGCGCCATCACCTGGTAGTAGGTGCTGAGCAGATCGTTGAGGCTGCGGTGGCTGCCCTCATCTTGCCAGGCTTGCTCCAGCGGCTCGGCGACATCCCCCAGCACCGCTTGATAGAGACCCTCTTTGCTACCGAAGTAGTAGTGGATCATCGCCAGGTTGGAGCCAGCTCGCTCGGCAATCTCACGGGTGGTGACCTTGCTGTAAGGGGTGCTCAAAAAGCGCTCTCGAGCAGCGGCGAGCAACTTGTCACGAATGTCAGAACGTCCAACCGGACGACCGGGTCTACGTTTTTCCATGAAATACCTCGAATGAATGCGCGAAAGGCTGATAAGTCGATACGTTTGTGCAGGTGATCGAGTGCAGCAGGAATGACCGGATAATCGAGCAAGCACCGAACATGGGACAAGGAAATTTGCACTCCTTTACAATTCGATTAAATAACGCAGGGGATCCCATGGGTAAAGTCCGGTTGACACAGGATAAAAAACTCGATATTGGTAAAGCATGACTGACTGGAAGGATTGTTCACCTCATGGGTATTGCCGCTCAACGACTACTAAGCTCCCTAATCGCGACTTCTCGCGCGGGAACCTTGTAGCCGGGCTCAGGCAAAGCCGGTCATTACAAAAACCCGTGCAACCTGCACGGGTTTTTTTATGCCAATAACAGGATGCACACCAAAGCACTTAGGAAGAGGGAAAACAGATGTCAAATCGAGTGATCATATTCGATACCACCTTGCGTGATGGTGAGCAGGCATTGGCGGCCAGTCTGACGGTCAAGGAGAAGCTGCAGATAGCCCTGGCCTTGGAGCGGCTCGGTGTCGACGTCATGGAAGTGGGTTTCCCCGTCTCCTCCCCCGGCGACTTCAACTCGGTGCAGACCATAGCCCGCCATATCAAGGACAGCCGGGTCTGCGCCCTGGCCCGCGCCCTGCCCAAAGACATCGATGCCGCCGCCGAAGCCTTGAAGGTTGCCGAGGCATTTCGCATCCACACCTTCATCTCGACCTCCTCCATCCATGTGGAGAGCAAGCTGAAAAAGAGCTTCGAAGATGTGCTGGAGATGGGCATCAGCGCGGTCAGACATGCCCGCCGCTACACGGATGACGTGGAGTTCTCCTGCGAGGATGCGGGCCGCACCCCCATCGACAACCTGTGCCGCATGGTCGAAGCCGCCATCAAGGCCGGCGCCCGCACCATCAATATCCCGGACACCGTGGGTTACACTGTCCCGACCGAGTTCTCCGGCATCATCCAGACCCTGTTCAACCGGGTGCCCAACATCGATCAGGCCATCATCTCGGTCCATTGCCACGACGATCTGGGCCTGTCGGTGGCGAACTCCATCGGCGCCATCCAGATGGGCGCCCGCCAGATAGAGTGCACCATCAACGGTATCGGTGAGCGAGCGGGCAACTGCTCCCTGGAAGAGGTGGCGATGATCCTCAAAACCCGCGCCGACCTGCTCGGAGTTCACACCAACATCCGCCACAACGAGATCCACCGCACCAGCAGCCTGGTCAGCCAGCTGTGCAACATGCCGGTACAGCCAAACAAGGCCATCGTCGGCGCCAACGCCTTCTCCCACAGCTCCGGCATCCATCAGGACGGCGTGCTCAAAGCCAAAAATACCTACGAGATCATTACCCCCGAGAGCATCGGCCTGACCCAGAACAGCCTCAACATGACCTCCCGCTCCGGTCGCCACGTCATCAAGCACCGTATGGAGACCATGGGCTACGCCGAGAGCAGCTATGACCTCGATGACCTCTACGGCAAGTTCCTCACCCTGGCCGACAAGAAGGGCCAGGTGTTCGATTACGATCTCGAAGCCCTCGCTTTCTTCAGTCAGATCCATGAAGAACCCGAGCACTTCAAGCTGGAGTACCTAGGCGTGCAGAGCGGCAGCTCGGTGCTCGCCACCGCTTCGGTCAAGCTGAAGGTGGGTCAGGAGACCATCAGTGAGGCCGCGACCGGCAATGGCCCTGTCGATGCCGTCTACCAGTGCATCAACCGCATCACCGGCTATGAAATTCGCATCGACAAATACGAACTCAAGGGTAAGGGGGAGGGCAAGAACGCCCTCGGCCAGGTCGACATCGTCGCCGAATACAAGGGACGCAAGTTCCACGGCATGGGCCTTGCCACCGATATCATCGAGTCCTCTGCCCAGGCGCTGATCCACGTGATCAACAGCATCTGGCGGGCCGATCAGGTCGCCGAGCAGATGGGACGCACGAATAACATCAAATCGGAAACCGTCTGAACAGCGATCGGAGCGACAATGCCCAGTCCCTGAACAGACGGAATGGAATAACAACATCGAATCGGAAACCGTCTGAGCCGTGATCTGAGCGACAATGCCCAGTCCCTGAGCAGACGGAATGGCATAACAACATCAAATCAGCAGCCATCTGAGCCGCGATCGGACCTACAGAGTCCGCTCCCCAGACAGATGGAACGGAATGACAACATCAGGACGGAGACAGTATGAGCAGTTATCGGATCGCAGTATTGCCGGGTGACGGCATTGGCCCGGAAGTGATGGCCGAAGCTATCAAGGTGCTGGACAAGGTGCAGGCCAAGTTCGGCTTCTCCCTCGCCTATGACCGCCATGACGTGGGCGGCATCGCCATCGACAACCATGGTTCCCCCCTGCCCCAGAGCACCCTCGAAGGGTGTGAAGCCGCCGACGCCGTGCTGTTTGGCTCGGTGGGCGGTCCCAAGTGGGAGCATTTGCCGCCACAGAGTCAGCCTGAGCGCGGTGCCCTGCTGCCCCTGCGCGCCCACTTCAAACTGTTCTGCAACCTGCGTCCGGCCCGCATCTACACCGGGCTGGAGCAGTTCTCCCCCCTGCGTGCCGATATCTCGGATCGCGGTTTCGACATCGTCTGCGTGCGTGAGCTGACTGGCGGCATCTACTTCGGCCATCCCAAGGGGCGCGAGGGCGAAGGCGCCCACGAGAAGGCATTCGACACCGAGGTCTACCACCGCTTCGAGATAGAGCGTATCGCTCACCTCGCCTTCCAGGCCGCCCGGGTTCGTCGCAGCAAGGTCACCTCCATCGACAAGGCCAACGTGCTCGCCTCCTCCATCCTGTGGCGCGAGGT
Source organism: Aeromonas rivuli (assembly GCF_000820045.1). Classification (GTDB taxonomy): domain Bacteria; phylum Pseudomonadota; class Gammaproteobacteria; order Enterobacterales; family Aeromonadaceae; genus Aeromonas; species Aeromonas rivuli. The sequence goes on along the minus strand of NZ_CDBJ01000004.1, from coordinate 12,902 downwards.
GGTGACTGAAGTGGCCAAGTCCTACCCGGATGTGGCCCTCAGCCACATGTATATCGACAACGCCACCATGCAGCTCATCAAGGATCCGTCCCAGTTTGATGTACTGCTCTGCTCCAACCTGTTTGGCGACATTCTCTCCGACGAGTGCGCCATGATCACCGGCTCCATGGGATTGCTCCCCTCCGCCAGCCTGAACGACGCCGGTTTCGGCCTGTTCGAACCAGCAGGCGGATCTGCGCCGGACATCGCCGGTAAAGGGATCGCCAACCCCATCGCCCAAATTCTCTCTGCCGCTCTGATGCTGCGTTACAGCCTCAAGCAGGAAGATGCCGCCCTGGCCATCGAGAAAGCCGTGGCAGAGGCCCTGTCCGAAGGCTACTTCACCGCCGATCTGCATCAGGCCGATGCCCGTCATCCGGTGCAGAGCACGGCCGCCATGGGCGCCCAGATCGCCGCGCGCATCTAAACATCAGGAAGGAGTGAGCAAGATGGCAAAGACCCTCTATCAAAAAGTATTCGACGCCCATGTGGTCCGTGAAGTGGCAGGCGAGACGCCGCTCATCTACATCGACCGCCACCTGGTCCATGAAGTGACCAGCCCGCAGGCCTTTGACGGCCTGCGCGCCATGAATCGCCCCCTGCGCCGCCCGGACTTGACCTGGGCCACCATGGATCACAACGTCTCCACCACCACCAAGGACATCGCCGCCTCCGGCGAGATGGCCCGCATCCAGATGGAAACCCTGGCAGCCAACTGCAAGGAGTTCGGGGTCCGGCTCTATGATCTCAACCACAAATACCAGGGCATAGTCCACGTGATGGGGCCTGAGCTTGGCATCACATTGCCCGGCACCACCATCGTCTGCGGCGACTCCCATACCGCCACCCACGGCGCCTTCGGCTCCCTGGCCTTCGGCATCGGCACCTCCGAGGTGGAACACGTGATGGCGACCCAGACCCTGAAACAGGGCCGGGCCAAGACCATGCGCATCGAGGTACAAGGCAAGCTGGCCGAGGGGATCAGCGCCAAGGACGTGGTACTGGCCATCATAGGCAAGGTCGGCGCTGCCGGCGGTACCGGTTACGTGGTGGAGTTCGCTGGCGATGCCATCAGGGGTCTCTCCATGGAAGGGCGCATGACGGTGTGCAACATGGCCATCGAACTCGGCGCCAAGGCGGGGATGATAGCCCCGGATCAGACCACCATCGACTACATCCAGGGCAAGGTATTCGCCCCCACCGGCGAGTCGCTGGCACAGGCCATCGCCTACTGGCAGACCCTCAAGAGCGATGAAGGCGCAATATTCGATGCCGAGGTGGTGCTCAATGGCGCCGACATTGCGCCACAGGTAACCTGGGGCACCAACCCGGGCCAGGTGATCGCCGTCAATGAACCCATTCCGGCACCGGAATCCTTCAGCGATCTGATGGAGCAACAATCCGCCCGCAAGGCACTCGCCTACATGGACTTGCAACCGGGTCAGAAACTCAGCGATGTCAGCATCGACAAGGTGTTCATCGGCTCTTGCACCAACAGCCGCATCGAGGATCTGCGCGCCGCCGCCGCCATTGCACAAGGTCGCAAGGTTGCCGCCGGGGTGCAGGCGCTGGTGGTACCGGGTTCCGAGCAGGTAAAAGCCCAGGCCGAGGCCGAGGGGCTCGACAAGATCTTCATCGAGGCAGGCTTTGAGTGGCGCCTGCCCGGCTGCTCCATGTGTCTGGCCATGAACAATGACCGGCTGCAACCGGGGGAGCGCTGCGCCTCCACCAGCAACCGCAACTTCGAAGGGCGCCAGGGCCGCGCCGGCCGCACCCATCTGGTGAGCCCGGCCATGGCCGCCGCCGCCGCCGTCACCGGTCGTTTCGCCGATATTCGCGCACTGTAAGAGGACATAACGATGACAGGATTCAAACAGCATAAAGGGATCGTCGTCCCCCTCGACAGCGCCAACGTCGACACCGACGCCATCATTCCCAAACAGTTTTTGCAAAAAGTGAACCGCACCGGCTTTGGCAAGCACCTGTTCCACGACTGGCGCTTCCTGGATGATGCGGGCCAGCAACCCAACCCCGAGTTCGTGCTGAACCAGCCGCGCTACGCAGGGGCCAGCATCTTGCTGGCCCGGGAGAATTTCGGTTGTGGTTCGAGTCGCGAGCACGCCCCCTGGGCGCTGGCGGATTATGGCTTCAAGACCATCATTGCCCCGAGCTTCGCCGACATCTTCTACGGCAACGCCATCAACAACGGCATGGTGCCGGTGCGTCTGAAGGAAGAGGAAGTCGAGGCCCTGTTCCAGCTGGTCGCCGCCACCCCAGGTCTGCAGATCGAGGTGGATCTGGAGGCCAACCAGGTGCGCGCCGGTGCGCTCTGCTTTAGCTTCGAGATCGATGAATTCCGCCGCTACTGCCTGCTCAACGGCCTGGATGCCATCGGCCTGACCCTGCAACACGGGGCCGCCATCGATGCTTTCGAAGCTCGGCAACCGAGCTGGATCTGAGTCTGAACATCATCGATGCCTGACGGACGACGTCACCACATCGCCACCCGGGATCGGGATGCCATCGACGTCAGGCAGGTCAGCTGACGCTGAACGCTGTAGTATGAACGGGGAGCCTTGGCTCCCCGTTTTCATGGCTGTGCCGACCCCACAGGAGATGTTGACCCCCGATGAGCAGAACCCTCTTAGTCATGACATGGCGCCTCTCTTTGCTGCTGAGCCTGGGCGGGATAAATCAGGCGCTTGCCGCCCAGAGCCACTTTATCAACAGCGCAGGTCTGCTCAATGTGGGCTGGCAGGACAACAAAGGGGAGACCCAGCAACTCAGCTATCAGTTGGCGACCGGTTCCTTGCCGCCGCTTATCGCCTATCGCCCGGCACGGATGCAAGAAGATGTCTGGCAGAGCCTGCTGCGCGAGGCGAATGACAAGTTTCCCGAGGTGCAGTTTTCCCTGGCAAGGCCCGCCTTCGAGCTGAGCCTCAAGAGTCGTAACCAGGATAAGGCGCAAGCGGCCATCGCCTGGGTGAAGAGTCGCCGCGCCGAACTGGAGCAGGGGTGGCTGCGGCAATACTACTTCCAGTACTTCATCCCGCCCGATGGCAGCAGAGCCATCAAGCAGGATCATGTGCGCATTGCCCTGGAGAGCCGCAACGAACTGGCGCCCCTTGCCGACCTGCTCAAACAGGGGGGGGCCACCGAGTTTGAGGCCTATCAGAACACCACGGCCCGGGTGCTCGATTTTGTGCAGAACATTCCCTACTTGCTGCTCGATGAACCCAGCGGCCGGGGGGGACGAGGTCTGCTTACCCCCCGTCAGGTGCTGGAGCAGAATCGTGGGGATTGCGACAGCAAGGTGACCCTGATGGCCGCGCTGCTGGCGCAGCTCTTCCCAGAACTCCCCCAGATCATGGTATTCGTACCGGGCCATGCCCTGCTCGGCGTCGCACTGCCCGTCCAGAGCAGCCAGGAGAGCCTGATGTGGGAAGGTCAACGCTACCTGTTGATGGAACCAACCGGCCCCGCCGAGTTACCCCCAGGCCAGCTGGCCGCGAGCAGCAAGACGCTGGTAGACAGTGGCCAGTTGAGTATTCAGGCGGTGCGCAGCGAGGAGGTGGGAGGGTAAAAGGGCCGGCGGGTCATCCCATCTCGCCCCCACTTTCGCGCCGCAAGCAGACCGGAGATGGATGATGCAACGCCCCGCGAGCGCCCTATCAACGGATGGGAAGGAACTCCACCGCCAGCAAGGTCCCCTCTTGCGCATCCAGCTCCCGGATGATGCGCGCCTGAGCCTCGAACGGTGGCAACAGGTTGCTGTGGGTGGCCAGGCTGACCCGGATCGGCAGACCGAGCTCCAGATTGTGCTCATTGACCAATATGCCCATGCCCGTGGCGCTGAGATCCCGGCAGATCCCCATCAGCACGGCATCGCCCTGATAGAGGGTGATAGGGGCATTGATAATCATGCGCTGGAAGGCGCGCCTTTCCTTGGTACTGATGATCACGCAGAACTCCTCTCTCGACTGGGGCCTGGCCCGACACCAGATTGTGCTGGCCTGCCCTCCAGAAGGTTAATACAATGCGACTCCTTGCTCAAACGGGGTGCGCCCAGGCGCTGAGATGATACCCGTGAACCTGATCCAGATAATGCTGGCGGAGGAATTTGAGGCTAGAGGCGCACAGCGCCTCCTCATCCGTCGGCACCTCACAGGAGTGCCATAGATGAAAACCATGCTCACTGCCGCCGCTGGCCTGTTGATCTCCGTCGCCGCCAACGCAGCCTCGCCCCAGACCCTCACCGTCTATACCTATGACTCTTTCGCCTCCGAGTGGGGACCCGGTCCCAAGATCAAGCAAGCCTTCGAGCAGCAGTGTGCTTGCACCCTCAATCTTGTTCCCCTCGAAGATGGGGTCGCCATCCTCAACCGGTTGCGCCTCGAAGGGGGCCATGGCAAGGCGGATCTGGTATTGGGACTGGATGATGCGCTGGTGGCAGAGTCCAAGAAGAGCGACCTCTTTGCCAAGCATCATACCGATTTGAGCGCCCTCAAGGTGCCGGGTGGCTGGCAAGACGACACCTTCGTCCCCTACGACTACGGCTACTTCGCCTTCATCTACAACAAGGACAAACTCAAGCAGCCCCCCACTAGCCTGAAAGAGCTGGTCGAGCGCCCGGATCTCAAGGTGATCTATCAGGATCCGCGCACCTCCACCCCGGGTCAGGGGCTGATGCTGTGGATGAAGTCGGTCTACGGGGATGAGGCGCCTGCAGCCTGGGCTCAGCTTGCCAAGAAGACGGTCACCGTCACCAAGGGCTGGTCCGAGGCCTATGGCATGTTCATGGATGGCGAGGCTGACATGGTGCTCTCCTACACCAGCTCCCCCGCGTATCATCTGATTGCCGAGCAGAAGAGCCAGTATCAGGCTGCCGCCTTTAGCGAAGGCCACTATCGTCAGGTGGAAGTGGCCGCCAAGCTGGCGGGCAGCAAGCAGGAGAAGCTGGCGGATCAGTTTCTTCAGTTCATGATAAGTCCCGCCTTCCAGCAGGTGATCCCGACCGGCAACTGGATGTATCCGGTGATCAATACCGAATTGCCCAAAGGCTTCGAACAGATGATCACCCCGGCCAAGACCCTGAGCTTCTCCTCTGATGAGGTGGCGAGCAACCGCAAGGGCTGGATCCGCGAGTGGCTGCAAGCCGTCACTCAGTGAATCAGACCCGCCCCTGCTGGTGGCTACCGGGTCTCGGCGCCACCAGTCTCATCTTGTTGCTAGCCCTGGGGCCCCTGCTGGCCCTGTTGTGGCAGGCGGGGACCCTCTCCCTGTCCGGCCTGCTCGCAGACCCCTATCTGCGCCATGTACTGGGTTTCAGTCTGGGGCAGGCCCTGCTCTCAACCCTGCTTAGCCTGGGTCTCGCCATTCCGGTGGCCCGCGCCCTGGCCCGGCGTCGCTTCCCCGGCCGTCGCCTGCTGCTCAAACTGTTCGGTCTCTCCCTGGTGCTGCCGGTCATCATCGCCATCTTCGGCATAGTGGCGGTCCATGGCCGCCAGGGTTGGCTGCCGCAGCTGCTGCGAGCCCTCGGCCTGGATCCTGGCAACTATCTGTACGGCCTGTTTGGCATCTTGTTGGCCCATGTCTTCTTCAACATGCCCCTGGCGGCCCGCCTGCTGCTGCAGAGTCTGGAGACCATCCCCGAATCGAGCTGGCGCCTGGCCAGTCAGCTGGGCATGCGCTCCTCACACATCTTCCGCTTGCTGGAGTGGCCCCTCATTCGCGCCGCCCTGCCGGGGCTCGCCAGCCTCATCTTCATGCTCTGTTTCACCAGCTTCACCACTGTGCTGGCCCTGGGGGGCGGCCCCAAGTCCACCACCCTGGAAGTGGCCATCTATCAGGCACTGCGCTTCGACTTTGATCTCGCCACCGCCGGGGGCCTGGCCCTGATGCAACTGCTGCTGACCGCCGCGCTCCTGGTGCTGCAACACAAGCTGCAGACCAGTCCCGCCAGCCGGGTCAGCCGGGTGCGCACCTGCCTGCGCCCGGACCGCCTGCAGCCCGGTACGCGATGGGTCGACAGTCTGGTGCTGCTGCTTGGGATTGGCATCTTCCTGCCCCCCCTGCTGGCCATACTGGTGGCCGGGCTCAATCCCGCCTTGCTCACGGCCCTCGGCTCCACCGCCTTGTGGCAAGCGGCGGGCCACTCACTGCTCATTGCCATCGGCGCCGGCCTGTTCGCCACCCTGCTCGGCTGCGCCCTGTTGCTCACCAGCCGTCATCTCAAGGTCCGCAAGCGCAGGCGCCGCGCCGCCGCACTCTGGGAGGCCAGCGGCGCCATGATCCTGATGATACCGGCCGTGGTGCTCAGCACCGGCCTCTTCATCCTGTTCATGCCCTTCACCGATGTGTTCGCCCTCGCCCCCTGGCTGGTCGTGCTGGTCAATGCCCTGATGGCGCTGCCCTATGTGCTGCGCACCCTCTCGGCCCCCATGCAACTGGTGGTGCGTCAATATGACCGATTGGCCGACAGCCTGGGCGTGAGCGGCCTGAACCGCCTGCGTCTGGTGGAACTGCCGCTGCTGCGCCGCCCCCTCGCTCTGGCCATGGCGCTGTCGATGATCCTGTCTCTGGGGGATCTCGGTGCCATCGCCATGTTTGGCAGTCAGAGCCTCACCACCCTGCCCTGGCTGCTCTACCAGCAGCTCGGCAGCTATCGGCTGACCGAGGCGGCCGCCACCGCCCTGCTGTTGTTACTCTTGTGTCTCTCGCTGTTCTGGCTGGTAGAGCGGGGGCTTGGAGGGAAAAATGCAGCACATTAAGACGCTGACCATCTGCTGCCGCTTGTCTGGTCAGCCCTTGGCATCAATGACTGGTCGAACGACACCTTTGAGGGGAAAACATGCTGATCATCGATGAGCTGGTCACCAGCTACCCGGACTGGCGCGTGAGCTTCAGTGCCCGACTCGCGCCGGGCCAGATCACCGCCCTGATAGGGCCAAGCGGCGCGGGAAAATCGACCCTGCTCGGCATGATCGCCGGCTTCGTACCGGTCGAATCCGGCGCCCTCACCTTCTGCGGTGAGGATCTGCTGCCGCTGGGACCCGCAGCCCGCCCGGTCACCACCCTGTTTCAGGATCACAACCTCTTCTTGCATCTGTCGGTGTTCGACAACATCGCCATCGGCCTGCACCCTGGCCTGCGCCTCAATCCCGCCCAGCGCCGGCAAGTCACAGACGCCGCCCGGCGGGTCGGACTCGGTGAGATGCTGACCCGATTGCCCGAGCAGCTCTCCGGCGGTCAGCAGCAGCGAGTCGGCCTGGCTCGCGCCCTGGTGCGCGGCAAGCCGCTGCTGCTGCTCGATGAGCCTTTCTCTGCCCTGGACCCCGCCCTGCGCAGGGAGATGCTGGCGGAAGTTGCGGGCCTCGCCCGTGAGCAGAACATCACTGTGCTCATGGTCTCTCACAATCCGGAAGATGCCGAGCTTATCGCCGATCAGTTGCTGTTCGTCGATGAGGGGCGTATCGCCCTGCAGGGGCTGCCCAGTCTGCTGCGCGACTCGGACCATCCGGGCTTGCGCCGTTACCTCGGCCTCTCCCAAGGGGCCTGACTGGCATCGAATGCCAGCCATGAAAGAGGGGAGCCACAGGCTCCCCTCTTTGTCATCTTGAGGATGAACGTCAGAGATTCTCTTCGGCAAAGGAGGCGAGTCGACTGCGCACCACGCCGTTGAGGTAGATGTTGGCACTGCCCTCGAAATCCTTGAAGCGCTCTACGATGTAGGTCAACCCCGAGGTCACAGGACTCAGGTAATTGGAGTCTATCTGGGCCAGGTTACCGGAGCAGACTATCTTGGTCCCTTCGCCGCAACGGGTGATGATGGTCTTGAGCTGAGAGGCGGTCAGGTTCTGGCACTCGTCCAGCAGCACGAAGGTATTCTGTATGCTGCGTCCACGCATGAAGTTGACCGATTTGAACTGGATGTTGGCCTTCTCCATGATGTAGCTGAGCGAGCCACTCATGTTCTCGTCCTGTTTGTGCAGCACCTCCAGGGTATCGGTGACCGCCGCCAGCCAGGGCATCATCTTCTCCTCTTCCGTCCCCGGCAGGAAACCGATGCTTTCGGCTATTTCAGGGGTGTTGCGGGTGACGATCACCTTCTCGTAGATCCCCTTCTCGATCACCAGCTCCAGGGCCGCCGCCATGGCGAGCAGCGTCTTGCCGCAACCAGCCGGGCCGGTCAGGATCACCAGATCGATATGGGGATCGAGCAGGGCGTCCAGGGCCATGCCCTGATAGATATTCTTGGGATGTATTCCCCAGGCCTTGCGTGACATCAGCCGCTCGCGGCCCAGATCCCGCAACCGGATGTGCTGCTCATCATGGGCAAGCACCCGGGCGGCGAAGAAGTTCTCCTCGTCAATCAGGTACTGGTTGACATGTACGTGATCGAGCAGCTTGGTCTCGACCACATGCACCGTTTCCCGGCCATGGGTCTCGCTCTCGCACTCGCCGACCCGCTCCCAGAAGCTGCCGGGCACCTGCTGGAAGCCCTTGGCCAGCAAGCGAATATCGTCGATAAGCTGATCGGAACGATAGTCCTCCACCCGGGACAGACCGGCCCCCTTGGCCTTGAGGCGCATGTTGATATCTTTGGTGACCAGCACCACCTGGCGTTTTGACTCGTGCTTTTGCAGGTAGAGGGCGGCGTTGATGATGCGGTTGTCCGCCTCCTTGTCGGTGAAGATCTCGGCATCCTGAGGCAGATGGTGGTCGCTGAAGATGGAGATGCGGCCCGATGCCTCACCCGCCAGGGGCACCCCGCTGGTGATCTGCTCCGGGGTCGCATCGCGGAACACATCTTCCAGGGCGCGGATCGCGACGCGTGCATCCCGACTCACATCCTTCTGACGATCCTTGATGTTATCCAGCTCTTCGAGCACCGTCATGGGGATCAATACGTCGTGTTCTTTGAAGGAGTAAATCGCGAGGGGTTCGTGTAACAGAACGTTGGTATCCAGGATAAACAGCTTCCGGTCCGTATTGTCCATAAGCATCCTCCTTGGCACTGGGGGTGCCACGTGTGTGAATCTCAGATGTCATTGAAACCACACGGCCGTGACAGTTTTATTACTTCCAACGCTACGCCCGAATTTACCGACGCGCAACAAATCCCTTAACACGCTCAATCAGTTGAACACAAAACAATCAATAAGAGAGCCGGCACAGTGGCCGGCTCTTCTACCCTCACACCTATCTCTCAGGGGCTCAACCGCACTTGGAGTCGCCACAGTTGAGGCAGGTCAGGCAACCATCCCTTTGAACAAACGCCTTGGTATGGCACTTGTAGCAGAGCCCTGCACTGGCCGGGAAACCGCTCGCCCCTTGCTCATGACTCTCTTGCACCTCGGGTTCGGCAGCGCCCTGCAACTCGGCCTGCTTTTTCGCCAAAAACTGCCGTTGGTGCTCATCCAGCCCCACGGGTTTGAGCATGCCTATCTCGGTGAGATGAGCCTCGATCACGTTGCCAATCTCGGCGATAAGCGACGGAACATACTTACCCTTGTTCCAGTAACCCCCCTTGGGATCGAACACGGATCGCAGCTCCTCGACCAGAAAGGTCACATCCCCCCCTTTGCGGAACACCGCCGAGATGATCCGGGTCAGCGCCACTATCCACTGATAGTGCTCCAGACTCTTGGAGTTGATGAAGATCTCGAACGGACGGCGCGTCTCATGAACCGTGCCCTCGTTGAGAATGATGTCGTTGATGGTGATGAACAACGAATGCTCCGAGACATGTTCCGGCGTCTTGAGCTTGTAAGTCGTGCCCATCAGCCGTTCAGGGCGCAGCACTGTCTCGTGCATCTGGACCACCTCCGACTCAGGGGCAGGCTCCTGAGGCTCATCGCGGGTACGCACCTTGTAGGCGGTGATTTTCTTGTCGATCTTCTTAACCATGGTCATCGTCTCAGAATTTGCCGTAATAGCCTTCTTTCAAGGCGTCATAGAGGTTGGCCGCAGTGTGCAGCTCGCCGTCGTACTCGATCTCTTCGTTGCCCTGTACGCTGACCACAGAGCCATCTTCCAGGGTGAATTCATAGCAAGTGTTCGCGAGATCCTGCTCCTTCACCAGCACCCCCTGGAACACCTCGGGGTTGAAGCGGAAGGTGGTGCAGCCCTTGAGACCCGCATCCGAGGCATGCATGTAGATATCCTTGAACTGCTCGAACGGGAAATCGGTCGGCACATTGGCGGTCTTGGAGATGGAGGAGTCTATCCAGCGCTGGGCGGCCGCCTGGATATCGACATGCTGAGTCGGCGTGATGTCATCGGCCGTGATGAAGTAGTCCGGCAAATGGCTCCCCTCATCGGTGCCATGGGGCATGGCATCGGCATTGATCAGCGCCCTGTAGGCCAGCAATTCGAAGGAGTAGACATCGACGCTCTCCTTGCTCTTCTTGCCCGCTTTGATGACGTTGCGGCTGTAGTGATGAGCAAAACTCGGCTCTATGCCATTGCTGGCATTGTTGGCAAGGGAGAGCGAGATAGTACCAGTGGGCGCTATGGAGCTGTGGTGGGTGAAGCGACCACCCAGCTCAGCCAGCTCGGCCACCAGAGCAGGATCTACCTCGGCCACCTGCTGCATGTAACGGCTGTAGCGAGCATGCAGCACCCGGCCCTTGATCTTGTCACCCAGCTTGATGCCATCGGCGGCCATTTCGGGACGCAGCCGCAGCATCTTGCCAGTCACCTCAAACTCCTGCGCCATGATGGGCGCCGGGCCCTTCTCCCTGGCCAGCGCCAGGGATTCCCGCCAGCCGGTCATGGCCAGCTCCTGGGCGACCTGCTCGGTGAAGGCGACCGATGCCGCCGAGCCGTAGCGCAGTTGCAGCATGGTCAGTGCCGATCCCAACCCGAGAAAGCCCATGCCGTGGCGGCGCTTGTTGATGATCTCTTCCCGCTGTTTGGCGAGCGGCAACTGATTGATCTCCACCACGTTGTCCAGCATGCGCGTGAAGATGGCCACCACTTCACGGAAGGCCTGCCAGTCAAACTGGGCACTGGCCGCGAAGGGATCGCGCACAAACCTGGTCAGGTTGACCGAGCCGAGCAGACAGGCGCCATAGGGAGGCAGCGGCTGCTCGCCACAGGGGTTGGTGGCGCGGATCTCCTCGCAGAACCAGTTGTTGTTCATCTCGTTGACCTTGTCGATCAAGATGAAGCCAGGTTCGGCATAGTCATAGGTGGAGGCCATGATGAGATTCCACAGCTTGCGGGCCGGCATGCTCTTGTAAACCTTGCAGGCCACCTGACCCAGCTCGTTGAGCTGCACTCCCTGCCGGTTTGGCCAGTCGGCCCACACGACCAGCTTGGGATCATCCAGCGCGATGCCATCCTGGCTGATCTCCTGCCGGGTGTAGGGGAAGATAAACTGCCAGGGTGCATCAGCCTTCACCGCCGCCACAAACTCTTCGGTGATGAGCAAGGAGAGATTGAACTGGCGCAGGCGGCCATCTTCACGCTTGGCCTGAATGAAATCGGTCACGTCGGGGTGACGAATATCCATGGTGCCCATCTGGGCACCACGGCGACCGCCGGCTGACGAGACGGTGAAACACATCTTGTCGTAGATATCCATGAAGGAGAGCGGGCCCGAGGTATAGGCACCCGCACCGGAGACGAAGGCTCCACGCGGCCTCAGGGTCGAGAAGTCATAACCGATGCCGCAACCCGCCTTCAGGGTCAGCCCAGCCTCATGTACCTTGGCCAGTATGTCATCCATCGAATCTTCTATGGTGCCGGACACGGTGCAGTTGATGGTTGAGGTGGCAGGCTTGTGCTCGAAGGCGCCAGCATTGGAGATAATACGACCGGCCGGAATGGCGCCCTGGCGCAGTGCCCACAAGAAACGCTCATACCAGGCATCACCATCCTGCTCTTGAGCCGCCAGGGCACGAGCCACCCGCTGATAGGTCTCATCAATGGAGCCATCGACCGGATCCCCCTCCTTGCGCTTGAGGCGATACTTGCTGTCCCAGATCTCCAGGGACGTCTCCTGCAGGGGAATAAGGGGGCTGAGCCGTGCGGGCTCGCGTACTGAATTGGATTTTGTCATCAAGAATCAACCTTCTGTCATGCAGCCAAGAACAGCGGCCAACATACTACCCATTGTGTTAACTTTAATTTAAAACACAATATATAGCGTTTAACCTGAAGTGTAGCGCATCATCTGTCGCTGAGGGGGCGCATTCTAACGCAAAAAAATCCCCTGACCAGCCGAGATCGACATCAGGGTGAGTGAGTGATTAATTTAGGCGCAGATCTTGATGCAAACCTTGATGGTGTTGAGGCAGCCAGCCTGCGGCAACGGCAGACTTCGGCTCCCACATTCGGATCAAGACAGGCACTCAGCGACAGAGAACAGCATCATGGAGTGAGAGATTGTGGGTCTGACGAGTATTAATTAGCCAATCAGCTCGATTTCACATCGATGCAGCTGGAAGTGGGGGTGGTGGAGATGCTGCTGCCGTGTGGCGGGTCAGGGGAATAAACCTAGCGCCCATCGGTTAGCTCAGCATGGCGGTCTGGCTCGGCAGACCCGCTGGCAAGCACCTGCCAGCCCGCTGAATGGGGGCGCCGATGTGCTGGCACAGCAACGAATTTCAGGCATGAAAAAAGCCCGCTCGTGAGAGCGGGCTTTCAGGGTCTTGCTACCAGTCAAATGCGTCTGCATTTGTGGCCAATCACATCGCTGTGACCGTAATTAGGAGCCTGGCAGTGTCCTACTCTCGCATGGCGAATGCCACACTACCATCGGCGCTACCGCGTTTCACTTCTGAGTTCGGCATGGGATCAGGTGGGTCCACGGCGCTATGGCCGCCAGGCAAAAACTTCATCCGGAAAGCTGACGT
>NZ_CDBJ01000003.1:14798-39808 GCF_000820045.1 Aeromonas rivuli | reverse complement strand
TTACGGTCACAGCGATGTGACTGGTCGTGTAACAACGTCAGGTTGTTGCGGACAACAGATTGAGATAACGCACACAGTGTGTTCTTTACCGGTTAGTGTGCTGATATGGCTCAGTTGGTAGAGCGCATCCTTGGTAAGGATGAGGTCCCCAGTTCGACTCTGGGTATCAGCACCAGTAAATTGAAAGGCCTTCCCGATCGGGAAGGCCTTTTTGCATTGACGATTTTGATGACCGGACCATCAATTCAACGAGATCGCCCTGGCATCCAGGTAGCACCTGACCTCGCCAGAAGGTGTTTTGGTGACCATGGCAGTCAACTTGTCTTCCCGCCGGTATTCCCAGTGGCTCTCTATGGCATCGAGTGGCGGCTTGCGGATCCCCAGACCCTGCAAATATTCGTTAAACAGGCCAATGCTGCCTATCTCTATCATTTTCTCTTTCATATTGTTCCGTCCGGCTTCTGGTGATCCCTATCTCAGTCATGTTAACAGTTCTCGTATGAGCCACACCTAATGACTTCTCTCATTCGTTGATCCAAGTTAACTTGTTGTGAAATAAAGCCGATGGCATTCAGAGAATAGGGAGAGGCGGGATGTTGATCACCAATGTGAGGCTGGCGGGGCAGCAAGGGCTGTGGCAGATCCATTGCCAGAATGGATTGATCGAGAGTGTGGCCCCCATGAATGGGACCAGGACGGATGATGACTGTCTGGATGGTGAGGGGGGGTTGGTCATGGCCCCCTTTATCGAGCCACACATCCATCTGGATACTACCCAGACCGCCGGTGAGCCGAGCTGGAACCAGTCCGGTACCCTGTTCGAGGGCATAGAGCGCTGGGCTGAGCGCAAGGCCCTGCTCACCCATGAGGATGTCAAAACCCGGGCCAGGCAGACGCTCAAATGGCAGATAGCGAATGGGATACAGTTCGTGCGCAGCCATGTGGACGTGTCGGATCCTGAGCTGATCGCCCTCAAGGCCATGCTGGAGCTGCGTGAAGAGATGAAACCCTGGGTCGAGTTGCAGCTTGTGGCCTTTCCCCAGGAGGGGATTCTCTCCTATCCCAACGGCAAGGGGCTGATGGAAGAGGCGATGGCGCTCGGTGCCGATGTGGTGGGCGCCATTCCCCATTTCGAATTTACCCGGGAGTACGGTATCGAGAGTCTGCATTATGCATTCGAGCTGGCGGAGCGATATAATGCCCTGATCGATGTACATTGCGACGAGATCGACGATGAACAGTCACGTTTCATCGAAACCCTGGCGACCCTGGCGCTGGAGCGCGGCTGGGGGAAACGCGTCACCGCCAGCCATACCACCGCCATGCATTCTTATAACGGTGCTTATGCCTCCCGGCTGTTCCGCCTGCTACGCATGGCAGATATCAACTTCGTCGCCAATCCCCTGGTCAATATCCACCTGCAAGGGCGCTTCGACACTTACCCCAAGCGGCGTGGTATCACTCGGGTCAAGGAGATGCTGGAGGCAAATATCAATGTCTGCTTCGGCCACGACGATGTATTCGATCCCTGGTACCCCATGGGCACGGCCAACATGCTGCAGGTGCTGCACATGGGGCTGCATGTCTGCCAATTGATGGGGTATGAGCAGATTAACGATGGCTTGAAGTTGATCAGCAACCATAGTGCCCGCACCCTGCAGGTAGAGGATCGCTACGGTATCGAGGTCGGCAAGCCGGCCAACCTGCTGATCCTGCCCGCCGAGAACGGCTTCGATGCGGTGCACCGTCAGGTGCCGGTACGCTACTCCATTCGTCATGGCAAGCTGATTGCCGAAACGACGCCTGCCAGGACTCACATTCATCTGACGCAGCGCGAACTCATCGATTTTCGCCGCTGAGTTGAGGGAACATTAGGCCGACCATGACCCTGTCAACTACAGGGTATATTTTGCATAATGTCGGCTGAAACCCTTGGAGATTTACCATGCAAACCTGGTTATTTGTGGCCTGTGGTGGCGCCATCGGCGCCTGTCTGCGCTTTGGTATGACGGAGTTGATGGCCCTGCTACTGGGCCGCCATTTTCCCTACGGCACCCTGACCGTCAATGTGCTCGGCTCCTTCATCATGGGCATTGCCTTTGCCCTCATCAGCAATGGTCACGTGCTGGAACACCCCATGAAGCCGTTGCTGATGGTTGGCATACTGGGCGCCCTGACCACCTTCTCCTCCTTTGCGCTGGACACTGTGCTGCTGGCCCAGCAAGGAGCCTGGCTCAAGGCGGTGCTCAACATGGGGCTCAACCTCTTCCTCTGTCTGGCCATGGTGGTGCTGGGCATGCAGTTGGTCGGGAGCCGGGTTTAAGGTGTCCGGACGCTGGCGGCTCTGGTAAACTGGCGGCCATTGTTTGTTCTATGGGTGTTTGAGGGATGTCGGAACCGACTACAACTACGCATTTTGGCTTTAAAACCGTCGAGGCCAACGAGAAAGAGACGCTCGTGGCCGGGGTCTTCCATTCGGTGGCAGCCAAGTATGATGTGATGAACGATCTGATGTCGTTCGGCATTCACCGCCTGTGGAAGCGCTTCACCATTGATTGCTCCGGCGTGCGCCGTGGCCAGAAGGTGCTGGATCTGGCCGGTGGCACCGGCGATCTCACTGCCAAGTTCTCCCGCATCGTCGGTGAGACCGGGCAGGTGGTGCTGGCGGATATCAACGATTCCATGCTGAAAGTCGGTCGCGACAAGCTGCGCAATCTGGGGGTCGCCAACAACGTCTCCTTCGTGCAAGCCAATGCCGAGGCCCTGCCCTTCCCGGACAACCATTTCGATGTTATCACCATCGGCTTCGGCCTGCGCAATGTCACCGACAAGCAGAAGGCGCTGGCCTCCATGTTCCGGGTGCTCAAGCCGGGCGGTCGCCTGCTGGTGCTGGAGTTCTCCAAACCGGAGAGTGAGGTGATCGCCAAGCTCTATGATCTCTACTCATTCAAACTGCTGCCGAAAATGGGCGAATTGGTTGCGAACGACGGCGAAAGCTACAAATACCTGGCGGAATCCATCCGCATGCACCCGGATCAGGAGACCCTCAAGGCAATGATGCTGGAGGCGGGCTTCGATCAGGTGGATTACTACAACCTCACCCAGGGCGTTGTCGCCCTGCACCGTGGTTACAAGTTCTAAGGGCCGAGTATGCCAATGGATGCCATGGTCACGGCCGTGATCGAAACCAGCCTCAACCAGCTGCTGCGCCTCGATGATCAGAGCCCGGAGCGGTTGCGCAAACTGAATGGCAAAGTGCTCAAGCTGGATCTGCGCGAGCTCAAGCCGCTCTGGTTTATCTTCTCGGAGCGCCGTCTCGATGTGCTGGCTCAGCATGAAGGGGAGGCCGATGCCGTGCTGAGCCTCTCCCTGAGCGCCCTGGGTCTGCTCAAAGACCCCTCCGCCCTGACCCGCTATATCCGCGAGGAGAAGCTGGACTTGCATGGGGATCCCCAGCTGGTGCAGGCCTTCAGTACTCTGCTTGGCGAACTCGATATCGATTGGGAAGAGCAGCTCTCTCGTTACACCGGGGACGTGCTGGCGCACAGTCTGTTTCGCGGTGCCCATCAGGCGCGCAAGGCGATAGGGACCGAGCTGTGCCGCACTCAACGCCAGCTGGCAGAATATCTCACCGAAGAGGTTCGCCTCGCCCCGGGCCCGCTGGAAGTGGCCAGTTTCTCCGATGACGTCGATGCCCTGGTCCAGCGCCTCAAGGCCACCGAACTGCGTCTCGCCCGCCTCGAGCAACGGATCCCCTGATGACCCCCAAGGAGTTCAAACGTCTCTATCGCATCGTCGCCATCCTGCTTGAGCAGGGAATAGACGAGCTGGTGCCGGCCAAGTATCAACCCTGGCCTGGCCGCCTGGCCCGCCGCAGCCTGTTCTGGCTCAAGAATCGGCAGCAGGGCGAGAGTCGCGGCATGCGCATCCGCCTCGCCTTCGAGGCGCTCGGTCCCATCTTCATCAAGTTTGGCCAGATGTTGTCGACCCGGCGCGATCTGCTGCCCCCCGACATCGCCGAGGAGCTGGCGCTGCTGCAAGACAGAGTGCCCCCCTTCTGCGGCCAGCTGGCCCGTAGCCAGATAGAGCAGAGTCTGGGAGTGCCCATCGAGGCGCTGTTCGATGATTTCGACGAGACGCCACTGGCCTCCGCCTCCATCGCCCAGGTGCACACGGCCCGTCTCAAGGAGAATGGCCGCGAGATCGTCATCAAAGTGATCCGCCCCGACATAGAGCAGACCATAGAGGCCGATCTGCGGCTGATGACCGCCCTGGCCCGGCTGGTGTCCCGCTTTGCCCCCTCCAGCGCCCGGTTGCGGCCAGTCGAGGTGGTTGCCGAGTATCGCAAGACCATACTCGACGAGCTCAATCTGATGCGCGAGGCCGCCAACGCCATCCAGCTGCGCCGCAACTTCCTCGGCTCGGACGCCCTCTATGTGCCCGAGGTTTACTCCGAGCACTGCCGTGAGCAGGTGTTGGTGATGGAGCGCATCTACGGCATACCGGTTTCCGACATTGCCGCCCTGGAAGCTAACGGCACCAACATGAAGCTGCTGGCCGAGCGCGGTGTCGAGGTCTTCTTCACCCAGGTGTTTCGGGACAGCTTCTTCCACGCGGACATGCACCCCGGCAACATCTTCGTGGCTCGCGAGCACCCGGAAAACCCACTCTGGATCGGCATAGATTGCGGCATAGTCGGCACCCTGAACAAGGAGGACAAACGCTATCTGGCCGAGAACTTCCTCGCCTTCTTCAACCGGGATTACCGCAAGGTGGCCGAGTTGCACGTGGAGTCAGGCTGGGTGCCTGCCGACACCAAGGTCGACGAGTTCGAGTTTGCCATCCGCACCGTGCTGGAACCCATCTTCGAGAAGCCCCTGTCCGAGATCTCGTTCGGCCATGTGCTGCTCAATCTGTTCAACACCGCCCGGCGTTTCAACATGCAGGTGCAGCCCCAGTTGGTGTTGCTGCAGAAAACCCTGCTCTATATCGAGGGCTTGGGGCGCCAGCTCTATCCCCAGCTCGACTTGTGGCAGACCGCCAAGCCTTTCCTGGAAAACTGGATGCGCGAACAGGTCGGCCCCAAGGCGGTCTGGAACGCGATCCGCGACAAGGCACCCTTCTGGGCCGAGAAGTTGCCCGAGCTGCCCGAGCTGGTTTACGAGACCCTGCGTCAGGCCCGCAGCCAACAACGTCAGTTTGATCATCTGTTTGTCGAATTTCGCAGTCATAGTCGTCGTCAGGGTCAGGCTCGCTATCTGCTTGGTACCGGCGCGGCGCTGCTGTTGGCGGGTGTATTCCTGATTACCGAACAACATATTGAATGGGGTCAAGTCTCTTTGGGTGCCAGTGGCGTATGCTGGCTGCTCGGTTGGCTCAAGGCCCGCTCACACTAATCACAATGCGCGCCTGACGGCGCCAATTTCGGAGAGAAAATCATGGGTGGAATCAGTATTTGGCAGTTGTTGATCATCGCGGCCATCGTGGTGTTGTTGTTTGGTACCAAGAAGTTGCGCGGCATTGGCGGCGATCTGGGCGCTGCGGTCAAGGGCTTCAAGAAAGCCATCTCTGACGAACCCGATGCCAAACCGGTGCAAAAAGATGCGGACTTCGATCCCAAGCAGCTGAATGAATCGGCCAAGCAGGACGAGAGCGCGAAGCAGAAAGACAAAGATCAGGCCTAAGCCATGTTCGATATCGGTTTTTGGGAACTGGTCGTGGTCGGCATCGTCGGCCTGCTGGTGCTGGGCCCTGAGCGGCTACCGGTGGCCATCCGTACCGTCAGCGGCTGGATCCGGGCGGTGCGCAGCACGGCCAATGCGGTCAAGTCCGAGTTGGCGCAAGAGCTCAAGCTGCAAGAGCTGCATAACGATCTCAAGAAGGCCGAGCAACTGCAGATGCGCAATCTGAGCCCGGAACTGCAAGAGTCCATCGACAAGCTGAAGGAGGCGGCCGAGTCGGTCACTCATCCCTACGCCAAGGCGGCGCCTTCGGAGGCAGCTATCGATGAGCCTGAGGCGCAGCCCGAGCCGGAAAACCGCATCCTGCCCGATGGCGCCGCCAGAGCGCAGCCAGTCAACGCGCAGGCTGCCGAGCCGCAGCAACCTGTGGCCGCACCGGCCAAGGCTGCATCGCCGGATCTCAATGGGGAGGCCAAGCCATGAGCCAGACCGAACAGCCGTTGATCGCCCACCTGGTGGAGCTGAGGACCCGCTTGCTCCATGCCCTTGGCGCCATACTGCTGGTGTTTGTCTGCCTGGTCTATTTTTCGAACGATATCTACAAGTTCGTCTCTGAGCCACTGATAAGCCAGCTGCCTGCGGGCACCAGCATGATAGCGACCGATGTGGCGACCCCCTTCCTGACGCCCATCAAGCTGACCATAGTGGTCGCCTTCTTCATCACCATCCCCTATCTGCTCTACCAGGCCTGGGCCTTCATCGCCCCGGGCCTGTACAAGCATGAGCGGCGGCTCATCATGCCACTGGTCTGCTCCAGCGCCCTGCTGTTCTACTCGGGCATGGCGTTCGCCTACTACGTGGTGTTCCCGCTGGTGTTTGGCTTTTTCACCAGCACGGCGCCGGCCGGGGTGACCATTGCCACCGACATCGCCAACTACCTGGATTTCGTGCTGACGCTGTTCTTCGCGTTCGGGGTGGCGTTCGAGATCCCGGTTGCGACCATATTGCTGTGCTGGACCGGGGTCACCACCCCGGAGAGCCTCAAGGCCAAGCGTCCCTATGTGGTGGTGACAGTGTTCGTCATCGGCATGTTGCTGACGCCGCCGGATGTCTTCTCCCAGACACTGCTCGCCATTCCCATGTGGATGCTGTTCGAGGTCGGGGTCTTCTTCGCGCGTTTCTATACCCGCAAGGAGCCACTGGCCGACGAGGAGACCGAAGAGGGGGGCTGAGCCCCCCTCTCTTTTTGCGCCTTGCCAGCGCAAGCCGGGGCGGTGGCTTGCCAGAAGGGAGGGTACAAGCTGAATGCCCGTTGGGGCATCGGCCCTTTTCATGGTCGGTCGCGGGGAGTATGGTAGTGGCCCTTGATGGCTTTCATCTGCATTTTTGAAGACTCCATGATAGACATAGGCATTAACCTCACCAGCCCCCAGTTTGCGGGGGAGCAGGACGAGTTGGTCGAGCGCGCCCGCGCCGCCGGACTCAGCGCACTGATCCTGACCGGTACCGACCTGGCGGGCAGCCAGGAGAGCGCCACCTTGGCCAGCCGCTGGCCCGGCTACTGTTTCTCGACCGCGGGGGTGCATCCCCATGATGCCAAGTCGGTGGACGAGCAGACCCTGGCCGCCTTGCGTGAGCTGGCGGCCCTGCCTCAGGTGGTTGCCATCGGTGAGTGCGGCCTGGACTACAATCGCGACTTCTCGCCGCGCCCCGTGCAAGATGCCGTGTTCGAGGCCCAGCTTGCCCTGGCCGCCGAGCTGCACATGCCGGTGTTCCTGCACTGCCGCGATGCCCACGCCCGTTTCATCGAGATCTTGAGTCCCTGGCTCCCCAAGCTGCCGGGGGCCGTGTTGCACTGTTTCACCGGCTCCGATGCGGAGCTCGATGAGTGCCTGGCCCTGGGGCTGCACATCGGCGTCACCGGCTGGATCTGCGACGAGCGACGGGGTCTCTTGCTGCGCGAGCAGGTGGCTCGCATTCCGGCGGGCCGGCTGATGATAGAGACGGATGCCCCCTATCTGGTGCCCCGGGATCTCAAGCCGCGTCCCAAACGCAACGAACCCGCTTTTTTGCCGCACATCGCCAAGGTGGTGGCGGCTTGCCGCGCGGAAGCGCCCGAGGCCTTGCTGGCCCATACCCGGGCCACTTCCGCCGCGTTTTTCCAACTGCCAATCCAGGAGTGACTCATGGCCACAACTCTTCCAGGTGCCTTCCCGGGCCGCCGCCTGCGCCGGGCGCGCAAGCAGGATTTCAGCCGCCGTCTGATGCGTGAGAATCACCTCACGGTCGATGATCTCATCTATCCGGTGTTCGTGCTGGAAGGTGAGGGCCAACGTGAAGCCGTGGTTTCCATGCCGGGGGTGGATCGCCTCTCCATCGATCTGCTGCTGATTGAGGCCGCCGAGCTGGTTGCCCTGGGGGTGCCCGCCATCGCCCTGTTCCCGGTGACGCCGCTTGGCAAGAAGAGCCTGCTGGCCGAGGAAGCGTACAACCCGGATGCCCTGGCCCAGCGCGCTACTCGCGCCCTCAAGGCGGCTTTCCCCGAGCTTGGGGTCATCACGGATGTGGCGCTGGATCCCTTCACCACCCATGGTCAGGATGGCATCATTGATGGCGACGGCTATGTGATGAACGACATCACCACCGAGATCCTGGTCAAGCAGGCGCTCTCCCATGCGCAGGCGGGGGCCGACATGGTGGCGCCGTCCGACATGATGGATGGCCGCATTGGCGCCATTCGTGCGGCACTGGAGGAGCACGGCTTCGTGCACACCCAGATCATGGCGTACTCCGCCAAGTACGCCTCCAGCTACTATGGCCCCTTCCGGGATGCGGTCGGCTCGGCCAGCAATCTGGGCAAGAGCAACAAGGCCAGCTATCAGATGGATCCGGCCAACGGTGACGAGGCCCTCCACGAGGTGGCCCTGGACATCCAGGAGGGGGCAGACAGCGTCATGGTCAAGCCCGGCATGCCCTATCTGGACGTGATCCGCCGGGTCAAGGATCAGTTCGGCGTGCCGACTTACGCCTATCAGGTGAGTGGCGAGTATGCCATGCACATGGCCGCCATCCAGAACGGCTGGCTCAAGGAGCGGGAGACCGTCATGGAGTCCCTGCTCTGCTTCAAGCGGGCCGGTGCCGATGGCATTCTCACCTACTTCGCCAAGCGGGTTGCCCAATGGCTGAAGGAAGATGCCCGGCGCTGATGGCGGCTTGCGGCTTACAACAACGGCTCCCTCGGGAGCCGTTGTTGTATCTGCATTGCGCCGGGTTGGCCTGCGAGCATGTCCTTATCCCACACTTCCCCGGCGGCGAGGGGGTTATGGGCAACCCTCAGGCCTTGAGGCCTAGCCGCCGGGCGAGCCGGTGCAGGTTGCCGCCGTCCAGCGCCAGCGCCCGGGCGGTGGCGGCCCAGTTGCCATCCTGGGCCGCCAGGGTCTGCTCTATCAGCCGAAGCTGGAAGGCGTCGGTGGCGACGCGCAGGCCGAGGCCGGTGGCGACGGACGGGGCTGGGGTGGCCGTGCTGGCGGCAGGCGGCGGCGAGACCGCCGCCCCCAGATTGAAGTGGTGGGCATCCAGGGCCGGGGCCTGACTGCCCTGCTCGGCCCGCGCCAGCACGGCGGCTCTGTGGATGGCGTGCTCCAGCTCGCGCACGTTGCCCGGCCAGTCGTGACTCTCGAGCAGTGCCAGCGCACCAGGCAGGATGCGCAGTCGCTCCAGCCCCAGGCTGACCCGGCAGCGTTCGCAAAAATAACCGGCAAGCAGGGGAATGTCGCCGGGGCGTTCGCGCAGCGCCGGGGCCTGGATCGGGAAGACGCTCAGGCGGTGGTAGAGATCGCTTCGAAACTGCCCCTCGACCACAGCCTGCTTCAGATCCCGGTTGGTGGCGGCCAGGATGCGCACATTGACCTTGAGGGGGGTGTCGTCACCGATGCGCTGCAGATCGCCGTATTGCAGCACCCGCAGCAGCTTGGCCTGCAGCGCCAGCGACAGCTCGCCAATCTCGTCGAGAAACAGGGTGCCCCTGTCCGCCAGCTCGAACTTGCCCGCCCGGTTGTGGATGGCGCCGGTGAAGGCCCCCTTCACGTGGCCGAACAGCTCGCTTTCGGCCACGGATTCCGGCAGGGCTGCGCAGTTGAGGTAGACCAGGGGCGCACTGGCGCGGGGTGAGCCCTGATGCACCGCCTTGGCGATCAGCTCCTTGCCGACCCCCGTCTCCCCCAGGATCAGCACGTTCAGCTCCGAGCTCGCCACCACGTCTATCTCGTGGCGCAGCCGGGCCATGGCGGGGGAGCGGCCTATCATCTCTGGCTGGCCCTCGGCATGGGGGGCTGAGGCGAGGGGCTCGCTGCTCTGGCGGGCGAGGCGTTCCAGCAGCAGGGCGTTGCTGAGGGCGGCGGCGGCCAGGGCCCCCACCAGCCGCAACTCCTCGTCGCTGATGCCGTCGAACTGGGTCGGGTTCATGCCGTCTATGGTCAGGGCGCCGATGAGCGCCTGATCTGAAAACAGCGGCAGGCCAACGCAGGCGTGCACCTTGAAGTCGTCGTGATCCGGGATCAGGCCGTCATAGGGGTCGGGCAGGGAGCTGTCGGCGGGAAAGCGCACCACGTCGCCGGCGCGGGCTATGGCCTCCATGCGCGGGTGATCCTTGAGCGCGAAGCGGCGGCCCAGCACGTCCTGCATCAGGCCATCTATGGCCAGCGGGATGAACTGGCCCCCCTCGTAGCGCAGCAGGGCCGAGGCATCGGAGTGCAGCAGGCTGCGCACGCTCTGGATCAGGCGGTGGAATCTGTCCTGATGGGAGATGCCGAGTTGCAGGTCGAGGGCGATGCGCGCCAGGCTGTCGGTCGAGATCACGATAATTGTCCAAATGACAGTGTATTTGTGATTTTGACTATAGAGAGAGGCTGTCTAAATGACAATGACAGATATTGTAATATATTAAAAACAATAGGTTATAAGTTGGCACGCCCGCTGCAATAGGGAATTCAGTCACACATTCACTATTGCCTGCTGAGGAACTGCCTGATGAGCATTCACGTCAAGAACAACATCCACTGGGTCGGCCAACGGGACTGGGAGGTTCGCGACTTCCACGGCACCGAGTACAAGACCCACAAGGGCACCAGCTACAACAGCTATCTCATTCGCGAAGGGAAGAACGTGCTGATCGACACCGTCGATCACAAGTTCAGCCGGGAGTTCGTGCAGAACCTGGCGGCGGAGATAGATCTCGCCTCCATCGACTACGTGGTGATCAACCACGCCGAGGAGGATCACGCCGGCGCCCTGACCGAGCTGATGGCCCGCATCCCGGGCACCCCCATCTACTGCACCCACAACGCCATCGACTCCATCACAGGCCACCATCACCACCCGGAGTGGAACTTCCAGCCAGTGAAAACCGGCGACAGCCTGGACATAGGCAACGGCAAGCAGCTGGTGTTTATCGAGACCCCCATGCTGCACTGGCCCGACAGCATGATGACCTATATGACGGAGGATGCGGTGCTCTTCTCCAACGACGCCTTCGGCCAGCACTACTGCGACGAGCACCTGTTCAACGACGAGGTGGATCAGACCGAGCTGATGGAGCAGTGTCAGCGCTACTACGCCAACATACTCACCCCCTTCAGCCCCCTGGTGACCGCCAAGATCAAGGAGGTGCTCGGCTTCAACCTGCCGGTGAGCATGGTGGCCACCTCCCACGGCATCGTCTGGCGCGAGGATCCCACCCAGATCATCCTCAAGTATCTGGAGTGGGCCGACCACTATCAGGAGGATCGCATCACATTGTTCTACGACTCCATGTCCAACAATACCCGCATGATGGCCGACGCCATCGCCCAGGGCATCCACGAGGTGGACCCGGGGGTGGCGGTGAAGATCTACAACGTGGCGCGCCACGACAAGAACGAGATCCTGACCCAGGTGTTCCGCTCCAAGGGGATACTGGTGGGCTCCTCCACCATGAACAACGTCATGATGCCCAAGGTGGCGGGCATGCTCGAGGAGATCACCGGCCTGCGTTTTCGCAACAAGCGGGCTTCTGCCTTCGGCAGCTATGGCTGGACCGGCGGCGCCGTGGACAGGATCCAGACCCGGCTGATGGATGCTGGCTTCGACATCAGCCTCTCCCTCAAGGCCAAGTGGCGCCCGGATGGCTCGGCGCTGGCCCTGTGCCGCGAGCACGGCCGTCAACTCGCCCGCCAGTGGGCCCTGCATCCGCTGGAGGCACCCCGCCCGATCACCACAACCCAGGCGGCAGTGACGCCTGCCCCCGTGATAGCCAAGGCGCCGCAAGCCGCACCGGCCGCCGCTGAATGGGATGACGATCAGCCCATGCTCTGCACCGTCTGCCAGTGGGTCTATGATCCGGCGCTCGGTGAGCCGGATCAGCTGGTGGCACCGGGCACTCCCTGGGCCCAGGTGCCTGACAGCTTCCTCTGCCCGGGCTGCGGCATCGGCAAGGAGGTCTTCGAGCCCTGCGCCGTGGAGGCCTGTGTATGAATGCCGTAACCCTGAGTGAGGCTGGCGCCAGCCGGGAGATAGTGGTGATCGGCAGCGGCTTCGCCGCCCAGCAACTGGTCAAGAGCCTGCGCAAGCTGGATGGTGAACAGCCCATCCGCCTCATCACCGCCGACAGCGGCGACGAGTACAACAAGCCGGACTTGAGCCACGTGGTGAGCCGGGGCTGCGCCGCCGCAGCCATGACCCGGCTGAGCGGCAGCGACTTCGCCGAGCAGCAGCGCATCGCGCTGCTGCCCCACTGCCAGGTTCTCGGCATAGATCCCGCCCGGCGCACCCTGTTGACCTCGCAGGGCAGCTTCCCCTACGGCCAGCTGGTGCTGGCCACAGGCGCCAGCGCGGCGCGCCCCGAGATACCGGGCAGCGAGCATCTGGTGACCCTCAACAGCCAGCAGGAGTATGCCGCCGCCGAGGGGCTGATCCAGCAGGCCAGACGCATCATGATATTGGGGGCCGGGCTGATTGGCTGCGAACTGGCGATGGACATGGCGAGCGACGGCCGCGAGGTGACCCTGGTGGATCTGGCGGGCAGTCCCCTCGGCAGCCTGCTGCCCGCCGCCCTGACCCCTCCGCTGCAACAGGCGCTGCGCAGTCAGGGAGTCAGCCTGCAGTTCGGGACAGGTATTGCCAGAGTGGACGCCCAGCCCGGCGATGGCTGGCGGGTGACCCTGACCGATGGCCGCACCTGCGAGCAGGATCTGGTGATCGCCGCCATTGGCCTGAAGCCGAATATGGCCCTGGTCCAAGCAGCCGGACTGGAAGTGGAACGCGGCATCCTGGTCGATGACAGCTTGCAGACCAGCGATCCCCATATCTTCGCGCTGGGGGATTGCCTGCAGTGGCGGGGTCAGCTGCTCCCCTTCCTGCAACCCATAGTGCTGGGGGCCAATGCGCTGGCGCGCACCCTGCTCGGCACGCCGACCCCGCTGATCCTGCCCCCCATGCTGGTGAAGGTGAAGACGCCGCGCTACCCGCTGCAGCTGGCCGGCCGCACCCAGGGCGAGGATCTCGCCTGGCAGTGCCGCTGGAACAGTCACGGCATGGTGGCCGAGGCGCGCGACGAAGCTGGCGAGCTGTGCGGCTTCGTGGTGGGGGGTGATCAGATGAGCGCCGCCTTCCCGCTGCTGCGCCAGCTGCCCCGTTGATTCATCGATAACGCTAGGCCGGGTTGACCCGGCCACTCGAGGAGAACCGATATGTCTATGCAACTGATACCGTCTCACTGGGTGGTGCGTCGTTCCACCCCCTTCTTCACCCGCCAGAGCGTGCCCCAGGCCCTGCTCAGCCACCACAACACCGCGGCCGGGGTGTTCGGCCAGCTCTGCGTGATGGAGGGCACAGTCACCTACCACGGCTTCGCCGACGAGCGGGCCGAACAGCCTGAGATCAGCCTGGTGATCCGGGCTGGCCAGTTCGCCACCAGCCCACCTCAGTACTGGCACAGGGTCGAGCTGTCGGAAGATGCCCGCTTCAATATCCACTTCTGGGCCGAGCAGGGTTCGTCGGACCAGCCCCTGTTCAACAGCCGAAAATAATAAGGTTCAACAGCCGCAAAGGGTGAGAATGGGTGGGGCCAATCCGGGTGAATGGCACCCTCTGCCCATGCAGATCAAAATAATCAATTCAGATGTTCGTTATCTTGCCCCCTTATCCGAATGAGTGCTATGAGGGAGATGCATGAGCCTGATTGAAGCGATAGCCATGGTGGCTGGCCTGGTCTATCTGGCCCTGTTGGGGTGGCAGGCGCGCACCGGTTGGCAATGGCATCTTGCCCTCGGCCTGCTGCTCATGCTCTGGTTGCTGGTGGCGGACAGCCCGCTCTGGTTCGCGCTGGGGTTGGTGGTCGTTCCTCTCGCCCTGTGGCACAGATACCGGCCGCTGCCGACACTCGGCGGGATCAACAGCCAGTCGCTGCGGGCGCGCACACGCCACCTGCTGCTGCTCTGCTGGGGGCTGGTGACAGTGCAGTACGGCATCCATATCTGGCAGCTGGGGCAGGGGATACCCCCCTGGCTGGTGCGTCCGGATGTGGTGGACGGCTTCCTGCCCATCGCCGGTGGGCTGGGGCTGCGGGCCTGGCTCGGACAGGGGCTGGTGGATCCGCACCATCCGGCGGCCACCATCACTGTGCTGGTGCTCTGCCTGTCGGCCCTGCTGCTGGGGCGGGCGTTCTGCGCCTGGTTCTGCCCCCTCGGGCTGGTGGGTGAGTGGCTGCACGGGCTGCGCCATCGGCTGTGGCCGGGGGAATGGACGCCGCCGCGCTGGCTCGATGCCGTGCTGTGTTCCCAGAAATTCCTGGTGCTCGGCTTCCTGCTGTTTATCGTGCTGATCGCGGTGCCAGGCGCCGCCCTGCCCGGCTACCTCGCCAGCCCCTACCATCAGGCGGCGGACATGAAGATGGGGGCCTTCTTCTTCAACCTGACCCTCATCTCCGGCCTCTGCCTCGGCTGGGTGCTGCTGCTCACCGCCACCATCCGCCAGGGGTTTTGCCGCTACCTCTGCCCCTACGGCGCCTGGCTCTCTTTACTCGGCCTGCTGACACCTCTGCGCATTCGCAGGGATCCGGCCCGCTGCCTGCGAAGTGCTGGCCATGACTGCGACAGGTGCAGCCGGGCCTGTCCCTCCCGCATCCAGGTGCACCAGCTGATCGCGGTGCAGAGCCTCGAATGCAGTAACTGCCTGAGCTGCGTGGCCGCCTGCCCCAAAAGCGCCGATGCGCTGCACCTTGGCAGCAAGGCACGTAGGCTGGAGCCCCAGTGGCTGCTGGGCCTGCTCTGCCTGTTGCTGCTGGTGCTGCCGTTGCTCGCTTACGGCCTGCTGGAGTTCTGGGTCAGCCAGACGCCGCTCGCCGACCGCTACGAGTTGCTGCAAATGCTGCCACAACTGGTCCATTGAGCGTCGATGGGCCAGTCGCAGCTAACCGCCCTGTGCGGAGAGCCTGATTGCCGGAGGATGCACCCGCATTTGATACCTGAGGGGTAGCAAGGTAAAGTCCCTTCCCCGACATGATGGCCCTGCTGCCATGTCGGGCCGGTAGCTAGCCCTGGTCGCGCCTTGCTTCGCTTTCGAAGCAGCAAGCGCCGGGCGCCGGCAGCATAGATGAGCGCGATCTACCATGACAACCGGCGTAGCAAATGCAACGGTCCGCGGTCGCGATCAGATCAACAATCGTCTTTGGAGAAGTAAATGGGACAGAAACCATCTTTGGTGGGCGGGGCATGTATCATTGCCGGCGTCTGTGTGGGAGCTGGCATGCTGGGGCTGCCGAGTGCCGGGGCGGGCGCCTGGACCATCTGGTCTATCCTGGCCATTGCCCTGACCATGGTGGTGATGACCATCTCCGGCTGGCTGCTGCTCGAATCCTATCAGGGCTATCCGCTGCGCGTCTCCTTCGATACCGTGACCCGAGAGTTGCTGGGGGACAAGGTCAATGCCTTGAACAACCTCACCGTTTACTTCGTCGGCGGCATACTGCTTTACGCCTACATCACCTCGGCGGGGCTCATCATAGATGGCATGACCGGCATCGGCAGCCAGTGGGCCTCCATACTGTTCACCCTCTGCTTCTCGCTGCTGGTGTGGCATTCGACCCGGGCGGTGGATCGCATCTCCGTGGTGCTGGTCATCTCCATGGGGCTGAGCTTCGTATTCGGCATCTCGGGTCTCTCCCTCAACATCAAGCCGACCCTGCTGTTCGATACCCTGAGCCAGCACGCCAGCTATGCACCCTATGCGCTGGCCATGCTGCCGGTGGCACTGACCTCGTTCGGTTATCACCATTCGGTCTCCTCCATGCGCGCCTACTACGGTGAGGAGCGCCGCGCCCGTTACGCCATCCTCGGTGGCACCGCCATCGCGCTGCTGTTCTACCTGGTCTGGCTGGTGAGCGTGTTCGGCAACCTGCCGCGTAGCGAGTTCGGCCCCGTGGTGGCACAAGGGGGCAACGTCGATGTGCTGCTCAAGGCGTTGGCCTCGGTCATCGAGTCTGAGGCGGTGGCCAACGCCCTCAACCTCTTCTCCATGGCCGCCATCCTCTCCTCCTTCATCGGAGTGGGCCTGGGGGTGTTTGACTATCTGGCGGATCTGTTCAAGTTCGACAACAGTCGCCAGGGCCGTGCCAAGTCCTGGGGGGCGACCTTCCTGCCGCCGTTGCTGCTCTCCCTGCTGTTCCCGTTCGGCTTCCTGATGGCCATCGGCTACGCTGGCGCCGTGGCGACCCTCTGGACCTGCATCATTCCGGCGCTGCTGGCCTGGAAGGTGCGCAAGAGTGGCAAGAGCGACGGTTTCCGGGTGCCGGGTGGTTTGCCGGTGATAGCGGGGGTCTTCCTGTTCGGGGTACTGACCGCGCTGTTCCACCTGCTCAACATGGCGGGATTGTTGCCGGTCTATACCGGCTGACTCGATCAGTTCCGACGCCATCGGTTGGGATGCAGTAAAACGGCGCCTTGGGGCGCCGTTTCTTATGGTACGGCGCTACCTTGGCGGCAGGCCTGGATTCAGTCCCGTTTTAATCAGGACACCCACCCATGAGGAGTGCACATAATTTAATCAGGACACCCACCCATGAGGAGTGCACATAATTTAATCAGGACACCCACCCATGAGGAGTGCACATAATACGGAAGGGACCATTTACACTTTGGCGTATTCAAGGTCTGAAACGCATGCAGCAGCATAGTGGGATCCCGCCATGGGCCATGGTGAGGGTCAGGTGGCTATAGATGAGGGTGCTTCAACCTAGCGGTCAGTATTTATCGTTTTAATCAGGACACCCACCTTTGAGGAGTACACATAACACGGAAGGGACCATTCACATTTTGGCGTATTCAGGGTCTGAAACGTATGCAGCAGCATAGTGGGATCCCGCCATGGGCCATGGTGAGGGTCAGGTGGCTATAGATGAGGGGGCTTCAACCTAGCGGTCAGTATTTATGACGCGTAAGAGCCTGCTTCTCTAACCAAAAGGACTGTGGCACGCTAGCGCAGACCCACTGTTTTAATCAGGACACCCACCTTTGAGGAGCACACATAGCACGGAAGGGACCATTCACACTTTGGCGTATTCAGGGTCTGAAACGCATGCAGCAGCATAGTGGGATCCCGCCATGGCCATGGTGAGGGTCAAGTGGCTATAGATGAGGGTGCTTCAACCTAGCGGTCAGTATTTATGGCGCGTAAGAGCCTGTTCCTCTAATCAAAAAGGACTGTGGCACGCTAGCGCAGACCCACAGGTATTAAAGATGAGGTTGGTGACATCGCGTCTGGCCACAGTGGGCGGCGTAGCGCTGGCAACAAACCTTGTCGCCAATCGCCCGGATACCCTGGCGCCGAAACAGGGTGACGTGCCCCAGCCACTGTTCCTCGTTCATGCCTAGGCGCTGGAGTACAGGTGCGAGATGGTGTGGTATATGGCCACGCTTATCCAGGCGAATCGCTCGTCCTGTCCAATCTACGAAAGCCAGGTAATCAGCAAAACTGCAAGGGAGCGTCTCAGGCTTTCCTTCTCTTGCAAAAGGCAGCAGCAAGGGGGTCTGTGTGGCTAGATCAGCGGTTTGCTCGATGCGTTGCTGGATGCTGGTGAAATCGCTCTCTTCCGGTGTGGCAGCGATGCCTGCCCGTATGGGATTGAGGTCGACATAGGTCATGCAGGCCAGCAGCGCCGACTCGGTGAGCAGGGCCTGACTCTTGAAGCGTCCCTCCCAGAAGTGACCCTTGCAGCCATCTTCCTGATTGGCCTGGCGGGCCAGCGACTCGTTTAGCAAGCGCACCAGCCAGCTGATGGAATAGAGACGATCCCGCCACTGGGTTATCAGCTGATGCACTACCTCCAGCTCGGGTGCTATCAGTTCCTCCCCCTGATACCAGCGCCGCACCAGCAAGGGCCACTGGAACAGACGGGACCAGCGCTCCGCCACCTCCCGCTCACTCCACTCATTAGCCATGTTGGCCTGCACCTTGAGTACCAGATGATAGTGATTGCTCATCACGGCATAGGCGCAGATGCCGATGGCAAAGACCTGCGACAGCTGATCCAGCTTGTCGGCAACCCACTGGCGCCTGTGCTCGTAGCTTTGGCCGGAGTGATCATCCTGGCCGCAGAGAAAGGCGCGCCGGACGCAGCGGCTGACCACGTGATAGTAAGGCGTATCGGCGAGGCTGATCTGGCGTGAACGGGCGATGGTCATGGCGGCTCTCTCCTCGGGTCTCATGGTTTAAGAAAAGTGGAGGGGGCGTGAGTTGTCAAAGCAGGGATTAGGTGGGTGTCCAGCTTTTGGTCTCTCTGTTTAAGAAAAGTGGAATGGGAGTGCGTCGTCAAAGCTGGGGCTAGGTGGGTGTCCCAGCTTTTCCTCCATTGTGTTAATGTGTTTTTATTAAATCTGTTCAGGGATATGAGTAGCAATTATGGATATTGTAGATTTTATAAGAAAATTTATTTTTGAGTTATCAGAGCAATTAGAAGCATCAGACTTATACCTCACGATCTTTGCCGCTTTATTAGGTGCAGTAGTCGGAGCACTGCTTACAATGCTTGTGTCGATTCTCTCTGGATTTTTTAATAAGTTAAGCTATAACAAATTGGTCAGAATGCAAATTCATCATATAACCGAATCTAATATAATGCGATGTCAAGTTAATATAGGTGTTCTAGATAATGAGATTGATGGATTATCTTCTCGGGGAAAATTCACATTGAATGGCCTTGCTTTGCTTCAAGACTACGAAAATACGTTATTTTATACACCAGCAAAATTTAGACCTACAGAGTTTTTTTTAATCCGCATGCAAACCACAGCATTGAACTCACATCATGCGCAACTAGCGTCAATGCTAGAACAAAGAGCTAGGCTAGATATAGAGATTAGAAAAGCCTCCCAAGGTGAGCAGGAGTGGGAATTAACAGGGCTAAGGCTAGAATATGATAGGCACCTTAAAAATAAGTTTTCTGAGATAAAAGAGTTTACAAAAGCCCTTAGAGATTATATTGACCTTGGATGTCTCAAACGATTTGTTATGAATTTCATCCCCCTAAGAGTGATTAAAAGCCAGTCAATGAAAGCTGCCATGGAGACACCAACT
The DNA here is from genome assembly GCF_000820045.1 of Aeromonas rivuli. Classification (GTDB taxonomy): domain Bacteria; phylum Pseudomonadota; class Gammaproteobacteria; order Enterobacterales; family Aeromonadaceae; genus Aeromonas; species Aeromonas rivuli. The sequence continues at coordinate 20,522 of NZ_CDBJ01000003.1, read as the reverse complement.
CAGACCAACTAACTGGCACTCTACATTACATTGGAGGACCAATTAGGTAGATCTATTAATTATTCCTTAACCATTACACCGCCTGTTTTATTAGTGAATGTTAAATATATTGGTAAGGACTCAATAAAAGCGGCGCCTTTCGGCGCCGTTTTTACTATCAATCAACCCAACCAAGATCACTGCAGCAGGGAGATATCCGCGACTTGCAGGAACAGGTTGCGCAGGTTGTTCAGCAGTGCCAGACGGTTGGCCTTGAGGGCCTCGTCTTCTGCCATCACCATCACCTCGTTGAAGAAGGTGTCGACCGGCTCGCGCAGGGCGGCCAGACGGGTGAGGGCAGCCTGATAGTCACCGGCAGCGAACAGCGGGGCCAGTTCGGATTGCAGTGCTGCAACCTGGGTGGCCAGCGCCTTCTCGGCGGCATCGACCAGCAGTTCCGGCTTGACGACGGTCGGCAGCTCGCCTTCGACCTTGGCCAGGATGTTGCTGACGCGCTTGTTGGCGGCGGCCAGGGCCAGTGCGGCATCCAGGCTGCGGAAGTGGCTGACGGCCTTGACGCGACGATCGAAGTCCAGCGGACGGGTCGGGCGGCGGGCCAGTACGGCCAGCACAACATCGGCACCTATGCCTTCGTCCTGATAGGCGGCGCGGAAGCGGCCCAGCATAAAGTCGACCACGTCGGTGACGACGGTCTTGTTGGTCAGCTTGTCGCCGTAGACGCGTACCGCTTCTTCCACCAGTTCAACCAGATCCAGATCCAGCTGCTTCTCGGTCATGATGCGCAGGGCACCTATGGCGGCGCGGCGCAGGGCGAAGGGATCCTTGTCGCCTTTGGGCAGCATGCCGATGCCGAAGATACCGGCCAGGGTATCGAGCTTGTCGGCCAGCGCCACGGCGCAGGCTTCCAGCGCGGACGGCAGGGCATCACCGGCGAAGCGCGGCATGTACTGCTCGTTCAGGGCCACGGCCACCACTTCGTCTTCGCCGTCGTGACGGGCGTAGTGCATCCCCATGACACCCTGGGTGCTGGCGAACTCGCCGACCATGTTGGTCATGAGATCGCACTTGGAGAGCAGGCCGGCGCGCTTGGCCTGAGCCACGTTGGCGCCGATGCGCTCGGCGATAAAGCCGGCAACTGTCTCGATGCGCTCGACCTTGGCCTTGACTGTGCCGAGCTGTTGCTGGAACAGCACGGTTTCGAGGCGCGGCAGGCGTGAAGCCAGGCTCTGCTTCAGATCGGTCTTGAAGAAGAACTCGGCGTCAGAGAGACGGGGGCGAACCACCTTCTCGTTGCCGCTGATGATCTGGCTCGGGTCTTTTGACTCGATGTTGGTGACGAAGATGAACTTCGGCAGCAGCTTGCCGCTCTTGTCGTAGACCGGGAAGTACTTCTGGTCACCCTTCATGGTGTGCACCAGCGCCTCGGCGGGGACTGCCAGGAACTTCTCTTCGAAGTTGGCGGTCAGCACCACAGGCCACTCGACCAGGGCGGTGACTTCTTCCAGCAGGGCGTCGTCCAGATCGGCGACGCCACCGAAGGCGGCAGCGGCCGCTTCGACGTCAGCCTTGATCTTGGCCTTGCGCGCCATAAAGTCGGCAACCACTTTGCCTTTTTCCAGCAGGATCTGCGGGTACTGGCTGGCGTTGTCGATGGTGAATTCACTTTCGCCCATAAAGCGGTGACCGCGAATGGTGCGGGCGGAGTCGATACCCAGAATGTGAGCGGGCACCAGATCTCCATCCAGCAGCAGGGTCACGGTGAACACCGGACGCACGAACTGGATGGTCTTGTCGCCCCAGCGCATCATTTTCGGGATGGGCAGCTTGGCCAGTGCTTGGCTAACCAGTTCGCCCAGCAGATCTTTGGCCGGACGGCCTTCGACCTTGGCGGTGTGAACCAGCCACTCACCCTTGTCGGTGACCAGACGCTCGGCCTGTTCAACCGTGATGCCGTTGCCACGGGCCCAGCCTTCGGCAGCCTTGGTCGGCTTGCCATCGGCATCGAACGCCTGGGAGACGGCCGGGCCGCGCTTCTCGACGCTCTTGCTCGGCTGCTCGCTGGCCAGGTTGCTCACCTTGAGGGCCAGACGGCGCGGTGAGGCGAACCACTCGACGTCGCCGAAGGCCAGATCGGCCTTGGTCAGCTCGGCTTTGAAGTTGTCGGCAAAGGCTTCGGCCAGGGTGCGCAGCGCCTTGGGTGGCAGCTCGGCGGTGCCGATCTCTACCAGAAATGTATGTTGTGCCATGTCCGTTCCTTAACCTTGCTGCTCGTTGCCACGTTGGCGCTCTTCGTCGCTGCGCTTACACATCGGGAAGCCCAGCGCTTCGCGGGAGGCGTAGTAAGCCTCGGCCACGGCCTTGGTCAGGGTGCGAATGCGCAGTATGTAGCGCTGACGCTCGGTGACCGAGATGGCCTTGCGGGCATCCAGCAGGTTGAAGGAGTGGGCGGCCTTGAGGATGCGCTCGTAAGCGGGCAACGGCAGGGGCGTTTCCAGTGCCAGCAGATGCTGAGCCTCTTTCTCGTACTGCTCGAAGCAGTGGAACAGGAAGTCCACATCGGCGTGTTCGAAGTTGTAAGTGGATTGCTCCACCTCGTTCTGGTGGAACACATCGCCGTAGGTGGTCTTGCCCAGGGGGCCATCGGACCAGACCAGGTCATAGACGCTGTCCACGCCCTGGATGTACATGGCCAGACGCTCGAGACCGTAGGTGATCTCGCCGGTGACCGGCTTGCATTCGAGGCCGCCCACCTGCTGGAAGTAGGTGAACTGAGTCACTTCCATGCCGTTGAGCCACACTTCCCAGCCCAGACCCCAGGCACCCAGAGTCGGGTTTTCCCAGTTGTCTTCCACGAAGCGGATGTCGTGGATCTCAGGGTCCATGCCCAGCTCTTTCAGCGAGCCGAGGTAGAGTTCCTGAATGTTGTCGGGGGAAGGCTTGATGATCACCTGGAACTGGTAATAGTGCTGCAGGCGATTCGGGTTTTCACCGTAGCGGCCGTCGGTGGGACGGCGGGACGGTTGCACGTAGGCGCAGGCGATGGGCTCGGGCCCCAGGGCGCGCAGGCAGGTCATGGGGTGTGAGGTACCGGCACCCACTTCCATGTCCAGCGGTTGGATAATGGTGCAGCCCTGGCGAGCCCAATAGTCCTGCAGCTGCAGGATCAGGCCCTGAAAGGTTTTGACATCGAATTTTTGCATAATGTTCTTCGCGCGAAATGAGATCAGAGCAAGATTTGCTGAATATTAACCGAAGGAGTATACCGTCTGGCATGGTCGGATAATAGGCGAAATTGCAGTGGATTCATGGGGTGGCGCTGCGCCGGACCTGGTGGGGGCGGGATCTTTACTCGATGGCGTAACTGGTAGAGCATGGTCGGAGTAAGAGACAACTCACAGGGGATTGAGGGATGGAACTGCGCTGCGCCTGGGTGACCAAGGATCCGGAATATATTGAATACCATGACAAACAATGGGGGCGGCCGGTCCGTGACCCGCGCGAGCTGTTTGCCAAGCTCTGCCTCGATGGCCAGCAGGCCGGGCTCTCCTGGATCACCATTCTCAAGCGCACCGACAGCTACTACCGTGCCTATGCCGACTTCGATCCGGTGCTGATCGCCCGGTTCGACGAGCAGGATGTGGCGCGACTGATGCAAGACACCGGCATCATCCGCAACCGCCTCAAGGTGCAGTCGATCATCAGAAATGCCAAGGCCTATCTGGCGTTGGAGGCGCAGGGCATCGACTTCGCCGATTACCTGTGGGCCTTTGTCGGTGGCGTCCCCATGGTCAATCAACGGCGGGGCAATGGCGATATCCCGGCCACCTCACCAGAGTCGGATGCCATGGCCAAAGCGCTCAAGAAGCTTGGCTTCAACTTCGTCGGTAGCACCATCTGCTATGCCTTCATGCAGGCGGTAGGCATGGTGAACGATCATCTGGTCAGCTGTCCCTGCCATGGTGAGTGTCAACAGGGGTAGTGCGCCGCATTTCACCTGTCGGTACAGTCCGGATACAGTGATGCCAGCTCAACATCGGGGTAATCATCACTAGGATACCCCCATGTCACTGAACTCATTTCGCCCCCGAACCCTTGGCAGCTTCATCCTGGCTGCGTGCGCCCTGATGGCGACCCTGCCCGCCGAAGCGGCCGATCGTCAGGACTCCCGTGATCTGCGTCAGGAGGTTCGCCCCGAGGTGCGCGATGCCAAGCAGGACTGCCGAGAGAACGATCAGAAAGATAACTACGAGTGTCGTCAGGACAAGCGTGAAGTGAAGCAGGACGTTCGCGAGAAGGCCCGCGACATCAAGCACTGAAACCCATTCCCTGCCTGATGCCAGGGGGGGCAATCGAGAACGCCTTCCTGCCGGGCTCGGCGTATAATTGAGGAGCGCCCAGCCGGTGCGTTCCAGCTATCTAAGGAGTTACCATGAAGAAGTCCGTATTCATGCTGCTTGCCGCCACTGCCTTGTTGACGGCCCTGCCCGCCCAGGCCACCAAGCAGGCTCAGGAGCGGCGTGAGGCGCGCGACACCCGCCAGGATACCCGCCAGGAGTCCCGCGATGAAAAGCAGGAGTGTCGTGAGGGCTTGGTCGGCAATGCCGATTGCCGTCAGGAGCACCGCGACAACAAGCAGGAAGGGCGCGACGAGGCTCGTGACATCAAGTACTGATCCAGCGCCGACCATCAATCCGGTGGGGCTGAGCGGGTCGCTATCTCGATACAAGGAGGCTCAGGCCTCCTTGTTCATATTCAGAATGCGCGCGTCACACTCTGGCGCCTCTGTTTGATAGAATGCGCAACCATTTGGCTAGAACCGTTTTTTCAGAGGTTTTTTCATGCATTTCAAGAAGCTTGTCTCAGCCTTGGCGCTGACTGTTGCCATCTCTGGTTGTACTACCAATCCCTATACCGGTGAATCCCAGACCTCCAAAGGGGCCTGGGGCGCACTGGCCGGTGCCGCCACCGGTGCCGCCGTGGGCGCCTTGTCATCCAGCAAAGGTGATCGCAAGAAGGGTATTCTGACCGGCGTGGCCGCCGGCGCCGCCCTGGGTGGCGGTATCGGTTACTACATGGACGTGCAGGAAGCCAAGCTGCGCGAGAAGCTGCAGGGCACAGGCGTCAGCGTGACCCGTAATGGCGATGAGCTGATCCTCAATATGCCGAACAACGTCACCTTCGACAGCTCCAGCGCCCAGCTGAAAGCGGCCGGTGCCAATACCCTGTCCGGTGTCGCCATGGTGGTTGCCGAGTTCGACAAGACCCGCCTGAACGTGGTCGGCCACACCGACAGCACCGGCTCCCGCGAGCTGAACATGAAGCTCTCCGCTCAGCGTGCCGACGCCGTTGCCGCCCAGCTGATCGGTCAGGGGGTGACTGGCAGCCGTATCGCGACCCAGGGCGTGGGCCCGGATCAGCCGGTTGCCACCAACAGCACCGCCGCCGGCAAGGCCCAGAACCGTCGTGTGACTATCACCCTGACACCGACCGCCTGATAGGGTTGCCGCCACCGGTTTGCGCCCGTTGAAGAGTGCAAACATCGCGTGCAAAAACAAGGCCCCGCCAATCTGGCGGGGCCTTGTGCTTTTTGGCGATCGATGAGGCCTTGGGTGGCGATGGCTAACCCCGGATTTATACGGCGGCGACCAGTTGCAGTTCGACGCGGTAGCCGGGCTTGGCCAGCTCGACCTGCACACAGGCCCGTACCGGCGCTGTGCCTACGCA
>NZ_CDBJ01000003.1:0-14756 GCF_000820045.1 Aeromonas rivuli | reverse complement strand
GCGACCAGTTGCAGTTCGACGCGGTAGCCGGGCTTGGCCAGCTCGACCTGCACACAGGCCCGTACCGGCGCTGTGCCTACGCAAGCAAGCCAGGCATCCCCCGGATTTATACGGCGGCGACCAGTTGCAGTTCAACGCGGTAGCCGGGCTTGGCCAACTCGACCTGGACACAGGCCCGTACCGGCGCTTTGCCAGCGGGCAGCCAGGCATCCCACTGCTCGTTGAAGGCGGCAATGTCGGCAATGTCCTTGAGGTAGATGTTGGCCATCAGGATCTTGTCGACCCCGGAGCCGTTGGCTTCCAGCAACTGCGTGAGGCTGGCCAGCACTTCGCGAGTCTGGGTGTGGATGTCGGCGTCGACGCTGGTGGGCACCTCCACCACGTAGAGGGTGCCGTTGTGGATGACAACATCAGACCAGCGGGCCGTGGTGCCGATACGGGTAATCGTCATGGGGTGCTCCTGGAGAAAAGAGGGGCTTATGAGCCCTTGCGGATCAGATAGCGATAGGGCAGCTGTTCTGTCTCGCTGGCGATCAGGGTGTGATCCATGAAGCGGCAGAAGCTGGGAATGTCACGGGTGGTGGAGGGATCGTCGGCGCTGACCAGCAGGGTCTCACCCTGGGCCATCGTCCGGACGCGCTTGCGCACCATCATCACGGGTTCAGGGCAACGAAGCCCGATTGCATCCAGTTCATGGTTTGCATCGCAGAATAAATCACTCATCTATAGTCAACCTTCAACCTAATTCGCTGCCAATGATACCCAAGGCTAAAAAATAATCAAACCTGCAGCACTAATGTCAGTGGATGATACCAAAGTTCATCCTGACTCTATGCTGTGGTGGCCTGACGAGTAATATAAAAAATGCACCATATTCAACAAGGAGGTATGAATATGATCCAGTCACAAGGCAGATTGCAGGCCTATGCGGCCATGGGGTTCCTGGCGTTTTCCATGATAGTGCTGGGCAGCCCGATAGGAAATACCGGCACCTGGTTTGGCGCCATGGTGATGATCGGGCTGGGGCTCTGGATTGAGCTGAGCGATTACTACGAGGATGACGAAGAGGACCTCTGACTCGCTTCCTGACAGGGCATATCAAACAAGGCGAGCATGGCTCGCCTTGTTTATGTCTGCTGGTATCTAGCGCGCCGAGCGGATCGCCCGGGCCAGGTGCAGGGCCGTCTGCTCGGCATTGGCCCGGCCATCGTTAAAGTAGTTGCTCAGCACATCCATGATGGCCTGACGCATGTTGGTCGGGGTGGCCATGCCTTCCGCCATGCTGGGTAGCAGGGTGCCATTCTGTTCCGCAATCTTGAAATCCCGGTACGCCTTGATGGCGCAGCGATCGAACTGGCTCATGTCCGGCTGGATCAGGGCCGGGATAGAGCCCTTTATCCGGTTGAAAGTCTGTTGGAAGTGGGGCGTCATCAGCAACCTGGCGAGCTCCCCCTGGGCCTGGGTCTGGGCAGGATCCCGCTGCTTGAACATGGCGATGGAGTCCAGGTTGTAACTGAACAGCCCCTGGCTGCCGGGGCTCGGCAGACACTCGATATCTTCCCCCGGTCGGTAGTTGCCAGCACTCAGCTCCCCCTTCACCCAGTCCCCCATGATCTGCATGGCGGCCTCGCCGGTCTCCAGCTGGCCGGTGGCCAGGTGCCATTTCAGGCCGGTAAAGCGTTGCGGCACATAGGCGCGCAGCTGGTGGAAGCGCGACAGCACCCTCACCATGTCAGGGCCGGTCAGGGTCGCCTCATCCTGTTTGAGGAAGGCGTTGCGATAGAAGTCTACTCCGCCCTCGCCCAGCGCCACCGCCTCAAACAACACCGCCAGCTGCCAGGGCTCATTGCCTATGGCTAGCGGGGTGATGCCCTGCGCCTTGAGCTGCTCGGCCACCGCCATGAACTGGCTCCAGTCGGTCGGTGGGGTCAGATCGAGGCGTTCGAACACCTTGCGGTTGAGCCACAGCCAGTTGACGCGATGGATGCCGGTTGGCACCGCCATCAAGGCGCCGTTCTGGCTCAGGGTTTCGCGCACCATGGGAGGCAACTGCGGGTACCAGCCGAGGTGTTCGGCCATGGGGCTGAGGTCGCGCAAAAAGCCGAGCCCGGCCCACTCCTTGAGTTCATAACCCTTGAGGTGCGCCGCCTCTGGCGGGTTGGCGGCCAGTGCTCTGCTCTTTAATACCGTCATGGCGCTCTTGCCGCCGCCACCCTGGACGGCGAAGTCATTCCATTGATTGCCAAGGGCCGCCCACTCGGATTTGAGTTCGGTCACCGCCTTGGCCTCGCCGCCGGAGGTCCACCAGTGCAGGACTTCGACCTGGGAGGCGAGTGCTGGCAGGGAGATCAGAGTGAACAGAGAGAGAGAAAGCCACTTCATGGGATCATTGCCTTGGTAGGGAGAGGGTGGCTTGCAAGCCGCCCTGGGGACGATTTTCCAGCACCAGATCGCCGCCATGGGCGTGGGCTATGTTGCGGGCAATACCCAGCCCCAAGCCAGTACCAGCCTGATCCTGGCTGAGCCGGACATAGGGTTCGAAGATGCGCTCAAACTGATCTTCCGGCAGGCCGGGACCCTGGTCCAGGATGAAGAGGATCAGCATCTCTTCGTCATCCATGACGATGATGCGTACCTGTTGGCCGTATCTGATGCCGTTGTCCACCAGATTGCCGATGCAACGCTTGAGGGCCAGCGACTTGCCGCGATAAGGCCACTTGCACTGGCCCTCTATGATGAGGCGCTCCTCGTGCAGGTTCATGGCCTCGGCCATCTGCTCCAGCATGGCGTTGACGTCGATGAGCTCGATGTTCTCGTGGATGTCGGTCTCTTTGACGGTCTGCAGCGCACCCTTCACCATCAACTCCAGCTCGTCCAGATCCTTGTTGAACTTGGCGATCTGGGTCTCGTCATCGAGCAGTTCGACCCGCAGCCGCAACCGGGTGATGGGGGTCTTGAGATCGTGGGAGATGGAGCTGAACAGCCGCTCCCTGTCATCGATATAGCGACGGATGCGATGCTGCATGATGTTGAAGGCGCGGGTGGCCGCCACTATCTCGGAGGCCCCTTCCTCCTTGAGCTGGGGCTGATCGATGTCCTTGCCGAGGTTGACTGCCGCCTTGGCGAGACGGCGCAGGGGCCGGGTCTGCCAGCGTACCAGCAAGAAGGTGAAGAAGCAGAGAAACACCGTCATCAGGGCGATGAAGCGCACCTGGTTGCTCGGCATCACCGTATCGTCGAGGGTCATGTAGGGGGCGGGCAGCAGCGCCGCCAGATAGAGCCACTCTCCCGGCTCTATCTCGATCTGGGTCACCAGCACCGGCGGGTTGATGGGTTCCAGCGACAGGGTGTAGCGGGCCCAGGAGGAGGGCAGATCCGCCAGCAGGGTGTCGTTGTTGAACACATGGAGGTCATCGGGGCGGGAGAAATCCACCTTGATCACCATGGCATCGGAGAGCTTGCGATTGAGCACCCCCTGCACCTCGCTGAGCACCAGCGTCTTGCGTTCACTGTCCGGGATGGCGCTGATCTTTATCTCCTCTTCGTTCAATGAGACGAAGAAGCGGCTGCCCCCCATGTTGCGCAGCTGATCCAGGGCAATATGGCGATATTGCAGGGGCAGGGACTTGAAGAAGTTGACGGTCGAGGCCGCCGACAGGGCCAGGTTGCGAGTGGTGCTGAGCATGCCTTCCAGCTCCCGCTTCTGGATCTGCTGCATCCAGATGCCGGTGAGTATGGTCTGGGAGAGCAGGATGGCGAGCAGCAGCAACAGCAGCATGCGTGACAGCAGGGAGCGGGGCACCAGCACCCGCCAGAGCTGGCCCATCATGGCGTCATGCCCCGTGAGGGGCGCGCATGACCCGCCGGGGAGGCGGATCGCGGCGCAGGGGCCAGAGCACCCCTCATGGCAACTCGTGCACTTCGGCGATCAGCATATAGCCGCTGCCGCGTATGGTCTTGATGATGCGCGGGCTCTTGCCGTTGTCACCCAGCTTCTGGCGCAGGCGGCTGATCTGCACGTCGATGCCGCGCTCCATCGGCAGACTCTCGCGGCCACGGGTGGCGTCGGAGATGGTATCTCTGTCCAGTACCTGGCCCGGCTGCTGCAAAAACATGTTGAGCAACACGAAGTCACTGCCGGAAAGATCCAGCAGGCTGCCATCCTCGTGGGTCAGCTGGTGGCTGAGGGTGTCCAGGGTCCACTCGGCGAACTGTAAACGGCGACTCGGCTCCTTCTCTTTTGTCGGCTGACGGAACTCGGCGCGGCGCAGCAGCGCCTTGATGCGGGCCTGCAGCTCGCGCGGGCTGAACGGCTTGGCGATGTAGTCGTCGGCACCGAGTTCGAGGCCGATCACCCGGTCTGCCTCATCGGAGGCGGCGGTCAGCATGATGATGGGCACCTGGGAGTCGCGACGGATCTGCTGGCAGAGGGTAAAGCCGTCATCACCGGGCATCATGATGTCCAGTATGATCAGGTCCGGGCTATGACGACTGAGCTGCTGACGCATCTCGTTGCCCTCCGCCGCCGTCAATACCTGAAAGCCGGCCCGGGTCAGGTATTCGTTGAGCAGTTCACGGATCTCTTGGTCGTCATCGACGATCAGCAGTTGTTTGCTCGTTGACATATGTATGTGCATCCACCCATTTTTTGTGCAGATTGAACCTGTCGGGGGGGCAAAAAGCAAGCAAACCCCCTATCTAATGTGAGGTTAGGGGCATTATCGCCACCGTTTGGCCGCATTAAACGAAAAAAGGCCGACCCAAACGGGGCGGCCAAGCGCATGGTTCCGACTGCTGGACGCCATCCCGTGTGATGGCGCCGCCGGACGCTACTTACTCATGGCGCCCGGGTGGCCCCGGGCGTGCTGTCTGCTTTACATCACACTCGCTCGAACACGGTCGCTATGCCCTGGCCCAGACCGATACACATGGTCGCCAGACCCAGGGTGGCATCCTTCTCCTCCATCAGATTGATGAGCGTCGTGGAGATGCGGGCGCCGGAGCAGCCCAGCGGGTGGCCCAGGGCGATGGCGCCGCCGTTCAGGTTCACCTTCTCATCCATCTGCTCGAGCAGACCCAGATCCTTGGCACAGGGCAGTGACTGGGCGGCAAAGGCCTCGTTCAGCTCGACCAAGTCGATGTCAGCCATGGTCAGACCGGCACGTTTGAGCGCCTTCTGGGTCGCAGGCACAGGGCCGTAACCCATGATGGCGGCGTCGCAGCCAGCGACGGCCATGGCGCGCACCCGGGCGCGCGGGGTCAGCCCCAGCGCCTTGGCACGATCCGCGCTCATCAGCAGCATGGCGGAGGCTCCGTCGGACAGGGCCGAGGAGGTACCGGCGGTGACGGTACCGTTGACCGGGTCGAACACCGGGCGCAACTGGCTCAGGACATCGACCGTGGTCTCCGGGCGGATCACCTCGTCGTAGTCATAGAAGAAGCGGGCGCCGCTGGCGTCATGGCCTTCCAGTCCGACGATCTCCTTGGCGAAGCGCCCTTCCACGGTCGCGGCATAGGCGCGGCGGTGGGAGCGGGCGGCAAACTCGTCCTGCTGCTGACGGCTGATGCCGTGCAGCTTGCCCAGCATCTCGGCGGTCAGCCCCATCATGCCGGAGGCTTTCGCCACCGACTTGGCCATGCCGGGGTGGAAGTCGACCCCGTGGCTCATGGGCACGTGACCCATGTGCTCGACGCCGCCGATGATGAAGATATCCCCATCACCCACCTGAATGGCACGGGAAGCATCATGCAGCGCCTGCATGGAGGAGCCACACAGCCGGTTGACGGTGACGGCGCCCACCTGCTTGGGAATACCGGCCAGCAGGGCGGCGTTGCGGGCTATGTTGAAGCCCTGCTCCAGGGTCTGCTGGACGCAGCCCCAGTAGATGTCCTCGATCTCGTTCGGGTCGAGGTTGGGGTTGCGCAGCAGGATGGAGCTCATCAGGTGCGCGGAGAGATCTTCTGCACGCACGTTGCGAAAGGCCCCGCCCTTGGACCGGCCCATGGGGGTCCGGATACAGTCGACAATGACTACGTCTTTCATGAATGGATCTCCTTTGCGCAATCAGTAGAAGGTTTTGCCCTGGGCGGCCATCTCACGCAAGCGGTCGCTGACGCGGTAGAGCGGGCCCAGGTCGGCATACTGGTCGGCTTGGGCCACGTAAGCGTCCAGACCTATGGTGTCCAGATAGCGGAACACGCCGCCGCGGAAGGGAGGGAAGCCCAGACCGTAGACCAGTGCTATGTCGGCCTCGGCCGGCGTGGCGACTATGCCCTCTTCCAGACAGAGCACCACCTCGTTGATCATGGGGATCATCATGCGGGCTATGATGGCGTCCTTGTCGAACTCCTGCTTCGGCTTGGCGATGGGGGTCAGCAGCTCGTAAGCAGCAGCGTCGGCCACCTTCTTCGGCTTGCCCTTCTTGTCCTGCTCGTAGGCGTAGAAGCCCTTGCCATTCTTCTGGCCGAAGCGGCTGGCGTCATACATCACGTCGATGGCGGTACGACCTTCCTTGCTCATGCGCGCCGGGAAGCCTTGTGCCATGACGTCACCGGCATGGTGACCGGTGTCGATGCCGACTACGTCCAGCAGATAGGCGGGGCCCATGGGCCAGCCGAACTCCTTCTCCATCACCTTGTCGACCGCAGCGAAGTCGGCGCCATCGGCAACCAGCTTGTTGAAGCCGAAGAAGTAGGGGAACAGCACCCGGTTGACGAAGAAGCCCGGGCAGTCGTTGACTACGACCGGGGACTTGCCCATGGCGGCGGCATAGGCCACCACGCGGTTGATGGTGTCGTCCGACGTCTGCTCGCCGCGGATGATCTCCACCAGGGGCATGCGGTGCACCGGGTTGAAGAAGTGCATGCCGCAGAAGTTCTCGGGGCGCTTCAGCCCCTTGGCCAGCAGGGAGATGGGAATGGTGGAGGTGTTGCTGGCGAGCACGGCGTCGTCGCCGAGAACGGCTTCCACTTCGCCCAGCACGGCGGCCTTCACCTTGGGATTCTCGACCACGGCTTCGACCACCAGATCCACGTGCTTGACGCTGTCATAGCTGAGGGTCGGGGTGATGGCGGAGAGCACCTGGCCCATCTTGATGCCGTCGATGCGGCCCTTCTCGAGCTGGCCGTTGAGCAGCTTGGTGGCTTCGCCCATGCCAAGCGCCAGCGCCTTCTCGTTGATGTCCTTCATCACCGCCGGAATGCCCTTGCTGGCGGATTGGTAGGCGATGCCGCCCCCCATGATGCCTGCGCCCAGTACGGCGGCGTGGCTGGTGGCCTTGGCTGCCTGCTTGGCCGCCTTCTTGGCCAGCGCCTTGATGTGCTGATCGTTGAGGAAGATGCCGACCAGCGCCTTGGCGACGTCGGTCTTGGCCAGCTTGATGAAACCTTGCGCCTCGACGTTGAGGGCTTCGTCGCGGCTCATGCCGGCGGCGGCCTCGACGGTCTTCACTGCGGTCATGGGCGCCGGATAGTGCTTGCCCGCCACGGCGGCAACCATGCCGGCGGCTGTGGTGAAGCTCATCATGGCTTCCAGCTTGGAGAGGCGCAGCGGCGCTTTCTTGGCGGCGCGACGACTCTGCCAGTCCAGCTTGCCCGCGATGGCGTCTCTCATCATCTGCACCGCAGCGCTCTGCAGCGCAGCGGGGGCGACCACGGCGTCGATGGCACCTACCTTGAGGGCGTCATCGGCACGGACATCCTTGCCTGTGGTGATCCACTCCAGGGCGTTGTCGGCGCCGATAAGGCGCGGCAGACGGACTGTGCCGCCAAAGCCCGGCATGATGCCGAGTTTGGTCTCGGGCAGGCCGATCTTGGCGGTGGTGTCAGCCAGACGGAAATCGGTGGAGAGTATGGTCTCGCAGCCGCCGCCCAGGGCGTGGCCCTTGATGGCGGACAGGGTTGGCACCGGCAGATCTTCGATGGCGCTGAAGATGTCGTTGGCCTTTTTCAGCCAGCCGAGCAGATCGTCTTGCGGCAGGCTGAACAGTTCCAGGAATTCGGTGATGTCGGCGCCGACGATAAAGGCGTCTTTGCCGGAGGTGAGGATCAGACCCTTCAAATCGGCTTGTTGCTGTAATGCGGCGATCGCTTCGCTCAGCGAGAGCAGGGTAGCGCGATCCAGCTTGTTGACTGAACCCGGGGCATCAAACCTCAGCTCGGCAATGCCGTGTTCGAGGTAGCTGACCGACAGGGTTTCGCCTTGGTAGATCATGAGAGTGTCTCCTTGTTCCCACGCGGTGGGGGGCTTGGCTCCTTTCTCCCCAGCAGGGGGCGAGGCTCACTATTGATCCAAAGAGTGACAATTTCAACACCTATTTAAAACATTTGTTTAACAGTGTTTGAGTAAATGCTCTTGGCCGTGATCCGGGTCTACATTAGGAAAAAAAGAGGCGCCAGGACGGCGCCACTACGGGGGAGTAGGAAGGGTAGACTTGGCTAGCAGGTCAAGGTCGCCATGGATTCGGCCCCAGTACTCCTTGCGGAACAACCAGGGCTGGGGTCCCTAGCAGGCGAGCTCCGGTCGGTTGCGATACTGATCCAGGACATCGGGATCGGCCAGGGCATGGGTGTTGTTGACGGGCCTGTTGTGCACCACCTCCCGCACCGCCAGCTCGACGATTTTTCCGGACTTGGTACGGGGAATGGCATCCACCTGCAGGATGCGGGCGGGTACGTGGCGAGCGGTACAGTGGTTGCGGATCTGCTGGCGAATGCGATCACGCAAAGGGTCGTCCAGCGTGAGGCCGGGCTTGAGCTTGATGAAGAGCACCACCCGCTCGTCCTGTTGCCACTGCTGGCCGATGACGATGCTCTCCTCCACCTCGTCGAGCTGCTCCACGTAGCGGTAGATCTCGCTGGTGCCGATCCGCACGCCACCGGGGTTGAGGGTGGCATCGGAGCGACCATAAAAGAGGATGCCACCAGTGTCGGTCAGTTCAATCCAGTCGCCGTGGCACCAGATGTTGTCGAAGCGATCGAAATAGGCGGCGTGGTATTTGTCGCCACTCTCGTCACCCCAGAAACCGACAGGTTGGGCCGGGAAGGGCTTGGTGCAGACCAGCTCTCCCTTCTCCCCCTGTACCGCTTGGCCCGCCTCGTTGAATACCTGCACCGCCAGCCCCAGGCCGCGTCCCTGGCTCTCACCCCGATAGACGGGGCTGATGGGGTTGCCGATGACGAAGCAGGAGCAGATGTCGGTGCCGCCGGAGATGGAGCTCAGTTGCACATCCTGCTTGATCCCCTGATAGACATAGTCAAACCCCTCCGGCGACAGCACAGATCCGGTGCTGCAGATGAGGCGCAGGTGCGGCAAGTCATGGGTATTGATCGGGGCATAGCCCTGCTTGTGCAGGGCATCCAGGTATTTCGCCGAGGTGCCGAACAGACTGACCTGCTCATCTCGGGCCAGATCCCACAGCACATTGCCATCGGGGTAGAAGGGGGAGCCATCATAGAGCACCAGGGTGGCGCCGGAAGCCAGCGCACTCGCCAGCCAGTTCCACATCATCCAGCCGCAGGTGGTGAAGTAGAACACCCGCTCCCCCGGCTTGATGTCACAGTGCAGCTGGTGCTCCTTGAGATGCTGGAGCAGGGTGCCACCTATGCCGTGCACTATGCACTTGGGTTTGCCGGTGGTGCCGGATGAATAGAGGATATAAAGAGGATCGTTGAAGGCCATGGGCTCGAAGCGCAGGCTGGCGCCCTCTTGGCTGGCGAGTAGCTGATGCCAGTCTTGGCGGGGGAGGTTGTCGGCCCCGGCATGGTTCGACGTCAGACCGAGCAGCGGGATCAGGATGAGATGTTCCAGACTGTCGAGCTGGCAGGCCACCTTGGTGACCTTGTCCTGGATATCGACCGCCTTGCCGTTATAGCGATAGCCATCGACGGCAAACAGCACCTTTGGCCGAGTCTGGCCGAAGCGTTCCACCACGCTGGCTTCACCGAAGTCCGGGCTGGTGGAGGTCCAGATAGCCCCCAGACTGGTGGCGGCCAGCATGGCAACCAGCGCCTCCGGGATATTGGGCAGGTAGCCGGCAACCACGTCGCCCTTGCCAATGCCCTGACCACGCAGCCACTGAGCCAGACTGGCGACCTGCTGCCCCAGTTCACGCCAGCTAAGTGTGCGGCGCTGGCTGCCTTCCAGGCTGGCGATGATGGCCGGACTCTCGTCCTGGCGACGCAACAGGTTCTCGGCGAAGTTGAGCCGGCTGTCCGGAAACCAGCGTGCGTGCTGCATCTCCTGGCGGTTCTCCGCCACTATGTTGCCAAGCTCCCCCTTGACGCCACAGTGCTGCCACACCAGGGGCCAGAAGCGGGTGGTCTTCTCCACCGACCATTGATAGAGCTCGGCGTAGCTGTGCAGCTGCAGGCCATGGAAGCGATTGACCTCGCCCATGAACTGATGAAGGTTGGATTGGCTGATCCTGGCCTGGTCCGGTTGCCACAGGCGGCGGTTGTGCATTGAGTAGTCCCTGACTGCATATGTCTACCGGCAGTGTATTGAATTGTTTTTTATTTGTTAATGGTGAGTTTGCTTTTAATAACAAGTGCCCTGTCACTCATGCTTTACCTCACGAAGCCAAGGGTTGACGGGTCGAGGCACCTCGCGCTTGATGTTATGCTGGGTTAACAACCATGTCGGAGCAGGATGCCATGAGCAGTTACAGCCAACTTTTCGCCCAGCACATCGAGACCTTGCAGCGCCGTACCCGCGACATATTGCAGCAGCAAGGGCTCAGCGGTCTGGCCATACATGCCGGTCAGACCCATCGCATCTTCCTCGATGATCAGGATTACCCCTTCAAGGTGAATCCCCACTTCAAGGCCTGGCTGCCGGTGCTGGACAACCCCCACTGCTGGCTGCTGGTGGATGGGGTGAGCAAGCCCGTCTTGTTGTTCTATCGACCGGTGGATTTCTGGCACAAGGTGGCGGACTTGCCCAATGCCTTCTGGGTCGATTTCTTCGATATTCGTTTCCTGACCAAACCGGAACAGGTAGCTGACCACCTGCCCGCCGACAAGCAGACATGGGCCTATCTGGGGGGGCATCTCGAGGTAGCCGGGCTGTTGGGACTGACCCAGCCCAATCCAGAAGCCGTGCTCAACTATCTGCATTATCACCGGGCTTACAAGACTGACTACGAGCTGGAGTGTCTGCGCGAGGCGAACCGGCTCGGGGTGCGTGGCCACATCGCCGCCAAGGAGTCCTTCATGGCGGGGGCGAGCGAATTCGAGATCAACCTGACCTATATGAAGGCGGTAGGACAGGGGGCCAATGAGGCGCCCTACGGCAACATCGTCGCCATCAACCGCAATGCCGCCATCTTGCACTATACCCAGCTCTCCCATCAGCGAGTGGCCGATATCGATCGCCACTCCTTCCTGATCGATGCCGGCGTCGATTTCCACGGTTATGCCTCGGACATCACCCGCACCTGGGCCTGGCGTCGTGGCGAATTTGCCGACTTGATCACCGCCATGGACGAGCAGCAGCAGGCCATCATCGACGAGATCAAGCCGGGACGCCGCTACACAGAGCTGCATCAGCAGATGCACCACAGGCTGGCGCGGTTGCTGCAATCGGTCGAGCTGGTCGACATGTCGGTGGACGAGATGATAGGCACAGGCGTCACCAATGTGTTCTTCCCTCATGGTCTCGGCCATTTCCTCGGCTTGCAGGTCCATGATGCGGGTGGCTTCATGCAGGATGAGCGTGGCACCCATCTTTCTGCACCCGAACAGTTCCCCTACCTGCGTTGCACCCGGGTGATGGAGCCGGGCCAGGTATTCACCATAGAACCCGGCCTCTACTTCATTGACAGCCTGCTCGAGCCCCTGCAAGGCAGCGAGCAGGGCAAGCGAGTCAATTGGCAGAAGGTAGACGCGCTGCGGCCGTTTGGCGGCATCCGCATCGAGGACAACATAGTGCTGCACAGCCATGGGGTGGAGAATCTCACCAGGCAGGCCGGGCTCTGATGGACTCGGGTTATCCGGTACCGATGGCAGGGGTCGAGGTGAGCGAGGAGATCAAGAAGAGCCGTTTCATCACCTTGCTTGGCCATGCTCCGACGGTCGCGGCAGCCAAGGCCTGGATAGAGGCGGTACGCCGAGCCCACCCGGGGGCCCGCCACCACTGCTGGGCCTTCGTTGCAGGGGCCCCCAAGGATAGCCAGGTGTATGGTTTCAGTGACGATGGCGAACCATCGGGGACTGCGGGCAAGCCCATGCTGGCGCAACTGATGGGGTCCGGGGTCGGCGAGATAGCCGCCGTGGGGGTGCGCTACTATGGCGGCGTTCTGCTCGGTACCGGGGGCCTGGTCAAGGCCTATGGCGGTGGGGTGGGGATGGCACTCAAGGCGCTCACCACCCGGCACAAGGTAGCCCTGCGCCCCTCGCTCATCGAGTGTGACTATGGGGACATGGGGGTAATTGATGCCCTGTTGCTGAGTCATCATGGTCAGGTGTGTCAGTCGGATTACGGCCAGCGGGTACGGCTCGAAGTCGACTGGGCAAGCACGGATTGGCAGCAGGTCAACCAGATGCTGACCGATAGAACGCACGGGCGGGTATCTCTGCAGCCCATAGATGGCTAGAATCCATCGCTGTTTTATTGCCGAGGCGGGGCCTGCATGCACATTCTGAGTATTATCCGCATCGTTGGCCTGCTGGTGGCGCTGTTCAGCTCGACCATGTTGCTGCCCGCTCTGGTGGCCTTTGGCTATCGGGATGGGGGCGGCTCCGAATTTGTCGGAGCCTTCTTCATCGCCCTGCTGCTTGGCCTGCTGCTCTGGTTTCCCAATCGGCATCATAAGAAAGAGCTGAGGTCGAAAGAGGGTTTCCTCATCGTTGTACTGTTCTGGACTGTGCTTGGCAGTGTGGGGGCTCTGCCCTTTATGCTGGGCGAAGTGCCGGACATGAGCGTGTCGGAATCCTTCTTCGAATCTTTCTCCGGGCTGACTACCACGGGGGCGACCGTGCTCACCGGGCTCGATGAGTTACCCAAGGCCTTCCTGTTCTATCGCCAACTGCTGCAATGGCTCGGCGGCATGGGTATCATAGTGCTGGCGGTCGCCATATTGCCCATTCTTGGCATAGGCGGCATGCAGCTCTATCGCGCCGAGATCCCGGGGCCGGTCAAAGACAACAAGGTGACACCGCGCATCGCCGAGACCGCCAAGGCGCTCTGGTACATCTATCTCTTTATTACTCTCAGTTGTGCCCTGGCCTATTGGATGGCGGGCATGACCATGTTCGATGCCATCTGCCACTCCTTCTCCACCGTGGCCATCGGCGGCTTCTCGACCCATGATGCCAGCATCGGCTACTTCAATAGCAGTGCCATCAATCTCATCACTGTGCTGTTTCTCATGGTTGCCGGGGTGAATTTCACCCTGCACTTCGCGGCCTTCGCGCACAGACCCATGCGCCTCTATGTTTATCTGAAGGACCCCGAGGTAAAGGTGTTTGTTGCCTTGCAACTGGGACTGACCCTGATCTGCTTCCTGGTGTTGATGCGCCATGTCAGCTATGACAGTTGGGGGGAGACCCTGGACCATGCGCTATTCCAGTCTGTCTCCATTGCGACCACGGCCGGTTACAGCACCACGGGGTTCTCCGAGTGGCCGCTGTTTCTGCCGATCCTGCTGATGCTTGCCTCCTTCGTGGGTGGCTGCGCGGGCAGTACTGGCGGTGGCATCAAGGTAGTACGGTTAATGTTGCTGCATCTGCAGGGGATGAGAGAGCTGAAGCGCCTCGTCCACCCGCGCGCCGTCTACCGGATTAAACTGGGTAACAAGGCGCTGTCCGAGCGGGTGATAGAGGCGGTCTGGGGCTTCTTTGCCGCCTATGCCACGATTTTCATCCTTTGTATGCTGGGCTTGATTGCAACGGGTATGAATGAGTTGACGGCGTTCTCCGCCGTGGTGGCCTCCCTCAATAACCTGGGCCCTGGCCTGGGAGAGGTGGCGCCTCATTTTGCCAACACCACGGATGCCGCAAAATGGATCATGATCATCGCTATGCTGTTTGGTCGATTGGAAATTTTTACACTTCTGGTACTGTTAACCCCTGCATTCTGGCGTAGTTGAGGTAGGTATGGATAAGATTTTGGTGCTTTATTCCTCACGGGATGGTCAAACCCGAAAAATCATTGATGTCATGCTGGAGGAGATGCCGGGATGTGAGGTCGTCACACATGATCTGCACAGCTTGCCCATGTGCAACCTCAGCAAGTTCAAGAAGGTGTTGATCGGTGCATCGATCCGCTATGGCCATTTTCATCCCAGCCTGCTCAGCTTCATCCACGCTCACCATGAACAGCTGGAAGTGGCCAATGCGGCTTTCTTCTGCGTCAACCTGACCGCCCGCAAGCCAGAGAAGCAGACACCGCAAACCAACGCCTATATGAAGAAGTTTCTGCGTAGCTCGCCCTGGAAGCCAAAGAACCTGGGCGTTTTTGCCGGTGCATTGCAATATTCCAAGTACAACTGGTGGCAGACCCGCATCATCCAGCTGATCATGAAGGTCACGGGTGGCAGCACTGATACCAGCAAAGACATAGAGTTTACCGATTGGGACAAGGTGCGAGTCTTTGCTCGCGACTTCTGGCAAAAACGCTAATACATCTCTTCTGATGCCCTTGGCCCCGCTGATGCGGGGCTTTTATTCGATAGTTGGTGGTTAAATCGCCACTCGACAAGAAATCGTTAGAAAAGCACACTTTTTTACAGAAACCCCCTTGCCAGCGCATTTCAACT
>NZ_CDBJ01000002.1 GCF_000820045.1 Aeromonas rivuli | reverse complement strand
GCGTTGTTTCCTAAATCGATGCAGCTTGAATGGAACTAATTGAAAACCCAGTGATCTGAGCACCACCATCCCCCTCAAGTCTGCATCATGGGTAAAGCGCTTCACCCCATCACCAATTGGCCTCAATACAACAGGTCTCTGATCAACCGTGGCTCTCTCACTTTCTGGGTTGATGCCGAGGCAATGGATAACTGGTTCCACCAAGACCATCACGGAAAACGGGGACGCAGCCAGCTCTACACCGACCAGAGCATCTGTACCTTTCTGATGCTCAAAGGGATTTTCAGCCTCACGCTGCGAGCCACTCAGGGGCTACTCGACTCCCTGTTCGAGCTGATGAATGTGCCGCTGTGTGCCCCGGACTACAGCTGTGTCAGCAAGCGCGCACGCACAGTGAAGGTGGCCTATCGGCAGCCCCCTAAGGGGCGTATTACCGACCTGGTTATCGACTCGACGGGTCTGAAAGTGTTTGGTGAAGGCGAGTGGAAAGTCAGAAAATACGGCGCTGAGAAACGTCGAGTCTGGCGCAAGTTGCATCTGGCGGTAGACCCGGTGACTCACGATATCGTGGCGGCAGAAGTGTCGCTGGAGAATGTGCATGACGCTGAGGTGTTGCCGACCTTGCTCAATCCTCTGCGTCGCAAGCTGGGGCGTGT
>NZ_CDBJ01000001.1:3437-81600 GCF_000820045.1 Aeromonas rivuli | reverse complement strand
CCATATTCAGGACGGGACACAGGCAACAAAAAAGGAGCCAATCCAGGCTCCTTTTTCCATCATCTGACCGCCAGGCCCGTCCCGCCAAGGGGACTCGTTGTCAGGGGATCAGGCATCCCACAGCCGGGTTGGCACCACCAGCAGCATGGTTCGCTGGCCGATGGCCACATTGGCATTGGGAAATACCACGGCTTCCCGCTCTTTCTCCACCAGATGGCGCAACTCGCCATCTTCCGCCAAGACAAATCCTTGGGGAAATTCGGTGAAATTGTCGACATCGCTGGCAAACAGGAAGCGAAAATCGGCACTGCGCTTGTTGATCACCCGATCGATGGCAAAGATGTTGAAATCCTCGGGCCGCCAGGGCTCCAGCGCCACGCTCGCCTCGCACACCAGCTCCTGCAGTGCCTGTCTGGCCTCGATGAAGCGGGTCATGTCATTTTCGCCAAAGGGGCGCACCTTGCCGAGCTCCACCGTGAAGCCGTAGGCATCGTGCTGACGGACGCTGTAATAGCTGAAGGTGGTGGTCGGACCGTTGGAGAGCAGTATGGTGCGCACCCCGCAGGCACCGAGGAAGCGGACCTGCTCCTGGCTGTAGGGGCGATCATGGGGGAAAGGATAAACGGCAAACTTCTCGTGACGGGAGCCGCGAATGGCGGTGTGCAAGTCATAATGCAGGCGCTCGGCCCCGGGCGTTGAGTAGAAGCGGGACACATATTGCTCGAGGCGCATGGCGCGGATCCGCTCTCTGTTGCACAGCCCCTCCCCTTTGCTGTGGGCACCGCTAAACAGCCGGTTCATGTTCTCTTCCAGCTCGCGCACCCCCAGGTTCATGGCCGCCGGATTGCCAAACAGGAACAGCACCCGATGGCGAGCGCTCAACTCACCGCTGAGCAGCTTGCCAAGCAACTGGTTGCAGATCTCGATGGGGGCCGTCTCGTTACCATGGATGCCGCAGGAGAGCACTATCTCCTTGAGGGGCTCGGCGCGCAGCTGGCTGGCCGGTTCGATGCAGAGCACCCCTGTGTCCCACACCTGCGCCTGCGCGCCATCGGCCAGGGAAAAAGAGAAGGGATCGAGCTGCCATTCGTGACGGCGGGTCAGCGCCAGGAAATCATGTTGAGGGATCATCCGTTTCACCATCTTGTCACTGTCGATGGCGCCGATTATACGGTAGCCCTCTGGCTTAAAAACAATTTTTTAAACAAATTCAACCATTAGCATAACAATGCAAGGGGAACAGGAAAGGATGCAGAGGTGACAATGAGGGCTCATGCTGAGCAGATGACGCAAAGAAGGAAGATGGCACTAGTAGAGATCGGGGGTATGGCAGAGAGACTATGGTTGGCACTATCGGCCAGCGAAAAAAAACGAGGCATCCGTGCCCGGTCAATCAACCACGCCAGAACGGCTTGGTGGTTTCCTGATAACGATCCGATTCGTTCAGGCCGATATCTTTGAGCAGATAGGCAGGCAGCTCGGAGAGCTGGCGACGACTACGGCTACGCTCCAACCAGGTCAGGAAGGTTTGTTTGGCACGAACCATCAGATTCAGTTCGCTGGACTGCTGATAACCGGCTTGGGTATAAGTCATGTTGGCCATGGTGCGGCTCCTCTTAATTAGTTGCCGCAAGCTTAGGAGTTGTCCACCCATGTCTCAATTGACGAATTTTGATACAACACATTAGTAAAAGTAATATAAGAAATCCGGCAAGAAAAATCACCAAGACAATGATTAATAAGTAAAAATTAAAAAACAAAAGTCTATTTCAATGCAAACAGCAGATTGTTCTTTTAAACGCCAGGTTAACTATTCACTTTATATTTAAGCTTATGCAATGCTCGTCATGGCGAACAGTTTGCCTATTTCCCTCATCCCGATGAAATGATCCCTGGGTGATAACGGGATGTTTCTAAAAATAACAAATGAACAATTTCATTACATGGTCACCCTCCTCATATTCTCACTCTATTTATTCGCCATAGCCAAGACTCATAGGGACAAGATCCCAGCATGACCCCCAACGCCCCCATGTGACTCACCTCACGATTCCCGCCCACTGACCGCCAAACTAGGACATTTTCCTAACTCCCCTAGGGATGGCTCTCACGCCATTTGCGCCGCGCCTCATTACAGTCGGCTCACCTGATGCAATTCCCCGACGCTCGCCAAGGCGCAGGTTTGGGCATGGGTTCAATCGACAGGGGAGCGAGGTGCACAGTGCGACCCGCTTGCTGTTGCCCTTTCCGTGGCGTGACCTCTAACAACCCATCAACCAATGGGAGGCGCAGCGGAAATACCGTCTATCTCGCAGAGGATGAACGAAGATGTTGAAATTTCTCCAACAGGTCCGGGTGCCGACCCTGGAACTGCCGGTCGAAGCCCGGCGCAAGCTCTGGTTCAAGCCATTCATGCAATCTTATCTGGTTGTATTCATTGGCTATCTGACCATGTATCTGATCCGCAAGAACTTCAACATCGCCCAGAACGACATGATCCAGGAGTACGGTCTCTCCATGACCGAGCTCGGCATGATAGGCCTTGGCTTCTCCATCACCTACGGGGTGGGCAAGACGGTCGTCTCCTACTATGCCGACGGCAAGAACACCAAGCAGTTCCTGCCGCTGATGCTGATCCTCTCCGCCCTCTGCATGCTGGGCTTCAGTGCTAGCATGGGAGGTACCGGGTTTAGCCTCTACTTCATGATCTTCTTCTATGCCCTGAGCGGCTTCTTCCAGAGCTGTGGTGGCTCTTGCAGCTACTCCACCATCACCAAGTGGACTCCCCGCAACAAGCGCGGCACCTACCTCGGCATGTGGAACCTCTCCCACAACGTGGGCGGCGCCGGTGCGGCCGGGGTGGCGCTGTTCGGTGCCAACTACCTGTTCGATGGCAACGTGCTCGGCATGTTCATCTTCCCGTCCGTCATCGCCCTCATCGTCGGCTTCGTCGGCCTGCGTTTTGGCAGCGACTCGCCGGAAGCCTATGGTCTGGGCAAGGTAGAGGAGCTGTTTGACGAAGTCGCGAGCGAAGAGGACATAGCCACCGAGGAGCAGAAACTGACCAAGGGTCAGATCTTCGTGAAGTACGTGCTGATGAACAAGGTGATCTGGCTGCTCTGCTTTGCCAACATCTTCCTCTACGTGGTGCGCATCGGCATCGACCAGTGGTCCACCGTCTACGCCCACCAGGAGCTCGGCTTCTCCAAGGAAGTCGCCATCCAGGGCTTCACCTTCTTCGAAGTGGGCGCCCTGGTCGGCACCCTGATGTGGGGCTACCTCTCGGATCTGGCGAACGGTCGCCGTGGTCTGGTGGCCTGCGTGGCACTGGCGCTCATCATCGCCACCCTGGGTCTCTACCAGCACGCCACCACCCAGTTCATGTTCCTGGGCTCCCTCTTCCTGCTGGGCTTCCTAGTGTTCGGTCCGCAACTGCTGATCGGCGTGGCCGCCGTGGGCTTCGTGCCCAAGCAGGGGATCAGCGTGGCCGATGGGGTCAAGGGCACCTTCGCCTACCTCATCGGTGACAGCTTCGCCAAGCTGGGTCTGGGCATGATAGCCGACGGCACCCCCATCTTCGGCCTGACCGGCTGGACCGGCACCTTCGCGGCGCTGGACATGGCCGCCGCCGCCTGCCTGGTGTTGATGGCCTGCGTGGCCGTGGCCGAGGAGCGCAAAATCCGCCGCATCAAACGGGAACTGAAAGCCGCCACCCTGGCTGCCCAATCCGTCTGAGCAGCACACAACCAGGCAGCTCCTCACTGAGCACTTGGTCACCGGGCGCCGCTAGTGTTTAATGCCCCCTGACCAGACATGCCTGCTCATCGCCGTGATCCAGATGCCAAGGCGCCCCTTTCGGGGGCGCCTTGGCTGTTATCCCTGCCGGGTAGGCCACGTCTTTGGTAGCCATTCGCCATCACAACCCCCACCAGGAGGCGGGCCCCATGATCAAGATTGCCCTCATCGACGATCACCAGATAGTCCGCTCCGGCTTTGCCCAACTGCTCAATCTGGAACCCGATCTGCGGGTCGTGGCCGAGTTTGGCTCCGCCCGGGATGCCTTGGCTGGGTTGCCCGGTTGCGGCGCCCAACTCTGTGTGTGCGACATCTCCATGCCGGATCAATCCGGACTGGATCTGCTCAGGCAACTGCCCACCGGCCTCGCCGTGGTGATGCTGTCGGTGCACGACAGCCCGGCGCTGATCGAGCAGGCGTTGCAGGCCGGTGCCAAGGGTTTTCTCTCCAAGCGTTGCAGCCCGGAGGAGCTGATCGCCGCGGTGCGCACCGCCGCCCACGGCGGCTGCTACCTCACCCCGGACATCGCCCACAAGCTCGCCAGCAACAACCAGGACCCCCTCACCAACCGGGAACGGGAAGTGGCGCAGCTGCTGGCCCGCGGGCTGGAAGTCAAAGCCATCGCCGAACAACTCGGCCTCTCCCCCAAGACGGTGCACGTGCACCGCGCCAACCTGATGGACAAGCTCAAGGTCAACAACAACGTGGAGCTGGCCCACCGCATGCTGGACAGCTGGTGATCTCCCGGTTTACCAGCTATGTCGCCATCTCCCTGGCGGCCAGCTTCATCTTCGCCGCCGGCTGGTTCTGCCTGTGGAGCATCGGCCTGCATCTGGCGGGTGGCCCAGTGCTGGCGGTGCTGCTGTTCCCGTTCGGGCTGCGGCTCGGCTTGCTGCTGCAAAGCCCCCTCCCCTACTGGCCGCCCCTGCTGCTCAGTGAATCCCTGCTGCTCTACTGGCTCGACAGCGAGATAGGCCTACCAGCCTGGCCACTCATTCAAGTCGGCAGCCTGCTCACCTTGCTGCCGCTGCTCATCGCCCGCCGCCAGCGGGTACGCAACGACTGGCAGCAGCTGCTGGTGTTGCTCGCCACCGTCACCGTGGCGGCGCTGCTGCAATCCCTGCTCTGGCATCTGGCCGGGGAAGATGGCCTTACTGCCCTGCTGCTCACCCTGACCGGCGGCCTTACCCTCACTTCAACCTGCATGCTGATCTGGCACTATCTGACCCGCGCCACCTGGGTGCCGCTGGGGCCCGCATTGGTGGATCAACCTGTGGACTGGCGCTTTCGTCATCTGGTCTGGTATCTGCTGCTGTTCGTGCTGAGCCTGGGGCTGCAGCTCGGCCTGCCGGACTCTTTGGTGCGCTTCACGCCGTTTTGCCTCGCCATTCCCATCATGGCCATGGCCTGGCGCTACGGCTGGCAGGGGGCGCTGCTCGCTACCCTGATGAACACGGTGGCCCTGATGGCGGGCCAGGCCTGGCACGAACACCCCCTGGACCTGTTGCTCTCCCTGCTGGCCCAGAGCCTGACCGGCCTGCTGCTGGGGGCCGGCATCCAGCGCCAGCGCGAGCTCAACCAGGCGCTGACCCGCCAGCTCGCCCACAACCGCCAGCTCACCGAGCGGCTGCTGGAGACAGAGGAGAGCATCCGCAAGGAGGTGGCCCGTGAGCTGCACGACGACATAGGCCAGACCATCACCGCCATTCGCACCCAGGCGGGCATCGCGCAGCGACTCGCGCCGGACAATCCAGGGGTCGGCCAGAGCAGCGCCCTCATCGATACGTTGTCGCTCGGCATCTATGACGCCGTGCGCGGCCTGCTCGGCCGGCTGCGTCCCCGCCAGCTCGACGACATGAGCCTGGAGCAGGCGGTGCGCGGGTTGCTGCGGGAGCTGGAGCTGGAGCGCCATGGCATCGTCACCCGCCTTGAGTGGCAGCTGACCGACGAGCGTCTCTCCGATGCCCAGCGGGTCACCCTGTTCCGAGTCTGCCAGGAGGGGCTCAACAACGTGGTAAAACACGCCAACGCCAGCTCGGTGCGCATCCGGGCCCACCAGCAGGGTGAGCGATTGCAGCTGCTGCTCGAAGATGACGGCTGCGGTCTGCCCGAACAGGCGCCCCAGGGCTACGGCCTGCTCGGCATCCGCGAGCGGGTGCAGGCGCTGGGGGGCAGCCTGCAACTCTCCTGCATTCACGGCACTCAACTGACCCTGAGCCTGCCCTGCCGCAAACGGGAAGATCACCATGAATAACCTCTCCCGCCCCCCTGCGAGGGTCGCCTTATGCTGAACTTTATGAAAAGCACGCCGCCCCAGCCGCTCATCCGTGATCAGGCAGAAATAGACGCCTGTTATCGTCACTGGCGCCTCCACATCTTGCTGACCATGTATCTGGGCTATGCGGTCTTCTACTTCACCCGCAAGAGCTTCAACTTCGCCATGCCGGACATGCTGGCGAGCGGCATCCTCGGCAAGGCCGACATCGGCATGCTGTGGACCCTGTTCTACCTAACCTACGGCTGCTCCAAATTCTTCTCCGGCATCATCAGCGACCGCGCCAATCCCCGCTACTTCATGGGGCTGGGGCTGATGGCGACCGGGGTCATCAATATCTTGTTCGGGCTCTCGTCGTCGCTCTGGCTGTTTGCGGCGCTCTGGGTTGCCAATGCCTTCTTCCAGGGCTGGGGCTGGCCCCCCTGCTCCAAGCTGCTCACCAGCTGGTATTCCCGCAGCGAACGCGGCGTCTGGTGGTCGGCCTGGAACACGGCCCACAACGTGGGCGGGGCGTTGATCCCGCTCATCGTCAGCACCATAGCCCTGCAGCACGGCTGGCGTTACGGCATGATAGTGCCTGGGATCATCGCCATCCTGGCCGGGCTATTTTTGTGCTGGCGGCTGCGGGACACCCCCAGTGCCATGGGGCTGCCCACGGTCGGGCAGTGGCGCCAGGACGCCCTGGAGATCGCTCAGCAGACCCAGGATGCGGGGTTCTCCCATCGCCAGATCCTGCGCAAGTACGTGCTCGGCAACCCCTACATCTGGCTGCTGGCCTGCTGCTACGTGCTGGTCTATGTGGTGCGCACCGCCATCAACGACTGGGGCAATCTCTACATGACCGAGCAGCGCGGCTTCAACCTGATGAGCGCCAACTCGGCCATCTCCATGTTCGAGGTGGGGGGCTTTATCGGCGCCCTGGTGGCGGGCTGGGGCTCGGACAAGCTGTTCAACGGCAACCGGGGGCCGATGAACCTCATCTTCGCGGTGGGGATACTGCTGGCGGTGGGATCCCTGTGGCTGATGCCCTTCTTCAGCTACGTGATGCAGGCGGCCTGCTTCTTCACCATCGGCTTCTTCGTGTTCGGTCCCCAGATGCTGATCGGCATGGCGGCGGCGGAGTGCTCCCACAAGGATTGCGCCGGGGCCGCCACCGGCTTCGTCGGGCTCTTTGCCTACATGGGGGCGGCGCTGGCGGGCTACCCCCTGGCCAGGGTGATGGAGATCTGGCACTGGCACGGCTTCTTCGTGGTGATCTCGGTGGCGGCCGGGGTCTCGGCCCTGTTGCTGCTCCCTTTCCTCAAAGCCCAGGCACCTCGCATCCTCGCCATTGACCGGGTTGAACCGGGTAATGGGGATCCAGACCCGGTTGCTGCTGCACGCCTTCAAGCTCAAAGCCCAGGCACCTCGCCAGCAGGGCACGGCGCCCCTGCTCGGTAACAGTTGACATAATGTAACTGTTTATTTATACAGTTATCTTGCGGCGAGCAGATGGCGGCTTGCCCCACTCCCCACGTCACCGAGAGATGAACCATGGAGACCTTTACCCCAAAAGCCGCACTGCGCCAGCAGATGAGTGAGCTGGAAACCTTGTTGGCCGAACTGGCCGCACAGTTGGAGCAGCTGCCCCTGCTGGAGGCTCAGGTCTACCCCCTGCCCCCTGTGCTGCAAGGCAAGGAGCATGAACCCATCAGCCAGATAGCGGTGGGGCAGCTGTGTGGTGAGGCCGCCCGCGAGGCGGCGATTGCCGCCTATCAACATCATGGCGCCCGCCCCGGCTGCTCGACCAAGTCCACTCAACGCCTGCCCGGCTGGCTGCGATTACCCGCCCGTTGCGCGGCCCAGCTCAGTCCCCTGGTGGAGAAGATCAATCATTGCAAGCAAGGCTTCAAGACGCTGGTGCAGCAAGCGGGGGGACGGGATGAGAAGTTCGAGCTGGTCCACGATGCCCTGCCCGGGGTCATCACCTTGCAGATCTATCGCCAGCTCACCCTGTTGACCGGGGAGCTCCACTCCTTCGGCTTCACCTGGGCGGACAAGCAGACCATCCGCCGCCTCGGCCGGGAGCAGGTGATCACCATGCTCGAGCGCAGCCGTCACTATGTGCCCATGCTGTCGAACCCGTCGCAGTGGCAGCAGATGGTGGATCAGGAGGTATACGACATCCGTCGCCTGCCCGCCGAGGCCGAGTTGCGGATCCGTCGCCCGGTCAAGACTCACCCCATGGTCAACCTGCTGTGGCGCGATCGCGAACCGAGGAAGCAACAGATCAAGGCGAGCCTGCCACTGCTGCTCTGCGCCGATGACTCTCCCCTCATCAAGCCGCTGGGTCACTATCCTCCCAAGCTGCGCCAGCCGAGGCGGGACCGCAAAGGGGGAGAGCGTCTCATCATCGATCGGCTGCATCTCTATGTGTATGAGCACCTCGACTAACGCAGCTCGGCCCTGCGGGTGCGGCGCCAGCCTGAGCCAGCAGGTTGTGCGGTTCGGTGACAGGGGCAAGAAGAGAGCTGTTGCGCAGTCGGTGGGCTGCCCGCAGACAGGCACTGACCGCAGGCGGCAGGCAACAAGGGGAATAAAAACGCCCCTTCTCTTTGGGAGAAGGGGCGTGATCGGCAGGAAAGGAGGCGAGTATCAGCCCATCAACAGGGCACGCAGACTCTCCACGTCCAGCCCTCTTACCTCGGACTGGCCGCTGAGCAGGCCATCGGCCAGGGCGCGCTTCTCATCGTGCAGGGCCACTATCTTCTCCTCCACCGTCTGTTCGCACACCAGGCGATAGACGGTCACCGGCTGGGTCTGACCCATACGGTGGGCGCGGTCACTGGCCTGATCCTCCACCGCCGGGTTCCACCAGGGATCCAGGTGCAACACGGTATCGGCCTGGGTCAAGTTGAGACCCGTCCCTCCGGCCTTCAGGCTGATCAAAAACAGCGGTACCGGCTCGTTGCGAAATCTCAGGATGGACTCCTGGCGCGACTTGGCGGAGCAGCCACCATCCAGATAGCAGTAATCCCAGCCCCGCTTGCCGATACGCTCGCGCAGCAGGCTCAGCAGATCGACGAACTGGCTGAACACCAGCACCCTGTGACCGTTGTCGATGGCCTCCCCAAGCAGGGCCATGGCTTCGTCCAGCTTGCTGTTGCTATGGGCCCACTCCGGCATGATGAGGGAGGGCGAACAGCAGAGCCGCCGCAGCCGAGTCAGGCCGCTCAGCACATGCATCAGGGCGCGGCCATCGGCGCTTTGCACCTGCTGCACCACCTCGCGCCTGGTCGCCTCATAGAGCTGACGCTCCTCGGCCGACAGACTGATGTGGTGCACTATCTCCGTCTTGTCCGGCAACTCGGTCAATACCTGCTGCTTGAGGCGACGCAGGATGAAGGGGCTGATCACGGCCCGCAGCAGCGCCATGTGTTCCGGATCCTTCACCGCCTTGCCAAAGCGACGCTTGAACTCGCCCAGGCTGCCGAGCAGACCCGGGTTGATGAAGGTAAACAGACTCCACAACTCCCCCAGATGGTTCTCGATCGGCGTGCCCGACAGGGCCAGACGAAAATCGCCATCGAGCTGGAACAGCAACTTGGCGCGCTGGGTACCGGCATTCTTGATCTGTTGGGCTTCGTCCAGCACCATGCTTGCCCAGCGGCGCCCCTTGAGCGCCGACGCCAGTCCGCCCAGCATGCCGTAGTTGACCAACACCAGCTGACCCGGCTTGGCCTCGGCGATCTGCGCCTCCCTGTCCATGCCTGGCTCGAAGGTCACCACTTCCAGCTCGGGGGCGAAGCGCGCCACCTCCTCTTGCCAGTTGGTGACCACTGACTTGGGCACCACCACCAGGGCTGGGCCCAGGTGCTGGCGCATACGCAGCACGATCAGCGCCTGCAGCGTCTTGCCCAGCCCCATGTCATCGGCGAGGCAGGCGCCAAAGCCGTGATGGGCCAGGGTCGCGAGCCAGCGCACCCCATCTTTCTGGTAGTCCCGCAGCGGGGTGAGCAGCTCAGCCGGACAGTCAACCTCCTGTTGCCACTCCGCCTGCAACTCCTGCCAGGCGCTGTCCCCTTGCGTGCTGATCACCGAGAGCAGGCGGGTCAGTGGATAGGCGAGCCGGGTGTTGACCCTCTGCTCTTCGTCGAGCATGGCCCCCAGCATGGTGAGCCGCTCCACCAGCTTGTCACTCAGCACCAGACTGGTCTGCTCGTCGAGCTGGACGGTTCGCTGGCCCGGGGTCAACTGGCGCAAAATGAGGCGCAGATCCAGGATTTCGTGTTCATCCAGACTGAGGCTGCCCTCAACCTGGAACCAATCCTGGCGCCGCTCGATACGCAGGCTCAGGGCCGCTTCATCCAGGCTCTTGAGGCGGGCGCTGTCCTGATGCCAGTGAATGCGTATCTGCTGCTCCACCAGCTCGGGCAAAGCATTGACCAGAGAGAGTGCCTGCTCCCCCTGCAACAGCCATTCGGTGCCGGGCAAGTCGATGGGCAGCTGATTGCGCAGGCTCTGGGCCTCGCGCTTCTCTTCCGCCAGATCTCGCAACCAGTAGAGTGACTCTTTCATCCCCTGGCGCACCACGGCCTCCCCCTTGCCCAGGGGCAAGGCGGGCATATCGTCAAGCTGAGTGACCAGCCTGACCGCAAGCTGGCCATCCTGCCAGTCGAGCTGGACCGACGCCAACCCAGGCCAGGACTTGAGCTCGACATTGCCTTGGAGCCCAGCCACCTCGCTGTGCCAGGGCAATCCAGGAATGGCGTTGAGTGTCTGTTGCAGGGCGGCGAGCCCCTCCCCCGGCAGGGGCGGGATCGACGCCAGAGCGGGCAGCAAGGGCTGCAGGCCAGGCGGCGTCAGCATCAACTGCCACAGATCCTGGGCCAGCGGCACTATGTGCGCTCCCTTGCTGGCCTGAGCCGGGCTCAATACGCCGCGCATGCCGGCGTCCTCTGCCACTATCTGCAGCAAGGGGGCACTCAGGGCAAGCTGCAGCTTCTGCCCCTTGGCGTTGAGCAGACGGGGATGCTGGGCGAGCACGGGCCAGAGTTCATCCGGCAAGCGGCTCATGTTGCGCGGCAGCAGCCGCACCAGCGCCCAATCCTCCTCATCGAGCAGGGCCGCATATTGCGTGGAGAGCAGACCAGGATCGACCCGGCGACCGGCGGTCCACTCCCCCTTGGTGCTCTGTTTCTGGATCTTGCATTCGAGCTCGGGCCCTTCTGCGTGCAGCAGCCAGACCAGCTGTTCCTTGTTTTTACGCCCCCCGCTGGCGCGCCCCAGCCCCTGCAGCCAGTTGAGCCAGCTGGCCGATGCGGCGCCCTTGTCATCGTCGTCATCCTCATCCCCCTGCCCGTTCAGGTCAGCGTTCAGGCGATCGAGGGGACCTTGCCTGGCCGCCTGGCCGAGCAATTGCCGCAGCAGATCCTGACAGAACCCCATCAGACGATGGCGAGGCGCCACCCCGAGCAGTGCGTCCAGATCCCACTTGTGCAAGATGGCGACTTGCGGGCTCTGGCCACCGTGGCGGGCCAGGGCACAGAGGTCGAGCCAGAGGTAGCCCCAGTGCAGTTCGTCGGCGGGCAGTTGCAGGGTATCAAACAGCCCCACCGCCTGACCGTGGCGATCCCCCGCCCATTGGGCGATCAGATCCTGCAGCAAGGGTTGCTGCTGACCCAGGCTGCGCTGCCACAACTTGCGCTGACTGCTGGCAAGTTCGGGGTCCGCCTGCTGCAACCAGCCAAGCCAGAGCAGCATCATGAAGTTGTGCGGATACTGGCCCTTGCCATGACGTGCCTGCCACCCATTGAGGGCACTCAGCAGCGCCTCCACCAGGGGGGCACTCCCCCCTCGCTCCGCCAGGGTCATCAGCTCGGGCCAGCCATTGGGGTGATCGGGGACACTATCTTGTAACGCCGCAAAGTCAGCATCCGCGTCATCACACAACCAGTGCCATTGGGCGGCCAGTTGCTGGTAGCAGGGCTGCAACTCGGCAACCACAGTCGCCTCGGCCAGGGGCCAGGGGCCAGGGGGGCAGTCCAGACTCGCCTGCAGGGCGAAGTGCTCGAGCAGGATGCGCTGCCACTGGGGGCTGGATCCTGAGAGCAGGGCGTGGGACTCGGGCACATCGAGCAGGGCCAGCAGATCGGCACCATTGAGATAGGCTGGCGGCTCGCCGTCAGCCCCCAGGCAGAGGGATCGCACCAGGGCCTGGACGGGATCCTGGCCGGTCAGGCTAGGCACCCGCGACCAGTCAGGCATGGGACAGCGTCCCTGGCGAACACCCAGAATGAGCGCCAGTGTTCCCTCGGCACTCAGGCTCCAGAGCTGTTCGCCCCGCAACCGGATCAGTCCCTCGTCGTGCAGTTGCGTCAACTTGTCGATCAATACCTGGCCCAGCGGCAGCTGTTCTTGCAGATAGCGGGTACTCACGGCACGCTGCAACTGCAGCTCGCCGAGCAAGGCATAACAATCTGGAGACAAGGTTGGTGCAGACATCAAGACTCACGCGAAGGAGCAAAAGCGGAATTTTACCGGGAAAGCGCCTTCGGCTCGACCCTTAACCATGAAATAACGCAAATTAAATGGCTTGCCACAAAATGCCCGCTCATCCTGAGAGGCGACTGCGCAGCCAGATAGCAAGCCTGTGGGGATGATGAAGGGATCAGGACGGAGCCTGTGAAGATAAGGGCAGTAGGGCGCGGCCAGGGCCGACAGACAATGCACCAGGGCTGGCCGCCTCTTGATGGCGGCGCCCTGGTGCATCAGAGAGTAAGGGACGATTAAGAGGTCAACTCATCCAGACGCGCACTCAGGGCGGCGACCTGGCCACGCAACTCGCTGATTTCCTCCTCCAGGGTTTCGACGCGCTCAGCGAGGGCTGCGTTGGAGCCGTTCGCCCCGCTGCCGCCAGGCTCGCGTCCTGAGTAGGCACTCACCTCGTCACTCGCGACCCCGCTCACCTCGCCACTGAACAGGTGGGCAAAGCGGGATTCGCGCTTGCCTGGTTCACGGGCCAGCTTGACCACATAGGGGCCCTGCTCCATCAGCTCATGCAACACGGCATCGACCTGGGTCACATCCTCGAACTGGCATAGCCTGTTGGTACGCGATCGCAGCTCCCCCGGCGTCTGCGGGCCACGCAGCAGCAGCTCGCAGACGATCCCCAGCGCCTGGGCATCGAATTTGAGATCGCCAAACTCGGTATTGCAGAACCTGTGCTGATAACGCGGCACCCGGGCGTTGAATCCGGCAGTATTGACCACCAGTCGCTTGCGGATCAGCTCGTCAACCACGGCGCGGATCTGCAGCTCTTCGAGCTCCAGCACCGGATCTCTGTTGCTCTTCTGGTTACAGGCATTGACCAGGGCATTGAGGGACAGTGGGTATTGATCCGGCGTGCTGATCTCTTTCTCGATGAGGCAGCCGATCACCCGGGCTTCTAATGGGCCTAATACCAACTCCATTGCAGACTCCCTTTATAAACAAGATATTGCATTCAGTGCCTTATCTTATCCCGCGGGAGCCCCCCGTCCAGCATGGCGCCCTGATTTTGCGATAACGCCATGGCCTTGGTGAAACAAACAGCAGTCTTGTCGACCAGGCGCCATCACTGGCTGGCTAGCCGCGCCGCATCAGTGAGCCTGCGTTGCCGTGGAGCTGGCAGAGACTGCGGGGCGCTTCTCCAACGCGGTGGCCACAGAGGTGGATTTGCCGCTCAGCAGCGGATCCGCCGGGTAGAGCAGCAATGCCTGCTGGCGCAGAGCCTTGGCCTCCTCCTCTCGCCCCAGGGCATTGAGGGCTATGACCATGTTGGCGTAGATGTTGACGCGGGGGGTATGGCGCACAAACTCTTGTCCCCATGCGAGGTAAGCCGCCAGCTCCTGCAGATTGTTGCTCTGCAAGCCCACCAGCAGGCGCACCGAGTTGACATCGAATTCGACCCGAGTCAGCCAGGCGAGGGGATTGACGACATCCAGCAACAAGGTGGGTTGCTTGTAGCCGCCCCGCTCATACTTGGTCACCACCCAGGCGGTGTGAATGGCGGTGAGCATGAAAGGTACCACCAGCAGGGGGATGCCGATGGCCAGAAAACGCAACAGCAACCAGGGACGGTAGACATGCTCACGCCAATCGGGCTCTGCGACTTGCTCCTCCACCTCACTGTCGAGCACGAAGATGAGCAACAAAAAGACCCACCAGTGGGCGATAGAGTGGTAGAAGGGATACTCGGTCTGGCTGTGCAGCAAGAGCGGGGTCACCAGGGCCAACAACGCCAACCCCTGGCGCCATCTTGCCTGACTCAAGCGCCACAGCAGTGCAACCCCCATCAGCAACATGCCCAGCATGGGGGCTATGCCCCCCTCCACCGCCCAGTAGAGAAACTCGTTGTGGGGATGATCCAGGTTGTACTCAATTTGCACCATGTTTGGCTGCAGCGCCTTGTCGGCCATGTAGTGATGCAAGAACACCGACTCAAAGCTGCCATAGCCCCAGCCACTCCAGGGCGACTGCATGATGAGCTTGATGGCATAAGGCCAGTAGATGGATCTCATGCCGCCGGACTGATAGACCTCCAGCCCCCGTTTGGCCCCGGCAATCAGGTATTGGGATAGCAATCCCAGCAAGATGCCGAGCGAGACCAGCAGCAATACCCGAGTCAGCTGCTTGCGACTCTTGAGCATGGGCAGCAAGAGCCCCAACCCCAGCAGGGCGCCGAGCTGGCCCACCCGGGATTGCAGCACGACCAGCAACAAGGGGCACGCCACCATAAGGCCATAGCGTAGCCCTTGAAGCCAGCGCCTCTTCAGCCGCCCCTCTCCCTCCAGCCAGACGGCCAGTACCAGGCCGGTGGCCATGAAGCTTGCCATCACATTGGCCTGCTGGAAGATGCCATAGGGGCGATTGGCTCGGGTGTCATAACCGAGCCAGTTACCCGGCACCAGCAGGTAATACTCTATCAACCCGAGAACAGCCTCAATCCCTACCGCGGCCAATACCAGATAAAGCAACTGCTCACGCCTATCTGCATCCAGCGCCCACTGATAGAGGCAAAATAGAAACAACAGGCCGGCAAAGAGCCCCAACAAGCGGGGAATGGCATAGTCCTTTAGCTCAAAACCGGGATAGGCCATGGGTAGCAGCAGCAGGAGAGCCCCCACCCAGAGCCAGCCCTGCAAGGATGACCAGACTAGCCGCTGACGCAGTGTGACCTGCCAGAGCCCCAGCCCAATGGCCAGGCTGGCAAACACCCAGCCCCAGGCATTGAACGGCAGGTAGAGCCCTGCACCGCCGGGGTTGTGCATGAAGAAATGCATGCCCAACAACAGATAGAGTGCGAAGAGTCCAAAAAATCCTTTTTCCAGCATCTGGCCAGCATCCTGAGATTGTCTATCCACCCAGCATAACCCTTTGTCTCAAAAAATAAAAAAGAGGGCCTAAGCCCTCTTTCATCATGCCGATATGGCGTTACTTGGCGCTGCCTTGTTCACGGAAGGCATAACGCACCAGCACTATGCCAACCCCCAGCATGCCACCCAGCAAGGTGGCCAATACCACAATCAAGGGGCGCTTGGGCTTGTCCCGGGACAAGGGCTCGCTGGGCGAGGCCAGATAAGCGAACGACTGGAACGGCAGCTCTTCGGGCTTGATGGCCTGGAGGCTGCTCAATTTCAGGCGCAGATCGCTCAGGGCCGGGTTCAGAATATCGGGGTTATTGATCTCCTTTAACACCTTGAGCTTCTCTGCCAGGGCACGGGAACCCCATTCGATGGCGAAGCCATCACGGGCATTGAGATTCTCAACAGGAACATCGATCCCGGCAGCACGGCTGATGCGCAAGCTGTATTGGGTGCGAAGGATATCGTCTTGCAACTGCTTGAGGGTATCGGCCCTGGCACTCTCATACTGAGTGTTCAGCGTCTTGAGCCGGTTCTGCCAGATGGTATCCAGCTCCTTGCCCTTTACCGCAGACTCCTGTTGCTGGATAAAGGCGATATATTGCTCCAGACGCTGCTTGGCCTGCTCGGCCGTGTCCGCGGCAAAGGAGATAATGACATCTTCACTCAGCTTGTCCGGGGCCTTGGCGTCTATCCCTTCGGCCATCTTCTTGAGCAGCAGGCGCTTGCCCTTCTCCTCGGTGACTTCAGATTGAGCCGCCTCTGCGTCGAGATAGCCCTTCTCAATCAAGAATTGGCGTTTGTTATTGAAGCTATTGAAACTATTGACGAAGTCACTGTAAAGCGCCTTCTTGTCGAAGGCGGTGAAGGCGGTCGCAGGTACCTGGGCGTTCATCAACTGATTGATGTTGAGCTCGAGGGACTCTATCTCCTTGAGAGTCGGCCGCTTGACCTCGGCCTGGCTGACCCAGACTTGCGGCGCAGTCAGCGCATAGGCGATACCACCAGCCGCAAACAGGGCCGCGATGCCGAGGATCAGTAACTTGCTGCGCCAGAGCATCACGATAAGCTCTCTCAAATCAATCTCATCACTGGGTCGGTTTTGAGACCAACCTGGCGGTAACGCAGTTTGCTGGGTAGGCAAGGTAGGATCTTGATTGCTCATGCTGTCACATTTCTCTTATTGGAAATTGGATTGGCTAATCGATACGGCAAGGGTTGCAGCGGTTCTGCCGGGATCAAGCTTGCTGATAGTAGTCACGATACCAGTCGATAAAGGTTTTGACACCTGTTGCCACCGTCATCTGTGGTTGATAGCCAACGGCATCGAACAGGCCCCGAGTATCGGCCCAGGTGGCATGCACATCACCGGGCTGCATCGCCATCATATTCTTGATGGTCGGTTTGCCGATGGCCTGCTCCAACGCCTCGATAAAATCGAGCAGTCGTACCGGGCTGCCATTACCTATGTTGAACAGGCGATAGGGGGCCGAGCTCTCATCCCTCGCACCTTGGCTGGCGGTCCACTCAGGGTTGGCAGTCGGCACATGGTCCGCCACCCGTATTATCCCCTCGACGATATCATCCACATAGGTAAAGTCCCGGGACAGCTGGCCCTGGTTATACACATCGATGGGCTCGCCCGCCAGGATAGCCTTGGTGAACTTGAACAGCGCCATGTCGGGTCGACCCCAGGGGCCATAGACGGTAAAGAAACGCAGGCCAGTGGTGGGAATACCATAGAGATGGGAGTAACTGTGCGCCATCAGCTCGTTGGCCTTCTTGCTGGCCGCATAGAGCGAAATGGGGTGATCCACACCATCCGTGGTGGCGAACGGCATCTGGTCGTTAAGGCCATAGACCGAGCTGGACGAGGCGTAGATCAGATGGCCGATACCATGATGGCGACACCCTTCCAGCACGGTCAGGTGGCCCACCAGGTTGCTGTCGGCGTAGGCAAAGGGGTTATCGAGGGAGTAGCGCACGCCCGCCTGGGCGGCCAGATGAACCACCCGCTCGAAGCCCCCATCGGCAAACAGCTGAGCCATGCCGGTACGATCGGCCAAGTCCAGCCGGATGAATCGAAAGCCAGGCAAAGGGGCCAACTGCGCGAGGCGAGCCTCCTTAAGGCTCACTTCGTAGTAGTCATTGAGGTTGTCGATACCGATCACCTCATGGCCGTCAGCGCAGAGCCGCTGCACCAGATGAAAGCCGATAAAACCAGCGGCGCCTGTGACCAGATACTTCATGGGAACACCTTCAATAGCCTTGGGATAAGCCCCATCCGAGGGTGCAGACAGGGCCTCAATAATTGTTCTCTATTTAGTCGCTACCAAACAGGTCCCGGGTATAGACCTTGTCTGCGACATCGCTCAGCTCGCTTGCCATGCGATTGGAGAGTATCACATCGGATATCTGCTTGAACTCTGCCAGATCGGTGATGACCCGGGAGTTGAAGAAGCTCTGCTCCTTGAGGGCAGGCTCAAACACCACCACCTCGATCCCTTTTGCCTTGATCCGCTTCATCACCCCTTGAATGGCAGAGGCGCGGAAATTATCGGATCCCGATTTCATGATCAAGCGATAGACACCCACCACTTTGGGGCGACGCCGGATGATGGAGTCGGCAATGAAGTCCTTGCGGGTGGTGTTGGCATCGACGATGGCCCGCACCAAGTTGTTCGGTACATCGTCGTAGTTGGCCAGCAGCTGCTTGGTATCCTTGGGCAAGCAGTAGCCGCCATAACCAAAGGAGGGGTTGTTGTAGTGAGTGCCGATCCGTGGATCCAGCCCCACCCCTTCGATGATCTGACGACTGTCCAGACCATGGGCCTGGGCATAGGTGTCCAGCTCGTTGAAGTAGGCCACCCTCATGGCGAGATAGGTATTGGCAAACAGCTTGATTGCCTCCGCCTCAGTGCTGTCCGTCAACAGCACCGGGACATCCTGCTTGACGGCGCCGCCTTGCAGCAGGGCAGCGAACCGCTCTGCCCGCTCGGAGCGCTCACCCACTATGATGCGCGAGGGATGCAGGTTGTCATGAAGTGCCCGCCCCTCTCGCAAGAACTCGGGTGAAAACATCAGGTTATCGCAACCAAGCTCTTCTTTGAGCGCCTTGGTATAACCCACGGGAACGGTCGATTTGATCACCATCACCGCCGTCGGATTGATGGCCATCACATCCCGGATCACCGCCTCGACCGAGCGGGTATTGAAGTAGTGGGTGTCCGCATCATAGTCAGTCGGGGTCGCTATGATGACAAAATCAGCCCCTTGATAGGCGTGATGCTTGTCCAGAGTAGCCGTCAAATTGAGCGACTCATGAGCAAGATAATGCTCCAGCTCGGTATCGGCGATAGGAGACTTGCCCTGATTGATCAACTCAACTTTTTCCGCCACCAGATCGAGGGCGACCACTTCGTTGTGCTGGGCAAGCAGCACGGCATTGGACAGGCCGACATAGCCAGTTCCCGCTACGGCAATTTTCACCATGGGTTACCTTATTGATTAAATTAAGGTTCTTATTTTGAATCAGTAATTGTGCCACAAAATTGCGAGTCGACCCTAACTCAGAATGGCGGGAAGAGAGGTGCATCAGCATCCTTGTCAGACAAGAGCAGCGGGATACCAGTCAAAATAGGCCAGTTAATAGCCAGTACCGGAGAGTCCCAACGAAAACCACACTCTCCCGCCGGAGAATAGTAATCACTGCATCGATAGAGGACATCGGCACCCTCGCTCAATACATAGAAACCATGAGCAAAGCCGGGGGGGATCCACATCTGGTGGTCGTTTTCATCGGACAGGATCTGGCCGACCCACTGCCCATATGAAGCTGAGCCCCGGCGCACATCGACTGCCACGTCGAAGATGGCCCCGCTGACCACCCTGACCAATTTACCCTGCGGTTTATCCATTTGGCAGTGGAGCCCACGCAGGGTGCCCTGCTTGGAGTGGCTGTGATTATCCTGCACCAGGGAATAGCGGCCACAGTGGCGCTCAAACTCATCCTGGCGCAGGGTCTCCATAAAATAGCCCCGTTCGTCCCTGTGACGAGCAGGGATAAGCAGTTTGACTTCTGGCATGGCAAGGGATTGATACTTCATCATCTGCCTTTAGAAAAACTCAGCGGGTGACTGACCCGGGCGGGATAAAGGAGGGGACAGCAGTTGTAGCAGGTATTCACCATAACCACTCTTGAGCAGAGGCTCCGCCAAGCTGGCAAGCTGCTTGTCACAGATCCAGCCCTGGCGCCAGGCTATCTCCTCCGGCGCCGCCACCTTGAGCCCCTGCCGCTTCTCCAAGGTTTGAATAAAACTGCTGGCCTCCTGCAAACTGTCATGAGTACCAGTGTCTAGCCAGGCAGAGCCCCGCCCCATCAGGCAAACATCCAGAGCCTTATCATCGAGATAACTCAGATTGAGATCGGTTATCTCCAGCTCCCCCCGGGCAGAAGGTTGCAAGCAACGTGCCTTGGCGCTGGCCTGACCGTCGTAGAAATAGATACCGGTAACGGCATAGTGGCTCGGCGGCTGCACGGGTTTTTCAATAAGCGTCTGCACTCGCCCCGCCTCATCGAAGCCGAGCACTCCATAGCGCTCCGGATCCTGCACATGATAGGCAAACAGGGTGGCGCCCTGACTCTTGGCGTTGGCCTGTTGCAACTGGCGGGGTAGGTCAGCACCATAGAAAATATTGTCCCCCAGAATAAGACAACAGGGGCTGCCTGCCAGGAAAGGTTCACCGATGAGCAGTGCTTGCGCCAATCCCTTGGGTGCTTCCTGCACGGCATAGCTGAAATGCATGCCCCACTGTTGGCCATCCCCCAGCAACAACTCGAAGCGGGGCAGATCCAGCGGCGTACTGATGATCAAAATGTCGCGGATCCCGGCCAGCATCAGGGTAGAGAGGGAGTAATAGATCATCGGCTTGTCATAGACGGGCAACAGCTGCTTGCTGATGACCAGGGTCGCAGGATAGAGCCGGGTGGCCGAACCGCCGGCCAGTATAATGCCTTTACGCTGTTCGGTCGATGAAGAGGTCAAAACCATTGAATTAACTTATTCCCTTGGTGAGCTGCCAAAGTGTTTCCTTCACTCCGTCCCGCCAATCTGGTAACGCGACGTCGAAGGTTGAACAAAACTTGGTCGTATCAAGGCGAGAGTTAAGCGGCCTGCTCGCTGTGGTGGGATAATTTTGGCTCTGTACCGGTTTTAGTTCGTTCAATGTGAATTCATATCCCAACTCCTTAGCCTCATCAAAGGTGAAGCGAGCATAGTCGTACCAGCTGGTCTCTCCTGTCGCCGTTACATGGTAGAGCCCACATAGTGCTGGATTAACCAAAGTCTGCTCGATCGCCCGTAAAGTAACTGCGCCCAGCATAACAGCAGAGGTAGGTGCCCCAATCTGATCACTTACGACAGAAAGAGACTTTTTTTCTTGCCCAAGATGTAACATGGTTTTTAAAAAATTCTGCCTATATGGACTATGTAACCAGCTAGTTCTGAATATCAGATGTTCGCAACCGCTTGCTAATATGGCTTGCTCTCCTTGCAACTTGCTCAATCCATAAACATTAAGGGGGGCAGGTTTATCCTCTTCTCGCCAAGGCTTTCTACCATTGCCATCGAAGACATAGTCTGTGGAAAAGTGCACCAATAGAGCACCGACCCGCCTGGCGGCTTCAGCCAATGCCGCCACCGCCTGCGCATTGATTTGATAGGCCAGCTCTGGTTCAGTTTCCGCTTGATCGACCAGAGTATAGGCGGCGGCGTTGATGATCACTCGTGGTCGTAGTCGCGCCACCAAAGCAACCAACCGTTCAGGTTGCAAATAATCGGCCTCCGTCCGCAAAGGTGCTAACGATGGAACAGATTCTAATCGTTGGCGTATTGCCCATCCGAGCTGACCATTACCTCCCAACAATACCAAGGGTGACGATTGGAAAATAAAAGGTGAAAGTAATTCAACGAGACTCATTGGTAATTTTTGGCCTTAGCTTTGCCAGAATACGCCAGATATTATTTAGCAACTGGTAATAGAGGAAAAACACCAGAACAAAAAGCAACAAACTAATCCACTCAGGCACACCACCATATTCAAGGGCAATACCCACGACAGCCAGCAATGTCGCAACACCGCAGATAACCACCAACGCCTGATGGGATGAGAGCCCGGCCCGCAAGCAGATATGATGTAAATGTTCGCGATCAGGCTTAAATGGTGAGGCACCTTTACGTATACGTCGAACCATAATGCAAGTCATATCCATCAGCGGGATGGCAATAAGCCAAAGCGCAGTAACAGGATTCATTTGTGCCTTGGGCCCTTGAGTTCCCTGCAACAATACCCAAATGACGGTAAAACCGATCAGCATGCTGCCCGCATCCCCCATAAAAACCTTTTTTCTCCCCCCAAAAGGGAAACCTAAATTCAGGCAGATATAAGGGATCACTACGATCATTATCAATATACAGAAGCGGGCTAACGGCAGTTGCCCATCAGCGTAGTGGATATAAGATAGCGCACCAAAGGTGACCATCGTCAACCCACCCAATAACCCATCGATACCATCGACCATATTAAACGCATTAATAGCACCAAGAACAGCAAAAATAGTAAAAATATAACCAAGAGGTCCCAGATTTATCTCATAACTAAATAGAATATAACCAAGACTTTTTAACGAAAGTCCAGCCGCAAAAATCATTGCACAAGAGATAAGAATTTGTACCACTAACCTGACACGATAATCAACGTCATACTTATCATCAATGGCACCCATCATCACCAAAACTGAGGCACAAAGCACATATACATCCGAATTAATAAGCAACTCTGGTTTAAACCAAAGCACCAGCATCAGAGTGAAATAAATTGAAATCCCCCCCACCAAAGGAACAAGCCCCTGATGTAGTTTTCGTT
This sequence comes from Aeromonas rivuli, assembly GCF_000820045.1. Lineage (GTDB taxonomy): Bacteria > Pseudomonadota > Gammaproteobacteria > Enterobacterales > Aeromonadaceae > Aeromonas > Aeromonas rivuli. Next base: position 59,223 of record NZ_CDBJ01000001.1, on the reverse strand, counting down.
CATTCGGACGGTCAACCAGATTTATATTTTTTGCTAATTTTCTAAAAAAGAAAAGAATAACAAAAGAAACAAGAAAGAATAAAATATACTCCATCCAAAACTCCATAAGTATAAAATTATAATTATATGTTTGAGCCCTATAAAAATATGGGCTTCGAATATTTTAAAAAAATCGTTAGGTATCTTGCTTGGTCATAAGCTGACTATTCCCTTCCTTTCCATACTATTTTTGCATACTGTGGAGGCGTTGTTTCCCAAATCAGCCGTAAGAACGTAGCTTCCCCAGCCCCAAGTGACCGTTACACTTGGGGCTTTCTGACAGGCAGACCAAGGGTGTTCAGTTTGTTTATCGCACTCACATACGCCATCACTTCCCCCACCTGGCCGTTGTAGTTTCGCAGACTGATTTTTCCCACCATCAGCTGTTTGAACCGGCACATCGCCGTCTCTGCCAACGAGCGACAGTGATACCCCGATTTCTTCTTCCAGTACGCCAACCCTTCCTTGCGTATCACCAGCACCGCCTCATTTCTCGGATGTTCCTTTTCCCATAACCCCGCATTCTTGCGAGGCGGGATACAAGATGCCGCCCTTTTGCGCGCTATCAGCTGATGGCTGGCTTTGCTGTCATAGGCACCATCCGCATAAATGGTGCCCAGCTTTCGTCGCAGTGGATTGAGCAGCGTCGGCAGTACCTCAGCGTCATGAACGTTTTCCAGCGACACTTCTGCCGCCACGATATCGTGGGTCGCCGGGTCAACCGCCAGATGTAACTTGCGCCAGACTCGCCATTTCTCAGCGCCGTGTTTCCTGACTTTCCACTCGCCTTTGCCAAACACCTTCAGGCCAGTTGAGTCGATAACCAGGTCGGTAATCGTCCCTTTAGATGGGGGCCGATAGGCCACCTTCACCGTACGGGCCCGCTTGCTGACACCGCTGTAATCGGGGCGCACAGCGGCACATTCATCAACTCAAACAGAGAGTCAAATAGCCCTTGGGTGGCTCGCAGGGAGGGGCTGAAAATCCCCTTGAGCATCAAGAAGGTAGCGATGGTCTGGTCAGTGTAGAGCTGGCTACGTCCCCGTCGCCCGTGATGGTCGTGGTGGAACCAGTTGTCCATGGCGTCTGCATCAACCCAGAAGGTGAGAGAGCCACGAGAAATCAGAGACTTGTTGTATTGAGGCCAGTTGGTGATGGGGTGAAGCGACTTGCCCATGATGCAGACTTGAAGAGGATGGTGGTGATCAGATCACCACGCCTTCAGTTAGTTCCATTCAAACTGCATCGATTTGGGAAACAACGCCCATTAAAACACTAACAATGTTTTTAAAATCATACCGTCTGCAACTGCTCCAGCACAGTAAAGACCAACTGCTGGGCATGCTCTATATCACTGGCTTCGGCATAACAACGCAATTCTGGTGCGTTCCCAGAAGGACGTAGATGAATAATGCAACCATCACTCAAAGTAAGGCGTAGACCATCGGTGGTATCCATATTGATCACATACTGATCAGAGAAACCAAGTCGCAAGAGCAATACTTGGGGATCGGCAGATGCTTGAGTCAAAATACTCTGGCTACGTTCGCTGGAAAAATTTTTGATACGATCAGAATGAGTATACCGCGCTGGCAGTGTTGCCACCAAGGAAGAAATTGCCCCCTTGCCTGCTGCTACAAACAGCATCAAGAAAGGCAACACCGCATCACGAGTGGGTAACGCAGCTAAAGGCTGACCATTGATCTCGATATTACTCCCTAACAAAAAACCACCATTGGCTTCAAAACCAGCTATACATCGATAATTCTTAGCAAGTTCAGAAAATTCAGCTATTACATAAGGTGAGCCTATTTTAGTCAGTTTTATTTTATTAAAATACCCACAACTTGCAATCACTGTATTACTGCTCACAGGTATAGCCAGCGCCTCAATATGCAGAGCATAGGCACACAACAGCCCCAGAATATCACCACGCAACCATTCACCGAACTCATCAGCAACGAGTGGCCGATCACCATCACCATCAGTCGAAAAAATAGCATCGAGTTGATACTCGGCAGACCATCGACGAGCTCTAGCTTTATCATCCTCACCGACAGCTTCCGTATCGATAGGCACAAATTGATCGCTACGCTCGATGCGGATTACTTCAGCCCCCAAGGACTCAAATAGCGGAGCATAGAGATCACGGCCTGCACTGGAGTGTTCATAAACACCTATCCGTTTTCCTGCTAAAAAATCAGCCGAAAATAAGGAGCGATAACGTGAACAATATTCCTTACCCGCCTGTAGATTAGCCACTAACTCAGGGAGTGCTGGCAATGCAGAAAAATATACTTCTGATGCCAAAATTTTTTGTTCGTCGGTTTTAGTTATTTCCCCATCTGGGCGATAGAATTTCAAACCATTACGATCAAACGGAATGTGGCTACCAGTGACCATTATACACGGCATATTACCCTGCATCGCCTGATAAGCTAGCGCAGGGGTCGGGATTATTCCGTAGTAAATAGGTTCAATACCTACCTGCTGCAAAGCAACTGCACAGGCTTTCGCCATGGCATAACTACTTGGGCGATTATCAATTGCCAGAGCTAATTGGTTAACATCAAACTCATTACGCAGTACAGCAACAAAAGCATGGGTAAAGGCTGCGCACACTTCGGGTGTAAAATCCACCACAAGACCGCGAGCACCACTGGTACCAAAGGCAACATTACTATTGGCAATAACTTGTTTAGTAATCATAGATTAGCAGCTCGATAAATTTAGTTAAAATACTGATGTATTTTTGTTAATCGCTTCATAAATAACGCCAATGGGAAAAATACACCATTACGACGCATAATAACCACCTCTTCCTTTATCTTTCTCTTGATATTTAGAAGTGTATTATTACTAGCTCCACCTACCCGCATTTTTATAAGCACTTGTGGCAGGTATACTGCTTTTAAATCTCCACTACTAAAATAACGTAATATAGAGTCATAATCAGAAGCTATAGGATATTCCAAACTAAAATTACCCAACTTTTCATACATGGCTTTAGTCATATAGAATGTAGGGTGTGCAGGCATCCACCCAAACTGTAATTTAACTGGTCTAAAATAGCCGCTAACCCAATGCCGAACAACTTTATTTGTATTATTTTTCTCCACATAATCAAGATCAGCATAAACTGCATTATGATCACCCGAAGAGAAGATTGACACTAGTTTTTCCACTGAGTCTGATGAGGCAAAAATATCATCTGAATGCAGGAAACCAATAATATTTCCGGTAGCAATCGCAATGCCTTTATTAAGCGCATCATAAATTCCACGATCGGGTTCAGATATTATTTTGCTAACTCTGCTACATTGTTCCAAAATGACTTCAAGTGTATTATCCTGTGAAGCACCGTCAACAATAATATATTCTATATCCGGGTAGGTTTGGCATTCCAGTGACGCTAAAGTATCGCGAATAGTCGCCGCACTATTATAAGTTGCGGTAATAATACTAACCTTCATCAATAACCCACCCCAGTCGATGGTACTCGTACAATATCATCTTCCGCAAGATAGACACCGGTTCTCACCTCAATCATCTCCAAGGGTATTTTCCCAGGGTTTTCAATGGCATGGGCAACACCGACAGGAATATAGGTTGATTCATTCTCCGACACGATATAGGTATCATCACCACGAGTCACTCGTGCCGTACCTGAGACAATCACCCAATGTTCGGCGCGATGATAATGAATTTGCACTGCTGTTTTTTGGCCGGGTTTCACCATCACCTGCTTAACATGATAACGCTGTCCATCAGCAATAGCATCGTGGCTACCCCAAGGGCGAAATACTTCACGGTGCTGCAACTGCTCTGGGCGATTAGCCGCCTTTAATTGGTTAACAATCCCTTTAATATCTTGCACCCGATCTTTATGGGCAACCAACACAGCATCTTTGGTTTCTACCACAACCACATCATTGAGCCCCACTGTGGCGGTTAAACGATGCTGGGCATAAATAAAGCTGTTATGGGTCTGCTCGGTTAATACATCGCCTTGCAACACATTACCCTGAGCATCTTTCTCACTCACTTCCCACAAGGCAGACCAAGAGCCCACATCGCTCCACCTGGCATCTAGTGGCATCACTACCGCATTGGCAGTTTTTTCCATGACGGCATAGTCAATGGAATCATCCGGGCAGGCGGCAAAGGCATCCGGATCAAGCCGGATAAAATCGAGATCGTCCTGCGCTAACTGCAATGCCAGCTGACACTGCTCAAGCATCTGCGGGCAATGCTGGGCAAGCTCGTGCAAATAGACCGACGCCTTGAATAAAAACATGCCGCTATTCCACAAATAGCGACCATCTGCCACATATTGCTGCGCCAGTTCAAGGTTGGGTTTTTCGACAAAGGCTGCAACCGTGCTTGCCCCCTGACCGGCGACATCCCCTTGCTGGATATAGCCATACCCGGTCTCTGCCGCTGTGGGCACAATGCCAAAGGTCACCAGTTTGCCCTGCTCGGCCAGTGGCATGGCCGCTTGCACCGCTAGGCAAAATGCCGCTGGCTGCGCAATCACATGATCGGCGGCCAACACCAACAGTAAGGGGTCATTACCATTGGCGCGAGCATGCAGTGCAGCAATAGCCACAGCAGGGGCGGTATTTCGCCCAACCGGCTCTAAGGCAATGCCACCGTGTGCCAGTGTGGCCTTGCGCAACTGCTCGGCCACGATAAAACGGTGCTCCTGATTGCAGATGATAAACGCCGGCTGATGGGCCAGAGGGGTGAGACGCTGCAAGGTCTCTTGCAGCATGGTGGCCGAACTGGTGAGCGATAAAAACTGCTTGGGGAACAGGGCCCGCGACAAGGGCCACAAGCGAGTACCCGAGCCCCCGGCCATTACAACTGGCAATAACATGGCATTACGTCCTTTCTAAAAAATAATCTTTGGTGTGCTGATGCACACTCGGGTCTTGCAGCAACTCATTGACGCTATACCAGCGATATTGGTCATGCTGGCTTACTGGCAATGCTTCTTGCCGTCCTTGCCACGTAACTTCATACCCCAACACCACGTAATGGGTTGAAAATTCTTCGCCCGAGAAGTTATCGTCATAAAAGTGTTCATAGGGACCAAGGAACCGGGCACTGCCACGGCTAGCCGCGACCCCTAACTCTTCCTCGGTTAAACGCCAGAAAGCGTCATTTAAGCGTTCGTCTTTACGCACCCGACCACCAGGAACAAACCAGAAGCCTTGCGCCGGGCGGTTCAAGCGGCGCCCAAGCAGTACCTGTCCAAGCTCGTTGCGTACAATCAAATCAATCGAGATAAGTGGCGTCACCGCCACTATCTGTTTAAATTGCGCCTTATCTAACCAGTGATTAGGGCTATTTGCGAAACTCATCTTGGTGCTCCAGGAACCATTGATAAGTCAGGGTCAAGCCTGCTTCCAACGAATGCGTATAATGCCAACCCAGGTTAGCCAAGCGGCTTACATCCATCAGTTTGCGCGGGGTACCATCAGGCTTAGTGACATCGAATACCACCTCGCCAGCAAATCCCACCACCTTGGCCATGGTCTCTGCCAACTCCCGGATCGTACAATCGACCCCAGTCCCCACATTGATATGGGAGAGCATCGGCTGGGTATTGGCCTGATATACCTCGTTCGCCAGTTCCATCACATGAATGCTGGCGGCCGCCATATCATCTACATGCAAGAACTCACGCATCGGCGTACCACTTCCCCACACCACCACTTCACTATCACCACCCAGCTTGGCTTCATGGAAGCGGCGCAACAGAGCCGGGATCACATGGGAGTTTTCAGGATGGAAATTGTCATTCTCGCCATACAGATTTGTGGGCATTACGCTGCGATAATCGCGACCATATTGGCGGTTATACGATTCACACAACTTGATACCCGCGATCTTGGCGATGGCATAAGGCTCGTTTGTGGCTTCCAGAGTCCCCGTCAGCAGCGCAGCCTCTGTCATTGGCTGCTCGGCCAGCTTGGGATATATACAGGAAGAACCCAAAAATAATAACTTCTGCACACCCGCCTGATGTGCGGCATTAATGATGTTGCACTCCATGACCAAGTTTTCATAAATAAACTCGGCGGGATACGTATTATTGGCATGGATCCCGCCCACCTTGGCCGCAGCCAAATAGACCTCGTCGATCGCTTCCTCTGCAAAGAAACGTTCAACTGCCTCCTGGCGAGTCAGATCCAGCTCGCGGCGGGAGCGCACAACAAGCTCCACATCGCCACGAAGGAGCAACTGACGGCAGATGGCCGACCCGACCATCCCCCGATGACCCGCCACAAACACCCGTTTGTTAGTGGTGTCCTTTACGGTCATAGCTCAATTCTCCAGTGAAATTGTTACATCAAAACCATTGGCCTTGAGCAACGCATGCTGCTTCGCTTGTTGCAGATCATTGGCCACCATTTCGGCACACATCTCTTCGACGGTGATCTCGGGTACCCAGCCCAATTTGGCTTTGGCCTTGGCAGGGTCTCCCAGCAAGGTTTCTACTTCTGCCGGGCGGAAATAACGCGGATCAACCCGTACTATCACATCTCCCACGTTTACTGCGGAAGCATTGGTGCCAGTGACCGCCGACACGGTAGCAATCTCATCAACGCCCTCACCGCTGAACTCAAGCTCAATCCCGGCCTCTTTGGCTGACATCCGTACAAACTCGCGAACGGAGATCTGTTTGCCAGTGGCGATAACGAAATCTTCTGCCGACGCCTGTTGCAGCATCATCCACTGCATCCGCACATAATCCTTGGCATGGCCCCAATCACGCAGAGAGTCCATATTGCCCAAGTAGAGGCAGTGCTCGATACCTTGGGCAATATTGGCGATGGCACGGGTGATCTTGCGGGTCACAAAGGTTTCACCACGACGTGGTGACTCGTGGTTAAACAGAATGCCGTTGCAGGCATACATGCCATAAGACTCACGATAGTTAACCGTGATCCAGTAGGCGTACATCTTGGCCACCGCATAGGGGGAACGGGGGTAGAACGGGGTTGTTTCCCGTTGTGGGATCTCTTGTACCAGGCCATACAACTCAGAGGTGGAAGCTTGATAAAAACGGGTCTTCTTCTCCAGCCCGTTGATACGGATCGCTTCCAGCAGGCGCAGCGTGCCAAGCGCATCTACATCAGCAGTATATTCCGGTGATTCAAAAGAGACGGCGACATGAGACATGGCCGCCAGATTATAAATTTCATCCGGCTGGATCTCTTTAACCAAACGGATCAGATTTGAACTATCTGAGAGGTCACCATAATGGAGCTTGATACTTTTTTGCGTATTGCAAAGCAGATCAATACGCGATGTATTATAAGAAGAGGCGCGGCGAATCAAGCCATGGACTTCATAGCCTTTCTCTGCCAACAATTCAGCCAAATAAGAACCATCTTGGCCAGTGATACCCGTAATCAAAGCGACTTTCATTATTTAACACCTCTATCAAAAAAACCGTTCAAACGCTGTTTTAAAATTTTAAATGCATTTGGCTTTAACAGTAAACAACGGAATGCTGCATTACCAAAAAACAATCCCAAATCGATATATATTCGCCAGGATGGATATTTCCTTACCAGCAAACTAAAGATTTTTCCCTGACCAGATGCATAAGTTAGATGTTTATCAAAATCAGCCGTTCTGGGAGGATGACAAACAAACGCGCTGCTTGCCTCTAGCACAGAAAATGTCTTTATTTTTGAGAAATACTCAAACAAAAAACTGACATCTTCCCCGCTTTTAAAAAAAGTTTCTTGGCCTGGTCCGAATCGCTCATCAAATTTAACATCTTGCAGTTTCGCTACACTAAATAAATATGACCAAACATAAGCATCGTAAAATGGATTAATTTTTCGCACTGCAGCAGGAGATGAACACTGATTGAGAGGGAGATTTCTCTCTCTAGTCGTAGCGGAAAAACTCACCTTGACCTTAGTAACAAGCTCATTATTACAATGATGAGCAATAAATTTAGCCGCGGATGATGTCCAAAATATTGAAGCATCATGAAACAATATAAATTCTGAGTTTATGTGCTTTGCCTTGTCAATACAAATGTTCCTGGCTCTTGAAACACCCATAAATGTTGTATTGAATATTTCTACGTTTGGTGCTGCACTAGTATCAAATTTAGGAAAATCTTCATCATTGCTCACACCTTGCAAAACAACATAGAAAAGAACTTTATTTTCCCAATGCTTCGCGATATTAGAAAAAGAGTCATATAGTGAACGGTGATAAGTTATCCAATCTTGCTTGGTGACACAAACACCAACAAGAAGGCGAACTGTATCGTCTAGCGCCTCCATTTCATCTTACCTTGTTAAATTTAATTTTTATAACGTGATATGGCCAAGCAATAAAACCACGACTGCTGAGAAGTATTTTTTTAAAAATATTCAGGTCGGAGCGCCATACTGCCTGCAATCGCTCCTGCCACATGCGTGCTTTATTGGATGCTTGTGAACTGACGCCTGTGGTATCAAAATTAGCAATACAGAGATCCAGCGCCTTGGGTTTAAGACGCGGCCATACTGAAAGCAGATGTGCATAATCGGCGCAAAAACGATAACGAATATCATATCCATGTTCTAAAAGAGAACGATGATAAATCATACTTTGGTGATTTAACATATGAGAGATCAAAAATGGCAATGTACAACTTTGACTCTGCAGTATCCCATCCGCACGATAGGCACCATAGAGCATATTAACATCCTTTGATACTCTTCCAAGTTCATCCAATATGTTGGATAGTGCTTTATGACTATCGAATACATCCCCTGAATTCAAAAAATATATCCAATCTCCGGTGGAAAGAACGATACCTTTATTCATTGCATCATATATCCCCTTATCGGGTTCAGACACAAACACGTCGTTCTCAATTATATTTTGTCGAATCACAGATAACGAGTCATCCGTTGATGCGCCATCAACAATTACAAGCTCCAGATTATCTGTTTTTAATATCTTAGATGAACGTAAACTTTTAATCGTTTTTAACAGGCCGACAGAATCATTATAATTTACAGTAATAATGCTTAGTTTAGGCATACAAAATACCGCATGAATTTAAGATTTTATTTATAGCGTTTTTTTTCATATCCCCAAACCCCAACTAAGAAACATACTGCTATAACCAGAGAATACCCATATGAATATGCATATGGACGTTGCAAAAGCAATGCGACTACAGCTAAATTGATTAAATTTAATCTTCCATCTCTTCGATAAATTGCCGTAATTAAAAGCCCACCGATAACGAAATAATAATAAAATGAATTTAAAATTCCATAATGGACCAATGGAAATAGAAAATTCTCACCATATGGTGGATATAAGCTGGAGCACAAACGATCACCAGATATACATTTTTCATCTAGACCGAATAAGAGAGTTCGGGGATAAGCATCTATCAGATTGAGAGCATTAGTTACTCGCTCAGACCTATTATCTCCAGAAATAGAACCATCTTGATTAACTTCGACTCTAGACATAATAAAGGTATCAAAAGCCTCAGTCTTATATAAGTATGGCAATGTCAAAAAGCCAACTAAAATTGCAGCCAACAATACATACAATTTATTTTTTAATAAAATTCTGTTTGAAGAAAAGAAAAATAAAAATATGAATATAAAATGTGCCAAGCTAAATGTTACAGCCCCGAGGGCCAATAATATATATGTGATTTTTTGGTTTTTACTTAAAGAATCGCGCAAATAAGCCGTGACACATATAAAAAAGGATAGTGCACCAGGCTCATCAAAAAAACCAGAAGGTCTGATTAAGTTTCCAACTTTATAATTTGTCATGGTTGTCAAATATAGAAAACCGTGACGCCCATCAGGGTTAATAACTTCCAGTATGCTTTTTCCACCATTAAGAGCATATATAAAACCTCCCCATGATAATAAGGAAATAACCAACAATGAAAAGGTTAATAATTCCACCGTATCAGATAGGTGACGTTCACATATCACTTTGGCGACAATGAGTGAGAGAGTGCAATATATACTGATAGTAACTAACTTAGCATTTTGCCATACTAATCCAAGCAATATTGATGAAAAAACAATGAATAAAACCAAAATCATGACTTTTTTGTCAAAATGGAAATCATGATTTAGCATTAAAATGCAGGAAAGAGCCAATATAAAAAACACATTTCCAGGTATAGAAACAAAAGAAATAAATAGTGGAGATAGCGATACCAACACAGCCAACAAAAATAAAAAAGGGGTCATTTTCAATTTAAGTAAGCCAAAGCTACTTATTAATTTCATAATAAGCCTCAGAATAAAGCTTAACAACCTTACATAATGACCTACGATTCAGACTTCTTTGATATATAATATCTTTATTATATGTTTTCCGAAAAATACTATCAAGTGTACAACTCAGCTCATTGAATGAAATCTCATTAATTAATTCACCTTCATGTTCACCAAAAATGAGATCTCTCATTCCCCCAATATCAAATGCAACACAAGGCGTACCACAGGCCAACGATTCGACCAAGGTATTAGGCAGATTGTCCTGCAGCGAGGGGGCGACAAAGAGGTCTGCGGCGTTATAGAGCAGACAGAGACTGATATCGTCATGCAGGCGCCCCATATAGTGGGTCTTGATCCCAGTGACTTGTTCGGCATCACCGCGGCTGGCACCAAAGACCACCAGTTCGATCTGCTTCGCCTTGCCCTCGGCACTCAGCTGCTGCAACGCAGGGATCAGCAGGTGATAACCCTTGCGGGGATCCGAGGTGCTCGACATGGCGCCAAACAACAGCAACTGCTTGTCTTGCGGCAACCCCAGCGCTTCACGGGCCAGCTCGCGGGGCAGCGGGCGGTAAACGGTGTGATCGATACAGTTGCTGATCACCGACACCGGCAAGCCGGCAAACAGGGTGCTTTGCCGAACGCAATCAGCCAGCCAGTGGCTGGGGGTGACAATCTGAAATGACTTGCCAGCCCATGCCCTTTGCTTGCGCAGAAATGTCCAGCGATCGAGATCCATCCCGCCATGTTGCTCATGGCGACTCTCACGGCTATATCCTGTGCGATAACGCTCCGACAGCTTGTCATCGTCGTAGTGCTCGGCCCCGCTAAAGGCCCACATATCGTGCAGCGTCCAGACCACTGGCTGACGAATACGGCCGATTTCCCCTACCGACAGCATCTCTCCCCCCAACCAGTGCAGGTTGACCACATCGGGGGCCAATCTGTCTACTTCACGCAGCAGGCCTGAGGGAAACAGGTTGAGAGAGTGATATACCGAATTGGAGGTTTTCTGGCAACGCAGAAGCAAGCGGCTCAATGCAGAGGCTAGCTTGATCCTCAATTGCTTTAAACCAGAGACCGTATGCACGAAGGGATCGTCCGAGCACTTATTGATCACCAGCATGTGGCTATCGAGGCCTTGGCTGCGCTGGGCCTGGTGCAAACGAAAGGCGGCGCGTGCGGCGCCACCATCCAGGTCGCTATAGCAAACATGCAGGATTCTCATGCTTCTGCCTCCTGCAATTTAGCCAACAACGCCGGGACAAAACCGAGCTGTTCCATGCCGATAGGAGGGGTAGAAGGAGCATCGAGTGCACTTTCTAGCGCAGTCACCAATTCATCGACTTTGAGATCTGTCATGCTCAGCAGAGGCGCGCCAAAGCGCTCAGCCAGAGAACGGACCTTGCCCTTGCCCAGGGTGTAGTCCATACCAACCGAGTTCACCCCCAGCCCCAAGCCAAACACCAACGAGTGGAATCGCATGGCAAGCAACGCATCGGCGGCCCTGAAAGCCTCGCAATAGTGCTGTGGCGCCATCTCTGGCCCCAGCAATGAATAATCCAGAGCAGCCTCAAGTTTTGGCTGCTGACGGAACAGGCGACGATAGAACCAGCGATCATCCGACCCGAAGTGATTGGTGCACATAGGTAGTGGCCGGATCACCAGATTCGGCCGTTTGGCAGCCAGCTGGATCAGGGCATCCACTACGACTCGCTCATAGTTGTCACGAATGGCCAATGCCTGAACAAGCGGGATGTGACGAGCATATTCCTGATAGGGGAAGTCACGTAGTCCCAGCAACAGGACTTGGCGGTCGGGGTCTGACGTCTTGCTTGGCAGCTGTTCGGCAATGCTGGCCAACCAAGTAAAGGCCGGATCTTCTGCCACCGGATCTTGCGCTGCATCAACACCGATTTGCTGTGCATAGTCGCGTGAACGGGCATCCCGGTAGACCCTGATATCAGCCAATCGCAAAATGGTAGCAATGCTGTCATTGTGCCAAGCATCCCCAAGTGGCCCGACACCGCAGCCAGCCACTATAGTACGAGCTCGCCCCTGCTTGGCGCGCTCAAAGATAGCTTGCATGGGTGCCAATGAATCGATTGCCATCAAGGGACCGCCACCGAACACCACATAATCCATGTGACGGGCAAGGCCGATCCCTTCTTCCGGAGTCACAATACGGGTATTACGAAATTCCGGCATCTGGCGGCGAGTCATCTCGCTGATATAGGGATTGAGGGCTACGACGACAAAGCGGGTATCTTCCCCAAGCTGACGCCTCAGCGCATGCATCACCCCTCCGATGATCCCCTTGTCTCCCAGGGTTTCGGTACCATACCAGCCACAGATAAGCACTTGTTTGCCTTCTGTGGACATCAGCGGGCGATCGCTCTGGGTTTGATAGTATTGGAGCTGCTTGCTGTAGCCATGACGTTGACGATAACGATTGAGCGTTGCAAATCCTGGCACCCGGCGCAACTTGTCTTTAAGGCCAAAACGCTCATCTATGCGCGCCACCATTATCCGGCGATAGACTGCTGGACTGGGCAAGCCCACATAGTCATGGTGACAGTTGGCACACTCGTTGGCGAGGATCTCGTGCAAATGAGCCTGGTTGCCAAAATAGGCTTGCATGGGGTCCCCATCGGCAATGTTGCTCATCAGGGCTTTACTTTTGACCGCACAATAGGCGAGTTCCCCTTTGGCGGTAATCGTGGCCCCACGATGCTGCCAGTCACATCCCGCCGCCCGCGGTTTGTCATACAGGATCTGATCGATCAGTGAGCGATAGAAGAAGCATTGCAGCGGGCTTGGTTCGTAATACTTGATCAGACCCTCAAGAAACTCGACAAACTCGTATTTCTCTTCAACAGTCAATGCATACGGATCCAGTAAATTTTCCGTATAGAGCCGCTGATGGGGAACCCCTTGACGATACTTTATATACAGGCCACGACTGACGCAAAACTCGAACAAGTCGGCTAGATGGAAGACATTCTCCCGAATAACAGTGCAACCAATTCGAACGTTGTCCACCCCATCAAAGTCGCTGAGATATGCCAATACTTTCTTGGCATTCTCAAAATTTCCGCTGCGGCCGCGCACACGGTCATGGACATCACCAAAGCCATCCAGCGATACCATTACATCGAAATGCTTACCACGGGATTTAACAAGGCGCCCCATTTTTTCAATCTGCTCGATCACTTGCAGATATTTGTAGGCATTAGTGATAAGAGATACTTGCTTAAGATTAGGTAACTGATCGAGCACTACCTCAACCAGCTCAATCAAGTCATCACGCAAGGTAGGCTCGCCACCATTAAAGCCTATCCCTTCAACACGGCTGAACAGCTCACTGCTCAAACCTTTTCGCAAATTATCAACAGTAATGTCATGACTTTTTTTATTCTCCCAGATACGGCACATCTGACAACGAGAATTGCAAATATCAATGATCGGAAACTGAATAACCAGGGGTTTTTCCAATGTGGTGCTGTGTCGAAAAAGCGAGTGGCGTACGTGATGATAAATAGACTTAAGCTTCATAATTAAATTATTTCCGGTCACGGATAAAGTGATAAAGATGAGTCGGTATAAGTGCGCTGCTCTTGAGCCAGAACATAGGTCTAAGCTGAGGATGCAGCAGATCAAACAAGTAGAATGCAGCACCAAGTCCCGCAACTGTTGCAATGGCTGAGCCTGTAACCCCATAAAGCGGGATCAACGTCCAGTTTGTTACTGCGCTCACTGCTAGGCCGAACAAGTTACGCTGTAAATTGAGCTTCAGCTTTCGTTCTGCTACTAACCAAGAGCCAGAGGTAATACCCATACATAAGAAAACTCCTCCCCAAGTGTGTAGTACAATGACATTAGCGCTCTCGGCATAAGCCGGGCCAAATAGAAATGTGACAATCCAGTCTGCTGTAAAACTGAAAAACAATGCCACGACCACAGATATCATTACCAGAAATGACATCAGCGCCCGAATTCCCTCAAAATAACGCTCATATGAAGAACTGCGTAACGACACCAGCTTTGGAAATGTTGTTGCAATGATAACAGACGGTAAAAAATACCATGCTTCAGTGATCCGAGTTGCAGCAGAATAGATCCCAACACTAACATCACCAGACAACCATTGAAGGAATATCTGATCAAGGCGCATGAACAGTATCGCACCGAAACCCGCTATAATTTCGGGCCAGGACTCCATAACCAACTCAGCCCCTCGTTGAACCCTAATCTGTTTTGGCTGTAATTCAAGATGCCGCCTGCGAACAAAAAACAAATAGAAGAGAACTGCAACAAGTAGGTATTCTATCATCACCAACCAGACAAAGGCCTCTAGCCCTCCCCCCAGAAAGATGACTCCAATCTTGAGCAAAGATGTAATCAAAAAAGTGCTCAGACGACAGAGGCTAATTATTTTGAAATCGGATATTCCTTGAGCGTAAAAATCAAAAACATCAAATGCGATAAAAAATAGCGAGGCAAAAATAATTACAACAAACAATATGTTATCAGGCCAAAACAGCGAGCTGACAACCGCTATCGTAATCCACAAAATTAAGGAGACGGCTAGCCTCAGATAAAATGTGGTTACAACTGTGTTTTGACAAAACAACTTGTCCTCAATATGATTGACAACGTCTCGTACGATGATGCGATTCAGGCCAAGCGAACTGAGTACCGAGGAAATTGTCAGCAAAGAAATAAAAAAATTTAACTGTCCGAACCCATCCGGCCCCAAACTTCGAGCCATTAAACTACTGACTAAAACACCGATAACGAGGCGACTAATTTTTTCTAGCATCATCCAAAGAGAATTACTTAGTACTTTATTTTTCAACATAATGCCACGTTAATATTCAACATTGTTTGCCATCCACGATAATAAAGACAAAACAGTTTTCACCATACAAATAAAACGCCTAAATAATCATAGCTAATATTACTAATTTAGTGAAAATTAAAAGTTAGTTAGAGTAATTATGACTAATAAAATACTACTGTGCAGGGGAGCTATATTTTCTACTAATCAAAGGAAACTAAATTATAAAAATGATTATTAATTTATGTTTCCAATAAATATAATAAGCTATGCTGCATATTATGAACTGACAGGCTTTACTGACTGTTTATCAAAAAAATTACTGTTTTTCTAATGCCTGACTCAAAATTATCTTGAGGCTGCCAGTTCAAATCTAATTTTATTTTTCTTGCATTGATAGCATAGCGACGATCGTGACCTAAGCGGTCTGCCACAAGTGTGATCTGATCACGATAAGAGCCTGTTTTGGGTACCAGCTTATCAAGCAGATCACAGATGGTCTGCATCACCTCTAGATTCCGCTTCTCATTGTGGCCGCCGATGTTGTAGGTCTCGCCGACCTTCCCCTCAGTCAGTACCAGATAAAGGGCACGGACATGATCATCCACATAGAGCCAGTCACGGATCTGGTCTCCCTTGCCATAAAGGGGGATTGGCTTGCCGGCCAAGGCATTGTTGATAGTTTGCGGGATCAGTTTCTCCGCATGTTGCCAGGGTCCGTAATTGTTAGAGCAATTGGTCACCAGGATTGGCAGCCCGTAGGTTCGGTGCCAGGCACGCACCAGATGGTCACTCGATGCCTTGGCGGCAGAGTAAGGGCTGCTCGGTGCATAGGCTGTGGTTTCGGTAAAGAGCGGCAATGTTTCTGCCTCACTTCGACTCCCTTTCGCAAGGGAAGAAGAAACAGAAAACTCATCCGGATGAGGCAGGTCACCATACACCTCATCGGTCGAGACATGCTGCAGGCGAAACCTTGCCTGACGCTCCGCAGGTAAACCATCCCAATAGGTTCTTGCCGCCTCCAACAGGGTATAGGTACCGATGATGTTGGTTTGAATAAAGCTGGCCGGCTCGGTGATGGAACGATCCACATGGCTTTCGGCGGCGAGATGCATGACAACATCAGGCTGGTGTACTGAAAAAATACGTGCCATGGCAGCGCCATCACAAATGTTGGCGTGTTCAAATTGATAGCGGGGTGAGTCGGCACACTCTTCCAGGGCGGCAGTATTGGCGGCATAGGTCAACGCATCGACATTGACCACCTCATCTTGGGTCTGTCGAATAATATGACGGATCAGCGCCGAACCGATGAAACCGGATCCACCCGTTACGAGTATCTTCATTTATCTGGATCTGCTCATGCTACCGACTAGCTGAGTAGGGAAATAATGAAAGATATTCATTCGCAATAAATATGTCTGAAATATAACCGCTTGCCTCGAAACGCTACCAAAAACGCAGGCTACCGCCCCTGGGTGACAGCCCCCAGTTTGCTGCTTTTGACCAGATTGTGTGTGCGCACGGATCATGATGTTGACCTCAGGTGACACGTTGAACTGCAAGGCGGAGCATCGGGGCTCTGAGACGAGCTGACACACTATTGATTAGCCATGGGCAAAGAATGTCAAAGGTGCCCACAGATGGCGCTTAAAATCAGCTTCGGATTCTAGCATCCTCCCTCTCCCAAGAGTACAGAAAAGGAAATTATCAGGGTCCGTTTGGTTGGTTTACAGGCAATTAACCAGGTGTCATTGGAATCTTTCCTTTGGACTAGCAACGTCATTGCCAACATCTGGCCCATGGCTCATCAACTGGCGGTATTGCCTCAATGAAAAAGGCCGCCATCATCTGATGGCGGCCTTTAAATGTCAAAGAAATCAATAGATTACATCTGATCAATCATGTCCTGAGCGAACTCGGAGCAAGAGCGCAGCGTGGCCCCTTCCATCAGTCGCTCGAAGTCATAGGTGACCGTCTTGTTGGCGATGGCTTGTTCCATCCCCTTCACGACCAGATCTGCCGCTTCGACCCAGCCGAGGTGGCGCAACATCATCTCGGCGGAGAGGATGAGGGAGCCCGGGTTGACCTTGTCCTGGCCTGCATACTTGGGCGCGGTGCCGTGAGTTGCTTCAAACAGGGCCACACCGTCGCCGATGTTGGCGCCAGGAGCGATGCCGATGCCGCCGACCTGAGCGGCCAGAGCGTCGGAGATGTAGTCGCCGTTGAGGTTCATACAAGCGATGACATCATACTCGGCCGGGCGCAGCAGGATCTGTTGCAGGAAGGCATCGGCGATGACGTCTTTGACGGTGATGACCTTGCCGGTCTTCGGGTTTTTGAAGGAGCACCAGGGGCCGCCGTCGATCAACTGGGCATCGTACTCTTTCTGGGCCAGGGCATAGCCCCAATCCTTGAAGGCACCTTCGGTGAACTTCATGATGTTGCCCTTGTGGACCAGGGTCACGGAGTCACGATCGTTGTCGATTGCGTACTCGATGGCGGCACGCACCAGGCGCTCGGTACCGGCTTTGGACATGGGCTTGATGCCGATGCCGCAAGACTCGGGGAAGCGAATTTTCTTCACGCCCATCTCGTTTTGCAGGAAGGCGATGACCTTTTTGGCCTCATCGCTATCCGCTTTCCACTCGATGCCAGCGTAGATGTCTTCGGCGTTTTCGCGGAAGATCACCATGTCGGTCAAGTCAGGACGCTTGACCGGGCTAGGAGTGCCCTGGTAGTAACGGACCGGGCGCAGGCAGACGTAGAGATCCAGCTCCTGACGCAGGGCCACGTTGAGAGAGCGAATGCCGCCACCGACCGGGGTGGTCAGCGGGCCCTTGATGGCCACATGGTATTCACGAATGAAATCCAGGGTTTCGGCAGGCAGCCAGGCACCTTCGCCATAGATGTGAGTCGACTTCTCACCGGTGTAGATTTCCATCCAGGCGATTTTGCGCTCGCCTTTGTAAGCCTTCTCGACCGCGGCATTGACCACGTTCAGCATGGCAGGGGTCACGTCCACACCGATACCATCCCCTTCGATAAAAGGAATGATGGGATTGTTCGGTACGGTCAGCTTGCCATCGGCTGCTACTGTGATTTTCTGGCCCTGGGTCGGGACTACTACTTTGCTTTCCATCGGCATCTCCTAACTTCCTTTTGTTATCAATCTGATCGTTTCCGCGGCCATCTTAGCCCATCCTTTTACATAATCAAATGGTGAGCACACTGCGCGGACCATAGTCGCGCACTGGATCACAATGCGACTGCGCCGACCCAAAGAAGAAGATGAGTCCGGGCTTTTTCACTCCCCTTCCTCAGCAGTACGCACTCGGGGCGCCATGGTTGCATCGCCCTCCCCCTGGGGTCAAAAATCAGCCCGTTCAGAGAAAGGCAGGCCCTCGCGGGGGGCGGGATTAGACCACGCAAACGCCCCTCCCGGGGAGAAAAAGAGAGGACTGACCATGTAGAACCTCATTGCTTTTTGAACATTAAATAGTAATAGTTCTCACTTTCTTTTTAAGCCGTGTCCCCCCGAGGTTGTACAAGATGTTTCGTCACCCCCTGGCAAGAGTGTTGCTGTTAGGCCAGCTCGTCCTGATGAGCTGGATGGCACAGGCCGCCGCCCCCGTTGAAGTGGAAGATGTGATGGGCCGCAAGGTCTCCCTGAGCCTGCCCGCGAGCCGCATCGTGCTCGGTTTCTATCCCGAGGATTACCTGGCTGTGGCCGGTGAAGGGGGCGCCGATCGCCTGGTGGGCATGTCCCGTGGCTGGTTCGTCAAGTCCCGCCCCGCCATCTGGTCCCTCTATGTGGCCAGCCTGCCACAACTGGCCAAGGTGCCCGACCTTGGCAACGTGCAGGATCAGAGCTTCTCCATCGAGAAGACCCTGGCGGTCAAACCCGATCTGGTGATCCTGGCCCAGTGGCAATACGAGGCCCTGGCCCCGGATCTGCCGCGCCTCGAGCAGGCAGGCATCCCGGTGGTGGTGGTGGACTACAACGCCCAGACCCTGGCCCGCCACATGGCAAGCACCCTGCTGCTTGGCAAGGTGACCGGCCAGGAGGCCCGTGCCCAGAAGATGGCCGACGAATACAAGGCCAGGATTGACACCATCACTTCCCGGGTTGCCCAGGCGAAGCGCCAGCCGCCCCGGGTCTATATCGAGCTGGGGGACAAGGGCCCGGCCGAGTACAGCTACACCTATGGCAAGGACATGTGGGGCGCCATGGCCCTGCTGGCCGGCGGTGACAACGTCGCGGCCCCCTTCGTCGAACGCTGGGGCCCCATACACCCTGAGCAGCTGCTGGCGAGCAAACCCGAGGTGATCCTGATGGCGGGCTACGAGAGCGTGAGCAGCGCAGAGGCGATGCAGGTCGGTCAGGACGTCTCGGCCGAGACGGTGCGCCAGCGTCTGCAGGGCTTTGCCGCCCGTCCGGGCTGGAGCGAGTTGCCCGCCGTGCAGCAGGGTCGCCTCTACGCCGTCTATCACGGCGCCACCCGCAGCATCATGGATGCCGCCCTCATCGAGTTCATGGCCAAGGCGCTCTACCCCGACTTGTTCCAGGATCTCGATCCCCTGGCCACCTATCAGGGCTTCTACCGCAGCTATCTGCCCATTCGTCCCCAGGGCACCTTTATGCTGGGTATCAAGTAATGGCTGGTTGAACCTGACGGGCCGGACTGTCCCGACCCGAGTCGGGAAAGTCCCTCTTCGTCATCCCTCTTCAACCCTTGCGGGCGCCCCTTGAGAGCGCCCGTTTCAGGATGGTTATCATGAATGATTTGGCTGCCCTGCAGCAGACCCTCACCCGCCAGCGGCAACGGGAGCGCCGCCGCTGGCACTGGCTGACGCTGCTCACCCTGGTGCTGTGCATTACCCTGGTGCTCGACATCGCCACCGGCCCCTCCCTGCTGCCCCTTGGGGAAGTGATCGATGCCCTGCTCTCCCCCGCCCAGGCGGACTCCATGACCCGCACCATCGTCTTTGACATGCGCCTGCCCATCGCCCTGATGGCGCTGGTGGTCGGCGCCTCCCTCGGGCTTGGCGGCGTGCAGATGCAGACCCTGCTGGACAACCCCCTGGCCAGCCCCTACACCCTGGGGCTCGCGGCCGCGGCCGGGCTTGGCGCGGCACTGGCGCTCTATACCGGCGGTCTTGGTCTGCCGCCCCTGATTGCCATTCCGGCCGGTGCCTTCATCCTGTGCATGTTTGCCGCCAGCCTCTTGTTTGGTCTGGCCATGATGCGCAACATCAGCAGCCAGACCCTGATCCTGGCGGGCATAGCCCTGCTGTTCCTGTTCCAGTCCCTGCTCTCCCTGCTGCAGTTCCTCTCCTCCCCCGAGCTCAACCAGCAGATCATGTTCTGGCTGTTTGGCAGCCTGATGCGCACCAGCTGGGATGCCTTGCTGATCACGGCCGCCGTCACCCTGATCTGCAGCGTGCTCATCTATCGGGATGCCTGGGCCCTCACCAGCCTGCGGCTCGGCGAGGCTCGCGCCCGCAGCCTCGGAGTCAATGTGGACAGACTGCGCCTCAAGACCCTGATCCTGGTGGCCCTGCTCACCGCCACCGCCACCAGCTTCGTCGGCATCATCGGCTTCGTCGGCCTGGTGGCCCCCCACATAGCCCGCATGCTGGTGGGGGAAGATCAGCGCTTCCTGATCCCGCTGTCGGCCCTGTGCGGCGCCTGCATGCTGTCGGCCGCTTCGGTGCTCTCCAAGTCCATCATTCCGGGGGCCCTCTTCCCCATCGGCATCGTCACTGCGCTCATTGGCGTGCCCTTCTTCATCTGGCTGATCCTCGGCAGGGGGCGTAAACGTGCTTGAAATATCCCGACTCTCCCTCGCCATAGGCCAGCAGACCCTGCTGCGGGATCTGAGCCTCACCCTGCACCCGGGTCAGGTTCATGTGATCATCGGCCCGAACGGGACCGGCAAGACCTCATTGCTGCGCGCCCTCTTTGGGGAACTGACCCCGGCCGCTGGCGACATCCGTCTGGGGGGCCAGAGCGCCCGCCAGATGACCCAGGCCAAGTGGCGTCAGCAATTTGGCTACATGCCCCAGAATATCCAGCTGGAGCTGGACTTGAGCGTCATCGAAGTGGTGGTGCTGGGGCGCCTCGACAGCCTCTCCATGCGCCTCGCGGACGAGGATATCCTGGCCGCCGCCCGCGCCTTGCAGGCCCTCGGCATCGCTCATCTGGCGGATCGCCCCCTCTACTCCTTAAGCGGCGGCCAGCGGCAGATGGTGCTGTTCGCCCAGGTGCTGCTGCGCGACCCCCGCATCATGATGCTGGACGAGCCGGTCAGCGCCCTCGACCTTCACCACCAGATGCAACTGATGGAGCACCTCTGCCAGCAGACCCGGGAGCAGCAGTGGATCACCCTGGTGGTGCTGCACGATCTCAACCTGGCGGCCCAGTTTGCCGATCAGCTGATCGTGCTGGCAGGGGGCGATCTGCAGGCCTTCGGCCCCCCCTCCCAGGTGCTCGACGCCGACCTCATCGAGCGCCTCTATCAGGTGCCGGTGCAGATAAGCCACGATCAGAGCGGCATCCCCTTCCTTCGTACCCTGCGAAGACAATCATGACGAGACTTCCCATGACAGCGCCTGCGGCCTGGCCCGCAACCGGCCCCCGGATGCACGCAACATGAACGGCGCCTCCTACTGGCGGGACTGGCAGGGCATGAGCCTGGCCGCCCGCCTGCTCATCATCAATGGCCTGGCGTTCAATCTCGGCTTCTACATGATGCTGCCCTTCCTCGCCCAGCACATGGGCAGCGGCCTTGGCCTCGCCGGCTGGGCCTGCGGCCTGGTGATGGGGATGCGGGTCTTCAGCCAGCAGGGGCTGTTTTTGCTGGGGGGAACGCTGGGGGATCGCATCGGCTATCACCCCGCCATCGTCTGGGGTTGCCTGGTGCGATCGGTCGGTTTCGTACTGCTGGGCTGGGCCGAGTCCCTGCCCATACTGCTGCTGGCGGCGGCCCTGACCGGCTTTGCCGGGGCCCTGTTCACCCCCTGCGCCCAGGCCTATCTGGCGAGCGAATGCGACACCCCGAGCCAGCGCCAGCGCGCCTTCGCCCTGCACAACCTCGCCAGCCAGGCGGGCATGCTGCTCGGTCCCCTGGTCGGCCTGACTCTGACCCAGCAGAGCTATGCCCTGACGGGTATTCTGGCGGCTAGCCTGTTCGCCCTGCTCGGGGTGCTGCAGTATCGGGTACTGCCCAAACGCCCGGTGGCCAATCAGGCCCCCCGCGGCGCCATCTTGCGCCAATGGGGCACCATTTTGCGTCAGCGCCCCTTCATGATGTTCACCCTGCTGGCAGGCAGCTATCAGATCCTGTTCCACCAGCTCTATCTGGCCCTGCCCGCCCATATCCAGAGCCTGCCGGACGCCACCGAGCTGCTCGGCGGCGTGTTCACCCTCTCGGCGGTGATCGGCGTCCTGCTCCAGCTGCCGGCCTCGCGCCTGGTGGAGCGCCATCTTGGCGTCCCTCTGGCAATGGGGCTGGGGATTGGGCTGATGGGATTGAGCTATCTGGCTCTGCCCCTGCTGGCTCCTTGGCCCACTGTGGGGGTATTGGCCCAGGTGGCCCTGCTCTCCTTGGGCTCCATCCTCTGCTTCCCGCTCTTTGCCGCCCAGCTGCCCCGCTACGCCCCCCCCGACCAGCTCGCCAGCTACTACGGCTTCTATGCCAGCGCCGGCGGCTGCATGGCGCTGTTTGGCAACCTGTTGATCGGCTTTATGCTGGGGGATGCGGGCACTCGCCCTAGCACGGCCATCTGGCTGCTGCTGGCCCTGACCGGGATCTTGGCCGGGGCAGGCCTCTATGCGCACCTGAGATCGGGCATGGCAGCCCGAGCCACCTCTTCGCCATGATGACTCGCAGGTGATCTGACGAGGCAGGTAGCCCTCATCTGGCGCCCGATATCAGCCTCATCCGCCAACCGGGAATGCGGCCAACAACCCCGCTACGGGATGCCCCGGGACAGTTCTCCCCCTCCTCTTTTCCATCATCGCAGTCTGGGCCACTCACGCTCCCGTCAGGGGCTGGCCCTCCCCCTGAGGCTGGCTCAGGGCGCGGTATTGGGAGGGGGTCAATCCGGTTTTTTGCTTGAACACCCGGCAGAAGTAATTCACATCGCCGTAGCCACATCGATTGGCCACCTCTTCCAGGCGGAAGCGGTACTTCTTGAGCATGAACTTGGCTCTGTCGATCCGCACCCAGCTGATGTAATCCGCCAGCCGCATATGACCCTGCTCACGAAACAGGTGGGAGAGATGACTGGCCGACAGGTTGAAGCGGTGGGCGATGGAGTCACGACTGATGGGGCGGTGAAAATTTTCCTGGATATAGATGCAGATGCCATGAAACAAGTCCGCACCCCGGGGCCGCTCGGTCGCCGATGTGCCAAGCAGTTGCTGGGCACTGGTCAGCAGCGCCAGCAGCAGATGGTTGTCGGTGGGGGAGCGGCCGGGATCCTCGGTCAACACGTTGAGGGCCGCCAGAATATGCTCTGTCACATGACCGGCCCGGGCCATGATGCTGTGTTTTTGCACATCGAAGAAATCGGGATCTTCCCGGCGTTTGCTCACCAGGCTGAAGCCAAGCTGGCGCTTGCCAAACAGCAGGCTCAGCACCGAGCAATCCGTGCTCCACTGCGGCTTGTTCCAGCCGTTGGGCGGAATATAGAGCGCCTGCCCCGGCAATATCCGGATCTCCTGGCTGCCCTGCCCCTTGTCCCAGACCTGATTGACATACTCGCCGCTGAACACCAGCTCGAGGCGGGGAAAGTTGACCTGGTAGCTGAAGCTGGGCGGCACCCCCTGCTCACTGGCAAACCAGACTCGCTCGAAGGGGGCCTGCTCAGTGATGGCGTCGTCGAGCAGTTGGCTGAAGATGAGTGACATGATGATCCCGGTCAAGAGAGAGGCAAGCGGTTGCGGCCGCCGCAACCGCCCATGTTATAGTCCGGGCCGGACCGTCAATTCCACCCTTTTCTTCAAACAACTTTCTTCAAACTAAATGAGGCGTCCCTTATGAGTTGTCGTGATCTTCCCTCCTTTCTGTTGATGAAAAACCCGATCCAGGGCTACGAATGGGGCAGCCGTGCCGCCCTCACCACCCTGTTTGGTATCCCGAATCCGGACGGCAACCCTCAGGCCGAGCTGTGGATGGGGGCTCACCCCAATGGCTGCTCCGAAGTGAGCCTAGCGGGCGGTGCGCAGAAGCTTTCCGCCGTTATCGAGGCCGCCCCCAGCGCCGTGCTGGGCGAGGCCACCCTCACCCGTTTCGGCAGCCTGCCGTTCCTGTTCAAGGTGCTCTGCGCCGAGAAGGCCCTCTCCATCCAGGTACACCCCAGCAAATCCCAGGCCGAAGCGGGCTTTGCCAAGGAAGAGGCCGCCGGCATCTCGCCCAAGGCGAGCAATCGCAACTACAAAGACCCGAACCACAAGCCGGAGCTGGTGTTTGCCCTCACCCCCTATCAGGCGATGAACGGCTTTCGCGCCATTCCCGCCATCCTGGCGCTGTTCGAGCGAGTCAAGCTGGCGGCTATCGCCGATCTGGTAGCGGCCCTCGCCGCCGCTCACGCAGCGGATCAGGGTGAAGCCGGGTTGCAGCACTTCTTCCACCAGTTGCTGGTGCTGGAGGGCGCGCGCAAAGAAGCCGCCCTGGCGGGCCTGCTGAGCTATGCCGCCGCCCATCAGGATGAGGAGACCTTTGCCCTCATCACCAGCCTGACCGCCCAGTATCCGGGAGACGTGGGCCTCTTCTCGCCGCTCTTGCTGAACGTGGTGACCCTCAAGCCGGGTCAGGCCATGTTCCTCGATGCCTGCACCCCCCATGCCTATGTGCGCGGCACCGGCCTCGAGATCATGGCCAACTCCGACAACGTGCTGCGGGCAGGGCTCACCCCGAAATACATAGACGTGGCAGAGCTGCTCGATTGCACCCGTTTTGTGGCCAAACCGGATGACCAGATCCTGCTGGCCCCTCGCCTCGACGGTGCTGTACTGCACTTCGAGGTGCCGGTACCTGACTTCACCTTCAGCGTCTACCCGGCCGGTGGGCACCAGCTCATCACCACCAGCGCCGAGATCCTGTTTGCCATCGATGGCACAGTGACCCTCCAGCAAGGTAAGCAGTCACTGCGCCTCGAAAAGGGCCAGTCCGCCTTCGTCCCCGCCGCCACCGGCAGCTACCAGCTGCTGGCCGAGGGGCGGGTCGCCCGCGCCGGCAATCGCAGCTAAGGGGTGCCATGACCCCTGAATGCACAAGGGCCATCAGAAGATGGCCCTTGTTTTATCCGCCCCCTCCCTCTTCTGCTGCGTGGATGTGCAGATCGGGTCGCTCGCCATCCATCGGATGAACCAAGGGTCTGTGGTGTGGCGCCGATCCCTCCCCGGGGCTGCCGACGCACAACAACAGCGCCATATCCTGTTACACCAGCGCATTTTTGCTATAGCGCTCACATTTTTGGCCGTGGTGATGGCACACAAATCTCCATCCTGTTTTACCTGCCAACCATGGCATGGTCGCCTCATCCTTAACATAACTTCATTAACTAACTGTTTTTAAACAAAATTAAGTAAATTCCTTCCCCTCAGCCAAACCATATAAAAATGCGAACAGGATCACAGGCTCCCCGCCTTGGCACAAAAATCCAGTAAAGGGCACATATGTCCGATATCCACATGAAGGCAAGGGCGAAACAATAGGCAGGTCAATTACTTCCCCATAACAACGGCTTCATGACGGAGCCAGGAGATGCGCATGCTCACCTCGTTGATAGATGAAGGACTGATCTGCCTCGACATCGCGGCCAAAGACAAAGAAGGGCTCTTTGTGGAACTGGCTGCCCGGCTTAAATCGAGCGGCAAGATAAGCAATCAGGATCAGTTCGTGCGCGATCTCTGGGCGCGGGAAAACCTCGACAATACCGGGTTTGAACAGGGGGTCGCCCTGCCCCACGCCAAGAGCGAGGCGGTACTCCAGCCCGCCATCGTCATCGGCATCAGCCCGCAGGGCATCGACTACGGCGCTGAGGATGGGCTGCCCTCCAAACTCTTCTTCATGATTGCCTCCCCAGCGGGGGGCGCCAATCACCATATCGAGGTGCTGGCCGAACTCTCCACCAAGCTGCTGGAGCCGGGCTTTATCCCCCGGATGCAGGCGGCCACCAGCAAGACCGAGGTGCTCAAACTGCTGGCGGCCCAGGCTCCCACCAGTGCGGCCGGCAACAAGCCAGCCCAGATCAGGGCGCCGCAACCCAGCGTGCCTGAGCCCCAGGATCGCAGCATCAAGGCCCAGCTCGGCACCCTCAAGCAGCACCTGCTGTTTGGCACCTCCCACATGATCCCCTTCATAGTGGCGGGGGGCGTGCTGCTGTCGCTCTCGGTGATGATGAGCGGCAAGGGCGCCGTGCCCGAGGCGGGTGTGCTCAAGGACATGGCCGACATGGGGATAGCGGGGCTCACCCTCTTTACCGCCGTGCTCGGCGGCTACATCGCCTACTCCATGGCGGACAAGCCAGGCCTGGCGCCCGGCATGATCGGCTCCTGGATCGCGGTGCAGCACTTCCACACCGGTTTTCTCGGCGCCATCCTGGTGGGCTTCATCGCCGGGCTTATCGTCAATCAGCTCAAGCGAATAAAACTACCGGATTCCATGAGTTCGCTCGGCTCCATCTTCATCTATCCGCTGATCGGTACCTTCCTGGTGTGCGGCATAGTGATGTGGGTGATAGGCGCCCCCATCGCCGCCATGATGGACGGGATGAACCACTGGCTCTCCAGCATGGCAGGCTCCGGCAAGGTGATGCTGGGGGCCATCCTCGGCGGCATGACCGCCTTTGACATGGGCGGCCCGGTCAACAAGGTCGCCACCCTGTTTGCCCAGACCCAGGTCAACACCCAGCCCTGGCTGATGGGGGGCGTCGGCATCGCCATCTGCGTGCCGCCCCTTGGCATGGCGCTGGCGACCCTGCTCTCCCCCCGTCGCTACAAGAAAGAAGAGCGTGAAGCGGGTAAAGCCGCAGCCATCATGGGCATGATCGGCATCAGCGAGGGGGCCATTCCCTTTGCCGCCGCCGACCCGGTGCGGGTCATCCCGGCCATCGTCGCAGGCGGCATCGTCGGCAACATCACCGGCTTCATGATGCACAGCATCAACCACGCCCCCTGGGGCGGCTGGATAGTGCTGCCTGTGGTGGAAGGCAAGATGGGCTACATCCTGGGCACCCTGCTCGGTGCCCTGACCACGGCGCTGATCGTCAATCTGCTGAAAAAGCCGGTGACCGAGGATGAGACAGTGACAACCGCCGATAGCGGCTACCAGATCATCGAAGCGGAAGGGGAAGCGGACGTGCTCGCCATCACCGCCTGCCCGTCCGGCGTGGCCCACACCTTCCTCGCCGCCAAGAGCCTGCAAAAGGCGGCCGCCAAACAGGGAATCAAGCTGAAAGTCGAGACCCAGGGCGCCAACGGCATCATCAACCGCATCACCGCCAAGGACGTGGCCAACGCCCGCTACGTCATCCTGGCCCACGACGTCGCCATCAAGAACCGGGAGCGCTTCAAGGAGATCGAGATCATCGATGTGAAGACCAAGGAGGCCATCCACAACCCGGAAGGATTGCTGGCCCGTACCCTGACAGGCAGCAGCAAGGTTGCCTGACGAGGGCACTTTATCTGATTTGCAACAGGAGGGGCCGAGGGCCCCTTCGTTTATTTCAACACCAGCTAAAGAGAACGGAGCCAACCTTCGAGCCGTACCGGCTACCCGGACGGGGATAGCGCACCCAGCCTGCGACCCGATAGGATAGGCACCATAATGCACCTGCGCATGCCCCACGGCCCTGCGGCCCCTCACGGACGGAGCCTTTAAGCTCATGGAATTGACTGACGTAGTGCTCACCCTGGCGGGTCTGGTCACCTCCAGCATCATTCTCAAGAACCGCTCTGTCACTCAGCCCAACTGGAACAAGCTGCCCACCCTGCCCGAGCACCTCAGCCTGCATCCCGAGTGCGTCACCGCGGATGACGAGAACGCCAGCTGCTACGCCTGCGATTCACACAAGGTGCTGTTCAGCCCGCTGACCGGCGCCGGAGATTACCACCTGCTGCACACCTGCCTTGCCTGCGGCAAGGTGCTGTTTCGCAGCCGCGCCATTCTCTGACAAATTGAGGTATCAAGTAGATGAGTGAAGGAACGTCCAGTGAATGACCGAACAGCCGCAGCCCGTTGGCGCTGGCTGCGCCAGCATATAAAAACATTGCATAATTCTGAGCAGGAAGCCGAAGACAAGGGGACGACTTGGCGCTTCGCGGGATTGGTCATGGCGGCCATTCCTGCCCTGACAGCAGCGACCTACCTCTTGGGTATGGCCTATCACTATGGCTATACCCTGGCGTTTAACCTCGACTATGCCGAGTTTTCTCCGCCAGCAGATTATCTTCTGGCGTTTGGCCTCCTCTCTACTCTCAATATGCTCAAACCCTGGATGTGGCCTGTGTTGGGTAGCATATTCACGATTTTTTCAGTGACGATCACTCTACTCATCTGCCCCCGCTGGCGAATTCATCTCACATGGCTGTGGCAAAGCTCAATGTTCTATCGTTGGCTGATCAAAAGAGCGAAAAAAATTGGGCGCTACCCAGCGCCATTTCTTTTCCGAACACTTGTCTGGCTAGGGAACAACTACAACAAGTTCGCCTTCCTGTTTTTAGCAGTGCTGTTGCCTATTTGGCTAGCTCTGGCCTTTTTCCTTCGAGGTGCCTCAGAAGCACAAAGCCAAACAACCCGCCTCGAACAAGGCAAGTGGCCGCTTACAGAGGCCCATAGCCAATCTCCTCTGCTGGGGGATGAGCCCCATATCCGCATCGCCTGCAATGGCTCCCACTGCGCCTATCGCCTCAAGGGGGGCGACACCCTGATCCTGCGCTTCGATCAGATTGAGCAGACCCGCTACCAGCCTGAAAAGGCGGCCTCGAAATGAACAAGCCGCCCCGAGGCGGCTTGATTTATCTGGCGTGCAGCTCCCCCAGCGCGCTTATCAGGGCATCGAGCCCCTTGTCGAGTTTTTGCCTGGCACAGCCCACATTGAGGCGGATAAAGCCTGTTCCCTCGGGGCCGTAGGTGTCGCCGCGCATGATGGCGACCCGGTATTTCTCCACCAGCAAGCTTTGCAGGGCATCCATCTTTTCCGCCCTGTCGATGCCGAGTCCGTTGAGATCAATCCAGGCGAGGTAGGTGCCCTCGGGCACTTGGTAGTCGATGGCCGGGAAGGCGGCATTGAGCCGCTCGGCAACGTGCGCCAGATTGCCATGCAGATGGCGCTTCAGGGCATCGAGCCAGCCATCGCCATCCCGGTAGGCGCTGATATGGGCCAGGATGCCGAGAATGGGTGGGGAGGAGAGGCCATGGGCGGCCTTGAGTTGCCGTAAATACCCTTCCCGGCTCGCCACCTCAGGGATAAAGGCATAGGCGCCGCCAAGGGCCGGAATATTGAAGGATTTGGAGCCCGAGCTCACCTGCGCCCAGCCATCATCCACCGCCACCTCGCTCCAGGGCAGGTAGGGGGAAAAGCTTATATCCATATGGATGTCGTCCGAGATCACCCTGACCCCATGACGTTGACAGATGGCGGCCATGCGGGACAGTTCATCCCGGCTCCAGACCCGGCCTGTGGGGTTGTGGGGGCTGCACAGCAGCAGGATGCGGCAATCGGGGCGAGCGGCTTGTTGCTCAAAAAAGATCCAGTCGATCTGATAACGCCCCTCCCTCTTTTGCAGCGGGCAGGGAAGCAATACCCGATCGCTGGCCGCCAGCATATTGCCGAAGGCGTCGTAGGCGGGGGTGTGCACCAGCACGCCCTCCCCCGGCGCCGACCAGAGGCTCACCAACTGAGCGACCACATAGATGACCGAGGGGCCATAGACCAGGGTCTCGGGGTCGAGGCTGGCGCCATGACGGCGGGCAAACCAGCCGCTCACCGCCCCCTTGAAGTCACTGTGGTTCCAGCGGCTGTAGCCAAACACCCCGTGTTCCAGCCGCTTGGCCAGCGCCGCGCGTATGCAGGGGGCTGTCTCAAGATCCATGTCCGAGATGGTGAAGGGGAGCAAGTCGGCATGGCCGAAGCGGTCTGCCACATAGTCCCACTGGGTACAGTAGGTGCCGTGGCGATCGACCGGGCGCTCGAAGTCATAAGTCTCATGCATGCTATTTTTTTCTCCATCAATGCGGCGAATGGCCAGGAAGAATGGATAAGGGGGCATCAGCCCCCGACATTATCTTGCTGGCGCGGACGATCAGGTCCCCATCAGGCTCTGCAGCTGGTTTTTCACCAGGTGCACCTGAGGGCCTATCACCACCTGCAGGTTGTGCTCGTCGAGCTTGATCACCCCGATGGCGCCATTGGCTTTGAGCAGCTTGTCATCGACTCGGCTCATGTCCTGCACCGACATCCGCAGCCGGGTGATGCAGTTGTCCAGCGCCAGTATGTTGTCGGCGCCCCCCAGGGCATTGAGGATGATCTCGCCGTTGTAACCGCTGCTGCCCGCGGGTTTGCCCGCCGGTTGCGGGGCGTCGTTGCTCTCAATCTCGCGGCCCGGGGTCTTGAGGTTGAAGCGGGCGATGGCAAAGCGGAACACGCCGTAGTAAACGGCAAACCAGATCCCGGCGACCACGGGCACCAGATACCACTTGGTCGCGGTGCCCTGCAGCACCCCGAACACCAGAAAATCGATGAGATTGCCATCGGTGTTGCCGATGGTGACCCCCAGGAGCCCCATGGTCATGAAACCCAGACCGGTCAGGATGGCGTGGATGAAGTAGAGCACCGGCGCCACGAACAGGAACAGGAACTCCAGCGGCTCAGTGATGCCACCGATGACGCAGGCCACCACCCCGGACACCAGCAGCGCCTTGATCTTGCCGCGATTCTCCGGTCGGGCGCAGTGATACATGGCCAGTGCCGCCCCCGGCAGACCGCCGAGGAAGGCGGGCATCTTGCCCTGTGACAGGAAGGAGGTGGCGGAGACCGAGAAGCCGGTGGTGTCGGCGCAGGAGAGCTCGGAGTAGAAGATGTTGAGGGCGCCGCTCACCTCGTTGCCGCACACCAACTGGGTGCCGCCCGCTTCGGTGAAGCGAATGAGCGCCACCAGAATGTGGTGCAGGCCGAGGGGCAGCAGCAGACGCTCACCGGTTCCGAACAGGAAGGGACCGAAGGGGCCTGCGTGGGAGATGACGGCACCGATGCCGTTGATACCGGCGGCGAACCAGGGCCAGACCAGAGGCACCACCAGACCGACTACCCCCAGTACCAGCGCCGTGATGATGGGCACGAACCGGGCACCGCCGAAGAAGGCCAGCGCATCCGGCATCCGGTAGGTGTAGAAACGGGCATGCAGCTTGGCGACGATGACCCCGACGATGATGGCCCCCAGAATACCGGTATCGATGGAGCTGATACCGAGGATCGATTTCACCCCGTAGGCTTTCTCCGCCGCCCCGTCACCGATCACATTGGCCACCGTCAGGTAGAAGTTGATGGAGAGGTTGAGTGCCGCATAACCGACGAAACCGGCAAAGGCCGCCACCCCCTTCTCTTCCCGCGCCAATCCGAGCGGAATGGCGACCGCAAACATCACCGGCAGATAGATGAAGGCCACCAGCCCCACCTTGGTCATCCAGAGGAAGAGCAGCTGCAACACCATGTTGTCGAGGAAGGGCATGCTCTGCTTCACCGCATCGCTGGTGAGGGAGCTGCCGACCCCGAGCAGGATGCCGGAGAAGGCGAGCAGGGCCACCGGCAGCATAAAGGTCTTGCCGAGACTCTGCAGGAACTCCCATATCGTGGATTTGGCGGGGGACTTGGCCATGTGACGGATCCTTGTGAGTTGAAGGTCAGGTCCCGATGTCGCTCTTCTTCACCCCCCTGGTTGATAAACGCAAGCAGGGGCGGAGTCCCATCAGGTTTTATGGATGATAAAACGTTTTATCAACTCACAAGTGCCGACAAGATCACAGAATCATGGGCAAAGATGGCAGCCTGTCGCAAATCTGTGAGGCAGATCCATGCCCGCGGGATGTAACGTTTCACTTGGGGATATGAGGGGTTATGCTGTGGCTATCTGATCTCTTGTCCCTGGCTGCAACGCGCGCTCTATGTCGTCACACTCCATGCCATCCAATCCTATGTCGCCCAGACCGCAAGCTGCGAAACTGGCCAAGATCACCGACGTGGCAGAGCTGGCGGGGGTCTCGGTCACCACCGTCTCCATGGTGCTCAACGGCAAGGGGCGTATCTCCCCCGCCACCGCAGAGCGGGTGCAGCAGGCCATCAGGCAACTCGATTATGTGCCCAACAGCGCCGCCGCCAACCTGCGCAGCCAGCACTCCAATCTGGTGGGCTTGATCCTGCGCGACATCACCGACCCCTTCTATACCGAGGTGACCGCCGGGGTGAGTGAGGTGCTGGAGCAGCAGGGCTATCTGCTGTTTCTGACCCAGTGCGGCCACAGCCCGGAGCGGTTGCAGCAGAGCATCCAGTCCCTGTCGCGCCAGGGGGTGGCTGGCATCATCTTCAATCCGGTGCGCGGCGCGGCGGCCAAGACGCTGCAGACCCTGCTCGACTCGCAATTGCCGGTGGTGTGCGCCGCCCGCTCCTACTATCGCGATGATGTGGACTTTATCGGCCCGGACAACAGCCACGCCGCCCAGCAGGCCACCACCTATCTCATCGAGCAGGGTCATCGCCATATCGCCTACGTGGGGGGACGGGCCGACTCCCTGGCCCGCGCCGAGCGGATCGGCGGCTACTGCGCCAGCCTGCTGCAATATGGCCTGCCCTTCAAACCCGAGTGGATATTGGAGTGCGAGCGCACCCAGCGCAGCGCCGCCGACACCATAGCCCAGCTGCTGCATCAGCATCCCAAGGTGACCGCCATCCTCTGTCACTATCCCGAGGTGGCGCTGGGGGGCATCTACGGGGTGGAGGCGAGCGGGCGCAGCGTCGGCAAGGACAACTACATCGGCCAGCAAGTGGCGCTGCTCGGCTTTGACGACGTGGCGGAGGCGGAACTCACCTCCCCCGCCCTCACCTTCGTCAGCTCACCGGCCCGGGAGATTGGCCGCCAGGCCGCCCAGCGGCTGCTGACCCGGATGCAGCAACCGGATCTCGCCCCCAACCGCCATATCATCACCCCCAACCTGCAAAAACGAGAATCGGCCTGAGGCTCAGGCAAGGCTTCCTGGCTGCCCATTCGCTGGCACCAGCGCGTCATCCCCTGGCCATGCAGACCGAGTTCAAGAGGCGCCCTCCCCCCATGGCTGACTCCCCCACATTGGGGGTTGAGAGGCCAGTGAATAAACCTATGATGGGCGCGCCATCCAGAGCGGGAGTCGATGTCATGGTAACAACACAGCAGGCACAGACCGAACCACAGAGCGAAGTCCATCGCTGCGACCAGTGCGGGGAGCGCACTCACCATATCGTGGTGCTGGTTGCCCGAGACCACAGCCAGGACATCATGCCCAAGGAGCCGCGCAAGGCCTTCTGGCAAGCCTTTCGCGCCAGCAGCATCACCAACTGGGTATTTGGCGAGACCCTCGCCTATCAGGCCACCCATGTGAAGCACCTGATTTGCGAGCGCTGCGGCGAGAAATTTCTCGAGTATTGAACGCCAGTTGCATCCACTAAAGGGGGTGATCAGCCTGCTGCTGCACAAATATGCCCGCACTCTCACTCATGTGTTGATCCCCGGCCAGTTGCTCGCAAAGCGCCGTTTACCCCTTCTACCACCGCTTGCTATGCCCCACTTGCAACCAGACTCCCTCGGGATCGCAGCCTGTGCCGCAACAAGGTCATCGAACGGCCATGTCCCGCTATATCACCGATTAACCGCAGCAGACTGGAGGCTGTCATCACAGGTGGTCGCGTGGTTTTTAGGGTGGCGCAGAGCGTAGTGAGTCCCGACAGGGGAGCATTATTGCGCCAGCCAGAACGGAATAAACGTGGATGCAAGAAATTGGCACACCAGAATTAACGATACATGTCGCGGTAAACCTTGGCTTCACTTCGTTCAGCACCAGCTCATGATTTTTAGCCCAGGATATGAGATGAGCCATATATCTAACGAGACGGCAATCGAAACGGTGGCTCGTGGCCCATGAAGCGCTTCCTGATCGCACAAACTGGGCTGAGCCCCCTTTCTTCAGTGATCTACTGTCCTTCACCATCATTTAGCGTTACAACATTATGATTATGCTGCATTTCTCTTAGAAACAGATTGGTTAAATCTTGAACCGTTTTATCCATGTCTCCCCGCTGGCGATAAACTGCAATTGTAATATTTGGGAGTGCAGGGAGCTGGGTCAATCTCTGGCTATGATGTGGGGGTGTTTGAGAAAATAAAGCGACGACGCCCAGCCCAGCCTCTGTAGCAGCCTGTAAAGCTGCAAGGCTACTGCTCTCAAATACTATATGCCAAGGAATACCGTTTCTATTCAATGCCTCTAATGTACGATTACGCCATGAGCAAGGTTGACTAAAAATGACTAAAGGTAATGATTCACCTTGATGTACGAACCCATTAGCTGCAAACCAATAAAGTGGAAAACTAAATTCCTGAATGGGTGCTGGTGCATTGGCAATCGGCATGCTGACCAACACATCCAACTCACCACGTTCAAACGCAGCAAATAGCGACTGCTTATTGGTCACCTCAACCCGCAAGCTTAATCCAGGATGCACACAAGCAAAGTCTGCTAATACGCGGGTAAAGTGATTACTCACCAGATCTTCAACCAAACCAATACTGCAATGCAGTTTACCTTGTGATGCAGGCTTTAGACTCAGTTGATCGGTCAGACTCAAAATGCGTTCTGCATAAGGTAATAACGCCTCCCCCTCCGTACTTAAACGTATTCCTCTGTTGGATCGAAGCAGCAATGCATGGCCTAGTTGCTGCTCTAAACGCTGAATTTGCTGGCTAAGCGCTGGCTGGGTTTTCCCTTGCAATATTGCGGCCCGGTTAATGCTGCCACATCGTACAACACTCACGAAAGAGCGCAGCAGCGCGGTATCAAAGTCATTTGTCATAAAGGAATCTTATAACTGCCATTCATTTTTGCAGTCTACCTATGAGCTATGGCATCCGCTAGAGTGAGCATGCTTTTATTTTTTAGCTGGAGTTCACGATGTACGTTTTAGCTGTCATTCTTGCTATCGCAGGTTCGGTCGTATACCACCTTTCGATTAAATTTGTACCTAGTGGTGTCAATCCATTTTTATCTTTGTCCTTGAGTTATGGCATCGCCCTTTTATTATGTTTACCTGGCATTTATTTTTATGACGGTAGTCGCAGCGTCCAAATATTAAACTGGAGTGTTGCTGGCGTGGCGCTGGGAATTTTAGGGATTGAGCTTGGCTTCTTGTTGCTATATCGAGCAGGTGGCCATCTGGGGATATCTTCATTCCTGACCAATGCGGCAGGTACACTCTTGCTTTTACCTATTGGACTGTTGTTTTTTCGAGAAGCTTTTTCAGTCACTCGATTGCTGGGCATGGGTGTCGCCCTCTGCGGTCTATGGATGATGATGCCACGTAAATAATAGCGCCCTTATATTCGACTAGCAAAGCTGATCCGGGTATTGGCGTAGCTTGGATATTGAATTTTCGAACGCCACGGCAACCTTCAGCGGAGTAGGCTGATGCTTAATTCAATGGCGCCTGATGTTTGTGTCGAAAGAGCAAGCTGAAAAGTGTCCAAATTAAAGCGTGTCCTTACTTTCCCCAATATAGCTAACTGGATGATACAAGAATAAATCAATACGGACGTCCCCCAAAAACTAAACCAGATTACTTGTGAAATTCATATCCCGTCTGGCCATTGCGGCGCCACTCGGCTTGAACCCGGAATTTATCCGGCAGGATATTCATATGGATTTGCTTTAGCGAGAGGTGGGACGTCTCTCTCTGATCGTGATCGGTGTCGCGGCCGTTATGCAGGGATTGTAGGGTTAGTGCATCGCATTGCCAACCGGCGGCAACCGCAGGGCTAATAAGCCAGGCAGGGTGCAATAAGCAACGCGCATTGCACCGCGATGCCCATTCTTGCCACCGTGCTCGGCGGTGCAATTCTCTCCGTTCATTGCACCCTACGGCTGCCCATTGATGCTCTGTTGCGCCGATCTCCGCTTGCCTCCATTTCTCCAGCTTGCCCTCCCTCTTCTCCACCTGCCTCCCCCTGACGGCTGCCATTTATGTGCGTTGGCTCACATCTAACCCCATCATAAACCCTCACAAATTTACAGAACAGGCTTCTCTCTCTCGCCCAGACTGGTAGGGCTACAGCGATAGCACCACAACTATACATAAACTAACATCATGATTTTATGTGTAAAAATACAAACACCTTACTATCTTAGACCAATAGCTCGCTTTGGGATCAGGCTCACATTCAGGATTTTACCGCACAAAAATCCAGTAAACAGCATGTTTGTCCGATAGGGCAGTGGCCGCTATGCCACCATAATATGAGTGTCAACTTTGTCTGCATGTCCCGGGCGGCAATCCGGGAAGAGATGCCAACAGGCTCCGGCCAGGAGCAGGGAGAACGCCATGATCACCACCCTTATCAACGAGCATCTGATCAATCTCGATTTAACAGCGACATGCAAGGAGGAGGTCTTCAGCGAGATGGCCCGATTGCTGGTCGCCCAGGGAAAAGTCAGCGATGAGCAGCAGTTCATCAAGGACCTGTGGGCCCGGGAAGCGCTGGACAACACCGGCTTCGAGGAGGGGGTTGCCCTGCCCCACGCCAAGAGCGCGGCGGTGAGCACCCCGGCGGTGGCCATCGGCATCAGCCGAGCCGGCATCGACTACGGCGCCGAGGATGGGCAGCCCTCCAAATTGTTCTTCATGATTGCCTCCCCGGCCGGTGGCGCCAACCACCATATCGAGGTGCTGGCCGAGCTCTCCGCCAAGCTGATCGAAGAGGGCTTTATCGCCAAACTGCTGGCCGCCAAGACCCCGGCCGCCGCACTGGCCCTGCTGCTCGAGAAGAAAGAAGAGCAAGCCGCCCCAGTCGCCGACAAAGGCTTCATCATCGGCGTCACCGGCTGCCCGGCCGGTATCGCCCACACCTATCTGGCCGCCGAGTCCCTGGAGCGCGCCGCCAAGGAGCTGGGCTATGAGATAAAGGTGGAGACCAACGGCTCCATCGGCGTCAAGAACAGCCCGACTGCGGCCGACATTGCCCGCGCCAGCGCCATCGTGGTGGCCTGTGACAAGCAGGTGGACATGACCCGCTTCAACGGCAAGCCGCTCATCAAGACCGGGGTCAAGGCCCCCATCAAGGATGGCAAGGGGCTGATCGAGCAGGCGCTCAAGGCGCCAGCCTATGTGGCAGACAAAGAGGACAAGAAGGGCGAGGAGCAGAGCGCCGGTGGCGGCAGCGGCGATCTCTACCGTTTCCTGATGAACGGCGTCTCCCACATGATCCCCTTCGTGGTCACCGGCGGCCTGCTGATTGCGTTGGCACTGGCCATCGGGGGTCACCCGACCCCGAGCGGCATGCAGATCCCGGAAGGGAGCATGTGGAACCAGATCCTCAACGTCGGCGTGGTGGCCTTCAAGCTGATGATCCCCGTGCTCTCGGCCTACATCGCCTATGCCATTGCCGACCGCCCCGCCCTGGCGCCGGGCTTTATCGGCGGCTGGATAGCCAATGACGGCAGCTTCTACGGCGCCGACGCCGGCACCGGCTTTATCGGTGCCATCGTCGCGGGCCTGCTGGTCGGCTACCTGGTGCGCTGGATAGCGACCCGCAACTACAGCAAGATGGTGCAACCCCTGGTGCCGGTCATGATTGCACCCATCGTCGGTTCCCTGTTCATTGCCGCGGTGTTCATCTTCATCATTGGCGCCCCCATCGCCGACATGATGACCGGCCTCAACAACATGCTGCTCTCCATGAGCGGCGGCAGCATGGTGCTGCTGGGCATAGTGCTGGGTGGCATGGCGGGCTTTGACATGGGGGGCCCGGTCAACAAGGTCGCCTTCCTGTTCTCGGTGGGCATGATAGCCTCGGGCCAGACCCAGTTCATGGGCGCCATGGCCTGCGCCATTCCTGCCGCACCACTGGGCATGGCCTTCGCCACCCTCATTGGTCGCAAGCTGGATGTGTTCGATGCCTCCGAAATCGAAGCGGGCAAAGCCGCCGGTGCCATGGGCCTGGTGGGCATCTCCGAAGGGGCCATTCCGTTTGCCGCCCGTGACCCGCTCGCGGTCATTCCGGCCAACGTGCTGGGCAGCATGACCGCCGCCGTGATGGCCTTCCTGTTCGGCATCACCAACAGCGTGGCCCACGGTGGCCCCATCGTGGCCCTGCTGGGCGCGGTCAACAAGCCGCTGCTGGCGCTGCTGTGCATGATCTGCGGTGCCATCGTCACCGGCGTGGTCGCCGTTGCCCTGAAAAAATTGCGCAAGGGCAAGCTGGCTGCCGTACCCGCTTAAACAACAGAAGCCCCGAACCACAAAGAGGCCCTCCTGGGCCTCTTTGTGTTGTCAGCGGCACACCGCAAGCTAGCCGGGCCTATCTGTCCGTTGGACATTTCGAGGCCAGACGTTATCTTGTCCCGGCGCTACCCATTTTTGCGAGGTCCCATGAAAATCGTTGCCGTTACCGCCTGTCCCACCGGCATTGCCCACACCTATATGGCCGCCGAGGCGCTGCAAAAGGCGGCCGCCCAGCTCGGGTTGAAGATCAAGGTCGAGACCCAGGGCGCCATGGGGCTGGAAAATATCCTCACCGCCCGGGATATCGCAAGCGCCGATCTGGTGCTGATCGCCTCCGACATCGAGATAGAGCAGAAAGAGCGCTTCCTCGGCTGCCCCCAGCGCCAGGTTTCACTGGAGTCTGTTCTGCTCAATGCGGTCGCCGTGCTCAGCGCCGCGCCCTGATGCTGACCCGCGAGATCACCCTCTATTGCCGCCATGGCCTGAGCATCAGCCAGGCCCGGCAACTGAGCCGCATGGCGGGCCTGTTCAAGTCGCATATCCAATTGAGCAACCTCAGTCGCCGCCAGACCGCCGAGGCCAGCAGCCTGCTCGCCCTGCTCACCTTAGCCACCCAGCCCGGGGATCTCTGCCAGCTGTTGATCGAAGGACTGGATGCCGAACTGGCCCACATGGCGTTCAACTGCTGGTGCGTGGAGCTGGGCAAACCCCTTGGCCGCAGTGCGACGGCGCACCTCGCCGAGCAGCGCCTGGCCACCCACCAGCCCGACTACCACTTTGCCTTGCCCCAGGTGGCGAGCCTGTCTGCCCCGCACGCCAAGGCCCAGGTGCTGGCGCAGCTGATAGGCCTCCTGCCAGAGAGTCTGGTCAAAGAGAGCCCTGGCCTGCACAGTGAACTCATGGCCCGCGAGCAAGTCAGCGCCACCATCATCCGGGCGGGCATCGCCATGCCCCATGTGCTCAGTGCCGCCGTCCGCCAGCCCGCCCTCGCCATGTTGCACAGCACAGAGCCCGTCGATTGGGGTTCCAGCTTGGGGGCGGTGCACAACATCATCCTGCTCTGCGCCCCCCGGCAGTTGCCCCCCGCCCAGCTCAGACCCCTGACCCGGCTGGCCCGGGCCATGATGGACGAGACCCTGACCCATGCCCTGCTCCACGCCAGCACTCATCAGGCCCGTCACGCCATCGTCATCGAGGGACTGCTGAGCTAGCCCGCCGAAACCAGCCCGCCCGGTTCAGACCTCGCTTCGTGAATCTCAACGCCTGGGGGACAGATCCCGCCGCCGGGGGCCTGTGATACACTGTGGCCCCGCCATTATTGATGCCAGATGCCATGAAACCGAGCCGCCCTCTCCTCTCGCCACGACCCTCATCCCGCCCGGCCGCCCCGGTGCGCACTCAAACCGGGGGCGCCAACCCGCCCGTGGCGGCGCAGGATCGCACCTTATTGCTGCTCAACAAGCCCTACATGGTGCTGTGCCAGTTCACCGACGAAGGGGGCCGAGAGACCCTCAAGGATTACGTCAAGGAGCCCGGCATCTATGCCGCTGGCCGACTGGACCGCGACAGCGAAGGGCTCTTGCTGCTCACCAATGACGGCAAGTTGCAGGCCCAGCTCACCCAGCCGGGAGAGAAGACTCCCAAGACCTATTGGGTGCAAGTTGAGGGGATGGTGAGTGACGAGGCCCTGGCCGCCCTGCGCGCCGGGGTTGAACTCAATGACGGCATGACGCTGCCCGCCGAGGCACGCATCATGGCGGAACCTGAGGTGTGGCCGCGCAATCCGCCGATCCGCGCGCGCCAGGCCATTCCTACCTGCTGGCTGGAGATCAAGATAGTCGAAGGCCGCAACCGTCAGGTGCGGCGCATGACGGCCCACATCGGCCACCCGACCCTGCGCCTCATTCGCTACGCCATCGGTGCCTGGACCCTGGATGGGCTGGCCCCGGGCCAGAGCCGGGCCCTGACCCCCGGCGAGATGCCCTCCCCCGCCCCTCGTCCCCGCGCGCCCAGAGCGGCGCCAACCCGCATGGCCGCGTCGACGCCTGCCAGGGGCCAGCCCCCAGCACGCGCCACCGACAAGGCAAGCACGGGAGCGAGCAGCAAGGGTTCCGGCCGCGCCAGCGCGCGCCGTCCGGCCCGTAAAGCCTGACTTTGTGCTGACCAGAGGACCTGTTGCGGTGAGCGGGATCACCGAGCGTGGTGCTCGCCCCATCACAGGGTCATCCCAGGCAAGCCCAGGGATCGGCCGCCTACCCCTGCCAGCTGGGAGATTCAGTCAAGGCTGCCCCATCACCGCCACCCTGGCGGGCAAAGAGCGGGTGACAAGCCGGGCCGAACCCCCGATTATCTAAGCGAGCTCGAGTTGCCCCCTTGCACCTTGCGGTGCCTATCTGCCCAGGAGCCTTGTTATGGATCACGAATATCTGCCCGCCCGCCTGACGGTCGCCGCCCTGGTGCACTGGCAGGGACGCTTCTTGCTGGTCGAGGAGGCGATCCACGGTGAGCGGCGCTTCAACCAGCCCGCCGGTCATCTGGAAGCGGGGGAGACCCTGATTGAGGCGGCCCGGCGCGAGCTCAAAGAGGAGACGGGGCTCGAGGCCCAGCCCAATGCCTGGCTCGGCAACTACCTGTTCAAACCCGCCGACAGCGAGGCCACCTTCCTGCGCACCGCCCTGGTGTTCGACCTTCACAGCGATCCGGGCCAGCATCAGCCCGCCGATCCCGATGGGGACGTGCTCGCCTGCCACTGGTTTACC
Organism: Aeromonas rivuli; assembly: GCF_000820045.1. Classification (GTDB taxonomy): domain Bacteria; phylum Pseudomonadota; class Gammaproteobacteria; order Enterobacterales; family Aeromonadaceae; genus Aeromonas; species Aeromonas rivuli. The sequence goes on along the minus strand of NZ_CDBJ01000001.1, from coordinate 17,770 downwards.
CTGGCCGAGATAGCCGAGCGCAGAGCCGCCTTGCGCAGCCCCCTGGTCTGGCAATGCATCCAGGATTACCTGGCTGGCACCCGGCTGCCCCTGTGCGCCCTGCAAGCCTTCATCCATGGCAAGCCCCAGGCGGGCGTCTGACGAACAACCCCCGCCACGGGAGAGCCAGGCCCGCCCCTGCCGCCAATTCGGGACAAACGATTTCGCCGCCCCCCGCTCAACCCGGGATCATGATTTGTATATGTGACCGAGGGCGCGAAATGCTGTTAGAATACGCCCCGTTTAAACGAACTGGTAACGACACTCAATGACAGATAACAGCCAAATCAAGGTGATCGTCGGCATGTCCGGCGGTGTGGACTCTTCCGTCTCGGCCTACCTGCTGCAACAGCAGGGTTACCAGGTCGAAGGCTTGTTCATGAAGAACTGGGAAGAAGACGACACGGACGAGTATTGCTCTGCCTCCCAGGATTTGGCTGATGCCCAGGCAGTCTGCGACAAGCTGGGCATGCACCTGCACACCATCAACTTCGCCGCCGAGTACTGGGACAATGTGTTCGAACATTTCCTCGAGGAGTACAAGGCGGGGCGTACCCCGAACCCGGACATCCTCTGCAACAAGGAGATCAAGTTCAAGGCGTTCCTGGAGTTTGCCGCCGAAGAGCTGGGTGCCACCTACATCGCCACCGGCCACTATGTGCGCCGGGATGACAGCACAGGTCGCCCGCGCCTGCTGCGCGGCCTGGATAGCAACAAGGATCAGAGCTACTTCCTCTACACCCTGAGCGAAGCCCAGGTGGGTCAGAGCCTGTTCCCGGTCGGCAATCTGGAAAAACCCGAGGTGCGCCGCATCGCCGAGCAGCTCGAGCTCATCACCGCCAAGAAGAAAGACTCCACCGGCATCTGCTTCATCGGCGAGCGCAAGTTCAAGGACTTCCTGGCCAAGTTCCTGCCCGCCCAGCCAGGTCCTATCGAAACCGTGGATGGCAAGGTGATCGGCACCCACCAGGGCTTGATGTATCACACCCTGGGTCAGCGTAAAGGATTGGGCATTGGCGGCATGAAGGATGCCGGGGAAGATGCATGGTATGTGGTCGACAAAGAGGTCGAGCGCAACACCCTGATCGTTGCCCAGGGGGATCACCCCCGCCTCTATTCGGATGGCCTCATCGCCAGCCAGCTGCACTGGGTGGATCGTACCCCCATTCGTGCGCCGCTGCGCTGCACCGTCAAGACCCGCTACCGCCAGCAGGATATCCCCTGCCTCATCCAGCCCATGGATGACGAGACCATTCGGGTCATCTTCGACGAGAAACAGGCTGCGGTGACCCCGGGCCAGTCGGCGGTCTTCTACGACGGAGAGAATTGCCTGGGCGGCGGCATCATCGAGCAGCGTTTCAACCATTCGGTGTGAATGAATCACGAGGGCCGCGCACATGCGCGGCCCTCGTCAGTAACCTGGCACTGTGCTGCAGTCAGCCGGTGCGCACGAACAGATCAAGACCGTGACCATATGCACAATACATTTCAAGGCAGGATCATGGTCTGCGGCGGCATCAGCCGGTGAATGAACAAAACAGGGCCGTGAATGTATGAGCGATAAATTTCAAGACAGAACCATGGCCTTTGCCGGCATCTGCCAGGCGGCCTATCTGGTGCAGAAAGTGGCCCGTGACGGCAGCTGCGACGAGGCCGCCCTGCGCGAGAGCCTGCAAAGCGTGCTGGTCACTAATCCCAAGCAGCCCCTGGAAGTGTTTGGCAGCCACCTCGCCATTCGCGATGGCTACCGCGCCCTGGTCGAGCAACTCGGCGCCGATGGCAGCCAGAAGAATGCCGAGCTGACCCGCTATGTGGTCAGCCTGATCGCCCTGGAGCGCAAGCTGGCCAAGCGCAAAGATATCCTCAGCATGCTGGGGGAGCGCATCAGCCAGATTGGTCGCCAGCAACAGCATTTCGATCTGCTCGACGAGCAGATCCTGGCCAACATGGCGAGCATCTACAGCGATCTCATCAGCCCGATAGGGCCCCGTATCCAGGTCGCTGGCACGCCGCTGTTCCTGCAACAGCCGCTGGTACAACACAAGGTGCGCGCCCTGCTGCTCGCCGGCATCCGCGCCGCCGTACTCTGGCGCCAGCTTGGCGGCAGCCGTACCCAGATCATCTTCGCTCGCAAGAAGATGGTGGAACTGGCCAAACGATTTTAATCCCCCACACATCAGGAGTTCACCCCATGGAGTTGTCAGCGCTGACTGCTGTATCCCCGATCGATGGTCGCTACGGTGACAAGGCCGCCGCCTTGCGCCCTATCTTCTCCGAATTCGGTCTGCTGCGTTTTCGCGTCGAGGTAGAGGTGCGCTGGTTGCAGAAACTGGCCAGCCACGCCGGGATCCCGGAAGTCCCGACCCTGAGTGCCCAGGCCAATGCCGCGCTCGATGCCATAGTCCACGGCTTTAGCGAGGCGGATGCGGCTCGCATCAAAGCCATTGAGCGCACCACCAACCATGATGTGAAGGCCGTTGAGTACTTCCTCAAGGAGAAGGTGGAAGTGAACCCTGAGCTGGCGGCTGTCAGCGAATTCATTCACTTCGCCTGCACCTCGGAAGACATCAACAACAACTCCCACGGCCTGATGCTCAAGGCCGCCCGCGAAGAGGTGATCAAACCCTATTGCGAGCAGTTGATCAGTGAAATCAAGCGTCTGGCCCATGAGTATCGCGACATGCCGCTGCTGTCACGTACCCACGGTCAACCGGCAACCCCGAGCACCATGGGCAAGGAGATGGCCAACGTCGCCTATCGCCTGGAGCGTCAGTACAAGCAGATCATGGCGGTCGAACTGCTCGGCAAGATCAACGGTGCGGTCGGTAACTACAACGCCCACATATCTGCCTACCCGGAAGTGAACTGGCACCAGTTCGCCGAGGAGTTCGTCACCTCTCTCGGTCTGTCCTGGAACCCCTATACCACCCAGATCGAGCCCCACGACTACATCGCCGAGCTGTTCGATGCCATGGCCCGATTCAACACCATCCTCATCGATTTCGACCGGGATGTGTGGGGTTACATCTCCCTGGGTCACTTCAAGCAGCGCACCATCGCCGGCGAGATTGGCTCCTCCACCATGCCCCACAAGGTCAACCCCATCGACTTCGAGAACTCCGAAGGCAATCTGGGTCTGGCCAATGCGGTATTCCAGCACCTGGCGAGCAAACTGCCCATCTCCCGCTGGCAGCGAGATCTCACCGATTCGACCGTGCTGCGCAACCTCGGCGTGGCAGTGGGTTACTCCCTGATTGCCTATCAGGCGACCCTGAAGGGCATCTCCAAGCTGGAAGCCAACGCCGCCGCCATGGCCGCCGATCTGGATGCCAACTGGGAAGTGCTGGCCGAGCCCATCCAGACCGTGATGCGCCGCTACGGTATCGAGAAGCCCTACGAGAAGCTCAAAGAGTTGACCCGTGGCCGCCGCGTCGATGCCGAGGGCATGCGCACCTTTATCGACACCCTGGCACTGCCCGAGCACGTCAAGGTGGAGCTCAAGAAGCTGACCCCGGCCAACTATATTGGCGCCGCCAAGCAGCTGGTTGATGAGCTGAAGTAAGTACCCGCTTGCCAACAGGGGCCCGCCGGGCCCCTGTTGTTTTGGCATGGCATTGCGCACTGGCAACACCGTCATGCAACGCCGGGCGGATGTCCCGATAAGCGCAGCCGCTGCCCTTATCAAGACCTCTGTCTGACCACTTTTATTAGGTATGAGAAGCCCATGTACGAACTCAATCTGGATATCGCTCACTTCCTCGAACATCATTGGCAGAAGCGCCCCCTGCTTATCAAGGGCGGCTTCACGCAGTTTCAGGATCCCATCAGCCCCGATGAACTGGCCGGGCTGGCCATGGAGAAAGAGATAGAGTCGCGCCTCGTCACCTGCAAAGATGACCAGTGGACCGCCGAGCACGGCCCCTTCGAAGATTACGATCAGCTGGGCGAACGTGACTGGACCCTGCTTATCCAGGCCTGCAACCATTGGGCTCCCGAGGTCCATGAACTGGCGGTGCCCTTCCAGTTCATCCCGGGCTGGCGTTTCGACGACGTCATGGTGAGTTTCTCCACCCCGGGGGGCGGCGTCGGTCCCCACATCGATCAGTACGATGTCTTCATCACCCAGGGGGTCGGCAAGCGCCACTGGCGGGTGGGGGATGCCCAGCAGATCACCGAGTACGCCGCGCACCGCGCCCTGCGTCACTGCGGGCCCTTCGAGGCGATCATCGATGTGGAGATGGAACCCGGCGACATCCTCTATATTCCGCCCGGATTCCCCCATGAGGGCTACGCCATCGAGCCCTCCATGAACTTCTCGGTGGGGTTCCGCGCCCCGGATGCCCGGGATCTGCTCACCTCTTTTGCCGATCACCTGATCGACAACGAGATCCGCACCGAGCGCTATGCCGACCCGGATCTCAAACCCTGCCGCCACCATGGCGAGATCCAGCAGCACGAGCTGCACCGCCTGCGCGAGCTTATGCAGCAGGCTCTGGATGACGAAACCCTGTTCAAGGAGTGGTTCGGCGCCACCATCTCCGAGGCCAAGCACGATCTGGATGTCATGCCTCTGCCTCAGGACGACGCCCCGGATTACAGCAGCGATGAGGTGGCCGATCTGCTGACCCAGGGCCAGCCTGCGGTGCGGGTGCCTGGTCTGCGCTGCGTCTGGTTTAGCGACGACAACCAGACCTGCTACATCGATGGCGAGGCCTGGACCCTGGGCGAACCCGATGGCGCCGCCCTCAAGCTGCTGTGCGATCGCGATCTGGTGACCCAGTCCGACATGGTGGATCTCGCGGATCAGGCCGGCTTCCTGCACCTGTTCACCCGCCTGGTCAATCGCGGTTACTGGTTCTTCGACTGAGCCGCGAACCGAACAGACAAAAAAGGCGCCTGATGGCGCCTTTTTGATGGGGAACTGTGGCTGACTGCTCGCCAGGCATCACTCTTCGTCAGCACTCTCTTCGGGGATCTCGTCGAACAAGGGGTGGTAGAGCACCTCTCCTTGCAGATTGGTCAGGCCACCCGCCTGCAGCTCCATGGCCATGAAGTGCTCGCTTGGCACCTCATAGCAGCAGTGCAGACCGAATTCACTGGCGGGACGAAACCCGAAACGAGCGTAGTAGGCGGGATCGCCCAGCACCACCACCGCCTTCCAGTCCATCTCCAGCGCCGTATCCAGCCCCTCGCGGATCAGCTCCGAGCCGATGCCCTGCCCCTGCCAGTCCGGGTGCACGGCAACCGGTGCCAGGCCAAGCCAGGGCCCTTCCAGACCATTGATGGTCACCGGGCTGAGCAGCAGGTGGCCCATGAATTCATAGTCCTCCTCTTCCACCTGGGTCACCACGGCAGCGCCGCATTCACGCAGGCGGTTGACCAGGTCGGCCTCATCGGTGCGGCCAAAGGCGGCACTCACCAACTCATAGACGGGTAACATGTCGCCGGGGCGCTCGGTTCTCAGCATTAAGACAGACTCCTGATACAACTTGCCGCCATTATTCCACAGAAATCCCGCCGGGCCGGAACACCTTTGACCAGAAATGGGAGCTTTCCCCCAGGAAAACGTGACAGAGCCCGCCCCATCCCTGGGGGTCATCCCGCCTCTCCCCCTGCCCGAACACAGCCTCAAGGGGCACCAGGATTATCTCCCCGGACACCGCGCCCCAAGCGCCAGTGCCGCACGACGCAATCGGGACGCTCGACCAGAGGCGCCATCCCCAGATCGCTCATGCCCAGTTTGGCCATCACCCGGCCAGAGGCCAGGTTGCCCGCCATGTGGCAGCCGTTGATCTCGGGTAAGTGAGCGCTCGCAAAGGCAAAGTCTCGCACCAGTATCGCCGCCCTGGTCGCGATGCCGAGCCCTTGCCAGAGCACACCGACCCACCAGGCCAGGGAGCCCTGGCAACTCAGGGACACAGTGCCCACAGGTGCCGCCTCCGTTTTCCCCTCCAGCCAGATGGCCCAGCTCCATGCCTGTCCCAGCCTTTGCTTGCGCCCGCAAAGCTGGAGCCAATCGCTGGCAGCCCCCTCGGGATAGGGGTGGGGAATATTGAGGGTATAACGGGCAATGGCCGCATCCTGGCAGTAAGCCGCTATCCAGGATGCATCCCTCGCCACCAGAGGACGCAGGCAGATGGCGCCGGCTAGCCGCGCCCCTCGCCGGGACTGAGATGCCTCTTCTGGAGAGAGGGCCGGCTCTCGCAGCCAGGGCAGCGTCAGGCGCCTTGCCAGCAGGCGCGTCAAGGCGGGGCCCAGCCCCTGAGCGAGGGACAGGGAGTGATCTGCACCACTGGGCCCCAGGGTCAGCAAGCCCTGCTCCTTGGCCAGTACCAGCAAGGCCGAGGAGGCGCTCAGCAAGATCTGCCGATCTTTGGCCCCACTCGCACGCGCCGGGCCCCCCGCAGGCGCCAGCCAGTCAGCCAGCAGCGCGGACGCATCGAGCCGCCCATCCGGGCGGAATGCACTCTCCTGCTCCCAGGCGCCACCGCAGCATGCATTGTTATCTCCTCGCCGCCCCAGCAACCACCAGCTGTGCCCGGCGCGCTGCCAGGCGCTCACGTCAGGGAGCCAGTGAGCCTGGAGCAAATCCCTGTCGATCAGCAGGCCCATGGCACCCGGTCTCTCCACCTGAGCAGACCAGGCCCCTGAGTCATCAAAGGGGTGAGTGATCACTGCTGTCAGGGGGCCAATCTGTCTATCTGCCAACGCTCCCCTGCTCGCTGATAGAGGAAGCGATCGTGCAGCCGGTGCTCCCCCCCCTGCCAGAACTCGACGCTGTCGATCACCACCCGGTAGCCGCCCCAGAAGCTGGGCAGCGGCACCTCGCCATTGGCGAATTTCTGCTTCAACTCCATGAACTTGGACTCCAGCACGCCACGGGCGCTGATACGGGAGGACTGCTGCGAGACCCAGGCCGCAATCTGGCTATCCTTGGGTCTGCTGTGGAAATAGCGCATCACCTCCAAGGTGCTCAGCTTCTCTACGCGCCCTGTGACATGCACCTGGCGGTCCAGCATATGCCAGGGGAAGAGCAGGCTGATGCAGGGGTTGCCCGCCAGTTGCAGCGCCTTGCGACTGCCCATGTTGGTGTAGAACAGCATGCCTGCCGCATCATAGTGTTTGAGCAACACGGTGCGCTGCCAGGGCTGGCCGCTGGCATCGACGGTGGCGACCACCATGGCGGTGGGATCCGACAGCTTGGCTTCGCAGGCCTGCCCCAGCCACTTCTCGAACAGCGCCAGGGGCTCGACAGGCAAATCGGCTCTGTGCAGGCCACCCTTGCTGTATTCACGGCGCAGATCAGCAACATCCATCATCTTGTTTTTCCTTCTTTATTTTTCCATGACCGCGCAAGACGCCAAGGCTCTGTACCTGCCTCGGGGCTGTCATGTCCTGGTTGGCATTGTGCGACTAGCCCGGCCTTGCGACAAGCCTCAACTGCGAAGGGAGGCCATAGCCCCCCTCCCTTTTTCCCATCTGCATCCTGCGAGGCCTGGCGCGCTATCTTGCTCCCTCATCCCGTGGGCAGTGCGTCACTATCTGGCGATTATATGCTGCGGCAAAGTCAGTCAACGCCTGCTGTTGCGCCTCCTCCCCAGGCCTCACCAGATCCCCCAGGCCCTCCAGATAGCGCATGCCACAGCGCCCCTTGACCGCCCCCTGCTGCTCGGCCGCAATGCCCGGCGCCATCTGGCCACGACCAGCCCGGATGATCACCCGGTGATCGCCGCGAGCCAGATGCTCACTGAGGGCCTGCGCCACGCCAGGAATCTCAACGGCGGCCCTGGTGCCGGCCTGGGGGCTGGCATCGGCCTGGCAGCCAGCCAGCAGCAAGAGTCCCAGAGCCAACAAGGCCCTCATCTGTCACCCCGACGTCGCATGGCACCACCCAGCGCGAGCAACAACAAGCTCCAGAGGCTCAGGCTGCCGCCACCACCGCCTCCGCTGGAGTCATCAGTGGGCACTGTTGGTGCCGGACTGACCGTGCCTATGGTGCTGCCACTGCCGGTCAGGCTCAATCTGGGGCTCAGGGCGAAGAAGATATTGCCATTGCAACTCAGCTTCAGTCGCCCCTGGCTGGTGACGGGCAGGGTCGGCAGCGTCAGGGAGGCGTTGCCACTGTTCGGGATGGCGCTGGCCAGCGGACTCCAGGCATGGCCATCATTGGCGCTCAAGGCCACATCGACCCTGGCACAAGAGATGGGGGCCGCCTGGCTGCCCGCCACCTGCCAGCGAATGGCCAGCGCTTGTCCCTCGCTCAGGGTGCCACTCAACGGGGAGGTCAGTGTGAAAGGGGATCCCGTATCGACCACCTGTACCTGCATCTCGTCACTGCCCACCCCGCCCTTGCCATCACGGGCCGTCAGGCGAAAATTCAGGGTGCGGTTGGTGGTCGGCCACGACTCTCCCTTGGCGAGGATGCCACTTTGCAATGCACTCAGGCTGGGCAACAGTCGCTGACTCGAGGTGCCGGGCGCCACAAAGGGAAAGATGGGCCTGCTGCCATCATCGACCATGGTCGCCAGACTGGTGGAGGCGGCGCCGCGATCGAGCTGCTCCCAGTTGTAACTCAGGCTGTCGCCATCGAGATCCGAGCCACCCCCATTGAGCAAGAAAGGGGTATTGGCCGGGATCACATAGTCATTGCCCGCCGCGACCTGAGGCGCATTGTTGCTGAGCGCCTCCCGGATGCCGCAACTCTGGTAGAACCCTATGTGCTCGCGCATCTGCTCGATGGACTTGCTGTGGAAATACGGCAGGCTGCCATCTTGCAGATCCTCCTCGCCGCACAAACCGGCGTAGCCCATGATGGAGCTGCCGCTGCCGGGCTCCCAGGCCTGCGCTGCGATACGACTGCCGCTGCCGCAGTCCCCGCTGGTGCCATTGAAGGTGTGATCGGCCCCCAGCTGATGGCCGAGTTCATGGGCCACGTAATCGATGAAGAAGGCATCCCCCACCGGAGCACTCGAGCCGGTCATCCCCTGGGATTTCAGATTGGCGACGCACAGGCTGCCCAACACGGCCAGCCCCCCTCCCCCGGTGTTGAGCACGTGACCTATATCAAAGGGGGTCGCCCCAAGGGCCGTCGCCTGCACGCTCTGATTCTTGGCCATGTCACTGCTGTCGTTGCTGAACGGGTCAGTGGCGGGGTCGGTGTAGATGACGAGATCGTTGTTGGCGACCAATTGGAAGTTCACGCCGAGATCCCGCTGATAGACCTCGTTGACCCGGTTGAGCAGGGTGGCGATGGCTGCCAGTGCACCGGCCTTGGTCCCCGTGTGATACTGGGTGTACTCGCCCGATGCCGAGATGGCGATGACGTAGCGCCGACGCTCGTTGCCACTCACCAGCACGGCCCGGGCGGCGGCGAGGGGCTGACCCAGCACCTCGTCAGCCTGCTGCTCGAGGGGACTCAGGGCATCGCGCTGGTCGTAGACCACATAACCCAGCCCATTCCTCAGGGGATCGACGAAGATGAGCCGACCCTGATAGTGAAACATGCCGTGAAAACCCAGGGGCCCCAGCTCGAAACGGCCGGTATCCCGCTCATCCTGCAGGCTCTGGCCGCTGAAAGTGAGGATCCCTGGATACTTGGCCGCCAAAGCGGCAGGCAACAGATCGTTGAGCGTCAATATGAAACCAACCTCTCCCCCCTCGGGCAGAGGCAGCACCAGGGTGCGCGCACCATCGGCCAGTGCCGTCAGCTGCGCACTGGCATCATCGACCTGGCGAAAGGCCCGCGCCCGCACCGCTAGCCCAGCCTCTTCCTGGCCCCTGGCGGCCAGGGTGCGCCAGTGTGGTGCGGGTTCTGCCTGAACCTGACTGGCCATCAGGGGGATCAATAGCAGGAGTGTTCGCATCGACATCATCTGGATATCCTTATCGTCCGGGCCACTCAGGGCCATCATGGCTTGCTACGCGAATGAGTATGGTGACCTCTCGGTGTGTTGACCGCCCCTGTCCCCATCAATTACGGGATCATGGCCGTTTATGGCGTCACCAGCAAGGGAAAGCGCGAGCGCTGCGGTTGCGCCAATCTGGTCTAACCCCTATCATTGCGCGGATTTCATCGGCCAAGGTTAATCTCATGCTCAAATCCCCACTGTTACCCCGTTTCGGGGATCTGGTTGATGCCATTCTTGACGACGTACTGACGCAGGGTCTCACCCTGGACCGTGCCTACGCCCGTCATTTTTCCGGCATCGAACTCAAACCCCAAGAACAGGCAAGGATTGCCCTGGTCACCGGCGATCTGCTGCGTCGCCTCAGCCTCTACTGCAACCTGTCCGGCATTCAGGTGCGTCAAGCCGCCAAGAACGTCTGGCCGCTGCTGCACAGCTGGCATGCGTTCCACAAGATTGATATGCCCAACCACCCCAGTCTGGATCGCTTCAACGAAGAAGCGTTTCGTCGCCGTCTGACCGAAGCCAAGAAAAACCCTGTGCTGATGGATGGCTGCCCCAGCTGGCTGGAAAAGCTCGGTGCCGAGCAACTTGGCGACGCCTGGCCTGCCGAACGGGCCGCCCTGGCCTGGATGCCCAAGCGCTACCTGCGCGTCAACAGCCTCAAGTGCACCAAGGCGCAGCTGCAAGCCCAACTCAACAAAGAGCATGTGAGCACCATCCCCGTTGAGGGTGTCGACAGCGCCCTGCAGGTCACCTCCGACTCAGCCCTGTTCCGCACCAAGGCCTTTGCCGATGGCTGGTTCGAACAGCAGGATGCCGGCTCCCAGCTGGTTGCGGCCGCCCTCGACGTCAAACCGGGTATGAAGGTGATCGATGCCTGCGCCGGTGCCGGTGGCAAGACGCTGCACATCTCCGCCCTGATGGAGGGCAAGGGCCGCCTGCTCGCCATGGACGTGGAAGAGTGGAAGCTGGAAAACCTCAAGCAGCGTGCCCGCCGCGCCGGTGCCCACAACGTGGAGACCCGCGTCATCACCAGCAGCAAGACCGTCAAACGCCTCAAAGAGAGTGCAGACCGTGTGCTGCTGGACGTACCCTGCTCGGGCCTGGGCGTACTCAAGCGCAATCCGGATGCCAAGTGGCGCGACACCGCCGAGCGTCTGCCGATCCTGATGGCACTGCAAGAAGAGATATTGCAGCGCTACAGCCAGATGACCAAGATAGGTGGCATTCTGGTCTATGCAACCTGCTCCATACTGCCCTCCGAGAACCGTCAGCAGATAGACAAGTTCCTGGCCGCCAACGAGCACTTCCGCCTGCTGGACGATCATAATGTCAGCCCGAGCCAGACCGGCTTCGATGGCTTCTATATGGCTCGTCTGGAGCGTATTTCCTAAAGGGAAATGCAGGGCATCATTGCCCATGAAAGAGGGGAGCCAATGGCTCCCCTCTTTGTATTTCGCAACCGGTAACAGCGCTTATTCGGCGGCGTCTTCCGACTTGTACTTGGCGGCGGTCTCTTTGACCAGGGTCTGCAGTTCCCCTGCCTGGAACATCTCAATCATGATGTCGCAGCCACCGACCAGCTCACCATCGACCCACAGCTGGGGGAAGGTCGGCCAGTTGGCAAACTTGGGCAGCTCGGCGCGGATGTCCGGGTTCTGCAAGATGTCCACATAAGCGAAGGGTTCGCCACAAGACATCATGGCCTGGGAGGCCTGGGCAGAGAAACCGCAGCTCGGAAGCTTGGGGGATCCCTTCATGTAGAGAATGATGGGGTTCTCGGCCAGCTGCTGTTTAATCTTTTCAATAGTTTCCATAGGTGCCTCACTAGAGCGATTTCGCCGATCATTCTACTGCAAAGTCCGCCGACCACAAACCGGCAAACCGAAAACGCGTCATTTACACCCGACTCAATACGCGGCAACTTGATCCCTGTCATGGCGAGAATCAAGAGTTGTGAGCCCATCTTTGATGCTGTTACAATCATTCGGCCCATTGGGCGCCCGTCCGGCAACCTCAGGACGTTCGCCCAGTCACGTAAAATAATGCTTTTCGCCCAAGAAAAGCCTATGCAATGTCTTGCAACCGTCGCTTTCGCACGGCCAGCCAATGGAGAGTAGAAAATGGCTTTCGAACTTCCCGCTCTGCCCTACGCAATCAATGCTCTGGAACCGCACATCTCCCAGGAAACCCTGGAATATCACCACGGCAAGCACCACAACACCTATGTGGTCAACTTGAACAACCTGGTGCCGGGTACCGAGTTTGAAGGCAAGTCCCTGGAAGAGATCATCAAGACCTCCACCGGCGGCATCTTCAACAACGCCGCCCAGATCTGGAACCACACCTTCTACTGGCACTGCCTCTCCCCGAATGGCGGCAATGAGCCGACTGGCGCCCTGGCCGATGCCATCACCAAGCAATTCGGCTCCTTCGCCGAGTTCAAGGATGCCTTCACCAAGTCTGCCATCGGCAACTTTGGTTCTAGCTGGACCTGGTTGGTGAAAAAAGCCGACGGCACCCTGGCCATCGTCAACACCTCCAACGCCGGTTGCCCGCTGACCGAAGCCGGTACCACGCCGCTGTTGACCGTCGACCTGTGGGAGCACGCCTACTACATCGATTTCCGCAACATGCGTCCCAAGTACATGGAAACCTTCTGGACCCTGGTCAACTGGGAATTCGTGGCCAAGAACCTGGCTGCCTAATCCGCCGCTTCTTGCCAAAACACCCCGCACTGCGGGGTGTTTTTTTATCCGCGCTGGCCAAGCGATCAAAATGAGAGAGGCGCCCATGGGNNTGTGTATCTGTTACTGGTCTATCTCGTCCAGATACTCATCCAGATTACCCTCGTCCTGACGGCCGGTCTGGGGTCTGGCCCCATCGCCAAACGGCACATTGCGCCCCTCTATCTTGCTCTGATCGTACTGCAGGTAGAGGCCCTTGGTGAAGGCGTAAGGGTCGAGGGAGTTATCGACCACCCGCTCCTGATCGATAAGCTTGGATCGGGTACCGACCCCATCCAGCGCCCAGTGCACCACTCTCATCGGGAAGGTCAGCAGCGCATAGGGGAAGTAGAGGGTATCTATGGTGTCGCCAATCAGATCCCGGGTGGTGGTTGGCCCATACACGGGGAACATCAAGTAACCTCCTTCGCCAATGTCGGCACGGCCGATGAGGGTGCTCATCTCCAGCATGTTGCGCTCCAGCCCCACATGCTTGGCCACGTCGAAGATGCCGAACAGACCCAGGGTGGTATTGAGGGTGAATCGACCCAGATTGTTGCCGGCACCAGGCAGATCGCCGCTGATCAGGTGGTTGACCATGCTGCTCGGCTCGTCGAAGTTGTTGACGAAGTTGTCTACCCCCTCCTTGACGCTGTCCGGCACATAATCGGCATAGCTGTGAATGACGGGGCGGGCGACATAGGGTTCGAGCACATCAAAGTTGACCGCCCACATGGCGCGGTTCACCCCCTGGAAGGGATCCTGGGGATCGCTGGCGGTACTGACCGCCTCGGGGGCATTGTGATTACTGAGCCCGACATCCAGACTCGCGGGTCCCGGTTTGGGTGGGCCGCCAGCACAACCACCGAGTAGCAATGCCAGTCCCCATGCACCTAAACGCACTTGCATACTGATTTACCTTGAGAAAGTCACTTGAACTGTTTGATTATTATAAGCGGCTCGGCCCCAGAGGGGCCGAGTAAAGATGACTATTAGAGGGCGCGATCGATACGGATGTCAATCGGCACTGTCGGAATTGTCGCTGTTGATACCGTTGTCGATACCCCTTCGAAGGCCCCCTCCTTGTTCATGACGTTGCCACCGGCAGAGAGCCTCGCCTTGAATTGCAGCTCGGGGTTCACTTCAAGCTTGCTGCCCTCGATCATCGCGTCCCCATCACCGAGAGAGAGGGTGACGGGCAACTTGGGATCCCGGATCCGCTTGACAGCGATCGGCATGGGCGGGCCATTGGGGACCACGGCAAACACGAAGAGGTGAGGATCATCTGGCATCTGAATACCTGGCGCCAGGGTGATGTGAATGGGGAACTCACCCGCCTTCACCGCCAGGCTAACCTCCCCTTGCGGGTCGCCACTGGCCGCACTCGGAGCAAGCTGGCCACCACTCTTGGCCAGTTGCTGCTCCGCGTACTCGATGGAGCGCTCTATCATCTGATAGCGGCTCGACCCCTTCTCCATCAATGGCAACATCGCCTGCCAACGGCTGAGGGCCGTCTTGAAGTCCTCTTTTTGCAGCGCCATGAAGGCATAGGTGGAGCGCGCCTCCAGATCCTGGGGATCCCTGGCGATGGCCTGCTGAAGCAGCGCGTCGGCTTTCACCTCATCACCGTTCATCATCAGCGCCTGGGCATAGGGTACCG
>NZ_CDBJ01000001.1:937-3393 GCF_000820045.1 Aeromonas rivuli | reverse complement strand
CTCGGCCAAGCGGGTACGCAGTCCCAGCATGAACTCCTGCAGATCCTGCTCGGTCACATCGCTATCACGCTCAACCAAAATCTTGTTGCTGAGTTCAGGCAGGCGCGCATTGACCGACTGCCAATGCATCACCTCTTGCCAGGCGCCCAGCTTGGCATAGAGCGCCAGGCTCACCACCACCAGGACCAGCACCCCCGGGATCCAGACCAGGCTGCGACCGGCACTGGCGGTCTGTTCGACATCAGGAATATCATCCAGCAGGCTACGTTGCAGCTCCACCAGAGACTCCTGCTCCTCGGCCAGAATGCCCTGATCACGCTCCTCCCCTATCTCCACGACCCGTTGGCGATAGAGCTGCTTGTTGAGCGCCGAGCGACTGATGGTTTGACGGCTCTCACCACGCAGCAACGGCAGAGCCAGGGTCAGGCTCACCAGCGCCAGCAAGGCGACGATGACAATCCAGAATGCGATCATTGTTTCTCTTCCTCTTTGAGCAGGGCAGCCAGACGGCGACTCTCCTCATCGTTCAATCCCGGCTGGAGTGCAGGCTCACTCCTTGGCCGCTTGCGGGCACGGGCCACCACGACACAGAAACCTATCACTATCACCCCGAATGGCCCCAGCCAGAGGATCAGGGTGGAGGCCATCATCGGCGGGTCGTAGAGAATGAAGTTGCCATAGCGCGCCACCATGTAATCGATGATCTCCTGCTTCTCCTTGCCCTGATGCACCATCTGGTAGGTCTTGTCACGCAAGTCCTTGGCAAGGCCGGCATTGGAGTCGGCAATGTCCTGGTTCTGACACTTGGGACAACGCAGTTCGCGGGTCAGCTCACGAAAGGTCTGCTCCTGGGCATCGGAGTCAAAGCTGTAGACGTCGATGGCAGCCAATGCCGACCAGGAAGTACCCAATGCCAGGGTCAGCAAGAGGGCAGAGAGAGAGCGGCGCATCATTTCATCGCCTCATAGATGGGCTTGAGGGTGGATTCCCACACCTGGGCGTTGACGTCCCCCACGTGGCGATAACGGATGATGCCCTGGGAGTCGATGAAGAAGGTCTCGGGCGCGCCATAGACACCGAGATCCAGACCCAGCATGCCGTCGGGATCGTAGAGGCTGACCTGATAGGGATCGCCCAGCTCATCCAGCCACTTGAGGGCCTTGTCACGCTCGTCCTTGTAGTTCATGCCGACTATGGTCACCCCCTGCCCCGCCAGCTCCTTGAGGTAGGTGTGCTCGGCGTAGCAGGTCGGGCACCAGGTCGCCCAGACGTTGAGCAGCATGGGCCGTCCCTTGAACAGGCTGCTGTCATGCTGCTTGTTGAGATCGTGCAAGTCTTGCAGGGTAAAGACGGGCACCTCCTTGCCGACCATCACGGATTCCAGCTTGCGCGGGTCGGAATAGAGCCCCTTGAACAGGAACACGGCCCCCAGCAGGAAGATGATGAAGGGCAGCAGAAACAACCAGGTCTTCTTGCTCATGCCTTGCTCTCCTCTTCACGACGGCCAAAGCGATAACGCTTGTCCAGCATGGCGAGCACGCCACCGATGGCCATGAAGACGCCACCGAACCAGATCCAGCGCACGAACGGCTTGTAATAGATGCGCACGGCCCAGGCGCCATTATCGAGCGGCTCGCCCAGCGCCGCATAGAGATCCCGGGTGAAGCCGGCATCGATGGCGGCTTCCGTCATCGGCATGCGGCTGACGATGTAGTTGCGCTTCTCCGGCTTGAGCAGGGCGACCTGCTTGCCGTCACGATGCACCTCAAGCACTCCCTTGAAGCCTTCGTAGTTGGGGCCGTTCTTCTCCTTGATGCCGGTGAAGACAAATTCGTAGTCGGCGAAATGCACCCTGTCGCCGGCCTGCATGCGCAAGTCCTTCTCGATGCTGTAGTTCTGGGTACAGGCGATGCCGATGATGCTGACCGCCAGCCCCACATGACCGAATATCATGGCCCAGTGGCTGTTGCCAAGCCGGCGAACACCGACACCGAAGCTGTGCTTGTGGGTGGCACGCACCCAGGTCTCCTGGATGCTGGTGATGATGATCCAGGCGCCAAGACCTATGCCAAGGGCCGCCCAGGGTTTGAACTCCTCGGCAAAGAACCAGGGCAGCAGCAAGGCGGCAGCCAGGCTCAATGCCAGGGCGAGGATCACCTTGCCCTTGAGCTCGCCCACCGCCTGGCGGCGCCAGCGGAACAGCGGGCCGACCCCCAGCAGGGCGGCGAAGGGGATGATGAGCCAGCTGTAGATATGGTTGAAGAAGGGAGTACCAATGGAGATGCTCCCCAGGCCCAGCTCCTTGTGCACCAGGGGCAGCAGGGTACCGAGCAGCACGGTCAGCAATCCGGCCATCAGCAGAATGTTGTTGCCAAGCAGCAGAGTCTCGCGACTCCAGAACTCATGCTTGCCATGGCTCTTCACCTGGGAACCCTTGAAGGCAAACAGCAGCAGGG
>NZ_CDBJ01000001.1:277-914 GCF_000820045.1 Aeromonas rivuli | reverse complement strand
CGCATGCACCGAGACCAGCACGCCGGAACGCACCAGGAAGGTACCGAGCAGACTCAAAGAGAAGGCCGACAGCGCCAGCAGCACTGTCCAGGCCTTGAAGGTGGCGCGCTTCTCGCTGACCGCGAGCGAATGCAGCAGGGCAGTGCCCGCCAGCCAGGGCATGAAGGAGGCATTTTCCACCGGATCCCAGAACCACCAGCCACCCCAGCCGAGTTCGTAATAGGCCCACCAGGAGCCCAGCACGATACCGAGCGTCAGGAAGACCCAGGCCGCCATGGTCCAGGGGCGGGACCAGCGCGCCCAGGTGGCGTCCAGACGCCCCGTCATCAGGGAGGCGATGGCAAAGGCAAAGGCCACCGAGAAGCCCACATAGCCCATGTAGAGCATGGGCGGATGGAAGATGAGACCCGGATCTTGCAACAGGGGGTTGAGATCGCGGCCATCCACCGGGAAGAACGGCAGGGTGCGAGTGAAAG
This sequence comes from Aeromonas rivuli, assembly GCF_000820045.1. Classification (GTDB taxonomy): domain Bacteria; phylum Pseudomonadota; class Gammaproteobacteria; order Enterobacterales; family Aeromonadaceae; genus Aeromonas; species Aeromonas rivuli. The sequence continues at coordinate 438 of NZ_CDBJ01000001.1, read as the reverse complement.
GATCCGAGGTGAACAGCACGAAGGCGGTGAAGCCGACGGCGATCAGGCCCAGCACCCCCAGCACCCGCGCCACCGCATCGAGCGGCAGGCTACGGCTGAACAGGGCCACGGCCGCCGTCCAGCCTCCCAGGGTCAGCACCCAGAGCAGCAAGGAGCCCTCA
>NZ_CDBJ01000001.1:0-262 GCF_000820045.1 Aeromonas rivuli | reverse complement strand
GGGCGCCCCACACCGCCGATATCCGGTACTGCAGCGGCAACAGGCTGTTGGAGTTGGTCGCCACATATTGCACCGTGAAGTCGTTGTCGATAAAGGCCCAGGTCAGGCAGAGGAACGACAGCAACAGCAGCAGGAACTGGGCATAGGCCAGCGGGCGGGCGGCTTGCATCATGCCAATCCGCCCCCACTTGGCGCCGAGCAGCGGGTAGCTGCCGAGCAGCAAGGAGGTGGCAAAAGCCAGGATCAGGGCGAACTGACCAAG